>NZ_JBIAPV010000013.1:0-277416 GCF_042888445.1 Streptomyces sp. NPDC002886
CTCTCGGGCTTTCCTCCGGGCTTTCGTTCTGTTCTGTTCTTGCGTTTCAGACTCTATCAGAGTCTGTCTCGCTTGTTTTCCGCCTTCCAGGTCATCCGCTTTCGCGCTTTCCCTTTCCGGCGAGTTCGACTCTATCAGATCCTTTCGGGCCTGACTCCCAGTCAACGGGGTTTGTCGTTCGGGCTGTTGGGCCCTTGCGACGAGTGAGACAGTAGCGGATTCCTTGCCCCCGAACCTAATCGGCGGCCGCGTTCGTGAACGCGGATTCCTCATTCGCAAATACGCATGAAAACGGGACGACAAAGTGAGTCGCTCGTTCGAATGTGTAGTGCGGGATGGCTGTCCGGGGACCGACCGGGGTCGGATGCTCACTTCGGACAACTCGAAGAACCTTACGGATCCAGCACGCGTGTGTCAACTCCAGGCTGACCCGCCCCGCGGAGGGTGGAAACCTCACGCCCTCCTCACCCCTCAGGGTCTAGCCTCTCCCCCATGACTACGCGTGCGCTCATGCTCGACCTCCGTTGGTGGGCCGCCTGACGGCGGCCCACCCACCACGCGAGCACGCACGCGCTCGACGGCCGCCGAATCTCGGCGGCCGTTTTTCGTTTCTCCCCTCCCGGGAGTGGCTCGGCCGCCCGACGCGGTGGCGTCGACGCCCACACCGACACGAGCAGGGAGCAGGGACATGACGAGGATCTTCAGCGGGGTCAAGCCGACGGGGCATCTGACGCTGGGGAACTACCTGGGGGCCGTACGTCAGTGGGTCGCCGCCGAGCAGGCGCCCGACGAGGCGCTGTTCTGCGTGGTCGATCTGCACGCCCTGACCGTGGAGCACGATCCGGCCCGGGTTCGCCGGCTCAGTCGGCAGGCGGCGACGCTGTTGCTCGCCGCCGGGCTCACTCCCGAGAAGTGCACGCTCTTCGTGCAGAGCCACGTGGACGAGCACGCCCGGCTCTCCTATCTGCTGGAGTGCACGGCTTCGGACGGGGAGCTGCGGCGGATGGTGCAGTACAAGGAGAAGGCGGCGAAGGCGCAGGCCTCGGGGGAAGGGGTGCGGCTGTCGCTGCTCACCTATCCCGTGCTGATGGCCGCCGATATTTTGGCGTACCGGACCGGAGAGGTGCCCGTGGGGGAGGACCAGCGGCAGCACGTCGAGCTGACCCGGGATCTGGCGGTGCGGTTCAACCAGCGGTACGGGTACACCTTCACCGTGCCCAAAGCCACGCATCCGGTGGTGGCGGCGCGGGTCATGGACCTGCAGGACCCGCGGTCGAAGATGGGGAAGTCGGGGGACACGGGGCCCGGGGTGGTGTTCATCCTCGACGAGCCCGAGGCGGTGCGGAAGAAGGTGATGCGGGCCGTCACCGACAGCGGGGAGGGCGGGGTGGTCTACGACCCGGCCGGGCGGCCGGGGGTCGCGAACCTGCTGGACGTCCTCGCCGCCTGCACCGGGGGCGAGCCGGCCGCGCTGGCCGACGGGTACACCGGGTACGGGGCGCTCAAGCGGGACGTGGCCGACGCCGTCGTGGAACTGCTGCGGCCGGTCCGCGTACGGCACGCGGAGCTCGCGGCCGATCCGGGGACGGTGGATGCGGTGCTGCGCGCGGGGGCCGGGCGGGCCCGGGCGATCGCGCGGCCCGTGGTCGACGCGGCGTACCGGGCCATCGGGCTGCTGGAGCCCTGAGGAGGGGAAGAGGGGCGGGCGTCGTTACGGGGCTGCGCGCGCGGCCCCGTAACGGCCGGCGGGTGTCAGCTGTTGCCGGAGGCGAGTTCGCGGCTGCGGTCGCGGGCCGCTTCGAGGGCGGCGATCAGGGCCGCCCGTACGCCGTGCTTCTCCAGCTCCACGATCGCGTTGATGGTGGTGCCGGCCGGGGAGGTGACGGCCTCGCGGAGCTTGACCGGGTGCTCGCCGCTGTCGCGGAGCATGACGGCGGCGCCGACGGCGGCCTGGACGATGAGGTCGTGGGCCTGGGCGCGGGGCAGTCCGAGGAGGATGCCGGCGTCGGTCATGGCCTCGACGAGGTAGTAGAAGTACGCGGGGCCGGAGCCGGAGAGGGCGGTGGCCGCGTCCTGCTGGGATTCCGGGACGCGCAGGGTCTTGCCGACGCCGCCGAAGATCTCCTCGGTGTGCGCGAGGTGCGCGGCGGTGGCGTGGCTGCCGGCCGAGATGACGGACATGGCCTCGTCGACGAGGGCGGGGGTGTTCGTCATGACGCGGACGACCGGGGTGCCCGGGGCGAGGCGCTCCTCGAAGAAGGAGGTCGGGATGCCGGCCGCGCCGCTGATGACCAGGCGGTCGGCGGGGAGGTGCGGGGCGAGCTCTTCGAGGAGCTTGCCCATGTCCTGCGGCTTCACGGTGAGGATGAGCGTGTCGGCGCGCTTGGCGGCCTCGGCGTTGGTGACGGCCTCGACGCCGTAGCGGGTGCGCAGCTCCTCGGCGCGCTCCGGGCGGCGGGCGGTGACGAGGAGCTTGGAGGCGGGGCGGCCGCCGCGGATCATCCCGCTGAGCAGGGCCTCGCCGATCTTGCCGGTACCGAGGACTGCGACTGTCTGGGTCATGCCCGATTCACCTCGTCGAACTGTTCCTGCACGCGTGCACGGTCTGCGTCTGCTTCCTCATCCTTGCACTCGTGGGAGGAAGCGAGGCGGGCTGTCCGCAGTCCGGTCAGGCCCGGTCCGGTCAGGCCCTATCCGGTCAGGGCGTCCGGCGGCGGAGGGTGGCGGCGCCGAGGGCGAGGACCAGCAGGGCGCATCCGGCGACGACCACGGCGTCGCGGACGAAGTCGGCGGTCATGTCGGTGTGGGTGAGGACCTGGTTCATGCCGTCGACGGCGTAGGACATGGGCAGGACGTTCGAGATCGCTTCGAGGACCGGCTGCATCGTGTCGCGGGCGGCGAACAGGCCGCACAGCAGCAGCTGGGGGAAGATCACGGCCGGCATGAACTGGACGGCCTGGAACTCGGAGGCCGCGAAGGCGGAGACGAAGAGGCCGAGGGCGGTGCCGAGCAGGGCGTCGAGGAGGGCGACGAGCAGGAGCAGCCACGGGGAGCCGACGACGTCGAGGCCGAGGACCCAGAGGGCGACGCCGGTGGCGAGGAGGGACTGGATGACCGCCATGGCGCCGAAGGCGAGGGCGTAGCCGGCGATGAGGTCGCCCTTGCCGAGCGGCATGGCGAGGAGGCGTTCGAGGGTGCCGGAGGTGCGCTCGCGCAGGGTCGCGATGGAGGTGATCAGGAACATCGTGATGAGGGGGAAGATCCCGAGGAGGGACGCGCCGATGCCGTTGAAGGTCTGCGGGCTGCCGTCGAAGACGTAGCGGAGCAGGATCAGCATCAGTACGGGGACCAGCAGCATCAGGGCGATGGAGCGCGGGTCGTGGCGGAGCTGGCGCAGGACGCGGGCGGCGGTGGCGACGGTGCGGGCGGTGCTCATCGGGTGCTCCCGTGGGGGGCCTGAGTGCTGGTGGCTTCGGCGTTCGCGGCGTCGACGAGGCGGAGGAAGCCCTCTTCGACGGTGTCCGCGTGGGTACGGGTGCGCAGTGCCTCGGGGGTGTCCTGCGCGAGGATGCGGCCCTCGCGCATGAGGAGGAGGTCGTGGCAGCGCTCGGCTTCGTCCATGACGTGGGAGGAGACGAGGAGGGTGGCGCCGCGGGTGGTGGTGATCTCGTGGAAGAGGTTCCACAGGTCGCGGCGCAGGACCGGGTCGAGTCCGACGGTCGGCTCGTCGAGGACGAGGAGCTCGGGGCTGCCGAGGAGGGCGACCGCGAGGGAGACCCTGCTGCGCTGGCCGCCGGAGAGGTTGCCGGCGAGGGCGGTGGTGTGGGTGGTGAGGTCGACGTCGGCGATGGCCCGGGTGACGGTCTCGCGGCGGCGCTCGGCGGCGGCGCGGCCGGGGTCGAGGATCGCGGCGAAGTAGTCGAGGTTCTGGCGGACGGTGAGGTCGTCGTAGACGGAGGGCGCCTGGGTGACGTAGCCGATGCGGGAGCGGAGTCCAGGGTGGCCGGCGGGGTGGCCGAGGACGTCGAGGGTGCCGGTGACGTGGGCCTGGGTGCCCACGACGGCGCGCATCAGGGTGGACTTTCCGCAGCCGGAGGGGCCGAGGAGGCCGGTGATGCGGCCCCGGGGGACGTCGAAGGCGAGGCCGTCGAGGACGGTGCGGGGGGTGCGGCCGGTGCCGCGGCGGACGGTCAGGCCGTCGGCGTGGACGGCGGCGGCCGCTTGGTTATTCATCATGTGATGAATAATGCTCCCGGCGGTGCCCCTGCGCAAGGCTGGGGCGGTGCGGGGTGCGGTGCCGGGCCGGGATGGCGCCCTGCGCCGGGGGCTACTTCTTGCGCTTGGGGCGGCGGGCGGCCGGGTTGCCGGTACGGGCACCGCGCCGGCGGGCGAACTCGGCCGTGGCGTGCTCGTACTCGGTGCGGCGCAGCTTCTCGCCGGGGGCCTCGACGAAGCAGCGCAGGAAGTACGCGATGAGGCTGCCGATGAAACCGATCGCCTTCAGGCCCTTGAGGGCCGTCTCGTCGGAGGACGGGGGCTGGCGGCGGCTGAAGGATTCCCAGGTCTTGACGAAGGCGATGGAGCTGGCGATCGCGAAGAGGACGACGACGGAGATGCTGAGGAACGCGCCGACGTTGCCGATCTCCAGGCCCTCGTAGGAGAACCGGAGCAGGAAGGCGCTGAGGACGGCGAGGATCAGCGCGACGAGGGCCGCTCCGACGCGGCGTGCGCCGTAGCCGCCGTCGTGGTTCACCCAGGTGGTGCCGAAGAACCGGATCGGCTCGGGCTCGGGGCCGGTGGGCACGGCGGGGGCCGGCTCGGCGGGGGTCTGGTCTCGCTGGTCGTCGCTCACACCAGCGATTATCCCCCGCCGGGCGGGGTCGGCCCGGGGTGTCTCACGGGGCGGGCCGTGAGATGGACCGGATGGGTGCGGGCGGGTCTCAGCCGCAGCGGCTGGTGATGTAGCCGTCGCTGCCGGTCTTCACGTAGGCGTCGGAGATGTACTCGCCGTTGCCGATGTTGTCCCAGATCGTCGTCGTGCCGTAGGGCCCGGAGACGTTCGCCCCCTCGCACTGGCAGCGAACGCCGACGGAGGCTCCGAGCGGCAGGACGCGGACGACCGCGTAATTGGTGCCGGGACCGTTGCGGACGTTCACCCGGTAGCCGGGCGCGACCGGGAAGGTCGGGAATCCCGACCCGGAAGTAAGGCTCTCGACTTGGCTTGAATCGCTCTCGACCGACATGTGAAAACTCCCCCCTTACGGTGTTGCACTGCGCAACTCGCGCAGGGTAGCAGGACCTTGGAGATGCGCACGGACCATCGACTAGGCTCCGGCAGGGGTGGTGAGCGGTGCGTGCAATACGTGCGGAATACGCGGGTTTTCCGGAGTACGCCGGGCAGTACCGGCTCGAGTCCGTGCTCGGTTCCGGCGGCATGGGCGTCGTCCACCTGGCCACCTCCGAGTCGGGGCTGAAACTCGCCGTCAAGATCGTGCATCCGCAGCATGCCGTGGATCCGGAGTTCCGGGCCCGGTTCCGGCAGGAGGTCGCGGCGGCCCGGCGGGTGAGCGGAGCGTTCACCGCGCCCGTCGTGGACGCGGATCCCGATGCCGAACGGCCGTGGATGGCCACGCTGTTCATCGACTCCCCGACCCTCTCCGAGCGGGTACGGGACCGCGTACTGGAACCCAAGGAGCTGACGCGGCTCGCCGCCGGCTTGGCGGAGGCCCTGCGGGACATCCACCGGGCGGGGGTCGTCCACCGGGACCTGAAACCCAGCAACGTGCTGATGGCCCCGGACGGGGTGCGGGTCATCGACTTCGGGATCTCGCGGCCCGCCGACAGCGATCTGCGGACCGAGACGGGCAAGCTGATCGGGACCCCGCCGTTCATGGCGCCGGAGCAGTTCCAGCGGCCTCGGGAGGTCGGGACCGCGGCCGATGTGTTCGCCCTGGGGGCGGTACTCGTCTACGCGGCGACCGGACGGGGGCCCTTCGACTCCGACAGCCACTACCTGGTGGCGTACCAGGTGGTGCACAGCGAGCCCGATCTGACCGGTCTGCCGGAGCGGCTCGTGCCGCTGGTCGCGCAGTGTCTGGCCAAGGATCCGGCGGACCGGCCGAGTGCGGACGCGCTGATCGTGGCGCTGCGGGCGTTGGCGTACCCGACCGATCAGGACACGCAGGCCTTCGTCCCGCGGCAGCGGGAACCCTTGGCCGACGAGGAGCCCACGCACCGCCGGGAGGCGATCGCCACCCCGGCCGAGGCTCCGGAACGCAGTCGGCGGACCCGGGTGGCCGTCGCGGCGGGGATCGGTCTTCTGCTGGTGGGGGGATCCGTGGGCGGCTACGCGTGGTCGGCGCCCGGCGACAAGCCCCCGAAGCAGCGGGCCGCGCCGGTGGTGCCCGCTCCGCAGCCGGTCCGGCCGTGGTCCGTGCGGTTGGGCGAACGGGGCGCGGCGTGCTCCTGGCAGGCAACAGCCCTGTACTGCTCGGGGCCCGGCTCGACGGTGACCCGCCTCGACACCGTGGACGGGTCCGCGGTGTGGACCGTACGGGCGGCCTCAGCGGACACCCTGACGGCCAAGGACAACGCCCCCCTGTTCGGGGGCGGGCTCGTCTTCGCGGTGGATCAGGGCGGCGGACTGCTCCAGGCCCTGGACGCCTCGACCGGCGCCGAGCGCTGGAGGCGAAACGTCCCGGAAGGCTCGCGCGTGGTGCCGGTCGGAACCCGCGTACTGATCGCCGCGAAGAACGGAAGCCTCACGGCACTGGACGCGACCACCGGTGCCGCACGGTGGACGAAGCACCTCGGCGGGCTGGGTTCCGTCTGGCGGGCCGGGTCCGGGGAGCCCGGCGGGCCGGTGCTGTACGGGGTGACACCGACCGCCGACGGCAGGTCGACCCAGCTTTCGGCCGTGGACCCGGCGACCGGGGCGGTGCGCTGGCAGACCCGTACGACCGGAATGCTGCAACCCGTCGGAGTGGCGGGCAGCCGGATGTACCTGCTGGACAGTGACGTGTCCGGGGGCACGGGCTCCGTCGTACGGGTGGAGCTGAGCACGCGCGCCGTGACGCGGGTGCGGCTCGCGACACCGCTCTACCAAGCCCAGGGGTCGGTGGGGCCGGACGGAGTCGTTTACGTCTTCGGAGCCCCCGGCGGACTGGCAGCCGTCGGCCCCGCCAAGGAGGAGTGGCGGACGGAGACCGGCTTGGCGGGTGCCTCCCGGCCGGTGTTCGGCGACGGGCACGTCTTCCTGACCGCGCCGGACGGACGGCTGCTGGCCTTCGACGCGGCGGGGGGAAAGCCCGCGGGCCAGACCAAGCCCCGGACCGGCACCGGCAAGGACACCTTCGCCGGGAGCCTGCCCGCGCCCGTGGTCGGGGACGGGCGGGTGTACGCGTCGGCGCCGGACGGCAGCGTGTTCGCCGTGGTGGCGGGGGATCCCGCCGGGTGGTGAGACGCGGACGGCCCCGTCCGACGGGTGTCGGACGGGGCCGGGGCCGGATCGTACGGGGTCAGCGCTCCAGGAGGCTGACGTCGCGGACCGCGCCCTTGTCGGCGCTGGTGGCCATCGCCGCGTAGGCGCGCAGGGCCGCGGAGACCTTGCGCTCGCGGTTCTTCGGGGCGTAGACGCCGCCCAGGGCCTCGTGGCGGGCGGCCAGCGTGGCGTCGTCGACCAGCAGCTCGATGGAGCGGTTCGGGATGTCGATGCGGATGCGGTCGCCGTCCTCCACGACCGCGATGGAGCCGCCCGAGGCCGCCTCCGGGGAGGCGTGGCCGATGGAGAGGCCCGAGGTGCCGCCGGAGAAGCGGCCGTCCGTGATCAGGGCGCAGACCTTGCCGAGGCCGCGGCCCTTGAGGAAGGACGTCGGGTAGAGCATCTCCTGCATGCCGGGACCGCCGCGCGGGCCCTCGTAGCGGATGACGACCACGTCGCCGGCCTTGATCTCCTTGCGGAGGATCTTGTCGACGGCCTCGTCCTGCGATTCGCAGACCACGGCCGGGCCCTCGAAGGTCCAGATCGACTCGTCGACACCGGCGGTCTTCACGACGCAGCCGTCGACCGCGATGTTGCCGCGCAGGACGGCGAGGCCGCCGTCCTTGGAGTACGCGTGCTGGACGGAGCGGATGCAGCCGCCCTCGGCGTCGAGGTCGAGGGTGTCCCAGCGCTCGGACTGGGAGAAGGCGGAGGCGGAGCGCTGGCAGCCGGGGCCCGCGTGCCACAGCTCCATGACCTCGTCGGGGGCCGTGCCGGAGCGGGCGTCCCACTTCGCGAGCCAGTCCTCCAGGTTGGCGGAGTGGACGGTGGTGACGTCCTTGTTGAGCAGGCCGCCGCGGTGGAGCTCGCCGAGCAGGGCGGGGATGCCGCCGGCCCGGTGGATGTCCTCCATGTAGTACGTGCCGCCGGGCGCCACGTTCGGCGCGACCTTGGCGAGGCACGGGACCCGGCGGGAGATCTCGTCGATGTCCGTGAGGTCGTACTTCAGACCGGCTTCCTGCGCGGCGGCGAGGAGGTGCAGGATCGTGTTGGTGGAGCCGCCCATGGCGATGTCGAGGGCCATGGCGTTCTCGAAGGCCTGACGGGTCGCGATGTTGCGGGGCAGGACCGACTCGTCGTCCTGCTCGTAGTAGCGCTTGGTGATCTCGACGATCGTGCGGCCGGCGTCCTCGTACAGGGCGCGGCGGGCGGTGTGCGTCGCGAGGACCGAGCCGTTGCCGGGGAGGGCCAGGCCGATGGCCTCGGCGAGGCAGTTCATCGAGTTGGCGGTGAACATGCCCGAACAGCTGCCGCAGGTGGGACAGGCGTTCTCCTCGATGCGGAGCACGTCCTCGTCGGAGACGCTGTCGTTCGAGGCGTCGACCATGGCGTCGATCAGGTCGAGCTTGCGGACGGTGCCGTCGACGAGGGTGGCCTGACCGGCCTCCATCGGGCCGCCGGAGACGAAGACGACCGGGATGTTGAGGCGCATGGCGGCCATCAGCATGCCGGGGGTGATCTTGTCGCAGTTGGAGATGCAGATCAGCGCGTCGGCGCAGTGCGCCTCGACCATGTACTCGACCGAGTCCGCGATCAGGTCGCGGGACGGGAGGGAGTACAGCATGCCGCCGTGGCCCATGGCGATGCCGTCGTCGACCGCGATGGTGTTGAACTCGCGGGGGACGGCGCCGGCGGCCAGGATCGCGTCGGAGACGATGCGGCCGACCGGGGCCAGGTGGGTGTGGCCGGGGACGAACTCGGTGAAGGAGTTGGCGACCGCGATGATCGGCTTCCCGATGTCCGCGCTCGCTACGCCCGATGCGCGCATCAGGGCACGTGCGCCTGCCATGTTGCGGCCGTGGGTGACGGTGCGGGACCTCAGCTCGGGCATCGGGTTCTCTCCCCATGTGTGCGGTGACGCGAGCGCCTGCCGCGACTGTGGATATGGCTCGGTTACGAGGCTACGCCCCCTGCCCGGGATCCGGACAGGCTGTCCGGATCCCGGGACGGGCGGCTCAGTAATTGGGCACGGGTGCGGAGCCTACGGGGCTGCGCGCGAGGGTGTCGCCCTTCCTCGGTGCCGTCATTCCTCGGTGAGGTAGCGCTGGAGGGTGGGGGCCACCAGGCCGATGATCGTCTCCGGGTCCGCCGACGCGAGGGGCTCGACCTGGACGACGTAGCGCAGGATCGCGATGCCGATCATGTGGGAGGCGGCGAGCTCGGCGCGGAAGGTCGGGTCCGGCACGTCGAGGTCGGCCGCGATCCGCTCCAGGAGGCGGTGCAGGATCAGCCGGCGCAGCACCTTCGCGGCGGCGTCGTGGGTGAGGGCCGAGCGGACCACGGCGAGCAGCGGGGTCCGGGTGACCGGGTTCTCCCAGACCCCGAGGAAGTAGCGGGCCAGCCGCTCGCCGATGCCGTCGGGGCCCGCGCCCATGATCGCGGGGAGGACGAGGGCGGGCTCCATGCTGAGCTCGATCGCGGCGGCGAACAGGTCGTCCTTGCTGCCGAAGTAGTGGTGCACCAGGGCCGGGTCCACGCCGGCCGCCTTGGCGATCCCGCGGACGGAGGTCTTGTCGTAGCCGCGCGCGGCGAACTCGGCGCGGGCGGCCAGGCGGATGCGCTCCTGGGTGCCGGGGCCGTCGTCGGCCTCGTCCTGGCGGGGGCGGCCGGGGCCGCGGCGGGGCTTGGACGGCGGGGGCGTGGTCACGGGTGCGGGGTCCTCGGTGCCGGGCCCGGGGCCGTCGCGAGGTGCAGGCGGGTGAAGGCCAGCGCCTCGGCGAGGTCGGCCTCGCGTTCCGCGGAGGACATCGCGCGGCGGGTGTTGACCTCGATGACGACGTGCCCGTCGAAGGAGGTGGCGGCGAGCCGCTCCAGGAGTTCGGCGCAGGGCTGGGTGCCGCGGCCGGGGACGAGGTGCTCGTCCTTCGCGGAACCGTTTCCGTCCGCGAGGTGGATGTGGGCGAGGCGGTCGCCCATCCGGTCGATCATCGCGGTCGCGTCCGTGCGGGCGGTCGCGGTGTGCGAGAGGTCGACCGTGAAGTGGCGGTAGTCGTCCTTGGTGACGTCCCACTCGGGCGCGTAGGCGAGCATTTCGCGGTCGCGGTAGCGCCAGGGGTACATGTTCTCGACGGCGAAGCGGACGTCGGTCTCGTCGGCCATCCGCCAGATGCCGGTCACGAAGTCGCGGGAGTACTGGCGCTGCCAGCGGAACGGCGGGTGGACGACGACCGTGCTCGCGCCGAGCTTCTCGGCTGCCGTCTGGGCGCGCTGGAGTTTGGTCCAGGGGTCGGTGGACCACACGCGCTGCGTGATGAGGAGGCAGGGGGCGTGGATCGCCAGGATCGGGACCTGGTGGTGGTCGGAGAGGCGGCGCAGGGCGTCGATGTCCTGGCTGACGGGGTCCGTCCAGACCATGACCTCGACGCCGTCGTAGCCGAGGCGCGCGGCGATCTCGAAGGCGGTCGCCGTTGACTCCGGGTAGACGGAGGCGGTCGAGAGGGCGACTCTCGCGGTCGGGATCCGGACTGGTTCTGCCACGGGGCCAGGGTATCGGGGTCGCCGTGGGGCCGAACCCTGACCGGCCCCGAGGGCGCGGCCCCCTCACAGGGCCACCGAGCCCCGGCAGCACCCCGGCCCCGCCGGCGTGTGAGGCGCGACGGCGGCGCCGCGCCGATCAGACGCCGATCAGACGCCGACCGGAGTGGACCGGCCGAGGTGGTCCAGGCGGCGGAGGATGACGCCTTCGCGGAGGGCCCAGGGGCAGATTTCCAGGGCTTCGACCCCGAGGAGATCCATCGCGCCCTCCGCAACCAGCGCTCCCGCGAGGAGCTGGTTCGAGCGGCCTTCCGAGACGCCCGGCAGGGCAGAGCGCTGGGCCGTGGTCATCGCCGCCAGTCTCGGGACCCATTCCTCCAGCGACTTCCGGGTCAGGTCCCGCTGGATGTAGAGGCCTTCCGCAGAGCGGGCCGCCCCCGCGATCCGGGCCAGTTGCTTGAAGGTCTTCGAGGTGGCCACCACCCGGTCCGGCGTCCCGAAGCGGCTGAACTCGCCGACCGTGCGGGCGATCTGGGCCCGTACGTGACGGCGCAGGGCCCGGATGTCCGCCGGGTCGGGCGGGTCGCCCGGGAGCCAGCCCGCCGTCAGGCGGCCGGCGCCCAGGGGGAGGGAGACGGCCGCGTCGGGGTCCTCGTCGATGCCGTAGGCGATCTCCAGGGAGCCGCCGCCGATGTCCAGGAGCAGCAGCTTGCCCGCCGACCAGCCGAACCACCGCCGCGCCGCGAGGAACGTCAGGCGGGCCTCGTCCTCGCCGCTGAGGACGGGGAGGTCGACGCCCGTCTCCGCCTTCACCCGGGCGAGGACCTCGTCGGCGTTCGTGGCTTCCCGTACCGCGCTCGTCGCGAAGGGGAGCACGTCCTCGCACCCCTTGTCCTCGGCGGCCTGCACCGCGTCCCCGATGACGGAAACCAGCCGCTCGACGCCCTCGGGCGTCACCGCCCCGTCCGCGTCGAGCAGCTCCGCCAGCCGCAGCTCCACCTTGTGCGAGTGCGCGGGCAGCGGGCGCGCACCGGGGTGCGCGTCCACCACCAGCAGATGGATCGTGTTCGAACCCACATCAAGGACACCGAGTCTCATGGGGGGAAACGCTACTGGTCCAAAGGCGTAGGGGTGGAGTAAGGGGCGCTTAGGCTGGGGTTTGTGCCAAATACGAAGAAGGCCAACAAGTCCAAGACCAAGGCCGGTAAGGCCGGCAAGCCCGCAAAGGACGCCACGGGTGCCAAGAGCGCCAAGGGCGCGCGGGCGGACGAGAAGGGGCTCGACTTTCCGCGGGCCTGGGTGGAGTTCCCCGACCCCGCAGACGAGGAGCAGGTCTTCCGCTGTGACCTGACCTGGCTCACTTCCCGCTGGACCTGCATCTTCGGCAGCGGCTGCCAGGGCATCCAGGCGGGCCGCGCGGACGACGGCTGCTGCACGCTCGGCGCGCACTTCTCCGACGAGGACGACGAGAAGCGGGTCGCCGAGAACGTGGCGCGGCTGACGCCGGAGCTGTGGCAGTTCCACGACGTCGGCAGCGAGACCGGGTGGACGCAGCACGACGACGACGGGGAGAAGCAGACCCGCCGCTGGGACGGTGCCTGCATCTTCCTGAACCGGCCCGGTTTCCCGGCGGGGGCCGGCTGTTCCCTGCACATCCTGGCGGTGCGCGGCGGGCAGGAGCCGCTGGAGACCAAGCCGGACGTGTGCTGGCAGCTTCCGATCCGGCGGACCTACGAGTGGATCGACCGGCCCGACGACACCCGGGTCCTGCAGGTGTCGATCGGCGAGTACGACCGGCGCGGCTGGGGCCCGGGCGGCCACGACCTGCACTGGTGGTGCACCTCGGCCACGTCCGCGCACGGCGCCGGCAAGCCGGTGTACGAGTCGTACCGCGCCGAGCTGACGGAGCTGATGGGCAAGGAGGGGTACGAGGAACTCGTACGGCTCTGCGAGGCGCGGCTCTCCTCGCTGCTGCCGATGGCCCCGCACCCGGCCGATCCCACCCCCGCCCCCACCCCCGCGCCGTAGGCGGTACGAGGCCTGCGGCCTACGGCGCCGGGGTCGGATCCGGCGTGGGCGTGGCCCCGTCCGTGGGACTCGGGGTCGGAGTGGGCGTCGGCGTGGGTGTCGGCTCCGGCGTCGGGGTCGGGGTCGGCGTGGGTGTGGGCGTCGGGGTGGGCGTCGGCTGCGGCTCGGGCGGGGTGGGCTGCGGGCCGGGCGGGGTGGGTGCCGGGCGGCCCCGGCCCCGGATGGAGATCACCGCGCCGGCCGGGTCCACCCCGACCCGGGCGCTCCAGGCCCCCACGGGCTGGGCTCCGGAGTCCACGGTGATCCGTAGGGTGACCGATTCTCCTGGCGCCAGCCGGCCCGAGGTCGTACTGGCCCGCAGCCACGGGGCGTCGGACCACAGCCGCCACTCGACCGGGGCGCCGCCCGACGCGGTGAGGGTGAGCAGGGTGGTCGTTCCGTGGGTGGAGGCGGCCGCGGTCAGCCGGCCCGGGGTGCCGGGAGCGCCGGGGGTGGAACTCGGCGGCGCGCCGCTGCTGATGACCTCCACGGAGACGTCCGGGGTCGCCCCGGCCGGGGCGAAGTCGGGGCCGTCGGTGGCGACGGCGGCGTTGCCCGCGTTCTCGTAGGCCGTCAGCGGGCGGCCGTCGGTACGGGCCGGCGGGAGCTCCGCCTCGCTCGCGGAGATGCGCGTGGAGCCGTTGCCGACGGGTTCCCCGGTGCTCGGGGCGCCGCGGTACGCCGCCCACAGCGCCAGCACCGGGGCCGCGACGACGGTGGCGACGACCGTGGTGGTCACGGCGCGGGTGCGCAGCCGGTCGCGGCGGGCCGCGCGGTCCTTGGGGTCCATCGGGAAGCCCGTGCGGTCGAAGCGCGGGCCGGTGCCGGCGCCCCGGCGGCCGCCGGAGCGGAGCATCGCGGCGCGGACGGCGGTGCGCGGGGCCGGAACCAGCGGGAGGGCGGCGGTGTTGATGCCGCCCGAGCCGGGCCAGGGCGCGCCGGCGCCCACGCGTTCGGCGACGCGGCGGCAGATCGGGCAGTCGTCGACGTGGCGGACGAGCTCGGCGCGCAGGGAGGAGGACAGGAGCAGGTTCCCGTCTCCCCCGCCTTCGCCGCCGTCGCCCCCGTCGACGGCGAGCCGGGACACGGTCGGGCAGTTGCCCGTCTCCACGACGGCGAGGGCGGCGCGGGTGCGCTCCACCTCGCAGGCGGCGCCGGAGAGCAGTTCGCGGGCGGCGGCCGGGGGCGTACCGAGGACGGCGGCGAGTTCGGGGACGCCGAGGCGGTGGCGGACGGCGAGTTCGAGTGCCTCGCGCTGCTCGGGACTGGTCCCGGCGGCCTCCGGCCAGGCGAGGCGGGCCAGCTCGGTGCGGCGGTAGGCGGACACGTCGAGCCCGCCGCCGCCGGGGCCGCCGGGGCCGCCGGGGCCGCCGGGGCCGGCCGACGCGGCGTTCGCCGTCGCGTTCTCAGCGGCGTTCGCGTCGGCGTTCACGGCCGCGTTCGCGTCGGCGCTCGCCGTCGTGGGATCCGGCGCACGTCCGGCGTTCGTGTGCTCCGGTGCACGCCGGGCGGAATGCGCTCCCCCGTACCCGTAGCGCGTACGCCGCCGCTCGGCGAGCCTGCGCAGGCAGGCCCAGCGCGCGAGGGCGTAGAGCCAGGCCCGCCGGTCCCCCTCGTCGGGGCAGCGGCCGGGATGGCGGTCGGCCACGGCGAGGACGTCGCCGAGCACGTCGGTGGCGGTGTCGTGGTCGCACAGGACCGAGAGGCAGTACGTGAACAGCCCGTCCAGGTAGGGCTCGTACCGGAACGGTGGCGGCTGCTCCACCCTGGTCGCCTCGGGGGGCGTGCGCCCGTGCGCCCGGTGTGCGCCGGTGCGCGGAGCGGGGTGTCCCTGGTTGCTGCTGGTCACTTGGCGACCGTAGGCGGCGCGCCGGTGGCGCTCCGGAAGCCTTCACCAGTTTTAGCCCTTACGGGTGAACGGATCGGCGTCGTGCTGACGACACCCCTGACGGTGCACGCCACGGCGTGTACGCCGGGACCACCTCGGGACCGCCCCGGGACCCCCGCGCCGCCCCCGCGCCGCCTCCGCGGAGGCCGCTCGGCGGGGGCTGTCGGTGGCGGCGGCTACGGTGGGCCGCATGGCTGCCCGTACATCTCGTTCATCCGCCAAGGACCGGCCGTCCTACCGTTGTACCGAGTGCGGGTACTCCACCGCCAAGTGGCTCGGCCGGTGCCCCGAGTGCCAGGCCTGGGGCACCGTCGAGGAGGTCGGCGGCGCGCCCGCCGTGCGCACCACCGCGGCCGGCCGGGTCACCACGGCCGCCGTGCCGATCGGGCAGGTCGACGTGCGGACGGCGACCGCGCGCAGCACGGGCGTGAGCGAGCTGGACCGGGTGCTGGGCGGCGGGCTGGTGCCCGGCGCGGTCGTCCTGCTGGCGGGCGAGCCGGGCGTCGGCAAGTCGACGCTGCTGCTCGACGTCGCGGCGAAGGCCGCCTCCGACGAGCACCGCACGCTGTACGTCACGGGCGAGGAGTCGGCGAGCCAGGTCCGGCTGCGGGCCGACCGGATCAACGCGCTCAGCGAGCACCTCTACCTGGCCGCCGAGACCGATCTGTCCGCCGTGCTCGGGCACCTCGACGCCGTGAAGCCCTCCCTGCTGATCATGGACTCCGTGCAGACGGTCGCCTCCCCCGAGATCGACGGTGCGCCCGGCGGCATGGCGCAGGTCCGGGAGGTGGCCGGGGCGCTGATCCGGGCCTCCAAGGAGCGCGGGATGTCCACGCTGCTGGTCGGCCACGTCACCAAGGACGGGGCCATCGCCGGTCCCCGGCTGCTGGAGCACCTGGTCGACGTCGTCCTGAGCTTCGAGGGCGACCGGCACGCGCGGCTGCGCCTCGTGCGCGGCGTGAAGAACCGGTACGGCACCACGGACGAGGTCGGCTGCTTCGAGCTCACCGACGAGGGCATCAACGGCCTCGCCGACCCGAGCGGGCTGTTCCTGACCCGCCGCACCGAGGCCGTCCCCGGCACCTGTCTGACGGTGACGCTGGAGGGCAAGCGGCCCCTGGTCGCGGAGGTGCAGGCGCTGACGGTGGACTCGCAGATTCCCTCGCCGCGCCGCACCACCTCCGGACTGGAGACCTCGCGCGTCTCGATGATGCTGGCGGTGCTGGAGCAGCGCGGGCGGATCACGGCGCTCGGCAAGCGGGACATCTACACCGCGACCGTGGGCGGGGTGAAGCTGACCGAGCCGGCCGCCGACCTGGCCGTCGCGCTGGCGCTGGCCTCGGCGGCCAGTGACGTACCGCTCCCGAAGAACCTGGTCGCCATCGGGGAGGTCGGCCTCGCGGGCGAGGTCCGGCGCGTGACGGGCGTGCAGCGGCGGCTCGCGGAGGCGTTCCGGCTGGGCTTCACGCACGCGCTGGTGCCGGTGGACCCGGGGAAGGTCCCGGCGGGCATGAAGGTGACCGAGGTCGCCGACATGGGCGACGCCCTACGGGTCCTGCCGCGCGGGCGGTCGCGTACGCCGGCGAAGGACACCAAGGACGCCGCCGCGGGCCAGTAGCCCTCCGCAAGCGCCCCTGAAGCACCCCGGAAGCCCTCCGGCCGGCCCTCCGCAGCAGGTCAGCGGGCCCGGACGGGGCGCTCCCCGGCCCGGCCCGGCCAAGGCACGGCGGGCGCCGGGGCCGCGCCGGTAGACTTCGGGATGGTCCGCCCGGCCGTACGCAGGCGGTACATCCCGCGACCGGAGGAGTGCAGTGGCAGCCAAGGACGGGGCAGCAGCATCCGGGAAGTCGGGCGCGAGCTCCAAGCAGGAGGCCATGATGCGCGCCTCGCTGAGCGCGGTCGCACCTGGTCAGCCCCTGCGTGATGGGCTCGAACGGATCGTTCGCGGCAATACCGGAGGGCTCATCGTCCTCGGGATGGACAAGTCGGTCGAGGCCATGTGCACGGGCGGTTTCGTGCTGGACGTGGAGTTCACCGCGACCCGGCTGCGCGAACTGTGCAAGCTCGACGGCGCGCTGATCCTGGACAAGGACATCACCAAGATCCTGCGGGCGGGCGTCCAGCTGGTGCCCGACGCGTCGATCCACACGGAGGAGACGGGCACCCGGCACCGGACCGCGGACCGGGTCTCGAAGCAGTGCGGTTTCCCGGTGGTGTCGGTCTCGCAGTCGATGCGGCTGATCGCGCTGTACGTGGACGGCGAGCGGCGCGTGCTGGAGGAGTCCGGGGCGATCCTGTCGCGGGCGAACCAGGCACTGGCCACGCTGGAGCGGTACAAGCTCCGCCTGGACGAGGTCGCCGGGACGCTGTCCGCGCTGGAGATCGAGGACCTGGTGACGGTCCGCGACGTCACGGCGGTGGCGCAGCGCCTGGAGATGGTCCGGCGCATCGCGACGGAGATCGCGGAGTACGTGGTGGAGCTCGGCACGGACGGCCGGCTGCTCTCCCTCCAGCTCGACGAGCTGACGGTCGGGATCGAGCAGGAGCGGGAGCTGGTCATCCGGGACTACGTGCCGGAGCCGACGGCGAAGCGTTCCCGCACGGTGGACGAGGCGCTGCCGGCGCTGGACGCGCTGACGCATCCGGAGCTGCTGGAGCTGGCCATCGTGGCGAAGGCCCTCGGGTACACGGGCTCGCCGGAGACCCTGGACTCGGCGGTGTCCCCGCGCGGGTACCGGCTGCTGGCGAAGGTGCCCCGGCTGCCCGGGGCGATCATCGAGCGGCTGGTGGAGCACTTCGGCGGGCTGCAGAAGCTGCTCGCGGCGTCGGTGGACGACCTCCAGACGGTCGACGGCGTCGGCGAGGCGCGTGCGCGCAGCGTCCGCGAGGGGCTGTCGCGGCTGGCGGAGTCCTCCATCCTGGAGCGGTACGTCTAGGCCTCGAACGGCGAGCACGCGGAGCACGTCGAGAGCACAGAGCACACGGAAGGGCCGGACCGCCCGTAGGCGGTCCGGCCCTTCCGTTCTGTCCGGCCCCGTCCACTCGGACCACTGGGGCTACTCGGGCTACTCCGGCTTCAGTACGAACGAGGTGCGGGCCACCGGCATCCCCGGGGACTTGACCTCCACCACGTAGGTGTCCGCCGCGGCCGCCCCCGCCGGAGGCGTCTGGCACTGGGTGGCCTCGCTGAAGTGGCGGTCCCAGTCCATGGCTTGCTTGGTCTCGCCCTGCGAGGGGACCCGGTAGAACACGTTGCCCGCGCCCGTCGGGCAGTCCGCCGAGGACCAGACCGACTTGGCGTTGCCGGCCTGGGTGATCGTCAGCACGGCCTGCTTCGGGCCGAGATCGACCTTGCAGGTCGTGCCCGAGACATTGCGCGCGATGAGTTCGAGGCGCGGCTTCTCGCCCGCCTCGTACTCGTTCTTGACGCTCTTGACCTCCCACTGGAGCGCACCGGGCGCGCACGTGGGCACCGGCGAGTCGGCCGGGACGACCTGGCCCGCCGAAGAGCCGCCGGAGCCGCCCGCCCCGCCCTGGTCGGCGCCTCCGGGATCGGTGCCCGGTTCGCCGCTCCCGCCCGTGCCGGGGCTCGCACCGGGGTCGGAGCCCGTGCCGGTGCCGGCGGTCCCGCCGGAGCCGCCGGAGCCCGACTCACCACGCCCGCCCGGGGCCTGAGTGATCGCCGGACCGGAACCCGAGGGTCCGGGGGTGATTTGGGTGACGGGACCGGAGCCGCCCTGGCCCTTGCCGTTGGTACTCGACTTGCCCGCACCGGAACTGACGGTCCATACGGCGAGCATCGCGAGGAGCGCGGCAACGGACGCCAGCACGGCCCTCCGTCGCCAGTAGATGGAGGAGGGGAGCGGCCCGACCGGATTGCGCAGAGATCCCACGGACGGAACCTTACGAGAGTTCGGGGCGCGATCAGTGCCCACATGCCGCGCACGCGCCTTGTTTTGCCGATGATCATCCTGCGGGGTGATCATCTGCGCCGGAACGGACCGGGAACGGACCGGGAACCGACCCGAGACCGCTCCGGAGCTGATCCGGAACTGATGAAGACGTTATTCCGATTTAGGTACCTTCAGTCACCATGGACAGCTCCGGCCTCTACCTCGACGTCACCGATTTCGCCCACTCGACCCCCGCCTGGGTGCAATCGGCGTTCGAGTTCTTCACCGAGTACGGGCTGCTCGTCTTCGGCGCCCTCTTCATAGCCGTGTGGTGGCGTTCGCGCGACGCCCGCGCCCCCCGCACGGTGGCGCTCGCGATCCTCGCCCCCTTCGTCACCGCCCTGGCCTACGTCGCCTCCGAGCTGGTGAAGTCCACCGTCGACGAGGAGCGCCCCTGCCGGGCCGTGGCCGGGGCGGCGGCCTCGCTCGTCACCTGCCCCGCCACCGGTGACTGGTCCTTCCCCAGCAATCACGCCACCATCGCGGGCGCGGCCGCCGTGGCGCTGGCACTGGCCGTGCGCAAGCTGGTGCTGCTGACCGTTCCGCTGGCCCTGCTGATGGCCTTCTCCCGCGTCTTCGTCGGCGTCCACTACCCGCACGACGTGGCCATGGGCCTGCTGCTGGGAGCGAGCCTCGCCGCGCTCGCCGCCCTCGCCCTCGCCGGCCCGGTGACCAGGGTCGTCACCGCCGTGCGGACCAGCGGCGGCCGCACGGCCGTCCTGATCACCGGCCCGGACCCCGCCCGTTAGGACGCGGCCGAGGAGCGGCGCCCGGGGCCGACACGACATCGCCCCGGCCCGAAACGTGCCAGGATGCCGTCTGCCATGACTGCAACCATTCCCACCACCGCGCTGCACTCCCCCGTCATCGCGTGGTTCGAAGCACACGCCCGCGACCTGCCCTGGCGCCGCCCCGAGGCCGGCCCCTGGGGGGTGATGGTCAGCGAGTTCATGCTCCAGCAGACCCCCGTCAACCGGGTCCTGCCGGTCTACGAGCAGTGGCTCGCCCGCTGGCCCCGGCCCGCCGACCTCGCCGCCGACGCCCCCGGGGAGGCCGTACGCGCCTGGGGCCGTCTCGGCTACCCGCGCCGGGCCCTGCGCTTGCACGGCGCGGCCCTCGCCATAACGGAGCGGCACGGGGGCGACGTACCGCGCGAGCACGCGCAGCTGCTGGCCCTGCCGGGGATCGGCGAGTACACGGCGGCGGCCGTGGCCTCCTTCGCGTACGGACAGCGGCACGCGGTCCTCGACACCAACGTGCGCCGGGTCTTCGCGCGCACCGCGACCGGGGTCGAGTACCCGCCGAACGCCACGACCGCCGCCGAACGGCGCCTGGCGCGGGCCCTGCTGCCCGAGGACGAGGACACCGCGGCCCGCTGGGCGGCGGCCTCCATGGAGCTCGGGGCGCTGGTGTGCACGGCCAAGAACCCGGACTGCGGGAGCTGTCCGGTGGCCGGGCTGTGCGCGTGGCGGCTGGCGGGCAAGCCCGCCCACGAGGGACCGCCGCGGCGCGGGCAGACGTACGCCGGGACCGACCGGCAGGTGCGCGGCAAGCTCCTCGCGGTGCTGCGCGAGGCGGTCGGCGCCGTGCCGCAGTCCCTCCTCGACACCGTCTGGGAGGAGCCCGTACAGCGGGCCCGGGCGCTCGACGGACTGGTCTCGGACGGGCTCGTGGAACCGCTGCCCGGCCTCATGTACCGGCTGCCGGCCGCCCCCGCCAAGGCCGGACCCGACACCTCCTCCTGAAGCCGCCTGAGGCTGACTCAGGGATTCCGCTTGTCCGGGGAAACCGCAGCTCACGGGCTCTGTTACATAACCTATGGGTGTCCGTGCGCCCACCGAAGGCTCACCCGCACAGGCCCGTGACAACGCCTCCGTACCGTCGAATCCGTAAGACAGCGGTTCAGCGGTTGGTCGGAACGGAGGCGGTCTGAGATGGCGCACGGCGAGGTACTCGAATTCGAAGAGTACGTACGCACCCGGCAGGACGCGCTGCTGCGCAGTGCCCGTCGCCTGGTTCCGGACCCGACCGACGCACAGGACCTCCTGCAGACCGCGCTCGTGCGCACCTACGGCCGCTGGGACGGCATCGCCGACAAGTCCCTTGCCGACGCCTACCTGCGCCGTGTCATGATCAACACCCGGACCGAATGGTGGCGGGCCCGCAAGCTCGAAGAGGTTCCCACCGAGCAGCTCCCCGACGCCTCCGTCGAGGACGGTTCGGACCAGCGCGCCGACCGCGCCCTGCTCATGGACATCCTCAAGGTGCTCGCGCCCAAGCAGCGCAGTGTGGTGGTGCTGCGACACTGGGAGCAGATGAGCACCGAGGAGACGGCTGCGGCGCTCGGTATGTCGGCGGGAACCGTGAAGAGCACTCTGCACCGCGCACTGGCCCGCCTCCGGCAGGAACTGGAGAGCCGGGACCTGGACCTGCGCGCGCTGGAGCGCGGTGACCACACCATCCGGTACGAGGGGCGTGAGCGGTGCGCGGCCTGATTGGCCCAAGACTGAGCGGCAAGAGCTCGGTGGTACTGATGTCGGCGGGGACGATCGTCCTCGTCGGCACCGTGCTGTTCGCGGTCGGCTGCTCGACGGGGGGAACGGGGCTGCGGGACGGCGGCCCGGCCCGTACCGAGTCCGTGGCCAAGACCGGAGCCCCCACGTCGGCGGCCTCCGACCACGACGCGGGCGCCTCCACCGCCCTCGTCCCCCAGTCCTCCGGGAAGCCGGGCCCCAAGGTCGACCCGATCGCCCTGATCAAGGCGGACCCCAAGATCAGCGCCGAGACCAAGCGGGACCTGAAGCCCTGCTCGGGCAAGGAGTACCCGGTGGACGTCAGCTACGGGAAGGTCACCGGCGGCCCGGAGGTCGACATCGTGGTCAACGTCCTGTCCTGCGCCGACGCGCTGGGCCGCGGTTCGTTCGTGTACCGGGCGGACGGGGCCTCGTACGAGAATGTCTTCTCGGACGAGCAGCCGCCCGTCTACGCCGAGATCGACCGGGGCGACCTGGTCGTCACCAAGCCGGTCTACGGGAAGAGCGACGCGCTCTCCTACCCCTCGGGCGAAGACCTGATCACGTACCGCTGGAACGGGGAACGGTTCACCGAGCAGGACCGGGTGCACACCGACTACAGCAACGTGGTCGACGGCGGGACGCTCCCCGCCCCGGCCGTCAGCCCGAAGAACTGAGCAACGAGTACCGAGGCGAGGCGAAGCTCCCCATGGCCGAGACCCATGTGCTGTTCGTGGAGGACGACGACGTCATCCGTGAGGCCACGACCCTGGCGCTGGAACGCGACGGGTTCGTGGTCACGGCCATGCCCGACGGGCTGTCCGGCCTGGAGTCCTTCCGCGCGAACCGGCCCGACATCGCGCTGCTCGACGTGATGGTGCCCGGGATGGACGGCGTGAGCCTGTGCCGCCGCATCCGCGACGAGTCCACCGTTCCCGTCATCATGCTGTCCGCGCGCGCCGACTCCATCGACGTGGTCCTGGGCCTGGAGGCGGGCGCCGACGACTACGTCACCAAGCCCTTCGACGGCTCCGTCCTCGTCGCCCGCATCCGCGCGGTCCTGCGCCGCTTCGGCCACGCCGGCGGCCCGCAGGGCGGGTCCGAGGACGACGACTCCGGCGAGCGCGGGGTGCTGGCCTTCGGCGACCTGGAGGTCGACACGGAGGGCATGGAGGTGCGCAAGGCGGGCGCCTCGGTGGCGCTGACCCCCACCGAGATGCGGCTCCTGCTGGAGTTCTCCGGCTCCCCCGGCACCGTGCTCTCGCGCGACCGGCTGCTGGAGCGGGTCTGGGACTACGACTGGGGCGGCGACACACGCGTCGTGGACGTCCACGTCCAGCGACTGCGCACCAAGATCGGACAGGACCGGATCGAAACCGTCCGGGGATTCGGATACAAGCTCAAGGCCTGATGCCTTGGGAGCAACCAGCACGGGGGACGAGCGCGGGATGAAATCTGAATGAAGCGGTTCACCCTGCGGACCGGGATCCGCTGGAAGATCACGCTCGCCATCGCGTCCGTGGGCGCGCTGACCGCCATCGCGCTGAGCCTGGTGGTGCACAGCGCTGCCCGCGTCTCGATGCTGGAGAGCGCGCGCGAAGTGCAGCTCGACCGGGTGCAGTTCATCTCCCGCAACGCCGAGGCCGGCCGCAAGCCGCCCATGGGCGCCAAGCTCAACGACCCGGACCTGCCCGGTGAGCTGCGCGAGAAGGCCCGGTCGGGGCGGCGCGGCACCTACATCCAGGACAACCCGGGCGGGCTCCCCGAGGTGTGGGCGGCCGTACCGCTCGGCAACGGGCAGGTGCTGTCGCTCCACACGCAGTTCCGGGAGAGCGCCAACATGGTGCGCGACCTGGACCGGGCCCTGGTCATCGGCTCCCTGGCCGTGGTCGTCGGCGGGTCGGCGCTCGGTGTGCTGATCGGCGGCCAGATCTCGCGTCGGCTGCGCAAGGCCGCGGCCGCGGCGCAGCGCGTCGCGCACGGGGATCCCGAGGTACGGGTGCGGGACGCGGTCGGGGGCGTCGTACGCGACGAGACCGACGACCTGGCGCGGGCGGTCGACGCCATGGCGGACGCGCTCCAGCAGCGGCTGGAGGCGGAGCGGCGGGTCACCGCCGACATCGCGCACGAACTGCGCACCCCGGTGACGGGCCTGCTCACGGCGGCGGAACTGCTGCCGCCGGGCCGGCCGACCGAGCTCGTACGGGACCGCGCGCAGGCGCTGCGCGCACTGGTCGAGGACGTCCTGGAGGTGGCCCGGCTGGACAGCGCGTCCGAGCGGGCCGAGCTCCAGGAGGTGGCACTGGGCGAGTTCGTGCAGCGCCGGGTCACCTCGCTGATGCCGGAGGCCAGCGTACGGATCGTCGCCGACGAGATCGTCAGCACCGATCCGCGCCGCCTGGAGCGGATCCTCGGGAACCTCCTCGCGAACGCCGCGCGGTACGGGCGGGCTCCGGTCCAGGTCGATGTCGAAGGCCGCGTCGTACGGGTCCGGGACCACGGGCCGGGCTTCCCCGAGGCCCTGCTCCGCGAGGGGCCGAGCCGGTTCCGGACCGGGTCCACGGACCGGGCCGGGGTGGGGCACGGGCTGGGGCTGACCATCGCGGAGGGACAGGCACGGGTGCTGGGCGCCCGGCTGACGTTCCGCAACGTGGCCGCCCCCGGCGGCTTCG
Organism: Streptomyces sp. NPDC002886; assembly: GCF_042888445.1. Taxonomy (NCBI): domain Bacteria; kingdom Bacillati; phylum Actinomycetota; class Actinomycetes; order Kitasatosporales; family Streptomycetaceae; genus Streptomyces; species Streptomyces sp. NPDC002886. The sequence goes on from NZ_JBIAPV010000013.1 coordinate 24,108, forward strand.
ACCACAGCGGCGCGGCCGCGGGGGCGGTGGCGGTGCTGTGGCTGCCCGAACACGCGCCGACGGCGACGGGGAGCTTCCCGACGCTGCGGCGGGAGGACTGAGCGGGGGCGGTGCCGCGACCGGCGCGGGGACCGACGTGGGGACCGACGTCGTGATCGGGATCGGTGGCGGGATCGGCGTCGGGATCGGTGTCGTATCGCGACCATCGGCTGTTCGCTTGCGGACGCCGATGTTTTAGCATCCGAACCATGACTGACGGTACGGATCGCCCGCACAGCCCCCAGCCCGAGCCCGCCCCGGAGGGTGGCGGGTACGGGTTCCCGCCGGGAATACCCGCGCCGGGCGGCTACGGGTTCCCGCCCGGCTCCCCCGACCGGACCGCGTCGGGCGATGACAGCGTCCATCCGCAGAGCGGTGGCTACGGCTACCCGCCGGCCGGTGGTTACGGCTACCCGCCGGGCCCGCCCGCGCCCGGCACCTTCGGTCCCCCGCTGCCGTTCCCGGAGGAGCCCGGACCGAACGGACCGCAGGCACCGAACGGCCCGTACGGCCTGAACGGCCCCGACCTGAACCCGCCGCCCGTCACCTTCGGAGACGGGCCCGACTGGGAGGCGATGGCCGACCGGTCGGCCGCCGAGCGGCGCAAGAAGCGGCTGTGGATGGTGGGCGGCGCGGTGACCGTCCTGCTGCTGCTCGCCGGAGGCGGAGCGTTCGTACTGCTGCGGGACGGCAAGACCGGCGCGAAGGACGTGGCGGACAACGCCCCCTCCTCCTCCCCCAGCGTCTCCGCGCCGGCGTCCGGGTCTCCCGATCCCGACGCCTCCCCGTCGAAGGGGTACTCCCCCACCGTGTCCAGCGACGTCTCCCTGCTCCGGGACGGCGTCGGCAAGACCAGCATCCGCATGGGGCCCGAGGCCACGGTGCCCAAGGTGACCACGCGCTACGAGCTCACCCTCAAGGGCAATCCGAACTCGTACGCCCAGGCCACCGAGCCGGGCGTGGACACGACCAAGAGCTTCACCCTCGCGGCCCGCGTCAACAACGCCTCCACGGCGAAGGGCACGCACGTCGTGATGAGCCAGGGCACCGGGGAGGCGTTCTCCATCGAGCTCGGCGCGGACGAGGTGGACGGCAAGCAGGCCTGGGTGTTCCGCGTGCGGACCACCGAGAAGAGCGCCACGCCCACGGTGGTGACGGTCTCCTCCACGGGGAAGAAGACGGTCAAGACCTGGGCGGTGCTGCTGGCCGTGTACGACGCGGAGAAGAAGATGATCCATCTCTACGTGGACGGCAAGCAGGCCGGCGAGGCCGCGGTCCCGGGGATCTGGCAGAACTCCGGCCCCCTGCAGCTCGGCCGGGCCCGCCATCAGGACGCGTGGGCCGGCGCGTTCAAGGGGGCGATGAACCAGATCCGGATCTACGAATCGGCCTTCACCCCCGAGCAGGCCGCCGCCCACCGCAAGGGCGACCTGGACGCCGCGGGCCGCGCCACGGCGACCCACGCCTGGGTGACCGGCTGATCGGACGGGGGCTGATCGGACGGTGCCGGATCAGACCGTGCCGGATCAGACGGTGACGCCGACCGTCCGCAGGAAGGACACCGGGTTCACGGCCGAGCCGTAGTTCGGGGTGGTCCGGATCTCGAAGTGGAGGTGCGGGCCGCTCGAGTTGCCGGTGTTGCCGGAGAGGGCGATCCGCTCGCCCTTGGAGACCTTCTCGCCGATGTTGACCTGGATCTTCGAGAGGTGCGCGTACTGGGAGTACGTGTTGTTCGCGTGCTTGATCACGATGGCGTTGCCGTAGGCCGGGCCGTCGCCGCCGCCGTTGGGGCCGGCCTTGACCACGGTGCCCGCGGAGACGGCGTCCACCGGGGTGCCGACCGGGACGGCGAAGTCCTGGCCGGAGTGCTTGTGCGACCACATGGTGCCGCCCTTGCCGAAGGTCGCGGAGAGCGTGTACTTCGACACCGGCTTCTCCCAGAGGGAGGCCTGTGCCTTGAGGGCCGCGGCCTGGGCGGCCGCCTGCTCGGCGACGAGCTGGACCGTACCGGTCAGCTCGGCCTGGGGCACCTCGTCGGCGAAGGCCGCGGTCGTCCCGGCCCCGAGAGCCAGGGCCGCGCCGAGGGCGGTGGCGCCGATGGCGATACGGGTACGACGGGTGCTGACGCGCTTCGCGGACATGAAGGAAACCTCCGGGCCGGGGACGGGGAGAGTGCTGCGGGCAAGAAAGGACCCGGCACGCTGAGCAGGTGCCGGGCTTGCTTGCTCATCCTTGGTAACCCGGGCACCCCGGCTTCCCCAAACCTCCCCGGTACTACCCGGGCTCGTAGGTGCGGAGGGGGCTGTCAGCCCTGTTGACCGCCCCACCACTGGGGCAGCGGTGGGGCAAATCGGACATCGATCTCTACGAATGTTCCTAGTAGGTCCGATTTGCCCTGTGCGGCTTGTCACCGGCGCGGGACCTCCGGCGCCTCCCCGCCGGGACCAAAGCCCTGCGACCGGCGTCACACCGGAGCTACGCTCCGGCTCGTGGACGCATCCGTGGTGGGGATCCGGCTGGCCTCGGGGGTCGTGACCCCCCTCGTGAAGAAGCTCTTCCGCGGGGAGGGCGCGGGCGCCGGTCTGGTGGACCGGCCCGTACGGATCTCCTCGTACGTCTCCCTGCGCGAGCAGCGCACCCTCTCCCGGGACGACCTGCGCCGGCTCGCCGACAAGCTCGTCGCGGAGGCCTTACGGGCCCCCGGCGAGCCGCCGCTGCCGCCGGGCGAGGAGACGGGCGTCGCGGCCGCCCTGGCCGTCACCCTGCACTCCCTCGGGGACCTCGCCCTGGAGGACGCCCAGGCGGTCGAGATGGGCCCGCGCGCCTTCGCCGCCGCCCTGCGCGGGGCGGCGCCGCCGACGGGCCTGGGCCGGGACGCCGAGCTCTTCCACGACGAGCTGCTGGTCACCACCTGCCTGCACATCCTGCAGTTCTTCACGACCCGCTCCACCTACATCCCGGCGGCCCTGGTCCAGAGCGCCCACCGCCAGGCCGAGACGATCGCCAAGATCGACGCCCTGCTCGCCCGCATCCCCCGCCAGGACGGCCGGGACGCGGAGTTCGAGCGCACGTACCTGGCCTATCTGGCCACCCGGCACAACACCCTGACGATCTTCGGCCTCGACCTGGCGCCCGGCTCCGCGCGCTGGCCGCTGGACCTGGCCTACGTGAGCCTGGAGGCGACCCCCCGCCGCGCCGGCGGCGACGGCAGCGCCCCGATCCCGGCGCAGGACCCCGCTCACAGCCCCGCACCCGTCAGGACCGAGGACGTGCTGGCCTCCGAGCCGCGGGTCCTGCTCCGCGGCGAGGCCGGCTCCGGCAAGACCACCCTGATCCAGTGGCTGGCCGTCTCCACCGCCCGGGACGAGCCCGAGGGGGGCCTCGTCCCCTTCGTGCTCCCCCTGCGGAGCCTGAGCCGCTATGCGGAGCGGCTGCCCGCCCCCGAGGACTTCCTGGTCGCCACCGCGCTGAAGGGCCGCTCCCCCGAGGGCTGGGAGAGCCGCGTCATGGACGCGGGGCGGGGCCTGATCCTGGTGGACGGCATCGACGAGATCCCGGAGGACGAGCGGGGCCGCGCCCGCGACTGGCTCAGCGATCTGCTCACCGCCTACCCCGGCAACCGCTGGCTGGTCACCTCCCGCCCCTCGGCGGTCCGCCAGGACTGGCTGGCCACCGAGAAGTTCGCCGAGCTGACCCTCTCCCCCATGAACCGGGCCGACGTGGCCGGGTTCGTCACCCGCTGGCACCGGGCGGCCGAGGCCGGCGAGGAGCTCCGCGACCAGTTGCTGACTTCCCTGGCCACCAAACCGGAGCTGGCCCGGCTCGCCACCAACCCGCTGCTGTGCGGGCTGATCTGCGCCCTGCACCGCGAACGGCACGGCTTCCTGCCTTCAGGCCGCAAGGAGCTCTACACGGCCGCCCTGTCGATGCTGCTGCACCGCCGCGACCGCGAGCGGGACCTGCGCCTGCCGGAACTCGCCGAGGAGCCACAGCTCCAGCTCCTCCAGCGGCTCGCCTACTGGCTGATCCGCAACGGCCGTACGCAGATCTCCCGGAAGCGGGCCGAGGAGCTGATCGCCGCCGCGCTGCCCGCCGTACCGGCCGCCCAAGTGCTCGGTGAGGCACCGGCCGTACTGCGGCACTTCCTGGAGCGGACCGGACTCCTGCGCGCGCCCACGGAGGACACCCTGGAGTTCGTCCACCGCACCTTCCAGGACTTCCTCGGGGCCCGGGCCGGCCTGGACGAGGGCGGACTCGGCGAGCTGACCCGGCACGCGGACGACGACCAGTGGGAGGACGTCATCCGCATGGCGGTCGCCCAGGGCCGCCCCCACGACCGTGCCGCGATCATCGGCGACCTGCTGGTCCGCGACTCCGACCGGTCGGTCCTGCTCGCCCTCGCGTCACTGGAGTACGCGGCCGAGCTGGACCCCGGGCTGCGCCAGGACGTCCACAAGGCCGCCCTGCGGCTCATCCCCCCGAAGAACGAGGAAGCGGCGCGCGCGCTCGGGCGGATCGGGCCGCTGGTCCTGGAGCTGCTGCCGTCCGGCGGGAAGACGGTCCGCGTCTCCCACCTCTCGGTGATCGCGGCGGTGGAGACCGGAGCCGAGGCCGTCGGCTACCTCGCCGGCTACTGCCACCACCCGAGCGAACGGATCCGCGAGACGCTGACCCGGGTCTGGGAACGGTTCGACATGGAGCACTACGCGGCCGAAGTGCTCGCGCGCATGGTCCCGCCCCCCGGCGACCTCTCCATCACCCGGGATGCCGAGCTCACGGCGCTGACGGGCTTCACCGGCCCGCCCGGCCTGCACGTCCACCAGAGTGTGAGCCGTGACGCCCTGACCCGCTTCCTGGCCCGCCAGCCGGTGGCGGGACTCGGCCTGCTGAACTTCGCCGGCGGGACCGACGCCGAGTTCCTGCGCGGCCAGGCCTCGCTGCGGTGGCTCGACATCCGCGGATGGCCCGAACTGCGGGACCTGGGCGCGCTGCAGGGACTGCCCCTGGAAGTGGTGACCCTCGACCTCGGCAACGACGTCCCCCTCGGCCCGGCCCTCGCGTCCTGGCCGCGGCTGCGCGTGCTCACGCTGGGCCGGGGTCACGGGCCGTGGTCCTTCGCCGACTTCTCCCCCGAGGCCCGCCTCGAGATGGTCGACGTGGCCGACGCCGCCCCGGACCTGGCCGGCCTGGGACGGCACACGAGCCTGCGCAGTCTGTGGCTCGGCGACACGTGGCGCCCGCGCGGCGAGGCCGCGTGGGCGGAGCTCTCGGCGCTGGAGAACCTGGAGGAGATCGCCGTGCACACCGCGGCGCTGGCCGGCCTCGCCTCGTACGCGCACCTGCCCTCGCTGCGGACCATCATGATCCACGAGGACCAGGCGTCGAACTCGACCCTGCGGTCCCAGGTGGCCCACAGCTTCCCGCAGGCGGCGCTGAAGCCGGTGACGGAGGCCTTCCTCGACGCCTACGAGGCCTGACCGGCCGCCGCCCACGCCAAAGGGGCGGCCCCGGAACCTCTCGGTCCCGGAGCCGCCCCTTCGTACCGCTCGGAGCGGCTAGCGCTTACGCACCCTTGCTGAGGTCCGGGCCGGAGCCCGACGCCTCGATGGGGGGAAGGTCCGAGATCGGAGTCTTCTCCTCACCGCGGAAGGTGAACTTGGCTTCGTCGCCCTCACCCTCCTTGCCGACGACCACGATGTGACCGGGGCGCAGCTCGCCGAAGAGGATCTTCTCCGACAGGATGTCCTCGATCTCGCGCTGGATCGTGCGGCGCAGCGGGCGGGCACCCATGATCGGGTCGTAGCCCTTCTTGGCCAGCAGTGCCTTCGCTTCCGTGCTGAGCTCGATGCCCATGTCACGGTCCTTCAGGCGGTCATCGACCTTGGCGATCATCAGGTCGACGATCTGGACGATGTCTTCCTCGGTGAGCTGGTGGAAGACGACCGTGTCGTCGACACGGTTGAGGAACTCGGGCCGGAAGTGCTGCTTGAGCTCTTCGTTGACCTTCGCCTTCATCCGGTCGTATCCGGTCTTGGTGTCTCCCTGGGCCGCGAAGCCGAGGTTGAAGCCCTTCGAGATGTCCCGGGTACCCAGGTTGGTCGTCATGATGATGACCGTGTTCTTGAAGTCCACGACCCGGCCCTGGGAGTCGGTCAGGCGACCGTCCTCCAGGATCTGGAGAAGGGAATTGAAGATATCCGGGTGGGCCTTCTCGACCTCGTCGAAGAGGACGACGGAGAACGGCTTCCGGCGGACCTTCTCGGTCAGCTGGCCGCCCTCTTCGTAGCCCACGTAGCCGGGGGGCGAACCGAAGAGACGGGAAACCGTGTGCTTCTCGCTGAACTCCGACATGTCGAGGGAGATCAGCGCGTCCTCGTCGCCGAAGAGGAATTCGGCGAGCGTCTTGGAGAGCTCGGTCTTACCGACACCGGACGGGCCGGCGAAGATGAACGAGCCACCGGGACGCTTCGGGTCCTTCAGACCCGCACGGGTACGGCGGATCGCCTGGGAGAGCGCCTTGATGGCGTCCTTCTGGCCGATGACGCGACGGTGGAGCTCGTCCTCCATGCGCAGGAGTCGCGAGGACTCCTCCTCGGTCAGCTTGAACACCGGAATGCCGGTCGCGGTCGCCAGGACTTCGGCGATGAGCTCGCCGTCGACCTCGGCGACGACGTCCATGTCGCCGGCCTTCCATTCCTTCTCGCGCTTGGCCTTCGCCGCCAGCAGCTGCTTCTCCGAATCACGGAGGGAAGCCGCCTTCTCGAAGTCCTGGGAGTCGATGGCCGACTCCTTGTCGCGACGCACGTTCGCGATCTTCTCGTCGAACTCGCGGAGGTCCGGCGGCGCGGTCATCCGGCGGATGCGCATCCGGGAGCCGGCCTCGTCGATCAGGTCGATCGCCTTGTCCGGGAGGAAGCGGTCCGAGATGTACCGGTCGGCCAGGGTGGCCGCCTGCACGAGGGCCTCGTCCGTGATGGAGACGCGGTGGTGGGCCTCGTAGCGGTCGCGCAGGCCCTTGAGGATCTCGATGGTGTGCTGGAGGGAAGGCTCCGCCACCTGGATCGGCTGGAAGCGGCGCTCGAGAGCGGCGTCCTTCTCAAGGTGCTTGCGGTACTCGTCCAGCGTCGTGGCACCGATGGTCTGGAGCTCACCACGGGCCAGCATGGGCTTCAGGATGCTGGCGGCGTCGATCGCGCCCTCGGCGGCACCCGCACCCACGAGGGTGTGGAGCTCGTCGATGAACAGGATGATGTCGCCGCGGGTGCGGATCTCCTTGAGCACCTTCTTGAGGCGCTCTTCGAAGTCACCGCGGTAGCGGGAACCGGCGACCAGGGCACCCAGGTCAAGCGTGTAGAGGTGCTTGTCCTTGAGCGTCTCGGGAACCTCGCCCTTGACGATCGCCTGGGCCAGGCCCTCCACGACGGCGGTCTTGCCGACGCCGGGCTCGCCGATGAGGACCGGGTTGTTCTTGGTCCGGCGGGAGAGCACCTGCATGACCCGCTCGATCTCCTTCTCGCGCCCGATGACCGGGTCGAGCTTGGATTCGCGAGCTGCCTGCGTGAGGTTGCGGCCGAACTGGTCCAGGACGAGCGAGGTCGAGGGCGTGCCCTCGGCCGGGCCGCCGGCCGTGGCCGACTCCTTGCCTCCGCCGGAGTAGCCGGAGAGCAGCTGGATGACCTGCTGCCGGACTCGGTTGAGATCGGCGCCCAGCTTCACCAGGACCTGGGCGGCGACGCCCTCGCCCTCGCGAATGAGGCCGAGCAGGATGTGCTCGGTGCCGATGTAGTTGTGGCCGAGCTGGAGGGCCTCTCGGAGCGAAAGCTCCAGGACCTTCTTCGCCCGCGGGGTGAAGGGGATGTGGCCGGAAGGGGCCTGCTGCCCCTGTCCGATGATCTCCTCAACCTGCTGGCGAACAGCCTCGAGCGAAATCCCGAGGCTCTCCAAGGCCTTAGCGGCGACACCCTCACCCTCGTGGATCAAGCCCAGGAGGATGTGCTCGGTGCCGATGTAGTTGTGGTTGAGCATCCGGGCTTCTTCCTGAGCCAGGACGACAACCCGCCGCGCGCGGTCGGTGAACCTCTCGAACATCGTTTATCGCTCCTCAGAGCGGTCGGGCAGTTCGGGGTCGGTCCCCGCCCTGTCCTTCCGCATGCTAGTCCCGCGGGGCGGGACAGCTCATTCCAACTGCCGACATCCGTCCGCGGCTCACCCTCACGTCCGTGGGAAAACCCGGCTGTAAGTGCCGACAACTGCTCCAACCCGATGGTGCGAGACGATGTTCCCGCAGGCCAGGCAGATACCCGTCACACGTGTACGCCGATGGCGAACGGAAGCCGGTCTCGGACCCTGCAAATCAGCGTGTCGCCCCGATCCACTAGGAATGTCTTACCCGTAAGAGCGGACGGTTCACGCTGGTGGACGACTCTTCCCTCCGCTACGGGCGAACACGCTTCCGTCCTGAATGTGAGACTCCGGCCCCCCGGACGTTTACGTTCCGCATTGATACGAGTGCTCTGGGTCACATCGGGCGTACCCTCCCGCGTAACTCCGGAGCGTTTCCGCAGTTGCTCCGGGCATGGCCCTCACCGCGCCGCCCGTCACCGTCCCGCTCCCCCGCGTCCCGACCGGGTCTCCCGCGGCCCGTGCGACCGAGGGGGAGGAAGTCGCCGAAGCGCTCGCGTACTGGTACGAACGCGTGCTCGGCTGGCCCGTGGCCGGCGGTCCGCCCGCGCAGCTCGTCACCGGGGTGCGGTTCGACGTGCTGGAGCTGCCCGCCGATGCCGGCGCCGCGGTCCTGCGCGGCCCCTGCGGCGGCTCCACCGGTCCTGTGGCGCTCCTGGGGCGCAGGATGCGGTTCCTGGTGGCCCCGGGGAGCGCCGACGAGCTGGAGGGACTGCTCGACTGGCTGGAGTGGGGCGGCGTGGCCCTGGATCTCGCCGCCCTGGGTGCGGGTGGCCGGATCACCGCTCCGGCGCTTCCCGGACACCTGATGGGGTCCGGGGAAAGCCCTCGGGGGGCCGCCGTGTGGCTGCGGCCCCCCGAGCAGGGGTGTGAGGCACTGCTGCCCGCCCTGCCCGCTGCGGGGCAGGGCTCCGGGCCCGGTCGTGGCGGGGACGCCACCGGGCCCGGTCTCGTACGCCTGGTCGCGGCGGCGGCGACGGAATGCCACCGGGCGCGACTGCGTACGGCCTCCGCGCATCGCATCGGCACCGCGGACCCGACCGTGGGTCAGCGGTTCTCGTAAGCCTCGCGGATGTCCTGCGGAACGCGGCCGCGATCGTTGACGCTCATGCCCTGGGCCTTGGCCCACGCGCGGATCTCCGCCGTGTCCGGGTTGCCGGACGTCGCGGCCGCGCGGCCGCCCTTGGTACGGCCCGCCGCGGCACGGCCACCGGTACGGCGACCGCCCTTGGTGAACGGGTCGAGGAGGCCGCGGAGCTTTTCAGCGTTGGCGGTGGTGAGGTCGATCTCGTAGGTCTTGCCATCCAGAGCGAACGTCACCGTCTCGTCCGCCTCGCCGCCGTCGAGGTCGTCGACAAGAAGGACCTGAACCTTCTGTGCCACCGGGATTTCCTTTCATCGAAAAGCAGTACGCGGAAAGGAAACCGCTTTTGCCTGGAAAACACAAACCCCCCGTCACGGGTTCGGGTCCGCAACGGGTCGGGAAACGTGCGCGATTCGGACATAGGCCACGGAGCCGGGGGCTCCTGTGAAATCCCCGCAGTGATCGATCAGAGGTGCAGAAGCATCCGGCTGTTGCCCAAGGTGTTCGGCTTCACTCGTTCGAGACCGAGGAACTCCGCGACACCCTCGTCATAGGAACGCAGCAGCTCCATGTACACATCGGTCTCGACCGGGGTCTCGCCGATCTCGGTGAAGCCGTGCTTCGCGAAGAAGTCCACTTCGAAGGTCAGGCAGAAAACCCGGCTGACCCCTACCCTCCGGGCGGTCTCCAGCAACTTGTCGAGCACCAGATGTCCGACTCCAACGCCCTTCAAGTCGCGGTCGACGGCAAGAGTGCGGACTTCGGCCAGGTCTTCCCACATCACGTGGAGCGCACCGCAGCCGACGACCTGGCCATCGGAGTCGCGTTCGGCGACCCAGAACTCCTGGATGTCCTCATAAAGGACGACCGGCGCTTTGTCCAGCAGGATCCGCTGCTGAACGTACTGGTCGAGCAGGCGGCGCAGCGCGGGAACATCACCGGTGCGCGCTCGGCGGATCGTCACTGTTTTTGCATGTGCAGCGGAAAACTCAACCATGCCCGGACGTTATCGCCCCGGCACGGTGCCCGGCGCCGCGGAGTCGCCTTCGGCATCGGGCGGCGCGGCGGGGGAGGCGGCTTCCGGTTCCGGGGCGGCTTCGGGTTCCCGGACGGCTTCCGGTTCCGGGATGGCTTCGGGTTCCGGAGCGGCTTCGGGTTCCGCCGGCTGCACGATGCGTACGGCGTCCCTGAGTGCCTCGCGCTGTTCCGCCGACATCATGCCGAAGAAGGCCACGAGGGCGGCCGCGGGGTTGTCGCTCGTCGACCAGGCTTCGTTCATCAGTGCGGCCGAGTAAGCGGCCCGGGTGGAGACCGCCGTATATCGATAGGCGCGGCCTTCCGCCTCGCGGCGGACCCAGCCCTTCTGATGAAGATTGTCCATAACGGTCATGACCGTGGTGTACGCGATGGACCGTTCCTGCTGCAGGTCTTCCAGGACTTCGCGAACGGTGACCGGGCGGTTCCACTGCCACACCCGCGTCATGACTGCGTCTTCGAGTTCTCCCAAGGGGCGAGGCACAGCAGCACGATAGTGCGGGTTGTGGTGAATTGCGCGGCTATCCGGGCGGCAAGGCGCAACAAAATCCGGGGGCCGCCCAACGAAGAAGGGGCGTACGGCAGGGAAGCCGTACGCCCGTCCCCTGTCGAGGGGCCCGAGGAGGGGTCTACTTCTGGGGCTGGGCCTGCTGAGCGGCCTCGGCGCGGGCGAGCACGGCGTCGACGGCCGCGTCCTCCTTGGCCTTGTTGGCGCCGCCCTGGCTCTTCACGATCGTCACGACGAGCGCGACGAAGAACACGGCCATCACGAAGGGGGGCACGAGCGCGGAAACGTAGTCCATGCCCCCAGCCTAACTACCCGACCGCGCGACCGGCCTCCGGGGGCGTTGCCGGCTTGCGGCGGGGCGGGAAGACCTCGCCCGGGGTCGGGACGGGGCGCGACGGACGCTCGTCGGGGCGGGGCTCGGGCTTCGGGCGTCCCGGGTCGCCGTCCTTGTCGGTACCGCCCTTGTCGGCGCCGCGGGTGTCCGAGACGCGGGTGTCCGAGACGCGGGTGTCCGAGACGCGGGTGTCCGAGACGCGGGTGTCGGTGCCGCCCGCGAGGGTCAGCAGCCGGGTGCGCGGGGCGGGGGCCGTGGAGAGCCTGCGGCGTACGGAGCGCTCCGCGATGGTCTGGGCCCGCTCCAGCAGGGCGCCGGCAACCGGGTTGGCGCGCAGCGCCCGCAGGGCCGCCAGATCATCCGGTACGGGTTCGTAGCCGGCGGCCAGCGCGTCCTGCAGCAGCTCCAGGTAGCCGGAGAGGCTGCCGGGCAGGGCGGCTCTGTACCGCGCCAGGTCGGCGAGGAGGAACGCTCTGAGTCTCCCCGCCTCCTGGACCGCGTCGTCCACCGACGCCGCGAGGCGCAGGCAGTCCTGGACCTCGACGGCCGTCAGAGGGGCCGTCGAGGACTGAAGGGCGTGAGCGAGCGAGCGCCTGAGCACGTGAAGCTCATCGGCGCCGAACGCCATGCCGCCGCGGGATCCGTAGGGCGTGGGCATGGGCCGAAGATACGCGCTAATCGGACAAAATCCCTTGAGTGGACACGTTCAGGGCGCGTGTCGGCAGGGGGCTAGTCCGACTGCTTCACCACGCGCAGGAAATCGGTCCAGGCGGCCTGGGTGGTGGCGAGGACCAGGTGGGCCGGGTCCGCGCGGTCCGCCACGCGGACCAGGGTTCCGGGGGCGGCACTGACGTACACGCAGTTGTCCCCCTCGCCGCAGAACGAGGACTTCTGCCAGGCGGCACGAGCGGTCATGTCGTCTCCTCCGGTCACAGGCGCTGTGGCGCCGGGGACGGGCTCCCGGAACATCTCGTGGGGCACGTTATCCCCGCGGCGGCCGTGCTCCGGCCATTTCCGGGGAAATTGTCACGACGGGCGTCAGGGCGCGGTAAAGGGCGGGAGGCGGCGAGCAGACGGCCCCCGGCCTCCGAGGGGGAGGGCGGGGGCCGTCGGGCGGGCGGGCCGGGAGACCGGCCCCCGGTCCGCCCGGCGCGGTCAGCCGAAGGTGGGGGCGTTGCGCTCGTAGACCAGGCGGAGGCCGATCAGGGTGAGCCAGGGCTCGTGGTCGTCGATGGCCTCGGCCTCGCCGAGGACGATCGGGGCCAGGCCTCCCGTGGCGATGACCCGGACGTCGTCCGGGACGCCGTTCGGGCCGGCCAGCTCCTTGGCCATGCGGCCCACGATCCCGTCGACCTGGCCGGCGAACCCGTAGACCACGCCCGACTGCATCGCCTCGACCGTGGACTTGCCGATGACGTTGCGCGGGCGGGCCAGCTCGATCTTGCGGAGCTGGGCGCCCCGTACGCCGAGGGCCTCCATGGAGATCTCGATGCCCGGGGAGATGACCCCGCCGACGTACTCGCCCTTGGCGGAGACCGCGTCGAAGGTGGTCGCCGTACCGAAGTCGACGACGATCGCGGGGCCGCCGTAGAGCTCGGCGGCGGCGACCGCGTTGACGATGCGGTCCGCGCCGACCTCCTTCGGGTTGTCCATCAGGATCGGCACGCCCGTCTTGGTGCCGGGCTCCACGATCACCGCCGGCACGTCGCCGTAGTAGCGGCGGGTCACCTCTCGGAGCTCGTGCAGCACCGCCGGCACCGTCGAGCAGATCGCGATGCCGTGGATGCCGTCGCCCAGTTCGTTGCCGAGCATCGGGTGCATGCCCATCAGGCCCTGCATCAGCACGGCCATCTCGTCGGCCGTGCGGCGCGCGTCGGTCGAGACGCGCCAGTGCTCGACGATCTCGTCACCGTCGAACAGGCCAAGGACCGTATGGGAGTTGCCCACGTCGATGGTGAGGAGCATCGGTTACACCGCCTCGCGCAGATCGAGGCCGATGTCCAGGATCGGGGAGGAGTGGGTCAGCGCGCCGACCGCGAGGAAGTCGACGCCGGTCTCGGCGTAGGCGCGGGCCGTGTCGAGGGTGAGGCGGCCCGAGGACTCCAGGGTGGCGCGGCCGGCGACCAGCGCGACGGCCTTCGCGGTCTGCTCGACGGTGAAGTTGTCGAGCAGGATCAGGTCCGCCCCGGCCTCCAGGACCTCGCCGACCTGCTCCAGGGTGTCGACCTCGACCTCGATCGGGACCTCCGGGAAGGCCTCCCGCACGGCGGTGAAGGCCTGGACGACCCCGCCGGCCGCGACCACGTGGTTGTCCTTGACCAGCGCCGCGTCCGACAGCGACATGCGGTGGTTGACCCCGCCGCCGCAGCGCACCGCGTACTTCTCCAGGGAGCGCAGGCCCGGAGTGGTCTTGCGGGTGTCGCGGACCTTGGCGCCGGTGCCCTCCAGGACCTCGGCCCAGCGGCGGGTGGCCGTCGCCACGCCCGACAGGCGGCACACGATGTTGAGGGCGCTGCGCTCGGCGGTCAGCAGGTCCCGGGTGCGCGAGCGCACCGACAGGAGCACGTCGCCGGCCTTGACGCTGTCGCCGTCCTCCGCGTGCCGCTCGACCTCGAAGGCCTCGGTGCAGACCACCGAGAACACGGCCTCGGCGATGCGCAGGCCGGCCACGACGCCGTCCTCGCGGGCGACGAAGTCGGCGATCGCCTCGGCCTCTTCGGGGACGGTGGCGACGGTGGTGACGTCGACCCCGCCGTCGAGGTCCTCGGAGAGCGCCATGTGCGCGATGTCCTCGACCTCGATGGGGTCCAGGCCGGCTTCCTCCAGCAGTTCGGCGAGGGCCGGGTCGAGACCGGACTCCTCGGCTTCGCCGCAGGCGCAGTCGTCGCCGCAGCCGCCGCCTTCGCTCTGGCCCACGACGGGGAGCTCGGCGTGCTCGTGGTTGTGGTCGTGCTCGTGCGTGCTCACGGTTACGGCTCCAGGCTTTCGTTGCTGTCGGTGGTGGCTGTGCCGGCCGTGGTGGCTGTGCCGGCCGCGTTCGAAGGGATCCGTACGGACGGGAAGTCCGCCGAGTCCGTGGTGGTGACGACCAGGGCCCGCCGCTCGGTCTCCGACAGGCGGACCACCAGGTGGCGCCGCCAGTCGGTGTCGTCCCGGTCCGGGTGGTCCTCGCGCCAGTGGCAGCCGCGGGTCTCCGCACGCCGCTGGGCGGCGGCGACCAGCACCCGGGCCACGCACAGGAGGTTGGTGGCCTCCCAGGTCTCGGTGCCGGGCACGGCCGTCTTGCCCCGGGTCTCCAGCTCCGTCAGCGCCGTCGCGTACAGGGCTTCGAGCGCGGCGGCGGCCCGGCGCAGGGACTCGGCGGAGCGCAGCACGCCCGCGCCGTCGGTCATGATGCGCTGGATCTCGTAGCGCGCCTCGGCGGGCTGGAGGGGGCCGGTGGCCGGGACGGGGATGCCGGGGCCGGTGCCCGCGGGCGCGTTCCCGATGATGTCGTCGGAGATGCGCTCGGCGAAGACCAGGCCCTCCAGCAGGGAGTTGGAGGCCAGTCGGTTCGCGCCGTGCACTCCGGTGCAGGCGACCTCGCCGCAGGCGTACAGCCCGGGGACGGTGGTGCGGCCGTGCAGGTCGGTCCGTACGCCGCCGGAGGCGTAGTGCGCGGCCGGGGCGACCGGGATGGGCTCGGTGACCGGGTCGATGCCGTGCGAGCGGCAGGCGGCGAGGATGGTCGGGAAGCGCTGCTCCCACATCTCGGCGCCGAAGTGCCGGGCGTCCAGGTACATGTGCTCGGTGCCCTGCTCCTGCATGCGGCGCATGATGCCCTTGGCGACGATGTCGCGGGGGGCGAGCTCGGCGAGCTCGTGCTGGCCGGTCATGAAGCGGACGCCGCCGGCGTCGACGAGGTACGCGCCCTCGCCCCGGACGGCCTCCGACACCAGGGGCTGCTGGCCCTCGGCGTCGGCGCCGAGGAAGAGCACCGTGGGGTGGAACTGCACGAACTCGAGGTCGGAGACCTCGGCTCCGGCGCGCAGCGCCAGGGCCACGCCGTCGCCGGTGGAGACCGACGGGTTGGTCGTCGCGGAGAAGACCTGGCCCATGCCGCCGGTCGCGAGGATCACGGCGGGCGCGTGGACGGCGCCGACCCCGTCGTGCTGGCCCTCGCCCATGACGTGCAGGGTGACGCCCGCGGTACGGCCCTCGGCGTCCAGGAGCAGGTCCAGGACCAGGGCGTTCTCGACGGTCTCGATGCCGGCGTCCTGGACGGCCTCGACGAGCGCGCGGGAGATCTCGGCGCCGGTGGCGTCCCCGCCCGCGTGGGCGATGCGGCGGCGGTGGTGGCCGCCCTCGCGGGTCAGCTCGATCTCGCCGGTCTCGGCGGAGGTGTCGAAGACGGCGCCGGTCGCGATGAGGCGGCGTACGGCGTCCGGGCCCTCGGTGACAAGGAGCCGGACGGCGGCCTCGTCGCACAGTCCGGCGCCCGCGACGAGGGTGTCGTCGAGGTGCTGCTCGGGGGTGTCCCCGTCGCCGAGGGCGGCGGCGATGCCGCCCTGGGCCCAGCGGGTGGAGCCGTCGTCGAGCCGGGCCTTGGTGACGACGACCGTACGGCGGCCCGCGGCCGCGCAGCGCAGCGCGGCGGTCAGTCCGGCGACTCCGGACCCGACGACCACGACATCGGCGTCCACGGACCAGCCGGGCGCCGGGGCGTGGAGCCGTATGCCGGTGCTGGTGCCCGCTGCTGCGGGGCCTCTGCCTGGGGTGCTCACGGTTGTGCTCCGAACTCCAATGGGATGTTGTCGATCAGCCGGGTCGCGCCCACCTTCGCGGCGACGGCCAGCACGGCCTGACCGGTGAAGCCGTGGCCGGCCTCGGTGAAGTCCTGGGGGTCCACCAGCGCCAGATAGTCCAGGACGAGCGGCGGATCGTGACGGCCCGCCTCCTCCAGGACGTGCCGCGCGGCGGCCCGTACGGCCTCCGGCAGGCCGGCGCCCGCCGCCGAGACGGCGTGCGCGTCGGCGGAGGCCCGGATCTCGCCGAGCCGGGCCAGGCCGGTGGCCCGCTCGTCCCCGGCCGGGGGCGCCTGCGCCTCGGCGCGGGCGCGCAGCGCGGACTGTGCGGCGAGGCGGTCGCGGCCGGCGAACAGGGCGCGGGAGAGCGCGAGGGCGGTGCCGCGCTCCTTGGCGGAGAGGTAGCGGTTGCGGGAGGAGAGTGCGAGCCCGTCCGGCTCGCGGACGGTCGGTACGCCGACCACCTCCACGGGGAAGTTCAGGTCGGTCACCATGCGCCGGATCAAAGCCAGTTGCTGCGCGTCCTTCTGACCGAAGAAGGCCAGGTCGGGGCGGGTGAGGTGGAGCAGCTTGGCGACGACGGTCAGCATGCCGTCGAAGTGGCCGGGGCGGGTGGCGCCTTCGAGGCGGCCGCCCATCGGGCCGGCGGTGATCCGGACCTGGGGGTCGCCGCCGGGGTAGACCTCGTCGACGGCGGGGGCGAACACGGCGTCGGCGCCGGCGGCTTCGGCGATCGCCAGGTCGGCGTCGAGGGTGCGGGGGTAGCGGTCGAGGTCCTCGTTCGCCCCGAACTGGAGGGGGTTGACGAAGACCGTGACCACGACCTGGCCGGTGGGGCCGACGTGTTCGCGGGCGGTGCGGACCAGGGTGGCGTGGCCCTCGTGGAGGGCGCCCATGGTCATGACGACGGCCCGGCGGCCTTCGGTGGCGGTCGCGGTCGCGGTGGCGCGCGGCAGGCGGTGCAGCGCGTCCGCGGTGTCGAGGAGGATCACAGGTCGCCGCCGCCTTCGGTTCCCTCGGGGCCGGGGCGGCCGGGGTCGATGCCGTTCGCGCCGTCGGCGAGGACACCGAGGAGGTCTTCGGCCAGTTCGGGCTTGAGCAGGCCGTGCGCGAGGGCGCGGTCGGCGGTGGTACGGGCCATCGCGAGGTATCCGGCGACCGTGCCCGGGGCGTGCTTGCGCAGCTCCGAGACGTGCGCGGCGACGGTACCGGCGTCACCGCGGGCCACCGGGCCGGTCAGGGCGCCGTCACCGGAGCGCAGGGCGTTGTCGAGGGCCGCGCCGAGGAGCGGGCCGAGCATCCGGGCGGGGTGTTCCACGCCCGCCTTGCCCAGCAGCTCCATCGACTGTGCGACCAGGGTGACCAGGTGGTTCGCGCCGAGGGCGAGGGCCGCGTGGTAGAGCGGGCGGTTCACCTCGGCGATCCACTCGGGCTCCCCGCCCATCTCGATGACCAGGGCCTCCGCGGCGAGCCGCAGCTCGTCGGGGGCGGTCACCCCGAAGGAGCAGCCCGCGAGGCGCTGCACGTCGACCTCGGTGCCGGTGAAGGTCATCGCGGGGTGCAGGGCCAGCGGGAGCGCGCCCGCGCGGCGCGCGGGGTCCAGCACGGAGACCCCATACCGCCCGGAGGTGTGCACGAGGAGCTGTCCGGGGCGGACCGCGCCGGTCTCGGCGAGGCCCTCCACCAGGGACGGCAGGGCGTCGTCGGGAACGGTCAGCAGCACGAGGTCGGAGACCTGCATGACCTGCGCGGGAGAGACGACGGGCACGCCCGGCAGCATCCGCTCGGCCCGGCGCCGCGAGGCGTCGGAGACGCCCGACACGGCGACGGGGCGGTGCCCGGTCTGCTGCAGGGCGCGGGCCAGCGCGGGGCCGACCCGGCCGGCTCCGACGACACCGACGGCGAGCCGGGCGGGGCGCTCCGCCTGGGGGGCTGTGTTCACGCGGGGGAGGCCTTCCGCTCCGTTCCGGTCCGCGGGGGGTACCGGACGATACGTCGCCATGCTAGCTCCTGGTGTGTGGGCCGGTCGGCGATGATCGGGGGATGAACCAGGACACGGAGCGAACGGCGGGCACGCGGGCCGGGGACGACGGGGCGGCGGGACGGGTGACCGGGACCGGCGCGGGTCCCGACGCGGCGGCCGCACGGGAGGCCGGGACCGGCGCGGGTCCCGACGCCACGGCCGCACAGACGGCCGGGGTCGGCACGGGAGCCGGCGCCGCGGGCGGACGGGCGGCCGGGGCGGGTTCGGCTACGGGGGCGGCACCGGGCAAAGGGGCGGAGCCGGGCGAGGAAGGGGAGCCGGGCAGGACGGGGGGCGAGCTGCGGATCGCGGAACCCGACGCGGCGGCGGAACAGGCCGCGGGCGTGGAGCGGATCACAGACCCCAACCTGGACCCGGGCCCGAACCCGGACCCGGAAGCGGCCGGGGAGCCGGGGTCCGGGCGGGTGACGAAGGCGGTGGCCGAGCACTCCGCGGAGCAGGACGAGGATGCCCTGTCGGCTCGGATGGTGGTTGCCGGGCGGGTGGCGCGGCGGAGGCTGTCGCACAGTCTGCGGGAGGCCACGGTCGGCGAGCTGCTGGCGGAGTTGGCCGGGCAGGTCACGGACCCGGACGAGCCGGGCGACGTCTACGGCAACGGCGTCGTGGAGCGGCTGGAGCGCCGGGTCGCGGAGCTGCTCGGCACGCAGGACGCGGCGTTCTTCCCGACCGGGACCATGGCCCAGCAGATCGCGCTGCGCTGCTGGGCCGGCCGGACCGGGAACCCGGTGGTCGCCCTGCACCCGACGAGCCACCCGGAACGGTGGGAGGGCGGCGCGCTGTCGGTCGTCTCGGGGCTGCGGACCGTCCACCCGACGGGCGAACCGCGCCAGCCGACCGCGTCCGAGGTCGCCGAGCTGCCGGAACCGTTCGGGACGCTGATGCTGGAGCTTCCGCTCCGGGACGCGGGCTTCCTGCTCCCGACCTGGGAGGAGCTGTCGGCCCTGGTGGACGCCGCCCGGGAACGGGACGCGGTCGTCCACTTCGACGGGGCCCGGCTCTGGGAGTCGACGGTCCACTTCGGCCGGACGCTGCCGGAGATCGCGGCGCTGGCGGACTCGGTGTACGTCTCCTTCTACAAGTCCCTCGGGGGCATCAGCGGGGCCGCCCTCGCCGGATCGGCGTCGCTCGTGGCGGAGTCGAAGGTCTGGCGGCACCGGTACGGGGGCCAGATCTTCCGGCAGTTCCCGGCCGCGCTGTCCGCCCTGGCCGGACTCGAACGGGAACTCCCGCGACTCCCCTCCTACGTGGCCAAGGCGCGCGCGGTGGCGTCCGCCCTGTCCTCGGCGCTCGCCGCGGCTCCGGAGGTGCCCTGGTTCCGGGTTCACCCGGAGGTGCCGCACACCCACCAGTTCCAGGTGTGGCTCCCGTACGACGCGGACCGCCTCACCGAGGCGGGTGTCCGCCTGGCGGAGGAGACGGGCACGGTCCTCTTCCGCCGCTGGTCCCCCGACGGCCCGCCGGGCCTGTCGGTGACGGAGGTCGAGGTCACCCGCCCGGGCCTGTCCTGGACGGAGGCCGAAGTCACCACAGCGGTGGCCGACTTCGTGGCCCGCCTCTAACCCGGCCGGGCAAGACCAGGCCCGGGCCCACCGACCCCCGGGCCCCGGCCCCGGCCCCGGCAGGACCGAGGGCGGCCCGCAGCCCGGCCGGCAAGCCCCTGGGCCACGGCGGTCAGACCGGGTACCGGCGGGTCAGCACGCGGCGCAGGGCCGAGCGCCAGGGGTGGTGGGCCGGGGCGCCGTCGAGCACGGCCTGGAACTGCTCGTAGGCGCGGGCCGCAAGCAAGACGGCCACGTCGTCGCGGCCCGGCGGCGGGGGCATCGGGGTGCCGTGCTGTGAGGCCCGGTAGGTGTCGACGAGGTACTGCTCGATCGCGGTCATGCGGTCAGCCTGAACCTGGCCGCGGGTGCTGCGCGCGCGGATTGACGGAGGTCATCAATCGCCCCTGCGGGGTCGCCCTCGGCCGACGGGAACCCGCCGACCGGGTGCCCACCCCAGCCCCGCCGGCGCTTGAGGCGCAGGGGCCCGGGGACAGCGTCCCCGGCAACGGCGCTCGGCCACGTGGGGGAAGGGGGCGTGGCCTGGCGCCCGCGCGCGCCCCGCGGCGGCAGAATGATCCGATGAGCGTCACCATCGACATCACCGGGCTCCCCGCGGAGCGGATCGGCTTCGCGCCATCCCCGCTCGCAGAGCTCTGCATGGCGTTGCACGCGCTCTCCCAGCCCGGCCATCACCCCGGGCTCGCCTCCTGGACCTCCATCACCGCCGCCGCGCTGGACCCGGACCTCGCGGACCGGCTGCTCGAGGGCGATTTCATGTGGCGCAGCTCCTTCGCCGACCTGTTCATGGCCTTCGCCGGGATTCCCGGCGGCTCCGGCCTGCCCGGGGCCACGCTCGCCGCCGAGCTCGACGTGCTCGACCGGCTGGACGACGAGCGGTTCGTGACGGCCGCCCTGGAGCACTGCCGGCTGGCCCTCTACAACGACGACGGCGGGCCGTCCCCGCTCTCGGACCCGCTCGCCCGGGCGAAGGCCCTGGAGACGGCCTCCGCGCGCGGGCCGCAGCAGCTGGCCTTCGCCGTGCGGGTGCTCGACGACACCGCCGGTGTCCGCGTCTGGCTGCGCCGGCTGATGGAGGACTGCGACGAGGCCTTCTTCGCGGAGACCTGGCGTCGCGTCGAGCCCCGCCAGAGCGCGGACGCCCGGCACAAGACGGAGGTGCTGCGCCGCAAGGGGCTGCCCGCCGTCCTGAAGGAGGTCTCCTCGGCGCTGAGCGTCGACGAGGGGCTGAACACCGTCACGGTGGACAAGATGGTCCACGGGTCCACGACCGCGACCGATCCCCGAATAGGTGACGGCCTGCTGTTCGTGCCCACGAACTTCGGCTGGCCCCACCTGCTGGTGCTGCACGCCCCCGGCTGGCGTCCGGTGATCCACTACCCGCTCGGCTCTCCCGAACTGGCCTCCTCACCGGGGTCGGTGGAGTTGATGCAGCGGCGCATGGAGGCTCTGGCGCATCCGATGCGGATGATGCTGTGCCGCAATCTGGCGCGCGCCCCGTACACGACCGGCGAGTTGGCGGCCGCGCACGGGATCACGGCCCCTGAGGTGTCCCGCCATCTGACGGTGCTGAAGAAGGCCGGCCTGATCCAGACCCGCCGCCAAGGGCGGTACGTCCAGCACCAGCTGGACCTGGCGACGGTCGCACGCATCGGCTCCGACTTCATCGAGGGCATCCTGCGGTAGGCCCGCAGTAGGCCTATGACAGGCCGGCGGCAGGCCCGCCAAGGGCCTGTGGCGGCTCCACGGGCCGGACCGGCACACAGAGCGGGCACTGGCCGGATTTCGACGGCTCAGATGATCCGATATACGGATTTCACAAACCGGAATCAGTGAAAAGTCTGGCCATGGCCGCCACTTGATGTCTAACGTGCGTCCACCGCTCCCCCGAATCCGGCGCACGCACCTGACCTGCGTCCGCCTTCGCGTCCCCGCACCGCCGTACGCCCCATGCCACACGCTCCGTGCCACACGCTCCGTGCCACACGCTCCGTGCCACACGCTCCGTGCCACACGCCACACGCCATCCGCATGCGCTCCCGCATCTGCCGTGGAAGGACTTTCATGCCCTCACGCCGTATAGCCGCAGCCACCGCCGCCCTGGCGGCCGCGGCCCTCGTCTCCCCGCTGCTCCTCGCCGGACCCGCCGGTGCCACCGGCAGCCCGCAGAGCGATGCCGCCCGGGGTGACGCCCTGGCCCGCAAGCTGGTCAAGGACTCCACCGGCAAGGGTGCCAACAACCACCTGAAGGTCTTCCAGGCCATCGCCGACTACAACAAGGGCACCCGTGTGGCGGGTTCCAAGGGCCACGTCCAGTCGGCCCAGTACGTCGAGCTCGTCATGCGGGCGGCCGGATACAAGGTCACCAAGAACGAGTTCGACTTCGTGTTCGTCGAGACGATCGCCGAGACCCTGAAGGTCAACGGCCCGGCCGGCCGCGACGTCCCGATCAAGCTGATGACGTACACCGCCAGCGGTCCGGCGAACGGTGTGACGGCGCAGATCGCCGCCGCCCCGGTCGACGCCGACGGCACCAACGGCTGCGAGCCCGCCGACTTCGCCGCGGGCGCCTTTACCGGCAAGGTCGCGCTGATCAAGCGCGGCGGCTGCGCCTTCGCGGTCAAGCAGCAGAACGCGGCCGACGCCGGCGCGGTCGGCGCGGTGATCTACAACAACACCGAGGGCGCCCTCAACGGCACCATCGGCGCGGCCGACGCGGGCAAGATCCCGACCGGCGGTGTCACGCTGGCCGAGGGCCAGCGGCTCGCCGCCGACGCCGCCGCGGGGCCGGTCGAGGTCACCCTCGACATCCGCGAGTTCCGGGAGAACCGCAAGACGTACAACGTCGTCGCGGAGACGCGGGGCGGCGACGAGAACAACACCGTCTTCCTCGGCGCGCACCTCGACTCCGTCGCGAAGGGCCCGGGCATCAACGACAACGGCTCCGGCTCGGCGGGCATCCTCCAGGTCGCGCAGAAGCTCGCGAGCAGCCAGACGAAGATCAAGAACAAGGTCAAGTTCGCCTGGTGGTCGGCGGAGGAGTTCGGCCTGCTCGGCTCCGAGGCGTACGTCGACGGGCTGACGGAGGTGCAGAAGAAGCAGATCAAGCTCTACTTGAACTTCGACATGATCGCCTCGCCGAACGCCGCGTACTTCGTCTACGACGGCGACGACTCGGACAAGGTCGGCTCGGGCCCCGGCCCCGAGGGCTCGGCGCAGCTGGAGAAGGGGATCAACGACTTCCTCGACTCCAAGAGCATCCCGCGCGAGGGCACCGACTTCTCGGGCCGCTCGGACTACGGCCCGTTCATCGCGGTCGGCATCCCCTCGGGCGGTACGTTCACGGGCGCCGAGGGCATCAAGACGCCGGCGCAGGCGGCGAAGTTCGGCGGGCAGGCCGGGGTCGCGTACGACGTGAACTACCACGGCGCGGGCGACACCCTGGCGAACATCGACCAGAAGGCGCTCGACATCAACGTCGACGTCATCGCGGACGCGGTGGGTCACTACGCGTACGACCTGGCGCCGCTGTCGAAGCCGGTGCCGGCGCAGCCGACCGACGGCTCGGGCAGCGGTGGTGGCCTCCACGAGGGCCACGACCACGAGACGGAGTAGCCGCAACGGGGGCGGGTCGGGGACGGTGCGGCCGCTACGCGGCGCCGAGTCCCCACCCGCCCCCAGACGCCGCCGCTACCCCGGCCAGGCGGCCACCCCGACCGGCTGGACCAGCCAGCCGAAGTCGCCCAGCCCGCCGCGGGCGGTGAGTTCCGCGGCCTCCCCCGCCAGGGACAGCGCGCGGACGTACGCCGCCGGGTCGGTGGAGGCCAGGGTCAGCGGGGGCCGGGCCCCCGAGACGCCGAGGGCGGCCAGCGCGTCCCGCTGGGTCCACAGGACCGCCCCCGGCCCCGCGCACGCGTCGAGCGCCACGTGCGCGGTGACGTCGCAGCTCCCGTCCGGCACGGGGGCGGTCTCCCGCCCGGCCCGGAAGCCGGTCAGCGTCCCGAAGGGCGGACGGGCCTCCCGGGTGTGGGCGTAGTCCACGGCGACCGCGAGTCCCCGCTCCACCGTGGCGACGGCCGCGGCCCAGGCCTCGTCGCGCGGCCGGCCGATCTCCGCCCGGCCCCCGCCGGACTCCGCGCCGGCCCCCGCGCCCGCCCGCGGCCACCACCGCTCCAGCCAGGCCAGGTCCGGCCCGTCCAAGGGACCGCCCGGGCGCTCCGTGCCGTCCCGCGCGACCTCCACGTAGCGGCCGTCCTCGGCGAGGTCCAGCGGTACGTTGTCGAGCCACTCGTTGGCGAAGAGCAGCCCCCGGGTCCCCCGGGGCGGTTCGCTCACCCAGTGGATCCGCCCGTCGAGCCCGGCGGGCCGCTCCGCGCGTTCCACCCCGTACGGCCTCACCCGCGCGGCCGTCTCCGGCGGCAGCGCCGACAGCACCCCGGCCAGCAGCTCCCCGCGGCCGGCCCCTACGTCGACGAGGTCCAGCTCATCCGGGCGGCCGAGTTCCCCGTCCACCCACAGGAGCAGCCGGGCCACGGCCCGCGCGTAGAGCGGCGAGGCATGCACCGACGTGCGGAAATGCCCTGCGGGGCCGGGCCCGCCGGGGCGTACGTAGAAGCCGTCGGGGCCGTACAGCGCCCGCTCCATCGCCGTCCGCCAGCGCACCGGACCCGCCTGCTGATCCGCTTGTCCCGTGCCTTCACCCTGAGTGCTCATCGCTGAAAGGTTATGGTCGTCTCCACCTCGGGTAGTACTCGCGCGTCGCACGGATCGCCCCTCTGGTTGACTCCAGCACCTATCGGCTGTCCCTACTCTGGGTTACGTGCAGCGCCTCTACGATTTCCTCCGCAGACACCCGACGGGCGTCGACAGCTTCTGGGCTGTCCTCTTCTTCGGGTTCTCGATGGCCATCGTCGCCTCGATGCACCAGGGCACGGCCGCCGCGCTGCTCGCCACCCCCTGTGTGGTGGCGCTGAGCAGCGCCATCGCGCTGCGCCGCAAGTGGACCGTGCCGGTCTTCTGGCTCACCGTCGCCACCGGCCTCTACCAACTGGCCATCGGCGCGGAGGCGAACTTCTACGACTTCGCGATGCTCGTGGTCCTCTTCACGGTGGCCGCCTCCGACGTGCCGCGCTGGGTCTCGCGCACGGCCCTCGGCTGGGGGCTGAGCGCCTCCGCGCTGTACTTCCTGCGCAACGGCGTGGACAAGTCGAACTCCGCCACCGACAACCTGCTCTTCGTCGTGTTCATGATGATCCCGTTCGCCCTCGCCTGGGTGACGGGCGATTCCCTGCGCACCCGCCGGGCCTATTACGCCCAGCTCGTCGAGCGCAACCAGCGCCTGGAACAGGAGCGCGCGGCCCAGGCCAAGGTGGCCGTCGCCGCCGAGCGGGCCCGGATCGCCCGCGAACTGCACGACGTCGTCGCGCACAACGTCTCGGTGATGGTCGTCCAGGCCGACGGCGCCGCCTACGTGATGGACGCGGCCCCCGAGCAGGCCAAGGAGGCCCTGCAGACCATCTCCGGCACCGGGCGCCTGGCCCTCGCCGAGATGCGCCGGCTGCTGGGCGTACTGCGCACCGGCGAGCCGCAGGAGTCCGAGGACTACGTGCCGCAGCCCGACGTGGAGCAGATCGAGGTACTCGTCGAGCAGGTACGGGCCGCCGGGCTCACGGTGGACTTCGAGGTCGAGGGCGCCCCGCGCAAGCTGCCCAGCGGCGTGGAGCTGACGGCGTACCGGATCGTCCAGGAGGCGCTGACGAACACCCGCAAGCACGGCGGCCCCACCGCGAAGGCCAGCGTGCGGCTCGTCTACTTCGACGACGGGCTCGGCCTGCTCGTCGAGGACGACGGCCGGGGCGCGGCCCGCGAGCTGTACACGGACGGCGGCGCGGACGGCGCCGGACACGGGCTGATCGGCATGCGCGAACGCATCGGTATGGTCGGGGGCACCCTCGACGCGGGCCCCCGGCCCGGTGGCGGCTTCCGGATCAGCGCCCTGCTCCCCCTGAAGAAAAGGTGACCATGTCCTTCCCCACCGGCCCCTCGATCCGCGTGATGCTGGTCGACGACCAAGTACTGCTGCGCACCGGTTTCCGGATGGTGCTCGCGGCGCAGCCCGACATGGAGGTCGTCGCCGAGGCCGGCGACGGCCTGGAGGCGCTGGAGGTGCTGCGGGCCACCAAGGTGGACGTGGTGCTGATGGACGTCCGCATGCCCCGCCTCGACGGGGTCGAGGCGACCCGCCGCATCTGCGAGCCCGAGGAACACCCCAAGGTCATCATCCTGACCACCTTCGACCTCGACGAGTACGCCTTCTCGGGCCTGAAGGCGGG
Source organism: Streptomyces sp. NPDC002886 (assembly GCF_042888445.1). NCBI lineage: Bacteria > Bacillati > Actinomycetota > Actinomycetes > Kitasatosporales > Streptomycetaceae > Streptomyces > Streptomyces sp. NPDC002886. The sequence continues at coordinate 50,008 of NZ_JBIAPV010000013.1, forward strand.
CGCGAGCGGGTTCATGCTCAAGGACGTCCCGCCGGGCGAGCTGCTGGCCGCGATCCGCTCGGTGCACAGCGGGGACGCGGTCGTCGCCCCGTCCACGACGCGCCGGCTGCTGGACCGGTTCGCGCCGATGCTCCCGACGACCTCGGCCGAGCCGCGGAACAAGGACGTCGAGCGGCTGACGGAGCGCGAGCGCGAGGTCATGCTGCTGGTCGCCCAGGGCCTGTCCAACGGCGAGATCGCCGCCCGCCTGGTCCTGTCGGAGGCCACGGTCAAGACCCACGTGGGCCGCATCCTGACCAAGCTGAACCTGCGCGACCGGGTGCAGGTCGTGGTCCTGGCGTACGAGACCGGCCTGGTCCGCGCGGGCGGCGGCGGGGCGGCGTAGCCCCCGGGCCCGGCCGCTGTCAGGTCATCCAGCGGTCCGGGCGGGCCACGGCCCGGGAGGTCCGGGAGCGGGCCGCCTGGGCGTGGAGCAGTTCGGCGGCCTCCGCCGCCGCGCGCAAGCGGGCCGTGACCGTGCCGTTCGCACCGGTGTCCACGTGCACGTCCGCCACCCCTCGGGCGCGCTGCCAGGGGCCCTGGGAGCGGCGCACGCTCTGCACCTTGGCGTGCGGCACGATCTCCGTACGCCGGCACAGGCGGCCGTGGCGGGCAGCGAACACGTCCGCGGACACGGCCAGGCCATACCCCTTCCACCACACCGGCACCACCCAGCGCGATCCGCTCCGCGGCGAGGGCTCGAAGACGAGGGCCCCCAGGTCGACGCCGGGCAGCACCCGCGCCACGACGGCGTGGGCGGCGGCCCGGGTGGCCACCGGGACCAGGACGTCGTTCTTGGAGCCGGCCACCGCCAGCTCCACCCGGACCCAGCCGCGCCGGCGCCACAGCAGCGGCTCGACGATCCGTACCGTCTGCACGCGCCCCGGCGGCACCGTCTCGTGCACGCGGTCGAGGAGCCCGTGGTCGAGCCGGAGCCCGTCCGGGGACTCGGCGACCCGCCAGTCGTACTCGGCGAGGAAGCGGCCGGCGCTCCCCGCCCACATCGCTCCCAGCACCGGGAGCAGGGTGACGACGGCCACCCACGGGTTGGAGCTGAACCACCACACGAGCAAGGGGCCGGCGATCCCGCCGGCGATGATCACCCAGGTGGTCATGGTGAGCAGCAGGGACATCGCCAGATCGCGCGGCTCCACGCGGAGCAGCTCCCGCTCGGGGGCCTCGCCCAGCAGCGGGGCCTCGGCCGGGGTGAATCCGGCCGCGCGGGCGAGCAGCTCGGCGCGGAGCGAGACGGCGTCCTTCTCCGCGAGGAAGGCCAGCTCGTCCTTGGCCTCCGTACCGATGACGTCGAGCCGCAGCTTGGCGACGCCCGCGAGCCGGGCCAGCAGGGGGCGGGTGACGTCGACCGCCTGGATCCGGTCGAGGCGGATGTGCGCGGTGCGGCGGAAGAGGAGCCCGCTGCGGATGCGCAGTTCGGTGTCGGTGACCGCGTAGTGCGTGAACCACCAGCTGAGGAAGCCGTAGACGCCGAAGACGAGCACCAGGGCCGCCAGCGCGAGGATCCGCAGGACGGTGGAGACGGCCGTCGCCCACTCGGCGAGGTTCTCGCCCTGCTGGGCGACGATGCCGATGGTCGCGGCGATCGGCACCCAGGCCCGGCGCAGCGGCGTGAGGAAGTGCAACCGCCGCTCCTGCGCGGACGCGGACGCGGCGGACGCCGCGGGTCCTGCGGACTCCGCGGACTGCGTGGGCTGCGCGGGCTCCGCAGGCCCCGCGGACTCCGCGCCGGCCGACGGGGTCACAGCCCCGCCGACCTTGCCTCGCCGAGTTCCGTCAGCCGGTCGCGCAGCCGTTCCGCCTCCTCGGGCGCGAGTCCGGGGATCGTGGCGTCGGTGGCCGCCGCGGCCGTGTGGAGCTGCACGGTGGCCAGCCCGAAGCGGCGCTCCAGGGGCCCCGAGGTCACCTCCACCAGCTGCATCCGCCCGTACGGGACCACGGTCTGCTCCCGCCACATCACGCCCCGGCTGATCAGCAGGTCGTCCGCGCGCTCCGCGTACCGCCACGACCGCCAGTTGCGCCCGAGCAGCACCCAGCCCCAGGCCAGCACCACCAGCCAGAACCCGCCGAGCGCCGCCCACCCCGGCCCGGCGGTCAGCGCCAGCACGACGGCCGTCACCACCGCGAAGAGGGACATCCACAGCGCCAGCAGGAGCCTGCGCAGCGTCAGCAGCCCTCCCAGCAGCCCCACCCACTCCGGCGGACCCGCCTCACCCTCTGTCCCCGTGTCCATCCCCCCACCCTAGGGGCGTGCCCCTCGGATCGGGCCGGGCTTGCGGCGCCCGTCGGCCGCCGCTCCCGATCCGGAATCCGGACCGGGCCGCGACCCACCCCCGCCGGCTGAGACAATGCCGCCATGACGGAGACCACGGTCGGCATCGGCGGCGCGGCGGAGAGCACCGACATGGTGCTCAACATCGGCCCCCAGCACCCTTCCACGCACGGCGTGCTGCGCCTGCGCCTCGTCCTGGACGGCGAGCGCATCGTCAGCGCCGAGCCGGTGGTCGGCTACATGCACCGCGGTGCCGAGAAGCTCTTCGAGGCCCGCGACTACCGGCAGATCGTGATGCTCGCGAACCGCCACGACTGGCTGTCCGCGTTCTCCAACGAGCTGGGCGTCGTCATGGCCGTCGAGCGGATGCTCGGCATGGAGGTGCCCGAGCGGGCCGTGTGGATGCGGACCCTGCTCGCCGAGCTGAACCGGGTCCTGAACCACCTGATGTTCCTCGGCTCGTACCCCCTGGAGCTGGGCGGCATCACCCCGATCTTCCACGCGTTCCGCGAGCGCGAGGAGCTGCAGGCCGTCATGGAGGAGATCTCCGGCGGGCGCATGCACTACATGTTCAACCGCGTCGGCGGCCTCAAGGAGGACCTCCCGGCCGGCTGGCTGGGCCGGGCCCGCGCCGCCATCGCCGACGTCAACACGCGCATGCACGTCTACGACGACCTGGTGCGCGGCAACGAGATCTTCCGCGCCCGCACCCGCGGCGTCGGCGTCCTGTCCGCCGAAGCCGTGCACGCGTACGGGGTCTCCGGCCCGATCGCCCGCGCCTCCGGCGTCGACTTCGACCTGCGCCGCGACGAGCCGTACCTGGCCTACGGCGAGCTCCAGGACGTCCTGAAGGTCGTCACCCGCACCGAGGGCGACTGCCTGGCCCGCTTCGAGGTCCTGCTGGAGCAGACCCACAACGCGCTGGACATCGCGGTCGCCTGCCTGGACCGGATGGCGGAGCTGGCGCCCGGCCCGATCAACCAGCGGCTGCCGAAGGTGCTGAAGGCGCCCGAGGGCGAGACGTACGCGTGGACCGAGAATCCGCTGGGGATCAACGGCTACTACCTGGTCTCCAAGGGCGAGAAGACCCCGTACCGGCTGAAGCTGCGCTCGGCGTCGTACAACAACATCCAGGCCCTGGCGGTCCTGCTCCCCGGGCAGCTGGTCGCGGACATGGTCTCGATCCTGGGCTCCCTGTTCTTCGTCGTCGGCGACATCGACAAGTAATCGCCGAGCAATCGGCGTGCGAGGGGCCGGCCGGGGGCGAGCGGCCGGGCGGAAGCCCGTGTACTGGACGTACTCGGGTTTTCGCCCGGTGCGCCGAGAGCACGTGCCGGGCGTCGCGAGGCAGGCGCTACTTTGCGGACACGCCCTAGGCTGCCCGCATGACCTCCGGCGCATCAGCAAACCCGCAACCGCACTCCGCCATAGTCGCCGCCTACCTGCGGCGGCTCGGCATCGAGGAGCCGGGTGCGCCGTCCGTCGAGGGGCTGTTCGCCCTCCAGCGGGCGCACCTGGAGCGCGTCCCGTACGAGAACGTCGACATCCAGCTCGGCCGCGCCCCCGGCATCGACCCCGAGCTGTCGGCGCGCCGCTTCGCCGCCGGACGCGGGGGCTACTGCTTCCACCTCAACGGGGCCTTCGCGATGCTCCTCGACCACCTCGGCTACGAGGTCACCCGCCATGTGGGCGGCGTGTACGAGGAGTCCCAGTCCGAGGAGGCCCTGCGGGGCGTGAGCGGCGACCACCTGGCACTCACCGTCCGCGTGCCGGGGGCGGCGCCCGACGCGGAGGGCGTCTACTACGTGGACGCCGGGCTCGGAGACGGCCCGCACGAGCCGCTGCCCCTGCGCGAAGGCACCTACCGCCAGGGCGCCTTCACCTACTCCCTGGAGCGGCTGCCCTCGCTGGGCTGGCTCTACCGCCACCCCGGCAGCTCCGCCCCGCTCGTGAACTTCCGTGCGGAGCCCGCCGGGACGGCGGGAGCGGCCGGCTTCGAGGCCGAGCACCTCCGGCTGTCGACCTCCGCGGACTCCGGTTTCGTACGGACCTTCGCGGCCCTGCGCCGCGACGCGGACGGCATCGACGCCCTGCGGGGGCGGGTGCTGAGCCGGACCGACCCCGTGAAGGGGAACGCGAAGCGGGTGCTCGACGGCCCGGAGGAGTTCTACGCCGTGCTGGAGGGCGTCTTCGGCCGCGCGCTCGACGACCTGACCCCGACGGACCGCACGGCCCTGTGGGCCCGGGTGAGCCGGGCCCACGAGAGCTGGGCGGCCGGCCGCGAGGGGTGACCGCGAAGGGGGCCGGCCCGAAGCGGCGGGCCGGGCCGATGTCGTAGCGGCAGGGCAGACTGGGGGGATGTCCCTCTCACCCCGCCGGGCCTGCCCCTCCTGCGGCCGCGACTGCGCCGTCACCGCCGGGCGGATCGCCCGCCACGACCCGCCCGCCGGACGGGGCCGCGGGGACCTCGTCTCCTGCCCCGGCTCCCGCGCCCGCGTGACCCTCGGCGCCAGTGCCCCCACCCTGGACGGCTTCACCCTGTCCCCGCTGCCGGGCCAACTCCCGCTGTTCTAGGCCCGGACGGGGGGGGAAGCACGGGGGGCAGCACCCGTAACAGCCGCCAGGTAGCCGGATGTCGGGGATGTCCGCCGCTCCGTAGCTTCGGAGCATGACGACCCAGCAGAAGCAGAGCAACCGCCTCCGGCTCCGGCGCGGCGCCGCCGCCGTGGTCCTCGCCGCCGTCCTCGGCGGGCTCGCCGCGCCCGTGGCGCTCGCGGCGCCCGCCGCCCCGACGGGGAGTCCCGCGGCCACGGCGTCCGCGCAGAGCGGCCGCGGGCACCTCATCTCCCTCATCCCCCTGGAGCGGCTCGCCCCCGCGGAGGTCACCGCACGCCTGGCCCCGCTCGGCTTCGACGCGTCCACCGTGCGGTACGGCGTCGCCGCCTACCGGCTCACCTACGCCACCGTCGACCCTCAGGGCCGACCGACCACCGCCACCGGCCTGCTGGTCCTCCCGCGAGGGGGCCCGCACCGGCTCGACCTGGTCTCCGACACCCACGGCACGGTCGCCACCCGCGACGACGCCCCCTCGGGAGGCGCGGGCTACAACCGGCTCACGCCCTACCTGCACGCCTCCGCCGGCCGCGCCGTCGCCGCTCCGGACTACCTGGGCCTGGGCGGCGGGCCGGGGGCCCACCCGTACATGGACACCCGGTCCTCGGTCACCGCCTCCGTGGACATGCTGGAAGCCGCCCGAACCGCGGCCGGCCGGCTGGGGCGCCCCGTCACCCGGGACGTCTACGCCACCGGCTTCTCCCAGGGGGGCCAGGTCGCGATGGCCCTGGGCCGCGAACTGTCGCGTCCCGGCAGCGGCTTCCGGCTCCGCGGGCTGGCCCCGATCGCCGGGCCGTACGACCTGGACGGCTCCGAACTGCCCGGCATCACCGACGGCCGGGTCGCCCCGCGCACCGCCGTCTTCTACCTGACGTACTTCCTCACCGCGCAGAACAGGCTGCACCCGCTCTACGCGGACCCGGCCGAGGTGTTCCGCGCACCTTATGCACAGGTTGTGGAAAGCCTGTTCGACGGGAGCCACCAGGTGGAGGACATCGCGGCCGGACTCCCCGCCTCACCGGAGGAACTGCTCACCCCGGCCTGGTACGAGAACATCCGCGCCCCGCACGGAGCCCTGCGCACGGCCCTGAAGGCCAACGACGAGGCCTGCGACTGGAAGCCGGCCGCCCCGGTCCGCCTCTACGGCGGCTCGGGCGACACCGACGTGCCCTTCGCCAACGCCCTCGCCTGTGCGGCCGATCTGGCCCGCCACGGGGTCCGGGCGAAGGTCGTCGACCAGGGGGCGGACGCCGACCACTTCACCTCGGCGATCCGCTCGGCACCCCAGGCGGTCCGCTGGTTCGACTCGCTGCGCTAGAACGCCGGGGCGGAACGGCCTAGGAGCTCGCCGCGCGCAGCTGCACCACGTCGATCGGCTCGGTCTCGTCGTGGGCGGTCAGGTCGATGACCTGGCCCACGGCGCGCTCCTCCGCGGCAGGATCCTTGAACTCCGGCTCGGCCGCCCCGCCCTGAGCGGACTCCGCCTCGTGGACGGCGAGGGCCTCCGCGCCGACGACATCGGCGAGGTCCTCGTTCTGGACGGACTCGATCGCCGCGCGGGCCTGCGCCGCGGTCTTCGCACCGAAGAAGTCGAAACCGCCCTCGACGCGCGAGGTGGGCCGGCGGTGCTCGGCGTACGGGGCCACCGCGGCCGCGAGACGGCGCGCGGGGACGGCCGCCGCCGGGCCGGCGGGCACCGGGCCGGTGAGCGCGGGGCCGGTGAGCGCGGGGCGGGAGTGCGCCTCCAGCGCGGCGGGCTTCGCCGGGGCGGCGGATGCGACGGGCTTCGCCGAACCGGCGGGGGCGGCGGGCTTCGCCGCACCGGCCGAACCGGCGGGTGCGGCCGGGAGGGCCGGAGCCGCGGGGGCCTTGGGGCCCGCCGGGAGGGCGGGAGGGCCGCTCGGGCCCTTGGGTCCGGGTCCGGGCCCGGGCCCGGTGGCCTTGGCCGTCTTGTCGGCCAGCGCCACGAGCGCGGCGTGGGCGCGGGCGAAGCCCACCGAGGTGGCGGCGCCCGCGCTGGTGCGCTCCTCGGTGACCGCCGGAAGTTCCTTGGGAGCGGGGGTGGAAGCCGCCGGGGCCGCGGCCTCGATGGCCAGCAGCCGGCGTCCCTCCAGGGCGCTCGCCCGCTCGGTCTCGGCGGTGGCGTATCGGCGCAGCAGCGAGGCGTGTTCCCCGCGCAGGCCCGCGAGTTCGACCCGCTTGGCGCGCAGTTTGGCGTCGAGCTTGCCGCGCAGCACCCGGGCCTCTTCGAGGTCGGATTCGAGCTCGGCTATCCGCTCGTCCGTGCGCCACTCGTCCTTGACCCGCTCGCGCCCGAGCTCGGTGACCCGGCGGCCCGCCGCCAGGTCCCACGCGCGCATGACGACGGCGCCGGTCAGCCCGGCGGCCGCGGTGAGCGCCACGAGCAGGCGCAGCGCCATCGGTTCCGCGAGCAGCCAGGCGGCGCCTGCGCCGACGACGGACACACCGGCGACGGCGCTCGGCGTGAGCAGCCGGTGAAGAGGTTCGGGATTGCGGTGGCGTCCACGGGGCATGGCCTGAAATTTACAGGGCGTGGACAGGGTGTGGGGTAGCCGCCCGGGAATCTGTTCCCGAGCGGTTACCGCACTCGGCGCACGAAAGGCGCAACTCCTACTTCTTCAGCAGTCCCTTGGACTCCAGGTAGGCCTTGGCGACATCCGCCGGCTTGGCACGCTCGGCGTCGATCTTGCGGTTCAGCTCGACCAGATCGGCGGTGGTGAGCGCCTTGGTGATCTTGTCGAGGGCGGCCGCGATCTCGGGGGCGCCGGCGTCCTTGGCGTTGACCACCGGGAGCACGTTGTCGGCGTTCTGGAGCTTCTTGTCGTCCTCCAGCAGCACCAGGCCGAAGCTGTCGAGGGTGGCGTCCGTGGTGGTGGTCAGGACCAGCTGGTCCGCGCCGTCCTTGACCGCCTGCTTGGCCTGCGGGGTCCCGACGCCCTTGGGGTCGATACCGGACACGTCGATTCCGTACGTGGTCTTCAATCCGGGTGCGCAGAAGGGCCGCACCGCGCATTCGTCACCCGCCGCGATCTTCACCTTCAGACCGGACTTGCCCAGATCGGAAAGGGTCTTGAGATTGTTCTTCGTGGCGAATTCCTTGCTCACCGCGAAGGCGTTCTGGTCGACCGCCGAGCCCGCCGGCAGCGCCTTCAGCCCCAGCGGGCCCGCCAGCTTCTCCAGGGCCGCCACCGTCGCCGTCACGTCGCTCGACGCGACCGGCTTCTCCGTCGGCGCCTTGGCACCGTTCACCTTGGCGTTGAGGAACTCCGCGAGGGTCGCCGCGTACTCCGGGACGACGTCGATCTCGCCCTTCTCCAGCGAGGGTTCGTACAGCTCGCGGTTGCTGACCGTGGTGATCGACGTGTCGTAGCCGGCGTCCTTGAGGACCTGCGCGTACAGCTCGGCCAGCACGTTGGACTCGGTGAAGCCGGCGGCGCCGATCACCAGCTTGCCGCCCTTGCCGCCCTCGGAGGACCCGGAGGCGGCGGCGGAGGAGCCACCGTCCTTGGTCTTCTCCAGGCTGTCGCCGCCGCACGCGGCGAGCGATGCGGTCAGGGCGACCGCGCCCAGGGCCGCGCCGAGGGCGCGCGTGGACTTGCTCATCTCAATCTCCTTCAAGGGGTGGGGCAACAAGGGACGGGCCGACGTGCCGGGGCCCGCTCAGCGGGCGGTCGCGCGGGCGGGCGCGCCCGGCAGCAGCCGGTCGGCCGCCACCAGCGCGCCCTCCACCAGCAGCGCCAGCGCGGCGACCAGCAGGGCGCCCGCGACGACCTGCGGGGTGTTGTACGTGTTGAAGCCGGCGGTGATGATCCGGCCGAGGCCGCCCTGGCCGACCATGGCGGCGATGGTGGCCGTGGCGATGACCTGGACGGCGCCCGAGCGCAGCCCCGTCATCACCAGCCCGCGGGCGAGCGGCAGTTCCACGCGCCAGAAGAGCTGGCGGCCGGACATGCCCATGCCCCGCGCGGCCTCCACGACCGAGCGGTCGACCTCGCGCATGCCGACGTAGGCGTTGGTCAGGAGCGGCGGGACGGCGAACAGGACCAGCGCGGCGATGGTGGGCACGTACCCGGCGCTGCGCAGCGGGGAGACCATGAACAGCGCCAGCACCGCGAAGACCGGGACGGCCCGCCCGATGTTGGAGACGTTGATCGCGAGGCCGCCGCCCTTGCCGAGGTGCCCCAGCCACAGCCCGACCGGGAGGGCCAGCGCGCAGGCCAGGGCCAAGGCGACACCGCTGACGTACACGTGCTCGCCGAGCCGGTGCCAGACTCCGCTCTCCCCGGACCAGTTGGCCCCGTCGGCCAGCCAGTCCCAGGCCTGTCCCAGTACGCCCATCAGACGACTCCCGCCTTCACGTCGGCGGCCCGTCCGGCCGATCCAGCCGGTCCGGCCGGTCCGCCCCGCTTGGCGCGCGGCGCCTTCGTCGCCCGCGTCCAGGGCGTGAGCAGCCGCTGGAGGCCGAGCAGCGCCAGGTCCGCGACCAGGGCGAGGAGCACGCACAGCACCGATGCGGTGAGCACCTGGGCCTTGAAGGAGCTGTTCACGGCGGGTGCGATGAGGTTGCCGAGGCCGCCCTTGCCCACGATGGAGCCGACCGTGGTCAGCGCGACCGTGGAGACGGTCGCGATCCGTACGCCGGCCAGCAGGGCGGGCAGCGCCAGCGGCAGTTCGACCTGCCACAGCAGCCGGCCCGGGCCGTACCCCATCCCGCGCGCGGCCTCCCGTACGTCCTCGGGCACGGCTTCGAGGCCGGCCAGCACGTTGCGCACGAGGATGGTCAGCGAATACAGCACCAGACCGGTCACCACCAGCGCCGCCGAGAGCCCGAACACCGGCAGCAGCAGGGAGAACATGGCGAGCGACGGGACCGTGTAGAGCAGCGTGGTGATGCCGAGGACGGGGGCCGCCCAGTGGCGGCCGCGGCGGGCCAGCAGGGCGAGCGGGACGGACACGGCGATGCCGATGAGCACCGACACGGCCGTGATCCACACGTGTTCGAGGGTGGCGTCGGTGAGCTCCTGGGAGCGGGAGGTGACGTACTCCCAGCAGATCCAGTCGTTCGCCACCAGGCAGCTCTGCCCGGCCATCGCTCCTCGCCCCCCGTCGCCGATCGTACGTAGGAGCGACCATAACCCCCGGCACCGACAATGGCCGGAATCCTTCGCACGCGGGCAACACGCCCTTCACAAATGGACCCCGCGGGTAGGGAAAGATGGGCGGGTGATCCGATTCGAGCAAGTGACCAAGCGCTACCCCGACGGGACCACGGCCGTCGCGGACCTGTCCTTCGAGGTCGCCGAGGGCGAACTGGTCACCCTGGTGGGCCCGTCCGGCTGCGGCAAGACGACCACCATGAAAATGGTCAACCGGCTCATCGAGCCGACCTCCGGCCGGATCCTGCTGAACGGCGAGGACATCGCGCAGGCCGACCCGGTCGAACTGCGCCGGCGCATCGGCTACGTCATCCAGCAGGTCGGGCTGTTCCCGCACAAGACGGTGCTGGAGAACACGGCCACCGTGCCGCAGCTCATCGGCACCCCGAAGGCCAAGGCCCGCGCACGGGCCGCGGAACTCCTCGACCTGGTCGGGCTGGATCCGGCCGTCTACGGCGGCCGCTACCCGGAGCAGCTCTCCGGCGGGCAGCGCCAGCGCGTCGGCGTGGCCCGGGCGCTCGCCGCGGACCCGCCGGTGCTGCTGATGGACGAGCCGTTCGGCGCGGTGGACCCGGTGGTGCGCGAGCGGCTCCAGAACGAGTTCCTCACCCTCCAGAAGACCGTGCGCAAGACGATCCTGCTGGTCACGCACGACCTGGAGGAGGCGGTCCGGCTCGGGGACCGCATCGCGGTCTACGGAGCGGGCACCATCGAGCAGTTCGCCCGCCCGGCCGAGGTGCTGGGCGCCCCGGCGACCGACTACGTGGCCGGCTTCGTCGGCTCCGACCGGGGGCTGAAGCGGCTGGCCGTCACGGCGGTGGCCCAGGCCGACCTGGCCGAGGTCTCCCCCGCCGACGGAAAGGCCCCCACCGCCGGAGTGGCGCTGGGGGCCAGTCTGCGCGAGGCGCTCGCGCTGCTGCTCCAGGAGGACTCGGGGCGGATCGGGGTCACGGATCCCGACTCCGGCGCGCTGATCGGCGTACTCACCCCGGAGGGGGTGCACCGGGCCCTGCGCCGGGCCCGGCTGCAGGAGGCCTGAACCCCGGGCCGGTGCCCGCCGTCGTCCTCGCTACGCCTGGATCCGGGTGCTCATCCACACCAGCATCGGCGGGATCTCGCGGCGCCAGGTGTTGAAGTTGTGGCCGCCGCTGTCGAGGATGATCGAGGAGACCCGGTCCGGGCCCTTGACCAGCTTGATGAACTTCTTCGTGCCGGCGAGGTTCGGCTCGCCCTTCTCGCTGCTGGTGACCAGGAACGACGTACCGGTCGGCTGCTTGGCCTTGAGGGACTCCAGCACGTTCGCTCGGGCCTTCAGCTTGGCGTCCCCGTGGAAGAGGTCACCGGTCGTCGGGTCGTCCGCGGCCTCGTAGTACGCGGACAGCCCCGCGGCGGCGCCGAAGGTCTGCGGGTAGTGCGCGGTCATCTTCAGGGCGCAGTAACCACCCGTGGAGTTGCCGATGAAGCCCATGTTCGCGGGCTTCTTGCCGACCCGGAAGGTGTTCTGGATGGCCTGCGGAAGGTCCTGGCCGTAGAAGGTCTCGGTCTGCGGGCCACCGGGTATGTCCACGCACTCGGTGTCGCGCGCTCCCGGCGTCGGGCGCATCATGACCATGATCATCGGCTTCATCTTGCCCGCCTTGGACAGGCTGAAGGCCTTCATCGGGTAGTCGAGCCCTTTGATCAGGTTCTCCGCCATGCCCGGGTAGCCCGTGAGGACGATGGAGGCCGGGAAGTTGCGGTCCTTGTACTGCGGCTGGAAGTACTCCGGCGGCAGCCACACGTATCCGGGGCTCGTTATCTTCGACTTCTGGCCCGTCACGGACACCTTCAGGATCTGGCCGCCGACCGGAGGCTTGGCACCGCCGGGCACGTCGAGGTGCTGCTTGTCGACCACCTTGATGTCGTCGCTGCTCATCGAGTGGTCGACGACCTTGCCGATCGACGTCTCCTGGCCGAAGAGGTCGGCCCAGGAGCCGTAGAAGAGGAACGACTTGTTCGCCGCGAGACCGATCGCCGCGAACATCGCCAGCTGCGTCGCCAGCAGCAGGCCGATCCGGCCGACGACCGAACGCCAGGAGCGGCCCGAGAGCTTCGGCCAGAACCACACCGTGGCCGCGAACAGCAGCACACCGGCAAGGATGGCCAGCGCCAGAACCGTATTACTGGTGAGACCCATGAGCAGTCAGTCGACTTTCTATGGCAGGACTAGTTTTTTCTCGACGGAAGAGTGAACCCGCTCCCCTTCGATGTCGTCCTAGGGGACGCACCACCCAACGAAAGGCCCAGCGGCCTTCGGCCACATGATCTCTCGCAGAGCAACGGGAAGCGATGTCTAGCAGGATAGATGGCGATAAGTCGGGACAGGTTCCGAAGCCTGTCAGCCGAATCCTCCGAGGCCCACGACCGGAGTCCGTCCCCGGAGTCGTGGGAACCGCCGTTACGGTCGTCGGCCTGCTGGACATCGCCGCGGGGGTCTTCCCGCGCTTCCGGCACAGCCGCATCCACGCGGTCACCGAGGTGCTGCCCGGCTCCTTCGGCCCCTTCGCCGCCGCCCTGGCCCTCAGCGCCGGCGTCCTGCTCCTGCTGCTCGCCCACGGGCTCAAGCGCCGCAAGCGCCGCGCCTGGCGGGCCGCCGTGGTGCTGCTGCCGGCGGGTGCCGTCGCGCAGTTCACGTACCGCCACTCGATCATCGGCGTGGTCATCGCGGCGGTGCTCCTGGCACTCCTGCTGCGCCATCAGAGTGAATTCAAGGCACTGCCCGACCCGCGCAGCCGATGGAAGGCGCTCGCCAACTTCGTGCTGATGAGCGCGGGCTCCATCGGCCTCGGCCTGGTCATCGTCAACTCGCACCCCGGCCGCGTCGTAGGCAATCCGGGTGTTTATGAACAGATCAGCCACGTCGTCTACGGGCTCTTCGGCTTCGAGGGCCCCGTCGACTACGCCGGCCGGGTGTCCTGGACCGTCGGCTACTCGCTGGGCGCGCTCGGCATGCTCACCGCCGTCACCACCATCTACCTGGCCTTCCGCCCCGAGCACCCGGCCGCCCGGCTCACCGCCGACGACGAGGTCAAGCTCCGCGAGCTGCTCGCCAAGCACGGCGGCCGCGACTCCCTGGGCCACTTCGCGCTCCGCCGCGACAAGGCCGTCGTCTTCTCCCCCAGCGGCAAGGCCGCCGTCACCTACCGCGTGGTCTCCGGCGTGATGCTCGCCTCCGGCGACCCCGTCGGCGACGTCGAGGCCTGGCCCGGCGCCATCGAACGGTTCATGGAGGAGGCCAAGACCCACTCCTGGACCCCGGCCGTCATGGGCTGCAGCGAGACCGGCGGCGAGGTCTGGACCCGCGAGACCGGCCTCGACGCCCTGGAACTCGGAGACGAGGCGATCGTCGACGTCAAGGACTTCTCCCTCTCCGGCCGGGCGATGCGCAACGTCCGGCAGATGGTCAAGCGCATCGAACGCAACGGCTACACCACCCGGGTCCGCCGGGTCAGCGAGCTGACCGAGGCCGAGCTGGAGCGGGTCCGCGGCGCCGCCGAGGCCTGGCGCGGCACCGACACCGAACGCGGCTTCTCCATGGCGCTCGGCCGCGTCGGCGACCCCGGCGACGGCGACTGCTACATCGCCACCGCGCACCGCGTCGAGGAGGGCGACACCTCCCCCTTCGGCGACCTCAAAGCCGTCCTGCACTTCGTCCCCTGGGGCGCCGACGGCATGTCGCTGGAGCTGATGCGCCGCGACCGCGCCGCCGACCCCGGCATGAACGAGCTGCTGATCGTCGCCTCCCTGGAGGCCGCCCCCGCGCTCGGCATCGAGAAGGTCTCCCTGAACTTCGCGATGTTCCGCTCGGCCCTGGCCCGCGGCGAGAAGATCGGCGCCGGCCCGTTCCTGCGGATGTGGCGCAGCCTCCTGGTGTTCCTCTCGCGCTGGTTCCAGATCGAGTCGCTGTACAAGTTCAACGCGAAGTTCCGCCCCCGCTGGGAGCCCCGCTTCGTGGTCTTCCGCACCACCCGGGACCTGCCCCGCATCGGCTTCGCCGCGATGCAGGCCGAGGGCTTCGTCACGCTGGCCCTGCCCCGCCTGTTCGCCGGCCGCCGCCGCCCCAAGCCGGTCCGCACCTGCGCCCACCACCAGGTACCGGCCCCGGCCGCCGTCCCCACCCAGACGGAACACAAGGTCCGGGCCGCCTGAGCCGCCCGGCCACCCAGGGCGGGGCCCGGGGCCCGGGCCCTACCCTGGGAACCATGAACACGAACAGCGGCCCCGCCCCCAGGGGCCTGGTGACAGGCCTCCCCGACTGGGACCGCTGCGCGGTCATGGGCGTCGTCAACGTCACGCCCGACTCCTTCTCCGACGGCGGCCGCTGGTTCGACACCACCGCCGCCGTCAAGCGCGGCCTCGACCTCGTCGCCCAGGGCGCCGACCTCGTGGACGTGGGCGGCGAGTCCACCCGCCCCGGCGCCTCGCGCGTCGACGAGGAGGAGGAACTGCGCCGGGTCGTCCCCGTCGTCCGCGGCCTCGCCTCCGAAGGGATCGTCGTCTCCGTCGACACCATGCGCGCCTCCGTCGCCGCCCGGGCCGTCGCCGCCGGCGCCACCCTGGTCAACGACGTCAGCGGCGGCCTCGCCGACCCGGGCATGATCCCGGCCGTCGCCGCCGCCGAGGTGCCCTTCGTCGTCATGCACTGGCGCGGCTTCAGCGACGGCATGAACAGCCTCGCCGTCTACGAGGACGTCCTCGCCGAGGTCACCGCGGAACTGCGCACCCGCATCGACGCCGTCGTCACCGGCGGCATCGCCCCCGAACGGCTCCTGGTCGACCCGGGCCTGGGATTCGCCAAGAACGCCGAGCACGACCTCGCCCTGGTCGCGCACCTCTCCGAGCTGCGCGCCCTCGGTTTCCCGCTGCTGGTGGCCGCCTCGCGGAAGCGTTTCCTCGGCCGGGTGCTGGCCGGCGCCGACGGCGCCTCCCCGCCACCCGCCCGCGAACGCGACGCCGCCACCGCCGCCGTCTCCGCCCTCGCCGCCTCCCGGGGCGCCTTCGCCGTACGGGTCCACGAGGTACGGGCGAGCGCCGACGCGGTTCGGGTGGCCCGCGCCGTGGAAGGGGCACTGGGTACGACCCGGAGCAACGAGGAAGGGGCACGGTGAGCCGTACCGACATCGAATCCGTCGAAGAGGTCAACACGGCCTTCTACGAGGCCATGGAGCGGGGGGACTTCGACTCGCTGTCGGCGCTCTGGCTCGAAGACGAGATCTCCTGCGTGCACCCGGGCTGGCCCGTGCTGTCGGGACGCGGCGAAGTGCTGCGCTCCTACGCGCTGATCATGTCGCACACCGAGTACATCCAGTTCTTCCTCACCGACACCAAGGTCACCGTCATCGGCGACACCGCGCTGGTGACCTGCACCGAGAACATCCTCAGCGGCGGACCCGCCGAGGACGGCGGAGAACTGGGCCCGCTCGTCGGCCAGCTCGTCGTCGCCACGAATGTGTTCCGACGCACACCGGAGGGCTGGCGGCTGTGGTCGCACCACGGATCTCCCGTCCTCACGGACTCCGACGAGGACGACGAGGAGGAGCCCTCCTAGCCGCTCAGTCGGGGGGCTGGCGGGGTCCGAGGTATTTCGCAGGTAAATTCGAAGATGGACGACGCCGACCGCACTCGGCTTAGGCCATGGATCCGGGGAGTCCCGGACCGGAAGCACCTACGAAAAGCAGGAGTGATTCGCGTGGATCGTGTCGCGCTGCGCGGCCTCAAGGCTCGCGGGCACCATGGCGTCTTCCCCCGGGAACGCGAGGAAGGCCAGACCTTCATCGTCGACCTGGTGCTCCACCTGGACACCCGTCCCGCGGCGGCCGGCGACGACCTGGCTAAGACCGTGCACTACGGGGTAGTCGCGGAGGAAGTCGTCGACGTGGTCCAGGGCGAGCCCGTGGACCTGATCGAGACCCTCGCCGAGCGGATCGCCCAGCAGTGCCTCAAGCACGAGGCGGTCGCCCAGGTGGAGGTCGTCGTCCACAAACCGGACGCGCCGATCACCGTCCCCTTCGACGACGTGACCATCACGATCACCCGGAGCCGCGCGTGAACAACGGAATGAACGCCCAGAGCGACCCCACCGTCCAGCCGGTACCCGCCTCCGTGGTCGAAGCCGTGGACGCGGCGGACGTGACCCTGTCCAACCCCAAGTGGGCCGTCGTCGCGCTCGGCGCGAACCTGGGCAACCGTCTGGAGACCCTCCAGGGCGCCATCGACGCCCTCGGCGACACTCCGGGCCTGCGGGTCAAGGCCGTCTCCCCCGTCTACGAGACGGAGCCGTGGGGCGTGGAGGCGGGCTCGCAGCCCTCGTACCTCAACGCCGTCATCGCGGTGAAGACCACCCTGCCCCCCAGCTCGCTGCTGGAGCGCGGCCACGCCATCGAGGAGGCCTTCGACCGCGTCCGCGAGGAGCGCTGGGGGCCCCGCACGATCGACGTCGACATCATCACCTACGCCGACGAGGTCTCCGCCGACCCCGTCCTCACCCTCCCGCACCCGCGCGCCCACCAGCGCGCCTTCGTGCTGGCCCCCTGGAACGACATCGACCCCGAAGCGCAGATCCCGGGCCACGGGCCCGTCTCCGCGCTCCTGGCGGCCGTCGGCCCCGCCGGGCTCACCCGGCGCGAGGACCTGGAACTGCGCCTCCCCGAGTGAGCCGCGCCCGCGGGGCGGGGCCGTCGCACCCTTAGGATCACGGGATACGCACGCACGGAGAGCGGGCGCTGGGGATTGGCGGGAGAGGCGCACGTGAAGCAACTGAGGCCGGCGGTCCTGGCGGGCATTTTCGCGATCGCCGCGGTGCTGTCCTGGGCCGGAGCCCGGCTGTGGAACGCGTACGGCACGCTCCCCGGCGTCCCGGTGGCCGCCCCGATCGTCCTCGGCGCCATCGCGGTGGTCCTGCTCGCGACGGCCCTGTCGCTGCGCTCCCGCCTGAAGGCCCAGCGCGAGCGCGTGCCCGGCGCCAAGGGCGTGGAACCGCTGATGGCGGCCCGCGCCGTGGTCTTCGGCCAGGCCAGCGCCCTGGTGGCGGCCCTGGTCGCGGGCGCCTACGGCGGCGTGGGCGTCTTCCTCCTCACCACCGCGATGGACGTCCCCGCCCGCCGCGACCAGACCTGGTACGCCGGCTTCTCGGTCCTGGCGGGCGCGGCGGTCGTAGCGGCGGCCCTCTTCCTGGAACACGTCCTCAAACTCCCGGACGACGAGGACCCGGCCCCCCAGGCCCCGGCCCGCGCCTAGGCCGGGCAGGCCGCGCCCACCACTCCGTAGGCGCGGCCGTCGAGGTCGAACTCCCCGAGCGGGATCATGCCCAGCCCGTCGACGTGCACCGTCCACGAGGTCCGGTTCGTCATCTCAATGAAGGCCACCATCACCTCGGCCCGCCCCGCGGCGGCCTCCAGCGCGGTGGTGAACAGCCCCCGGGCGATCCCCCGGCCCCGGTACGCGGCGCCGACCACGACGGGCCCGTAGAGCAGCCAGCGCACGGCCCCGAGCGGCCGCCCGCGCCACAGAAGCGAGTCCTGGGCCCGGAGCAGCGCCCGCACGGGCGGCGGCGGCCCCGGCATGCTCTCGGCCCGCACGAGCCCGAGCAGCCCGGCGATCTCCCCACCGTCGTCCGCGACGAGCAGCCCCCCGCCCTCGGCCATCACCCGCAGCTCATCGACGCCGAGGGCCCCCTGCACGAACCCCTGCCGGGCCCGCTCCCGCTCACTCAGCGCGTCATGGTGGTTGGCGGCGAACAACCCGGCCATAGCCGGCGCGTCCGCTGCTTCGGCAAGCCTGTAGAGCATGATCCCGATGCTGCCACGCCCCCGCTGTCACGGCACTCCGAGAGCGCCCGGCCCTCGCGAGGGGGCTGACGGGGCGCCTAGCGGGCCATGATGAGGCTCATCGCCTCATTGCGGGTCGCGGGGTCGCGGAGCTGGCCGCGTACGGCCGAGGTGATGGTCTTCGCGCCGGGCTTGCGGACCCCGCGCATGGTCATGCACATGTGCTCGCACTCGATGACCACGATGACCCCGCGCGGGTCCAGGATCTCCATGACCGACTCGGCGATCTGGGTGGTCAGCCGCTCCTGCACCTGCGGGCGGCGGGCGAAGACGTCCACGAGGCGGGCGAGCTTCGACAGTCCGGTGATCTTGCCGTCGACGGACGGGATGTAACCGACGTGCGCCACGCCGTGGAACGGCACCAGATGGTGCTCACAGGTACTCATGACCTCGATGTCCTTCACCAGGACCATCTCGTCGTGGCCGAGGTCGAACGTCGTCGTCAGGACGTCTTCGGGCTTCTGGTAGAGGCCGGCGAATATCTCCTTGTACGCCCGTGCAACCCGCCCCGGAGTCGCCAGGAGCCCCTCGCGGTCCGGGTCCTCGCCGACCGCGATCAGGAGCTCGCGGACGGCCGCCTCGGCGCGCTTCTCGTCGAACTCGCCGATCGTGCCCTCGCCACCGGTCAGGGTCACTGGGTCGGTCATCTCTTCCTCGTTCCTGTCTGTGCAGCGCGGGCATGTGAAAGTGCCGCGCCCCCCAGGCTAGAACCTGGGGGGCGCGGCATCCATTCCGGGAGGTACTAGACCTCCGGACGCTCCTCCGGGGAGGGCTCCGGGGCCTTCTCCACCGACACCGCGGGCGAGGCCGCCGACGTGCCGTTCGCCGCGTTCGTCAGCTGGAGCTCCTTGGGAGAGAGCACCGGCGGACGGGTGGACGGCGTGCGGTGGGAGGAGCCGGTCCACGCCGGGCGGGCCGGGCGCTTCACGATCGTCGAGAAGACCTCGGCGATCTGCTCCTTGTTGAGCGTCTCCTTCTCCAGGAGGGCGAGGACCAGGTTGTCGAGGACGTCGCGGTTCTCGACCAGGATCTCCCAGGCCTCGTTGTGCGCGGTCTCGATGAGCTTCTTGACCTCTTCGTCGACCAGCGCGGCAACCTCCTCCGAGTAGTCCCTCGGGTGCGACATCTCGCGGCCCAGGAACGGCTCGGTGTTGTCCCCGCCGAACTTGATCGCGCCGAGGCGCTCGGTCATGCCGTACTGCGTGACCATCGCGCGGGCCGTTGCCGTGGCCTTCTCGATGTCGTTCGCGGCACCCGTGGTCGGGTCGTGGAAGACCAGTTCCTCGGCCGCGCGCCCGCCCAGCATGTACGCCAGCTGGTCGAGCATCTCGTTGCGCGTGGTCGAGTACTTGTCCTCGTCGGGCAGGACCATGGTGTAACCCAGGGCCCGGCCGCGGGACAGGATCGTGATCTTGTGGACCGGGTCGGAGTTCGGGGAAGCCGCCGCGACCAGGGCGTGTCCGCCCTCGTGGTACGCGGTGATCTTCTTTTCCCGGTCCGACATGATCCGGGTCCGCTTCTGCGGGCCCGCCACGACGCGGTCGATCGCCTCGTCCAGCGCGTGGTTGTCGATCAGCTTCCCGTCCGAGCGGGCCGTGAGCAGCGCGGCCTCGTTCAGCACGTTGGCGAGATCGGCACCCGTGAAGCCGGGCGTACGACGGGCCACCGCACCCAGGTCGACGTCCGGGGCGACCGGCTTGCCCTTCTGGTGGACCTTGAGGATCTCCAGACGGCCCTGCATGTCCGGACGGTCGACCGCGATCTGGCGGTCGAAGCGGCCGGGGCGCAGGAGGGCCGGGTCGAGGATGTCGGGACGGTTCGTGGCGGCGATCAGGATGACCCCGCCCTTCACGTCGAAGCCGTCCATCTCGACGAGCAGCTGGTTGAGGGTCTGCTCGCGCTCGTCGTGACCGCCGCCGAGGCCCGCACCGCGGTGCCGGCCGACGGCGTCGATCTCGTCGACGAAGACGATCGCCGGGGCGTTGGCCTTGGCCTGTTCGAACAGGTCACGGACACGCGAGGCACCGACACCGACGAACATCTCGACGAAGTCGGAACCGGAGATCGAGTAGAAGGGGACACCGGCCTCGCCCGCGACGGCACGCGCGAGCAGGGTCTTTCCGGTGCCGGGCGGGCCGTAGAGCAGCACGCCCTTGGGGATCTTGGCGCCGACGGCCTGGAACTTCGCCGGCTCCTGGAGGAACTCCTTGATCTCGTGGAGCTCCTCGACGGCCTCGTCGGAGCCCGCGACATCGGCGAACGTCGTCTTCGGGGTGTCCTTGGTGATGAGCTTGGCCTTGGACTTCCCGAAGTTCATGACTCGGGAGCCGCCGCCCTGCATCTGGTTCATCAGGAACAGGAAGACCACGACGATGAGGACGAACGGCAGCAGCGAGAGCAGCACGCTCAGGAACGGGCTGGTCTTGTCCGGCGTGACGGAGTATCCGTCAGGGATCTGACCGGCTTCGTACTTGGTCTGGAGGTTCTGGGCGAGCTGTACGCCCTGGTCCCCGATGTAGTTGGCCTGGAACTTGGTGCCGTCGTTGTCGCCGAGCTTCTGGTCCTTCTTCAGCTCGATCTTGATCATCTGGCTGTCACCGGTGGTGAGCTTGGCGCTGTCCACCTGGCCACTGTTGATCGCCTTGATGACCTCGCTGGTCTCCACCGACTTGTAGCCGCCGCCGGAGCCGACGACGTTCATCAACACGACCACGGCGAGGACGGCCAGCACGATCCACATAACCGGCCCACGGAAGTATCGCTTCACGTCCATCCATACGGGGCGCTAGGCACCCCGTCCCTCCTGCCCGTAGGTAAATGCTGCTGTGAGTAAAGACTGTTCTTCGGAATGTACCCCTGCATTGTCACCCGCGGCCTCATGGGACGGCTGACAGACCCGCCTTTCCATGCTCCAACGGCGGGAAACGCTCCAGGGTTCCCCTGTCGGGCGCTGGATCAGCCGCCGTAGACGTGGGGAGCGAGGGTGCCGACGAACGGCAGGTTGCGGTACTTCTCGGCGTAGTCGAGGCCGTAGCCGACGACGAACTCGTTCGGGATGTCGAAGCCGACCCACTTCACGTCGATCGCGACCTTGGCGGCGTCGGGCTTGCGCAGCAGCGTGACGACCTCCAGGGAGGCCGGCTGGCGGGAGCCGAGGTTCGACAGCAGCCACGACAGGGTCAGGCCCGAGTCGATGATGTCCTCGACGATCAGGACGTGCTTGTCCTTGATGTCGGTGTCCAGGTCCTTCAGGATCCGGACCACGCCCGAGGACTGGGTTCCGGCGCCGTACGAGGACACCGCCATCCAGTCCATGGTGAGCGGGGTGGACAAGGCACGCGCCAGGTCCGCCATCACCATCACCGCGCCCTTGAGGACGCCGACGATGAGCAGGTCCTTGCCCGCGTACTCCGCGTCGATCTTCGCGGCCAGCTCGGCCAGCTTCGCGTCGATCTCTTCCTTGGTGATGAGCACCGACTGGAGGTCGCTGCCCATGTCCTTCTCGTCCACCCGCATCACTTTCGTTGTCGGCTGGGGCTCC
This sequence comes from Streptomyces sp. NPDC002886, assembly GCF_042888445.1. Taxonomy (NCBI): domain Bacteria; kingdom Bacillati; phylum Actinomycetota; class Actinomycetes; order Kitasatosporales; family Streptomycetaceae; genus Streptomyces; species Streptomyces sp. NPDC002886. Next base: position 71,530 of record NZ_JBIAPV010000013.1, read on the forward strand.
GGGGGTGACCCCGGAGGTCTCAGCCGTGCCTCAGCACCAATCAGCCCTGCCGGATGACCAGTCTGCCACCCTGCCGCTGGGCCTCGACCCGGCCGGGCAGGTTGATGGCTCCCTGACCGCGCCATCCGGTGATGAGCCGGTCGACTTCCTCGATGTGGCGGGCGAAGAGGGAGCCCGCGGGGGAACCGGCGGCGACGACCGCCCGGCGCAGCACGCGGCGGCGGACGGCGGGGGGCAGCGCGTACAGCTTGGCGCACTCCAGGCGGCCGTCTTCGTCGCGTACGCCGCTCTCGGCCTCGGCGGCCCAGGCGTCCAGGGCGTCGGCGTCGTCGCGGGAGAGCTGGGCGGTGCGGGCGAGCGCCTCCACGACTCCCTTGCCGAGCGCCTTCTCCAGGGCGGGCAGTCCCTCGTGGCGGAGCCGGGAGCGGGTGTAGGCGGGGTCGATGTTGTGCGGGTCGTCCCAGACGGCGAGGGACTGGACCATGCAGGCCTTGCGGGCGGTCTGCCGGTCCACCTGGAGGAACGGCCGGCGGTAGCGGTGGCTGCGGCCGCCGCGCGCGCCGGGGTCTCCGGGGCCTCCGGAGACTTCGGCCATGCCGGAGAGCGAGCGAATGCCGGAGCCGCGGGCGAGGCCCAGCAGGACGGTTTCGGCTTGGTCGTCGCGGGTGTGGCCGAGCAGCACGGCGACGGCGCCCAGCCGGTCGGCGGCCTCGTCCAGGGCGGCGTAGCGGGCGTCGCGGGCGGCGGCTTCGGGGCCTCCGTCGCGGCCGACGCGCACGGCGACGGACTCGACGGGGTCGAGGCACAGCGCGGTCATGCGGGAGACGACCTCGGCGGCGCGCAGGGCGGAGCCGTCCTGGAGGCCGTGGTCGACGGTGATGCCGCCGGCCCGGATTCCGAGTTTGGGGGCCTCGAAGGCGAGGGCGGAGGCGAGCGCCATGGAGTCGGCGCCGCCGGAGCAGGCGACGAGGACCAGCGGGGCGGTGTCGGGGAGGGGGTCGTGGGGGGCGGCACCGGCCGAGGAGCCGACCGTGCGGCCGGGGCGGCCGACCCGGGGTGCGGGGGTGGGAGCGGGACGGTCGGTGAGGTCGGTGAGGACGTCGTGGAGTGCGCGGCGGACCGCCAGGCGTATCGCCGCGACCGCAGGATGGGGACCCATGTCCGGTGCCCTTCGGTGGAGTTCGGTGCCTCGGAGGCGCTGGGGAGGCGTTCGGGGAGGTGGTGTGCCAGGGTGCTGCCCGGCTCCCCCCGCGGGCGGGGGTTGTCACTCAGAGTGCGTCGATGGTGACAGAACCGAGCCGTTCTCTGAGCATCGCACGCCCTTCCACGCCCCACGGTCCCTCGGACGGGTGACGCTGCTTCCCCCAGAGGGACATCTTTACGCCTCTGTGGTCACACCTCTTCGCTTGCCTCGCTCTGCTCGCTCCCCTTGCGGTGGACGCGGGCCACCCAGTCCGCGGGCCTGGCGATCTCGGACTTGGTCGGCAGTGTGTTCGGGGAGGTCCAGACCCGGTTGAAGCCGTCCATGCCGACCTGGCCGACGACGGCGCGCACGAAACGCTCCCCGTCGCGGTACTGGCGCAGCTTGGCGTCGAGGCCGAGGAGCTTGCGCAGGGCGGCGTCGAGCCGGCCGGCTCCGCTGGCCCTGCGCTGCTGGAACTTCTCGCGGATCTCGGCGACCGAGGGCACGACCTCGGGGCCGACCCCGTCCATGACGAAGTCGGCGTGGCCCTCCAGGAGGGACATGACGGCGGTGAGCCGGGCCAGCACCTCGCGCTGCTCGGGGGTCTGGACGAGTTCGACGAGGGAGCGGCCCTCGTCTCCGTTCTCCGCGTCGGGGCGGGCCCCGGCGAAGGACTGGGCGGCCTCGCGCAGTCGCTCCAGCACGGTCATCGGGTCCACTTCGGTGGCGCCGAGGAACGTCTGGATTTCGCCCTCCAGGTGTTCGCGGAGCCACGGGACGGCCGTGAACTGGGTACGGTGCGTCTCCTCGTGCAGGCAGACCCAGAGCCGGAAGTCGTGGGGGTCCACCTCCAGCTCCCGCTCGACGTGGACGATGTTCGGGGCGACGAGCAGCAGCCGGCCGCCCGTGGCGGAGGCCGGGAGGTCGAGGCCCGCGGGCGCGAAGGTCTCGTACTGGCCGAGCACGCGGGAGGCCAGGAAGCTGAGCAGCATGCCCAGCTCGACGCCGGTGACCTTGCCGCCGACCGCGCCGAGGACGGCGCCGCCGGGGGTGCCCGCGCGGCGGTCCTGCATCTTGCCGAGGAGGGGGGACAGGAGCTCGCGGAAGCCCGCCACGTTGGCCTTGACCCAGCCGGCCCGGTCCACGACGAGGACGGGCGTGTCGGCCGGGGTCATGCCTTCGGGCATCATCCGCGTGAACTCGCGTACGTGCCGTTCGGAGGTCTTGGCGTGCCTGCGCAGCTCCGCGACGACGGCCCGTGCCTCGTCCCGGCTCACCTCCGGACCGGGCCGCACGAGCCTGGTCGCGGTCGCCACCGCGAGGTTCCAGTCGACCATCTCCGCACCACCGAAGCTCGTCATGCGTCAACCGTACGTGGACCTCGGCGCGGGCGGGATCCCCAGGAGCCGGGCGGGTTCCCCGGACCGCCCTAGGAAACGGTGGCCACGGCCGCCGCGAGCTTGTCGAGGCCCTTCTCGGCGGGGCCGGCGTCCGGGGTGTCGGCGGTGAGGAACGCGAAGGCGAGCAGTCGCCCGGTGGAGTCGACGACGGTGCCGGCGAGGGTGTTCACACCGGTCAGGGTGCCGGTCTTGGCGCGCAGCAGGCCGGCGGCCGGTGAGGTGCCGGAGTTGCGTGCGCGCAGGGTTCCGGTGAATCCGGCGACGGGCAGTCCGGTGAGGACGGGCCGCAGTTCGGGCCGCTGCGGGTCTGCGGCCTTGGCGAGGAGGGCGGTGAGCAGGCCGGCGCTGACCTTGTCCGCGCGGTTGAGCCCGCTGCCGTCGGCGAAGCGGGATCCGGCGGTGTCGACTCCGAGCGCGGCGAGTCTGGCGCCGACGGCCCGGCCCACGCCGTCGAAGCTGGCGGGGGCTCCGGAGGCGAGGGCGGTCTGGCGGGCCAGGGCTTCGGCGATGTCGTTGTCGCTGTAGGTCAGCATCCGCTCGACGAGCCCGGCGAGCGGCGGCGAGAGGGTGGCGGCGAGCGGGACGGCGCCCGTGGCGGCCTTGGCCCTGGCGGGTTCGCCGGTGACCTTGACCCCGCGTTCCCCGAGCAGGGCGGCGAAGGCCCGGGCGGTGTCGCGGGAGGGGTCCGTGCTGCGCTTGACGGGGCCGGAGAAGGAGGCGTCGGTGCGCCCTTCGTCGGCGGTCAGGGCCGTGACGGGCGCGAGGTTGGGGTTGGCGCCGATCGGGTGGAGGACGGGGCCGGTGTAGAGCGAGTCGTCGTAGCCGAGGGTCACGGAGGTGGTGCCGGCGGCCTTGAGGGCCTGGGCGGTGTCCGCGGCGAGGGCGACGAGGCTGCCGCCGGAGCCGGCCGGGGCCTTCTTCTTGGCGGTGAGCGAGGGGTCTCCACCGCCGACCAGGACGATCCGGCCGGGTCCGGCGCCCGGGGTCACGGTGGTGCGGATCCGGTGGTCGGGGCCGAGGGCCGCGAGGGAGGCCGCCGCGGTGGCGATCTTGACGGTGGAGGCGGGGGTCATGGCGTCCCGGGCCCCGTCCTCGAAGAGGACCTTCCCGGTGGCGGTGTCGATCACGCAGGCGCCGTGGGCGGTTCCGAGGGCGGGGTCGGCGAGCAGCGGCCGCAGGGCCGCGGCGAGGGCGCCGCGGTCCACGGCTCCGGCCTGGTTTCCGGAGGCGTCACCGGAGCCGTCGCCGGACCCCGCTCCGGCCGGGCGGACGCCCGCGAGCACGCCGGGGGCGCTGGGGGCCGTCTTCGGGAGGGCCGCGGCGGGGCCCGTACCGTGATCTGCGCCACCCGTACGGCCCCAGGAGGCGGCCCTGTCCCGCTCGGCCTTACGCTGGCCGGAGTCCCAGGGACCCGCGGCGGCCACCGTCGCGGCCGACAGGGCGAGGCCGGCGACGGCCGACACCGCGATGAGCTGCCAGGTCCTGACCAATGGCACCTCGGACCAGCCCCTTTCGCGATCACACATATGCGTGAGGGACACTTAACCATTGCGTCTTGCCGCGAGCATGGCACCCCACCCGGCAGGGCCGGGTCGGCCACGCACGCGGCTGAGTCGGCGCAGTCCCGAGCAATCAAGCTGCTGAAGCTGATCATGGAGGAGCAGGACGTGGAGTTCGACGTCACCATCGAGATCCCCAAGGGTTCGCGGAACAAGTACGAGGTGGACCACGAGACCGGCCGGATCCGTCTGGACCGTCGCCTCTTCACCTCGACCAGCTACCCGGCCGACTACGGCTTCGTCGAGAACACCCTCGGCGAGGACGGCGACCCGCTGGACGCACTGGTCATCCTTGACGAGCCGACCTTCCCGGGCTGCCTGATCAAGTGCCGCGCGATCGGCATGTTCAACATGACGGACGAGGCGGGCGGCGACGCCAAGCTGCTGTGCGTGCCGGCGTCCGACCCGCGTGTGGAGCACCTGCGCGACATCCACCACGTGTCCGAGTTCGACCGCCTGGAGATCCAGCACTTCTTCGAGGTCTACAAGGACCTGGAGCCGGGCAAGTCGGTCGAGGGCGCGAACTGGGTCGGCCGCGTCGAGGCCGAGGCCGAGATCGAGGCCTCGTACAAGCGTCTCGAGGCCCAGGGCGGCCAGCACTGAGCTCCGCTCGGTGACGGAGCGGGCCTGACGCCCCTCCAGCCCCTGTGACACCACGGGCGGCACCCCTTCGAAGGGGGTGCCGCCCGTCGTCGTGTCCGGGGGCTCCCGTGCGTCTCCCGCGCGTCCCCGGGTACGCGTCCGGGGGCCGGTCCGTCGCGGTGCTGCCTGCGCGACGGATCAAGGCGTTCCGCATACTGATACGGGCTGGTTCGGGGACTGGAGGACGTGTGGCGCAGGGCGAGGGATCCGGGACAGAGGACCGGAAGCCGAAGTCGGACGAGGCGCACAGCGCGTTCTCCGTGCCGCCCGGGGTCGGGGTGGAGCCCGAGGCGGTCGAGGAGGACCAGCCGACCTCGGAGTTCGCCGTCCCCGACGGCCTCGCCTCGGTGGCCGTGGAGCCGGAGGGGTCCGCGTTCGCCACCCCGCATACCTACAGCGCCGCCCATTCCCCGCCGGCCTACACCGGCCCTTCGGGCTTCCCCGTCACCCGGTTGAAGGAGTCCCCCTGGCAGGACCGCATGCGCACGGTGCTGCGCATGCCGGTCGACGTCCGGCCGGTGCCGGAGCCCTCGCAGCGGCTGGCCGTGGAGACCGGGCCCGCAGTGGGGCGCGTGCTCGACCTGACGCTGCGCATCGGCGAGCTGCTGCTCTCGGGCGGCGAGGGCGCCGAGGACGTGGAGGCCGCGATGTTCGCCGTGGCCCGCAGCTACGGCCTGGACCGCTGCGAGCCCACCGTCACCTTCACCCTGCTGTCGATCACCCACCAGCCCTCCCTGGTGGACGACCCCGTGTCGGCGAACCGCACCGTCCGCCGCCGCGGCACCGACTACACGCGCCTCTCGGCGGTGTTCGCCCTCGTCAACGACATCACCGCGCACGAGGTCGAGATCTCGCTGGAGGACGCCTACCGCCGGCTCGCCGAGATCCGCCGCAACCGGCACCCGTACCCCGGCTGGGTGCTCACCGGCGCCGCCGGCCTCCTCGCCGGCGCGGCCTCCACGCTGGTCGGCGGTGGGGTGCTGGTGTTCTTCGCAGCCGCACTCGGCGCGGTGCTGGGCGACCGGCTGGCCTGGCTGTGTGCCGGGCGCGGGCTGCCGGAGTTCTACCAGTTCGTGGTCGCGGCGATGCCCCCGGCCGCGATGGGCGTGGCCTTGAAGATGACCGACCTCGACGTGCGTTCCTCGGCCATCATCACCGGTGGGCTCTTCGCCCTGCTGCCGGGGCGGGCCCTGGTCGCGGCCGTGCAGGACGGTCTGACCGGCTACTACATCACCGCGTCCGCCCGGCTGCTGGAGGTGATGTACCTCTTCATCGGCATCATCATGGGCGTGCTGGTCGTGCTCTACGTCGGCTTCCAGTTCGGCTCCAATCCGCAGCCGGAGGACATCCTCCAGATCGAGCAGCGGCCGCTGCTCCAGATCGCCGCCTCGATGGTGCTGGTGTTCACGTTCGCGATCCTGCTTCAGCAGGAACGTTCCACCGTGTGGTTCGTGACGCTGAACGGCGGGATCGCCTGGGTGATCTACGGGGCCCTGCACTACGCCGCCAAGATGCCGCCGGTGCCGTCCACCGCGATCGCCGCCGGGCTGGTCGGCCTCTTCGGACAGCTCCTCGCCCGGCACCGGTTCTCCTCGGCCCTGCCCTTCGTCACGGCCGCCATCGGCCCGCTGCTGCCCGGCTCGGCCACGTACTACGGGCTGCTGCTGATCGCCGAGAACCGGCTGAACGAAGGGCTGGCCTCGCTGACGAACGCCGCGGCCATCGCCCTCGCCATCGCGATCGGCGTCAACCTCGGCTCCGAGACCTCCCGCCTGTTCATGCGCATCCCCGGCGCGGCCAGCGCGGCCAAGCGCGGCGCGGCGAAGCGCACCCGCGGCTTCTAGGGTCCTTCACGGCCCCCGGACACGCAGATGCCCCGCGGACCGGGGATCCGGTCGCGCGGGGCATCGTACGAGGCTGCGAGGAGCCGCTACCGCTTCGCGTGGCGGCCGCTGCGCTGCTGGCCCGGGCCCGGCTCCTCGCCGGGGCCGGACTCGGTGCCGCCGGCCAGGGCCGCCGCCTTCCTCTGCTTGCGGGACTTGAGCACCTCGAAGATCACCGGGATCACCGAGATCAGGACGATGCCGATGAAGATCGGCTCGACGTTGTCCTTGATGACCTCGAACTGGCCGAGCTGGTAGCCCAGGATCGTGACGCCCGCGCCCCACAGGACGCCGCCGATGACGTTGAACGTCAGGAAGGTGCGGTACTTCATCGCGGTGGCGCCCGCGACCATCGGCGCGAAGGTGCGGATGATCGGCACGAAGCGCGCGAGCACGATGGCCTTGGGGCCGTGCTTCTCCATGAACTCGTGCGCGGCGTCGAGGTTCTCGCGCTTGAAGAGCTTGGAGTTCGGCTTGTTGAAGATCTTCGGGCCGAAGACCTTGCCGATCATGTAGCCGACCTGGTCACCGAGGATCGCGGCGGCCACGATCAGGGTGCAGACCAGCCACAGCGGCTGCTCGATGGTGCCGGCCGCGACGAACAGACCCGCCGTGAAGAGCAGGGAGTCTCCGGGCAGGAAGGCGAAGAGACCGGATTCCGCGAAGACGATGACCAAGATGCCGATCAGGCCGAAATGACCGATCAGGTACTCCGGGGAGATCCACTCAGGAGCGAGCGCAAGCGTGTTCACAGGTTCCGGGCTCTCCTGGATCAGGTGGGGGTGTCCGTCCAATTATGAACGCACACCGCCACCCCCTGGTTCCAGGGATCGTGGCCTAAACCTTGCGGACGGCGTTGGCCAGGATCGCGTCCCGCACGAACACCGCCAGTCCGGGCCGGACGGCCTCGTAGTACGCCGTGAACCGCTCGTCCGCCACGTACATCTCGCCGAGGCCGGTGTGGATCTCGTACGTGCAGAAGTAGTAGCTGCCGTTGATCCAGCCGCGGTGCTCCTCCGCCAGGTCCATGGCCTCCTCCGACTCCGCGGGCGTGCCGGAGTCCAGCAGGACGGCGAACCGCCGGTTGATGTCCTCGGCCAGGGCCTGGATCCGCAGCCAGTCCTCCTTGGAGTACGAGGCGGTCCGGCGGGCGGACTCCCGGTACGTGTCGCCCCAGCGGTGCTCGGCCTCCTCGGCGTGCTCCTCGGGATCGAAGCCCCCGAAGACCTCGAACTTCTCCTCGGGGGTCAGGTTGATGCCCATCTTCTTCGCCTCCATGGCGTGCTCGACGGCCGCGGCCATCTGCTGGAGCCGGGCGATCCGCTCGGACAGGAGGGCGTGCTGCCGGCGCAGGTGCTCCCTCGGGTCCGATTGCGGATCGTCCAGCAGGACCGCGACCTCTTCGAGCGGAAAGCCGAGCTCCCGGTAGAACAGGACCCGCTGCAGCCGGTCGAGGTCGGCGTCGTCGTACCGCCGGTGTCCCGCCCCGCTGCGGCCGCTCGGGGAGAGCAGCCCGATCTCGTCGTAGTGGTGCAGGGTGCGCACCGTCACTCCGGCGAATCCGGCGACCTGGCCCACGGAGTAGCCCATCGCTTTCCGCTCCTCTTCTCGGGTACGCGCCCAGCCTGGTCCCTCACGCCGCGTGAGGTGCAAGCCCGCTCGGAGGGCGGGCTCAGGGCGCCGGGGCGAGGACCCCTTCGAAGGGGTCGCCCGGTTCGTCGGCGAAGGAGTACGCGCCCGCCTCGATCCGGGCGATCAGGCCCCGGGTCCAGTCCGCCTCGGCGTCCGCCGAGTGGATCCAGCGGTGCATGATCTCGCCGATGTGGCCCAGCGGCTCGGGGCCCCCCTCGGGGACGTAGTGGTCCGTGACGGCGGAGCGCCAGGCGGCGAGCCGGCCCAGGCGCTCGCGGAGCAGGGCCAGGGCCTCGGCGCGGGGCAGGTCGACCATGAAGCCGAGGGCGGAGGCGAGGACGTCGGCCTTCTGGTCGGCGGAGGACAGCGCCTCGCGGAGCAGCTTGAAGTACTCCGCGCGGCCCGCCTCCGTGAGCTCGTACTCGGTGCGCGGCGGCCCGCCCGCCGCGGACGGGGCCACCTCGTGGGCGAGCAGGACGCCCTGCTTCGCCATCTGTTTGAGCGCGTGGTAGATCGACCCGGGTTTGGTGTTCGACCACTCGTGGGCGCCCCAGAACTCCAGATCGGCCCGGACCTGGTAGCCGTGGGCCCGCCCGTGCTGGCGGACGGCGCCGAGGACGAGGAGGCGGATCGCTGACATGGGGCCCAGGCTACTGACCCGGACCCAGGGCGCCGTGGCTAGCCCATGGCGCGGGTGCCGTCGATGGTTTCGCGGATGATGTCCGCGTGGCCGGCGTGCCGGGCGAACTCCTCCACCAGGTGCAGGAGCATCCAGCGCATCGAGACCTTGGCGTCCTCCGGGAACCACGGGGCCGGGGGCAGCGGGAAGCTGTCGTCGAGGCTGGGGACGGCCGCGATGAACGCCTCCGTCTCCTGCCTGATCCCGTCCCAGTAGCCCAGCACCGAAGGCATGGACTCGCCCTCGACCAGCCGGAAGCCGTCGGCCCAGTCGCCGCCCGGGTACTCGGTCACGCCCTGCGCCATGCGCAGCCAGCCGAGCTCGCAGTTGGCCGCGTGCTTGAGCAGCCCGGACACGGAGAGCTCGCTGGCGCTGGGCTTGCTCGCCGCCTGCTCCTCGGTCAGCCCCTGCGCGGCCTCGCGCAGCGCCGTGCGCTGGGCCTCGACGAAGGAGAGGAGCGTGCCGCGTTCGTCGCCGGGGATCTCCGTGGAAATCTGAGCCATGACCTGACCGCCTTCTGTTCGCGTCCCGAGTGGGTGTCCTGCGGGTCTCTCCTGCTGACAAGAACCACGGTACGAACCCTTGCGGTCAGGTCCTGTCCTCAATCGCGCGATTCCCGCGCCTTTACTGGTTTTCCTGCCGGACCGGCGGGAGGTCCTTCTGCGGCTTGGGGAGCAGGGCCTTCTTCAGGTCCTGGGCGCCCTTCTCGTCGAGGCCGTACATCGCCTCGTAGATGTTGCGGACGGCCGGTCCCGAGGCGCCGGAGCCGGTGCCGCCCTGGGAGATGGTCATGACGATCGCGTAGTCCGCGGTGTAGGAGGCGAACCACGAGGTGGTCTGCTTGCCCTGGACCTCGGCCGTGCCCGTCTTCGCGTGCATCGGGATCTGCTTCTGCGGCCAGCCGCCGAACCGCCAGGCCGCGCTGCCGGTGGTGGCCACGTCGGCGAGGGCCCCGTCGATGTCGTTGCGGAGCTTGGAGTTCATCGGGAGCTTGCCCTGCACCTTGGGGGCGATCTCCTTGACCGAGGTGCCGTCGGCGCTGACCACGGCCTTGCCGATGGCGGGCTGGTGCAGGGTGCCGCCGTTGGCGATGGCGGCGTACACGGAGGCCATCTGGATCGGGGTGACGAGGGTGTCGCCCTGGCCGATGGAGTAGTTGATCGCGTCGCCCTCGCGGAGCTGGTTGCCCTGGCGGCAGTTCTCGTAGGCGATCTTCTCGGCGTACGAGCCGTTCTTCTTGCCGTCGCGGCACCAGGCGGACTTGTTCGCCTCGAAGAATTCCTTCTTCCACTGGCGGTCGGGGACCCGGCCCGGGACCTCGCTGGGCAGGTCGATGCCGGTGCGCTTGCCGAGGCCGAACGCGTGGGCGGTCTTGAAGAACCAGTCGCCCGGCTTGGCCTTGGGCTTGATGCCGCCGTCCTTCTTCCACTCCTTGTCGGCGATGGCGTAGTAGACGGTGTCGCAGGAGACTTCCAGGGCCTTGCCGATGGTGATGTCGCCGTAGCCCTGGGACTCGAAGTTGGTGAAGACCTGGCTGCCGACCGAGTACGAGCTCGGGCAGCCGTAGAGCCGGTTGAAGGGGTAGCCGGCGTTGACCGCGGCCGTCGAGGAGACCACCTTGAAGATCGAGCCGGGGGCCGCCTGGCCCTGGATGGCGCGGTTCAGCAGCGGGTAGTTCGATCCCTTGTCGGTGAGGTCGGCGTAGTCCTTCGCGGAGATCCCGCCGACCCAGGCGTTCGGGTCGTAGGTCGGGTTGGAGGCCATCGCGACGACCCGGCCGGTCTTGGCCTCCATGACCACGACGGCACCGGAGTCGGCCTCGTAGTGGCGGCCCGTGTTGTTCTTGTCGATGCCCTTGCGGGCCTCGATCATCGCGTTGTTCAGCTCGCGCTCGGCCACGGCCTGCACGCGCGAGTCGATCGAGGTCACGATGTTCGAGCCGGCCTGCGGCTTGTCGCTGACGCCCTCGCCGATGATCCGGCCGAGGTTGTCCACCTCGTAGCGGGTGATGCCCGCCTTGCCGCGGAGCTCCTTGTCGTAGGTGCGCTCCAGGCCGCTGCGGCCCACCTGGCCGGAGCGCAGGTACGGGGAGTCGGAGCCCTTCGCCTTGGTGATCTCCTCGTCGGTCACCGGGGAGAGGTAGCCGAGCACCTGGGAGGTGTTGGCGCCGTCGGGGCCGGCGTAGCGGCGCAGGGCGGTGGGCTCGGCGGTGATGCCGGGGAACTGCTCGGCGTGCTCCCGGATCTCCAGGACCTGGTCGGTCGTCGCCTCGTCGGTGATGGGGATCGGCTGGTACGGGGAGCCGTTCCAGCAGGGCTTGGGGGTCTTGGAGTCGCACAGCCGGACGCCGTTGACCACGTCCTCGGGGTCGAGGTCCAGCACCCCGGCGAGGTGGGTCAGGACGCCCTTGCCGCGGTCCTTCATCTTGGAGAGCTCGGTGCGGCTGGCGGAGACCACCATGCGGGTCTCGTTGTCGGCGAGCGGGATCCCGCGGGAATCCAGGATCGAGCCGCGCACGGCGGGCTGGACCACCTGCTGGGTGTTGTTGTTCTTCGCCTCGTCCGTGTACTCCTGGCCGTTGCGTATCTGCAGGTACCACAGACGCCCGCCGAGGGTCAGCAGCAGCGAGAACACCACGATCTGGATCATGACGAGCCGGTTCTGGACCCGGGGTGTGCGCCCGGTCTCCGGTATGTTGCTCAACTCGGCTCTCCCCGGGACTGGTCATCGCCTGACCCGCCCGAGTCTAAAGGCCCCGCGGTACTAGAACGGGAACTGCGTCCGGCCGTGCTGGACCGAGATCCACTTCTGGGTGGTGAAGGCCTCGACGGTGGCCTCGCCGTTGAGGCGGCCCATGCCGGAGGCCTTCTCCCCGCCGAACGCCGCGAGCGGCTCGTCGCCGATGGTGGAGTCGTTGACGTGGATCATGCCGGTCTCGATGCGCCGCGCGAAGCGGACCCCGCGCTCCACGTCCTTGGTGTGGACGGCGCCGCTCAGTCCGTACGGGGTCGCGTTGGTGAGGCGGACGGCCTCGTCCTCGCCGTCGAAGACGACGAGCAGGGCGACGGGGCCGAAGATCTCCTGGCCGAGCAGCGGGGAGTCCTCGGGGAGCCCGGCGAGCACGGTCGGTTCGACCAGGTTGCCGCGCGTAGAGCCCCGTACGAGCGCCTGCGCTCCGGACTCGACGGCGCGGTCGACGAGCGCGGTGAGGGCGTCGGCCTGGAAGGAGTTGATCAGGGGGCCGATGTGGGTGTCGGCGTCGTGCGGGTCGCCGGTCTTCAGGGCGCGCACGCGGGTGGTGAACTTCTGGGTGAACTCCTCCGCGACCGAGGCGTCGACCAGGATCCGGTTGGCGGCCATGCAGACCTGGCCCTGGTAGACGAAGCGGCTGAAGACGGCCGCGTCCACCGCATAGTCGAGGTCGGCGTCGTCGAGGACGACGAGCGCGCTGTTGCCGCTGAGCTCCAGGACGGTCCGCTTGAAGTGGCGGGCGGCGACCGCGCCGACGTGCCGGCCGACCCGGTCGGATCCGGCGAAGGAGATGACCTTGGGGACGGGGTGGGTCAGGAGCGCGTCGCCTATCTCGGCTATGTCCGTGACCAGGACGTTGAGCAGCCCGGCCGGCAGGCCCGCTTCCTCGAAGATCTTGGCGATGACCCCGCCGCCGACCACGGGCGCGTTCTGGTTCGGCTTGATGACCACGGCGTTGCCCAGGGCCAGGGCCGGGGCGACCGACTTCAGCGTGACCAGGAAGGGGAAGTTGAAGGGGCTGATCACGGCGACGACCCCGACGGGCAGGCGCTGGACCCGGTTCTCCTTGCCCTCGACCGGCGAGGGCAGGATGCGGCCCTCGGGGCGGACGGCCAGCTGCATGGCCTCGCGGATGAACTCCATGGCGAGGTGAACCTCGTACTCGGCCTTGGGACGGGTCCCGCCGAGTTCGTCGATCATCGCCTCGATGATCTCCTTCTCGCGCTCCTCGGTGATCCGCAGGGCGCGTTCCAGGACGGCTCGTCTGGTGTACGGGCTGGTGGCGGCCCATTCCTTCTGGGCCCGCTCGGCCGCCCGGTAGGCCTGGTCGACCTGCTCGACGGTGGCCACGGTGATGGCCGCGAGCTTCTCCCCGTTGTACGGGTTGACGTCGATGATGTCCCACGATCCGGTTCCGGCCAGCCATTCGCCGTCGATGTACTGGTGAGCCAGGTCCTCGAATATGGACATGCCATCCCTTACGTCGAACGCGCTTCCTTGCGCTGCACCGGAGACCCGGTGGTCATCCGGGTCATCGTCACGCTCTGATTATCACGGCCTGATCAGGCGTCATAGTACGTGCGAATCAAGACAGTTGAAGCAGACCGCGCAGGAGATCCCGGGTCTGGTCGGGGTCGGGGCAATCACCCTGGAGGCGCAGCATCGCGCGCTCGTACTGCTTCACTTCCTCGTCTTTGTCGAGGTAGAGGGCGCTGGTGAGCTGTTCCAGATAGACGACGTCCTGGAGGTCGGACTCGGGGAAGCGCAGCAGGGTGAAGGCGCCGCTCTCGCCGGCGTGGCCGCCGAAGGAGAAGGGCATGACCTGGAGGTGCACGTTCGGCCGCTGCGAGATCTCGATGAGGTGCTCCAGCTGACCTCGCATCACGTCCCGGTCGCCGTACGGGCGGCGCAGCGCGGCCTCGTCGAGGACGGCGTGGAAGACGGGGGCGCTCTCGGAGACCAGCACCTTCTGGCGCTCCAGGCGCAGCGCGACCCGGCGGTCGATCTCGGCGCGGCCGGCGCCGGGCATGCCGCGGCTGACGACGGCCTGGGCGTAGGCCTCGGTCTGCAACAGGCCGTGCACGAACTGGACTTCGTAGATGCGGATGAGGGAGGCGGCGCCTTCCAGGCCCACGTACGTCTGGAACCAGCCCGGCAGGACGTCTCCGTAGCTGTGCCACCAGCCGGCCACGTTGGCCTCGCGGACCAGCCCCAGGAGGGACTCCCGCTCCGCGCCGTCCGTGACTCCGTAGAGCGTGAGGAGGTCCTCTACGTCTCTGGCCTTGAAGCTCACCCTTCCCAACTCCAAGCGGCTGATCTTCGATTCGGATGCGCGGATCGAGTAACCGGCCGCCTCACGGGTGATGCCGCGGGATTCTCGGAGTCGCCTGAGCTGGGAGCCCAGGAGGATGCGGCGCACCACAGAACCACTGGCTTCTGCGGTCACGATTCCTGCCCCTCCCCATGCGGTGGATGGATACGTCGCAGGGGCCCCCGTGCCCCTCAAGGCCCGCAGTCTGCCACCAAAACGCATCTGTCCGTACTCGTTCTGTAACGGATTTGGCCGAGCTGTAAAAGAAGTCCGTAAGTCTGCGTAGGAAGAAATGAGCAAGAACCGTGACGGGATCGGACAGGTCCGGCGCGTGCACGTGCATCTGCCCTTGCATCCGGCTCCGGCATTCGGAAGCATGGTCTCGCGCACCTGCGTGCCCCGCAGTTCTTTCGAATCCCGGGAGTGCCTCGCATGGGGACGAATGGATCGACCATGCTCGAGCCGTTACGGCAGGGGCTTCCCCCGGTCGACCCCACGGCTGTCTCCGGGTCCGCGTCCTGCGCCCTGCCCGCCCGCTTCGAAGCGGTGCGCGGTGCACGCACCTTCACGCGTTCCACCCTGGCCCAGTGGGGGCTCGACGACCGGTTCGACGACGTGGCCCTGGTCGTCTCCGAACTCGTCACCAACGCGCTGCGCCATGCCCTCCCGGACGACTCGAGGCCGGCCGGGGGCGAGAGCGAGCCGCCGGTGCGCCTGCACCTGATGCGGTGGAGCACCCGGCTGGTGTGCGCCGTGCGCGACCCCAGCGAGGACCGCCCCGGCGGGTGCTTCGCGCCGGACGCGACGGAGCGCAACAGCGACCTGGAGTCGGGACGCGGACTCTTCCTCGTCGACTCCTACAGCGACAGCTGGGGCTGGCACCCGCTCGCGGGACGGCTGACCGGCAAGGTGGTCTGGGCGCTGTTCACCCTGCAGGACTGAAGCACCGCACAATCACCGCATAGACGACAAGCGGCCGGGATTGATCATGGCGATCATTCCCGGCCGCTGCACGTGCATGGCTGATCTTGAGCTGTTCTGCCAGCAGATCTTCAGCTGATCAGGTGGTCGAACTCGCCGTCCTTGACACCCAGCAGCAGCGCTTCTATCTCGGCCGGCGTGTACACGAGTGCCGGTCCGTCCGGAAATCGCGAGTTGCGCATGGCAACGTCGCCTCCGGGCAGTTTCGCGAACTCCACACAGGAACCTTGTGAGTTGCTGTGTCTGCTCTTCTGCCAGGTCACCCCGTCAAGCTCTGCAGCTGCCATCCCGTTGTACGCGTGGTCCACAGGAAGCCCCCGATAGTGCAGATGTCAACTGCACCGGATCATAGCTGTGTTCATGAACGCCTGCATGGGCAGATGCACGTGCACGAGCGGAGTGCAAGCCACCACTAAGGGTGACGGCCTTCCCCGGCGCTTTCCCCGGCGCCTTCCCCGGCACCTTCCCCCGACCTGGGCCGGGGTGGGGCCCGCAGCGCGTCGGAGACCTCCTCCAGGGAGTCCAGCAGCTGCCGCGCCGCCCCGCGCAGCACCCCCGGGTCGGGGGTGTCCCCGTCGGCCAGCACCGCCCGGACCACCTCCCAGTCGGGCACCCGCCGCTCCCGTACGGCCTTCGCGCCCGCCTCCGTCGCCTCGCGCAGCGCTCCTGCCAGCTCGGCCGCGCCCGGGACCGGGGGCCGGGACCGGTCCGGGAAGTGCGCCTCCAGCAGCATCGTGTGACGGCCCATCGCGGCCAGGGCCCGGCCCGCCTCCTCGGCCGCGGCCCGGGAGATCCCGCGGTGGCGCACCGGCTCCCCGGCGGCCCGGTCCACCGCGTCCTGCCAGGCGACCCGGGCGTCGCGCACCGCCAGCAGGGCTTCGCGCACCTCGCCGCGGTGGGCCCCGGCCGGGTCGGCGTACTGCCCGAGCACGGCTGCCGCGTACCGCCCGCCGGCCTCGATCCAGTCGGCCAGCCGGGTCCGCAGGCGCGGGGTCTCCCAGGCCGGGTAGACGGCGTAGGAGAGCATCGCGAGGACCCCGCCGACCAGGGTGAGCATGACGCGGTCCGGCACGGTCTGGTCCCAGCGCAGGCCGCCCATGCCGAGCAGGAACACGACGTAGGCGGAGACGAAGACCATCGAGACGGCGTACCCGGTGCGCATGAAGGTGTACATCAGGCCCGCGCTGACGACGGCGAGCAGCCCGGACACGTACATCCCCGGGTGCGCGAGCTGGACGACGGCCGTCGCGAGGGCGACCCCGACCAGGGTGCCGCCGAAGCGGGCCACGGCGCGGGTGTAGGTCTGCGTGAAATCGGGCCGCATGACCATGACGGAGGCCATCGGGGCCCAGTAGGCGTGGCCGAAGGGCAGCGCGTGGCCGATGCCGTAGCCGGCGCAGGCCACGGCGGTGACCCGTACGGCGTGCCGCAGGATCGGCGACCCGGGACGCAGCTCGGCCCGTACGGCGGCCAGCACCATCGGCACGAGCGCCGGCAGGGTGGGCCGCAGCATCGACTCGTCGGGGTCCACGGTGCGCCCGGAGCCCGGCTCGGCGGTGTCGAGTACGTCGTCCAGCAGGGCGGAGAGCCTGCGCGCGGCGCGCAGCGCGGCGCCCTGGAACAGATCGGCGGTGTCGGGAGCCTTGAGCACCGCGAGGGCCGGGGCGGGCAGCCGCACCGCCTCCCCGTGCCGGATGGCTGACGCGGCGGCGTCCAGCACCGACCCGGTCGCGGCGAGCAGTTCCCGGACCCGGTCCCGCGCCGGGCCCTCGGCCGGGGCCCCGACCGCGGGGTCGGCCAGCAGGGCCAGCACGGGCCGGATCCGCTCCGCGAGCCCCCGCGCGCCGTGCAGCTCGGCGGGGCGGCGGCGGGCCTGGCGCGCCGTCACGGTGGCCGCGTCGCGCGCCCTCATCAGCGGCTGCGGGTCGAAGGAGGCGACCGGGTCCTGGCGCAGGCGGCGCGCGTAGTCGGCCTCGGCGGCCAGCGCGTCGGCGAGGGCGTCGCGCTGGGCGCCCCACCGGCGGATGGGGAAGAGGACGATCAGCAGGGCCTGCACCACCCCGCCGGCGGCGATCATGGCGGCGTGGCCGGCGGCCTGCGGCACGGAGGTGGGCAGGGTGACGGTGACCAGCATGATCGCGACGTTGCTGGAGGCGATCATGCCCGCGGTGGGGCCCGCCGCCCACATCAGGCCCGCCGCGAAGCTCCACACGGCCAGCAGCAGCATGAAGGCCAGGGTGTGCGAGGACCCGACGAGGTACCCGATGAAGGTGGACACGGCCAGCGTCAGCCCGGAGGCGAGGGCGAGGACGGGCCGGGGCCGCCAGCTCTTCTGGAACGTGGCGACGGCCGCCATGTAGGCGCCGAAGGCGGAACTGGCAGCGGCGCCCGGACCGAGGAAGGCGAGGCCGGCGCCGACGACGATCGCGAGCCCGACGGCGGCGCGGAGCGCGACGAGGGGTTGCAGCCGGGTCCGCTCGACCCGCAAACCGGCCCGGGCGGTGTCCTTCAGCGCCCGGACCCAGCTCATGCCCCCGAGCGTAGCCCTGCCGGTGGCGGAACCCGGGAGCCCGGGCTGGACGGGCCCGCGCGTCGGACCCCGGCCCCGGGCTGCGTGCCATCGCCCGGCGTTTGAGGGCACGGGCGCGGAGCGCGTACGGGTCCGGGCGGAGCCCGGGGAACGGTGGAAGGGCGGGTAGGGGACAGCCCCGCAGGGCAGCCAGGGCACGCCCCGGGCTTCAGGTGTTCTTCAGGCTTGGCCTGATCCGTGGCGCCGGCGGCCCGAAGCGCCGATGATCGGCTGGGTGGGGCCGGTCCAGGCACCGCCCGGCAGGCTGCCGGCACTCGCTCCGGAAGGCGGACACACCCATGCTCAGGAACGGCCTGGAACCGTGGCACCTCGCCATCGTCGTGCTCGTCTGCCTGATGCTGTTCGGCTCGAAGAAGCTGCCCGAGATGGCCCGGGGCCTGGGCCGGTCCGCCCGGATCCTGAAGGCCGAGGCCCGTGCGCTGCGCGAGGAAGACCCCGCCGCGCCCGCCGCGCCGGCCGCGCCGGCCGAGCGCTGATCCGGGCTACTGCCGCAGGGAGGCGCGACGGCCGTCCGCCATGTGCGCCCGGTCGGCGGCGGCCGTGCCGTCCTCCCAGCCCGCGAGGTCGGTCGCCCCGCGCAGCCGGGTCGTCGTGGTCCGGGGGAACATCTCCTCGGCCCGCGAGGTGACGGCCACGTCCCGGGCGACCAGGGCCGGCAGGTTGTCGGGGGCCTCGGCCACGGTGTCGGCCACCGTGTGCTCGGCCGTCTCGGCGAGGCGCTGGCCCAGCCGGCTCGCGTAGGCCAGGAGGAAGGACTGCCGGAAGGTCTTGGTGCGCTTGCGGCCGCCCGCCCGCTGCCCGGCCTCCGCGCGGGTCATCGCGGCGGTGCCCTGGACGAGCAGGGAGGTGTACAGCAGCTCCACCGCCTCCAGGTCGCTCTCGAAGCCGACGACCGTGGAGAACTCGTAGGCGCTGTTCCACACCGACCGGCACCGGTTCGCGCCCGCCACCGCGTCGAGCAGCACCGCCTTGGCCTCCTCGTACGGGGCCTCGACCCCGATCCGGCAGGCGCCGGGTATCTGCGCCGTGCCCGACTTCACCGCGAGGAGCGCCGCGTCCACGGTGTGCCGGGCCATGAGCTCCTGCGCCTTGGCGCTGAGCGCCTCCGCCTCCTCCGGGAAGGTGGTCGCCTCGGCCTTCGCGAGCAGGGCCCGGATCCGCCCGAGCATGCGGGGCTCGATGTGCGCGTGTTCGAGCAGGTCGGCCGGGTCCCCGGGCAGCGGCCCGACCGGCTCGATGGACGGCAGCCTGATCAGCAGCCGGAACACCTCCAGGACGGTCCCGGCCAGGCTGAAGCGGTCGGTGCGCTCCCGCTGGACCAGCTGCTCCCCGTACCGGGTGTCGTCCCCCCACCACACCTCGGCGTCGGTCCACCGCTCGGGCAGCCGCGCGTACCGCCGGGCCTCGGCCGCGACCAGGTCCTCGGCGATCCGCAGGTGCGCCTGCTCCAGGTCCCGGCGTACGAGCCGCAGCACGTCGGCGGGCCGCCATCCGCGCTCCCAGGCCTGGCGGAGGTACTCCTCACCGCGCGCGATCAGCGCCTGCCCGACCCCGCCCCACCGGTCACCTTCGGCGACGAGCACCGACGCCCCGGCGTCCAGCCCGGCGTCGTCCTGGTTGTACAGCGCGGCCTCACAGGCCCGGTCGACGATGTCTCTCACCCTTTCAGCTTGGCACGCCCGCCCCCCGGCTCCGCCCCGGGCCCATCCAGCCGCCCGGCACGCGAGGCCCGGGGGCCGGGGCCGGGGCGGAGCCAAACCCAGCCGCCCGGCGCGCTAGGCCCGGGGTCCGGGGTCCGGGGCGGAGCCCCAAGAGGTACGGGCACAGCCCGGTACCCCCAGCCCGTCCGGCGCTTGAGGACCGGGGTCCGGGCAGAGCCCGGGGAACGGGCGAAGGGCGGGGAGGGGACTTCGCCCCCGCGCAGCGGCCCGCACACCCGTGCCAGCGCGCCGCGCACCGGCCCTGTCAGACCCCGGTGGGACACTCGCACTCATGAGCGACCGCACGCCCCGGTGGGCCCTCGCCGAGGACGGCGACGGCCGGTGGCACGCCGCGCCCCTGGACGGAGCCGACGGGCCCGAAGGGCCCGCGGGCGGAGCCCGTGTCACGGTCACCGACCCCGCCGAGGCGATCCGCGCGGCCCCCGCCGGCACCCGCTGGGTCTGGCGGTCCACCCCGGCCGTCTACCCCCGGCTGCTCGCCGCCGGCGCCCGTGTCGAGCGCTGCCACGACATCGAGGACGCCGAGCTGCTCCTGCTGGCCCACGAGGGCCGACTCGGCGAACCCCGCTCGGCGGCCGCCGCCTGGGCCCGGCTGACGAACACCCCCGTACCGCCCGATCCCCCGCAGCGCGCGGCGGAGCCCGGCAGCCAGCACTCGCTCTTCGACCCCCGGCCCACCCCCGTGCCCCTCGACGCCCTCGTCGCGGTCCACGCCGACCAGGCGCAGCGGCTGGCCGCCACCGCCCACCCCGACCGGATGCGGCTGCTCGTGGCCTCCGAGTCGGCGGCCTTCCTCGTGGCCGCCGAGATGAACCGCGCGGGCCTGCCCTGGCGGGCCGACGTCCACCGGGCCCTGCTGACGGAGCTGCTCGGCGAGCGGTACGCGGGGCGCGGGCAGCCGCGCCGGCTCGCGGAGCTGGCCGACGAGGTCTCGACGGCGTTCGGGCGGCGCGTACGGCCGGAGCTCGCCGCCGACGTCATCAAGGCCTTCGCGGAGGCCGGCATCAAGCTCAAGTCCACCCGCCGCTGGGAGATCCAGGACCTGGAGCACCCCGCCGTGGAGCCGCTGCTCGCGTTCAAGAAGCTGTACCGGATCTACACCGCCCACGGCTGGTCCTGGCTCGCGGACTGGGTCCACGACGGCCGCTTCCGCCCCGAGTTCATCCCCGGCGGCACCTACACCGGCCGCTGGGTCACCAACGGCGGCGGGGCCCTGCAGATCCCGAAGGTGATCCGCCGGGCGGTCGTCGCCGACCCCGGCTGGCGGCTGGTCGTGGCCGACGCCGACCAGATGGAGCCCCGGGTGCTCGCCGCGATCTCCCGCGACCCCGCCTTCATGGAGGTGGCCGGCCGCCCCGAGGACCTGTACACCTCCATTTCCCGCCAGGGCTTCTCCGGCGACCGCGACATGGCCAAGATCGCCGTGCTCGGCGCGGTGTACGGGCAGACCTCCGGGGACGGCCTGAAGAACCTGGCAGCGCTGCGCCGCCGCTTCCCCCGGGCCGTGGCCTACGTGGACGACGCCGCGAAGGCGGGCGAGGAGGGCCGGCTCGTACGGACCTGGCTGGGCCGGACCTGCCCGCCGGCGGCCGATCCGGAGGATGCGGAGGAGGCCCCCGACGGCTACGTCCCCAGCTACGCCTCGACCGACGCCCGGGCGCGCGGCCGCTTCACCCGCAACTTCGTCGTGCAGGGCAGCGCCGCGGACTGGGCGCTGCTCCTGCTCGCGGCCCTGCGCCGGTCCCTCGCGGAGGCGGGGATGCGGGCCGAGCTGGTCTTCTTCCAGCACGACGAGGTCATCGTCCACTGCCCTGAGGAGGAGGCGCCTGCCGTGGCCGCGGCGATCCGCGAGGCGGGCGAACTGGCCGGCCGCCTCACCTTCGGCGAGACCCCTGTCCGCTTCCCGTTCACCACGGCCGTCGTGGAGTGCTACGCGGACGCGAAGTGACGCGGGGAAGCGGGGACTCGGCCGGCCCACTCACTCGGCCGGCCCGGGGACTCGGCCGGCCCGGGGACTTGGCCGGCCAGGGGTCCCTCCTACTGCCCGTACTCCGAGGCCCACTTCGAGCTCGTCGCGAGCTCCTTCATCCGGGCCAGCGTCAGCGCCGGCTCCTTGCGGGTCGCCGCCGAGGACTGGCTCTCGGCGTTGAACGCGGACACGATCACCCGGGTCCCGTTCGGCAGCAGCGCCTCGGCGCTCCACCAGACCACCCCGGCCCCGCCCTTCTCCCCCGGCTGCTGCCGGGTCAGGACCTTCATTCCGTTCGGCAGCGTCTCGGCGGACGCGAACACGTCGGCCCACATCCCCGGGTACTTGACGCTGTCCGGCTGGATCTGGAGGCTGACCAGCGACTTGCCCTTGCCCTCGTTGAGCACCACGTAGCCCAGGTCGGAGCCGTCCTGGTCCCTGTGCACGATCGGGATCCCGTCGTTGCTCAGCATGCCCTCCAGGATGTCCACGGCCTTCATCCCCTTGCGGGCGGGCTCCCGCTGCGACTCCTGGCCGGCGGCCGGCAGGTCGTTGAGGGCGGGGTGCCACAGCGGGGAGATCACGAGCGCCTTGAGCTGCGCGAGCGTCAGCGGCGGCGTCGGACGGGAGACGGGCGCGCCCTTCTCTTCCTTCGAGTTCCACTCCTGGGCGTCCACGAGGAACCCCTGGGGGGTCACGACCGTGGCGCGCCAGCACTTCACGTCCGCCCGGTGGTCGGGGTACTCGTACCCCTTGAAGAGCATCAGCCGGGAGCCGTCCGCGAGCTTCTCGGAGCTGCAACTGTCGAACTTCAAGGTGGCCTTGGAGGGGCACTTGATCATGTCTTCGGCCATCCCGCTCTTCGGGTCCACCCGGCTGAGGCCGAAGCCGATGCGGCCCAAGCCGTCGCCGTCGTCGAAGACCCCGGTCACCATCGGGCCCGGCTCGTCGCCCGTGCCCCGGGACTCGATGTTGCTGAGCACGCCCTGCGGCAGGAGCTGTTTGAACACCCCGGTCAGCTCATCGGCGGAGACGGCCCCACTGCCGACGCGGCCCATGCCCGGCTCCAGCGTCGGGGGCGTCGGCGCGGGCGGCTCCTTCGAGGAGGCCACGTTCACCCCGCCGCCACCACCGCCGTCCGTCCCGAGCAGCCCGTTCGCGTAGGCCCCGGCGGTGCCGATCAGTGCCAGGGCGAGCGCCGAGCCGCCGGCCATGGCGGCCCGGCGACGGGCCACCATCCGCCGCCCGCGCCGCTCTCCGGCGTCCACGAGGTCGCGTCCCTCCGACGTGAAGCCGTCGCCCGTACGCCGGAAGGCCTCACCGAGCTCATCTTCAAAGGGCATGCGGAATCAGACCTTCCGTCCAAAGGGATTGGGGTATGAGAAGAGAAGAAGGGATGGAGGCGCGCACAGGAGGGCCGGCGCCCGGCTCAGCGTCCCGCGAACTCCGTGAGCGAGCCGCCCAGTTGCTCGCGCAGCCGGGTCAGCGCGCGCGAGCTGCGGGTCCGTACGGCCGCCGAGCTGACGTTCATCGCGTCGGCGGTCTCCTCGACGCTGCGGTCCTCCCAGTACCGCAGCACCAGGACCGCCCGGTCCTTCGGCGCCAGCCGCCCCAGCGCCTCCAGCAGCGTCAGCCGCAGCGCCGGATCGCCGCCGGCCGGTGCGCCCGTGTCGGGGAACTCCCCGACCGGACGTTCCCCCGCCGACCGGCGGCGCTGGTGCGTCAGGAAGGCACGCACCAGAACGGTTTGCGCGTACGCCGCCGGATTGTCGATCCGTGCGACGCGTGCCCAGAGCAGGTACATCCGCCCGAGGGTCTCCTGTACGAGATCCTCCGCGAGGTGGGTGTCACCGCTCGTCAGCAGACAGGCCGACCGGTACAAGTACGCCGATCTGCCCATCGCGAACTCACGGAACCCATCTCTGCGTCCGTACCCCATCCGCTCCCCCTCGCGTCCGTCTCACACCAATGACGCGACGGGGACGGGGAATGTTTCAGTCGATCTCAAACCGATTCGGAAACCGTCGCGGAACCAGGCTCCGAGCCCGCCTCCGAGCCCGCCCCGGAACCGGCCCCGGCACCCGTCTCGGAAAGGTCGTGGAAGTACATGTGGAACTCCTCGCGGACAAACCCCTCCGCCTCGTACAGCCCCTGCGCGACGAGGTTGTCGTACGCCGTCTCCAGCTGCACGCCCGAGACCCCCGCCTCCCGCGCCCGGCGCAGCACCTCGCGCAGCAGCGCGCGGCCCGCGCCCGTACGGCGGCCGGCGGGGGCCACGTACAGGTCGCCCAGCAGCCACGCGGGCTTCATGGCCAGCGAGGAGATCATCGGGTAGACCTGCGTGAAGCCGACCGTTCCCGCACCCGGGACCTCGGCGAGCAGGACGAAGGAGTCCCCGGCCGCCAGCCGCTCCGCCAGGAAGGCGCGCGGACGCGCGGGGTCCTCGACCTCCACCTCGTAGAACTCCAGGTAGCCCCGGAAGAGCTCGGCGGCGGTGTCCAGATCGGCCTCGCCCGCCTGCCGCAGGACCACCTTGGCCGGGTCCGCCGCCACCAGGACCTCGTCCACCGTATTCCGACCGTTCACATCGTTCTCCCTAGTCCACTCCCACGCGCCGGTTCCATTGTGCGCGGGAGGTCCCCATCCAGCGCCGTCGCCCCACGCTACGGCCGGGCCGACGGGGAACCGGGGCGGCGGCCCGCCGGACGGTCAGTGGTTCTCGTCCCCGGTGACGGGCTGGGCCGGGAGGGTGTAGACGTGCTCCGGGGTCACGATCTTGGTGATCGCCTCGCCGAAGAGGGTGCTCGGCTCCTCCCCCTGCGCGGAGATGTCGGTGTTGAGCAGCACCACCAGGGTGGCATCGGACTGTTGCGGGTTGTAGACCGTCAACGACTGGTAGCCGGGCAGCGAGCCGTTGTGCCCGATCCACCCCTGGACGTTGAAGATCCCCAGTCCGTAGCCGGTGCCCGGCAGGGCATCGACGACGTCGAGTCGCTCGGCCTGCGTGGCGGGGGTGAGCAGTTCGCCCGTGGCCGTCCTGCCGGTGGCCACCACCTTGGCCCACTGCCGCAGGTCCGTGAGGTCGGAGATCATCGCTCCGGCGGCCCAGCCCCAGGAGGGGTTCCAGTCGGCGGAGTCCTCGGTCTTCCCCGAGGCCGTCTGATCCGTGTAGCCCTGGGAGTGCGGGGCCGGGAACTCGGCGCCGGTCGGGAAGAGGGTGTTCTTCAGCCCGGCGGGCCGGAGGACCTCCTCGGTGATGTAGTCGGCGAGCGACTGCCCGCTGATCTTCTCCACGACGAGCCCGAGCAGGATCAGGTTGGTGTTGCAGTAGAAGAACCTCGCGTTCGGCTCGAAGAGCACCGGGTGCTTGAAGGAGTACGCGAGCAGCTCCTGCGGGGTGAAGGGCCGGTCGGGGTCGCTGGTCAGCGCCTTGAAGAAGTCCTCGTCGGCCGAGTAGTTGAACAGCCCGCTGCGCATGCCCGCCAGCTCGCGCAGCGTGATGCGGTCGCCGTTGGGCACGCCCTCGACGTATTTGCCTATGGGGTCGTCCAGCCCGATCTTGCCCTCGTCGACCAGCTTCAGCATCGCGGTCACGGTGAAGGTCTTGGTCTCACTGCCGATCCGCATGTTGAGGCGGTCGGTCATGGGCGCACCGGTGGCCTTGTCGGCCACGCCGAAGGCACGTACGTACGTCCCCTTGCCCGGCGCCGACAGGGCGACCTGCACCCCGGGCACCTTCGCCTCGTCCATCACCTTCCGGATGGCGTCGTCCAATTGCCGCGCCACGGCGGGGGTGAGCTGCGGAAACTCGTCGGAGACGGCCGAACTGCTCGCCGCCGGGGGTGTCGGCACGTCCACGGCGTACCCGACACCGGCCCCCACGGGCACCATGAGGAGCCCCACGGCGGCTGCTCCCACAGCCGCCCTGCGCAACCGTGTCGTGCTCACCCGTCCAACGTAGCCCCGGGGCGGGGGCCGGGCGACCCCGGAGGGCGGGGTACGGGCGGGGTGCTCCTTCAACCAGCCCGATAGGCCCGCAGGAAGGCGCCCACGCCGCCCGAGATCAGGTGGTCGGTCTGCTCCTTGGGGAGGGGCAGGACCCCGTAGTGGGAGAGCTGCGAGATGGCGGTCGAGGTCAGCGCCATGAAGTGGGCGCCGGCCAGCATCGCGTCACCGCGCACGTCGATCAGCCCGGCGGCGTCGAGGCCCGCCATCGCGTCCCCGAGCGCCCGGGACACGGGGCCCGGACCGGCGTTCACCCAGGCCTCCAGCACCTCCGGCGGCACGTGGTCGGCTTCGGCGTGGATGTGGCGGACGAGCGCGAAGTGGTCGGCGTAGTCGGTCATGAGCCCGATGACCCGGTGCGCGAAGGCGACGAGGTCCCGCTCCAGGTCCTCGGGGCGGGGCGGGCGTTCGGGGTTCAGGACGGCTTCGATCTGGGCGATCTGGGCATCGCGCACCTGCCCCGAGGTCCAGGTGACGACGGTGGCGAAGAGCATCGCCTTGCCGCCCGGGAAGTGGTTGTAGAGCGTGCGGGTCGAGACGCCGGCCGCGGCGGCGAGTTCGTCCACGGTCGCCCGGGTGTAGCCCTCGCGGCCGAAGACCCCGCAGGACGCGCTCGCGATGGCGATCTGCTTCTCCAGCTTCTTGGCACTGGTTGCGCCGCTCACTTCGCCTCCAAAAAAACTACAACGGTCGTTGCACTTATTACAACGCTCGTTGTAGTTTACCGGAGGGGCGGCCGCACGGGGCGCCCGCACCACCACCGAGGGGGAACCTGCCATGACCACCGCCCACACTCCCACCACCACTCCCACGCCCACTCCTGAGGAGGACGCGCCGCTGCGCGTCGCCGTCATCCTCGGCAGCGTCCGCGAGGGCCGCCAGGGCCCCGCCGTCGCCGACTGGTTCCTCGGCGCCGCCGGCGCCCTCGGCGGCCTGGACCTCGACCTCATCGACCTCGCCGACATCGACCTGCCGCTGGCCATGCCCGGCTGGGGCGGCTCCCCGAGCGAGCAGGCGGCCGCCGCCCTCGCGAAGGTCAGCCCGCGGCTGGCCGCCGCCGACGCCTTCGTCATCGTCACCCCCGAGTACAACCACAGCTTCCCGGCGGTACTGAAGAACCTCATCGACTGGCACCACGGGGAGTGGCACGCCAAGCCCGCCGGCTTCGTCTCGTACGGCGGCATCGGCGGCGGCCTGCGCGCCGTCGAGCAGCTCCGGCTGATCTTCGCCGAGCTGCACGCCATGACCGTGCGCGACTCCGTCAGCCTGCACGGCCCGTGGTCCGGTCTCGGCCCGGACGGCCTTCCGCGCGACACCGCCGTGGCCGAGGGCGCGGTCAAGGGAATGCTCGGCCAGCTGGCCTGGTGGGGACGCGCCCTGCGCGCCGCCCGCGCGAACCGCCCGTACCAGGGCTGAGGGGCGGCACAAAGATGCGCACGCCCCAGCCCCCCGAAGGCGCGACCCCACACTCCACGGCCCCCGCGGTCCCGTCGGGCCGGACGGGACCGTCAGGCCCCACGGCCCCCACCCCACCACCGCGCGAGCTCCACCGCACCGCGGGCGTCGTCATCGTCGGCTCGGTCATGTCGGTGCTCGACATGACGATCGTCAACGTCGCCCTGCACCGCCTATCCGAGGCCTTCCACGCTCCCCTGGCCACGATCCAGTGGGCCGCCAGCGCCTACACGCTCGCGCTCGCCGCCGTCATCCCGGCCTCGGCCTGGGCGATGGGCCGCTTCGGCGCCAAACGCACCTACCTGGGCGCCCTCACCCTGTTCTCCCTCGGCTCCCTCCTCGCCGCGTGCGCCTGGAGCGCCGGGAGCCTGATCGCCTTCCGCGCGGTGCAGGGCCTCGGCGGCGGACTGCTCATGCCCGTCGGCATGGCCATGGTGATGCGCACGGCGGACCCGGCCCGACTCGGACGGGTGATGGCCCTGCTCGGGCTGCCCATCATCGTCGGGCCGGTGGCCGGCCCGGTGCTGGGCGGCTGGCTGGTCGACTCGGCGTCCTGGCAGTGGATCTTCCTGGTCAACCTCCCCGTGGGGGCGGTCGCCCTGTTCCTCGCCGCGAAGCTGCTGCGCTCCGATGCCCCCGGCGACCCGTCCGCCGCGCCCCGGCTGGACGTACCCGGCCTGCTGATGCTCTCCCCGGGCCTCGCCCTCCTCCTCTACGGCCTGGCCCGGGGCGGGGAAGGCGGCACCTTCACCGCCCCCGACGCCCTGTTCCCCACCCTGGCCGGCGCCGCGCTCGTGGCCGCCTTCGCCCGACGGGCCCTGACGGCCCGTGAACCGCTCCTCGACCTCCGGCTCCTGCGCGACCGCACCTTCGGCGCCGGAATCCTCACGCTCGCCCTCTTCACCTGCGGCTACTTCGGTTCCATGCTGCTCGGACCGATGTACTGGCAGCAGAGCCGCGGCATGAGCGCGACGGCGGCCGGGCTCCTGGGCGCCCCGACCGGCCTCACCGTGGGGCTGGTCATGCAGATCGCCTCGCGCCGCGTCGACAAGGTGTCCCCGCGCCGACTGATCCGCGCCGGGATCGCGACCGGCGCGCTGGGCATGGCCCTGACCGCCCTCCAGGCCGGGTCCCCGGAGGCGGCCCCCTGGCGGTTCGTCGCCGCCTCGGTCGTCATGGGCATCGGCGCCGGCATGGTCCTGATGCCGACGATGACCACCGCGAGCCGAAGCCTCCCGAAGTCCCGCCTGACCGCGGCGAGCACCATCCTGAGCATCAACTCCCAGATCGGCGCCTCGGTCGGCACGGCCCTCCTCTCGGTCACCCTCACCTCAGCCGGCACCACCCCACCAGGCTTCCGCACCACGTACGCCATCGCCGCAACCCTCCTGGCCCTGGCCGCCGTCCCCGCCACCCTCCTCCCCAAACACCACCCCTGACCCGCCCCGCTCCCCCGGGTCACACCACCGAAGCGGAACACGACGGGGACCCACCGCCCGCCCACGACCATCCCGCCAGAACAGCCAAGGACGTGGCCCGGCACGAACACACCCAGCTCAACCAGCCCTTGAAAACAGAACCCAAGGTTGCGCAGAGTCGGCACGCCAATCCGCTGATCGCTCTTCGCAGTGAACCGCCCCTCAGGAGCCCACCCCCAAGGCAGCAGCGCGCGTTCCCCTCGGGCCGGCTTCTGCAACCGGCGTATCGACTTCACCTACGCGGACACCGACACCCGTGATGGAATCGACACGACAGCCGTACTCCGGCGGCTCGACGCCACGGACTCGACCGTCGTCGGGACCGAGCCACCAGCGTGAGGCCCGAGCATGAAGCACCGGATCACGCGGCTCTCCGTAGCGCGTCGGCGGTGGAGCCCCGCGGAGGTCCGGCGGGGGCAGGGGAGGAATCGTTGAGCGGGCTGAGCTTTGTCGACGTCTGCTCGGGGGCAGGTGGACTCGCCTTGGGGCTGGAACGAGCGGGCTTCACGCCTCGCCTCCTCCTGGACAACGAGGCGACTGCCTGCGACACCCTCAAAGCCAACCGGCCGCATTGGAACGTGCTGGAAGCGGACCTTCTCGACTTCGACCCCGTGGACCACCCCGAGGTGTACGACGTCGATCTGCTGACAGCCGGCCTCCCCAGGGTGAGGTCGAGCGCATCGGCGACGCGTCGGCGCTCGTCGGACGTCGAACTGCGCCTCATCGAGGCGACCGCCTATCTGGTCCACTCCGTCCAGCCACGTGCACTGATCATCGAGAACGTGCCCACCCTGGTCGACGAGGACTCTCTGGCACCGATTCGTGACTTCCTCCGCGAAGAGCTGGAGCACCTCGGCTACGCACTGACCTGGTTCATCCTGAACGCCTCCGACTTCGGAGTGCCCCAGCACCGCTTGCAGGGCATCGTCGTGGCCGTCAAACAGCAGTGGGCCGGTGCCTTCCGACCACCCCGGCCCAGCGTTCACCGGCACGTGTCGGTCGGGGCGGCGCTGGCGCCGTCGATGCGTTCCCGCGGCTGGCAGGACGCCGATCGTTGGGCGGCCCAGGCGGCGAGCGTGGCACCCACCTTGGTGGGTGGATCCAAGACGCACGGCGGCCCCGACTTCGGACCGAGCGGCACGAAGGCCAAGTGGCGACGGATGGGGGTCTACACGAAGTCCTTCGGGAACGAACCGCCCGGCCCCGACTTCACATGGGATCCGGCACTCGGTGACGACGGACTGGTACGGATCACGGTGGACCAGACCGCACTGCTCCAAGCCTTCCCCGAAGCATGGCGGATCTCCGGCCTCAAGACCGCCCGATACCGACAGATCGGGCACGCGACCCCACCGCCGGTCGGAGAGGCTCTGGGACGGGCCGTGGCCGCAGCATTGAACGGGGATACGCGAGGGCCTGAGGCCGGCTAAACTTCCACCACATGACCAGCTCGGCGCACCAGCAGCCCATCCTCGACAAACCCTTTGTCCTGGACCTCTTCGCAGGACCCGGAGGGCTGGATGTCGCTGCGCAGGGGCTCGACCTCCCGAGCCTCGGCATCGAGTGGGACAAAAGTGCGTGCCTCACGCGATACGCGGCCGGGCTGGACACCCTTCACGCCGACGTGAGCGCGGCGCGCAGAGATTCCTTCGAGTCCCTGCCGCCGGAGATCAATGTGCTCGCGGGCGGCCCTCCGTGCCAGACGTACTCTGTGGCCGGGCACGGCGCCGGACGCCAGGCCTTGGACCGGGTCGCGAAGTACATCGAGTGGCTGATGGCGGGCGAGTCCGACCAGAAGATCGACGAGGAGCTGAGCACCCTCACCGATCCGCGCACGGCGTTGGTCCTCGAACCTCTCCGGTACGCGATTCAGGCGACCAGGAGCCCCAATCGGGGACACCGCCCGTACGACGTCATCGTCCTGGAGCAGGTCCCTGCGGTGGCTCCGCTCTGGAGGCACTACGCCAAGGTCCTGGAAGAGACGGGGCTCCCCGATGGGACCAAGTACAAGGTCGTCGTCGACACCCTGGCCACCGAGACCTACGGGGTGCC
Organism: Streptomyces sp. NPDC002886; assembly: GCF_042888445.1. Classification (NCBI taxonomy): domain Bacteria; kingdom Bacillati; phylum Actinomycetota; class Actinomycetes; order Kitasatosporales; family Streptomycetaceae; genus Streptomyces; species Streptomyces sp. NPDC002886. The sequence goes on from NZ_JBIAPV010000013.1 coordinate 101,821, forward strand.
CCAGACACGATCCCGCGCGGTGCTGATCGCTCGGCGCGAAGGGCTCGGCGAGCCCTCGCTCCCCCGTCGGACCCACCATTCCTACGAAGCGAAGGAATGGAATCGGAAGAACCTGACCCGCGAACCCGACCAAGCCGCGAGTCAGGTCCATCAACCGACTCTCGACGACAGCGCCACCGCATCGAAGAAGGACGAGGAGCCCCAGCACTGGAGGTCGATGCGGGATGCCCTCGGGGAACCGGTGGGCTCGCACCCGGGACGTCCGAACCCCTTCCTGGTCCGCTCGAACTACGGCAGTTCCGGGATTCCGGGAAGGCGCGGAGTGCGGACCGACCAGCAGCCCGCCGCCACCGTCACCGGCCGCATCTCCCGCTTCGTGGTCTTCGAGCACCTCGACGAGAACATCGTCTACGAGGGCCCGCGGTTCAGCATGAACGAGGCCGGGCTGCTGCAGACCTTCCCGCCGGACTATCCGTGGTCCGGTACCGCGCAGGCCCAGCAGGTGGGCAACGCGGTACCGCCGCTGTTCGGCGCACACCTGCTGAGCGCCGCCCTGGGGCTCCCCAAGCCGGACCCGGAGGCGTTGCGGAAGCCGTGGCAGCCGGCCACGGAGGAGCAGCGGGCCAAGCTGCGAAGCAGCGGCTGCGGGGACGCCGACGCCTGCACCGACAGGTGCCCGCGCCCCGAGGACCAGGTTCCTCCCCCTTCCTCCGTGCGCCCTCGCAAGGGCAAGAAGGCGTCGGCCGAGTAGTCCGAGGCCGCCCCGGGTCAGTCCCCGCTCTTCCTGCCCCTGACCGGCGCGGTCTCGAACAGCTCCGCGAAGTAGCCGGTGAGCGCGGCCACGGATTCCTCCGGGGCAGGGTCCTCGTCGGGCCCGTTCGGGAGTTCGTAGCGCTCGACCGGTGGCGCCGACTCCGCCTCCGCGATCCAGTCCCGCAGTCGGGCGGGGTCGCGGGGTTGGTCCGGCCCGAGGATGTCGTAGATCAAGGTTGCTCCCGCCGCGTTGATCGCGACGCTGAGGCCGTTGACCGCTCGCCCGCCGGAGACCTGGCCGCTCTTCAGAAGACGGACCAGGGCCTGCGCGGTGGGACGGTGATCGATCAGCTCGGTCCGAAGAACGGTGTGGATGAGGTCCTGATTTCCGCAGGCGACCTCGACCGGCTCGTAGTCCGACCCGTTCCTGAAGAGCTCGGCCGCCCACCACAGGCGCGAGAAGCACTGACGGTCCGCGGGACCACGGAAGCGCTCGGCGGCGACGCGCTTTGCCGGCCTGTTCGCCGTCGGCTCCGACAGGTGCCGCCAGACCACATAGTCCGGGGCCACAGCCAGGGCGAGGTGGTTCCACAGACGCTTGTCCGCCGCTTCTCGCCGGGTCAGGCGCAGCGTGGCATGGAGCCGTGGCGCGAGCCAGGCGTCGGCGCGGGTGCGGTCCTCCCGGAACTCGAACATGGCGTCCTCCGCCAGGCTCCGGATCGGTTCGACCCCCCACCTGGCATCGTCCTCGGGGAGCGGCTCGACGACCTTGGCCAGATCGATGCCGCCGTGAACCTGTTCGCCTTTGAGCAGCTCTTCGGTGAGGAACGGATCAACGGCAGAGGTGGCGAGCAGCCCCAGGCGTGCCGGTACGTGGTTCGGTTGGGTGATCACGTCTCACTCTCGCGGTTCATCTGTTCCAGACTGCGGATGACAAAGGCAAGCGCCTTGGTGGCATCGGCGCGGCGGACCGCCGCGTAATGGATACGCGTCTGCAGCTCCACCCAGCCCGATTCGCCGGTGCGCCTGCGGTGGACCTGCCGTAGGGCCTCCTCGACATGGACGCCGGGAATCACGTCCGGGAGCATCTCCCGCAACACCTCACCCTGCCAGTCGGTGGGGAAGACCGGCCCGCCACCGGGTTCCACCTCCAGATCGCCGATGGCACCGTGAAGCACCGCGGTCCAGACGTCGGTGGACATCTGGGCGACCAAGAGGTCACGCACCTTGCTGTCCACACCCGAGCCGTTGCTGTCCAACAGATCGATGACACCTTCGACATCGGTGTTCACGAACACGGTGGGAACTCTGGCCGAGGTGTCCACGACCCAGGGCGCGTCGGCGTATGCCTGGAGCCACACCCGGGAGCTCCTCTTGAACGACGCCTTCTGAACGTCGAGCCGGAGCCCGCGGACCGGCTCGTCGGAAACCGTGTCGATGACCCAGCTCCGGTCGGTCTCGGCGATCGACCGTCCGCGCACTCCCTCCACCGTCCCCACGGCGTACACGGCGACGGAGGCCCGTGCCAGGTGATCGTCACGGAGCACCTCCAGCGAGCCGGACCAGTCCCGGCCGTCCTCGGCGTCGAGCGTGAGATTCACCGAGGTACGCACATTGGTCTCGCCGTCCGTGAGCACGGCAAGGACACACAGATCCGACCAGGGCGCGTCCGGCGCATTCGCCCCGGGCGGCAGCGTCGCCGAAACGTCGATCTTGGCGCTCACCCATTCCGTGTGGCCCGCGATGCCGAGCGCGACGGCCTGCTGTTGGTTCGAGTAGGCCGTGGTCTCCAACCGGTCGCGTGTGCCGTCGGAGAGCTTGAGGGAGACAGAGGTCACTCTGAGCGTGATCGGCCGGTTGAGCCGCTTATAGGGGTAGAACTTCACTTCTCACTCACCCTTTCCGGCACGAAGTTCGACAACGAGACGGGTGAGAACGGTCCTGACCGGATGGCTGGTGACGTCGGTGGTTCCTCGGAACTTCGCACGCCGCGCGCCAGGCGTGAAGCACAGCATTCCGTCCACCGCTTCACAGCCCTCGACGCCGACCAGTTCCGCCCAGTCCAGCCTGGGGCGGCTCCCCGAGCGCACGTCCAGCTGGGCCACCGGCACCATCGGGATGATCTCGTCGCCACGAGGGATACTCACTTCTCCGGTGATCCGCCACTCCCCTGCGTCGCCGACCGTCGCGTCGAGCCCGTCCAGGAGGGGAACCACGGGGCCGGCGGGTGTCTTGGCCTTGGGCCTCGTCCGCACCGTCAACGCCTTGCGCAGGGCCTCGCTGCCTTCGCCGCCGCTGCGCTTCGGCCGTGCGACAAGTTCTCTCGCCGCATTGTTGGCCTCGGCGGCCAGAGCGTTGATCCGGCGGTATGCGGAAGGTGACCACCGCAGTGTCAGCTCTTCCGTCTGCCCCCAACGGTCGTGCTCGGGAGGTTCCGCCGCACGCAGGAAGTCCTCGGCCTCCTTCGCGAAGGGGGCCGTCTCTCCGGCTGCCTCCCCGACCAGCAGAACGGCCTGGAAAGGGTTGGTGCTGCTCGGCAGCCTCGGGACGACGGTCTTCTTGACGGTCATGCGATTGCCGCGCAGCGAGTGCATCCGGTTCTTCGCCCCGTCCCTGTCCCCTTCCGCCTCCGTGAGAAGCAAGACCGCCTGGTGCGTGCCGACCGTCCCGTGGGCCCCCCCGGACAACGGCAGCCTCAACGGGATGCTCCGCGAGGCCACTTGCCCGGCCTCGGTGAGGCGATCCACCGTGGTGCCCTCGTAGTACGCCCTCAGGGCACGGGTCCGCGCAGGCTGCTCGGCGGACGGGTCCACCTGCTGCTCCGCCACGACCTCCTTGCCGTTGCGCAGGGCCCGGACAGAGACCTCCAGGAGGGGAAGCCTGCTGCCCCCGCCGGTCATCGCGGCCCAGAAGTCACGCCCCAGCGCCTCGACCAGTCGGGCGTGCATCGCGCTGATGTCACGCGTGTCCTCATCGCCCTCCTCGTCGTCGACGGATCCGTCCTCGGACTCGAAGGAGTTCGCCGCGAGCCCGGCCGCGTCGTGCGCACCAACGATGAGGAAGGACGTGCCGGGTTCGTCGCTCTCCCGCGCCAGATGCAGCTTCTCCACGGCCTCCTCGTCCGCCCACCAGGAACGGGCGACCATGGCCCCCGGCGAGTCGGGATCAGGGCGCCCGAACCAGGCTGGGCCCGCGTACGACTCGCCGTCGACCTCACGCCACGGCAGTTCGAGGCGGCCGATGACCCGCCGTTCGGTACGTCCCTCGTGGGGCACGGAGAGAGTGGAGTTGATGAGCACGAGCCCGAGGGAACTGGTGGCCCACAGTGTGGCCTTGCCCAAGCCGTACGACCCACCGGCCCCAGGACCGGACTTGAGGCTCTCCAGTTGGCGTCTGACCACGGCGGCGAACTTGCCGTCCCCGTAATCGTCGCCGGTCAGACCGGAAGCGTTGTAGTCGTCGACGCGCAGCAGGACCAGACGGCCCTTCTCGTACATGTCGCGCACCCCGGCGTCCACGACCCGGCCGACCTTCTGGTTGCCGGCGGTCTCCGAGACGGCGGAGTAGTGCGGAAAGAGATCGTTCCAGAGGATCGCCTCGCGGAAGGCGTCCAGGGCGTCGCCGGTGAGCTCGTGCAGGGTGTAACGGACCTTGACGGGGCGGCCGTTCTCGGTCAGCCTTTCGTCCAGGCTGTTCTGGCACGTCTCCCGCGCGAGGACCTGCACGTCGGCGTCGAAGGCAAAAGCCGCGGCATTGCCCAGGTCGCGACCGCCATCGGGATAGCCGGGGCGGTGGTACCAGGTGACCGGGAGGCCGGCCTGGGTATCGGTGGTGCGGGTGTGCACCGTACCCACGTCCGTGCCGAGCGCCTTGGCGATGTCCGTCATGACGGTCGGACGAGGAGTCGACCTGCCGGTGATCCACGCGGACACCGCGGCCCGAGTCAGCTTGAGTTCGTCGGCCAGTTCGGCCTGCGTCTTCCCCGCAAGCCTGAGCTGTCGGGACAGCCAGGGCCCGAACTCCTCACCTGTCTCCACGCGCCACCTACTCTCCTGGGACTCCCATGCCGATCGCATGCTGTGGATCACGAGGTTAATTTGACAAGGGCGTGGGCGTCAACCAGCAGTTGATCGAGATCGACCCCCAGAACATCTCAGTCCGATGCCCGACTTGCCCTAAATGGTCAGGTATTTGCCTTGTTCGTCGCGCCTTCACGAGTGGACCGGCCAACTCCGTTTAAACGGGGGGCGGTTGGGCGTGAGTTTGGCTTGCGTGATCGAGTGAGCGCCCGATAGGGTTGTTTTCGATGGGGACCCCATCTCGCTCGCAAAACCCGAAACTCGGGAGGCCGGGCGACCTGCCAGAAGTACGTCCAAATTTCGAATCCATGCCCGGCAGACACCTCCAGAGCCGCACAGAGGAAACCCCTCCGCAAAGGACTGGCCGCACGATACCTCCATCGCCTAGCTTTTGACGGGGGAAGGAAGTCTCACCCATAGACTTGGATTTACCCATCTCACACGGGGACGTGTACCAAATGCACCCCTGTGCAGCTGCAGGATGCAATCAATCACAGGGGTGGATAATGAATGAGCAGGACGAGTCACTCGACTCCGGCCGGGAATCGAGTGCATTCTGGCTGGCGATTGTGACGGCTGGAAGCAAGGCCGCGGTTCCCGGGGTTCTTCTCGTACACGAAGTGTCCGAGAAGGATTTCATCAACCGGTTCCCCGCACTGGCGGAGATCGCTCAGAGCCTGCCGGACGTCCCGGGCGAGACCTCTCCCCCGATCTGATTCAGCACGTCAAGGGCCTAACCGTCTCGGTCTCGCAACAAATAGCGCCTTCGCGGTGACCCCTCCGCTTCGCGAAGGCATTGTGGAAAAAACGCCCAGCGCCACGGTGAACGACGGGCCGGCCGGCCCGTCGTTCGCTCTTCCGTCCGGATCTCTGACACCCAGGAGCGCAGAAGCAGTGCCGTCATCGTCCTCTTCGGTCGTTCAAACCGTTCTCGAACAGTCCTCGCGTGTCCTGCAGACTTACGCCGTGGACCCCGGCCTTGTGGCCGAGCACGCCAATGGAGAACGCCGCATCACCCAGGGCGGATACGGCGATCGCCAGCTTTTCGAGCTCGTTCAGAATGCGGCGGATGAAATGGCCGGCGAGTCGAACGGGCGAGTCGGTGTCATCCTCACGGAAACCCACTTGTACTGCGCGAACGAGGGTAATCCAGTCTCCCCGGAAGGCGCCGAGACAATTCTCCGGATGAGCATGTCGAAGAAACGCGGCGGCCAGATCGGGCGTTTCGGAGTGGGCGTCAAATCGGTTCTCGTGGTGACCGACGCGCCGGAATTCTTCAGCAGCACCGGAAGTTTCGGATTCGACCGTGCCTGGTCGTACGAGCAGATCAAGGCCGTGCCCGGCGTGACCGCGCGCTACGGACCCGAGTTCGACGCGCCTGTGCTGCGGATGGCCCGACCGCTGGACGTGGAGGCCGAGCGCGCATCCGATCACGTCCTGAACGAACTGCTGAACTGGGCCACCACCGTCGTTCGTCTGCCTCTGCTCCCGAAGGCGGACGACCGCCTGGGCCGGGACATGCACGGCGGACGTGGCAAGGACCACGGCGAGCCCCGCGAGGAATTCCCGGTCGGCTTCCAGCTCTTCTCGCCGCACGTCGCACGAGTCGTGCTGGAGGACCGCCGGCCACGGCCCGTGGCCCGGCGGACACTGACCGCCCAGCGGACCGGCGACCTGCACACCTTGATCGAGGAGCGGACCGGGAAGTCCGTCGCCACGGACCGGTGGCGCGTGTTCACCACCACCCACGAACCCGGTCCCAGTGCCCGCGCGGACGCCGGCGAACTGCACGACCGGCTCTCGCTCAACATCGCCTGGGGCGTCCCCGCCCTGGAGAAGGACCCGGAGAGCGGACTGTACGTCAGCCCGCGATCGCGCGGCCGCGGCAAGTTCTGGTCCTTCTTCCCGACGAAGTACGAGATGTCGCTGAGCGGCATCCTCAACGGCGCCTGGAAGACGAACGAGGATCGCCAGAACCTCCTGGACTCCTCCCCCTTCAACCAGGAAATGATCCGGATGTCGGCAAAGCTGGTCGTCGACTCCCTCCCTGCCCTTGCACCCGAGGAGGATCCCGCCGCCTATCTCCCCCTGCTGCCCGGTCGGGTCAAGGAGGCGATCAGCTGGGCCGACGAGTTCCTGACCAAAGAAATCTGGGCCCACACCACGAAGCGCCCGTCGTTGCCCGACCAGGACGGTGTGCTGCGCATCCCGACGACGCTGAAGATCCACCCGCGCCTCGACAAGGACCTGAAGAAGCTGTCCAAGTGGCTGCGGATGTGGCACGAGTGCCCCGGACGCCCCTCGAACTGGCTTCACCCCAGTGTCGAGGCCGACGTCCTGCGCTCCGGCAAGGTCGAGCACATCATCGGTACCGCCGGGCATGAGCGGACCGGTGTCCGGGAATGGCTGGAGGCTCTGGTCGGGAGCGGCACCCCCGAGGCGTCGGCGGCGGCCGTTCGCATCCTCGCGGACATGATCGAGAACCACTCTTCCCATGCCGAAGAGGCCCGTAAGGCCCGCATCGTGCTGACAGAGGAGCACGGTCTCGTCGCGCCCGTGCACGGCAAGGTGTTCCGCCGTGCAACCCAGGGCGGCCTGCGCGAGACCCTGGTGTACGTGGTCGACAAGCTCGCCCAGGACCCGTCACTGGCTCACGCCCTCAACGTCCTGGGCATCCGGGAGGCCGATGTCGAGGGCCGGTTCGTCAGCGTGCTCGATCAGGGCTTCGACCACTACGGCGACTCGGACTGGGAACGGTTCTGGGAGCTGTTCCGTCAGGCGGGGGTGCGTCGGCTGGCCCACACGGTCCTGGAGAGGGTCCCCACTCCACGCTCGGCGCTCCGGGTACGCACCGCCGACGGTCGGTTCCGGCCGGTCGAGGACTGCATGCTGCCGGGTGTCGTGGTCGATGCGAAGCGCGACCCCGGCATCGCTGTCGACATGTCGTTCCACTCCGACGACACCCCCTTCTTCTCACAGGTCGGCCTGCGGGAACGACCGTCCGGTGGGGTCCGCCCCCAGGAAGACGAAGCGTGGTTCGTGGAGTACCGCGAAGCCCTCCACGCCGCCTACCTGCGCGGCTTGGACAGTCACGCCCCGCGCCCCGCGCTGAGCCGGATGAAAGTCGAGGGCGCCGCGATCGGCGGCCCGCTCCACCTCTTCCGCGCCCTGTCCGAGGAGTCCCGCGCCGCCTTCCTGAAGGTGCTGCCCGACGACGCCGTGGTGGACAACTGGACGCGCCAGATCGGCGCACAGACCAGCACGCGACAGGCCGTGGCCTCGCCGATCCGATGGATGCTGAGGAAGTTCGGCACGATCGCCACCTCCCAGGGGATCAAGCCGGTCAAGGAGGCGGTCGGCCCCCAGCTCGCCGGCTACCGGGATGTGCTGCCCGTCGCCGACATCTCCCCCGAGAAGGCCCGCAGGCTGCGGCTCCCGACCACCGTCGACGAGGTCCCCGCCGACCGCTGGGACGCGCTCCTCGAAGAGGTGGCCCGCAGCGCGGACGACTCCTTCGTCGGAGCCACCTACGTGATGCTGACCCGATTCGGCGCGGACTTCCCCGAGGACTCACTGACCAGGTGCCGGATCGGTGACGTCTGGGAAACCCGGCCCGACGACGAGATCACCGTCGCCGTCGGGACCGCTCAGTACCAAGCGCTGCGCGCCGAGCAACTCCCGGCGCTGCTCGTACCGACCACCGACGACGCCGAGCTGATGATCGAGAAGTGGGGCATGCTCCGCTACGCCGACGTGATCAGTCTGGAGACCCGTGAAGTACCGGTGGGTGACCCCGTGCCGCTGGTCGAGCTGTTCCCCGCCCTGAGGCAGCGTCTGAACAGCGGGAACCGGAACAGCATGGTGCAACGGTGCAGCGAACTGGAAGAAGTCACCCGTACGCCCAGGGGTACGCACACCTCCCCCCTGGACGCCGTGCGCCAGGACGGCACCGTCAAGCTCCGAGTCCCTCTGGCCCCGGAGCCGATGCTGCGCCTGATCGACCGCGAGCTCGGTTTGGGCCTCGGCGCCGCCGGCTGCCGCGCGGTGCTCGACCACCAGGACCGTATGGAACGGGACGGTGAGTTGAAGGCGGCGCAGAAGGCGGTGCGCGAGTCCACTGACGTGGTGACCAAGATCGAGCTGCTGGTCGGTGCCGACGCGCTCCGCGCCGGCCTCCCCGAAGGACTGATGGAGGCCGAACTTCATTCGACCGAGGGCGTCGAGCCGACCGGGCGTCGCATCGCACAGATGGCGTTCAACGCACACGGTGACGGTGTGCTCCAGCAGCATGCCAGGGACATCCAGGGACGCTTCCCCAACGCCCCGGTCGGGTACGGAGGTTCGTCTGCGGCCATCGCGTTCGTCTCGGAGCTGAAGCTGCCGGTCGCGTTCGCCGGTTCGAGGACTCCGTCCCCACCTCCGTTCGAGACTGTCGAGGGCCCTCGGGACTTCCCGAGTCTCCACGAATACCAGGAGGACCTGGTCCGGAACATCTCCACCATGCTCGACCGACTGGCACCCCAGCGCGGCATGCTGTCGCTGCCGACCGGCGCCGGCAAGACCCGGGTCACCGCCGAGGCCGTGATCCGCTGGGTGAAGCGAGTCGGCGACCTCAAGGGTCCACTGCTGTGGATCGCGCAGACCGAGGAATTGTGCGAGCAGGCCGTCCAGAGCTGGAGGTTTGTCTGGAGCAAGGTCGGCGCCGAACGTCCGCTCACCATCAGCCGGCTGTGGAGCACCAACGAGGTGGGTGACGTGGTCGACCACCCGCACTTGGTGGTCGCCACCGACGCCAAATTGGAACGGTGCCTGGGCACCGACCAGTACGCCTGGCTGCGCCAGGCCGCCCTGGTGGTCGTGGACGAGGCCCACACCGCCATCTCCAAGCGATACACCGAGATCCTGGGCCAACTGGGACTCACCCAGTACGAGACGAGCCGGCACCTGCTCGGCCTGACCGCCACCCCGTTCCGGAACACCAACGAAGAGGAGACCCGCCGCCTGGTCGGGCGCTTCGGCAATCGGCGGCTCGACGAAGGCGTCTTCCCGTCGGGCGACCCGTATCGCGCTCTCCAGGACTGGGGCATGCTCGCCCAGGTCGAGCACCGCACTCTTGAGGGCGGCCGTATCGAGCTCACACAGGACGAGAAGACACACGCCGACCGCATGGCCATGCTCTCCCGCTCCGCCGAGCAGCGACTGGCCGACGACCACACGCGCAGTCGGCGCATCGTCGACGAGGTGGCCGGTCTGCCGGACGATTGGCCGACGTTGCTCTTCGCCACCTCCGTCGACCACGCCAAGTACCTGGCGGCCATGCTCAACGACCGGGGCATTCCGTCCGCTGCCGTGGACTCGACGACCAGTGCGCAAGACCGTCGCACGCGCATCGAGAACTTCCGGAGCGGTCGTATCCGGGTCCTCACCAACTACGGCGTGCTCACCCAGGGGTTCGACGCACCTGCCACTCGTGCCGTGGTCGTGGCCCGGCCTGTCTACAGCACCAACGTGTACCAGCAGATGATCGGTCGCGGATTGCGCGGGCCGCGGAACGGCGGCAAGCCCAGCTGCCTGGTCCTCAACGTCAGCGACAACATCGCCAACTTCGACACCAGCCTCGCCTTCACCCAGTTCGAGCACCTCTGGAGCCGGAAGTGACCGACGTCTACCAGGACAGCCCTCCGCTCACCGCCGAGCAGCTGGCCGTGGTCGAGCAGCCCTGGGATGCCCGGGTACTGGTCACGGCCGGTGCCGGTGCCGGAAAGACCCACACTCTGGTTCGCCGGCTCGACGCCCTGTGCGGTGACGAGGACCCCGAGCAGGCGCTGGAAGCCGCCGAGATCCTGGTACTCACCTTCTCCCGAGCGGCGGCTCGGGAACTGCGGGAACGGATCTCTCGGCACGGGGAGCGAGCGCACCGGGTGCGCGCCCGCACCTTCGACGCATGGGCCTATGAGGTGCTCCTTCAGGCGCACCCGGACGGCGAGTGGGGTTCGGTCGGGTTCGACGCGCGGATCGCCGCCGCGGCCCGCGCGATCGAGAAGGGCGCGCTGGAGGTCGGCGACGCGGTACCACCGGCCCATGTCGTGATCGACGAAGTGCAGGACCTGCTGGGCGGGCGCCGTGAGCTGGTGGAGACGCTCCTCGACCGGTACCAGGACAGCTGCGGGTTCACGGTCGTCGGAGACGCCGCCCAGTCCGTGTACGGCTTCCAGATCGAAGACCCCGTCGAACGCGCCGACGAGACCGGTCGGTTCTTCGACTGGCTGCGCTGCTCCTTCCCCGACGACCTGGTGGAGCTGAGTCTCACAAGGAACTTCAGGGCCACCACGGCCGAGGCCGGGATCGCGTTGGCGCACGGCCCTCTTCTCCAACGGGTGGCCGCACCGGACGAGGCGGAGCGGCTCTACGGCGAATTGCGCGATCTCCTGATGGACCCGGCGAACGGCATGGGTGATCTCGATGACGAGTTCACCCTGGAAGGCCTGCGGGACCTCTCCGACACCTGCGCCGTCCTCACCCGCGACAACCGGCAGGCCCTCGTGGTCTCCGCACTGCTGCACGCACACGGCATCGACCACCGGATACGGCGCCCCCTGGAGGAGCGTCCCGTGCCTTACTGGATGGCCGAGCTACTGCGTCGCACGGAGGCCACCGGCCTCACCGAGGACCGCTTCCGTACGCTCCTCTCGGATATCCCTCTTCCCTACGAACCCGACGCCACCGCCCTGTGGACGGTGCTGCGCCGGGTCGCGCGCGGAGCGGGGCGCGGGGTGCTCGATCTGGACCGGCTGCGTCGTGCGGTCGCCGGTGGCAGGTTCCCGGACGAAGCGGCCGATCCGGAGACCGCACGCATCGTGGTCTCGACGGTGCACCGCGCGAAGGGCCTGGAGTTCGACCGGGTGATCGTCCTAACGCCACCGACTGCCGCCGAGCTCCACAAACAGCACCAGGACGAAGTGGACCTTCCCGCCGAGGCCCGCGCCTTGTACGTGGCCATGACGCGAGCCCGCCAGGATCTTTATCACGTGGCCCCTCCCGAACTGCCTCACTTCAAACGAGCGGGGAGCCGGAGCATCGGCCGCCTCTACCTCGGGTCGTGGCGGTCCTACGACAGGTACGGGATCGTCGCCGAGGCGGGCGATGTCTGCCGCGACGACCCGCCCGGCCACCGGACCGATGCCGTCGCCACCCAGGCGTACCTCCTGGAACGGGTGCGGCCCGGCCGGGAGGTGCTGCTGCGCAAGCGCCACGACCTGCCGATGGGCGAGGTCGAGAGCCCGCCGTACGTCCTGATGCACGACGGCATGGAGATCGGGGAGGCCTCGCAGGGGTTCCGTGAGGCTCTCTTCCAGGTACAGAAGGTCAACCGCACCTGGGAACCTTGGTGGCCCGACGAGATCCATGACCTGCGGATCGACACCCTGGAGACCGTGACGGGCAGCACCGCCGCCGGCACGAACGCCGGACTGGGTGAGCGCGGTGTGTGGATCGCCCCGCGGATCACCGGCATCGGTCGGTACCGGAGAGCCGACGACTACGAGGAGCAGCGCTCATGACGCAGGTGGCAGGTCCCCACTCCGAGCACTACCGGGTCCGGGACGAGGAGCTATTGGTGGGGCTTCGCCGTGAGCTCCTCGGCCCCGCCCCGGAGGCCGTGCCGGACGATCGGGACGAGGTCCTCACCCAGGACGCGCCGATCGACCGGTATCTGGCCGGCGTGCTCTATCCGCGGGCGGCGGACAAACCCGCGGAGGAACGGAAGGGCGAGGACGCCGCCGAGCAGGACGGTCTGGACGCCGCCCCGCTGCTCGGCCGAGAAGACGCCGAGGAGTCCGGAACCGCGCAGGAGATGGGCGCTTCAGGGGACAGGCGCCCTTCCTCGATGGGTCTCACCTTCGCGGTCCGCCCGACCATGAGCGGAATGATCGTGGTCTCTGCGTGCGCGGCCGTCTACGTGCCCACCGACGCCGACGGCAAGCCTGTCCCGGCTCGTCGCGCCGAGGCCCGTACCACCGCCGACCAGCGGGAGCAGTGGCGGCGCAGGGAACTCGTCTTCCCCGACCGGCCCATTGACGTGACCCGACCGAATCCGAAGCAGACGATCAAGCTCTCTCCCGAGGCATTGCTTCATGTCAACGTCCGACCCGTCGATCCGGTCCACAACACGGTCACGGTCACGGTCACGCTGATCAATCGGCAGACGATCGGCGAACGGGATCTTCAGGACGCCTTCTCCCTGTTCCAGTGTGGTCTGACGGTCCGGGCCGCCGACGGATCCAGCGCCTTCGTCGAACGTCCGGCCCCGGCCGCCGCCCACGACCCCGAGATCGCCACGAGTCGGTTGCTGCACCGCCACGCCCCGACGTTCGCGGTCGGTCACGGATGCGCCGCCGAATGGGACTGGACCCCTCAGCCGATCGGTATGACCGAGGCCCGAATCCCCGCCGTCCCCGAGGTGCGGAGCCAGTTCGTACCCAGCATGGAGGTGCTGCTCACCGACTCCAACCCGGAGATCGACAGTTCGGCGCTGTCCATGATCGGGCTGGCCGAGCAGTCGGATGCCTCGGTCCTGGCCGCTCTGGAAGGTCTCGCCACGGGTTACGCGCGCTGGATCGACGGCAAGTCGGCCGAGGCGGACGCTCTGACGGGCGGCCCGCACGAGAAGCCCGCGCGGGAGCAGGTGAAAGCCTGCGGCGAGGCGCTCCAGCGAATCCGTGAGGGAATCGAGCTACTGCGGACCAAACCCGATCTCATGCACGCGTTCCGGCTCGCGAACCGCGCCATGGCAGACCAGCGTGCCCGCAGCAAGTGGGTGAAGGACGGCCGGGTAGGGACCCCCGATCCGGCCGCCGGCCACTGGCGCCCCTTTCAGATCGCGTTCGTGCTGCTCTGCCTGGCCGGCATCGACGACCGCGAGCACCACGACCGGCAGATCTCCGACCTGCTGTGGTTCCCCACCGGTGGTGGCAAGACGGAGGCCTACCTGGGGCTGATCGCCTTCACGGCATTCCTGCGTCGGATCCGCAAAGGAGCGGACGGTGGTGGTGTCACCGTCCTCATGCGCTACACGCTGCGGTTGCTCACCCTCCAGCAGTTCGAGCGCGCCGCGATTCTGCTCTGCGCCATGGAGCGCATGCGGCGCCGGACGCCCGAGTTGGGCCACGAGGAGTTCTCCGTCGGCATGTGGGTGGGGCGTTCGGCCACCCCCAACACACTGGTCGTGGCAGGTCAGAAGCTCGATGAGCTGCAAAGGAATCTCGACAAGCGACTCGCCACCGAGAATCCCGTTCAGCTGCATGCCTGCCCCTGGTGCGGGACCCGGCTCGACGCACGGAACTACGAAGCCGATGTGGACGCCAAGCGGATGCATGTCCGATGCCCGGGTGCGGACTGCGACTTCACCGACGGCCTGCCCGTCCATCTGATCGATGAGGCGGTGTACGCCGCACGGCCGACCCTGGTGATCGCCACCGTCGACAAGTTCGCGTCGATGCCGTGGCGCCCGGAGACCTCTGCGCTCTTCAACCGCGACGACGACCCGGAGGGCGGCACTCCGCCCCCGGAGCTGATCGTCCAGGACGAACTCCACTTGATCTCCGGACCGCTGGGCACGCTCACGGGTCTCTACGAGACGGCCGTGGACGCACTCGCCGGCCTGCCCAAGGTGATCGCCTCCACGGCGACCATCCGTCGTGCCGCCGATCAGGGCCTCCACCTCTTCGCTCGCGAAGTGCGGCAGTTCCCGCCCGCCGGGCTGGACGCCCGCGACTCGTGGTTCGCCGTGGAGACCCCACGCGAGGAGAAGGCGACCCGCCGCTACGTCGGTCTCCTGGCCCCGGGAACCAGTCAGTCCACCCTCCTGATCCGTACCTACGCGACCCTGCTGCACCGGGCCAAGCAGGCGGAGACGGAGGACAAGGTGCGCGACGCGTACTGGAGTCTCGTCGGCTACTTCAACAGCCTCCGACTGTTGTCCGCTGCCGAGCTCCAGGTCCATGACGACGTGGTGGCCTATCTGGAGATGCTCGCCGAGCGGGAGCGGGTGGAAGTCCGCTCGGTCGCCAACTACTCCGAGCTGACGAGTCGTATCGACGCCAGCGAGATTCCCAGCCGTCTCAAGGGCATCGAGAGGCGGTATCCCGGCGATGACACCGTGGACGTCCTCCTCGCCACCAACATGATCGCGGTCGGCGTGGACGTGGACCGCCTCGGTCTCATGGCCGTGATGGGCCAGCCGCAGACGACCGCCGAGTACATCCAGGCCACCAGCAGGGTCGGCCGCGCGCACCCCGGTCTGGTCGCGGTCATGTTCAACTCGACCCGCTCCCGGGACCGCTCCCACTACGAGAGCTTCCAGCATTTCCACTCGGCCCTGTACCGCGAGGTCGAGTCCACTTCCGTCACCCCGTTCTCCGCTCGGGCCCGCGACCGGGGCCTGCACGCCGTGATCGTCGCCCTCGCCCGCATCCTGATCCCGGCCGCTCGACCCAATGAGGGCGCCGGCCAGGTCGAGTCGTACGAACATGTGCTCCGGGGACGCATCAAGTCGATTCTCCTGGAACGCGTGGCGGCGGTTGCCGAGGAGGAAACCGGCACCGTGTCACAGGCCTTCGACGAGTTCGTCGACTGGTGGTGCACCGAGGCCGACATCCACAACGGCCTGCTGTTCGAGCCTCGGAGGGGCAGGCACAGCCCTTCGCTCCTGAAGGCGTACGACGACGAATCACAGGACGCCGAAGCATGGCCCACGCTGTGGAGCCTGCGCGACGTGGACGCCGAGACCGCCCTGTTCTTGGAGGGAACCCGATGACCCCGCCCCCCGCCCGCCGTCAACGGACCGGCGCGTACGGCGCCGCACCCGCCCACAACAACTTTCCGCGACGTGGTGCGGTCCGCCGAGCCCAGGTGATCACCACGTACGGCGTCGGGTCGCTCATCGCAGTCAACCAAGAGTCCTTCATCGTCTCGGGACTCGACGAGGCCGAGCGGAGCTGGAGCCGTGACGAGTCCCCGAGGATCCACGAGCGGCGCCTGGCCCGAGTGCTCGGAGTCGACTTCTTCCGGCTGCCGCCCGCTTCCGACGACACCAGCAAGGACGGTCTCCGGGTCCGACGATTCCCCTTGATGCACTCCTGCCCCGAGTGCAACGACCTTCAGCGGCACCGCGACTTCAACCCCCCTGCCGGGCGAAGCGTCTGCGGCACGTGCGAGGCCGACCTGGTGCCCTCCCGTTTCGTCGTCGCCTGCGAGGCCGGCCACCTCGGCGAGTTTCCGTACCGGCAGTGGTTGCACCGCTCCACGGACCGCGGTGCCGCAAGGACGGCAGAGTGCGGGGGGAAGCTCAAGATGCGCACGTCAGGGCGCACATCCTCGCTCCGCTCCATTCTCGTCTCCTGTACCTGTGGGCAGGTTCCCGAGGTATCGATGGAAGGGTCCTTCCGCAGGAACGCGCTCAAGGACCTGGGCCTGCGGTGTCAGGGAACCCGCCCGTGGCTCGGTGCGTCCGCCCCGGCTACGGGGTGCGGACTTGCTCTGCGCACGCTTCAGCGAGGTTCGTCGGCGTTGTGGCAGCCGGTGTTGAAGTCGGCTCTCTCCATCCCGCCGTGGAGCGACGGCCGGTCGGATCCGCTCGCCGAACATTGGGCGGCGCTCCGCGAGTACGACACACGCGAGCAGGTCGAGATCTACCTCAAGGGTGCTTTCAGGGGGCAGTGTCCGGTGCCGCTCGACGAGGTGATGGCGCTCCTTGACGCGGAGCGCGAGGAGGACCCCGACAGCGAGTCGCCCCCCACCCTCGACCACCGCTACCTCGCACTGCGCAACAAGGAGTACGACCGTCTTCGCGCGGGCAACGAGGAGGGCGACCACTCCCACAACGAGCAGTTCGTCTGTGAGGCCCCGCTGGGCGACCAGAGCGTGCTCGGCCCCCTCGGCGTCACCGGCCCGATGCTGGTCAAGAAGCTTCGCGAGGTGCGCGCCCTGAAGTCGTTCACCCGGCTCGTCGACGCCGAGTCGACGACCGACTCCACGGAGATGCCGCTCTCGGAACGTCCCTTGCCCTGGCTCCCGGCCATGGAGGTACGGGGCGAAGGAGTCTTCCTCCGGTTGGACGAGGATCGGCTCGGCGCCTGGGAGAAGAGCACGGCGGTCGCAGCCCGGGTCGAGCGGATGCGTGCCGCCCACCAGCGGGTGCTCGTACAGCGGGCCGATGACCCGAGCAGGGTCGTACCCTCCCCGGCAACCCCTCGCATGGTCCTCCTGCACACGCTGGCCCACGTCCTCATCAACGAGTGGAGCCTGGAGGCGGGCTACCCGGCCGCGGCCCTGCGCGAGCGCCTGTACGCCGCCGACGACATGGCCGGGGTGCTCGTCTACACGGCGACGAGCGACTCGGCGGGCAGTCTTGGCGGTCTGGTCGCCCAAGGTGAACCGGGAACTCTCGGCCGTACGGTGCGTTCGGCCGTCCACCGTGCCGAATGGTGTTCGTCGGACCCGCTCTGCATGGAGACCGAGGCATCCGGTGCCGGCGGAATCAACCTGGCGGCCTGCCACGCCTGCGTGATGCTGCCGGAGACGAGTTGCGAGCACAACAACGTCCTGCTCGACCGCGCCCTCCTCGTCGGTACTCCCGATGACCCTCGACTCGGCTACTTCGCGGGCATCCTGGGGCAATGACGTCCACCCATCCGCGATCGCCTCGACGGTGAGGGCGATCCGACGCATGCCGCTCTCCCGGTTTCGGAGCCGGAGAAACTGCCGCGACGGCTCCGGAACTCGGGAGGGCGCAGGCCCGTCGGATCGCTCTGCGAGAACGTGCACGCCACCTGAGACCCACCGCACACGGGCCGCCCGTGCCCGGCGGCGTCGCAAGATCCGGGAAAAAGCAAAACCCCCAGGTCACGGCGAGTGAGTCCTGGGGGTTCTACAGAGCCGCCTTCGGGATTCGAACCCGAGACCTACGCATTACGAGTGCGTTGCTCTGGCCAGCTGAGCTAAGGCGGCACCGCTGGGAAGACAAGAATTTCCCTGGTGGGAGGCTCTCATCAGCAGCGGCGCCAAGTCTACAGGGTTAAACGGGGTGCCCCGAACAGGGGTCTTCGGCGGCCCTGGCTGCGGGGGTCAGCACTTCTTCCCGTCCTCGGGAGCGGTGCCCTCAAGGAGGTAGCTGTTGATCGCGGAGTCGATGCAGGCGCTGCCCCGGCCGTACGCCGTGTGGCCGTCGCCGTCGTAGGTCAGCAGGACGCCCGAGTCGAGTTGGCTCGCCAGCGCCTCGGCCCACTTGTACGGGGTCGCCGGGTCGCGGGTGGTGCCGACCACCATGATCGGCGGAGCGCCCTTCGCGTGCAGTGCCTCGGCCTTGCCGGTGGCCTTCGTCGGCCAGTACGTGCAGTTCAGCGAGGCCCAGGCCAGGCCCGCGCCGAAGACCGGGGAGGCCTTCTCGAAGGAGGGCAGCGCCTTACCGACCGCCGCGGGGTCGGCGAAGGCCGGGGGCTGGTCGAGGCAGTTGACGGCGGCGTTCGCCGACATGAGGTTGGCGTACTTCCCGTCCGCCCCGCGCTCGTAGTAGCTGTCGGCGAGGGCGAGCAGCCCGTCGCCGTCGCCGTCCTTGATCGCGGACGCGAGCGCCTCGCGCAGCTGCGGCCAGGCGTTCTCGTCGTAGAGGGCGGCGATCACCCCGGTCGTCGCCAGCGACTCGCCGAGCGTGGCGCGCGACCGGTCCGTCGTGGTGATCGGCTGGGCGTCGACCTTGCGGAAGAACTCCTTCAGGCGTTCCCCGATCTGCTCCGGGCTGCCCTGGCCGAGCGGGCAGTCGGTCTGCTTCGCGCAGTCCGCCGAGAAGGCCCGGAAGGCGGTCTCGAAGCCTTCCGTCTGGTCCCGGTTCAGTTCCACCGCGGGCCGGGAGGGGTCCATCGCCCCGTCCAGGACCAGCCGTCCGGCCCGGCCCGGGAAGAGGTCGGCGTACATCGCCCCGAGGAAGGTGCCGTACGAGGCTCCGACGTAGTTCAGCTTCTCGTCGCCCAGCGCCGCACGCAGGACGTCCATGTCGCGGGCGGCGTCGACCGTGGACACGTGCGGCAGGACCCGCTGCGAGTGCGTCTGGCAGGCGGCCGCGAACTCCTTGAAGGCGGCCACCAGCAGGTCCCGCTCCGCCGGCGTGTCGGGCGTCTGGTCCACCTGCGTGTACTTGTCCATGGCCGGACCGTCCAGGCATTCCACGGGGCTGCTGCGGTCCACGCCGCGCGGGTCGAAGGAGACCATGTCGTACGCGGCACGGACCGGGGCCGGGTACCCGATGCCCGCGTACGCCTGGAGGTAGCCGATGCCGGAGCCGCCCGGGCCGCCCGGGTTCACCACCAGGGAGCCGAGCCGCTTGGAGGGGTCGGTGGCCTTGCGGCGGGACACCGCGATGTCGATGTCCCCGCCCCCCGGGTTCTCGTAGTCCAGCGGGACCTTCATGGTGGTGCAGTCGAAGCCGGGCACGCCGCACTCGCGCCAGCTCAGCTTCTGGTCGTAGTACGGGCGCAGCGCCGCCGAGACGGCGGTCGGCGCGGCCGACGCCGCCGGGGAGGCCCCGCCGGACGAAGCGGCGGCGCGGGGTGTCCCCGAACCGCCCGAGGTACACCCGGAGAGCAGTAGCCCCGCAGCGGCCATCACGGTCCCGGTGGTGCGCAGCAGGCGACTGGTGTCCATTCCCGGAGCCTACGGCCTGCGCGCACGCCCGGGGCGGTGGTACCCGCGCCGCGCGGCGGACGGCCGCCCGGGCGCGGGGCGCCGCCCCGCACGGACCGGCGGCGTCCGCGGCCCGCCCCGCGGACCCCTCGAACGGGTGAAGCCGTCAACCGGAGTCGCGGCCCGCACCCCCCGACCGAACCGCGTCAGCCCGCGCGCAGCGACATCGTCATCGCCTCGACGGCCAGCAGCGGGGCGACGTTGCGGTCCAGCGCCTGCCGGCACGCGATGATCGCCTCGATGCGCCGCAGTGTGCGCTCCGGGCCCGACTCCCGGGCGATCCGGTCCAGGTCCTGCCGTATTTCCTCGTTCGCGATGGCCAGCGAGGAGCCGAGCTGGAGCGCCAGGACGTCCCGGTAGAAGCCGGTGAGGTCGGTCAGGGCCAGGTCGAGGCTGTCGCGCTGCGTACGCGTGCGCCGGCGCTTCTGCCGGTCCTCCAGCTCCTTCATCACGCCCGCCGTACCGCGCGGCATC
Source organism: Streptomyces sp. NPDC002886 (assembly GCF_042888445.1). Taxonomy (NCBI): domain Bacteria; kingdom Bacillati; phylum Actinomycetota; class Actinomycetes; order Kitasatosporales; family Streptomycetaceae; genus Streptomyces; species Streptomyces sp. NPDC002886. The sequence continues at coordinate 121,860 of NZ_JBIAPV010000013.1, forward strand.
CGCCCGCCCGTGCCCGCTCCGGCGCCGAGCGCGGCCCTCAGCTCCTCGGTCTCCTTGGTGTCGACCTCTTCCGCGACCTGCTTGGCGTCCTCCGCGGCGGCGTCCACCAGCTCCTGCGCCGCCTTCAGGCAGTCGCCCACGTCGGCCACGCGCATCGGCAGCCGCAGCACGGTGGCGCGCCGTGAGCGGGCCGCCTCGTCGGTGGCGAGCCGGCGGGCCCGGCCGATGTGGCCCTGGGTCGCGCGGGCGGCGGCCTGGGCGACGGCCGGCTCGATGCCGTCGCGCCGTACGAGCACCTCGGCGACGGCGGACACCGGCGGGGTGCGCAGCGAAAGGTGGCGGCAGCGGGAGCGGATGGTGGGCAGCACGTCCTCCAGCGAGGGGGCGCACAGCAGCCACACGGTCCGTGGAGCGGGCTCCTCCACGGCCTTGAGCAGGACGTTTCCGGCGCCCTCGGTCAGCCGGTCGGCGTCCTCCAGGACGATGACCTGCCAGCGCCCGACAGCCGGGGAGAGCTGCGCCCGGCGCACCAGGGCTCGGGTGTCCTTCACGCCGATGGACAGCTGATCGGTGCGGACGATCTCCACGTCCGCGTGCGTGCCGATCACGGTGGTGTGGCAGCCGTCGCAGAACCCGCAGCCCGGCTCGCCGCCGAGGGCGCGGTCGGGACTGGTGCACTGGAGGGCGGCGGCGAAGGCGCGGGCGGCGGTGGAGCGCCCCGAACCGGGCGGTCCGGTGAACAGCCAGGCGTGCGTCATCTTGGAGGCGGCCGGCGGCGGGGTGCGCGCCTCGATGGCGGTGACCAGGGCGTCGGCATCGACCGCGGCGGCGGCCAGCTGTGTCTGAACCCGCTCCTGTCCCACCAGGTCGTCCCATACGGGCATCCCGCCCACCGCCTTTCCCTCGCGTACCGTCCGTGTCGTCTGCTCACCCAGTGTGGCGGCTCCCACTGACAATCCCCGTCAGCCGGCCCCCACGACGACCCCGGCCGTCACCCGCCGTACCGGCGTCCCCACGCCCGCCCTACCGCCGTAGCGCCGTCCCCGCCGCGGTCAGCCGCGGCGCGGTCCCCGGCCCTGGTCGTCCTCGTCGTCCCGGTGCCATCCCAGCAGCTCGTCCGCCAGCGTCGGCAGATCGTCCAGCGGAGTCTCCTCCGCCCAGTCCGAGCGCGGCCTGCGCGGCCGGCCGTCCTCGGTGACGTCGGTGAGCATCGGCAGTTCGCGGGTCGCGTCGTTGCCCGAGTCGCGGAAGATGCCCGGCGGGACCCGGTCGGCCGGGTTCTCCTCGGGGCGCCGGGCCGTCGGCCGCGACGCGGAGTACGGGGCCCGGGGCGCCGCCGGCCGCGTGGCCGGCGCCTCACCCGTGCCCGTGGGGCGTACGGGCGGCAGTACGGCCGTCTCGTCCGCCGGACCCGTCGCGCGTACGGGCGGCAGCACCGCCGTCTCGTCCACCGGGCCCGCCGCGGAGACGGGCGGCAGCACCGCCGTCTCGTCCGACGGAGCCACCGGACCGGACGCCGGACCCGCCGCCGGATCGGCCTTCGGGACCGGGACCGTCTGGGTGACGTCGTCCGGCTGCACGACCCGCTTGACGACCGGGGTCTCGATCGTGACGGCCTCGTCGTGGTGCGGCTCCTTGCGCAGGTCGGCCTTGGGCCCGGACACCGGGGGAGCCGCCGGGGCGGCCGGAGCCACCGGTGCGGCCGCCGGCACGGACGCCGAAGCGGCCGTCACCGAGGCAGCGGCAGCCGCGGCCGCCGCGGACTTCGCCGCCGCCTCCGCCGCCGAGGCCTCGGCCAGCCGACGGGCCTCCTCGGCCTTCAGCAGGGCCTCCTCGGCCCGCCGCTGCTTCTCCAGCCGGCGCTCCTCGGCCTCGGCGTGCAGCCGGGCCTCCTCTTCCGCCTGCTTGCGCAGCCGCTCGGCCTCCACCGCGCGGGCCTTCTCCTCGGCCTCCAGACGCAGTCGCTCGGCCTCGGCCCGCGCGCGGGCCTCCTCCTCGGCGCGCAGCCGCTCCTCGCGCTCCTTGCGGGCGGCCTCGGCCTCGGCTGCGATCCGGGCCTCCTCCGCCTCGCGGACCTTGCGGGCCTCTTCCTCCGCCAGCAGCCGGGCTTCCTCGGCCTTGCGGGCCGCCTCTTCCTCGGCCTTGCGCGCGGCCTCCACCAGGGCGAGCCGGCGGGCCTCCGCCTGCGCGGCCACCTCGGCCTCCGACAGCGGGAGCATCCGGTCCAGCCGGTGGCGCACGACGGTGCTGACCGACTCGGGGTCCTGGCCCGCGTCGACCACCAGGTAGCGCCCGGGGTCGGCCGCGGCCAGGGTCAGGAACCCGGCCCGCACCCGCTGGTGGAACTCCGCCGGCTCCGATTCCAGCCGGTCCGGCGCCTCCGTGAACCGCTCCCGGGCCGCCTCCGGCGACACGTCGAGCAGCACGGTCAGATTCGGTACGAGGCCACTCGTGGCCCAGCGCGAGATACGGGCGATCTCGGTCGGGGACAGGTCCCGGCCGGCGCCCTGGTAGGCCACCGAGGAGTCGATGTAGCGGTCGGTGATGACCACCGCGCCGCGCTCCAGGGCGGGCCGTACGACGGTGTCCACGTGCTCGGCGCGGTCGGCCGCGTAGAGCAGGGCCTCGGCGCGGTTCGACAGGCCCGCTGAGGACACGTCGAGCAGGATCGAGCGCAGCCGCTTGCCGACCGGCGTGGCCCCGGGCTCGCGCGTGACGACGACCTCGTGCCCCTTGGCCCGTATCCAGTCGGCCATCGCCTCGACCTGGGTGGACTTGCCGGCGCCGTCGCCGCCCTCCAGGGCGATGAAGAACCCGGCGTCGGACGCGGCCTGGACCGGCTCCCCGCCGCGCAGCGCCTCGCGCAGGTCGCGGCGCAGCGGTACGCCGCCGCGGTCGTCGGCCTTGGCCAGGACGATGACGGCGACCGGCAGCAGCAGGGCGCCGACCAGCATCAGCGTGAAGGCCGCGCCGCCGTGCGCGAAGACGACCTCGCCGGCGGCCAGCCGGTGCGGTCCGATCAGGGCGGCCAGCAGCGGTGCGGCCACGGCCCCGACGGCCACGGAGACCCGGACGACGGCCTGCAGGTGCTCGGTGACCCGGGCCCTGCGGAACTCCTCGGTCTCCTGGTCGAGCAGCGTGTGCCCGGTGTTCGCGGCGACGCCCGCGGCGGTGCCGGCGAGCAGCGAGAGGAACACCACCGTCGAGGTGTCCGGAACCAGCCCGGTCAGCATCAGCGCCAGCCCTGCCACCCCCACGGCCAGCGCCAGCAGGCGGCGCCGGGACAGTGCGGGGAGCACCTTGCCGGCCTGGGTGGCGCGGATGCCCAGCGCGGTGCCGCCGAGCAGGGCCAGTACGAGCAGCGAGAACGCGGCCGCTCCGCCCCCCAGGTCGGCGGCGTGCAGGACGGCCACGGCGGCGGCGGAGGCGACGGCTCCGGCGACGGCTCCGCAGACGAGCACGAACAGCGGGATGGCCCCCGTACGCCCCTTCTCCGGCCGGTCCCCCGCCTTGGGGGCCCGCAGGCCCTCCAGCGGGGAGCGGGGCCGCGGGGTCTTCGTGGCGGGCAGCACGAGCGGAAGCAGCAGCGAGACGGAGGCCGCGAAGAGACCGGAGGCCACGTACGAGCCGAGGGCCGCCTGGTTCTCGGCGAACCAGCCGATGCCGAGACCGAGCGCCTTGCCGATCAAGGTGGCGGCGAGCAGCGCGGCCGCGGCGATCGGCAGGGCGGCGAAGGCGGTGCGCAGGTTCAGCCGGCGCAGTGCGTCGAGGTGATCGGGCAGCGGCCGTACGGTCGCGCCCTCCGGCGGCGGCGCCGGCAGCAGACCGGGCGCCGCACTGTCCCTGGCCAGCCCCCACAGCCGCTCGGAGGCGCCGGAGACGAAGACGGTGGCGAGCAGGGCGATCAACGCGTGCGGGCCGATCCAGTCGAGCCACAGTGGGGCCACGACGAAGAGCGCGAGCCGGATCCCGTCGGCGCCGATCATCGTCCAGCGGCGGTCCAGCGTGCCGCCGGGGGCGGTGAGCTTGGACAGGGGCCCGAGGAGGACCGCGCCGAAGAGGACCGTGGACACCACACGGACGCCGAAGACGGCGGCGACGGCGAGGGCCCAGCCGGTGTAACCACCGCCGAAGGCCCCCTGATCCATGGCCGCCTGGAAGACCAGGAGCACCAGGACCAGCAGGGCGAGGGCATCGCCGATGCCGCTCACGAGCTGCGCGCTCCACAGACGGCGCAGCCCGGGGACGCGCAGCAGGGCGCGCACCGCGCGCTCGCGGGAGTCCGCGGCGAGGGCTTCGTCGTAGGTGGGTGCGGTGTCGGTGGTGTCGGTGGCGGCGGTCACGACCGTTGGCTGCTCGGCTCGCGTCATCCGCCCAGCCTATCCGCTGCGCTGTGCGGGTGCGGAGGGCTGTGGACAAGGTCCAATGTGACTCCCGACCCACCCCGTTCGGGAGCGCGCTCCCGGCCCGTGGGGCCGCTGCGCGGGGCTTCTCCCCGCCCCGCCCTTCCACCGTTCCCCGGGCTGCGCCCGGACCCCGGTCCTGCCCCGGTCCTGCCCCGGTCCTCGAGCGCCGGACGGCTGAAAGCGAAGGGGCGGGGCCCGCGCGTTACACGCGGGCCCCGCCCCTTACCTGCCGCAGGCCTGTGACTACTCGTCCGCCGCCACGGCCGCCGTCTTCTTCGCGACCGCCTTCTTCGCCGTGGTCGCCTTCTTCGCGGTCGTCGTCTTCTTCGCCGCCGTCTTCTTGGCGGCAGCGGTCTTCGTCGCCGTCGCCTTCGTGGCCGTCGCCTTCTTCGCCGGGGCCTTCTTCGCCGGAGCCTTCTTGGCCGTCTTCTTCACCGGCCCCTTGGCGCGCTTCTCCGCGAGCAGCTCGTAGCCCCGCTCCGGCGTGATCGTCTCGACGTCGTCGTCCCGCCGCAGCGTCGCGTTCGTCTCGCCGTCCGTCACGTACGGGCCGAACCGGCCGTCCTTGACGACCACCGGCTTCTCGCTCACCGGGTCCGTACCGAGCTCCTTCAGCGGCGGCTTGGCCGCCGCGCGCCCCCGCTGCTTCGGCTGCGCGTAGATCGCGAGCGCCTGCTCCAGGGTGATGGCGAAGAGCTGGTCCTCGGTCTCCAGCGACCGCGAGTCCGTGCCCTTCTTCAGGTACGGGCCGTAGCGGCCGTTCTGCGCGGTGATCTCCGCGCCCTCCGCGTCCACGCCGACGACCCGGGGAAGGGACATCAGGCGCAGGGCGTCTTCGAGCGTGACCGTGTCCAGGCTCATCGACTGGAACAGCGAGGCCGTCCGCGGCTTGACCGCGTTCTTGCCCGTCTTCGGCGTGCCCTCGGGCAGGATCTCCGTCACGTACGGCCCGTAGCGACCGTCCTTCGCGACGATTTCGTTCCCGCTGATCGGGTCCTTGCCCAGCTCGAACTCGCCGCTCGGCTTCGCGAAGAGCTCCTCCGCGTACTCGACCGTCAGCTCGTCGGGAGCCAGCTCCTCCGGGACGTCCGCCCGCTGGTGGCCCTCCGCGTCCTTCTCACCGCGCTCCACGTACGGCCCGTAGCGTCCGACCCGCAGCACGATGCCCTCGCCGACGGGGAAGGAGGAGATCTCCCGGGCGTCGATCGCGCCCAGGTCGGTCACCAGCTCCTTCAGGCCGCCGAGCGCGTCGCCGTCGGCCGGCACTACCTCGGTCGCGTCCTCCGCGCCGAAGTAGAAGCGCTTCAGCCACGGCACGGACTGGGCCTCGCCCCGCGCGATGCGGTCGAGGTCGTCCTCCATCTTGGCGGTGAAGTCGTAGTCGACGAGCCGCCCAAAGTGCGTCTCGAGCAGGTTGACCACGGCGAACGACAGGAAGGACGGCACGAGCGCCGTGCCCTTCTTGAAGACGTATCCGCGGTCCAGGATCGTGCCGATGATCGACGCGTACGTCGACGGGCGGCCGATCTCCCGCTCTTCCAGCTCCTTGACCAGCGAGGCCTCGGTGTAGCGGGCCGGCGGCTTGGTCGAGTGACCGTCGACCGTGACGTCCTCGGCCGACAGCGCGTCGCCCTCGGCGACCTGCGGGAGACGCTTCTCACGGTCGTCGAGCTCGGCGTTCGGGTCGTCCGCGCCCTCGACGTAGGCCTTCATGAAGCCGTGGAAGGTGATCGTCTTGCCGGAGGCCGAGAACTCGGCGTCACGGCCGTCGGCCGACCGGCCGCCGATCTTCACGGTGACCGAGTTGCCGACCGCGTCCTTCATCTGGGAGGCGACGGTGCGCTTCCAGATGAGCTCGTACAGGCGGAACTGGTCGCCGGTCAGACCGGTCTCGGCCGGGGTGCGGAAACGATCACCCGAAGGACGGATCGCCTCGTGCGCCTCTTGCGCGTTCTTGACCTTGCCCGCGTAGACGCGGGGCTTCTCCGGCAGGTACTCGGCGCCGTAGAGCTGCGTGACCTGCGCACGGGCCGCCGACACCGCGGTTTCGGACAGCGTCGTGGAGTCGGTACGCATGTAGGTGATGAAGCCGTTCTCGTACAGCTTCTGCGCCACCTGCATCGTCGCCTTCGCACCGAAGCCGAGCTTGCGCGAGGCCTCCTGCTGGAGCGTCGTCGTACGGAACGGGGCGTACGGGGAGCGGCGGTACGGCTTGGACTCGACCGACCGGACGGCGAACGAGGTCTCCGCCAGTGCGGCGGCCAGCGCCCGCGCGTTCGCCTCGTCGAGGTGCAGCACCTCGCTCTTGAGCTGCCCGGTCGAGCCGAAGTCGCGGCCCTGTGCGACGCGCTTGCCGTCCACCGTGTTCAGGCGGGCGACCAGCGTGGACGGGTCGGAGGCGTCACCGGCGCGGCCGGTGGCGAAGGTGCCGGTCAGGTCCCAGTACTCGGCCGAGCGGAAGGCGATGCGCTCGCGCTCCTTCTCGACCACCATGCGGGTGGCCACCGACTGGACGCGGCCCGCCGACAGCTTCGGCATGACCTTCTTCCACAGGACCGGCGAGACCTCGTAGCCGTAGAGGCGGTCGAGGATGCGGCGGGTCTCCTGGGCGTCGACCATGCGCTGGTTCAGCTCGCGCGGGTTGGCGACGGCGTCGCGGATCGCGTCCTTGGTGATCTCGTGGAAGACCATCCGGTGGACGGGGACCTTGGGCTTGAGTACTTCCTGCAGGTGCCACGCGATGGCTTCGCCCTCGCGGTCCTCATCGGTGGCGAGGAAGAGTTCGTCGGACTCGGCCAGCAGCTCCTTGAGCTTCCTGACCTGGGCCTTCTTATCCGCGTTGACGACGTAGATCGGCGCGAAGTCGTGCTCGACGTCCACACCGAGACGGCGGACCTCACCGGTGTACTTGTCGGGAACCTCGGCCGCGCCACTCGGGAGGTCGCGGATGTGCCCGACGCTCGCCTCGACGACGTATCCGGGGCCGAGATAGCCCTTGATCGTCTTCGCCTTGGCAGGGGACTCGACGATGACGAGTCGGCGGCCGCCCTTTGCGGTCTCGCTAGTCGGGGACAACTTGGCTCTTCTCTCCGGTCGGCACTCGGTCGCAGTACGGCGACGCTGCGGAGTGTGACGGTACAACCCGCCCCCGTGTCAAACGGCAGAAGCCCGCAACGGCCACTCGAACGGTAACCCGACAAGTGCCATTTCTGCCGCCCGGATGCCGCGCCAGGCCCTGCGCACTCACCGGGCAGAGTGGCCGAAGGGCCGTCTGGCCCCGCCTCCGCACCCCTCCCCACGTCGGTGTTCACCGATGTGTACGGGCCTGCGCGCAATCCGGACGAGAGGGCGAAACCCGGCGCGCCGCCGGAGCCCGGACGACATCCGGCCGCTCCGCCGGGGCCACGAACCGCGAGCCCGGCCCCGGCCGGCGCGAGGCGGCCGCCACGGCCGGGCCGACACCACCGGAGGGAAACCGCCCGGGTGACATCACCGGAGCGAACCGCCTGGCCGAAACCGCCTGAGCGGCACCGCTCCGGCGTCACAGCCGTCCGAGGCACCAGACCCCGAGGGCCAGCGAGACCCCGCCGGCGAGCAGCGCCAGCGGTACGGCCACGACGGGGCGCACGCCCTCGGCCACCGGCGCGCCGTGTGCGGCGCGCGCCCCCGTCCAGGCCAGCAGAGCGGCCCCGAACAGCAGGAACACGGCCGCCGCGAAGATCGCCGGACCGTGCTCCATGCCGTTCACCTCGTCCCCCGGGCCGCTCTCGGGATCCCCCCGGATCCCGCTGACCGGAGGATTTCAGCCGAGGGGAGACAGCAGGCGAACCCGGGGTGACATCCCGGCTCCGACCGACCGGATCCCCGACTGCCCGGGACACGCCGGCCGGGCCGCGGCGAACCTCCCCGCGGCCCGACCCCCCTGACTGCTCCGGGGTGCGCCGGGCGCACGGCGACGGCCGGCCTACTCGTCCGCGGGTTCCGCTTGCGCCCCGGCCAACGGCTCCAGGAACCCCTGCTCCACCAGCATCCGGATCGCCTCGGGCGTCCGGTCCCGCAGGACCACCGGGTCCTCCTCCACCAGCTGGGCGATGGCGTCCAGGATCCGCCCCGCGCTCAGTGATCCGTCGCACACCCCGGCGAACCCGGCCCCGACCGTGTCGACCTTGGTGGCCCGCCGCATGCCCCGGTTCTGCCGGAGCACGACGTGTTCCGGATCCTCCGCGCCGGGCGCTCCGACCTGCTCTTGCACGACCTCCGCGGTCAGCCGGAAGTAGCCCGCCAGCAGGGCCGCGTCATCGTGGTCGCGCAGGTAGTCCTGGCGTGCGAAGTGGTCGAGCACGGCCTCGCCGAGCGGCTGTTCCACGGAGTGCGGCCATTCCTCGACCACGATCGACGGCTCGGCCGCGTCGCTGCGGCGCAGCGTGATCCAGCCGAACCCGACCGCCTTGGTCTTGCGGGCTTCGAACTCGTCCAGCCAGTCCTCGTACCGCTGTTCGTACGCGGCGGGGTCGGTGCGGTGGTCGCCCGCGTCGCGCAGCCACAGCTCCGCGTACTGCGTCACGTCCTGCACGTCGCGCTGCACGATCCAGGCATCGCAGCCGCGCGGCACCCAGGCCCGTACCCGGTCGTGCCAGTCCTCGCCGTCCACGTGCTGCCAGTTGCCCAGGAACTGCGCGAACCCGCCCTGGTTGAGCCGGGCCCCGGCCTCCTGGACGAGGGTCCGGCACAGGTCGTCGCCGCCCATCCCGCCGTCCCGGTACGTCAGCCGGGCTCCCGGGGAGATCACGAACGGCGGATTCGACACGATCAGGTCGTACGTGGCCTCGCCGACCGGCTCGAACAGCGACCCGGCGAGCAGTTCCGCCTCGGGGGCGCCCGACAGTGCCAGCGTCAACCGGGTGAATTCCAGGGCCCGCGGGTTGACATCGGTCGCCGTGACCCGGGTCGCGTGCTGGGCGGCGTGCAGCGCCTGGATCCCGGATCCGGCGCCGACGTCGAGGGCCGAGCCGACCGGCGTGCGGATGGTGATCCCGGCCAGCGTCGTGGAGGCTCCGCCGACACCGAGGACCACGCCCTCCTCACGGCTGCCGATGCCGCCGGCCCCGCCGACGGCGCAGCCGAGGTCGGAAACGATGAACCAGTCCTCGCCGTCCGGACCGCCGTACGGGCGCACGTCCACGGTGGCGTGCAGCTCATCGCCCTCGCGCCGCAACCAGCCGTCCGCCAGGGCCGCGTCGACGGGCAGGGCGGCCGCGGCGTGCACGTACGGCACCGGCTGCCGCAGCAGGAACAGCCGCGTCAGACTCGCGAGCGGGCCGTCGCCGTGGCTCCGCGTGGCGCGCAGGGCGGGGACCGTCTCGCTGCGGGCCAGCGCGGCGTACGCCGGGGCGCCGAGCAGGTCGAGCAGCCCGTCGGCGGTGAAGCCCGCGGCGAGCAACGCGGCGCGGAGCTCGGCCGCGCGGGCCGACGAGGGGAGGTGGGCGGGCAGACCGGGGGGAAGGCTGGTGGTACTCACCCGCCCATTGTGGCCGCTGCCGCCCCCATTGCCCGCGCCACACGGCCTTCGGCGTGGGCGTCCGGCGCTCCCGCGAGCTCCCGGCCGGGGGCGTCGGCCCGGGACGGGCGCCGAGCGGGCGCAGTTCCGTACGGTCGTTGGTTGCTTCTGGGGTGTCCCCGGCGCCGTCCCGGCCTGACCGCCGGACATGCGCCGGACATCCCGCCGCGCATCACGCCCGCCATCCCGCCCGACATCCCACCGGACATCCCGCCGGACATCCCGCCGGACATGCGCCGGGGCGGCCGGGGTCCCGAAGGATCCCGGCCGCCCCGGTGTGTGCGGCGCCGCCGGCGGGGCGGCGGTCCGCGTTAGGACTTCGCCGGCGACGGAGTCGTCACCTGGCAGCCCTTCTGACCGTTCATCGCCTTGTCCAGCCCGCCCGCCTTGAGCTGGTCGAGGGCCTCCTTGCCGCCCTTGGTCGCTTCCTCCAGGCCGCCCGCCACGTCCTTGAGGCCCTCGGCGAACTTGCCCTGGTCCTTGGCGTCGAGGGCGTCCATCTTCGTCTTCAGGGCGGTGTAGCCCGCCGACGTGGACTCGAAGCCCATGACCGCGGCGGCCTGGGTCTTCTCACCGTCCTTGACGGGCGGAACTCCCGCGTCCGTCAGGGCCGTACCCATCGCCTTGTACGACTGGGCCATGGTCCCGAAGGCCGCCGAGTCGGTCGTCTGGACCTCCTCGGGCTTGCTGCTCTCGGTCGCCACCCGCTTGATGTCCGTGTTCGCCTGCTCGATCTTCTCGAGCTCGGGCTGCCAGCTGTCGCAGACCTTCTTGGCCCAGGCGTCGGTCTTCTTGTCGCCGTCGTCCCCGCCGCAGCCGGACAGGACGAGCATCAGCACCGCAGCGCCCGATACCGCGGCCGCAAGCTTCTTGTTCACCGGATTGGTCCCTTCGAAGGCTCTCGGCCCGGAAGATACACGTCCACCATCGGGGAAACGCAAAGGCGGACGGACGGCGCGTCAGTCCGCGCCGTCCGTCCGCCGTTCGGGCGTACGGTCGAGAGCCGTGCCCGCGCCTGCCGGGTCAGGCCCGCGAGAGCCTTCTCGGGAGCGGCCGTCTCAGGAGGAGATCGCCGTCGCCGGGTCGGCCTGCTGGCCCACCCGCTCGGCGGGCGCGCCCTCGCCCTCCCCGTCGTCGCCCACCGCGATGCCGCGGCGCTTGGAGACGTACACCGCGCCGACGATGACGCCGATCGCGAGGACCGCGACGATCGCCCGAACGGTCGGACTGGCGTCCGAGCCGTAGCTGAACTGCACGATCGCGGGGGCGATCAGCAGCGCCACCAGGTTCATGACCTTGAGCAGCGGGTTGATGGCGGGGCCGGCGGTGTCCTTGAACGGGTCGCCGACGGTGTCGCCGATGACGACCGCCTCGTGCGCCGCGCTGCCCTTGCCGCCGTGGTGCCCGTCCTCGACGAGCTTCTTCGCGTTGTCCCACGCGCCACCGGAGTTGGCGAGGAAGACGGCCATCAGGGTGCCGGTGCCGATCGCTCCGGCGAGGAAGGAACCGAGCGCTCCGACGCCGAGCGTGAATCCGACGGCGATCGGGGTGAGAACGGCGAGCAGCCCGGGCGTGGCGAGTTCGCGCAGCGCGTCCTTCGTGCAGATGTCCACGACGCGCCCGTACTCGGGCTTCTCGGTGTAGTCCATGATCCCGGGGTGCTCCCGGAACTGCCGGCGCACCTCGTAGACCACCGCGCCCGCCGAGCGGGACACGGCGTTGATGGCGAGGCCGGAGAAGAGGAACACGACGGCCGCGCCCAGGATCAGCCCGACCAGGTTGTTGGGCTGCGCGATGTCCAGGCTGAGGTTCATCTCGCTGCCGGCCTTGACGCCGACTTCCTTGACCGCGTTCGCGATGGCGTCGTTGTACGAGCCGAAGAGCGCGGCCGCGGCGAGTACGGCCGTGGCGATGGCGATGCCCTTGGTGATGGCCTTGGTGGTGTTGCCCACCGCGTCCAGGTCGGTCAGCACCTGCGCGCCGGCGCCCTCGACGTCCCCGGACATCTCCGCGATGCCCTGGGCGTTGTCGGAGACCGGACCGAAGGTGTCCATGGCGACGATGACGCCGACCGTGGTGAGCAGACCGGTGCCGGCCAGCGCCACGGCGAAGAGCGCCAGCATGATCGAGGTGCCGCCGAGCAGGAACGCCCCGTACACGCCGAGCCCGATGAGCAGCGCCGTGTACACGGCGGACTCCAGGCCGACGGAGATGCCGGCGAGCACGACCGTCGCGGCGCCCGTCAGGGAGGACTTGCCGATGTCCCGGACGGGACGGCGGTTGGTCTCGGTGAAGTAGCCGGTGAGCTGCTGGATCAGGGCCGCGAGCACGATGCCGATGGCGACGGCGACCAGCGCCAGGATCCGCGGGTCGCCGGAGTGACCGGAGATCGCGGCGTCGTCGACGCCGACGAGCTCCTTGTAGGTGCCCGGCAGGTACGCGTAGACGGCGATCGCGACGAGGACCATCGAGATGGCGGCGGAGATGAAGAAGCCGCGGTTGATGGCGGTCATTCCGCTGCGGTCGGTCCGGCGCGGGGAGACCGCGAAGATGCCGATCATCGCGGTGACGACCCCGATGGCGGGGACGATCAGCGGGAAGGCCAGGCCCAGGTCGCCGAAGGCGGCCTTGCCGAGGATGAGGGCCGCCACGAGGGTGACGGCGTACGACTCGAAGAGGTCGGCGGCCATTCCCGCGCAGTCTCCGACGTTGTCGCCCACATTGTCGGCGATGGTCGCGGCATTGCGCGGGTCGTCCTCCGGAATGCCCTGCTCGACCTTGCCGACCAGGTCGGCGCCCACGTCGGCGGCCTTGGTGAAGATGCCGCCTCCGACACGCATGAACATCGCGATGAGCGCGGCACCGAGACCGAAGCCCTCCAGGACCTTGGGCGCGTCGGCGGCGTAGACGAGCACGACGCAGGACGCGCCGAGCAGGCCGAGGCCGACGGTGAACATGCCCACCACGCCGCCGGTGCGGAACGCGATCCGCATGGCCTTGTGGGAGACCTCGGTGAGGTCCTTGGCCGGCTCGCCCTCGGCGGGGGTGGCCTCGCGGGCGGCGGCGGCGACGCGGACGTTGGCACGGACCGCGAGGCGCATGCCGATGTAGCCGGTGGCGGCCGAGAAGACGGCGCCGACGAGGAAGAAGGCGGAACGTCCCGACCTCTGCGTCCAGTCGTCGGCGGGAAGCAGGAACAGCAGGAAGAACACGACGACGGCGAAGACGCCGAGCGTGCGGAGCTGCCGGCCGAGGTAGGCGTTGGCGCCCTCCTGGACGGCGGCGGCGATCTCCTTCATGGAGTCGGTTCCCTCGTCGGCTGCGAGGACCTGGCGGACCAGGATCTGCGCGACGACGAGCGCGGCGATGGCCACGGCCGCAATGACGATCACGATGAGCCGATTGTCATCCGTGAGTACTGCGGATGCCAGGTCTGTGGTGCGACCCGGCGCGATAGGGGTAAAGAGCCCCGTCATTCGTCCTCCTTGACGTGATGAGCTCAAGATGTGGACGGATTGTAGGGAGCGCGACCCGATCAAAACAGTACGCAGGAAACGGAATTGGCCCGCACTTGCCCCTCACCAATAGATCTGGTCACTCCATTACCCTCGAAAGCGGTAACGGGGCAAAAGCATTGACGCTTGATCAGCGATCAATAAACCCGGCAGGGAACGATCACGGAATGGATCTAGGGCCACCCGAAAGGCCCTGCTCGGCAGGGCATTGAATAAGATCGGAAGATACGTCGGCACGCGCGGCGGAACATCATCGGTGTCCACCCCGGGGCGCCTCCGACGCCTTACCGGCACCCGCCCGGTCCCCCGTCGCCAGACGACCGGCCTCCGGGAACGCCCCGCGTCAAAGCCCGATCGGGGCACGAAACCGACGGGGAAGCGGCAAACCCACGGAGCGGGACGAGAACCCGCCGGGCCCCACGAGAACCCGCCAGCCCCTCCCGGGCAGCACGAAGCCCCGGGGAGACGCGGGCCCCAGAGGGGGGACGCGGGCCGGGGGGGGTGACGCGGTCCAGGGCAGCACGAAAACCCGCCGGGCTGCCCGAAGGCGACCCGGCGGGCACGAAGCGTGTGCGCAGCCGATCGAGGCGGCCCGCCCGACTACGGCGGCCCGGCCACGGAAGCCCGGCTGGGGCAACCCGACTACGGAAGCTCGGAGGTCCCCGAGACGGGCCAGCTCATCCGGATGGTCCCGCCGGCTTCCCCGCTGATGACGTCGACGTCGTCGACCAGGCCGCTGATCACGGCAAGGCCCATCTCGTCCTCGCCCTCGGCGTCGGGGTCCAGGACGGCGTCGATTCCGGACACGGCGGCGGCAGGACCGCCGGCCGGTCCGGGCACTTCGTCGCTGACCTCGATGGAGAACACCTTCTCCTCCTCGGTCAGCACCACCCGGACGGGCGCGGTGATTCCGTTGGTGCGATGCAGTCCGACGGCACGCGAACAGGCCTCGCCCACGGCGAGGCGGACCTCGTCGAGGACGGCTTCCTCCACACCGGCCCGTCGCGCCACGGCGGCCGCGACCAGGCGGGCCGTCCGGACGTGTTCGGGCTGGGCGCTGAAGCGCAGTTCAACGGTGGCCATGCGCGTCCCCCTCGGACTACGGGCGTGCCTTACCGGGGCCCGGACCGCTTGTGGCCCGGTACCCCTCGCTCCATCTTCGGCCGTTTCGCCGCCGGCCGTCAGTCGGTGGCGTTGACGGCGTCTTCCACCGAGTTGTGGATCGGAAACACCTTGGTCAGACCGGTGATTCGGAAGATCTTCAGGATGCGCTCCTGGTTGCAGACCAGACGCAGCGAGCCCTCGTGCGCGCGGACGCGCTTGAGGCCTCCCACGAGCACACCAAGCCCGGTGGAGTCGAGGAAGTCCACTCGCTCCATGTCGACAACCAGGTGGTAGCTGCCGTCATTCACCAACTCGACCAACTGCTCGCGCAGCTTGGGCGCGGTATACACATCAATCTCGCCACCGACCTCCACGACCGTACGGTCGCCGACAGGGACAGGTCCACGGATCCTCCAGCACCTTGCTATCGAGCGGCGCCCCCCAGGGGCCTCCCCACCCGGAGGTGGACGAGGGATTGGCTGCCGCGATGGCATTCAATCACTTACCGGCAGGCGCGCACGACGCCTTCGGACCATTGTCCCGCACGCCGGTGACACACTCGGTTCCAATGGCCAACACTCACCGTCCCGGGCCGCCCACGGCACCCGAGGACGTCAGACCCACCCCCGGCACGGTTCTGGACCGGCTGTCACGGGGGCCTTCCCGGGCTGCGCGCATCACCCATACGGAGCACTTGCCCCCTCGGGAGGGTCGTCATGCGGTCTGGCCCGATCGCATCCGAACTGATGTCGTAGCCGCGATTCAGGCCGCCGGGATCGACCATCCGTGGGAACACCAGGCCGCGGCGGCCGAGCACGCCCTCGACGGGGAGTCCGTGGTCGTCGCCACGGGCACCGCCTCGGGCAAGTCGCTGGCCTACCTCGCGCCCGTGCTCTCCGCCCTCGCCGAAGGGGCCGAGGCGCCCAACGGCCGGGGCGCGACCGCCCTGTACCTGGCCCCGACCAAGGCCCTGGCCGCCGACCAGCGCCGCGCCGTACGGGAACTGGCCGGCCCCCTCGGCAACGCCGTCCGGCCCGCGGTCTACGACGGGGACACCCCCTTCGAGGAGCGCGAGTGGGTGCGCCAGTACGCCAACTACGTCCTCACCAATCCCGACATGCTGCACCGCGGGATCCTCCCGGCCCACCCGCGCTGGTCCTCCTTCCTGCGGGCCCTGCGCTACGTGGTCATCGACGAGTGCCACACCTACCGGGGCGTCTTCGGCTCCCACGTCGCCCAGGTCCTGCGGCGGCTGCGCCGGCTGTGTGCCCGCTACGGCTCCGATCCCGTGTTCCTGCTGGCCTCCGCCACCGCGAGCGACCCGGCGACCGCCGCGTCCCGCCTGACCGGCCTGCCGGTGGTCGCGGTCTCCGACGACGCCTCCCCGCGCGGCGAGGTCGTCTTCGCCCTGTGGGAGCCGCCCCTGACCGACCTCAAGGGCGAGCGGGGCGCACCCGTACGCCGTACGGCCACCGCCGAGACCGCCGATCTCCTCACCGACCTGGTCGTGCAGGGCGTCCGTACGGTCGCCTTCGTCCGCTCCCGGCGCGGCGCGGAGCTGATCGCGGTGATCGCCCAGGAGAAGCTCGCAGCCGTGGACCGCTCGCTGCCCGGGCGGGTCGCGGCCTATCGCGGCGGCTACCTGCCCGAGGAGCGCCGGGCCCTGGAGCGGGCCCTGCACTCCGGCGACCTGCTCGGCCTGGCCGCGACGACCGCCCTGGAGCTGGGCGTGGACGTCTCGGGCCTGGACGCCGTCCTGATCACCGGCTACCCGGGCACCCGCGCCTCCCTGTGGCAGCAGGCCGGCCGTGCCGGGCGCTCGGGCCAGGGGGCGCTGGCCGTCCTGATCGCCCGGGACGACCCGCTGGACACCTACCTGGTCCACCACCCCGAGGCCCTCTTCCGGCAGCCGGTGGAGGCCACGGTCCTGGACCCCGACAACCCGTACGTCCTGGCCCCGCACCTGTGCGCGGCGGCGGCGGAGCTGCCGCTGACGGAGCCCGACCTCGACCTCTTCGGCCCGGCCGCGCGCGACCTCCTCCCCCAGCTCGAAGCGGCGAAGCTGCTGCGCCGCCGGGCCACCGCCTGGCACTGGACCCGCCGGGAACGGGCCTCGGACCTCACCGACATCCGGGGCGGCGGCGGACGCCCGGTCCAGATCGTCGAGGCCGCCACGGGCCGGCTGCTGGGCACGGTCGACGAGGAGGCCTCCCACACCGCCGTCCACGACGGGGCGGTCCACCTCCACCAGGGCCGCACGTACCTCGTGAAGCACCTGGACCTGGAGGATTCCGTGGCGCTGGTCGAGGAGGCGAACCCGCCGTTCTCCACGACGGCCCGCGACACGACCGCCATCTCCGTCCTGGAGACCGAGACGGAGATCCCCTGGGGCCGCGGCAGGCTCTGCTTCGGCTCGGTGGAGGTCACCAACCAGGTGGTCTCCTACCTGCGCCGCAAACTGATCACCGGCGAGGTGCTGGGCGAAGCCAAACTGGACCTGCCGCCCCGCACCCTGCGCACCCGGGCCGTCTGGTGGACGGTCACGGAGGACCAGCTCGACGAGGCCAGGATCAACCCGGAGATCCTCGGTGGCGCCCTGCACGCCGCCGAGCACGCCTCCATCGGCCTGCTCCCGCTCTTCGCCACCTGCGACCGCTGGGACATCGGCGGGGTCTCCGTCCCGCTGCATCCCGACACCCTCCTCCCGACGGTCTTCGTCTACGACGGCCACCCGGGCGGCGCCGGATTCGCCGAGCGCGCCTTCCACACGGCCCGCGCCTGGCTGACGGCGACCCGTGACGCCATCGCCGCCTGCGAGTGCGAGGCCGGCTGCCCCTCGTGCATCCAGTCCCCCAAGTGCGGCAACGGCAACGACCCCCTGCACAAGCGCGGCGCCGTCCGGCTCCTCACCCACCTCCTCTCGGAATCCCCGGACCCGGACCCACCGGCGACACCCTGAACCCCGACGGGCCGACCGGTAGGAACTCGGGCCGCACGGGCCGGTCAGCGATTGGCTGAATATCGCCCCTGGCACCCCTCAAACCGGAACACCCGCCCGAAGGCCCGACCCGCCGTCGCAGCCGCCTCCCAGCCCCCTCTCAGCCCCATATCGGCCCCCTCACACCCCGTCCCGGCGGCGCCCGGGCACTCTTCGGCCCGCACCCGCCCCGCACGGACCGGCGTCCGCGGCGTCGCCGGGTCCCTTCCCCACGGATCCGGGCCCTTCCACCGGGCCAGGACGTGCGGAGGACCTCATCGGGGCTCCTCGGGCAGGGGCGGGCCCGCGCGCGAGCGCAGCCCGGGGGCGAAGGGGCCCGTCGGGGCGCGGGCGGTGATCTCCGCGATCTCTCCCGTCACCACGCACCCGGTGACCTGCGCGCCCTGCGCCACCGCCACCCGTACCGCCGTGGCGCAGGCGGCCTCCGGGCCGTGGGCCCAGCTCGCCGCCGCGGCGAGGGCGGCCAGGTCGGCGGCGGCCGCGGCACGGTGCCGCGAGACCACCGCCTGCCCGAGCAGGAGCACCCCGCCGAACACCGCCACCAGCACGGTCACCACCACGACCGCCCACACCGTGGCGGACCCCCGGTCCCGCGCGGCCGCACGCGCCCCGGTCACGACGGCGGCCCCACGGTGTCCTCGGCCAGGGCGGCCGCCAGGGCGGTGAGCCGCACCGGCAGTGCGGCCGGGCCCGGGGCGGGCGCCGAGACGCGGACCCGCCACAGGTCACCTGTCCGCGAGAGCTCCACCCGCGCCCCGGGCGGGGCCGCGGCCACGGCCGCCGCAACGGCCGTGTCCGCCGGCTCCGACCGGGCAGCCGCCCGGGCGCCGGCCCGAGCGGCGTCCACACACCGGATCTGGGCGGAGGCCGCCATCAGCGCCCACACCAGCAGTGCCGCGAACAGCACCAGCGCCGGAATCACCAAGGCCGTCTCCGCCGTCACGAATCCACGGTCAGAACGGCGCATCGAGTGCCTTCCCGATGGTCGACTGGAGTGCCGCCGAGACCAGTTCGCTCGTCACCACCTTGTACAGAACGGCCGCGAACGCACACGCCGCGATCGTGCCCATGGCGTATTCGGACGTGGACATTCCCGCATCGCCCGCACGCCGCCTCAGTCCCGCCAGTCCCGTCAGTACCGCCCGCATCCGAAACCCGTTGATCGACATGACAATCTCCCGTTGATTCAGCTTTTTGACGTGTTCTCAGATGGTCATTTCAGGTGGCGCCCGCGGCTGATCATTCAGCCGGTCCTCCAGCGATCATTCGGCCGGTCCTTCAGCCCGCCATTCGCCGCGATCATTCGCCCCGGCCATTCAGGCGCCCCTTCAGGCAGGCGCCCCTCCAGAGGGTTTCCGGATGACCTTTCAGATGGCCCTCAGATGACCCGCAGGCGACCCTTCAGTTGCCCCCGCCCGCCTCACCTGCAGCTCTCAACTGCCGCTCTCAGCGGCCGGAGAGGAGACCGGAGGCCATCCCGATCACCACCGGCGCCACTCCCAGCGCGAGGAAGGCGGGGAGGAAACACAGGCCCACCGGCGCCGTGACGAGGACCGCCGCCCGCTGCGCCCGGGCCCCCGCCCGGCGCGCGCGGTCCGCACGGAGGGTCGACGCGAGCCGGGAGACGGGTTCCGCGGCGGGCGCACCCGTACGCGCGGAGCGCTCCAGGCATTCGGCCAGGGCGCGGGCTCCCGGTATCTCCGCCAACCTCCCCCACGCGGCGCCCGGTTCACCACCGAGCCGCAGCTCCGCCCCGGCCATCGCCAGCCGGTCGCCCACCGGGCCGCCCAGCGACTCCCCCACCGCCTCGGCGGCGTCCACCGGCCCGGCTCCGGCTGCCAGACAGGCGGCCAACAGGTCGGCGGCGAAGGGGAGCTGGCGCTCCGCCTCCCCGGGGTCCACCCCTGCGGCCGGCCGCCGCCGCGCGAGCCATCCGCGCACCGCGAACCCTGCCGCACAGCCGGCCGCCACGCCCGCGAGCCCGCCGATCAGCACCCAGGCCACCACCAGCGCTCCGGCCGGCCCTGCCCAGACCGCCGGGGCCGCCCGCATCCGTGGCCCGGGCGCCGGTCGCCTGCGCGCCGCCTCCACCCCGAGCAGGCGGGCGAGTCGGCGTCGGGCCGCCCGCGCCCTGATGCGGGCGGCCACCAGCGACCCCGCGCACAGCGCCGCCGCCGTGAGGCACAGGGCCGCCCCCAGCCTGTGGAGGGCGAAGCCGTCCATCACCGCTCCCCCACCCGTACGATCCGCCGGCACCAGAGCAGCCCCACCGTCTCGAGCACCGCGCCCGTGAGCAGGCAGCCCCACCCCACCGGCGTGTGCAGGAGCACCCGCAGCGGATCGGCCCCCAGCCCGGTTCCGATCAGCAGGCCGACTCCCGGGAGCAGGGCGAGCACCGCCGTCGTCGATCTCGCGCCCGTGAGCTGGGCGCGCAGTGATTCCTCCCGGTCCCGCTCGGCCCGCAGGGCCCCGTCCAGCCGGTCCAGTCCGGCGGCCAGCCCCGCGCCGCCGTCCACCGAGACCCGCCAGCAGGCGGCCATCGCCGCCAGGCCCTCCGCGCCGGGTTCCCGCGCCGCCTGCCGCAGTGCCGCCACCACGTCCCCGCCGAAGGCCGCAGCCGCGAGGACCCCGGCCTCCGCGGCTCCCGGCCCGCCGGGGCCCGCCACCGTCCGGCGCATCGCCTCGGTCAGTGCCCGGCCCGGCTGCGCCCCGGCGCGGAGCTCGCCGACCACCGCGCCGCACAGGGCCACCACCTCGGCGGCCCGCGCCGTCCGGGCCCGCTCCCGCTGCCGGGCCCGGAGCCCGCGGCGCACCAGCGGCACCGCCGCCGCCCCCACGAGCAGCGGGATCACCGACCCGCCCAGCAGCGCGAGCGCCAGCCCCGCCCCGAGGCAGGCCCACTCCGGGCCGCGCGCGGCCCGGACCCGGACTCCGGCCACCAGCCGCTCCCAGGGCGCCGGCCCCACCGGCTCCGGCGGCCCGGCCCCGGCCAGCACCGCCCTGGCCCGCCGGGACACCCCGTCGGCCCCGGCCAACGCCCAGGCCGCCGCCCCGGCGCAGAGGACCCCGGCGAACAGCGCCCGCGCCGCCACCGCCGCGGCGCTCACCGGGCACCTGCCAGCAGTGGGCGCAGCCGCTCCCAGCCCCGGTCCCGTACGAACCCCCTGGCGCCCCAGCGCAGCGCCGGTACGGTGACCACCAGCCCGGCGGAGTCCCGCTCCAGGACGTGCACCTCGGCGACCCGGCGCCGGCCGGCCCGGTCCCGCACCAGGTGGACTACCAGGGTCAGCGCGGCCGCCAACTGGCTGTGCAGGGCGGCCCGGTCGAGCCCGGCAGCAGTCCCGAGGGCCTCCAGCCGGGCCGGCACATGGGCGGCGGCATTCGCGTGGACGGTGCCGCAGCCGCCTTCGTGGCCCGTGTTGAGGGCGGCCAGCAGGTCGGCGACCTCGGCGCCGCGGACTTCGCCGACGACGAGGCGGTCGGGCCTCATCCGCAGCGCTTGGCGGACCAGGTCCGCGAGGGTGACCTGGCCGGCGCCCTCCTGGTTGGCCGGCCGCGTCTCCAGCCGCACCACGTGCGGATGGTCGGGCCGCAGCTCGGCCGAGTCCTCGGCGAGGACGATCCGCTCCCCGGGACCGACCAGCCCGAGCAGGGCGCTGAGCAGGGTGGTCTTGCCGGTGCCCGTGCCTCCCGAGACCAGGAAGGACAGCCGGGCCCGCACCATGTCCCGCAGCAGCCGCTGGCCGCCGGGCGGCAGTGTCCCGGCCGCGACCAGCTCCTCCAGCGTGAAGGCGCGCGGCCGGACCACCCGTAGGGACAGGCACGCCGATCCCACGGCCACCGGAGGCAGTACGGCGTGCAGCCGGGTGCCGTCGGGCATCCGGGCGTCGACCCAGGGCCGGGCGTCGTCGAGTCGGCGCCCGGCGACGGCGGCGAGCCGCTGGGCGAGCCTGCGCACGGCGGCCGCGTCGGCGAAGGTCACGCCGGTCAGCTCCAGCCCGCCGCCGCGGTCCACCCACACCCGGTCGGGGGCCGCGACGAGGACATCGGTGACCTCGGGGTCGGCGAGCAGGGGCTCCAGCGGGCCCGCGCCGACCAGTTCGGACCTCAGTTCCGCGGCGACGCCCAGCACTTCGGCGTCGCCGAGCAGCCGGCCCTGGGCGCGCAGGGCCGCCGCCACCCGCGCCGGGGTGGGATCCGCCCCGCTCTCGGCGAGCCGCTGGCGCACCGCGTCGAGGAGTACGGCGCTCATGCCGACACCCCCTGGG
The DNA here is from genome assembly GCF_042888445.1 of Streptomyces sp. NPDC002886. NCBI lineage: Bacteria > Bacillati > Actinomycetota > Actinomycetes > Kitasatosporales > Streptomycetaceae > Streptomyces > Streptomyces sp. NPDC002886. Next base: position 143,708 of record NZ_JBIAPV010000013.1, read on the forward strand.
CGGAGCCGAGCGCGCGCTGCCAGAAGCCGTCGCAGAAGCGGGCCAGGGCGCCCCGACCGTGCGCCCCCGGGGGCTCGCCCTCGGCCACCCGGCCCGGGAGCCCCACCTCGACCGGCACCTCGCCGGCCAGAGGAACCCCCAGCAGGCCGGCGACGGCCTCCGCGTCGAGCCCGCCGGGCGCGGGGCCCCGTACGACCACGCGGACGTCCCGGGCCACCATCCGGACCCCGGCGGCCACCCGGCCGGCCGCGGCCACCGCGCGCAGCTCGCCCCGCACCACCATCAGCACCAGGTCCAGCTGTGCGAGCACCTCGGCGACGGCTTCGTCGACCCGGCGCGGCAGGTCGACCACGACGACCCCGCCCCGGCGCCGCGCGGCGGCCACCACCGAGCGCATCGCGGCGGGCGGCACCACCACACGGTCGCCGCGGTCCCAGCTGAGCACCCGCAGCGCGTGCAGCTCTGGCAGGGACTCCGCCAGTGCTCCGGCGCCGACGCGGCCGCGCGAGGCGGCGAAGTCGGGCCAGCGCAGTCCTTCGGCGGCTTCGCCTCCGAGGAGGACGTCCATCCCGCCGCCGAGGGGGTCGCCGTCGATGAGGATGGTCCGCTCCCCGGCGCGGGCGGCCCGCAGAGCCAGGGCGCAGGCGAGGGTGGAGGCTCCGGCTCCGCCGCTGCCCCCGATCACCCCGACCGTCAGGGCGGGCCTCCCGGCCCCCTCGACCACATCGGCGATCCGGTCGACGAGCAGGCCCTCGGCGTCGGGGAGGGTCAGCACCTCCTCGGCGCCGATCTCCACCGCCCGCTGCCATACGTGGGGGTCGTCCAGGTCCCGGCCGACGAGGAAGACCCCGGCCCGCCGGGGCGCGCCCCGCACCCGCCGGGCGGCATCGTCGCCGACGAGGACGAGCGGTGCCGTCTCCCAGCCGATGCCCGCGACGCCTCCGACGCTTCCGATGCCCCCGATGCCGACGGTGCCCGTGACCCCCTTGGCGCCCCCGTCCCTCCCGTCGCCACGCTCACGACCGGCTCCGCTTTGCTCGGGCACCGCATGGTGCACATGAGGCTCGGCACCCGCGGCGGCGCACAGCCGCAGCAGGTCGTCGAGCAGCAGGGGGTCCTCGGTGATGATCAGCGGCCGTCCACCGGCGGCCACGGGCCCGCCGGCCCCGGGATTCAGCCCGTCCCCGCCGTCCACCGCGAGATCCCGGACTTCACACGACTTCGATCCAGCCACGATCTCCGCCTCCTTCTCACCGCAAATCCAGCGCCGCGGACTTCGCGGCCGGAATCACCGTGCCGGGATCGGGAAAAGGAAGTGGATCTTGCTCTAAAACCGTGGACAGCCGCCCCATTGTGAATAACCCACTCACCCCTACAGGTGAGTTCCGGAGCGCGCCGGAACGACTACGCACCGTGACGAGTTCGGGAGGGTGAGGGCCTTCGACGCGCAGGCCCCTCGAAGACGAGGAGGCCTGAGGAATGATCACTTGGGGTCGAAAGCAGGGACGCGAACCGCGTCCGGACATGCGACGACCCCCGCCGGGGGGGAGAGCGGGGGTCGTCCCCACGGTCCGACTCGGGGGGGGAGGAGCCAGACCGGGTTAGCACGGTCGCGAACGATCCGTGACTTCCATGGTGTACCCGAGAGGCTTCTCAGGCAAACCCACGCGCCGCACTTTACGCCGAATGGTGGGCGCATATGCTCGGGTCGTGGAAAATCAGCCCTTGCCGCACTCCTTGCCTCGCACCGCAGCCTTCTTCGACCTGGACAAGACGGTCATTGCGAAGTCGAGCACTCTGACGTTCAGCAAGTCCTTCTACCAGGGCGGCCTGATCAACCGGAGGGCCGTGCTGCGCACGGCCTACACGCAGTTCATCTATCTGGCCGGCGGCGCCGACCACGACCAGATGGAGCGGATGCGGGAGTACCTGTCCGCCCTCTGCAAGGGGTGGAACGTGCAGCAGGTCCGGGAGATCGTCGCCGAGACCCTGCACGACCTCATCGACCCGCTGATCTACGACGAGGCCGCCTCCCTCATCGAGGCCCATCACACCGCGGGCCGCGACGTGGTGATCGTGTCCACGTCCGGCGCCGAAGTCGTCGAGCCCATCGGCGAGATGCTGGGCGCCGACCGGGTCGTCGCCACCCGCATGGTCGTGGGCGAGGACGGCTGCTTCACCGGCGAGATCGAGTACTACGCCTACGGCCCCACCAAGGCGGAGGCCGTACGGGAACTCGCGGAGTCCGAGGGGTACGACCTCGCGCGCTGCTACGCGTACAGCGACTCGGCCACCGACATCCCGATGCTGGAGGCGGTCGGGCACCCGCACGCGGTCAACCCCGACCGGGCACTGCGACGGGAAGCCGTGGCGCGCGAGTGGCCGGTGCTGGTGTTCAACCGGCCGGTGCGGCTCAAGCAGCGCCTGCCCGGACTGTCGATGCCCGCACGGCCGGCGCTGGTCGCCGCCGCAGCGGTGGGCGCGGCCGCGGCCACCGCCGGGCTGGTCTGGTACGCGAGCCGACGCCGCGCACTGGCGGCCGCCGCGACCCGCTGACCGGGGGTCGGACACCCGCTGACCTGCGAGGGCATCGGGTGTCCGATACATCCCGGTAGGCGCCGGAAAGCAAAGAAATGTGGCCAGGGGTTTCGCTCCACCCCGAAGCGGAGTACAAAGGAGTCAAGGCCCGCGAGACCAAAGAACATCCGAGAGGATCATCTTTAAAACGCAGTATGGCCCACGGACCGAAAAGCATGAACGCCGAGCACCCACGCGACGTCGACCCGTCGATTACGGGCCAGCCGCACCAGGTGACGGGCAAAGCTCCCGACCTGATGGGCAATCATCGAGGACGCTTGGTAACTGGGCGTAAGTGCCAGCGGCGACACCAGAGCAATACGGTGTCGCCGCAACCCATGTCCGGGCCCGACCGGTTCGCCCGGGAGCCTCAGGCCGCGCCGCGCTGGAGCGCCTCGCAGACCGCCGTCGACTCCCGGACCCCGAGTTCGATCGCGCGGCCGCAGTGCGCGATCCACGCCGACATCCCCTCCGCGGTGCCGGAGACGTAGCCCTTGAAGGCCTCCAGGTAGGCCTCCCAGCCCTGTTCCGCGTGGCCGACCTCCGCGGGGCAGATCGCCTTCGGGTCCAGACCGCTGTTGATCAGCACGATCCGCTCCGCGGTCCGCGCCACCAGGCCGTTGTACGAACCGAACGGACGCAGCGCCAGCAGCTCGCCGTGCACCACGGCCGCCGTGATCAGCGCCGGGGCGGAGCCGCCCGCGATGATCAGGCGGGAGAGCCCGTCCAGCCGGCCCGCCACCTCCCGCGCGTCGGGCAGGGGCAGATCGATCAGCGGCTCGTCCACCGGCTCACCGGCCAGCCGGGGCCGGCCGACCACGTCGCCGTCGGCCGTGGAGCCGCAGGCCACCAGGTGGAGCCGCGCCAGGACCCGTAGCGGCGACTGGCGCCAGATGCTCAGCAGCTGGCCCGCCTCCGCCGTCAGGCGCAGGGCCGCGCCCACCGTGCGCGCCTCCGGCTCCGAGCCGAAGTCGGACCGGCGGCGGACCTCCTCCAGCGCCCAGTCGGCCCCGGACAGCGCCGCGCTGCCGCGGGCCCCGCGCAGGGCGGCCTCCGAGGTGACCGCCCCGGCGCGGCGGCGCATGACGCGGTGGCCGTAGACCCGGTCCACGGCCTTGCGTACGGAATCCACGGACTCGGCGACGCCCGGCAGACCGGCCAGCGGGGCGAGCGGATCGGCGGCGGCGGCTCCAGAAGAGGCCGGGGCGGCGGAAGCAGAGGCGCTACTCATAAGTAAGGAGCCTACGCACTGCTCCCCCATAGCACCGACCCCTCCTTGGAGTGGTCTTCTTCACTCAGGCATACAACACAAAGCCACCGACCCACTACGCTTCGTGAACATGAAGATCGCTTTCGTGGGGAAGGGCGGCAGCGGCAAGACCACGCTGTCCTCCCTTTTCATCCGCCACCTCGCCTCCAATGAAGCCCGTGTCGTCGCGGTGGACGCCGACATCAACCAGCACCTGGGCGCCGCGCTCGGACTCAGCGAGGACGACGCGGCCTCGCTGCCCGCGCTGGGCGCGCACCTGCCCCTCATCAAGGACTACCTGCGCGGATCCAACCCGCGCATCGCCTCCGCCGACACGATGATCAAGACCACCCCGCCCGGCACCGGGTCCCGGCTGCTGCGCGTCGACGAGGACAACCCCGTCTACGACGCCTGCGCGCGCACCCTGACGCTGGACGGGGAGCCCGTGCGGCTGATGGCCACCGGCCCGTTCACCGAGTCCGATCTCGGGGTGGCCTGCTACCACTCCAAGGTCGGCGCGGTCGAGCTTTGCCTCAACCACCTCGCCGACGGCCCGGACGAGTACGTCGTGGTCGACATGACGGCCGGCTCCGACTCCTTCGCCTCCGGCATGTTCACCCGCTTCGACGTGACCTTCCTGGTCGCCGAACCGACCCGCAAGGGCGTCTCCGTCTACCGCCAGTACAAGGAGTACGCGCGGGACTTCGGGATCACGCTCAAGGTCGTCGGCAACAAGGTGCAGGGCCCGGAGGACATCGAGTTCCTCCAGGACGAGGCCGGCGAGGACCTGCTGGTCACCGTCGGACAGTCGGACTGGGTGCGGGCGATGGAGAAGGGCCGCCCGGCCGCCTTCGAGCTGCTGGAGGCCACCAACCGGCTGGCCCTGCAGGCGCTGCAGGACGCCGCGGACGACTCGTACGCGCACCGCGACTGGGAGCGGTACACCGAGCAGATGGTCCACTTCCACCTGCGCAACGCCGAGAGCTGGGGCAACGCGAAGACCGGGGTCGACCTGGCGGAGCAGGTAGACCCCGGTTTCGTCCTACGGGAGCTGCTCACTCCTCGTTCTGACTCGCTTCTGCCGGCTCCGCAGCCGGCTTGACCCCGGCGGGGGCGGCCGGCTTGGCCGGCGGCCCCGCCGTCAGGAACTTGTTCCAGCCCTCCTTCGGCGTCTCGCCGACGTCGAGGGTGCGCATCCACTCCAGGGCCTTCGGGTCCTGGGCGTCCAGCCAGTCCACGAGCTCGCGGAAGGGCACGCAGCGGACGTCCTTCTGCGTGCACATGGTCTTGATGGAGTCCTCGACGGCGCGCATGTAGGTGCCGCCGTTCCAGGATTCGAAGTGGTTGCCGATGATCAGCGGCGCGCGGTTGCCCTGGTAGGTCCGCTCGAAGGCCTTGGCCAGTCCGTCGCGCATCTGCTCACCCCAGTACGCATGCTGGGAGGGGTCGCCCTGCGTGGTCGTACCGGACTGGTTGACCAGGTAGTTGTAGTCCATGCTGAGCGTCTCGAAGGCGCGGCCCGGCATGGGGACCAGCTGGAGCGGGATGTCCCACAGGCCGTCCGTCTTCTTCGGCCAGATCTGCTTGCTGATGCCGCTGGAGTCGTAGCGGAAGCCGCCCATCTCCTTGGCCGCCAGCATGAAGTTCTTCTGGCCTTCGAGGCAGGGGGTGCGGGCCCCGATCATCTCCTTCTCGTAGTCGAACGGGAGCGGCTCCATCCCCGCCAGCGCCGGCGAGTTCGTCTTCCAGTTCTTGACGAACGACTTCGCCTGGTTGATCTCGCTCTTCCACTCCCCCACCGACCAGGTCCCGACGCCACCCTCGGGTCCGCAGAAGTGGCCGTTGAAGTGGGTGCCGATCTCGTTGCCCTCCAGCCAGGCCCCGCGCACCTGCTCGGCGGTGTCCTTGATGCCCTGGGGGTCGCCGAAGCCGATGTCGGAGCGGCCCGAGGAGTGCTGGGGAGCGGTGTAGAGGGAACGCTTCTCCTCCGGGAGCATGTACACGCCGCTGAGGAAGTACGTCATACGGGCGTTGTACTTCTTGCCCACCTCACGGAAATGCGAGAAGAGCTTCTGGCTGTCCTCTCCCGCCCCGTCCCACGAATACACCACGAACTGGGGCGGCTTTTCGCCCGGCTTCAGCTTCTCCGCCTTCCGTACGTTCGGCTGCAGCCCCGTGTACGCGGTCGAGCCGTCCCCGATGAGCCGCTTGACGCTGCCGGGAGCCGGGCCTTCCGGCGCGGGCGCGCCTTTCTTGGCCGCCTGACCTCCGGGGGCCGGACGGCCGGCGGGCTCCGAGGTGCTGCACCCGGCCACTCCCAGGACCAGCGCCGTGGCCATCAGGCCACCGGCGATCCTCTTCCCGGCGGCCTTCTTCGTGGCGGGCCTCTTCGTGGTGGCAGTCATCCGCCGCACCTCTTCCCTCGCAGTTCCATCGCAGGACTTCCGCGCCGCAACGTCCCATGCGGTCCGTTTTAAGGAAGGTGTGACAAGCCGGACTAAATGCCTAATCACTCGTGAGCGCTAATTCCTAGGCCGTTTGCCCGCATTGCCCCCCACCGGGCTTTACTCTCCATTACCGTTCATTTACCGAGTGTTGAGAATCCCGCCGCTTCACCCCTCCCCCGAGGAGACGGGACCTATGACAGCCATCCCTTCCCCCCCTTCCCCTCCCTCCGCCAAAGGCCTCCCGACCGGGAGCAGGGCCGGCCTCCATGCCGACCTCTCCGCCTCCGTCGCCGTCTTCCTGATCGCCCTGCCGCTCTCGCTCGGCATCGCCCTGGCCACCGGCGCCCCGCTCCAGGCGGGGCTCGTCGCCGCGGCGGCCGGCGGGATCGTGGCCGCACGGCTCGGCGGGACGCCGCTCCAGGTGAGCGGCCCCGCGACCGGACTCACCGTCGTCACCGCCGAGTTGATCCAGCACTACGGCTGGCGCACCACCTGTGCCATCACGGTGCTCGCCGGGCTGTGCCAGCTCGGCCTGGCCGCGCTGCGGACCGCCCGGTCCGCGCTGATGGTCAGCCCGGCGATCGTCCACGGGATGCTCGCCGGTGTCGGCGTGACGATCGCGCTGGCACAGCTGCACATCGTGCTCGGCGGCACCCCGCAGAGCTCCGCCCTGGCCAACGTCCGCGGACTGCCGGACCAGTTGGCCGATCTGCATCCCGCCGCGCTCGGCGTCAGCGTGCTCACCCTGGCCGTCCTGCTCTGCTGGCCGCGACTGCCGGGCCGCACCGGGCGGAACCTGCGCAAGGTGCCCGCCGCGCTGGCCGCCGTCGCCGTCGCCACGGCCTGCGCCGCCCTCGCCGGGCTCAGCCTGCCCCGGGTGGACCTGCCGTCCTGGCGCAGTCACGCGCTGCCCGAACTGCCCGAGGGCCCGGTCCTCGGCATCATCGCCGCCGTCCTGACCATCACCCTGGTCGGCAGTGTGGAATCCCTGCTCTCGGCCGTGGCCACCGACAAGCTGATCGCCTCCCAGCGGGGCACCGGACAGCGTCCCGCACGGGCCGACCTCAACCGCGAACTGCGCGGCCAGGGCGCCGCGAACATCGTCTCCGGGGCACTGGGCGGACTGCCCGTCGCGGGCGGCGCCGTCCGCAGCATGGCCAATGTCAAGGCCGGTGCCACCAGCCGCCGTTCGTCCATGCTGCACGGGCTGTGGATCCTGCTCGCCGCCGGGCTGCTCGTCCCCGCCCTCGACCTGATCCCGCTCGCCGCACTGGCCGCGCTGGTGATGGCGGTGGGCGTGCAGATGGTGAGTGCCACGCACCTGCGCACCGTCACCCGGCACCGCGAGATCCTCGTCTACGCCACCACCATCGTGGCCGTGGTGCTCGGCGGGGTCCTGGAGGGCGTCGCCATCGGCATCGCGATGGCCGTCGCCCTGGCCCTGCACCGCCTGGCCCGGACCCGGATCACCGTCGAGCAGCTCGACAGCGGGGTCCACCGGGTGTGGGCCCGAGGGCAGTTGACCTTCCTGGCGGTGCCGCGGCTGAGCCGGGTGCTGAACCAGATCCCGCACCACGGGCACGCCGTGATCGAGCTGGACGGCTCGTTCATGGACCACGCCGCCTACGAGACCCTCCAGGACTGGCAGGACTCCCACCTGGCCCACGGGGGCACGCTGGAGGTCACCGGCCGGTCGGGAGCCAGGATCGCCGAAGCGGAGCAGGCCCAGCGGGCCGAGCGCGCCGAGCGGGGCGCCCAGCGCGGCGCGCAGCGCGGGGACCACCAGTGCTGCCGGCCCTGGACCCCGTGGCAGAACCACTGCGACCACCGCGGCACGGTGGCCCGTACGGACGCCGCGGCCGCGGGGAGCCCGGCGGCGGCCGAGAGCCCGGCCGAACCTCCCGCCCCGGCCCCGGAGCCCACCGCGCCGGCCGGGCCGCGCGGACGCGGCGCCGGTCAACTGGCCAACGGGATCAGCGCCTTCCAGCGGGACACGGCTCCGCACGTGCGCGAGGAGCTGGCCCGGCTGGCCCGGGAGGGGCAGCGGCCCTCGCAGCTCTTCCTCACCTGCGCGGACTCCCGCCTGGTGACCAGCATGATCACGGCCAGCGGCCCCGGGGACCTGTTCACGGTCCGCAACGTCGGCAACCTCGTCCCCCTCCCGGGGGCCGAGTCCACGGACGACTCGGTCGCGGCGGCCATCGAGTACGCCGTGGACGTCCTGCAGGTGGACAGCATCACCGTGTGCGGGCATTCGGGGTGCGGGGCCATGCAGGCCCTGCTGAACTCCGCGCCCGGGGTCCCCATGACCCCGCTGCGCCGGTGGCTGCGGCACGGGCTGCCGAGCCTGGAGCGGATGGCCAGCCGCCATCACGCCTGGGCGCGGATCTCCGGGAGGCTGCCGGCGGACGCCGTGGAGCAGCTCTGCCTGACCAATGTGGTGCAGCAGCTGGAGCACCTGAAGGCCCACGAATCGGTGGCCCGACGGCTCGCCGAGGGCACGCTGGAGCTGCACGGGATGTACTTCCACGTCGGCGAGGCGCAGGCCTACCTGCTGTCGGAGGGGCAGGACTTCTTCGACTGCCGGGTCTTCGACACCGTGGGCGCGGGCGCGCTGCGCGGCTGAACGGCCAAACGGCTGAACGGGTGGCACCCCGTCCGCGGGAGCTTCCGCCGAACCGCCCGCGGGACCTTCCGTCGGATCCTCGGCGGGATCTTTGAACCGATACCCTCCCGTATCCGTGCCACTCGGTGGCCCCCTTCCGCACCCTGGTGCGGAAGGGGGCCACTCGCGCGTGGGCCCGGCCGGGTAATAGGTCTACACCAATTCCCGGCAGCCTCTTGTCACCCGGGCCATTGACTGATGAGCTAGGCCCGGGACACAACCGGGGACACAACGGACACCCTGGGAAAGGGAGATGCGTCGTGAGCAATGAAAGCCTGGCCAATCTGCTCAAGGAGGAGCGGCGGTTCGCACCGCCTGCCGATCTGGCCGCCGCCGCCAACGTGACCGAGGCTGCGTACGCACAGGCCGACGCGGACCGGCTGGGCTTCTGGGCCGAGCAGGCGCGTCGCCTGAGCTGGGACACCGAGCCGACCGAGACCCTCGACTGGAGCAACCCGCCCTTCGCGAAGTGGTTCGCGGACGGCAAGCTCAACGTCGCCTACAACTGCGTGGACCGCCACGTCGAGGCCGGCAACGGCGACCGCGTCGCCATCCACTTCGAGGGCGAGCCCGGCGACAGCCGCTCGATCACCTACGCCGAGCTCAAGGACGAGGTCTCCAAGGCCGCGAACGCCCTGACCGAGCTGGGCGTGCAGGCGGGCGACCGGGTCGCGGTCTACCTGCCGATGATCCCCGAGGCCGTCGTCGCGATGCTCGCGTGCGCCCGCGTCGGCGCCGCGCACTCCGTGGTCTTCGGCGGTTTCTCCGCCGACGCCGTCGCCTCCCGCATCCAGGACGCCGACGCGAAGCTGGTCATCACCTCCGACGGCGGCTACCGCCGGGGCAAGCCCTCCGCGCTGAAGCCCGCCATCGACGAGGCCGTCGCCAAGTGCCCGCAGGTCGAGCACGTCCTCGTGGTGCGCCGCACGGGCCAGGACACCGCCTTCACCGAGGGCCGGGACGTCTGGTGGCACGAGATCGTCGAGCGCCAGTCCGCCGAGCACGCGCCGCAGGCCTTCGACGCCGAGCACCCGCTCTTCATCCTGTACACCTCGGGGACCACGGGTAAGCCCAAGGGCATCCTGCACACCTCCGGCGGCTACCTCACGCAGGCCTCGTACACCCACCACGCCGTCTTCGACCTCAAGCCGGAGTCGGACGTCTACTGGTGCACCGCCGACATCGGCTGGGTCACCGGGCACTCCTACATCGTCTACGGGCCGCTCGCCAACGGCGCCACCCAGGTCATGTACGAGGGCACGCCCGACACCCCGCACCAGGGCCGGTTCTGGGAGGTCGTGCAGAAGTACGGCGTCACCATCCTCTACACCGCGCCCACCGCGATCCGTACGTTCATGAAGTGGGGCGACGACATCCCCGCGAAGTTCGACCTCTCCAGCCTGCGCGTGCTGGGCTCGGTCGGTGAGCCGATCAACCCCGAGGCCTGGATCTGGTACCGCAAGCACATCGGCGGCGACCGCTGCCCGATCGTGGACACGTGGTGGCAGACCGAGACCGGCGCGATGATGATCTCCCCGCTGCCGGGCGTCACCGCCACCAAGCCCGGCTCCGCGCAGCGCGCGCTGCCCGGCATCGCCGCCACCGTCGTGGACGACGAGGCGAACGAGGTCCCGAACGGCGGAGGCGGCTACCTGGTCCTCACCGAGCCGTGGCCCTCCATGCTCCGCACCATCTGGGGCGACGACCAGCGTTACATCGACACCTACTGGTCGCGCTTCGAGGGCAAGTACTTCGCGGGCGACGGCGCCAAGAAGGACGAGGACGGCGACATCTGGCTCCTCGGCCGGGTGGACGACGTGATGCTGGTGTCCGGTCACAACATCTCGACCACCGAGGTCGAGTCGGCGCTCGTCTCGCACCCCTCGGTCGCCGAGGCGGCGGTCGTGGGCGCGGCCGACGAGACCACCGGCCAGGCCATCGTGGCCTTCGTCATCCTGCGCGGCAGCGCCTCCGAGACGGACACGCTGGTCGCGGAGCTCCGCAACCACGTGGGTGCCACCCTCGGACCGATCGCCAAGCCGAAGCGGATCCTGCCCGTGCAGGAGCTGCCGAAGACCCGCTCGGGCAAGATCATGCGCCGCCTGCTGCGCGACGTGGCCGAGAACCGCGCGGTCGGTGACGTCACCACGCTCGCGGACTCCTCCGTCATGGATCTGATCCAGAGCAAGCTGCCGGCCGCCGGCAGCGAGGACTGACACAGGGTCCGGCGACAGCCGTACGACACGACGAAAGGGGCATCCGGCGCGGCGCGCCGGATGCCCCTTTCGCACATAAAGTGACGATCACCGGATACACCCACGCGTACACCCTGTAAAGTATTAGATGGTTAAAGAATTACTCCACAGGGTGCGCCGGGAAGTCTGGTCGGCAACGCGTTTCGTCATGCCGTCCAACCCACCCCGGAGGTGCCCCCCGTGGCCGCGCCCAGCCCCACCGACCACCAGAGCCGCAAGCTCCTCGGCCGCCTCTCGCTGCCGGAGCGCCGCTTCGTGGCCGACGCCCTGCGCGCCGAGACGGTCGGCGGCGTCCTCCTCCTCGTGGCCGCGATCGCCGCACTCATCTGGGCGAACGTGCCCGCCATCGCGGCGAGCTACGACAGCGTCCGCTCCTTCCACATCGGCCCCGCCGCCCTCGGCCTGGACCTCTCGCTCCAGCACTGGGCGGCCGACGGCCTGCTCGCCATCTTCTTCTTCGTCGCCGGCATCGAGCTCAAGCGCGAACTCGTCGCCGGCGACCTGCGCGACGCCAAGGCCGCCGCGCTCCCGGTGATCGCCGCGATCTGCGGCATGGCCGTACCCGCGCTGGTCTACGTACTGACCAACGTGCTCGGCAACGGCTCGACGGACGGCTGGGCGGTCCCGACCGCCACCGACATCGCCTTCGCCCTGGCCGTCCTCGCCGTCATCGGCACCTCGCTGCCGTCCGCCCTGCGCGCGTTCCTGCTGACCCTGGCCGTCGTCGACGACTTGTTCGCCATCATGATCATCGCGGTGTTCTTCACCAGCGAGATCAACTTCCTGGCGCTCGGCGGGGCGGTCGTCGGCCTGGTCCTCTTCTGGTTCCTGCTCCGCCTGAACGTGCGCGGCTGGTACGTCTACGTCCCGCTCGCCCTGGTCATCTGGGGCCTGATGTACAACAGCGGCGTCCACGCCACCATCGCCGGTGTCGCCATGGGCCTGATGCTGCGCTGCGACCGCAAGGAGGGCGAGGAGCACTCCCCCGGCGAGCACATCGAGCACCTGGTCCGGCCGGTCTCCGCCGGTCTGGCCGTCCCGCTCTTCGCCCTCTTCTCCGCCGGCGTCTCCCTGTCCGACGAGGCCATCGGCCAGGTCTTCACCCGGCCCGAGACCCTCGGCGTGGTGCTCGGTCTCGTCGTCGGAAAGACGCTCGGCATCTTCGGCGGCACCTGGCTCGCCGCCCGCTTCACCAAGGCCGAGCTCAACGACGACCTCGCCTGGCCGGACGTCTTCGCGGTCGCCTCGCTCGCCGGCATCGGCTTCACCGTCTCGCTCCTGATCGGCGAGCTCGCCTTCACTGACGACCCCGTCCTCACGGACGAGATCAAGGCCGCCGTCCTGATCGGTTCGCTGATCGCCGCGGTCTTCGCGTGCGTCCTGCTGAAGATGCGCAACCGGAAGTACCGGGCGCTCATCGAGGAGGAGGAGCGCGACGAGGACTTCGACGGCATCCCCGACATCTACGAGCAGGACAAGCCGGACTACCACCTGCGGATGGCGAAGATCTACGAGGCCAAGGCCGCCGAGCACCTGCGCCGGGCCGAAGAGGCCACGGCCGAAGCCCCGGGCGGGTCCAGCGCCGACGGCGGCCGTCCGGCATGATCTGACCTGACGACAGGACAGCCGTCGCAGTCGGATGACGGACGACAGAGGGAGAGAGCGATGAGCGCAGTGGACCAAGGGGCCCCAGGAGCCGAGCGCACACTCGGCCAGCTGGTCGCCTCGGCCACCGCCGAGATGTCCGCCCTGGTGCACGACGAGATCGCCCTCGCCAAGGTGGAGATCAAGCAGGACGTCAAGCGCGCGGGCATCGGCAGCGGCGCCGCCATCGTCGCCGGCGTGCTTCTCCTCTTCTCGCTGCCGGTGCTGAGCTTCGCGGCGGCCTACGGGATCCACAACCTCGGACTCGGGCTCGCCTGGGCCTTCCTGATCGTCGGTGTGGCGTTCTGGCTGCTCGCGGGCGTGATCGGACTGATCGCCATGGCGAAGTTCAAGAAGATCAAGCCGCCGGTGAAGACCATCGCCTCGGTCAAGGAGACGGCGGCCCTCGTCGGCACCGTCAAGCCCCACGCCCGGTCGGTCAGTGACAACGCCGTGGGTGTGGCACGCTCGTCTTCATGACCTCCCCCTCGTCGGATTCCGGCACGTCCGGTACGCCCCCCACCGCGGCCACGGCGGTCCGGATCCCCCTCCCCGGCGGGCGGGAAGTGACGCACCGGGACGTCGCGGCCAACGGGGCGCGGTTCCACGTCGCCGAGCTGGGTGACGGACCGCTGGTGCTACTCCTGCACGGGTTCCCGCAGTTCTGGTGGACGTGGCGGCACCAGATGACCGCGCTGGCCGACGCGGGCTACCGGGCGGTCGCGATGGACCTGCGCGGGGTGGGCGGCAGCGACCGCACCCCCCGCGGCTACGACCCCGCCAACCTGGCACTCGACATCACCGGGGTCGTACGGTCCCTCGGCGAGCCCGACGCCGCCCTCGTGGGGCACGACCTGGGCGGCTACCTCGCCTGGACGGCGGCGGTGATGCGGCCGAAGCTGGTGCGCCGGCTCGTGGTGTCCTCGATGCCGCATCCGCGCCGCTGGCGGTCCGCGATGCTGTCCGACTTCGGGCAGACCCGCGCCAGCTCGCACATCTGGGGCTTCCAGCGGCCGTTCGTGCCCGAGCGTCAGCTCGTCGCCGACGACGGGGCGCTCGTCGGCGAACTGATCCGGGACTGGTCGGGTCCGCGGCTCCCCGAGGAGGAGGACGTCGCGGTGTACCGGCGCGCGATGTGCATCCCCTCGACGGCGCACTGCTCGGTCGAGCCGTACCGCTGGATGATGCGGTCCATGGCCCGGCCCGACGGCCTGCAGTTCAACCGGCGCATGAAGCGGCCGGTGCGGGTACCGACGCTGCATCTGCACGGCTCGCTCGATCCGGTGATGCGGACGCGGAGCGCGGCGGGGTCGGGGGAGTACGTCGAAGCCCCGTACCGCTGGCGGCTCTTCGACGGGCTCGGGCACTTCCCGCACGAGGAGGACCCGGCGGCGTTCTCGGCGGAGCTGGTCAACTGGCTGAAGGATCCCGAGCCGGACCGCTGAGCCGGTGCCCACTACCCGTCAGTCGCTTATATGACAAGCATTCAATTGCCTGGCGCATAGGCCAATTAGCCGTCCCCAACGCGATTACGGACCTTGGGCCCCGGGCACAGCTCGGAGTATGGGCTGGACGCACGACTACGGTGACACCGCACACGAACGCCGCTCGACGGTCACGCCGGGCACGCACAGGGGGCAGGGCCGCGCAGGCCACGACGACCCCCGACTCGGGATTCCGCGCATCCTGCGCCGGCGGGCCCGCTGGGTCTCCGCCCGGCTCAGGCACCAGCGTACGTAGACACAGGGCCCGGGAAGCCGACAGGGCCCACCGGGCCCGGGACGGCGCTACGGGAGCCCCTCAAGGCTCCCGTAGGGCTCAGAGGGCGCAACCCTGGCTGTTGACCCGCCGGTCCGCCGTCGCACCGGACCGGATGTCCTCGCGGATCTCGTCCGCGGTCAGGGCGTAACCGGTGTTGGGGTCGTCGAGGGACTTCGCGAAGACGACCCCGTACACCTTGCCCTCGGGCGTCAGCAGCGGGCCGCCGGAGTTGCCCTGGCGGACCGTCGCGTACAGGGAGTAGACGTCCCGTCGCACGGTTCCCCGGTGGTAGATGTCCGGGCCGGTCGCGTTGATCCGGCCGCGCACGCGCGCCGCGCGGACATCGTACGAGCCGTTCTCCGGGAAGCCCGCCACGATGGCGTCGCTGCCGCTCGCCGCGTCCTTGTCGGTGAACTCCAGCGCGGGCGCCTTCAGCCTGGGCACGTCCAGGACGGCGATGTCGCGCTCCCAGTCGTAGAGCACGACCTTGCCGTCGTAGAGCTTGCCCTCGCCGCCGACCTGCACGGTCGGTTCGCCGACCCCGCCGACGACGTGCGCGTTGGTCATCACCTTGCCCGGCGCGAAGACGAAGCCGGTGCCCTCCAGGACCTTGCTGCACGCGGGCGCCGTGCCGACGACCTTCACGATCGACTGCTTGGCGTACTCGGCCACGGTGCTGCGCGCGAGCAGCGGGTCCGGCGGCTTGACCTCGGTGATCGGCTCGTTGGAGAAGGGGCTGAAGACCTGCGGGAAGCCGTTGCGGGCCAGCGTGGAACTGAAGTCCGTGAACCAGGTGTTCGCCTGCGCGGGAAGGACCCGCGAGACACCGAAGAGCACCTTGGAGTTGCGGACCTCCTTGCCCAGCGTGGGAATGGACGTGCCGGCGACCATGGAGCCGATCAGCCAGGCCACCAGCAGCATCGCGACCACGTTCACCAGGGCGCCGCCCGTCGCGTCCAGCGCGCGGGCCGGGGACCATGTGATGTGGCGCCGGAGCTTGTTGCCCAGGTGGGTGGTCAGCGCCTGGCCGATCGAGGCACAGATGATGATCACGACCACGGCGATGATGACGACCGTGGTGGACACCTTGGTGCCGTTGTCGGTGACCCGGTCCCAGATCAGGGGCAGCAGGGACACGGCGACGAGACCACCGCCGAGGAAGCCGATCACCGACAGGATGCCGACGACGAACCCCTGGCGGTAGCCGACGATCGCGAACCATACGGCGGCGAGCAGCAACAGGATGTCCAGCACGTTCACAGGGCTCACCGTCTCATGCGCGCCAGTCGAGCGGGACTTCCCGGGACCGGTCCCAGGGGCGCTCCCAGCCGGCGAAGTGCAGGATCCGGTCGATCACCCCGGCGGTGAAACCCCAGACCAGAGCCGATTCCACGGTGAAGGCCGGGCCCTGGAAGCCGCCGGGGTGCACGACGGTGACCCGGTGCCGGGGGTCCGTGAGATCGGCCACGGGCACGGTGAAGACGCGGGCGGTCTCGGCGGGGTCGACCACGCCCACCGGGCTGGGGGCGCGCCACCAGCCGAGCACCGGGGTCACGACGAACTCGCTGACCGGGATGTAGAGCGGGGGCAGCACACCGAAGAGCTGGACCCCGGCCGGATCCAGGCCGGTCTCCTCCTCGGCCTCGCGCAGGGCGGCCCGCAGCGGGCCGGTGGTGCGCGGGTCGCCGTCCTCGGGGTCGAGGGCGCCGCCGGGGAAGGAGGGCTGGCCGGGGTGCGAGCGCAGGGTGCCCGCGCGCTCCATCAGCAGCAGCTCGGGGCCGCGCGGGCCCTCGCCGAAGAGGATCAGTACGGCGGACTGGCGGCCGCGGCCGTCCTCCGGGGGCAGGAACCGGCTCAGCTGGGTCGGCCGGACCGTCCGGGCCGCCTCGACGACGGGGTCCAGCCAGCCGGGCAGGCCCTGGGTGCGGAGGTCGATGCTTCCGCGCCGGCCGCGCTGGTTGTCGTACGGCCCGTCGTACGGGGCCTCGTGCGCGGCGGCGCCCGCCCGGCGGTTCTGCGTGGCCTCTGTCATAGGCACCCCTGTCCGTGGTCCCCCACACATCGCCAAACGCGGTGCGGGTAGCGATTCGTTCCTTGCGGGTGCGGCGCCGTTGCGGGGGCTCCGCCCCCGAACCCCCGCGCCTCAGGCGTCCGCCGGGCCCGGCCGGGCCGGTGCCGGGAGGCCCGGGTAGTCCGGGGGCGGAGACAGGCGCTGGCCGGGCTGGCCGCCCTTCTCGTACTTCAGGAGCTTCGCCGCCTTCTCCGGATCGGTCTCGCCCTCCCCGTAGGCCGGGCAGAGCGGTGCGATCGGACAGGCCCCGCAGGCGGGCTTGCGGGAGTGGCAGATCCGGCGGCCGTGGAAGACGACGCGGTGCGAGAGCATCGTCCACTCGCTCTTCGGGAAGATCGCGCAGATCTCCGCCTCGACCTTCTCCGGGTCCTCCTGCTCGGTCCACTTCCAGCGCCGCACCAGCCGGCCGAAGTGGGTGTCGACCGTGATGCCGGGGACGCCGAAGGCATTGCCGAGGACCACGTTCGCCGTCTTGCGGCCCACCCCGGGGAGCGTGACCAGGTCCTCGATCCGGCCGGGCACCTCGCCGCCGAAGTTGTCGCGCAGCGCCTGCGAGAGGCCGAGCAGGGACTTGGACTTCGCCCGGAAGAACCCGGTCGGCCGGATGATCTCCTCCAGCGCCTCCGGATCGGCTCCCGCCATGTCCTCGGGGGTCGGGTACGCGGCGAAGAGGGCCGGGGTCGTCTGGTTCACGCGCAGGTCGGTGGTCTGCGCGGACAGGACGGTGGCGACCAGCAGCTCGAAGGGGTTGCGGAAGTCGAGCTCCGGGTGCGCGTACGGGTAGACCTCCGCCAGCTCGCGGTTGATCCTGCGCGCCCGCCGCACCATCGCCAGATGACTTTCCGGCTTCGTCCCGGCCTTCTTGACCTTGCTCTCTGCCATCCCCGAAGGCTACGCCGAGCGGCCCTTCGCCCGTGGCCGGACGTGACCTCCGCCCGGCAAGGGTTTCTTGGCCGAAGTTTTGCCCTGGAGCGGGGGTGACTGCTCCGGGAGGGCCCCCACCGGGGCGTGTTCGCCCACGGCTGAATTTACTGTGGCCGTCACTCCCCCGGACCCCTTGGCCTGTGCTCTCACCGGCCTGTTGGACACCCGGCAGGTCCGGGACGGAGCCGGTACGACCATCCCGGACCTCAGGTAACACCACCCCGATCGGCCTCTCGCCGCACAGCACACCCGTACGTCCGGCATCCTTGTGATGAACGTGATTGATCGCACTGTTTGAGCCGTCCGGCAAAATGGGGGAGCGATCCCCTGGCTGGTCGACATAGGAGAGAGACTCGTGGACGACGTACTGCGGCGTGCCCCGCTCTTCGCGGCGCTCGATGACGAGCAGGCCGCGGAGCTCCGCGCCTCCATGGGCGAGGTGACCCTCGCACGCGGTGACGCACTGTTCCACGAGGGCGACCCCGGTGACCGGCTCTACGTCGTCACCGAGGGCAAGGTGAAGCTGCACCGCACCTCCCCCGACGGCCGCGAGAACATGCTGGCCGTCCTCGGCCCCGGAGAGCTGATCGGCGAGCTTTCGCTGTTCGACCCGGGCCCGCGCACCGCCACCGCCACCGCGCTGACCGAGGTCAAGCTGCTGGGTCTGGGTCACGGAGACCTCCAGCCCTGGCTGAACGCCCGGCCCGAGGTGGCGACCGCGCTGCTGCGCGCCGTCGCGCGGCGCCTGCGCAAGACCAACGACCAGATGTCCGACCTGGTCTTCTCCGACGTTCCGGGCCGCGTGGCCCGTGCGCTCCTCGACCTGTCGCGCCGCTTCGGCGTGCAGTCGGAGGAGGGCATCCACGTCGTGCACGACCTCACGCAGGAGGAGCTGGCCCAGCTCGTCGGCGCGTCGCGCGAGACCGTGAACAAGGCCCTGGCCGACTTCGCGGGACGCGGATGGCTCCGCCTTGAGGCTCGCGCGGTGATTCTTCTGGACGTGGAGCGGCTGGCGAAGCGGTCCCGCTGACGTTTCCCGTCTCCGTTGAGGGGTCCTGCCCGGTCGGGCGGGGCCCCTTTTCGTGCTCCTGCGGCGACGTTCCGGGGGCTGCCCCCGGCTCCGCCCCCGCCCCCGCCCCGCGCCTCAAAGGCCGGCAGGGCTGATTTCGGCTGCGCAGAAGGCACAGTGGACCCATGGAGCACAGAGGCCTCGACACGTACGGGTACTTCGAGCGCGAAGGCTCGCTCGGGCAGGTGCAGACCGAGTTCCGCCCGGTCGTAGCCGCCGCGCGGGAGCGCATCGGGGACGCGTACGGGCGACGGCTGCACAGCGCCTACCTGTACGGGTCGGTGCCGCGCGGGACGGCCCGGCCCGGGCGGTCCGACCTCGACCTGCTGATCGCCCTGCACCACGAGCCAGGCGGGGAGGACCGCGACACCACCGAGGCACTGGCGCGCGGCCTCGACGAGGAGTTCCCGGAGATCGACGGGGTGGGGGTCCTGCTGTACGGCAAGGACCGGCTGCTGAGCGAGCGGGAACGTTACGACCTCGGCTGGTTCCTCGCCGTCCTGTGCACCCCGCTGCTCGGCGCGGACCTTGCCGAGCACCTGCCCCGGTACCGTCCGGACAGCCTGCTCGCCCGCGAGACCAACGGCGACCTGGCCGAGCTGCTGCCCCGGGTGCGCGAGCGGATCCGGGCGGCGGCCACGCCGGAGGAGTACCGAAAGCTGTGCCGCGGCGTCTCGCGGCACCTCGTACGGACCGGGTTCACCCTGGTCATGCCGCGGTGGGGCGGCTGGACCAGCGACCTGACCGAGTCGGCGGAGGTGTTCGGGCGGTACTACCCGGAGCGCGCCGAGCAGATGCGCGCCGCGGCCGCCGCAGCGCTGGACCCGGTCGCGGACCCGGCCGTGCTGCGCGCCTACGTCGAGGACCTCGGGCCGTGGCTCGCGGACGAGTACACGGCCCGGCACGGGGCGAAGACGCCCCGCCCGGCGGGCTAGGACCCTTACGGCCCGTTCAGTCCGGGGCCCCGGGGATCAGCCCGTGCTCCTTCAGGTACTCCAGCTGCGCGCGTACGGACCACTCCGCGGCCGGCCACAGCGAGCGGTCCACGTCCGCGTAGACGTGGGCGACGACCGCCTCGGGCGTGGTCAGGCCGTTCTCCACCGCCGTCTCGATCTGTGCGAGGCGGTGCGCCCGGTGGGCGAGGTAGAACTCCACCGCGCCCTGCGCGTCGTCCAGGACCGGCCCGTGGCCCGGGAGCACCGTGTGGACCCCGTCGTCGACGGTCAGCGAGCGCAGCCGGCGCAGGGAGTCCAGGTAGTCGCCCAGGCGCCCGTCGGGGTGCGCGACGACGGTGGTGCCGCGGCCCAGGATCGTGTCGCCGGTCAGGACCGCCCGGTCGGCGGGCAGGTGGAAGCAGAGCGAGTCCGCGGTGTGGCCGGGCGTCGGAACCACGCGCAGCTCCAGACCGCCCGTGCGGATGACGTCCCCGGCGGCCAGCCCCTCGTCGCCCAGGCGCAGGGCCGGGTCCAGGGCGCGGACCTTCGTCCGGGTCAGCTCGGCGAAGCGGGCCGCGCCCTCCGCGTGGTCGGGGTGGCCGTGGGTCAGGAGGGTGAGCGCGACCCGCTTGCCCGCCCCCTCGGCGGCGGCGACGACCGCGCGCAGGTGTACGTCGTCCAGCGGCCCGGGGTCGATCACGACGGCCAGGTCGGAGCCGGGCTCGGAGACCAGCCAGGTGTTGGTGCCGTCGAGGGTCATCGCGGAGGCGTTCGGGGCCAGGACGTTGACCGCGCGGGCGGTGGCGGGCCCGGAGGCGACCATCCCGCGGGGCTGGCCGGGCAGGGCGGCGGCATCGGTCATGCGGGGGCTCCTCCCGGGTGCGCGGGGCCTCGGCCGGCGGGGCCGGAGCCCGGGGTGCCGGGCGCCGTGAGGCGGACGCGCTTGGTGAACTCGTCGTGGCCCGGCCAGCTGAGGACGAGCTCCCCGTCCGTGAGGGTGGCCTTGGCGAGGACCGGGGTCAGGTCCTGGGCGCCGGCCGCGGCGAGGGCCTCCGCGGGGCTCCCGTACGGCTCCAGGGAGCGCAGGGTGGTGATGGTGGGCGGCATCATCAGCAGCTCGCCCTTGTCGTAGCCGGCGGCGGCGTCGGCGGGGCGGATCCAGACCGTGCGGTCGGCCTCGGTGGAGGCGTTGCGGGTGCGCTGGCCCTCGGGGAGGGCCGCGACGAAGAACCAGGTGTCGTAGCGGCGCGGCTCGAACTCCGGGGTGATCCAGCGGGCCCACGCGCCGAGCAGGTCGGAGCGCAGGACCAGGCCCCGGCGGTCGAGGAACTCGGCGAAGGACAGCTCACGGGCGACCAGGGCCGCGCGGGCGGCCTCCCAGTCCTTGCCGGTGGTGTCGCCGACGACGGTGTCCGCGGACTCGCCCGCGAGCAGGACCCCGGCCTCCTCGAAGGTCTCGCGGACGGCTCCGCAGACGATCGCCTGGGCGGTGGCGGGGTCGGTGCCCATCCGCGCGGCCCACTCGGCGCGGCTCGGGCCGGCCCAGCCGATGAGGTGGTCCTCGTCGCGGGGGTCCACACCGCCGCCGGGGTACGCGTAGGCGCCACCGGCGAAGGCCATCTCGACCCGGCGGCGCAGCATGTGCACGGCGGGGCCGTCGGGGGTGTCGCGCAGCAGCATCACGGTGGCGGCGCGCCTGGGTTCCGTCGGGGTGAGGGCGCCGTCCGCGAGGGCGCGGATCCGGTCGGGCCACTCCGGCGGGTACCACTGACCTCCGGCGGAGGTCTCTTGCTGACCGTACTGACCATTCGGCATGGCGGGATGCTACGGGCATCCGGGCCGATGTTCGAGGGGTGGCCTCCGCGCACCGCCCGAAAGACCCGGGGCTCCGCCCGGACCCGGCACCTCGAACGCCGGAGGGGCCGGATCGGCCCTGCGGGCGGATCCGGCCCCTCCGGGGCAGACGGTGAGGTGAGGTCAGGCTCCCGGGACCAGTTCGACCTGGATCTCGATCTCGACCGGGGCGTCCAGCGGGAGGACCGCCACGCCGACCGCGCTGCGGGCGTGCACGCCCTTGTCGCCGAGGACCGCGCCCAGCAGCTCGCTCGCGCCGTTCAACACGCCCGGCTGGGCCGTGAAGTCGGGGGCGGAGGCGATGAAGCCCACCACCTTCACGACGCGCGCGATCTTGTCGAGGTCACCGATGACGGACTTCACCGCGGCGAGCGCGTTCAGCGCGCAGGTCGCGGCCAGTTCCTTGGCCTGCTCCGCCGAGACCTCGGCGCCGACCTTGCCGGTGACCGGCAGGTTGCCCTTGACCATCGGGAGCTGGCCCGCGGTGTACACGTAGGCGCCCGACCGGACGGCCGGCTGGTACGTGGCCAGCGGCGGGACGACCTCGGGCAGGGTCAGGCCGAGTTCGGCCAGCTTCGCCTCGACGACTCCGCTCATGCCGCCTTCTCCCGCTTCAGGTAGGCCACGAGCTGCTCGGGGTTGTTCGGGCCGGGGACGACCTGGACGAGCTCCCAGCCGTCCTCGCCCCAGGTGTCCAGGATCTGCTTGGTGGCGTGGACCAGCAGCGGGACGGTCGCGTATTCGAACTTCTTGGTCATGGGAGCGAGCGTAGTGCCTGCCGTGCGGGGCCCCGCCACCACCGCCGCCGCCCGGGAGGAATTAGGCTCGGGCCCTGTGAGCAGGCTCCAGGTGGTCAGCGGCAAGGGCGGCACCGGCAAGACCACGGTCGCCGCGGCACTCGCGCTCGCCCTCGCACGCGAGGGCAGGCGGACTCTTCTGGTGGAGGTCGAGGGCAGGCAGGGCCTCGCCCAGGTCTTCGGGGCGGAGGCGCTCCCCTACGAGGACCGGAAGATCGCCGTCGCCTCGGGCGGCGGGGAGGTCTACGCGCTCGCCATCGACGCGGAGCGGGCCCTCCTCGACTACCTCCAGATGTTCTACAAGCTCGGCTCGGCCGGCCGCGCCCTCAAGAAGCTCGGCGCCATCGACTTCGCGACGACCATCGCGCCGGGGCTCCGGGACGTGCTCCTGACGGGCAAGGCCTGCGAGGCGGTCCGGCGCAAGGACAAGAGCGGCCGGTTCGTCTACGACCACGTGATCATGGACGCTCCGCCGACCGGGCGGATCACCCGCTTCCTGAACGTCAACGACGAGGTGGCGGGGCTGGCCCGGTTCGGGCCGATCCACAACCAGGCGCAGGCCGTCATGAAGGTGCTCAAGTCCCCCGATACGGCCGTGCACCTGGTCACCCTCCTGGAGGAGATGCCCGTGCAGGAGACCGCCGACGGGATCGCCGAACTGCGGCAGGCGGGCCTGCCCGTGGGACGGGTCATCGTCAACATGGTCCGGCCGCACCACCTCGACGAGGACGCCCTGCGCGCCGCCGCCGGCGAGCGGCGCGCCGAGGTCTCCGGGGCGCTGTCCCGGGCCGGCCTGGGCAGCGCCCGGCGCGGCGGGCCGGCCGACCGGCTGGTGGACCCGCTGCTCGCGCAGGCCTCGGAGCACGCGAGCCGGGTGGAGCTGGAGCGCGCCCAGCGCACCGTCCTGTCGGGGCTGGACGCGCGGACGTACGAGCTCCCCATGCTCGGCGCGGGGATCGACCTGGCCGGGCTCTACGGGCTCGCCGCGGAGCTGCGCAAGCAGGTGGGCGAGGAATGAACGGGGCCGGGACGGTGGAAGCGATGACGGAGGCGAAGATGGACGCTCCCCCTCGGCTGGACGTCGACCGGCTGCTGGACGATCCGCAGACCCGGATCATCGTGTGCTGCGGGGCGGGCGGGGTCGGCAAGACCACGACCGCCGCGGCGCTCGGGGTACGGGCGGCCGAGCGCGGCCGCAAGGTGGTCGTCCTGACCATCGACCCGGCCCGCAGGCTGGCCCAGTCGATGGGGATCGACTCGCTGGACAACACCCCGCGCGAGGTGAAGGGCGTCCGGGGCCCCGACGGCGGCGAACTGCACGCCATGATGCTCGACATGAAGCGGACCTTCGACGAGATCGTCGAGGGCCACTCCGACCCCGAGCGGGCGCAGGCCATCCTGGCCAACCCCTTCTACCAGTCCTTGTCGGCCGGCTTCGCGGGCACGCAGGAGTACATGGCGATGGAGAAGCTGGGACAGCTGCGGGCCCGGGACGACTGGGACCTGATCGTGGTGGACACCCCGCCGAGCCGCTCCGCGCTGGACTTCCTGGACGCGCCGGGGCGCCTGGGGTCCTTCCTGGACGGGAAGTTCATCCGGGTGCTGATGGCTCCGGCCAAGGTGGGCGGCCGGGCGGGGATGAAGTTCCTCAATGTCGGCATGTCGATGATGACGGGCACGCTGAGCAAGCTGATGGGTGCCTCGCTGCTGAAGGACGTACAGACCTTCGTGGCCGCCATGGACACGATGTTCGGCGGCTTCCGCACCCGCGCGGACGCGACCTTCCGGCTCCTCCAGGCCCCCGGTACGGCGTTCCTCGTGGTCTCCGCGCCCGAACCGGACGCGTTGCGCGAGGCCGCGTACTTCGTGGAGCGGCTGGCCGCGGAGCGGATGCCGCTGGCCGGGCTCGTACTGAACCGGGTGCACGGCAGCGACGCCGAACAGCTCTCCGCGGAGCGGGCGTTGGCCGCCGCGGAGAATCTTGAAGAAGGCGGCATTGTGGATCAGGAGTCCGGGAAAGCTGGACTTCGTGACTCCACGGAGACCGATACGGAGACCGACACCGACACCGACACCCGCACGGAGCGAGAGACCGGCGCCGACCCCGTAGAAGCCGCCACAGACGCCACGGACGCCGACGCGGACGTCGACGTGGACGTGATCACGGCAGGACTGCTCCGCCTGCACGCGGAGCGCATGCAGGTCATCGCGCGCGAACAGCGCACGCGTGACCGCTTCACCTCGCTACACCCCGAGGTGGCGGTGGCCCAAGTGGCCGCCCTGCCCGGCGACGTACACGACCTCGCCGGGCTGCGGGCCATCGGAGAGCGACTCGCGACCGGGGTTCCGGCCGGAGCGTAGGCGTTCCTACGACGTGGTGCCCGGGTGGTCTACCCGGCTGCCGCGTACGTCTCGTACGGAACGCCCAACTCGTCCTCGTCATCCATGGTGAGGATGCCCGTACTGCGCTCGTACTCCGTGCGTGCGGTTTCGAGCAGGCGCCGCCACGAGGTGACGGTGGGCCGCCGGCGCAAGAGCGCACGTCGTTCCCGCTCGGTCATTCCGCCCCACACTCCGAACTCGACACGATTGTCGAGCGCGTCGGCCAGGCACTCGGTCCGCACCGGACATCCGGTGCACACCGCCTTGGCCCTGTTCTGTGCCGCTCCTTGAACGAACAGTTCATCCGGATCGGTAGTGCGGCAGGCTGCCTGCGCACTCCAGTCGGTAACCCAGCCCATCCCGGCGCCGTCCTCTCCCGAATCGAGGCTCCCCCACGGCGGTAGCGGCATATTCACCGCTGCCAGTTGAGGACGTTACGGAAGGCGGGCACAGTGCAACACCCCCGACGGGCCCAATCTTGAATGGTCCGAACGGACTATGGGTAAGCGGCAGATCACCCGACGGAGTGATCCTGCGACATGCCCGACCATTCCGGCGATTTGGGTGAAATCGGCGGGGCAGCCTGATCACAGGGGGCGAGATTCGGACATGCGTCCACCCCATTCGGGAAGGGTGAAAAACAAGCCGAGGGGTTGATGTCCCACCGCACTGCTGTGACAGTTGAGAACAGCTTAGGCCAAGGCATTCGCGCGTGTCCGGCGAATGAGAACGTAGGCTGCCCTCCATGGGAAAGAAGCGCTCGGGCGGCGGGCTCACGGGGCCACAGCAGGCCGCCAAGTTCCTCGGTGTGTCCGTTCTCTCCGGAGTTGTACTTGCGGGCATCGCGATCCCGGGCGCCGGCGCCCTGGGACTCGCGGCCAAGGGCACGGTCGAAGGGTTCGATGAGATCCCGGCCAACCTCAAGACACCACCGTTGAGCCAGCGCACCACGATTCTGGACTCCGAGGGTGGCTTGATCGCCACGGTCTATTCACGTGACCGGCAGGTGGTGCCCATCACGGCCATCTCCCCGTACATGCAGAAGGCCATCGTCGCGATCGAGGACTCCCGGTTCTACGAGCACGGCGCGATCGACCTCAAGGGCATCCTGCGTGCGGTCAACCGCAATGCCCAGGAGGGCGGCGCGGCGCAGGGCGCGTCGACGCTGACGCAGCAATACGTGAAGAACGTCTTCGTCGAGGAAGCCGGCGACGACGAGACCAAGGTGCGCGAGGCCCAGGAGAAGAGCCTCGGGCGCAAGATCCGCGAGCTGAAGTACTCGATCCAGGTCGAGGAGGAGCTCGGGAAGAACAAGATCCTCGAGAACTACCTCAACATCACGTACTTCGGGCAGCAGGCGTACGGAATCGAATCCGCCGCCCAGCGCTACTTCAGCAAGCCCGCCAAGGACCTGACCCTGGACGAGTCGGCGATGCTGGCCGGCGTCGTGCAGTCGCCGAGCCGGTACGACCCGGTGAACGACTCGCAGGAGGCGACGAAGCGCCGCAACATCGTCCTCCAGCGCATGGCGGACATAAAGGATATTTCGCAGGACGAGGCGGACGCCGCGAAGGCGAAGCCGCTCAAGCTGAAGGTGACCAAGCCGAAGAACGGCTGCATCACCGCAGTCAAGGGCGCCGGCTTCTTCTGCGACTTCGTGCGGAACACCTTCCTCGACGACACCGCCTTCGGGAAGACCCGCGAGGAGCGGGCGAAGGTCTGGAACCAGGGCGGCCTGACGGTCCGCACCACCCTGGACCCGCAGTCGCAGGACTCCGTCAACGAGTCCATCAAGGACCACGTGGACCAGGACGACAAGGTCGCGACGGCCGTCACCCTCGTCCAGCCCGGCACCGGGCGGGTCCTCGCCATGGGCCAGTCCAAGCCGTACGGCTTCGGCAAGAACGAGACCCAGATCAACTTCTCGGTGGACAAGAAGATGGGCGGCTCGAACTTCGGCTTCCCGACCGGCTCCACCTTCAAGGCCTTCGTCGCGGCAGCGGCCCTGGAGGGCGGACTGCCGCCGACGAAGATGTACCAGTCCCCGTACGACATGGACTACCCGAGCCCGGTGAGGACCTGCAGCGACAAGCCCTGGGTCAACACCGACAGGGCCAAGGTGGAGAACGAGACCGAGTCCGAGGTCGGCCCGTACGGAATGAAGGAGGCGATGGCCAAGTCGGTCAACACCTACTTCGTGGAGATGATCTCCGAGGTGGGCCTGTGCCCCGTCACCGAGATGACCACCAAGCTCGGCGTGATCCCGGCCAACGGCGCCAAGCTCCCCGAGGTCCCGGCCATCGCGCTCGGCAGTGAGGGCATGTCCCCGCTGACGATGGCCAACGCCTACGCCACCTTCGCCAACCGCGGCGTGTACTGCACCCCGGTCACCATCGAGTCGATCACCGACTCGCACGGCAAGGCCCTGACGGTCCCGAAGTCCAAGTGCGGCCGCGCGATGACCGAGAGGACCGCCGACACCATCAACACGCTGCTGCTCGGCGTGGTCGACTCCGGTACGGGCCAGCAGTCGGGTCTGAAGGACCGGGAGAGCGCGGGCAAGACCGGTACCACCGACAGCCGCTACAACGCCTGGTTCGTCGGCTACACCCCGAACATGTCCGGCGCGACCTGGGTCGGCTCCGGCGGCGCCAAGCAGGTGTCGATGGAGAACATCACCATCGGCGGCCAGTACTACGACAAGGTCTTCGGTGGTGGCCTGCCCGGCCCGATCTGGAAGCAGGCCGTCTCCGGCGCGCTCTCCGGCCGCGAGGCCCCGAGCTTCGTCACGGTGAACATCCCCGACACCCCGACCCCGACCCCCGGGGGCAAGCCCAGCGGCAAGCCGAGCGGGAAGCCCAGCGGCAAGCCGGGCCGGGGCGGCGACGGCAAGCCCGGTGACGGGAAGCCCGGCAACGGGCGGACCGCCGGTCAGACCGGCGGAACCACCGGCGGGGACACGGGCGGCACGGGCGGGGACGACCCGCTCGGCGGGATCACGCTCCCGCCGGGCGTCATCGGCGGCCGCGACTAGGCGCCGTAGGCGTTTGGGCCCGCAGGCCTCGCAGGCCCGTAGGCCTCGTAGCGAAATCGGGGAGGGCCCCCACTGATCCGCATCCGGATCGGTGGGGGCCCTCCTGCGTTCCCCTGCCGGGGACCGCGTACGTACGCGTACTCGTCACGCGTACTCGTACTCGTCACGCGTACTAGGACAGGTGCTTCTTGACGGCGGCGGCGACGCGCCCGCCCTCCGCCAGACCCGCGACCTTCGGGCCCACGATCTTCATCACGGCGCCCATGGCCCGCGGTCCCTCGGCCCCCGCCGCCTTGGCCTCCTCGACGGCCTGCGCCACGATCGCGTCGAGCTCGGCCTCGCCGAGCTGCTTGGGCAGGTAGGTGTCGAGGAACTCGCCCTCGGCGGTCTCCCGCGCGGCCTGCTCGGGACGGCCACCCTGCGCGAAGGCATCCGCGGCCTCGCGGCGCTTCTTCGCCTCCTTGGCGATCACCTTGAGGACTTCCTCGTCGGAGAGCACCCGGGCTTCCTTGCCCGCGACTTCCTGGTTGGTGATGGCCGAGAGGGTCAGGCGCAGCGTGGACGAGGCGAGCTCGTTGCGCGCGCGGATGGCGGTGGTGAGGTCTTCCTGGAGCTTGGCCTTGAGCGTGGTCATGTCCCGAGTCTGCCAGGTGCGGGGGCTCCGGCGCCCGCCGGTTTCCCGGCGGGGTTGCCGGGTCTGCGAACATATGGGCATGCGTGCGCGTTACGGAGTACCTCTGAAGGTCACCGCCGGGATCGCCGCGGCGGGGGCCGCCGGTCTGGCCTATGCCGCCGGTTTCGAAGCCCGGTCCTTCCGCCTGCGCCGGGTCACGGTCCCCGTGCTCCCGCGAGGGATGCGCCCGTTGCGCGTCCTGCAGGTCTCGGACATCCACATGGTCGGCGGGCAGCGCAAGAAGCGCGCCTGGCTGCAGTCCCTCGCCGGGCTGCGCCCCGACTTCGTGGTGAACACGGGCGACAACCTCTCCGACACGGAGGGCGTGCCGGAGGTGCTCGACGCGCTCGGCCCGCTGATGGACTTCCCCGGCGTGTACGTCTTCGGGTCGAACGACTACTACGGCCCCCGGCTGCGCAATCCCGGCCGCTACCTGCTGGAGAAGACGCAGGGCCGGCACGGGCTGAACGGCAACGCACCGGTCGTCGGCGCCGTCCACAACCCGTGGGAGGGAATGCGGGACGCCTTCGACGCGGCCGGCTGGGTCAACCTCACCAACACCCGCGGCCGGCTCAAGCTCGACGGCCTGGAGCTCGCCTTCACCGGCCTGGACGACCCGCACATCAAGCGCGACCGGTACGCGAAGGTCGCGGGCGGGCCGGAGACGGACGCGGACTTCTCGATGGCCGTCGTGCACGCCCCGTACCTGCGCGTCCTCGAAGCCTTCACCGCCGACCGGTACCCGCTGATCCTGGCCGGCCACACGCACGGCGGGCAGCTGTGCATCCCCTTCTACGGGGCGCTCGTCACCAACTGCGACCTGGACACCAAGCGGGTGAAGGGCCTCTCCACGCACGAGACGCAGGGGCAGCGCGCGTACCTCCACGTATCGGCGGGCTGCGGGACCAACCGCTTCACCCCGGTGCGCTTCGCGTGCCCGCCCGAGGCGACACTGCTGACGCTGACCCCGAAGGCCTGACGCGGTCCGGCCCCGCCCGCCGGTACGTTGACCGGATGATCACATCCGGCGCATTCCGCCTCCCGGCCACCGTCGCCTTCCGCGCGCTGATCGCGGCCGCGGCCGTCACCGGCCTGGTCATCGAGTGCGCGTACGGCAGCGTGCCCGTCGTCCTGAGCTTCTTCACGATCTGGACGAACATCCTGGTCGCGGTCACCTTCGGGCTCTCCGCCTACCGCGTGTACCGGCGCGAGCCGGACGTTCCCCCCTTCTGGCGGGGCGGGGTGCTCCTCTTCATCCTGATCACCGGGCTGGTCTTCCACCTGGTCCTGGCCAACCCGTCGAGCCCCTTCAACGCGCTGGAGGACCTGGACAAGCTCTCCGGCGCGAAGTCCGTCTCCAACCAGCTCCTCCACACGGTCACCCCCGTCGGCGCCGTCCTGGACTTCCTCTTCCTGACCGCCCCGCGCACCCTGCGCCCGCGCTACGCCGCGCAGTGGCTGGCGTACCCCCTGCTCTACGTGGTCTTCGCGCTGGTCCGCGGCGCCCTGCTCTCCCCCGACGTCCCGTCGCGGTACACGTACCCCTTCATCGACGCCGCCGAGTACGGCTACGCCCGGGTCGCGCTGAACGCAGTGGCCTTGGGCCTCGCCTTCTACGCCCTCGGCCTCGCCCTGGTGGCGGCGGACCGCTACCGGCCGCCGCGCGAAAACCGGATTTCGTCTCCGGCCGAGGGTCCGCTAAAGTAATCGATGTCGCCAGGGCAGCAAGCGCTGCAAGGGTGGACATCGGGGTGTAGCGCAGCTTGGCAGCGCGCTTCGTTCGGGACGAAGAGGTCGTGGGTTCAAATCCCGCCACCCCGACTTCGTAAGACCAGGTCAAGGGCTTGATCCGCATCGCGGGTCAGGCCCTTCCTGTGTTTCTGGAGCCGTTCTCCGCGCACCCGCCCAGTGGTTCGGGTGTTCTCACCGAACCTGAGGTCCTTGCCCGTGCCTTCCTTTGTTGCTTCCCTGTCCGCGCGGTCCGCGTGGCTCTCGCCGAAGGTGCTGCGGACCGAGGTGCTCGGTGGGCTGGTGGTGGCGCTGGCGCTGATACCCGAGGCGATCTCGTTCTCGGTGATCGCCGGGGTGGATCCGGCGATCGGGCTGTTCTCGTCCTTCACCATGGCCGTGGTGATCTCCGTCGTCGGTGGGCGGCCCGCGATGATCTCCGCCGCCACGGGTGCGGTGGCGCTCGTGATCGCGCCGCTGAACCGTGAGCACGGGCTGGGGTACCTCATTGCCGCGGTGATCCTCGGCGGTGTGTTCCAGATCGTGCTCGGGGCGCTCGGGGTGGCGAAGCTGGTCCGGTTCGTGCCGCGTTCGGTGATGGTCGGCTTCGTCAACTCCCTCGCCATCCTGGTGTTCATGGCGCAGGTCCCCGAGATGCGGGACGTGCCGTGGGCCGTGTACCCGCTGCTCGCCGGCGGGCTCGGGCTGATGGTGTTCTTCCCGAAGGTCACCAAGGCGGCACCGGCACCGCTCGTGTCCATCGTCATCCTCACGGTCGTCACCGTGGCCGCGGGGATCGCGGTGCCGACCGTCGGGGACAAGGGGGCGCTGCCGTCCGCGCTGCCGGTTCCCGGTCTGCCGGACGTGCCGTTCACCCTGGACACCCTGACGCTCATCGCCCCGTACGCGCTGGCCATGGCGGTGGTCGGGCTGATGGAGTCGCTGATGACGGCGAAGCTCGTCGACGAGATCACCGACACGCGGTCGAGCAAGACGCGTGAGTCCGTGGGTCAGGGCGTCGCGAACATCGTCACCGGGTTCTTCGGCGGCATGGGCGGCTGCGCGATGATCGGCCAGACGATGATCAACGTGAAGGTGTCCGGGGCGCGGACCCGGCTGTCGACCTTTCTCGCCGGTGTGTTCCTGATGGTGCTGTGCATCGCCTTCGGGCCGATGGTCTCCGAGATTCCGATGGCCGCGCTCGTCGCCGTCATGGTGATGGTCTGCTTCGCCACCTTCGACTGGCACTCCATCGCTCCGAGGACGCTGAAGCGGATGCCGGCCGGGGAGATCACCGTCATGGTGATCACCGTGGTGTGCGTGGTCGCCACTCACAACCTCGCCGTGGGTGTCGTCGCCGGGTCGGTCACCGCGATGGTCGTCTTCGCCAAACGGGTCGCGCACCTGGCGGACGTCACCTCGGTGAGCGATCCCGAGGGCGGCATGGTGGTCTACTCGGTCACCGGCGAGCTGTTCTTCGCCTCGTCCAACGACTTGGTCGGGCGGTTCGACTACGCGGGCGACCCCGGCAAGGTCGTCATCGACCTCTCCGGGGCCCACATCTGGGACGCGTCCTCCGTCGCCGCGCTCGACGCCGTCGAGGAGAGGTACCGCCGGCGCGGCAAGAGCGTGGAGATCACGGGGCTGAACGAGCACAGCGCCCTGCTGCACGGAACCCTCAGCGGTGAGCTGTCAGCGGGTCGCTGACAGGCCGCGTCAGCCTGCGGGGCGTCCCGTCCAGGGGTCCGGGCCGGGGTCGCCGCCTTCGGCGCGCAGGGCGAGGCGGTCGACGTAGTGCTGCCAGAACTCCGCATGCGCCTCGCAGGCCTCCGAGGTGGGCAGGCCGGTGTGGAGGAGGTGGAGAACGGTGCCCCTCGGGGTGGGGTCGAGGGCCGGTTCGAGGGTGATCTCCAGGTGCGTGGAGCCGGGCGCCACGGGTGTGTTGCCGCCCTCCCAGCCCCAGGTGAGGGCGAGCCGCTGCGGGGGGTCGACCGTCAGGAAGGTGCCGGACGCCACGTTCTCCCCGGTGACGCGGGTGCGGTACGGGCCACCGGGCTCGAAGGAGAACGCACCGTCGCCGCCCATCCAGGACAGCCACTTGTCCCGGTCGGTGAGGAAGCCGAAGACGGTTTCCGGGCGGGCCGCGATGCGGCGCTCCAGCGTGACGGTGTCCATCGGGGTCGCGGGAGTGGTCATGGTGGCCAGTCTCCCGCGACGGCGTGGCGGTGCGGCGGCGGCTCGGCGGGCGGCTCGGCCGAATGCGGGCCGGCCCGGTGGTCGGCCCCCGGGGGTCAGCCGGTGATCTCGATCTTCCCGTTGAGGGCGGGGGTCTCCCGGGCCGGGGAGGCCTTCGGGGCGGCCAGGCCCTTCAGGAGTTCGGACAGGTCCACGCCCGTGGTGGAGCTCAGGAGCTCCATGCCCTGGGCGACGTTGTCGGTGACCGTGCGGGAGAGCTTGCTCGCGCCGTCGGTGGAGATGACGGTCATCTTGTCGATGGCGGAGAGCGGTTCGGCGGCCTTGGCCACGACCTGGGGCAGGGCCTCGACCATCATCTGGATCATCGCCGCGTCGCCGTACGTCTCGAAGGCCTCCGCCTTCTTCCGCATGGCCTCGGCCTCGGCCGAGCCCCTGGCCAGGATGGCCGCGGCCTCCGCGTCGCCCTCCAGGCGCACGGCCTCCGCGATCGCGGCACGGCGGGCCCGCTCGGCCTCGCCGCGCTTGGCGCCCTCGATGGCCTCGGCCTCGGCGAGGGCGGAGCGGCGCTGCTTCTCGCCCTCACCGGTGAGCCGGGCGCGCTCGGCCTCGCCCTGGGCCGCGGCGATGGCCGCGAGGCGCTCGGCCTCGGCCTGCTTGACGCGGGCCACCCGCTTGGCCTCCGCCTCCTGCTCGGCCTCGTAGCGGCGGGCGTCGGCGGGCTTGCGGACCTGGGTGTCGAGCTGGCGGTCGGTCAGGGCGGCCTGCCGCTCGGCCACCTTCTCCTGCTCGCCGAGGATCTGCTGCTGGCGGTCGGCCTCGGCCAGCGGACCGGCGGCGTTGGCCTGGGCGGCCGCCGCGTCGGTCTCGGCCTTGATCTCCGCCTGGCGGAGATAGAGGGTGCGCTCGGCCACCGCGATCTCCTCCTCCGCCTTCAGGCGGGCCTGCTCGGCCGCCCGGCGGGAGTTGGCCTCGGCGATGTCGGCCTCCTGCTTGGCGCGGGCGGCTTCGGGACGGCCGAGGTCTTCGAGGTAGGAGCCCTCGGTGGTGATGTCCTGGATCTGGAAGGCGTCCAGGACCAGGCCCTGCCCGGACAGGCTGGCCTCCGCCTCCTCGGCGACCTGCCCCGCGAAGGCGGCCCGGTCCCGGATGATGTCCTCCACCGACATGCGGCCCACGATGGCGCGCAGGGCGCCGGAGAGGACCTCCTGGGTGAAGCCGACGATGCCGTCCTGCTGCTGGAGGAAACGCTGGGCAGCGGCCCGGATGGCGTCCTCGTTGCCGCCGACCTTGACGATCGCGACGCCTTCGAGGTTCGCCTTGATGCCGCGCAGGGTGACCGCGCCGCGCACCGCGATGGGGATGTGACGGCTGGACAGGTCGAGGGTGTAGCGCTGCTGCACGAAGGGGACGACGAAGACCCCGCCGCCGACCACGACCTTCTGGCCGGTGGTGTCGGTGGATATCCGGCCGGTCTCCGGGTCGGTGGAACGCTTGCCGCGCCGGCCGGTGATGATGAACGCCTCGCTGGGTCCGGCGACCTTGTAGCGCGTGACGACGACCAGGGCGAGCAGGACGAGGAGTACGACGACTCCGACGACCGCGGTGACGACTGGGCTCATGACAGATCCCCTCTGCCTCCCCCGTGGGAGCAGATCGGTGATGTTGGTGATGGCGATGTTGGTGGTGGTCTGATCCGACGGCTCGGGGTGGTCAGTGCTCGACGGGGCGGACGCTGACGGAGGTGGACGACGGGGCCGCCGTCACCCACACCTCCGCGCCGCGGGCCAGCGGGCCCTCGGCGGTCGCCGCGTACTTCACGGGCTGGCCCGCCAGGCGCAGGAGGACCTCGCCGTAGCCGGGGACCGGGATCGCGGTGACCACGGTTCCGGTCGAGCCGACGAGGGAGTCCTGGTGCGGGGCGGCCCCGCTGCGGTCCCGCATCAGGGCGCGGCTCAGGCGGTACGTCGCCCAGCCCGCGCCGGCGCCGGCAAGCGTGCCCGCGGCGGTCGCCGGGACCGGCCCGGACCCCGTGGTCCCGAGCACGATCGCCCCGGTGAACCCGAGCATCGAAACGAAGCCCGCGAGCACCGGAAGGGACAGCCAGCCGTCGAACAGTCCGTCGAGCGCGCCGTCGAAGATGCCTTCCAGCACCCCGTCGAGCAGCAGGGAGAGGGCCAGCAGCACAACTCCCGCAATGCCGAGACCAAGAAACAAGCCCATGGACACACCTCCCGCCCGCGTGACGTTTACGCCGGACACCGGCATCGTTTCACCGGAGGGGTGCTTCGCACATTGCCTGCCTTCGGCAATCTTTACGCCTCTTTGACGCAGGGGACCGCCTTCACGCGTCGCCGTCGGGCCAGCCCAGCAGGCGGGCTCCGATCACGGCGGTCTGGAGCGTGTAACGGTTCAGCGGATCGGCCGGATCGGCCCGGGTGAAGGTGTGGATGCGGTCCAGCCGGTACGTCAGGGCGCGCACGCTGAGCGAGAGGCGCCGGGCCGCCTCGGTGGAGACGCAGCCGCTGTCGAAGTACGCGGTGAGCGTGTCGAGGAGCGGCCGCGCGCCGCCGCGGGCCGCGCGGAGCGGGCCGAGGGTGCTCTCGACCAGATCGGCCATGGCCTGCCGGTCCCGGGTCAGGACGGGGAAGACGAGCAGGTCGGCGGCGTGCAGCACCGGGCCGTCCAGGTCCATCCGGCGGGCCAGGTCCAGGGCGTTCAGGGCCTCCTCATAGGAGTGGACGACCCCGCCCGGGCCCGGGTGCGAGCGGCCGATCCCGACGCGGCCGCCGTCGGTGGCCGCGTGCGCCCGCTTCGCGAAGTGCGCCAGCACCTCGGGCTGGTCCCCGGGGGCCACGCAGATCAGCCGGCCCTCCTTCGTGGTCAGCAGGATCTGCCGGCCCGGGAACCGGGCGAGGACCGCCGACTCGATCCCGCGCGCCACGGGGTAGCCGTCACCGTACGGCTCGGGGCCGGTGGCCACGGCCACGCCGTGCGACTGCGAGAGGCGCAGCCCGAAGCGTTCGGCGCGCTCCGCCAGTCGGCCCAGGTCGCTGCCGCCGTAGAGGAGGTCGTCGATGAACTCCCGCCGGGCCGCCTCCTCTTGGCGCACCGCCTGCTGCTGGGCGCGTTCGTAGCCCTCGACGAAGGCGTCCACCGCCTGCTCGACGGCCGACAGGAGCGGGCCCGGTGCGGGCAGGGGCCGTACGAGCTGCGCCGCGGCCAGGTGTTCGCGTATCAGGGACCGGAGCGACAGCCCGGCCTCCGCCGCCCGCTCGCCTTCCGCGCGGCGCGACTCCAGCTCGTCGCGGGTGAGTCGGCGGCCCGTGGCGCAGGCGGCGACGAGCATGTCGGCGTACCCCGCGAAGCGGTCCTCCGGTGCTTGCGGTCCCGCCACGCTCTTCCCCCCGATTCCCGCGCGCCCGTGGCGCGTACTCGATACGGGGACAAGGGTCACACGGTGGTGAGGGCCGCCGCTCCGAAGGAGACGTCGAAGCGGTCGCACCAGATGGTGACGCTGCCGTAGTCCGACGGGTTCACGTCGGCCGGGAGCGCGTAGTTCTGGTCGCCCTTGTTGCCCTTGAGCTTGCCCAGGCTGACGTACTTGCCGTCGTCGAACACCCGCCAGCCCGCCGTGCCCTCCTTCACCTGGGCGTCCGTCAGCCAGACCCGCAGGTCGGGGCCGTTGCTGGTGTCGAGGTTCTCCAGGCGCAGGGTGTGAGAGCCGTCCGCGAGGCGGATGAGCTTCACCGTGCCGGAGGTGGCGTGCTCGTGGCTGATCAGCGTGCCCTGGGCGAGGGTTCGGGGGGTGACGGGAGCGGCTGTGGCGGCCGGGGTGGCGCCGGGGGTGGTGGCCGGGGGCGCGGATGCCGCGGGGGACGCCGCCGGGAGGGCCTCGTTGACCGTGGCGTCCTGCCAGAGCTTCCAGGGCTGGAACCAGTACAGGCCGAGGCCCAGCAGGAGGGCCGCCGGGAGGGCGAGGACGGTCAGGAGCCTGCGTACGCCCCGCCTCTTCGCCGGGTGCCGCGGCTGGTCCTGCGGCTGGTTACGCGGCTCGTCTCGCGGCTCGTCCCGCGGCTCGTCTCGCGCCGGGTTCTGCGTCACTCGTCGGGCCCTTCCTCGCGTTCGGCCGGCCGGCCGTCCTGGACATTCAACGCGCGGGCACGGGGTGGGACCAGGCCCGGCCGGATGACGAAAGGCTTACGTCATCCGGCCGGGTGGGGCCGTACCCGTCAAGTCGGGCCCGTCAGGTCGGGTCCGCGGGTCGGCCGGCCAGGTCGGCTCAGAGGGTGCGGAGCTTGGTGGTGAAGACCTGGTTCGCGACCTTGTCGCCCAGGACGAGGCCGTCCGCGGCGTCCCACGGGTAGTGGACGCCGAGCCAGATGCGGCTGTCGGCGTCCTCCTTGGCGGCCGCGCTGAAGCTGGTGAAGTGACGGGTCTTGACCAGGGCCTGCGGATCGTCGGTGGTGAGGTCGAAGGAGAGGGTGTCGCTGCCGAAGTAGCGCTTCATGACCCCGGCCCAGGCGGCGCCGAAGGAGGCGTGGCCGGAGACGTACGCGGGGAAGCAGGGGCTGACGTTGACGCCCGTCGGGCTCTTCAGCAGCGGCTTCCACTGGGGGTCGAGGCCGCCCTCGCGGACCGCCGAGACGGGCCGCCACAGGTCGATGGGCGTGGCGAACTTGGCGTCGCGGACCGCGATCCCGGTGTCCGCCATGGCGAGGGAGACGAGGGCGAAGAGGCGGGCGTTCGCGTAGACCCCGAGGCCGCGGGCCTTGGCGACCTCGCGGGTGGCCTGGAGCATCTGGCCCGGCGGCTTGTAGGTGCCGTTGTTGTCGTTGGCCCAGAACCAGGCCGCGGCGAGCTGGTCGGGGGTCCGGTTGACGACCGGGGTGGCGGCCGTGGGCTTGTCGGCGCCGGCCCGGCGGACCGCATCGACCTGCCGCTTGTACTCGTCGCTCGCCACCAGGGCCTCGTACGAGCCGTACTGGGTCAGGGTGGTGGGGCGGAACTGGGAGCCGGAGGCCAGCGAGAACGGCTTGACCTGGCCGTAGAACGGGCTGACCGCGTCACTGTCCTCGTCGCAGGAGGCGTCGGGCATGTCCGGGTAGCTCGTCGGCCGCCAGGCGCCCGGCTTGTTGTCCCCCACGTAGACCTGGGGGTTGTCGGAGCCGTCGCCGGTGCGGGCGTCGGTCATCTGCTTGACCATCGGGCCGACCACGGAGAGGTCCAGGAAGTCGCCGGAGGTGGGCTCGGTGCCGAAACGCTCGCGGAAGCGCGCGTCGAGGTACTGCGTCTGGTCCGCGTAGCGGCTCTGCTTGTTGCCGTACAGGCCGAGGAGGATGTTGTAGGCCGTGCGGCCGATGACGCGCTCCTCCTCGTCCGGCCCCTCGGCCCAGCCCACGTAGTTCTCCGCCTTGATGTAGGGCTCCGAGGTGATCTTGCCCTTCCACTTCAGCTGGTACGAGGACTCCGCGTCATAGATCGCGGCGTTCATCATCGCGGCCGATCGGGCCAGCGGGACGGGCCCGCCGCCGACCCGGCGGAAGACGTTCTGCAGCACGTCGTTCCAGTAGTGCACGGGGTCGGCTATCGACTGCGCCGGCAGCGCCGCCTGGGCGGGCTGCGGGGCCGCGACGAGGACCGTTCCGGTCGCGGCCAGGACGACGACGGCCGCGAGGGCCCGGTACCGGAGCGTGCGACGGGGGGTGCTGATGATCTCGAACACGGCTCGACTCCCTTTGACCACATGCGTGTTGATCACCACGGGAGGTGGCGGCGCGATCATGACCCGGAGCGGACCGGGGCGCTTGTAGAAAACGGAACGCCCCGGCGGAATGGCCGGTCCCGCCCGGCTGGGCGGCGTGAACCCGCCCGTGCCCGGCTGGAACCGCGAGCCCCTTCCAGCCGACCAACTCCACGCGGAGAGGCGACCGGTGACAGCGGAAGGGCGTGGAATGGGCGGGCTGGACGTGCGGATGGAAGGGGTGGGCTGCCGGCACGGGCGCATCGAGGCCGTGTCCGGCGTCGACCTGGAGATCGCCGCGGGCGAGCGCGTCGCACTGACCGGCACCAACGGATCGGGCAAAACCACCCTGTTGCGCGCCGTGCTCGGGCTGCACCCGCAGGTCAGCGGGAAGATCCTGGTCGGCGGCCGCACGGGCGACCCGGTCTGGCGGCGGCGGGCGTGCGCGTGGATCCCGCAGAAGCCCGCCGCGGGACGCTTCCCGCTGCTGGGCGGCGAGCTCCTCGCCAGCAGCGGGGACCCGCACGCGGCCGCCGAGGCCGCCGGCCGGCTGGGGGTGGGCCCGCTGACCGGTCGGCCCCTGCACACCCTGTCGGGCGGGCAGTTGCAACGCATGTACCTGGCCCGGGCGATCGGCTGCGTGGCCGCGGGGGCCGGCGTACTGCTCGCCGACGAACCGACCGCCGCCCTGGACTTCGCCGGGCAGGACGAGGCCGCCGACGTCCTGGCCGCGCTGCCCGTGACGCTCGTCGTCGTCACCCACGACCGGGCGCTCGCGGAACGCTGCGACCGGGTCCTGGAGATGGCCGCCGGACACGTGCGGGAGATCCGGTGAGCGCCACCCTCGCGGCCGCCTCCCTCGCGAGCGCCGACCTCGGCACCCTGCTGCAACTTCCACCCGTGCAGCGGGCGGGCTTCGCCCTGCTGCTCGCCGCCGTCGGGCTGCCCGTGATCGGTGTGGTCATCGTCGGGCTGGACATCATGCCGGTGCGCTTCGCGATGATGCACGTGGCGCTGCTGGGCATCGCCGTCGGGCTGCTCACCGGACTGGACCCCATGCTGTGCGCGCTGGTGGCCTGCGCCCTGGCCGGAGCCGGGGTCGCCCCGCTGGCCCGGACCCCGGACGGGCTGTCCGGGGCGATGGGGCTGCTGATGAGCCTGGCGATCGCCGCCGCGCTGCTGCTCCTGGCGGTGTCCGGGGTGAACGCCTCGGGGGCGTTCGCACTGCTGTGGGGCTCGATCCTGTCCGTCGGCGGCGCCGATCTCGTGGTGCTCGGCGTCCTGGCCGTCCTCGTGCCCGGCCTGTTCTGGTGGCGGCGGCGCGAAGTGGCGCTACTGCTGTACGACCGTGAGCTCGCGCAGTGTTCGGGCGTGCCGGTCCGGGCGCTGACCACGGTCCTGATGGTGCTCGTCGCGGTCGCGGTCGCCGGAGCCATCAAGCTCACCGGCGCCCTGCTGGTCGACGCGCTGACCCTGTTGCCCGCCCTGGCCGCGCGCCGGCTGGGCACCTCGCTGAAATCGATCACCGGATGGGCGGTGGGCATCGGCGTCTTCGTGAACCTGACCGGCTTCCTCATCGCCCTCCGGCTGGACTGGCCCCCCGGGCCCGTCCTCGTCCTGACCGCGGGGGCGCTCGTCCTCGCGGTGCACCTCGTACCCGAACGGAGAATCCGCTCATGGCGCCCCGAACCCGCGTCCGCAGCAGCTCGGCCCGCATCGCCCTCCTCCTCGCACTGACCCCGGCACTGGCCCTGGTGGCCGGCTGCGGCACCGAGGACGGGAAGGGCGGCGGTGGCGGCGCCTCCGCCGGGGGCGGCGCGCCCTCCCGGACGACCGTCGTCGTGACGACCACCTGGGAAGGCGCCTTCGCCAAGGCCGCCGGCGCACAGGACGTCAAGGTGATCGTGCCGCAGTCCGTGCACCACGCCCCGGACTACGACCCCAAGCCCTCCGACCTCGCGGCCGTCGCCGGGGCCGACTTCGTGCTCTACGCGCCCTTCGAGCCGTACGCCGCGAAGATCAAGGAGGCCGCCGGGTCGAAGGCGGAGCTGGTGGAGGTGAACCTCGACAACGACGCCGACAAGGTCAAGGCCGAAGTCACCCGGCTGGGCGCGCTGTTCGGCACGCAGGCCGCCGCCGCGAAGTGGACGGCCGACTTCGACGCCGAGTACGGGCGGGTCGCGCAGGACGTCCGGGCCGCCTGGCCCGGCGGGAAGAGCCCGTCGGCGGTGAGCCAGGTGTTCACCGCCTGGTCGGCGAAGCTGGCGGGCGCCACCACCGTGGGCACCTACGGCCCCGAGGCGGTGACCCCGGCGCAGCTGGCCGAGCTGTCGGCGAAGAAGCCCGCGCTGGTGCTGGACAACGCGCACATGTCGACCGGGACCGTGCTGCCCGACTCCGGCGCGCGGCAGGTGCAGATCGTCAACTACCCCGGGAACGATTTGGACTTGCTGCCGGTCTACCGCAACGCGGGGGCCGCGCTGAAGGCGGCCATGGGCAAGGTGGGCGGGTCCGCGGGGTAGGGGGTAGGAGGGTAGGAGGGTAGGGGGAGGAGCCGGAAGGCGTGGGACGGGGGTGGCGCCCCCGGTACGCCGGGAGGGCGGGGCGGTCCACCGGGGCCGCCCCGCCCTCGTCTACGCGCCGACCCCGACGGCGGGTCCGGTGCGGGGGTGGGCGGCGGGCTCGGTACGGGCCTTGGCGGGCTCGGTACGGGCCTCGGCGGCGGGCTCGGCGAAGGCCCGAATGGCCCCATGGCCGGGTGCGCCGGACGCGAGGCGGGCCCGCAGCATCGCGCGGTCGGGTTTGCCGGCCGGGGTGAGCGGGAGCTCCGCCAGCAGCAGCAGGTGCTCGGGGTGCTTGCGGCGGTCGAGGCCGCGGAGCGTGAGGTGTCCGCCCAGGGAGTCGAGGCTGGGGGACCGCGCGCCGCGGGGGACGACGCAGGCGGCGAGGCGTTCGCCCATCACCGCGTCCGGGACCCCGACGCAGACGACGTCGCGGACGAGGGGGTGGGAGGAGAGCTCCCGTTCCACTTCGGCGGGGCTGATGTTGGCTCCGCCGCGGATGACGATGTCCTTGAGGCGGCCGACGACGTGCAGGACCCCGTCCTCGTCGATGAAGCCGAGGTCGCCCGTACGGACCCACCCCTCGGGCGTGCGGTACCGGGCGTCCAGGTCCGGGGAGGCGACGTAGCACATGGGGGTCATCGGGCCGCGCGCGATGATCTCCCCGATCGCCCCGTCGGGGAGCCGCTCGTGCGTCTCGGTGTCGGTGATCCGGATCTCGGCGACCCGGGGGTCGGGGCGGCCGGCGGCGACGCCCGTGCCCTCGGAGTCCGGGGTCGTCGCGCCCAGCCCGGTGTGGCAGTTGACCCCGTCGGCCGAGCCGTAGAGGTTGACGACCGGGCAGCCGAAGGCGCGGCTCGCGCTCTCGGCGGTGGTCTCGTCGAGGGGGGCGCCGCCGAGGATCAGGGCGGTGGGGGCGGGGAGCGGCTGCCCCTCTCCCCCGGAGGCCTCCGCCTCCAGCCGGTCGAGCATCATGCGGATCATCGTGGGCACCCCGAGGACGTGCGTGGGCCGGTGCTCGCGCACCGCCGCGAGGGCCGCCTCCGGGGTGAAGTGGTCGAGGACGATCAGGGTTCCGCCGTGCCGGGCGAGGGTGACCGCGGTCCCGCTCGAGCCGAAGGCGGACGCGAGCGGTACGAGGAACAGGCAGCGCGGCGGCGTCCCGTCGGGCATCAGCGAAGCGAGGAAGTTGCCGCGGCCGCCGGCGAGGGCGTTGTGGGAGTAGGCGATCATCTTCGGCTCCGCCTCCGAACCCGAGGACACCAGGATGCGGGCGGCGCTGTCGGGGTCGGGCCGGGCAGGTACGAAGGCGGCCGGGTCGGAACGCAGCAGCGCCGCGAGCCGGATCGTTCCTTCGGGCTCCGTGCCCGCCGGTCCGCCGGCCGCGATGACATGGCGCAGCGCGGGTAGTTCGGGGGCCAGGTCGCGCAGTTCGGCGGCGTGCCGGTGGCCCCGGTGCTCCACCGCGGCGATCACCGCCACGGCTTCTGCGCGGCGCAGCAGGCAGCGGGCCTCCTGGCCGCCCCGGCCCACGGGGAAGGGTAGGGCCACCGCTCCGAGGGCAGCCAGGGCCAGGTCCGCGATGACCGCGTCGCGGCCGTTGGGGAGTTGGACACCGACCACGTCGCCGGGCCGTACGCCGAGCGCCGCGAGGCCGGTGGCCAGACATCGCACCTTGCGGTCGAGCGCGGTGTAGCAGAGCTTGCCCTTGGCGTCGACGACCGCGGTGTGGTGCAGGTCGGAGATCTGGCGGGCCCGGAAGAGGCTGTAGAGGTCGAGGTCGGGACAGGTTCCGTCGACCGCCCACGAGCGGCGCAGGCCCACGGGCAGCAGATCGTGCAGTGCGACGGTCATACGAAGCTCCAGGGGTCGGGAACGGCGGGGGCACCGTGCGCGTCCCGGCTGATCGAGCCGGCGAAGCGCGGGTCTTGGGGCGGGGTGTGGGGCGGGGTGTGGGGCGGGGTGTGGGGTGGGGTGGGGGGCCGGTTGTGGGGCGGGATGTGGTGCCGGTCGTGGTGCAGGTCGGCGTGCCCGTTGGCGTGCCCGTTGTCGTGCCCCTCGGCGTGCCCGTTGTCGTGCCCCTCGGCGTGCCCGTTGTCGTGCCCCTCGGCGTGCCCGTTGTGGAGGTCGGCGAGGTCCGTGGTGACAGCGGTCGCGGTGAGGCCGCGCGCGCGGAGTGCTCGTAGGGCGTCGTCGGTGGACAGGTCCGCGAGTCCCCGGGAGGCCTCGGCCACCGCGCGGGCGTCCGCGTCGGCCGGGGCGATCCAGCCGTCGGCGGTGCGCAGGGGCGTACGGAACCCCGTGGGCCGGCGGCCGCGCTCCCCGCGCCGCACGCGGTGCAGAGCGGGGGCGGTGAGCAGATCGGCGGCGCCGAGCAGCGAGGAGTCCACGCGGACCCCCCGCCCGGTGCGCTCGCGCAGCAGCAGCCCCGCGAGGACCGCCTCGGCGCCGAGCAACCCGCCCAGCACGTCGAGCAGGGTCATCAGGGAGGGTGCGGGCGGCTCGCCCTCGGGGCGGGCCGCCTCGCCGACTCCGGTGCGGGCCTGGACCATGAAGTCCGTGCCCATCGGCGGGTCGGCGATCCGGCCCGTGCCCCAGCCGCCGGTGTACGCGTACACGAGCGCGGGGTTCACCCGCGCGAGGTCGGCGCAGTCCAGGCCCAGCTCGGCCGCCTTTCCCGGGGCCCAGTTGTGCAGGAACACGTCGGCTCCGGCCGCCAGCGCGGCCAGCCGCAGCCGGTCGGCGGGCGACTTGATGTCGATCTCCACGGCGTGCTTGCCCCGGTTCAGGGCCAGCCAGCGGGCGGAGATCCCCGAGCTGGTGGGAGGCATGCCGCGCAGCGGGTCACCGCCCGGCGGCTCGATCCGGATCACCTCGGCGCCGAGCAGCCCCAGGAGGTGGGCGGCGAGCGGTGCCTGGACGCGCCGGCCGGCCTCCAGAACGGTCATGCCGGTGAGGGGGCCGGGGGTGGGCCGGCCGGGGGTGGGCGGCGTCGGCTTCGGGCGGGCGCGGCCGCCGGGGCCGTACGGGGCCAGGGTCCAGGGGGCGGCTCCGTCGTCCTCGGCGGCCCGCTCGGCCAGGGTCCGCAGCCGGCACACCTCGGCCCCCGACGCGGCCGCCGCATCGCGGATCCGCTGCCAGCCGTGGGCCCGGGTGGTGGCGTGCAAGGCTTCGGGGAAGGGCGCGCACGCGGTGGCGTACCGGAACTGGAAGGGCCGCCACCCGGCCCGTACCGCGTCGGCCGGGGCGTCCAGGGCCCGCCAGAACCCGGCCCAGGCACTGGGATCCAGCGTCTCCAGCTCGAAGAGCGTGCCGTCGGTGGCGGTGAAGGGCGGGCCCCCGGGAGCCAGTTCGGCGGCTTCGCCCTCATCGGCGCCGCTCGCGGCGAGGTACTGGGACACGACCAGCAGCCCGGCCCGGTCCACGTACGTGTGCGGCTGCGCGGCGGCGCCCTCGCACCCCCTGGCCCGGGCCAGCAGGGCGGCGAGCAGCCCCTGCGTGGTGA
The DNA here is from genome assembly GCF_042888445.1 of Streptomyces sp. NPDC002886. Classification (NCBI taxonomy): domain Bacteria; kingdom Bacillati; phylum Actinomycetota; class Actinomycetes; order Kitasatosporales; family Streptomycetaceae; genus Streptomyces; species Streptomyces sp. NPDC002886. The sequence goes on from NZ_JBIAPV010000013.1 coordinate 187,775, forward strand.
GGACGGCCGTCGCGGTGGTGGCGTAGTCCACGGCGAGCCCCCGCGGTAGACCGTCGCGGCGGCCGTGCACGGCCATGATCCCGGTCGCGGCCTGCACGGTCGCCTCGTCGGTGACGCCCAGCAGGGCCGCCTCCGGGGATGACCAGCGGAGGGTCGCGGTGGCGGGGGTGTGGGTGTGGGTGTGGAGAGAGGTGGTGGCGTGGGTGCGGGTGGTTCCGAAGCCGTCGTCCGTCAACGTGATGCGGGCCGCATCGCCGCCGTCGTCCGCGGCCTGCCCGGTGTCCGGGCCGACCGCTCCCAGCAGCCTCAGGTGTTCGGCCACCGGGCCGGCGAGCGCGGGCGGTCCCGAGGTGGTGAAGCGCAGCCCGTCGAGCGGCCGAGCGGTGTGGGTGACGGCGGGTGACGCCATGCCTCTCCTCTTCTCCCGGCCCGGCGATCGGCCGGCGCCGCAGGTGATCCCGTACGGGAACCAAGGGGCGGGCCCGCCCGACCAGTTCCACGGGAAGGCAGTCGCACTGCCGTTCCCACGGGTTCCCGGCGGGCCGAGGAAAGTGGTGGAGGAGCGAGTGGTGGAGGAGCGGGTGGTGGAGGGCGAAGGGGGCGTGGCGCGCGTCTCGGAGGAACCCGGTTTCAGCGAGCTGGAGTTGAGGGACCGGGTGGCCGAGTTCGTACGGGAGCGGGTGATGCCCCGCGAGCCCGTGCTCGACGCGGGCGGCCCCGCCGCGGCGGCGGCCCTGCGGGAGCTCCAGGCCGGGGCGAAGGAGGCGGGCCTCTGGGCCCTCCCGCTGCCCGTGGAGCTGGGCGGCCAAGGGCTCGGTCTGGCGCGCTACGCACGGCTCGCCGAGGCCGAGGGGGCGAGCGACCACGGACCGGCGGCACTGGGGTCGGCGCCCCTGCTGGACGCCACGATGCTGTGGCGGCACGGCGGCGACCGGGTGCGCGCGCTGTACCCGCGTCGGCTGACGGCCGGCGAACTGCGCGCCTGCTACGCCATGACCGACCCGGAGACCCCGGGCACGGACCCCTACCTCACCTCCACGCACGCGGTGGAGGCGGCGGACGGGAGCTGGATCCTGAGCGGCCGCAAGTGGTTCACCTCGCACGCCGCCGAGGCCGATCTGGTCACCGTACTGGCCCGCACCGACGGGCGGGCGGGCGACCGTACGGGGCTGTCGCTGCTTGTTGTCCCCACCTCCGCCCCGGGGTTCCGGGTGGTGCGGGAGCTGCCGGTGCTGGGTGCGGGCGGGCAGTGGGAGATCGAGTTCGATCGGGTGCGCGTGTCCGCCGACCACCTCCTGGGCGAACGCGGCCGGGCCCTGGCCATCGCCGCAGAACGCCTCCAACTGGGCCGCACCCTGCGGTGTCTGCGCTGGCTGGGCCAGGCGCAGCGCGCGTTCGACCTCATGTGCGCACGCGTGAACTCCCGTACCGGGTCGCGCGGCCCGCTCGGAGCACACCAGCTGGTGCAGAGCCACGTCTTCGAGTCGCTCCTGCTGCTGCGCGGCACCCGGCCGCTCGTCCACGAGGCCGTCGCCGCGATCAGCGCGGGACGGGACGCGCACGTGGAGGTGGGCCTGGCCAAGGTGGCGGCCGCCCGGATGCTCCAGCAGGTGACCGACGCGGCCATCCAGATCCACGGCGCGGCCGGCCTGGGCCCCGACACCCCCCTGCCCGCCCTCTATCGCTCGGGCCGCACGGCCCGGATCCTGGACGGGCCGGACGAACTGCACATCACGGCGGTGGCTCGGCGGGTGCTGGGGGGATACGGGGGCGGCGGCGGGGGCGGGGGCGGGGGCGGGGGCGGGGGCGGGGGCGGAATCTGAGCTGCGGGTTGGTCGGTGGCGTTGGCATGGTCCGGGGGGATCCCGGAAGTCCAGTGTCCTTTCGGTGTGGGCCGGTCCCTCAAGGGCGCTCCCTGCGGTCGCGTCGCTTCGCGATGGCCTTCGGCCACCCTTGACCGACCGACCCACACCGAAACGCCACAAGACTTCCGGGATCCCCCCGAGGAACGGCCGGGAGGGAGGACCGGGAGGAGCGGCCGAGTCGCTTCCTTGTGGCCCCCTGAGGCCGGGGGCATCCGGACACCGCCCCGGCAGGACAGTGAGCTCAGTCACCACACCCCCGCGGGGCGATCAGAGCATCCAGGGCCGGGCGTCTGGACACCCTTCCCGTGACCGTCGCCCGCCACCACGAGCGAGAGGACGACATACAGCCTCTCGGAGTCGGGGGGCGCGACCGGTCGCTACGCGCTCCCAGTCGGATTGGCGACTGACCGGCGTCCCTGGCTGATCTCGACGGGGGGGGCGGCGGTGAGGGTTCAGACCGTGCGGAGGTCGGCTCGCCCGGTCAGGGCGGCCAGGCCCAGGGCCAGGAAGAAATCGCCCCACACCAGTTCGTGGTGGGTCGCGACTCCCTTGTGCGCGTCGTAGCAGCCGTTCAGCAGGCGGCCCCCGGAGAAGTGGTGGTCGACCAGGTGCTTCAGGATCTGCGCCGCGCGGTGCGCGTACGCCGCTGCGCGGGGGCCGGGCAGCAGGGACAGCTTCAGGAGGGCGACGGCCGTGACGGCCGCGGCGGAGGTGTCCGGCGGGCCGTCCGGGCGGGCCGCTTCCGCGGGCGGTATGAGGGGGGTGCCCGGTCCTGTCCACGTGTCGGCAAGACGTTCCGCCAGTGTCTGCGGGTGGCCCGGCAGGCAGGCGGTCACGGCGGGGCGGTGCAGTGCGTCGGCCAGTGCGAGGAGCAGCCAGGCCGGTCCTCTGCTCCAGCCCGGCGCCGGCTCCGCGCACTCCCGCCAGCCCGTCTCCGCCTTGTAGGACCAGGCCGGTACGAGGTCACGGGCGGGGCGGGCCTCCGTCCCGGGGCCGGGGAGGCACAAGGACAGGTGGCGCTGGAGGTGCGATGCGGCGGCCGCCGGGCCGACGGTGGCGAGCAGGGTGACCGTGCCCGGCAGGCCGTCCACCCGGGCCAGCAGTCGCGGACCGCCGAAGGCCGACCCCCAGGGCAGCAGGCCGAGTTCCTCGTCCACGGCTGAGAGGCAGGCTCCGGCCGCGCGGGAACGCAGTTGCTCTGCTCCGGGGTCCTCGAAGGCCAGGGCCGTTCCGTACCAGAGGATCAGCCCGCGGGTGGAGGTGTCGGCGTCGACCCAGCCGGTCAGGCGTGCGGTGCAGGCCGATGCCGCGGACTTGTCGGCCGCGGTTCCCGTGTGCCGGGCCCTCAGCCACAGCAGGCCTGCCCAGAAGCCGCCTGCCCAGGAACCCCGGCCGGTCGTCGTCCACTCCCCCGTGTGCGGATCCGCGTACAGCGGGAAGCGCTCCGCGTCGATGTCGGACGCCGTGGCGGCCACCCGCGCGAGGAGTCGCGCGAACGCACGTTCCGCCCATGGATCCGTTCGCGTCGTCAACGGCCCCGCCTCCGCTCCCGTACCGCCCAGGTCATCCCGACGGCACCGGCCACGCCGAACTCGGCCGCCACCAGCAGCCAGCCCGTCCCGTAGCGGCCGGCGTTCGCGAGGGGGCCGAAGAGGAGGGGGCCGACGGCGAAGCCGGTGAAGAAGCCGGCGGCCACGAGGGCGGAATCCTGGCCGGCCCGGCCGGGGGCGGAGCGCTGCATCACCAGGACCATCGAGACGGCGTTGGCCGCTACCGCGAACACCCCGACGGCCACGGCCGCCACCCACACCAGCGGTCGTACGGTCGGCGCCGCGGCCAGCAGGACGGCCGCCCCCACCGCTCCGGCGGCCAGGGCTCCGGGCAGCCATTCGGCGCGCCCCGGCCGGGCCGCCTTCGACCAGCCGACCCGCCCGGCGATGCCCGCGACGCCGAGCACCGCGACCAGCGCGCCGGCCGCGGTGGGACCCATGCCGAGCCGCTGCGCGCCGAAGAGGGCCACGTAGGTGTTGACCGAGGCGATGCCGCAGCCCAGGAACAGGGAGAACACCGCCAGCCAGGCGATGGCACCCCGCGGGACGAGCGGGGCGCGGGGACCGGCCGGGGCCGCCGGCGGGTCCGCGGGCAGGGCGCGGCGCGCCCACAGCGCCGCCAGCGCGGCGGTGGCGGCGGCCGTCCACACCGCCCCGCGCCAGCCGATCCCGCCGGCCAGTGCCGTGAGCGGCAGCCCCGCGGCGAAGGCGCCCAGCTGGACGCCCGACTGCTTCATGCCGGTCACCGGGCCCCGACGGCCGGGGGGCACCGCGGCGAGGATGGCCTTGTTGGTCGCCGGGTTGGCCAGGGCCTGGGGCAGTCCGCCCAGCGCGACGGCGGCGAGCAGGAAGCCGGTGCCGGGCGCGGCGCCGATCAGCGCGAGCGCCGCCGCGGACACCGACAGCAGGAGGACGAGGGAGCGGCGCGGCCCGATCCGGTCCACCAGCCTCCCGCCGAGCGGGGACAGCACGGCGGCCGTACCGAATCCGACCGTGGTGGTCCAGCCGAGCACGGCGGGCGGGACTCGCAACTCCCCCACCAGGCGCGGGCCGAGTGCGCCGAGGAGGAAGAGCTGGAGCATCGAGAAGGCCATGGCGCCGGTGAGCAGGGCCGTCAGCGCGCCCGGACCGACGTCGGCAGGGCTCTCGGTTGCCGTCCCGGATGCTCCGGAGGTCTTCGCCGAACCGGTTCGGTCCGCCACCGCTCGTCCACCCCGTTCTCGTCTCGCCGCTCGACGTCAGGCTCAGTCCGGACAGGAGTCGGATCCGCGAACGGGCTGGTTCCCAGGGCCTGTTGTGGCGTGCGCCACAAGAGGTGGGGGTTCGGTTTCCGGCCGATGAGAAAACCTGATGCCCTCTGTCGTCCCTGTCTGGCCGGTGCAACGATGGCCCGGCCATGACACCGGGTCGATGTTGCCGAGCCGTACGGGCCGCGATGTTCGCGGCCACCTGCGTGCTGCTCTCGGCCCTCGGGCACATCCTCATGTCGGGGTCCTCCGTGCCCTGGTGGGGGATGACCGCGGCGTTCGCCGGAACCTCGGCGACCGGCTGGCTCCTCGCCGGGCGGGAGCGCGGCCTCGCGGCCGTCGTCTCCGCGACCCTCGGCGTCCAGGCCGCCCTGCACGGCGGGTTCTCGCTCGCCCAGGCAGCCGTGACGCGGACCCCGGAGCCGGGGTCCTCCTTGGGCTCCCTGGGCCGCCGCTGGGGCCGGTACCTGCTCTGCGACGTGCCTGCCGCGCTCCGCCAGCGGGCGGACGTACACGGGATGGCCGGGGCGCAGGGTGCGCACGGGGCGCCGGTCACGCACGGGGCTCACGGCGTGCACGGGTCCCATGGCGCGCACGGGATGGCCGGCATGTCCGGGATGGCCGACGGTTCCTCGTTCGGCGCGGCGGCCGTGCCGGTGCCGGACGCGCACGCCATGGGTGCCATGTCGCCTGCGGGCATGCTCGCCGGCCACCTCCTGGCCGCCGTGATCTGCGGCCTCTGGCTCGCGTACGGGGAACGCGGCGCCTTCCGCGTGCTGCGCGCCGTCGCCGCCCGGTTCCTCGTACCGCTGCGGCTGCTCTTCCGGCTTCCCGCGCCCCCGCACCGGCCGCGGGTCCGCCCCGCCCGGAACCACCGGGTCCGGATGCCCCGCGGGCTGCTGCTCGCCGACGCCCTCACCTCACGGGGTCCACCTCACGGGATCGCTGTCGTCTGACAGCCGGCTCCCCGACGCGCCACGGGTACGCATGCCCGTACCGCGCCTCGGGCATCGGTCATGCCGTCCGGCAGGCCGTACCACCCGTTCCCCGGCCTCGCGCCGCCCGCGCCGCGGGCGCACGTGGGTCGCCCTGCCGCCTCGGGCACCCCGCGCTCCGCGCCCCCGCGTCGTGGCATCGCGTCCGGCCGGATTCCCCGAAGGACTCCAGGCGATGACCGCTGCCCTGCTCACCCGCCCGACCAGCGCCCCCACCCGCCGCACCGCCGGACCCGACGAGGGCGTCACGCTCCTCGCGCTGGCCGCCCGTGACGGCGACCCCGTCGCGGTGGACCGGTTCGTCCGCGCCCTGCACCACGACGTGCGCCGCTACGTGGCCTACCTCAGCGCGGACCCGCAGTCCGCCGACGACCTGACCCAGGAGACCTTCCTGCGCGCCCTCGGCAGCCTCCACCGCTTCGAGGGCCGCTCCTCCGCCCGTACCTGGCTGCTCTCCATCGCGCGGCGCACCGTGGTGGACAGCCTGCGCCACAAGGCGGCCCGCCCCAAGATCGCCGACAGAGACGACTGGCAGACCGCGGCCGAGCAGAGCCAGCCCCGCGGCGTACCCGGCTTCGAGGACGGCGTCGCGCTCGCGGAGCTCCTGGCGGCGATCCCGGCCGAGCGCCGCGAGGTCTTCGTCCTCACCCAGCTCATGGGTCTGCCGTACGCGGAGGCGGCGCTCATGCTCGGCTGTCCGATAGGCACCGTCCGCTCCCGCGTGGCGCGGGCCCGCTCGTCCCTGATCGACCTGCTGGAGGACACGGACCCCGCCACGGCCTGACGCGCAAAGGACCCGGAACACGCGACCGGGGGCCGGACCGCGCTCTCGCGGTCCGGCCCCCGATCGGCGGGCAGATGGAGCAGCCCCTCAGGTCAGGAGCTTCTCCTTGGCCTTGTCGAACTCCTCCTGGGTCAGGTGGCCCTGCTCCTTGAGGGAGGACAGCTTGGCGAGTTCCTCAGCCGGGCTGCTGCGGGGGCCCGCGGCCTTCTGGACGTAGTCCTGGAAGGCCTTCTCGTTCGCCTGCGCCTGCTTCACGTCGCGCTGGCTCATGCTCTTGCCGCGGACGATCAGGTAGACGAGGACGCCGAGGTAAGGCAGCAGGAGCACCAGGATCAGCCAGCCCGCCTTACCCCAGCCGTGCAGCTCGTGGTCCCTGAAGATGTCAGTGATCACCTTGAACAGCAGGAAGAACCACATGACCCACAGGAAGAGCCACAGCATGGTCCAGAACAGGTTGAGCAGTGGATAGTCGTCCACGCTTCACTCCGATCACATAAGGGACAGATCAATTCATACCGTCTGATTGAGTGATCCGCACGCGGAGTAGCCGGTCCGACGCGACCGCGGGACCATGAACCCATGGAGGAGCGCCCCCTCACCGGGATCAGCCCCCCGGGCCGGATCGCCGCCCCCGGGGAGGGCATCGGCCAGGACGAGCTCGCGCTCGCCGCGCGCAATCACGGACTCCCCCTGGAGGCCCTGCGGTACGAGGTCACGCCGGCCGGGCTGCACTACGTGCTCGTGCACTACGACATCCCGGACACGGGCACCGGCACCGACTGGCACCTCACCGTGCGCGGCCGCCTCCGCACCCCCCTGGAGCTACGGCTGCGCGACCTGCGGAGCCTGCCCTCCGTGACCCGCCGGGTCACCATGGAGTGCGCCGGCAACGGGCGGGCCCTGCTGTCCCCGCGGCCGGTCAGCCAGCCCTGGCTGGTGGAGGCGGTGGGGACGGCCGACTGGACGGGGGTGCCGCTGCGCGCGGTGCTCGCGGAGGCCGGGGTGACGCCGGACGCCGTGGAGGCGGTGTTCACGGGCGCGGACCACGGGGTGGAGCGGGGCGTCGAGCAGGACTACCGGCGCAGCCTGCCGCTGCCCGTCGGCGAGGACGTGCTGCTCGCCCACACCATGAACGGCGGGCCCCTGCCGCCCCAGCACGGGCATCCGCTGCGGCTGGTCGTCCCGGGCTGGTACGGGATGGCCCACGTGAAGTGGCTGCGCGATATCGAGCTCGTCGACACGGCCTTCGGCGGCTATCAGCAGGCCACCGCCTACCGGTACCGGCAGGCCGCCGAGGAGCCCGGCGAGCCCGTCACCCGGATCGCCCCGCGCGCCCTGCTGATCCCGCCGGGATTCCCCGACTTCATGTCCCGCACCCGGGTGGTGCGCCCCGGCCCCGTACGGCTCGCCGGGCGCGCCTGGTCGGGGTACGGGCCGGTCGTGCGCGTCGAGTTGAGCACCGACGGGGGCGGCGGCTGGGCCGACGCCGAGGTGCTGCCGCAGGGCGGGCACCCGTACGCCTGGCAGGGCTGGCACGCCGACTGGACCGCGGTCGCGGGCCGCCACACCCTCCTGGTCCGCGCCACCGACGCCTCGGGGCGCACGCAGCCGGTGCAACAGCCTTGGAATCGCGGGGGCTTCGGGAACAACCAGGCGCAGGCCGTCTCCGTCGTGTGCCACTGAACCCTGTCGGCACCCCCTGCCCGCGGACCCCGTCGCCAACCTCGTCGGCCAACCCCTTGCCACACCCGTACCCTTCCCTCGAAACTGACACATCGTCAGATCTTTCTGAGAGAACGAGGAAGGGAACCGAGGATGCAGACCATCTGGCTCGGCGGGCCCGAATGGGTCGCCGTTCTGCGGATCGGGCTCGGGCTGTGGTGGCTGGAGAGCTGGCGGCACAAGGACAAGAAGGACTGGTTCGGCGGAGGCGGCATCCGCTGGGCGGCCGGCGTCGCCGAGAAGCACCGATGGGGGTTCGTCACGCGCGGCTTCGACGTCGTCGTCAAGCCCTACCCGCGTTTCATGGCCTACCTCGTCGCCTACGCCGAACTGGCCCTCGGCCTGGGCCTGATCGTCGGGTTCCTGACCCCGATAGCCCTGCTCGCCGGGCTGCTGCTCAACCTGGTCTACCTGATCCTGATGATCCACGACTGGGGCGAGCAGGGGCAGAACCTGATGATGGCCCTGATCTCCGGAGTCGCCTTCTTCGCGATGGGCTGGCAGGTCTGGTCCCTGGACAACGCCCTGGGGCTCTTCTAGACGGCTGGACGGCTGATCCGGCTGTACGGCTGATCCGGCTAGACGGCCCGGCCGCGCCGGTCCAGCGGGTTCGCCGCGATGCGCTCCTTCGCGCCGCTCGCCACGTAGGCCGCCGCCGCGCACTGCGGCTTGCGCGCGGCCTGGTCGCTGACCAGCGCGAAGAAGGCGTCGCCGAAGCCGAGGCGCGGGTATTCGGTGAGCAGCGCGGACGTGAAGACGGGGTCGGCGTCCAGGACGCCGACCCCGGAGACGTCCGCGGTCGTACCGATCTGGAGCAGGTGGCTCTCCACGTCCTCGGCGGCCGTGACGTCCTCGCGCATGTGCCGCACGATGATCTCCTCGGCGCGCGCCCGCCGCTCCGCGGGCCAGCCCAGCCCGGCCGTCAGCACGCGCGCGACGTGGCCGCCCGCCTCCTCGAAGGGGAGGGTGTGGCTGTCGAAGGGCGCGGTCAGCCCGAGGTCGTGCACCAGGGCGCTGACGTAGAAGAGCTCGCGGTCGTACGAGAGCCCGTGCCGGTCCGCGTACTCGGCCCCGAAGGCGTACGAGCGGACGGAGTGGTTGAGCAGCGCCGCGTCCGTGTACTCGGAGGCGACCTCCAGCGCGGCGCGGGCCGACGGAGTGTCAAGAGTCCATGTCACAAAGGTCATGGACGCTCACAGTAGGCGGACGCGGAAGTCCACCTCCGAGGGACCCTCCTCTCCCGGCCAGGCCAGCAGCCGGGCCGGAGCCGCCGGGGTCTCGGCGAGGACGGTGCCGCGCGAGACCACGTAGCGCGGGCGGACCTGGCGGCGGACGGCCTCGGTGGGCGATTCGGCGGGCAGCAGGACGAAGGAGGCCGGGTTGCCCTGGCGGACCCCGTACTCCGAGGGCGACAGGCCCAGCACGCGCGCCGCGCGCTCGGTCACCATCTCGAAGGCCACCGGGATCTCGTCCGCTCCCGTGAGCTGGGCGGCGTAGATCCCGACGAGGGCGGTCTGCAGCGGGTTGCCGGTGCCCAGCGCGTTCCAGGGGTCCATCACGTCGTCGTGGCCGAAGGCCACGTTGACCCCCGCCGCCAGCATCTCCTTGACCTGGGTGAGGCCGCGCCGCTTGGGGTAGGCGTCGAAGCGGCCCTGGAGGTTGAGGTTGGCGAAGGGGTTCGAGACGAGGTTGATCCCGGAGCGGGACAGCAACCGCTGGAGTTTGAAGCTGTAGGCGCCGCCGTAGGAGCCCATCGCCGTCGTGTGCGAGGCGGTGACGTGCCCGCGCAGCCCCGAGCGCAGGGCGTGCGCGGCCAGTACCTCCACGAAACGGGACTGCTCGTCGTCGATCTCGTCGCAGTGCGCGTCCACGCGCAGCCCCTGCTCCTCCGCCAGCCGGAAGGCGACGGCCAGCGAGGCCACCCCGTCCTCCCGGGTGTCCTCGAAGTGCGGGATCGCTCCGACCACGTCGGCCCCGCGCCGGACGGCCTCGCGCAGCAGCTTCTCGCCGCCGGGGAAGGAGACGATGCCCTCCTGCGGGAAGGCGACGATCTGCAGGGTCATCACGTCCCGGACCCGGTCGCGCACCTCCAGCAGCGCGTCGAGCGCGGTCAGCTCCGGGTCGGTGACGTCGCAGTGGGTGCGCACGTGCAGGACGCCCTGCGCGGCCTGCCAGCGCAGCACCTCGGTGGCCCGCGCGATCACGTCCTCGCGGGTCAGGGTCTTCTTGCGCTCGCTCCAGCAGGCGATGCCCTCCCAGAGGGTCCCGGAGACGTTGGGGCGCGGGTCTCCGGCCGTCAGGGCCGTGTCGAGGTGGATGTGCGGCTCGACGAAGGGCGCGCTGAGCAGCCCGCCGTGCGCCTCGATCAGCACCCCCGTCGCCGGGGGCTCCTTCTGGTCGTCGTACGGGAGCACGCGCGCGATCCGCCCGTCCTCCGCGACCTCGACGTCGTGCAGGCCTTCGCTGTGCAGCAGCCGGGCGCCCCGGACGATCATCCGCATGGCGCCACCCTACGGCTCAACCCCGCTTGGCCTGGGACTTCTGCTGCATGCCCCGGGTCTTCGCGGAGACCGAATGGACATCGCGGACGGCGGCCTTGGCGCGCGCCTCGGCCGCCGTGTTCTTGGCCATCGCGACCTCGGAATCCTGATGGGCGTGCTTGCTCCGGTGCGCCTTCTTCGCCATGACCACTGCTCCTCCGCCGGGAATGCCACGGAACTTCGTACGCAGACCACCTTGCGCCCGTTCGGCCCCGTCGGCATCTCGGGCGATCGGGTTACATGGGTGCATGACTGACGCCACCGCTGACACCGACACCGCCATGCCCGACTGGGAGAAGCGCTTCCGGGCCCCGCGCGTGGGACTGCCCGAATGGGCCGAGGACGCGCCCGACCGCTCGCTCTTCGTCTCCAACGCCACCGGAACCTACGAGCTCTACACCTGGGACCGCGCCACCGGCGCCCAGCGGCAAGCCACCGACCGGCCGAACGGGACCACCGACGGCACCCTCTCCCCCGACGGCGCATGGGTCTGGTGGTTCTCCGACACCGACGGCGACGAGTTCGGCACCTGGGTCCGCCAGCCCTTCGTGGGCGGCCCCGACGAGCCCGCCACTCCCGGGCTGGAGGCCTCGTATCCGGCCGGGCTGTCCATCGGGCGGGACGGGACGGCCGTCGTGGGGCGCTCCACCGACGAGGACGGGACCACGATCCACGTGGTGCGGCCCGACGGGACGGAGCCGTCCGTGGTCTACCGGCACCGCGAGTCGGCCGGCGTCGGCGACCTGTCCCGGGACGGCACCCTGCTCGCCGTCGAGCACACCGAGCACGGCGACGCGATGCACTCGGCCCTGCGCGTGATCACCCTGGACGGCGCCACCGTCGCCGAGCTCGACGACTCCAAGGGCGGCACCGAGGAGCTGGGCCTCACGGTGCTCGGCTTCGCGCCCGTCGCCGGAGACACCCGGCTGCTGATCGGCCACCAGCGGCGCGGCCGGTGGGAGCCGATGGTGTGGGACGTGGCCGCGGGCACCGAAGAGGGGCTGGCCGTCGACCTGCCGGGCGACGTGGGCGCCGAGTGGTACCCCGACGGGTCCGCGCTGCTGATCGAGCACGAGTACGAGGCGCGCAGCGAGCTGTTCCGCTACGACCTGGCCGCACGGGAGCTCGTACGGCTGGACACGCCGCCGGGGACCGTATCGGGGGCGACGGCGCGGCCCGACGGGTCCGTGGAGTACCAGTGGTCCTCCGCGGCCGAGCCCTCCGTCATCCGGTCGACCGCGGGCGGGGTCGTGCTCGACCCTCCCGGTTTCCGGCCGCCGGGCTCCGTGCGGGTCGAGGACGTGTGGGTCGAGGGCCCCGGCGGACGGATCCACGCCCTCGCCCAGCGCCCCGAAGGCCACGGAGACGGGCCCTTCCCCACCATCTTCGAGATCCACGGCGGGCCCACCTGGCACGACAGCGACGCCTTCGCCGCGACCCCGGCGGCCTGGCTCGACCACGGCTTCGCGGTCGTCCGGGTCAACTACCGCGGCTCGACCGGCTACGGACGCGAGTGGACCGACGCCCTCAAGCACCGGGTCGGCCTGATCGAGCTGGAGGACGTCGAAGCCGTACGGGAATGGGCGGTGGGCTCCGGCCTCGCGGACCCGGCGCGGCTGGTGCTGTCCGGCGGCTCCTGGGGCGGCTACCTGACCCTGCTGGGCCTGGGCACCCACCCGGACGCCTGGGCGGTGGGGCTGGCGGCCGTCCCGGTCGCCGACTACGTGACGGCGTACCACGACGAGATGGAGGCGCTGAAGTCCCTGGACCGCACCCTCTTCGGCGGTACCCCGGAGGAGGTCCCGGAGCGCTTCGAGGCCTCCTCGCCGCTGACGTACGTGGACGCGGTGAAGGCGCCCGTCCACATCGCGGCGGGCCTCAACGACCCGCGCTGCCCCATCAAGCAGATCGAGAACTACGTGGACCGGCTGGCCGCGCGCGGGGCCGAGCACGAGGTGTACCGCTACGACGCCGGGCACGGCTCGCTCGTCGTGGAGGAGCGGATCAAGCAGGTCCGGATGGAGATCGACTTCGCGCTGAAGCACCTGCCGCGATAGGCCCGCGGCCGGGCCGGCGACGGCCCCCGCGGCAGCCCCGGCACCGGTGATCCGGTGCACCCCCCGTACGGTGGTGGGGTGCACCGGTTTCTCCTGACCCCGCGCTGGTGGGGGATCAACGTCTTCGTCGCGCTCGGCGTTCCCTTCTGCCTGTTCATGGGGACCTGGCAGCTCGGCCGGTTCGAGGACCGCGTCGACACCCACAAGGAGGCGACCAGCGCACGCCCCGCCGACCAGGCGGCCGCGCCGCTGGAGTCGCTGCTCCCGGTGGACAAGCGGACCTCGGGACGGCTCGCCTCGGTCTCCGGGGAGTACGCCGACCAGCTCCTCGTCCCCGAGCGGCGGCTCGACGGGAAGTCCGGCTTCTACGTCCTGACCCTGCTGAAGACCGACACCGGCAAGGCCGTTCCCGTGGTCCGGGGCTGGCTGCCCGGCAGCGCCGACGCGGGCCGGGCCCCGGCCCCGCCCGCCGGCCGCGTCGAGGTGACGGGCGCGCTCCAGGCCTCGGAGAACTCCACCAGCAAGGGCGTCTACTCCTCGGGCGGACTGCCGGCCGGGCAGCTCGGTGTCATCGGGGCCGCCTCGCTCGTCAACATCGTGCCGTACGGCCTGTACGACGCCTGGCTGACCGTGCAGACGCCCGCCGACGGGATGACTCCGGTACCGGCGCAGGCTCCGGCCAACACGGGGCTCGACCTGAAGGCCTTCCAGAACCTCGGCTACACCGGCGAGTGGTTCGTCTTCGCCGCGTTCGTGCTCTTCATGTGGTTCCGGCTGTACCGGCGCGAGGTGGAGACCCTGCGCGACGCGGAGGCGGGCCTCGTCGAGGAGACCCCGGCGGAGCGGAACCCCGCGGAGCCGGCCCCGGCCGGGGCGGGCTCGGCGTAACCGAGGGGTCCGGGGCCCGGTCCGGGCCCCGTCACGGGTCTACGCGAGCGGGTCCGCCTGAACGGGTCCGACTGAACAGGTCTACCTGAGCGGGATGACGCCCGTCCGGTACACCGTTCCGCCGCACGCCTCGGCGATGGTCGTCTGCGTCGTCGGACCGTCCGGCCCCAGTGTGTTGGGCGTGTGGGTCACCACGGCACCGAGCGGCGGGGTCTCCGCCTGGACCTGGCCCGTGTCGGTGCCCGTCCCGGCGTCCGGGGCGGCCCCGGTGCCCTCGCTCGACGCGTTGTCCCCCTCGCCGCTCGCACCGGGACAGCCGCCCTCCGGCGGCACCCACGCGAAGCGGACCTCGTACGAGGCGTTCGGCGGGAGCACCAGCTTCAGGGTCTCCACCGACGGGTCGGGCAGCAGCCCGGTCGCCGGGTCGCCCGTGACGTGGTTGACGACCGCGACCCCGGCTCCGCCCTCGCTCGCCGGGCCGGCCGTCAGGCTCTCCGGACCACGGACGGTGCAGCCCTTCGAGGACACGTTGGTGACCCTGAAGCTGCCGTAGACCTTGCCGCCGGCCGACGGGGCCCGGGTACTGGCCGCCACCCCGACCTGGCTCTCGGAGCAGAAGGGCGCGTCCGAGGACGCGGGCGGGGGCAGCACACCACCCCCGACACTGCCGGTGGAGCCGCTTCCGGGGGTCGCGCGGGGCGGGGTGACCGCCGAGCCGCCGGTGCTCGGGAAGCCGCCGGGCGGGGTGGGCGACGCGCTGGCGCCGTTCTCCTCGTCCTTGTCCTTCTTGTCCTTGTCCCGGTCCTTGTCGGAGGACCTCTTGGGCTTCGGACGGGCGGAGCCGTTCTGGTGCAGCCCGGACCCGTCCTTGGCGTTGTCGCCCGTCTGGCCGTGCCCCGCCGTGACGGAACGGCCGGAGTCTCCGCCCGCCCCGGAGGTCATGTACAGGCCCACCGGCACCGAGCCGCCCAGCACCACCACGGCCGCCGCCGCGGCAACGAGGATCCTGTGGTTGCGGACCCGGCGCGCGGGGACCGCGTGCCGCAGACGGTCCAGCGCGTCGCCGGAGGGCTCGATCCCACCGACGACCCCGTGCAGCAGGACGCGCAGCGCGTCCTCCTCGCCCAGGGGCTCCGGGTCCGCCGCGTCCGGCGTGTCCGCCGTCTTCGCCGTCTTCGCCGTCTTCGCCGGAGTCGGCTTGCCGAACACGAGCTCCCGCAGCGCCTCCGGGCCCCCGGACGCGGATCCGCCGGACTGGCCGGGCAGCTCCCGGGCTTCGCCGTCGTTCGTCTTGCGGTCCTCACTCATGACTGCGCAGCCTCCATCGCCACCCGCAGCGCGGCAATGCCCCGCGATCCGTACGCCTTGACCGAACCGAGCGATATGCCGAGGACCTCGGCGACCTGGCTCTCCGTCATGTCAGAGAAGTAGCGCAACGACAGCACCTCGCGCTGGCGTCGCTGGAGCCCGCGCATCGCCTTGATGAGATCTTCCCGTTCGAGCAGGTCGTACGCGCCTTCCTCGGCGCTCGCCATGTCCGGCATCGGCTTCGACAGGAGCTTCAGGCCGAGGATGCGGCGGCGCAGGGCGGAGCGCGAAAGGTTGACGACGGTCTGGCGGAGGTAGGCCAGGGTCTTGTCCCGGTCCCGGACCTTCTTGCGGGCCGAGTGGACGCGGATGAAGGCCTCTTGGACGACGTCCTCGCAGGAGGCGGTGTCGTCGAGGAGCAGCGCGGCGAGGCCCAGGAGCGAGCGGTAGTGGGCCTGGTAGGTCTCGGTGAGGTGGTCGACGGTGGTCCCCTGGACCACCTCGGCCGGCTCGGCCACCGTGACCGGCTCGGCCACCGCGGCCACCGCGGCCTGCTCGACCGGCTTCGTGCTCCCGATGTCCTCCGCGCTGTCGCGCGGCCCGGGCACGCGGCCGTCCTTGGCCGGTCCGGGCAGGCCGACGCCGGGCGCGGCGGGCACCCCGGGCAGCAGGGGCGCTCCGGACGCCGTCGCGGCGGGCGGAACGGGAACGATCACCGGGAACCCACCGGGCGTACGGGATCGCAGACGCGGCGGGACGGGGATCGTCCCGGTCCGCGCCGCAAGGACGGGGTGTTCGAGCAATGCTTCTGCCACGCCAGTTGGACTCGCGTGCCCCCGGCAGGGTTGTACGCGCATGGCAGATTCATCGGCGGGATTCTCATCGTCTTCTTGCGTAGCCGCACACCCGGGCGCGCGTCGTCGTACGACGACGGCCGTCGGGCCATCACCTCGATCAAGGTATTAACGATGATCCTACAAAGTGAAGGAGCTAAAACCAGCCGCGATTAGCTCCGCATTTTGTGTGGCATTCAGCGCAGCACCCTGGCGGAGGTTGTCCGCGCAGACGAAGAACTCCAGGGCACGCGGGTCGTCGAGCGAGCGCCGCACCCGCCCCACCCAGGCCGGATCCGTTCCCGCGGCGTCCGAGGGCGTCGGGAACTCCCCCGCGGCCGGGTCGTCCACGAGGACCACCCCGGGCGCCGATTCCAGGATCTCCCGGGCGTGCACCGCCTCGACGACGCTCTCGAAGCGGGCCCGTACGGTCAGCGAGTGGCCGGTCAGCACGGGTACCTGTACGCAGGTCACGGACACCGGCAGCTCCGCCAGTTCCAGGATCCGACGGGTCTGCGCCCGTACGGCCAGCTCGTGCGAGGACCAGCCGTCCTCGCGCAGCTCACCGGACCACGGCAGCACGTTGAGCGCGAGCGGACCCGCGAAGGGCCCGGTGTCCTCGCCCACGGCGCGGCGCACGTCCCCGGGAAGCTCCCCCAGGGAGCTGCCGGCGACGAGGGACAGCTGGCGGCGCAGGGCCTCCGAGCCGACCCGGCCGGCCGCGCTCGCGGCCTGGTAGGTGGAGACGGCCAGCTCGGCCAGCGCGTACTCGGCGTGCAGTGCGCCCAGGGCCGCGATCATCGCCGCGGTCACGCAGTCGGGCCCGGCGACGATCCCGCGCGGCCGGATCCGGGCCGCGTGGCCGTTCACCTCGGGCACCACCAGCGGTACCTCGGGGTCCTCGCGGAAGGCCGCGGACTGGTCCACCACGACGGTCCCCCGCGCGGTGACGACGGGGGCCCACCGGGCCGAGACCTCGGCCGGGGTCAGGAAGACCGCGATGTCGCCCGCCCCGAGGCCGTCGAAGGCGTCTTCGGTGAGGGCGAGCACCTCGGTCTGCGTACCGCGCACGGTCAGCCTGCGGCCGGCCGAGCGGGCGGAGGCGATCAGGCGTACGTCGCCCCAGACATCGGCCCGCTGGGACAGCATCTGGAGCAGGACGGTGCCGACGGCTCCGGTCGCCCCGACCACGGCGAGTGCCGGAGCCGGGACGGACCGGGCCGCGGGCGGGTTCAACGTCCCGTGCCGCCGTAGACGACGGCTTCGTCGCCGCTGTCGTTGTCGAGTCCGAAGGCCGTGTGCACGGCGCGGACGGCCTCGTTGACGTCGTCCTGGCGGGTCACGACCGAGATCCGGATCTCCGAGGTGGAGATGAGCTCGATGTTGACGCCCGCGTCGGACAGCGCCTGGAAGAACGAGGCGGTGACGCCGGGGTTGGTCTTCATGCCCGCGCCGACCAGGGAGATCTTGCCGATCTGGTCGTCGTAGCGCAGGGACTCGAAGCCGATGGTGCCCTTCGCCTTCTCCAGGGCGTCGATGGCCTTGTGGCCCTCGGCCTTGGGGAGGGTGAAGGAGATGTCCGTCAGACCCGTGGAGGCGGCGGACACGTTCTGCACGATCATGTCGATGTTGATCTCGGCGTCCGCGATGGCGCGGAAGATGGCCGCGGCCTCACCCGGCTTGTCCGGGACGCCGACGACCGTGATCTTGGCTTCGGAGACGTCGTGAGCGACTCCGGAGATGATGGCGTGCTCCACCGGCTCGTCCCCTTGCGGATTCTCGTTGCTGACCCAGGTGCCCGGCAGTCCCGAGAAGGACGAGCGGACGTGGATCGGGATGTTGTAGCGGCGCGCGTACTCGACGCAGCGGTGCAGCAGCACCTTGGAGCCGGAGGCCGCGAGCTCCAGCATGTCCTCGGAGTTGATCCAGTCGATCTTCCGGGCCTTCTTCACGACGCGGGGGTCCGCGGTGAAGACGCCGTCGACATCGGTGTAGATCTCGCAGACCTCGGCGTCCAGCGCCGCGGCGAGCGCGACGGCGGTCGTGTCCGAGCCGCCCCGGCCGAGGGTGGTGATGTCCTTGCTGTCCGCCGACACACCCTGGAAGCCGGCGACGATGGCGATGTTGCCCTCGTCCAGCGCGGTGCGGATACGGCCCGGCGTGACATCGATGATGCGCGCTTTGTTGTGGACCGAGTCGGTGATGACGCCTGCCTGGCTGCCGGTGAACGACTGGGCCTCGTGGCCCAGGTTTTTGATCGCCATGGCCAGCAGGGCCATGGAGATCCGCTCTCCCGCGGTCAGCAGCATGTCGAATTCGCGCCCGGCAGGCATCGGGGACACCTGCTCGGCGAGATCGATCAGCTCGTCCGTCGTGTCGCCCATCGCGGAAACCACGACGACCACTTGGTGGCCGTTCTTCTTGGCATCCACGATCCGCTTGGCAACACGCTTGATGCCTTCGGCATCGGCTACGGAGGAGCCTCCGTACTTCTGCACGACAAGGCCCACGTGCGCTCCTCGCTCAGTCCGTCTCATTGCTGGTGCAGTCTAACTAGCGGCCGCGATACGACCGCTTCGTACCACATCATGAGACGAAAAGATCAGCAGACGGGTTCCCCCGCCGACGTGTTTTCCCGGATGTGGCGCTCGGGGACGTCACCGCCGGCCGAGTTGGCCGAGCTCCTCCGCCATGACCTGACCGGCCTGCTCGGCGAGCTCGTCCTCCGCCAGGTCCTCGTCCGTGTCCAGCCCGTCCAGGGCGGCCAGTGGCTGGTCGAGGCGGACGTGCGCGATCAGTGACTGGAGGGCGCGCAGCGTGGCCGACGCCGTCGGGCCCCAGTTGGTGAAGTACGAGAACTGCCACCACCACAGCGCCTCGGTGATCCGGCCCGCCTGGTGGTGGATGAGGCCGTGGCGCAGGTCGGCGACCATGTCCGCCAGGTCGTCGGAGATCCGGTGCGGGACCGGGGCCTTGCGCGGCTCGTAGGGGTCGAAGACCTCCGAGTAGACGTCGACCGGCTCCAGCATCACGGAGAACCGCTCGCGCAGGTCCTCGACGTCCGGCTCCGGGCCCAGGTCGGGCTCGTAGCGCTCGTCGGGCAGGACATCCTGGTACGCGCCCAGCCGGCCGCCCGCCAGCAGCAGCTGGGACACCTCCAGGAGGAGGAAGGGCACCGCGCTGTCCGGGTCCTCGCCCTTGGCCACCTCGGTGACCGCGACGATGAAGGACTCGATCTGGTCCGCGATCGAAGCCGCGAAGTCGTCCGGATCCAGTCCCAGGGCGTGCAGCGTTGCGTCAGACATCGAGAAGTCGCCTTCCTTCAAAGGCCCGCCCCAGCGTGACCTCGTCCGCGTACTCCAGATCTCCCCCGACGGGGAGCCCGCTGGCCAGGCGGGTGACCTTGAGGCCCATGGGCTTCATCATGCGGGCGAGGTAGGTGGCGGTCGCCTCGCCCTCCAGGTTCGGGTCGGTCGCGATGATCAACTCGGTGACCGATCCGTCCGCGAGCCGCGCCAGCAGCTCCCGGATGCGCAGATCGTCCGGTCCGACGCCCTCGATCGGGCTGATCGCGCCGCCGAGGACGTGGTACCGCCCCCGGAATTCGCGGGTCCGCTCGATCGCGACGACGTCCTTCGACTCCTCGACCACACAGATGACCGTGAGATCGCGGCGCGGATCGCGGCAGATGTTGCACCGCTCCTCCTGCGCCACGTTCCCGCACACCGCGCAGAACCGGACCTTGTCCTTGACCTCCAGCAGCGCGTGCGCGAGGCGGCGGACATCGGTGGGCTCGGCCTGCAGGATGTGGAAGGCGATCCGCTGCGCGCTCTTGGGCCCGACGCCGGGCAGCCTGCCCAGTTCGTCGATCAGGTCCTGGACCACGCCTTCGTACAACGGACTGCCTTCTTTCGGTTCTGAGGAGTGCTGGTGGGGGAAGGGAAAGCGGGACGGGTCCTAGAACGGCAGGCCGGGGATACCGCTGCCGCCGCCCAGGCCCTGCGCCAGCGGGCCCAGCTTCTGCTGCTGGAGCGCCTGCGCATTCTCGTTGGCCGCCTGGACCGCCGCGACCACCAGGTCCGCGAGCGTCTCGGTGTCCTCGGGGTCCACGGCCTTCGGGTCGATCACCAGCGCGCGCAGTTCACCGGAACCGTTGACGGTCGCCTTCACCAGGCCGCCGCCGGCCTGGCCCTCGACCTCGGTGCGCGCCAGCTCGTCCTGCGCCACGGCGAGGTCCTGCTGCATCTTCTGGGCCTGCTGGAGCAGCTGCTGCATGTCGGGCATGCCACCACCGGGAATCACAGGTCACTCACTCCGTAGCGTCGGGCCAAGCGCCGGCGGCTTGGTCAATCCGAGCCTACGTGCTCCCCGGGCGCCGCGCCCTACGCCGTGAGGACCAACTCTTTCGAGTGAGAGACGGGGCGTGCGCGTACCTGATGACGCCCCCCTTGCGGGCGGAAATCCCGGGAATCGTCGCCCATCGCGTCTCATTCGAAGGTAGGAAGAGCATGCGCACCATTGCGCACACGCGCACCACCACACGTTCAGCGCAGGCAAGAGGGAGTGCCCGGGTGAGTCAGCCGGAGATGCAGCCCGAGGGGCCACCCCGGGATCCCGCGGAGGACGGCGACCTTACCGGCCGGCCGTTCCCCCTCGGGGACTGGGGCGAGCCCGCCGAGCGGCTCGACGAGCTCTACCGACGGGTCGAGGCCGATGCGCTGCGCACCGCCGAGTGGTACCTGTCGGACCGGGCGTGGAAGCGCCGCGGGGCCCGGATCCTGCGGATCGGGGCCGCCGTCGGCGCGGTCACGGGCGCCGCGATGCCCCTGCTGGAACTGACCGGCTCGGCGCCCGGAGCGGCCTCGTACGGCTATCTCGCGCTGCTCCTGGGCGCGGCCTGCCTGGCCTGCGACCGGTTCTTCGGCCTGACCTCCGGCTGGATGCGGGACGTGGCGACGGCGCAGGCCGTGCAGCGGCGACTGCAGACCCTGCAGTTCGACTGGGCCACGGAGAACGTGCGCGAGATCCTGGGCCCGACCGAGGGCACCGCCAGCGAAGCCGCGGAGCGATGTCTGACCGTGCTGCGCCGCTTCTCGGAGGACGTCACCGAGCTCGTGCGGTCCGAGACCGCGGAGTGGATGGTCGAGTTCAGCTCCGGCCCCGCCCCGCTGGTCATGCAGTCCCTGGGCGCGGGCGGATCCCGCTCGGAGGCGTACGTCCCGCCGGCCCGCTTCCCGCTCCCCCCGGGCACCCGCCCGAACATGCCCCGGCAGAGACCGCCGGAGCAGCCGCGCTGACACCGGGACGGGTCCGGCTCCGCCGTGCGGAGCCGGACCCGTCCGGGGCGTACGCGCGGGGCCCGCATGCGTGCGGGCCGCGTCAGCTGAAGATGATCATCGAGCCCTGGCCCAGGCTCCGGGTCGCCGCCGCGTGCAGGCCCAGCCATACGTGCCGCTCCCGCGCGAAGGGGCTGTCGTCGTACGGGATCGGCCCGGCCGGCTCCTCCAGCGACGTCGGGCGCCCCGGGGGCGCCGGCGCCACGGGCGGGTTCCGGGGGTCTATCCCGATCGCGGGAGCCACCAGCGCCAGCTCGCGCAGCAGGCCCTGTGCGGACCCCAGCGGCCCGCCCCCGGCCAGCAGCTCCTCGTTGGCCAGCGGGTACGCGAAGTCCACGGGGACGTAGGCCCCCGCGTGGTCGTAGTGCCACACCAGGTGCGACTGCTGAGCCGTCGGCTCGAACATCTCCAGCAGTTGCTCGTAGTCCCCGCCCAACTCGTCCACCGGCGTCACCGGCAGCCCGCAGATCTGGAGCAGGTACGCCCGCCGCAGGAAGTGCAGGGCGTCGTAGTCGAAACCGGCCACCGGGGCGACGTCCCCGGAAAGCCCCGGCATGTACGCGAACACCGGCACGGACGGCAGTCCGGCCTCGCCCAGCGCCTTGTCGTACGAGGCGATCTCTTCCGCGAAGGGATTGTCGGGGCTGTGGCACAGCACGTCGACAAGGGGGACCAGCCACAGGTCACAGGCCACTCGGCCTCCGATCAGTCGTTGTCGCCGATCGGGCCAGCGTAGTGCGCCGGACACGCTCAGCGAAGGGGTGAGTGGACCCGAAGATACGCAGGGCGCGGATCCGGCGTGGTGCCGGACCGATCCACGCCTACGGCTCTCCCGGGCCCACCCGCCAGACCCATGCGTCGCGCACCTTCTCCGGTTCCCGGCCCAGCAGCCCGGTGATCAGACCCCGTAGCTCGGTGTCCCGGTCCTGGAAGGGCAGGACGACCGCGCCGGCCTTCCAGTACTCCAGGTCCTGGCGGGCCTGCAGCCGCCAGGAGTCGGTGATCTCGGGCGGCTGCCCGCCGTAGCGGACGTCGCGCAGGAGGTTCGAGAGGTGCCGCGGGGTGGCTCCGTAGATGCCGACCCGGTCGGGGCCCCACGGGCCGTTGAAGTAGCCGCCGGCCAGCCGGAAGCCGAAGTCCGCCTCCACCTGCCAGTGCAGCGCGTCCGCCTGGCCCGGGTCCGGCAGCGGTACCGGAACGAGTGCCTCCCCGTCCTTGACGTAGCCCTTCCAGTCCCCGGAGGTGATGAAGGCGGGGACCGGCGCGCGGTCCCGTACGGTCAGCGGCAGCGGCAGGACCGGGATCAGCGCGGCCGCCACCCCCAGCAGGCCCAGCGTCCGCACCTCCCGCGTGGGCAGCCGCAGGATCCGGTCGAGCGCCAGGGCGAGCAGGATGCCCAGGACGGGGGCGCACACCATCGCCACGCGCCCCTCGATCACCGACTCGAAGAGCGGCAGCTTGATCATCAGGCGCCAGGGGCCCGGCAGCACGATCTCCGTGCGGGGTACGGGCACCCACGGCCCGAGGGACAGCAGCAGCGCGACGAAGCCGGTGAGCGCGAGGGCCCGTACGGCCTTGCTCCGCCACAGCCACACGCACACGACGACGCCGAAGGCGAGCAGGGGCCAGCCGTAGAAGGCGTTCTGCTCGGTGGTGTTCAGGGAGAGCTTGCCGGCCGTCTCGGGGTCTCCGAAGAGCGAGCGGGAGGCGTACTCGATCAGGGCGCGCGGGCTGTTCCCGGCGTTGTCCCCGTGCAGGACCGAGTGGTAGCTCTGCGGGCCGAAGAACTGCCAGTACAGCGGCACGGCCACCAGCGGCAGGCACACGCCGAGCGCGACGAGCAGACCGGAACCCAGCGGGCGGGCGGCCGCGAGGGCGCGGCGGGGGGCGACCACGAGGTAGGCGAAGCAGAAGACCAGCATGCCGAGCGCGGCGATGAGCAGCGGTTCCTCGCCGATGAAGATCTGGTACGTCGCGAAGAGGCCGAGCAGGACCCCGTCACGCGTCGCGCCGCGACCCTCGCGGTGGCCCTCGCACAGGCGCAGGGCCCGGTCGATGATCAGCGGGATCATGAAGAGGACGACGAAGTTCGGGTGGCCGTTGGCGTGCGAGACCATCGGCGGCGCGAAGGCGGCGAGCGCCCCGCCCGCGGCGGCGGCCCAGCGGCTGCGCACGAACCGGCGGCGGATCAGCCAGTACCAGGTCCAGGCACTGGCGGCCATGCCCAGCGTGAGGACCAGCGCGAAGGTGACGGTCTCGCCGAAGAGCAGCGTCACCGGGATCAGCGGGATGTTCAGGCCGAGCATCGTGGCGTTGGCCATCAGGTTCACGCCGTCGGGCATGCCCTGGGAGAGGGTGAAGAGCGGGTTGCGGAGGTGGGTGATGTTGTCGGTGGTGACGCCGACGAACCACTCCCACTGGTTCTGGTCCTGGAGCGCGTCAGCGAGGTAGGCGCCGTCGAGGTCCCGCCACAGGCCCTGGAAGACGTAGAAGGAGAGCGCGAGGAACGCGAGGGCCACGGCGAGGCCGCCGGCGTTGAGGCGGAACAGTTCGCCGAGGGCCCGGCGGCGGTCGGGGCGCGGGGCGTTCGGGGTGGCCGTCTCCAGGGTGGCCGTCTTCGGGGTGCCGGTGCGGCGGGCCGCGAGTTCGACCTCCGCCACGGGCCAGCCCTGGCGGCGGATCCAGCGCAGGACCTCGGCGTCGATGGCCGGTCCGTCGAGGGTGGAGGCGGCGAAGGCGGCGCGGGCACGGTCGCCGTCGAAGAGGGCGAAGGCGCAGGTGTCTGCGCGGAATCCCGGTATGCCGGGGATGCCCAGGGTGCGGACCAGGCCGTTCCGGGAGCGTCCTAGGACCACGGCGGGGCGGGTGTCCGGGTGGGCGTCGTCGGGGTGGGCGTCCTGGTCCAGGGCCTCTTCGAGGCGGGCCAGCTCGTCGAGCGGGGTGGTGAGGGCGGGGTCCGTGAGCAGCACCCGGTCGCCCGTGGAGGCGAGCACTCCGGCGCGCAGGGCCGCGCCCTTGCCGCTCCGGCCGTCGCCACTGCCGGTGTCGCCGAGGCGGATCAGCCGGATCCGGGGTTCCGCGACGTCGATCCCGGGTTCCGCGGCGTCGATCCCGGGTTCCGCCGCGTCGGCCGCCGCCGTCGGGGCGGCCGCGTCGCCGGTGACCACGATGAGTTCCCAGGCGCCGGGGCCCGTGCCGCAGTGCGCGTCGAGGTGCTCGCGCAGAGCGGTGAGGTTCCGCTCCGGAACGGGAGCGGGGACGACGACGGACAGCCCGACCGCGCCGAGCCAGCGTGCACCGGAAGCGGCCCGTGTCTCCTGGTCGCCGCTCACGGCGCTCTCCCCGCTCATGCGCCCGCCGCCTTCAGGCCCGCGGCCCAGTCGAGACCGTGCTGGTTGTACGCGTGCACGAGGCGTCGTACCTCCTCGGCGTCGGCGCGGGTCACCGCGTCCATGAGTTCGTTGTGACCGGACCACAGCTGGGCACGCAGGTCCGGGTTCGCCTTCATGTAGGGCACGGAGAACACCCAGCACTGCACCCGGATCCGGTGCAGGAACTCTGAGATGTAGATGTTGCCGACCAGCCCGCTCAGCTCCCTCCAGAAGCGCAGGTCGTAGCCGATCAGCACTTCGAGTGAGCCGTTCAGCGCCGCCCGCCGCGCCTCTTCCGCCCGGCGGCGCACCGAGACGATCCGTTCCCCGGAGCCGGGGGCGGTGCCGCGTTCCACGAGCCTGCGGAAGATGCCTTCCACGATCAACGTACGAGCCTCGATCATGCCCCGGAAATCGTCCACGGAGAAGACTCGGACGCGGAAGCCGCGGTGCTGGACGGAGTCGAGCAGGCCCTGCGCGGAGAGATCGACGAGGGCCTCGCGGACGGGGGTCGCCGAGACCTCGTACTGCTCGGCGATCTGTTTGACGGTGAACTCGCTGCCGGCCGCCAGGCGTCCCGCGAGCACCTCGTCACGCAGCGCGTCCGCGATCTGCTGGCGAAGTGTGTTGCGGGTGACAGCGCCGCTGCCTGGCATAGGGGTCCGTCTCCATCTGTGGGCTTCGGACACCTTAGGCCAGGCAGGACGGCTGAAACCGATCGGTTTGTGGCCGCTATGTGGATTTAGTGCCCGTTATCCGGACGGGCGCCGCCCCTCTTCTTGATCGCTTTCCCCTGCGCGGGACCGCTCACGGGCACCCGCACAGGGGTGTCCTTGCTGCTCAAAGCCTGTTCAGGGCTTCCGTGCGGCCCGGCGGGGGGTCGCACGCCGAAGCCCGGTCGAGTGGTCGACCGGGCTTCCGCAAGGGCTCCGTAGGCGGCCTGTACGCCCTCGGTGCGCCCTCTGCACGCCCTCGGTACGCCTCCGTACGCCTCGGTCAGGCCGAAACGTGCCGGTCGGCGACGGTCAGCGCGTCGTCCAGCAGGGCGAGGCCCTCCTTCGCGTCCGCCTCCGTGATGTTGCACGGAGGGACCACGTGGGTGCGGTTCATGTTGACGAACGGCCACAGCCCGGACGCCTTGCAGGCCGCGGCGAACTCGGCCATCGGCGCGTTGTCGGCGCCCGCGGCGTTGTAGGGGACGAGCGGCTCGCGCGTCTCCTGGTTCCGTACGAGTTCCAGGGCCCAGAAGGTGCCCAGGCCCCGCACCTCCCCGACCGAGGGGTGCCGCTCCGCGAGCTCGGCGAGGGCCGGGCCGATCACGTTCTCGCCGAGGTGGGCGGAGTGCTCGACGATGCCCTCCTCCTCCATCGCGTTCATCGTCGCGACGGCGGCGGCGCAGGCGAGGGGGTGACCGGAGTAGGTCAGCCCGCCCGGGTAGGGGCGCGTGGCGAAGGTCTCGGCGATCGCGCCGGAGATCGCGACGCCGCCGAGCGGGACGTAGCCGCTGTTGACGCCCTTGGCGAAGGTGATCAGGTCGGGGGTGACGTCGAAGTGCTCGGCGGCGAACCACTTGCCGGTCCGGCCGAAGCCCGACATGACCTCGTCCAGGATGAAGACGATGCCGTAGCGGTCGCAGAGCTCGCGCACGCCGGCCAGGTAGCCGGGCGGCGGGGTCATGATCCCGGCCGTGCCGGGGACCGACTCCAGGATGATCGCGGCGATCGTCGCCGGTCCCTCGAAGGCGATGGTGTCCGCGAGGTGGGTGAGGGCGCGCGCGCACTCCTCGGCCTCGGTGGTCGCGTGGAAGGGCGAGCGGTAGAGGAACGGCCCCCAGAAGTGCACGACGCCCGCGGCGGCCGTGTCGGAGGGCCAGCGGCGCGGGTCGCCGGTCAGGTTGATCGCGGCGGAGGTGGCGCCGTGGTACGAGCGGTAGGTGGACATCACCTTCTGCCGGCCGGTGTGCAGCCGGGCCATGCGGACGGCGTTCTCCACGGCCTCGGCGCCGCCGTTGGTGAAGAAGATCTTGTCGAGGTCGCCGGGGGTCCGCTGCGCGATGAGGCGTGCGGCCTCGGAGCGGACGTCGACGGCGAAACCGGGGGCCAGGGTGCAGAGCGTGGCCGCCTGCTCCTGGATGGCGGCGACGACCTTGGGGTGCTGGTGACCGATGTTGGTGTTGACCAGCTGGGAGGCGAAGTCGAGGTAGCGCTTGCCGTCGTAGTCCCAGAAGTGCGACCCCTCGGCTTTGGCCACGGCGAGCGGGTCGATCAGGGCCTGGGCGGACCAGGAGTGGAAGACGTGAGCGCGGTCGGCGGCCTTGACGGTGGCGCCCGGGGTGACGTGAGGGGTCATGCCCGCCACCGTAGAAGTGCGCAGGTGGGGAGGGATATCGGCGGTCTGTATGCGGGTGGGGGGCGGGTCTCGGCAGTCTGTCTGGGGAGAGATTGACAGTATGCTGTCGTGATGTCAGTATGCTGTCATAAAGCGCAGGTGACCGGTAGGCGACACTGGAGGCGAGCACGATGAGCGAGACCCAGGCGAAGACGCAGGCGGAGACCCAGGCGAAGACGGGCGCGGGGACGGTCGCGGGGACGCGGGCGGGAACCGGGACCGAGCCCCACACCGCGCCCGCAACGCCCTCCCCCACTCCCCCCACGGTCCACGTCGCGGTGTACGACACGTACGCCGACTGGGAGACGGGCCACACCACCGCGCACCTGACCCAGCACGGCTACGAGGTCCGCACGGTCGGCGTCGCCGCCGGACGGCCCGTCACCACGATGGGCGGCCTCCGCATCCAGCCCGACCTGGCCCTGTCGGACCTGCGCCCCGAGGAGTCCGCGCTCCTCATCCTGACCGGCGCCGGGCTGTGGGACGCGGGCGACGACCTGGCCCCCTTCGCGGCGAAGGCCGAGGAGTTCCTCGCGGCGGGCGTCCCGGTCGCCGCGATCTGCGGAGCCACGGCCGGCCTGGCCCGCGCCGGAGTCCTGGACGGACGTACACACACCAGCGCGGCCCCCTTCTACCTCGGCGGCCAGCCGGGCTACGGCGGCGCCGAGCGCTACGTCGAGGCCGACGCCGTCACCGACGGCGACCTGATCACGGCGGGCCCCACGGAACCGGTGGCGTTCGCCCGCGAGGTCTTCGCCCGCCTCGGGGTGTACGAGCCGCACGTGCTCGACGCCTGGTACCGCCTGTTCCACGACTCCGACGCGAGCGCCTACCCGGTCCTGATGGCGGCGGAAGCGGAAGCGGCGGAAGCGGAGCCGAGCGATGCGTAACGACCCCCCGACCCCGACCGGCGGGCAGGCCTCACCGACGGATCCGCCGCCGTCACCCCGCACAGACGCCGCGCCCACCCCGGACCACGGGCCCGGCGCGGACGCGCCCCCACCGGCCGGGGCCGCGGCCGCGCACGCCGACACCCGAACCGCCTCGGGCGAGCCGGGCCACCCCGGCCCGGCCCCGGCCCCGGCCGGCGTTGCGGCATCCCGCGCCGGGAGGTCCCGTACGACCGCGGCCGACGTGGACGCCGCACCCGCCGGGCCCTCGAGGCCCTCCGGCGCGGGCGGATCCGCGGACCCGGACCCGGGACCTGCGCCGGACCCGGGCCCGGTTCCGCCCGGGTCGGAGGTCGTCGGCGCGGCTCCGGCGGCGCGGGGCAGAGGGCCGCGGGACAACTCCCAGCGCACCCGGCAGGACCTCCTGAGCCGCACCGCCCTCGGGGTGTTCCGGCTCAACGGCCAGTTCCTCTCCGTCTCTGAGGAGCTGGCCCGCCCGGC
This sequence comes from Streptomyces sp. NPDC002886, assembly GCF_042888445.1. Classification (NCBI taxonomy): domain Bacteria; kingdom Bacillati; phylum Actinomycetota; class Actinomycetes; order Kitasatosporales; family Streptomycetaceae; genus Streptomyces; species Streptomyces sp. NPDC002886. The sequence continues at coordinate 216,050 of NZ_JBIAPV010000013.1, forward strand.
GGGACTGACCGCAGCCTGGTGGCAGGTGCTCGGCGCCGTACTGCGCGAGCCGCTGCCCGTCGCCGGCATCGCCCGGGCCATGGGCATCACCCGGCAGAGCGTGCAGCGCATCGCCGATCTGCTGGCCGCCAAGGGCCTCGCCGAGTACGTGCCGAACCCGGCCCACCGCCGGGCGAAGCTGCTACGTCCCACGGACGCCGGCCGCGCCGCGGTCGCCAGGATCGGCCCGGGCCACGCGACGCTGGCCGCCCGGCTCGCGGAGGTCCTCGGCGAGGACGGCTTCGCCGAAACGGTCCGCGTCCTGGAACGCCTGTCGGCCGCCCTGGACACCCTGCCGGCCCTGCCGCCGGACCCCCCGGCCGTCTAGGCCGTCCCCTATATGAGGGCGGTACTCGGGTCGATGGCCCAGTGGTTGGCCGACAGCACCCGGTCCGCGAACGTCACCTCGCGTCCGGCGACGAACCGGAAGCCGAGGGAACGGCAGATGCCGTTGGAAGCACCGTTGCCCGTTGCGGGAAACGCGTGCACGAGTCCCCAACGGCCCTCGTCCCGCGCCTGTTCGAGCAGGGTACGGACGGCCAGTTTGGCCAGTCCCCGTCCCTGGTGTTCCGGCAGGACCATCCATCCGATCTCCGACATGGGCCCGTCGTCACTCTCGTGGGACCACAAGGTCACTGTTCCCGCGACCACTTCGGGCGCGGCCGGATCGGGGACGACCATCTTGATCCAGTCGAGATCCGCGGCCACCCTGTGGACATCCCGCCGGACCTTGTCCTCCATGCCCGCACGCGGCAGCGGTCCACCGAGGTCGGCCATCATGACCGGATCGCACCGCATCCTGACGTAGGCGTCCACGTCGCCGAGTTCGACATTGCGCAGCTGCACTGGGCCCGCTCCCCTGCTCGTCACACTCCCCGCATGATCGGATATCCCGATCACCGCACCCTCGCATCCCTGGTGAGGCTGGAACCACAGCCGCCGGGCCTGTAACCGGCAGCCGCCGGGACGACCGCCCGTTCCCGTTCGCACGGCCCCGGGAGCGACCCGCCCGCAAGGCCGGCCTGCCCGGACGCGCGCCCCCGCTCCAACGGAACCACCTGCCCGGCCGAACCGGCTCGGCCGAAGACCCGCCTCCCCCTGGCTACGGGGCCGAAGGCGCCCGGCCCACGCAGGCCCTCGGGCGCACCTCCACCCAGGCCCTCGGGCGCATCTCCCATCCGTACGGCTGGTGCACCTCCCACCCGTACGGCTGGTGCGGCCTCCGCAACGGGTCCGGCCCGGACCCCGGCCCCTCCGGCCCCGCTGCCGCCTTGGGCCAACCCCACCCCCGCAACCGGCATCGTGCCCTGTCGCACTATTGTCGGGCTCCGGCGAGTCCCAGGGGGAGGACCACCTGTCATGGAACAACTGCACTCGCGCGACGCGGAGCACATCGGTCCGTACCGCCTGCTCGCCCGCCTCGGAACCGGCGGAATGGGCCAGGTCTACCTCGGCCGCGCCGAGGACCACGACCCGGGCACGGGGACCGGCGCCGGCACGGGAACCGGCACCTCAGCCCCCACCCGTACGGGCAACCGCACCCGCACCGCCGCCGTGAAGCTGATCCACCCCCACCTCGCCGCCCACCCCGACTTCCGCACCCGCTTCCGCCGCGAGGCCGACGCCGCCCGCCTCGTCGGCGGGGACTGGACCGTCGCCGTCCTCGACGCCGACCCCGACGCCGAGATCCCTTGGCTGGCCACCGCCTACATCGCCGGGCCGAGCCTGCGCCAAGCCGTGGCCCGCGACTTCGGCCCGCTGCCGACCGGCTCCGTACGAGTCCTGGGCGAGGGGCTCTCGTACGCCCTCCAGGACATCCACCGCGCCGGCCTCGTCCACCGGGATCTGAAGCCCGGCAACATCCTGCTCACCGCCGACGGCCCCCGCGTCATCGACTTCGGCATCGCCCGGGCCCTGGGGGCCACCGCCGATCCCTCCCTCACGCAGACCGGCGAACTCCTCGGTTCCCCCGGCTTCCTCGCCCCCGAGCAGATCAACGGCACTCCCGTCACCGCGGCCTGCGACGTGTTCGGCCTCGGCACCGTGCTCGCCTACGCCGCCACCGGCCGGCTGCCCTTCGGGGACCCGGACCAGCCCGGAGGCATCGCCGCGCTGCTGATGCGGGTCACCGAAGCGGAACCCGACCTGGCCGGCATACCGGCCGAACTGCGTGACCTCGTACGCGATTGCCTGCACAAGGACCCGGCCGCCCGGCCCCACCCCGCCGAGCTCCTCGAGCGGCTCACCCCGGACGGCCGGAAGGACCCCTCGGAGTCCTGGCTGCCCGCGCCGCTCGTCGCGCGGCTCGGACAGCACGCCATAGCCCTGCTGGACCGCGTGGACGCAGGCCCGTACCGCGCCGAGCCGGTGACCGTGCCCGCCCAGCGCACCGGAGCGGAACCGGAACCGGGCCCGGGTCCGGGTACGGGCCTGGGCGCGGGTCCGGCCGCGGGTCTGGGTACGGGCCCGGCGGCGCCGGCTCCGACGCCCATACCCGCCCCCGCACCGACGCTCGCTCCCGTGCCCGGGGCGGACTCCGGCCATGCCTATGACTACGGCTACCGCCCGTACCCCGACCCCGGCCCCACCGCCGGCGCCCGCTCCCGGCCCGCGGCCGCCTCCACGGCCCTGCTCGTCGCCATCGCCGCGGTCGTCGCCGTGGCCGCGGGCGGCACGGTGTACACCATCATGAGCAGCCCCGGTGCCGGTTCGCCCGGCGGCGTCTCCGCGGCCACCCCGTCCGGCTCCTCCGGGTCCTCCGGCCCGCAGGGCACCGGGGACACGGTCGCTCCGAACACCGGCACCGGCACCACTCCGACCCCTTCCGTCACTCCGGCCACACTCCCCGAGGCCTACGCCGGCAGCTGGCGGGCCGTGAACGGCGAGCAGAGCTGGCAGCTCACCCTCAGTCCCGGCACGACCGGCGCCCGCGTCATGTCCCTGACGCTCCAGTCCCCCGGACTCAGCTGCGCCTGGACCGCACCGCTGCGCTCCGCCACCACCGGCAGCGTGGAGCTCGACCCCTCCACGGTGATCTCCGGCACGCCGCCCTCGTGTTCACCGGGCGGCCGGAGCACGCTGCGGCTGCTCCCCGACGGGAACCTGGTGCGGGAGCTGGACGGCAGCACGGCCGCTCCGCTCACGTACCGACGGCGCTAATTATTTCGAAGTCAATAAGCCTGCAAGCAAAGCTTGTTGCATTCCGCGCTCCCCCCGCACACTGCGGCACATGGAGCCGTTGAAGGTAGTGGCACAACTGTGGGAGCGGATCGAGGCACGCGACTGGGACGGAGTGGCCCTGCTGATCGACGCGGACGCGGTGATCGAGTGGCCCGTGAGCAGCGAACGCATCGTCGGTCGCGACAACTTCATCGCCGTCATCAGCGATGACGACTACGCGGACGAGAGATCCGTCGAGGTGCTCCGGATCCTCGCGGACGGCGATCTCGTCGTGACCGAGGTGGAAATACCTCAGGACCACGTCGTCTATCGTGCCGTCTCCCTGTGGACCGTACGGGACGGGCGGATCGCCGGCGCGCGGGAGTACTGGACCAGCCCCGGCCAGGACCCGGCCCCGCGCTGGCGTGCCGGTTTCGTCGAGCCGCTCGCGGAGCCGCTCGCCGAATCCCTGGCGGCCGACTGAGCTGCGCCCGCGGCTCCACTGACCCGGGTGTGGGCCAGTTCGCCAACCAGCCATGGGTGACCCCTGAGTAGCCCCTGTCATACCTGAGAGCCACTTGGGAAGTGGGCTCTGCAGTGGGACGCCGACGAGGGCTCCTGATTCCTAACTTCGTGACCAGAGAACAACGCGTCACCGCCTCTCTGGCACGAGCGAAGGAAGGGACCCCATGAGCCGCAGGCCCACCGCACGTCCCGACGGCCGCACCGGCGGCCGGCTGCGCCGCACGCTGCTGGCCGGACTCGTCGCCGCGGCCGTGGTGTTCCCCGTCTCCGCCGCGGCTTCCCCGAACGTGCCCGCGCCGGCCCCGGCGGTCCTCGGCGAGGGCTCCGCCCTCCCCGACCGGTACGCCGCCAACCTCGCCAACCTCGACGAGGCGGCCCGTACGGCGGAGAGCGCCGGCCGCGGCGGCCGCGCGGCGAAGCTCAGAGCGATGGAGGCGGGCGGCGACGCCCGGTTCCTCGTCTTCGACGGGCGCGGCAAGGGCCGGGCGATAGAGGTGTTCGGCGATCTGGAGACCGCCGACCGGGTCGCGGTCCTGGTCCCCGGGTCGGACACGACGCTGGACACCTACCAGAGGTTCCGTGCCGGAGCCGTCTCCCTTCAACAGCGCCTCCTCGCCGGGCACCCCCGCTCCGCCGTGGTCGCCTGGCTCGGGTACGACACCCCCGGCACGGTCAGCCCGGCCGTCCTGACCGCCGGCCGAGCCGACGATGCCGCCGCCGAACTCGGCTCCTTCCTGCCCAGCCTGGCCCGGCTGGCCGCGCCGGAGGCCCACCTCTCGCTGCTCTGCCACTCCTACGGGTCCGTCGTCTGCGCCCGTACCGAGACCGGGTCGGAAGTCACCGACATCGCGCTGTTCGGCAGTCCGGGCACGGGCGCAGATTCCGCCGCGCAGTTGCCGACCCGGGCCCGGGTCTGGGCCGGGCGGGGCGGCGCCGACTGGATCTCCGGCGTCCCGCACGTCCGCGTCCTCGGAGTGGGCTTCGGCGCCGATCCCGTGGACCCGGCCTTCGGAGCCCTGCCCTTCGCGGCCGGCTCCGGCGGTCACAGCGACTACCTCAAGCCGGGCACCGCGTCCCTGAACGGCCTGGCCGGGATCGTGCTCGGCGACTCCGACGGCTCCCTCGACTCCCCGGAGGTCTCCCATGCGCGAGCGTGAACCCCTCGCCCGCTGGTCCGCTCTCGCGGACCGCATCGACGCCGGAACCCCCGCCCACCGGGACCGGTCCGTGGACGCGCTCCGGGCCTTCGCCATCCTCGGCGTGGTGCTGGGCCACTGGCTGGTCACCGCCCTCACCAGTGCCGACGGCGGCCTCGCCACCACCAGCCCGCTGGCCCACATGAGTGCGCTGGCGCCGGTGTCCTGGGTGTTCCAGACCTTGGCCGTCTTCTTCCTGGTCGGCGGCCACGTCGCCGCCCAGGGGTACGAGTCGGCGCGCGGCCGCGGGGTCCCGTACAGGCAGTGGGTCAAGCAGCGTCTCGGCAGGCTGTTCCGGCCGGTCGCCGCCGTGCTGGTCCTCTGGAGCCTCGCGTCCGGCGGCATGCTGCTCGGCGGGGTCGCCGCGGACACCGTGGGGACCCTGCTCAAGCTGGTCCTGTCCCCCCTGTGGTTCCTCCTCGTCTTCGCCGCGCTCACCGCCGCGACCCCGCTCGTCGCCCGGCTGAGCCCGCTGTGGCCGCTCGCCGTGGTGGCCGCGGTCGACGTCTGGCGCTTCGGGTTCGGCGGGCCCGCGTGGATCGGCTGGGTCAATGTGGCCGCCGGCTGGCTGGTGCCCTACACCCTGGGCGCCGCATGGTCCCGGGGTGCCTTCGCCCGGCGCACCCCGGCCATCCTGCTGCTGGGTGGCGGGATCGCCGCCACGGCGGCACTGATCCTCTGGGGCGGGTACCCCGCTTCGATGGTCGGCGTCCCCGGTGCCGCGATCTCGAACCTGAACCCGCCGACGCTGGCAGCCGTCGCTTTCGGCCTGGCCCAGTGCGGGCTGGCGCTGCTGCTGCGGGAGCCGCTGGCCCGGGTGATGAGCCGGCCGCGGGCCTGGGCCACGGTGGCGCTGGTGAACCTGTCCGCCATGACGATCTTCCTCTGGCACCAGACCGCGATGATGGCGGTCACTGCCCTGGGACTGCTGGTCTCCACCGATCTGCCCGGCCTGCACACCGCGCCCACCTCCGCACAGTGGATAGCCGTCCGACTGCTCTGGCTGCCCGTGTTCGCGGCCGCGCTGGCGGTCTGCTGGGCCGCCTTCCACACCTACGAGCAGGTCGGTCGCCGCTCCCGGGGCCGCTCCCGGCGCGGGTCCGCCGGGGCGCCGGCCAAGCCCTCACGGATCGTCGCCTCGTCCGCCCCGACCCACGAAAACGCCTCCCTCACCGCCCAGACCGCCCCAACTCCGGCCCGGGACAGCACAGTCACCGGCCCGGCAGCTCACGCCAAGGAGACCCTCCGTGCCTAGGCTGGACGACGTGGACGACGTAGACGATCAGAGCGAGCCCTCACCCCAGGGCCAGGCCCCGACCCCGGCCCCGGCACAGCGGGCGGCCGCTGCTGCGACCGTGCCCATGGCCGGCGGGGAACCGGGGGGCTCCCCCTCCAGGGCTTCGGCCGTGGTGCGGAGCGTGGCCCTGGGGCTGCTGGACCTGAAGGCCGACCCCCTGCCGAGGATGTCGAAGCCCCGCTGGCTGGCCTGGCTCCCTCACCTCGTGCTCCTCTATCTGGCGGTCGCCTTCTTCGCCGTGACCACGGAGCAGCTCGGCAACCACTACGGGGTCCACGGCTCAGTCCGGCAGTTGCTGGCGATCCTGGTCGGCGGGTCCGTCGTGATCGCGATGCGGTGGCCGATGGCCGGGTACTGGCTCGGCCTGACCGCGGCGGGACTGATCGCCGCGCAGATCCACGGCCACGTGGGCCAGGGCCAGAGCTGGCCTTGGATGCCCGCGGGGATATTCGCCTTCGCCCCGGTGCTGCTGCTGGTGGCCCTGCGGGTGCCGCCCCGGGTGACCGTCGGGGCGGTGACCCTCGTCGTCGCCTGCACCGGCCTGGCCGAGGGCGTCTTCAAGCCCGAGCACAGCGGCACCACCGCCCCCGGTGCCATCCTCTTGTTCGCCTTCACGGGCCTCCTCGGCTACGCCCTGCGCGCCACCCGGCTGACCCGCACACAGCTCGTCCGACAGGAGACCCTCACCGAGGAGGAGCGCGCCCGGCGCACCCTGCTGGAGGAGCGCAGCCGCATCGCCCGTGAGCTGCACGACGTCGTCGCGCACCACATGTCGGTGATCTCCATCCAGGCGCAGGTGGCCCCTTACCTCGTGGAGAACCCGTCGGAGGAGCTCAAGGAGAACCTGGCCGGGATCCGCGCGAATGCCGTGGAGGCGCTGACGGAGCTGCGCCGTGTGCTGGGGGTGCTGCGTTCCGAGCAGGCGGACGAGGCCGCCGATCTGCACCATCCGCAGCCCACGCTCGCCGAGTTGGGCGGCCTCGTGGACAACGTGCGGGGCGCCGGGCTGGAGGTCACCGTGGAGATCGCGGGCATCCGCCGACCACTGTCGCCCGGCGTGGAACTGACGGCGTACCGGATCGTCCAGGAGGCGCTGAGCAACTGTCTCCGGCACGCGCCGGGTTCCCGGGTGGAGGTCGGCATCGCCTACGGCCCCCGCGACGTGCACCTGTGCGTCGCCAACACGGCTCCCACCCGACCGGCACCGCCGACCATGGGAGCGGGGCACGGGCTGCTGGGGATGCGGGAGCGAGCGGGCATGCTGGGGGGTGAGCTGGCCGCCGGGCCCCGCCCCGACGGGGGGTACGAGGTGAGCGCCGTGCTCCCGATGGATCCCGTGTCCCCGGGCGGCGCGGCCGCACTTGGCCCCGAGACGAAGAAGAAGGACTCATGACCGCTGCCCCGATCAAGGTGATGATCGCCGACGACCAGATGATGGTCCGACAGGGCTTCACCGTGCTCCTCGATGCCCAGCCCGACATCCAGGTCGTCGGTCAGGCCGTCGACGGCGCCGAGGCCGTGGCCAAGGTCGCCGACCTGGCCCCGGACGTGGTCCTGATGGACATCCGGATGCCCGGGATGGGTGGCATCGAGGCCACCTCCCTGATCACCGGCGCCCCGGGATCCACGGTGAAGGTGCTGGTACTGACCACCTTCGACCTCGACGAGTACGTGTACGAGGCGCTGCGCGCCGGCGCCTCGGGCTTCCTCCTCAAGGACGCCTCGGCCGATCAGCTGGCCGAGGCGGTCCGCGTGATCGCCGCCGGGGAGGCGCTGCTCGCGCCGAACATCACGAAGCGGCTGATCACCGAGTTCTCCCGGCTGGGGGCTCCTCGTGCGCCTTCGAAGGCGCGCCTGGACGAGCTGACGGAGCGCGAGACGGAGGTCCTGTCACTGGTCGCCCAGGGCATGTCGAACGCGGAGATCGCCGGGCACCTGATCCTGGCCGAGCAGACGGTCAAGACGCACGTGGGCCGGATCCTGGTGAAGCTGGGTCTGCGGGACCGCACACAGGCGGCGGTGTTCGCGTACGAGACGGGCCTGATCCGTCCGACGGGCTACTAAAAGTAGCCCGGGTAGTACTTGAGGGGGACCCCGGGAAATCCCCTTCAGCGGCGACGCGGACCAGGCGGGGGCCCGCCTACCGTGGGGTACATGACCGAGACCACACCCGGGGCGACCCCCCGGACACCCGAGATCCGACTGGCTTCGGGCTTCGTCCAGAGCCTGCGCGAGGCGCTGATCACCGACGCGTTCGCCTATCGGCCCCTGGCCCCGATGCGCACGGACGGGCCGCTGACCCGGCGGCTCCCGAAGCGGATACGGGTGGAGGCCGCGCACCTGCCGCACGCGGTCGTCTGCCTGATCGCGTTCTTCGTGGTGGTCTTCACCTCGATCACCACCGGCCTGCCTCAGGCAGCTGCCCTGGTGATGGGGCTGCTCGCGGCAGCCCCCATCGCGATGACCCTGGTGCGGCCGCTGGGCGCGTTCTGGGTCGCCGTGGCGGTCACCATGGTCTTCTCGGTCATCAGTGGGTCCGATCCCAACTGGCCCTGGATCCCCGCCACCTTCTTCTCGTACCTCGCGACGGTGACGCTGGTGGCGATGCGGACCAGTCCCCGGACGGCCGGCTGGATGTGGGTGGTCACGCTGTCGATCGGCATCGGGACGTCCATCGTCCTCGGTCACGGCCAGAGCATCAACGTCGGCCCGATGGCCTTCGCCTCGGCGCTCGCCCTGCTGGCAGTGAGCATCCGCAACATCCGCAAGCAGGCGGAGCAGGAGGTCACCGCACAGCAGGAGGTCACCGCCGTCGAGCGGGACCGGCGGACCTTGCTGGAGGAGCGGACCACGATCGCGCGGGAGCTCCACGACGTGGTCGCGCACCACATGTCGGTGGTGGCCATCCAGGCGGAGGCCGCGCCCTACCGGGTGAAGAACCCGCCGCCGGAGCTGGAGGCCGCGTTCGTCACCATCCGGGAGAACGCGGTGGCGGCCCTGACCGAGCTGCGCCGGGTGCTGGGCGTCGTCCGCTCCGCCGACTACGAGGCGCCGGACGCCCCGCAGCCGACGCTGGCCTCGCTGGACGGGCTGTTGGCCAATGTGCGGGAGGCCGGGCTGAGCGTGGACAAGACCGTGACGGGCGCGGTGCGCGAACTGCCGCCGGGCGTGGAGCTGTCGGCCTATCGGATCATCCAGGAGGCCCTGAGCAACACCCTGCGGCACGCGCCGGGCGCGAGCGCCGGGGTCGAGGTCTCGTACGTGCTGGGCGGGCTGGGCCTGCGCATCGTGAACGACGCCGGCACCGGGGACGTGCGCCCCTCGCCGGGGGCCGGGCAGGGGGTCACCGGGATGCGCGAGCGGGTGGCCATGCTGGAAGGGGAGATGACCGCCGGGGAGCTGGCCTCCGGCGGGTTCGAGGTGGCGGTGTTCATACCCGTGGCCGGCAGCCGCCCGGACCCGGCGAAGGATCCGGCATGACGATCCGTGTGCTCATCGTCGACGACCAGATGATGGTCCGTGAGGGTTTCTCCGTCCTGCTGAACGCGATGGAGGGCATCGAGGTCGCCGGGGAGGCGGTGAACGGGCGGGAGGCCATCGCCCAGGTGGCGGCGTTGAAGCCGGATGTGGTGCTGATGGACATCCGGATGCCGGAGATGAACGGCCTGGAGGCGACCCGGGAGATCGTGGCCGCCGACACGGACGCGAAGGTGCTGGTCCTGACGACCTTCGACCTCGACGAGTACGTGTACCAGGCACTGCGGGCCGGCGCGTCCGGCTTCCTCCTCAAGGACGCCTCCGCCCGCCAACTGGCCGATGGGGTGAGGGTGGTGGCCGCCGGGGAGGCCCTGCTGGCGCCTTCCGTGACCAAGCGGCTGATCACGGAGTTCTCGAAGTTGTCGGAGACCCGGACGCAGGTGGGCTCGGCGGGCGTCACGGAGCTGACGGAGCGGGAGACCGAGGTACTGGTGCTGATCGCACAAGGGTTGTCCAACGCGGAGATCGCGGATCGGCTGATCATCGCCGAGTCCACCATCAAGACGCACGTGAGCCGGATCCTGGTCAAGCTGGGACTGCGGGACCGCACACAGGCGGCGGTGTTCGCGTACGAGACCCGGCTGGTGACCCCCGCTTAGGGAATCCCGAAAAGTTGTCCACAGCTGTGGACAACTTTTCGGACGGGCGTGGATCAAGGAATGTCGGGGCTCAGGCCGCCAGGTCCCGGCGGCGCAGAGCGGCCAGGGCCGCGGCCAGGAGAGCCGCCGCCAGCGCGGTCAAGATGAGCAGAGGAGCCCAGGTCAGGGCCTCGGAGCCGGGGATCCGGGGCAGGTGGGCGAAGGGGGACAGGTCGAGGACCGCCCGGGGGAGGTTCAGCGCGGGGCCGATCCAGCCGAGGGTCAGCGCAGCCCCGGCCACCGCCCAGCCGGCCGACGCGTGGCCGGGGACCACGCCGTACAGGAGGGCCGCGACGGCCCCGATCACCCACACCGCGGGGAGCTGCGCGAGGGCGCCCCCGACGGTCTGTCCGAGGGCCCCGCCATGGCCGAGGCCCAGGCCGAGCCCGCCGAGCAGCAGGATCAGCGCCGAGCCGCCGAAGGCGACGGCCAGGTGGCCGGCGGCCCAGCGCAGGCGGCCGACGGAGTGCGCCAGGACGGGTTCCGCGCGCTGCCCCGACTCCTCGGCGCCCAGGCGCAGTACCGCCGACACGATGAAGAGTGCGGCCACCAGTCCCAGCATCCCAACCATCGTCGCCAGGAAGGCGTCGGTGAGGCCCGCCGGGCCGCCCGCGCCGCCCATCCGCTCGATGATCTCCCGGGTCTTGGCGTTGTCGCCGACCAGTTCGGTGGCCCCGTCCGCCATCCCCCCGAACACCCCGCCGGCCACCAGGAATCCGAGGCTCCAGCCGAGCAACCCGCCCCGCTGCAGCCGCCACGCGAGCGCACCGGCGCCGCCGAGCCGCCCCTCGGCCGGGCCCGGGCGGACCGCCAGGAAGCTCATGCCGAGGTCGCGTCGGCCGGCCAGCGCGTAGGCCGCGGCCGTCTGGACCGCGAAGGCCGCCGCGAACAGGGCGAGCACCCACCAGCGTTCGGCCGCGAAGGCCCGTACGTGCTCCAGCCAGCCCAGCGGTGAGATCCAGGTCAGCACCGACGCACCGTCCGCGGAGCCCGCGTCGCCCGCCGCGCGCAGGACGAAGGCCGCCCCGAGCAGCGCCCCGGCGAGCCCCTTGGCCGACCGCGCGCTCTCGGTGAGCTGCGCCGTGACGGCGGCCACCGACGCGAACAGCATCCCGGTGGCGCCGAGCCCGAGCCCGAGGGCGAGCGCTCCGCCCGCGCCCCCTCCCGCGCCCCCTCCCGCACCCCGGCCGGCGAGCCCGGCCGTGACGAGGAGGGCGACCAGGGCGTCGGCCACGAGGGCCGCCAGCAGGGCCGCCGTCAGCGGGGCCCTGCGCCCCACCATCGCCGCCGACAGCAGCTCCTGACGGCCCGTCTCCTCCTCTTCGCGGGTGTGCCGGATCACGATGATCAGGCTCATGACCCCGGCGAGCAGGCCGGCGAAGACCCCGCCGCGCCACGCGGTGAGCGCGCCGATCGAATCGCCGAAGGCGGGGCCGTAGAGGGCGCGGAGGGAGCCGTTCGCGTTCATGGTGGCGAGGACGCGGGCCCGTTCGGCCGGCGTCGCGTACACCGATTCGAGGGAGGCGGGCAGGCTGAGCACCAGGGCGGCCACGCCCAGGATCCAGACCGGCATCATGAGGCGGTCGCGGCGCAGGGCGAGACGCAGCAGAGTTCCCGTCCCGGCCAGTTGGCGGTGCTTCATCGCGGTTCCCCCGCCTCTTCGGCGGACCGCGCGTAGTGCCGCAGGAAGAGCTCTTCGAGGGTCGGCGGGGTCGCGGTCAGGGACCGTACCCCCGAGGCGGCCAGCGACCGCAGTACGGCGTCCAGCTTGTCCGTCTCGGCCTGGAGCCGGACTTTCCCGTCCCGCACCTCCACGTCGTGGACGCCCGGCAGGTGGGCGAGCCCGTCGGGCGGTCCGGCGAGTTCGGCGCTGATCGACGTACGGGTCAGGTGGCGCAGTTCGGCGAGGCTGCCGGTCTCGACCGTACGGCCCTTGCGGATGATGCTGACCCGGTCGCAGAGGGTCTCGACCTCGCTGAGGATGTGCGAGCTGAGGAGGATGGTGCGGCCGGCGGCGCGGGCCTCGGCGACGCAGCTCCGGAACACCTCCTCCATCAGCGGGTCGAGGCCGGAGGTGGGCTCGTCGAGGATGAGCAGTTCCACGTCGGCGGCGAAGGCGGCGACGAGGGCGACCTTCTGCCGGTTGCCCTTGGAGTACGTGCGCCCCTTCTTGGTCGGGTCGAGTTCGAACCGCTCGATCAGCTCGGCCCGGCGCGCCCGGTCGAGGCCCGCGCGGCCGCCGCGCAGGCGCCCGTAGAGGTCGATGACCTCGCCGCCCGAGAGGTCGCGCCAGAGGGTGACATCGCCGGGTACGTAGGCGATGCGGCGGTGCAGCTCGACGGCATCGGCCCACGGATCGCCGCCGAGCAGTGCGACGGCGCCGGAGTCGGCGCGCAGCAGGCCGAGCAGGACCCGGATCGCGGTGGACTTGCCGGCGCCGTTGGGGCCGAGGAATCCGTGCACCTCTCCGGTGGCCACCGCGAGGTCGAGACCGTCCAGTGCGTGGGTGCGACCGAACGCCTTGTGGAGTCCGGCGACGCTGATTGCCTTCGTCATGTTTCCGAACGTACGCTTCTTTCACAATTTTGTGAAGGTCGGGAATCACGTAAAGTCGGAAGGGTGGCTGACGACGTGAACGAAGCAGACGTGATGGCCGGTGCGGGCCCCCGGGGCCCCCGGGATGAAGAAGCGGTCGCCCGCTTCGTCGAGCGGTTCGCCGCGCAGCTGACCGAGGCGGGAATGCAGCGGATGGCGGCGCGCGTCTTCGCCCGGCTGCTCGCCAGCGACGGCGGCGCGATGACCTCGGCCGAGCTGGGCGAGGCCCTGCGGATCAGCCCCGCGGCGGTCTCGGGGGCCGTCTCCTACCTGTCCCAGGTCAACATGGTCAGCCGGGAGCGCGAGCCGGGTTCGCGACGCGATCGCTACGTCCTGCACAACGAGCTCTGGTACGAGACCTTCACCCGCCGGGACCAGATCCTGACCCTCTGGGAGAAGACCCTCCGCGACGGCGCGGCCAGTCTCGGCCCCGACTCCCCCGCGGGCGCCCGGATCGCCGAGACGGCGGCGTTCTTCGAGTTCATGCAGGCGGAACTCCTGAGCCTGATGGACCGCTGGCGCGACCACCGCGCGACCCTGAACCTGCCGTAGCCCGGACGGGCGGCGACCGGACTCTCCCCCTAGCGTGGCCCGGGGGGCCTGCGACCCGACCACGGGACCCAGGAAACCGGCACTCAGGAGCAGAACCTCATGGCCGACAGCCCCGTCCGCACCCCCGCCATCGTCCTCGTCCACGGCTTCTGGGGCGGCGCCGCCCACTGGGCCAAGGTCATCGGCGAGCTCCACCGCCGCGGGTACACCGACCTGCACGCCGTCGAGAATCCGCTGACCTCCCTCGCCGACGACGCCGAGCGGACCCGCAAGATGGTCCGGCAGATCGACGGGCCGGTGCTCCTCGTCGGCCACTCGTACGGCGGAGCGGTCATCACCGAGGCGGGTGACCTGCCCAACGTCACCGGACTGGTCTACGTCGCCGCGTTCGCCCCCGACGCCGGCGAGAGCCCCGGCGGGATCAGCCAGGAGAAGCCGCCCGCGGCCTTCGAGAACATCCTCCCCGACTCCGACGGCTATCTGTGGGTCAAGCAGGACACCTTCCACGAGAGCTTCGCCCAGGACCTCACCCCCGAGGAAGCCCTGGTCATGGCCGTGACCCAGAAGGCCCCCCTCGCCTCCACCTTCGGCGACGCCGTCACCGCGCCCGCCTGGCGCGCGAAGCCGTCCTGGTACCAGGTCTCCACCGCCGACCGCATGATCCACCCCGACAACGAGCGCCGCATGGCCGCCCGCATGGACCCCCGCAAGACCGTCGAGCTCGACGCGAGCCATGCCTCCCTCGCCTCGCAGCCCGGCCCGGTCTGCGACCTCATCGAGGCGGCCGCCTCCGCCTGAGCGCGCCCCGCAGCCACGGCCTGCGCGCCCGGCCCAGCGCCCGGGCGCGCGGGGCCCACACCACGGCCCCCGGCCCCGGTTCCCCGGCCAGCCACACCAGCCGCTCCAGCACCCGCCACCCCAGCGGCCCCGGGGCCAGCACGCGCTCCCCCTGACCGGAGCCACCAGAGCCACCGGAGCCACCGCCCAGAACGAGCAGCGGCGGCAGCCCGCGCCCACGCACCACCTCCACCTCGTACGGAACCCAGCGCAGCTCCGGGTCCCGCAGGCGGCCCCGCACGCGCTGGGCCACGTACAGCTCCCGGAGCGCGACGAGCACCGGCAGGCACAGCACCACCAGGAGCACCACCTTCAGCGGTGCCGGGCGGGTGACCAGCGCCCCGATCAGCGCGGGCCAGCACAGCACCGGCAGCAATCCGATCAGGGCGGCGTCCTGTCGCCAGTCCGCGAGCGCGTCCCGGACGGCCGCCTCCCCGGGCGGCCCGGGCACCGGCGCCGAGCCCTGCAAGACGGCCGGACCCGGCGAAAGGGCCAGGCCCTGCGAAACGGCCGGACCCGGCGAGACGGCCGGGCCCCGCGAGGCGGCCGGATCTCCGCCGTCCCCGGTCACCACGCCAAGCACCGGCCCACCCCGATCCACCGCGGAACGTCCGCCATCCCTGCCACCGATCCTCCCCCGGGTCAGCGCGAGCGTCAGCGCTGCAGCGGCAGTGTCAGCCCCCAGGCGCCCGGGTGCAAGGTCCACGTACGACGCCGGACCGGGCCGGTGATGCCGACGTCCGACCGGTAGCGGAAGTCCTCCCCGGACACCGTCACGGCCGAAGCCCGCACCCGCACCACCCGTCCGGCTCCGGGCCCCGGGACGAAGCCCGCGCCCGGGCCCGAGCCCGGCCCGGGCCCCGGCGCAGCCGCCACCGCCCTCATCCGGACCAGCACGTCCGCGAGCCCGTCGCCCTCCCGGGCCGACACGGCCACGTCCTCCACCATCCCGTCCACGTCCGCCAGGACCACCCCGTCGGCCTCCACCCGAAGCCGGTGGCCGCCTCGGGTTCCGGTTCCGGACGGACCTCCCGCCGTCGGGCGGCCGAACGTACGGACCAGCGAGCGGTACGCGTTCCACACGGACGGCCCGGCCGGCCGCGGCACGCCCCCGGACCGGGAGCCGGCTCCCGCTCCCGGTCCGGGTCCGGGGGGCGGCGGGATGCCGATCCCGCCCAGCACCACCCCGTCGCTGTCGTCGACCAGCAGGTCCCGCATGCCGACGGCCCCGTCCAGCACCGCCCGCGCGGCGGCCACGGCCGACAGCGGCACGCCGAGCTGCAGCGCCAGGACCAGCGACCCCGCCGGCCCCACCGGAATCAGCGAAACGGCCCCCTCGGACAGCGCCCGCTCACGGTGCAGCAGCCCGACGGCCCGTACGAGTGCGCGGTCGTCGCCCACGATCACCGGCTGCCGATGACCCCGGCGGGCGAGGGCCCGCGCAAACTCCTCCCGTGAGTCCGGGAGGCAAATTTTCGCCGCCGCTCCCGCTGACAACACATCTTTCGCGATTCGCACCGACTCGCCGTCAAGACGGCGGGCGACCGGGTCGACGAGCACGAGCAGGCCGCCTACCGGCGCGCCCGCATGGCTCATGGTGGGCTCTGGAGCCGACACCTCGGTCCTTCCTCGGGTAGCATCTTTGTGCAAGAGGCCCTTGCGCTATTGCGCCAGGGCCTTCGTCTATTCCGGGGTACCGGTCCGACGGCTCAGCCTGCGGTGTACATCGTCGTACGCCCCCTGACCTTGGACATGCCCCATCCGGAAGAGGTGTACGCCTGTGCCCGCTCTTGTGCTGCTCGGAGCTCAGTGGGGTGACGAGGGCAAGGGAAAGGCCACCGACCTGCTCGGTGGATCCGTTGACTATGTAGTGCGTTACCAGGGTGGCAACAACGCCGGCCACACGGTCGTCGTGGGCGATCAGAAGTACGCACTGCACCTTCTCCCTTCCGGCATCCTCTCCCCCGGATGCACCCCGGTCATCGGCAACGGTGTCGTCATCGACCCGGCCGTCCTGCTCTCCGAGCTGCGCGGTCTGAACGAGCGCGGCATCGACACCTCGAAGCTGCTGGTCAGCGGCAACGCGCACGTGATCACGCCGTACAACGTCACCCTCGACAAGGTCGGCGAGCGCTTCCTCGGCAAGCGCAAGATCGGTACGACCGGCCGCGGCATCGGACCGACCTACGCGGACAAGATCAACCGCGTCGGCATCCGGATCCAGGACCTCTACGACGAGTCGATCCTCACCCAGAAGGTCGAAGCGGCGCTGGAGGGCAAGAACCAGCTCCTCACGAAGCTGTACAACCGCCGCGCGATCGAGTCGGCGCAGATCGTCGAAGAGCTGCTCGGCTACGCGGAGCAGATCAAGCAGTACGTCGCCGACACCACCCTGATCATCAACAAGGCGCTCGACCAGGACAAGGTCGTGCTCTTCGAGGGCGGCCAGGGCACCCTGCTCGACGTCGACCACGGCACGTACCCCTTCGTCACCTCCTCGAACCCGACCGCCGGTGGCGCCTGCACCGGTGCGGGCGTCGGCCCGACGAAGATCAGCCGCGTCATCGGCATCCTGAAGGCGTACACGACCCGCGTCGGCGCCGGCCCGTTCCCGACCGAGCTGTTCGACGCGGACGGCGAGGCCCTGCGCCGCATCGGCGGCGAGCGCGGCGTGACCACCGGCCGTGACCGCCGCTGCGGCTGGTTCGACGCCCCGATCGCGCGCTACGCGACCCGCGTCAACGGCCTGACGGACTTCTTCCTCACCAAGCTGGACGTGCTGACCGGCTGGGAAGAGATCCCGGTCTGCGTCGCGTACGAGATCGACGGCAAGCGCGTCGAGGAGCTCCCGTACTCGCAGACGGACTTCCACCACGCGAAGCCGATCTACGAAAACTTCCCCGGCTGGTCCGAGGACATCACCAAGGCCAAGACCTTCGCGGACCTCCCGAAGAACGCCCAGGCGTACGTCAAGGCCCTCGAGGAGATGTCGGGCGCCCCGATCTCCGCGATCGGCGTCGGCCCCGGCCGCACCGAGACGATCGAGATCAACTCGTTCCTCTAGGAACGGCTGAGCACGACGGACACGACGGAAGGGGCGGTGCGCACCGTACGGTGCGCACCGCCCCTTCCGCGTGGGGCCACCGGCTCGGACCCGCCTCGTCCGCGACCCGTACGGTCCCCCCGCCCGCGCGGACCAACAGGCGTGAATCCAGGAGCAGTTGACCGCGCCGTCATCGGGGACCGGATGCGGCGGGCCAGGGAGCCTGCTGCGAGCGGGCACTGGGGATCTGCGAGAAGGGCGGCGAGTCCGTCAAGGTCACCGAGCTGCGGGAGCGCATGGGGGCCCTCCGCGAACCGGCCTGATCCCGGGCGGGCGGTCGGGCGGGCGGGCGCGCCGTCGGGGCTACCACCCCAGCTGCGCGATCTCCTCCGACACCACCGCGCACGCGTCCGCCGCCGGGTCGATGAGGGGGAAGTGGCCGACCCCGTCCAGCAGGGTCAGACCCACCATCTCCCCCGCCAGCGCCGCCGCCGCGACGTACGCCTCCGACACCGCCTCCGGGACCACGATGTCGCTCCGGCCCTGAACCACCGCCGTCGCGATGCCGGTCGGGAGCAGCGCCGCCGGATCGGCGTACGGGCGCCGCGCGGCGAAGGCTCCGGCACCGCCCAGGAGTTGCGCCGAGGCGCCCCCGCACACCCCGAGCTCCTCCGCCACCGCGAAGTCCGCGATCGGAGCCAGCGCCACCACACCGCGCAGCAGCGGCGGCGAGGGCAGCCGCCAGCCGGCCGGGGCGTCGGGCGGGAGCACGTGCCGGGCCGCGGCCCACAGCGCGAGGTGGCCTCCGGCCGAGTGGCCGGTCAGCACCATGCGGCGGGGGTCGGCCTCCGGCAGGGCGCCGGCGGCCAGCTCCGGGAGGGCGTCCAGTGCGGCGGCCACGTCGTCGAAGGTCTCGGGCCAGCGGCCGGCGACCGGGCCCTGGGCGTCCTGGTGGGGCAGGGGCAGCGATGCCCGGGACTGGCCGCGCCGGTACTCGACGTTGGCGACGGCGAAACCCTGCCGGGCCAGGAAGTCCGCGAAGGGGCTGATGTGCTGCCGGTCGTACGGGGCGCGCCACGCCCCTCCGTGCAGGACGACGACCAGCGGCGCGGAGCGCGCGACACCCGGCTGCGCGCGCTCTCCGCGCGGTGCGTGGAAGTCGACGATCTGGTCGGGGTGTTCACCGTAGGCGGCCGTGGCGTCGGGGACCACGGGCGGGTGGGAGAAGGCCGAGGCGGCCTCGGCGGCGTCCCGTTCGGCTGCGTCCCGTTCGGCTGCGGGGTCCGTCATCGGCTCAACCTCCGGTAACGCGTGGGACGAGGGGGACTGGTGTTCCGGTGTCCCGGCAGAGCGGGACCGTATCAGGCCGGAACGGCCCCCTCCGTGGCGGGCCGGGGAGATACCGGCGCGGGCGGGGCCGTAGCCCCGCCCGCGCGGTGATGTGACGTTTCGCTACCGGTTCACCCGAAAATGTGACCCAGTGCGCGCGCCGCACGCTCCGCGTCCGCGAAGCCGACGTACAGCGGAGTGAATCCGAAGCGCAGGACGTCGGGGGCGCGGAAGTCCCCGATCACCCCGCGGGAGATCAGCTCGCGCATGATCCCGTCGGCGTTCTCCGTGCGCAGCGACACCTGGCTGGCGCGCTGGTCGTGCCCGGTCGGGGTGACCAGCTCGACCTTGCCCGCCGGGACGTACGCCGCCACGCAGTCGAGGAAGAAGTCGGTCAGCGCGAGGGACTTCGCGCGGACCTCCTCGACCGCGACCCCGTCCCAGGCGTCCAGGGCGGCCTCCAGCGCGAGCATGGACAGGATGTCCGGGGTCCCGACCCGGGCCCGCGCCACGCCCTGCGCCGCCTCGTAGGAGGGGGTCATCGCGAACGGGTCCGCGTGGCCGTTCCAGCCCGGCAGCGGGGAGTCGAAATCGCCCTGGTGGCGGGCCGCGACGTACAGGTACGCGGGGGCGCCGGGGCCGCCGTTGAGGTACTTGTACGTACAGCCGACCGCGAGGTCCACCCCGTGCGCGTCGAGGCCCACGGGCAGCGCCCCGGCCGTGTGGCACAGGTCCCAGACGACGAGCGCCCCGGCGGCGTGCGCGGCCTCGGTGAGGCCGGGCAGGTCGTGCAGGCGGCCGGTGCGGTAGTCGGCGTGGTTGAGGAGCACCACGGCGGTGTCCGGGCCCATCGCCCCCGCGGCGTCGGCCGGGTCGACCGGGACGACGCGCAGGCCCGTCATCCGGGCCGCCGATTCGGCGATGTAGCCGTCGGTGGGGAAGGTCGCGGCGTCCACGAGCAGCTCGGTCCGGCCGGGCGCGGCCAGCCGGGCGGCGCCGACCAGCGCCTTGAACAGGTTGACGCTGGTGGAGTCGCCGACGACCACCTGGCCGGCCGCGGCGCCGACCAGCGGGGCTATCCGGTCGCCGATGCGCTCGGGGGCGTTCCACCAATTGGCCTCGCCCTCGGTCCAGGATCGGATCAGGCGGGTGCCCCACTGCTCCGTGACGACCTCGGCGAGCCGGGCGGCCACCCCCGAGGGGAGCGCGCCGAGGCTGTTGCCGTCGAGGTAGACCACGCCCTCGGGGAGGGAGAAGCGGTCGCGGAGCTTGCCGAGGGGATCGGCCGCGTCCAGGGCTTCGGCGCGGGCCGCCAGGTCGGGGGTCACGTATACGTCCACGATCGGCTCATACATGGCTGCGCGCCGTCCAGAGCTCCGGGAACACGTTCTTCTGGGCCCGCTTCTCCAGCCAGGTCACGCCGGCCGAACCGCCCGTGCCCGTCTTCGCGCCCATCGCGCGCCGGGTGGCGACCAGGTGGTCGTTGCGCCAGCGCCAGACCAGCTCGGCCACGTCGGTGAGGACCTCGCCGAGGCGGTGCAGGTCCAGGTGGGCGTCCGGGGTCGCGTACAGGGCCGTCCAGACGGCTTCGACCTCGGGCGAGGGCTCGTAGCGCTGCGAGAGGTCGCGGTCGAGGACCGCCTGCGGGACCGGGAGGCCGCGGCGGGCGAGGAGGCTCAGCACCTCGTCGTAGAGGCTGGGCTCCTGGAGTGCCTTCTCCAGCTCCGCGTGGACGCGCGGGGCGCCGCGGTGCGGGACCAGCATGGAGGCGGCCTTGTCGCCGAGCAGGAACTCCATCCGGCGGTACATCGCCGACTGGAAGCCGGAGCCCTCTCCGAGGGCGGCGCGGTACGCGTTGAACTGGCCCGGGGTCAGCTGGGCGAGGGGGCGCCAAGAGGCGTTGAGGGCCTCCAGCTCGCGGAGGGATCGTTTCAGCGCATCCATCGCGACGGGCAGCTGGTCCTCGCGGAGCGCCTGCGCGGCGGTCTCCCACTCGTGGACGATGACCGTGAACCACAGCTCCATGACCTGGGTGGTGACCAGGAAGACCATCTCGCCCGGGTCGTCCGAGCGCAGGTGCTGGAGGTGGGTGAGGACGTCCGCCTGGACGTAGTCCTCGTAGGGAGTCGTGCCGGCGAAGTCGAGGTTCGGGGTGTCCGAACCGCCGTCTCCGGAGGCATCAAGGGCGTGCGACATCGCTGTCTCCTCGATACGTGCTTCCGGGTAGCGGTCCGCTCCTTCCGGTGAGGTGAGTGGAGCTCCGGTCCCCTGTCCGCATCATAAGACCGTCGTGCCGCAGGGCTTCAATAGTCAGTGGCGCACGTCACCCACCGCGACCGGAGATGGGCCGGTCGGTCAGGGGGCGCCGGGGTACTCGTACTCCGCCGACCCGGCGACGACCGAGCGCCGCCACGGCCCCCTCGTCGTCCGGCTCGTCTCCTGATCCACAGCTATTCCCGGCCGATGCTCTTGCCGGCCGACCGGCCGCTCGGGCCCCGGTACCGGCATGACCCACGCCGCGAACGCGACCTGGGTGGCCAGCATGCCCACCAACAGAGCTCCAGTGCCGAACATCGTGAACGGGATGACCGGAATCAGCAGCAGCATGCCCGCGATGAAACGAAACTCCAGGATTTCACGATGCCTGAGCCGTGCGATGAGCAGCAGCAGGAAGAGCGTCGCTCCACCGTTTGTCGCCAGAAATCCCACGCCGTGGTCCGGCCCTTGCTCTCCCCCCACCGGAACGGACCGGCAGAACTTCAGCGGCCCTCACGGACACCTGATCGCGGGTGACAGACTGACGGCATGACGATGCACAAGAACCTGCTCGGCGGCCCCGAGCCGACCCACCTGCCGGAGAACGAAGAGGCGTACCGCCTCCTCAGCGAGGAGTCCCTGCCGCCGGCCGAGGTCGCGGCCCAGTACCCCACGTTCTCGCTCGCCTGGGCGATCCTCGCCGAGGACGCCTACGAAGGCGGGCGCGTGATCGAGTCGTACGCGTACGCGCGTACCGGCTACCACCGCGGGCTCGACGCGCTGCGCCGGGCCGGCTGGAAGGGACACGGCCCCGTCCCGTGGAGCCACCAGGCCAACCGCGGGTTCCTGCGCTGCCTGGCGGCCCTGGGCCGCGCCGCCGGCGAGATCAACGAGAAGGACGAGACCGAGCGCTGCTGGCAGTTCCTCAAGGACAGCAGCGAAGAGGCGTACGCCGAGCTGAAGCGGTAACCACGCCAGAAGGGCCCGGCCCCTCCGTCCGTGGACGGTGGAGCCGGGCCCTCCCGGGAAAGCCGCTGCCGCGTGAGGCGCCGCTTACTTGAGCTTGGTGCCCGTGGAACGCAGGTTCGCGCAGGCCTCGGTGACGCGCGCGGCCATGCCGGCCTCGGCGGCCTTGCCCCACGTGCGGGGGTCGTACTTCGACTTGGTGCCGACCTCGCCGTCGACCTTCAGGACCGCGTCGTAGTTGCGGAACATGTGGTCCACGACCGGACGGGTGAAGGCGTACTGGGTGTCGGTGTCGAGGTTCATCTTCACGACGCCGTTCTCCAGCGCGGTGGCGATCTCCTCGGCCGTGGAGCCCGAGCCGCCGTGGAAGACGAAGTCGAACGGGGAGGACTTGCCGTACTTCTCGCCGACGCCGGCCTGGAGGTCCTTGAGGAGCTCGGGGCGCAGGACGACGTTGCCCGGCTTGTAGACGCCGTGCACGTTGCCGAAGGAGGCGGCCAGCAGGTAGCGGCCCTTCTCGCCCAGGCCCAGGGCCTCGGCGGTGCGCAGCGCGTCGTCGACGGTGGTGTACAGCTCGTCGTTGATCTCGTGGCTGACGCCGTCTTCCTCGCCACCGGTCGGGGTGATCTCGACCTCGAGGATGATCTTCGCGGCGGCGGCCTTGGCGAGCAGCTCCTGGCCGATGGCCAGGTTGTCGGCCAGGGTCTCGGCGGAACCGTCCCACATGTGCGACTGGAAGAGCGGGTTGAGGCCACGGGCCACGCGCTCGGCCGAGATCTCGATCAGCGGGCGGACGTAGGTGTCCAGCTTGTCCTTGGGGCAGTGGTCCGTGTGCAGCGCGACGGTGATGTCGTACTTGGCGGCCACGATGTGCGCGAACTCGGCCAGGGCGGCGGCACCGGTGACCATGTCCTTGTTGTACTGGCCACCCAGGAACTCCGCACCACCGGTGGAGATCTGGATGATGCCGTCGCTCTCGGCCTCCGCGAAGCCGCGCAGTGCAGCGTGCAGGGTCTGGGTCGAGGTCACGTTGATCGCCGGGTAGGCAAACTTGCCTGCCTTCGCCCGGTCGAGCATCTCGTTGTAGACCTCGGGGGTTGCGATGGGCATCTGTCCGCTCCTTGGATGTGCGGGGAGTGTGCTTATTGCGGGCCCTGACCTGGGGGCGACGTTGCCGTCTCCCCCATCTTTCCAGACTCGCGCCCCCACTCCACCTCCGTGACGGCGCCGCGCGGCCCGATCCGGGTGGAGTGTTTCACGTGAAACACTCCACCCGACCGAAAAACCGCAGGTCAGGGCCTAGTTCCGGACTTCCGGGGACCTAAGTCACCAGTTGTGCGGAAGCACGACCCGGTGTCCGAGGGTTAGGACAAACCGAGGTCGTCCAGCTGGTAGCCCGTGAGGTACGGCAGTCCGGCGGCCGCGATGGCGTCGGCCGCGCCGCGGTCGACGATCGTCGCGACGGCGACGACCTCGCCCCCGGCCTCGCGGACCGCCTCGACGGCGGTCAGCGGGGAACCGCCGGTGGTCGAGGTGTCCTCGACCACCAGGCAGCGCTTGCCCTTCACGTCGGTGCCCTCGATGCGGCGCTGCATGCCGTGCGCCTTCTGCGCCTTGCGGACGACGAAGGCGTCCAGGCGCGCGCCGCGCGCGGCGGAGGCGTGCAGCATCGAGGTGGCGACCGGGTCGGCACCCAGCGTCAGGCCGCCGACGCAGTCGAACTCCAGGTCGGCGGTGAGGTCGAGCATGACCTGGCCGACCAGCGGGGCGGCCTCGCCGTCCAGGGTGATCCGGCGGAGGTCGATGTAATAGTCGGCCTCCCGGCCGGAGGAGAGGATCACCTTGCCGTGCACGACGGCCTTGTCCTTGATCTGCTGCAGAAGCGCATCGCGTACGTCACTCATGGCACCGAGCTTAATTGGGCACTACCCGAGCCGCCGCCACGTCCACGTGGTGGAGATCTCCAGCGGGTCCACGGGGGTGACCAGCTGGGGGAGGCTGTTCAGGCCGTTGGGCGGGCCCGACTGCGGTTCCACGCAGACCGCCTCGGACTCCTCGTCGTACACGACCACCCATTCGGAGCGGCTGGTGACCTTCAGCTCCAGGGCGTCGGGCCAGGTCAGGGTGACGTCGACCCCGTACGGCATGCCGAAGCAGTCGTCCCAGGGGCCCGGCTTCGGGTCGATGCGGTTGCCGGTGGGCAGGTGGTCGGCGCCGCGCTCCTCCTGCCAGGCGGCCTCGAAGTCGATGCGCACGTCCTCGCCGCCGTTGCCGAGGTTGCGGTGGAACCAGGGGTGCCAGCCGGCCTGCGCCGGGAAGGAGTCCTGGTAGGTCTCGATGCCCAGGGTCAGGGTCAGCGCGTTCTCGCCGAGCTCGAAGATCTGGGTGACCAGGCCCTCGTAGGGCCACGGGTCGGCGAGCGGGTACGTGAACGCGGCCTCGGTGTCGGTGGTCCGGGCGCGGCGCCAGGCGGCGTCCCGGCCGAAGCCGTGGATGGCGTGCGGCGGGTGGTTGAGCGGCAGCTGGTGCAGGGTCGCGCCGTCCTGGAACTGCCCGTCCCTGGTCCGGCCGCACCACGGGACCATGGGGAAGGACCCGTAGTGGTCCCCCTGCCGCAGCAGTTCCGTCCCGTCGATGCGCAGACTGCTGATCCGGCAGCCGTTCTCCTGGTCGATGGTCACCTCGGCGCCGCCGGCGCGCAGTTGCGTACTCATGCCATGACCTTAGTCAGCCCGGCGGGTGATCAGGTCCGCACGCGGGAGCGGGCGCGTTCCCCGGGTCCGGCGGGCGCGTTCCCCGGGTCAGCGGCGGCGGCGCAGGGCGCGGCCCAGGAGGACCGCCGAGGCCACGGCCACGGCGGCGGCCGGGGCGATCCAGCGGAGGTTGGCGTTCGCGGAGGCGGACGTCGGGGCCGGGACCGGGGCGTAGCGGCCGCGCGGGGGCGCGTGGTCGACCTCCTCGGCGCTGCGGCCGATCATCGTGCGACGGGCGTGCGCGGCCTCGGCCGGCGGACGCGGGGGTCCGCCCAGGTCCCCGAGGTCGGCCATGCCTTCGAAGGTGCCCTCCAGGAACGGGTCCAGGGACGGGGGCGGGACCTCGGTGTCGAACACGGACGCGGTGACCTCGGTGAACCCCGGGCCGGGGTCCTGGTCCGCGCCTTGGTCCGCGCCGTGGTCCGCGTCCTGGTCGACGCCCAAGTCCACGTCGCCGCTCAAGTCCACGTCGCCGCTCAAGCCCGCGTCGGCGTCCACAGCCTCGTCGTCCGGCCCGATCGCCCCGTCGACCGCGACGGCCGCGAGGTGCCCGGCGGCCCGGTCCAGGAGGCGGTGTGCGGCCGTGGCGGCAGCGTCGGGGTCGAAGGCGGCGGCGCGCCCGTCGGCGGCGGACTCGGCGGTGAACTCCAGCCGGGTGCCGCCGTCCGCCTCGGCGAGGCGCAGCGCGAGGGTGAGCTTCACGACCCCGCTCCCCCGCACCTCGGTTCCTTCGCCCGCGAGGGTGAAGCGGTCCGGGTCCTGCTCGGTGACGGAGAGAGCGCCGCGGTAGGTGACGGTGTGCCCGCCGACCCGCACCTTCAGCCGGCCGGACAGCGGCCCGGCCTCGGTGTCGGCGTCCTGCTGGAGCCCCGGCACGCACCGTGCCAGCCGGGCGGGGTCGCGCAGCACGGCGCGAACGTCGGCGGAGGGGACCGGTACGAACACCTGATGCTCCATGCGGACGAGCCTACCGACGCGGCCGCCCCGCCACGAGTACCCCGGCTACGCGTACCCCGCCTACGAGTACCTCGGGTGCGGCAGCGTCGACGGCGGGAGGCCCCCCACCCGGGTGCGCTCCGTGTCCCGGGCCGCGTCGGCCAGCGACTGCGTGGACAGGGAGCGCAGGGCGGGCGTCTCCCGGTCCACCCGCAGCCGGGGCACGCCGTCGGGGGCCGCCAGGACGAAGCCCCAGTCCTGCGGGAGCTTCGCCGCGGGGGCGGAGGCGCCGAGCGCCCGGTCGGGGCCGGCGGCGAAGCCCGAGAGGCGGCCGCCCGCGCTGTAGGGGGCGGTGCGCAGGCCGGCCGCGCGCAGGGTGGCCTCGACGGTCCAGTAGGTACGGGGCCTGGTGCCGGGCGGCCCCGCGTGGACGGCGAGCCGCCCGCCGGGGCGCAGGGCCCGCGCGGCCAGCCCGTAGAACTCCTGCGAGTACAGCTTCGTGCTGGGCGTGATCCCGGGGTCGGGCAGGTCGGAGACGATGACGTCGAAGCGGGCCCGGGCGGCGGGTGCGCGCAGCCAGCGGAAGGCGTCCGCGGTGACGACGCCGAGCCGCGGGTCCTCGTACGCCCGCCCGTTCAGCGCGGAGAGCATCGGGTCGGTCCGGGCGAGCCGCACGACTCCGGGGTCGAGCTCGACGACGGTGACGGAGGCGACGTCGCGGTAGCGCAGCACCTCGCGGGCGGCGAGTCCGTCGCCGCCGCCGAGGACCAGGACCCGGCTGTGGGGGCCGGTCATCGCGGGGTGCACGAGGGCCTCGTGGTAGCGGTACTCGTCGTAGCCGCTGACCCGCAGGCGGCCGTCGAGGAAGAGGTCGAGGGAGCGCGGTGAGCCGTTCGGGGGACCGGTGAGGACGAGTTCCTGCACGCCGGTCTGCACGGCGACGCGCACCTCGCCGCCGTAGACGGCGCGGCGGGCGACGCGTTCGAAGTCGTCGGCGAGGACGGTGGCGCAGCCCAGGGCGGCGAGGACGGTGATGTTGACGGCGACGAGCAGCCAGCGGGCGCGGCGGCTCAGGTCCCGGCGGAACAGCCACAGGACGAGGCCGCCGCCGGCGACGACGTTGACGGTCCCGGTGAGCATGGCGCCGGTGAGCTGCCCGAGGACGGGCAGCAGCAGGAAGGGGAAGGCGAGGCCGCCGACGAGGGCGCCGACGTAGTCGGCGGCGAACAGGTCGGCGACGGCGCCGCCCGCGTCCTGTCTGCGGATGCGCTGGATGAGGACCATCAGGAGCGGGATCTCGGCGCCGATGAGGACGCCGATGGCGAAGGAGAAGGCGACCAGCGCGGGCCGGGACTCCCCCAGCCAGGCGAAGCTGGCGTAGAGCGCCATGGCCGAGAGCCCGCCGAGCAGGGCGAGGCCCGCTTCGACGAGGGCGAAGCCGAAGGCGGGGCGGCCGCGCAGGGCCTTGGCCAGCAGGGAGCCGACGCCCATGGCGAAGACCATGACGGACAGCACGACCGACGCCTGGGTGACGGAGTCGCCGATCAGGTACGAGCCGAGGGCGAGCAGCTCCAGTTCGTATACGAGCCCGCAGGCGGCGCAGACGAACACGGTGGCGAGGACGAGCAGTCGGCCGGTCCTGGGCCGTACGGGCAGGGCGGCCGGGACGCGGGCCACACCGCGCGGCTCCGGAGCCGGATGGCGGCGCCACCGGGTGCGAAGCACCCCGCGCGGGGCGGAACGGTCGATCATGAAGCGAACCGTACGTCACGGTCTGCTCGCATCCGGTCACCCACATGGGTGTAAGTGGCGCACTGGTTCGGGCAGTTGGCGTAACCGCCCGGCAACTCCGCGACCCCGCGACCCCGGCGCCGCCGGATCGGCGCCGGCGCCCCGCAACGGGCGGCCGGGCGCCCCTAGATCAGCACCGGCGCCTGCGCGCCCACCCGCACGGCGCCCGGCGCGCCCGCGTCGGCTCCGGCGCCCGCCGCGGACGTCCGTACGCCGACCCGGGTACGGGTGGCCACCAACTGCCCTTCCTGCGGGTACGCGTGCCAGGTCCGCCACCGGACCTGACCCTCGTAGCGCTGCGCGAGCATGGCGGTGAAGGCGTGCGGGCTGCCGGGGAAGGTGCCGGCGAGCCCGTTCGGGTGATCCGCGACCAGCGCGAGCAGTTCCTGGGCCCGCCCGGCGAAGGAGCCGCGCGAGAGGTTCTCGACCCGCGCGGCGAACTCGTACTCCCAGTCGCCGACGCGCTTGGCCACGCCGAGCGGTAGCGGGGTGCTACTGCCGGGCATACAGGCGACGGTCTCGGAGCAGAGCACGTCGCCCTCCTCCAGGAGTACCTGGTGGGAGGCGCCGAGCAGGCGCAACTCCACTTTCGCGCCGTCCAGTTCGAGGTTCAGTACGGCCAGGGCGGGCAGCCGCTCCCGACCCAGGGCCCAGGCGAGATCGGCGGCACGCGTGTCGGTATAGGTGGTCTGGAGGGTCGTGAGCATGAGTCGGCTCCGCAAACGCGCGAGGGAGATGGGCCGGGGCCCGCCAGCGGTAGTCAACGGGTGGGGGGACACCGGCACGGGTCCACAGGAAGTCCAGGGAGGTCCGAGGACTGGTCTACTCAACCGAGGGAATCATGAAAGGCACGGCACTCACAGCGTTTTTACCCAAGTTGCAGGGGTTTACATCCCCTCGGGGGCTACACAGTTCACGTGTTCAACCACATGCCGCCCGTACGCCGTAATGCGCGGCCGTGACGTCCGAACAAGAAGACGCCCGACGGAAGTTGTGCCCGGCGGGCGCCTCACGTATGCGGGACGCGGCACGAAGGGTGGTCCGACGTCGGAAGCCATGGATCCCATGGATCCATGCTGCCCCGTGTCAGCTGGAACCGCATCCTCCGCCGCCACCGCAGGACGAGGACGAGGAACCGCAGCTGGACGAGGAGGAGCCACAGCTGGACGACGAGGAGCCGCACGAGGAGGAGTGGCCCGAGGAGCCGCTCCCGGCCCACCAGCCCGCACCGCCACCGGCGGCGCTGCCGCCCCCACGGCCCCCGCGGCCCCCGCGGCCACCTCCGGCCTTGACCGCCACCACGACGATCACCACGACCACCGCCACGAAGATCACTATTCCGAGGATCATCCCCCGACCCCTCTCTGCTGCCCCGGTTCCCCGGGGTGCGGGATCCCCTTCGTCCCGCGTGCTGGGGGGATGCCCGCGCCCTACGCGGCCCAAAGCACACTTGAGCAAGTCCAGAGCTTCCCCGCAGGATTGCGGCGATGAGTCAGGATGGCCCCCGGAGAATCGACGGGCACCCGAGTGAGAACGGTGGAGACATGAGCGCCAGACCACTGCTGAACCGAAGGCTGGACGGACTCGGGACGACGATCTTCGCGGAGATGTCGGCACTGGCGGCGGCGACGGGCGCGATCAACCTGGGCCAGGGCTTCCCGGACACGGACGGTCCGGAGTCGGTCCGTGAGGCTGCCGTACGCGCGCTGCGCGACGGCCGCGGCAACCAGTACCCGCCGGGCCCCGGCATCCCGGAGCTGCGCCAGGCGATCGCCGACCACCAGCGCCGCTTCTACGACCTGAGCCTCGACCCGGACACGGAGGTCTTGGTCACCGCGGGGGCCACGGAGGCGATCGCCGCGACCATGCTCGCGTTGCTGGAGCCGGGCGACGAGGTGATCGCCTTCGAACCGTTCTACGACTCCTACGCCGCCTGCATCGCCATGGCCGGCGCGCAGCGCGTACCGCTCACCCTGCACGCCCCGTCCTTCCGCCCGGACCTGGACGAGCTGCGCTCGAAGATCACCCCGCGGACCCGCCTGCTGCTCCTGAACACGCCTCACAACCCCACCGGGATGGTCCTCACCACCGAGGAGCAGAGCGCCATCGCCGCGCTCGCCGTCGAACACGACCTGCTCGTCGTCACCGACGAGGTGTACGAGCACCTGACCTTCGACGGTGCCACCCACGTCCCGATGGCGACGTTCCCCGGCATGCGCGAGCGCACCGTCTCCATCTCCTCCGCCGGCAAGACCTTCTCCTTCACCGGATGGAAGGTCGGCTGGGTCATGGCGGACGGCCCGCTCGTGGCAGCGGTCCGGACCGCCAAGCAGTACCTGACGTACGTCAGCGCCGGTCCG
Organism: Streptomyces sp. NPDC002886; assembly: GCF_042888445.1. Lineage (NCBI taxonomy): Bacteria > Bacillati > Actinomycetota > Actinomycetes > Kitasatosporales > Streptomycetaceae > Streptomyces > Streptomyces sp. NPDC002886. Next base: position 245,859 of record NZ_JBIAPV010000013.1, read on the forward strand.
TTCCAGTACGCGATCGCCGAGGCCCTGCGCCTGCCGGACGCGTACTTCGACGGCTTCCGCACCGACATGCAACGCAAGCGCGACCTGCTCGGCGACGGCTTGCGCGCGGCCGGATTCGAGGTCTACCAGCCCCAGGGCACGTACTTCATCACGACCGACATCACCCCCTTCGGCGAGAAGGACGCCTACGCCTTCTGCCGCGCCCTCCCCGACCGCTGCGGCGTCGTGGCCATCCCCAACTCCGTCTTCTACGACGACCCCGACGCCGGTCGCAGCCAGGTCCGCTTCGCCTTCTGCAAGCAGGACGACGTCCTGCGCGAGGCCGCTTCCCGTCTTCAGCGGTGGTGACGCCCCTCAGACTCCGAGGTCGTCGATGAAGGCGATCCTCGGCACCGCTCCGGGATAAATGCGCGCCCTCTCGGCCGCCATCCATCGGATCAATGATTCAACGCGTTCAAGCGCCTCGGCGGGATCCGTCGACCCGGACATCAAGCCCAGCGCCTCCCGCATGTCGGCGGCCTTCTCGGGATATTGCTGCCCGAAGAGCTCGCAGCAGTCGTGCGGGTCGCGCGTATATATCTGAAGCCGTTCGGCAAACAGTTCCAGACCGGCACGCAGGACTCGCTTCACAAGGCGCAACACCAGGGTTTGAGGTAAATCCCCAGAGGCTCCACCCATGGCGTCCCGGACCGTCGCGAGATCGAGTTCGAGATTGAAAAGATGACTGAACGCGTCCGGACCGATCCGATACGGGGCGATCTGCGGGGCGAGATCCTCCCCATATATCAGAGCCGATTGCGTCTTGATATAGAAACCGCTCTTGCGGTCCGTGAGCACGGCTTTCACCGAGGTGGTGGCGAGATCGATGTCGACGGAGGCCGAGTGCCGGCTGAGGGTACGCTCCACCACCTCGGCCATCCAGGCCCTCTCGAACGCGCTGTCCTCGTGTGTCACAGCTATCAGGTCGAGGTCGGAGTGCCCGAATACGGCCGTCCCGGTCGCCACCGATCCCCGCACATAGACACTGGCGAGATCCCGATAACGGGTCCGGTATTCATGGACGAGACTGTCAATGAGCGGGCGCCACGGCCTTTCGACCTTCTCTGCGTCCGCGAGGTTGACCAGATGGCCGTCGGCATCAAGAGGAATAAACACTGGCCAATCCTTACCCGACTAGCAGCAGGCTGTCCGCTGTAGCGACTGCCTCAAGGAATCGATTGTTTTCGGCTGGGCTGCCCACCGTCACGCGGGCGGCTTCGGGGAAATCTCGTATGAGAACTCCCCGGTCCGCGCAATGTGCCGCGAAGCCGGCCGGATCCGGCATGGGGAGCCAGAAGAAATTGGCCTGTGATTCCGGCGTGCGGGGTGCGAACGCCTTCAGCGCCGGGAACATGCGGGCGCGTTCCGACGTGATGCGGTCAACGCGACGGCGCACCTCCTGTTCCTGCCGGAGCGCGACGAGCGCGGCGGCCTCGGCGATGGTGCTCGTGGCGAACGGCGCCAGGAGCTTGCGCATGGCACCCGCCACTTCCGGTGTGGCCGCAAGCCATCCCACGCGCAGTCCCGCGAGGCCCCAGGCCTTCGACATGGTGCGCAGCACCACCACGTTGCGCCGGTCCCCGTACTCGACGAGGCCGTCGGGAACATCGAGGTCCGTGACGAACTCGCCGTAGGCCTCGTCCAGCACGATCAGGACCGAATCCGGGACGGAGTCGATGAACTTCGTGAGCTCCGCACGGGTGACGGCGGTACTGGTCGGGTTGTTGGGATTGCAGATGAGGACCACACGGGTGTCGGGGGTCACTGCTTCTGCCATCGCCCGCAGATCCTGGCCGAACCCCTCGGTGCAGGGCACCCTCACGGGGCGCAGACTGCCGCCTACCGCCGCGACCGGATACGCCTCGTAGGAACGCCAGGAGAAGACGACCTCCTGGCCCGGTGCGCACACGGTCTTGAGGAGCAGTTCGAGAAGGTAGACCGAGCCGAACCCGGTGACGATGTGGTCCGGCGACAGTCCGTGGCGGTCGGCCAGCGCCTTGCGCAGGGCCAAAGCCGCCATGTCGGGATAGCGGTGGGCGTCACCGGCGGCGGAGCTGATCGCATCGACGACGCCGGGCAGCGGCCCGAAGGGCAACTCGTTGAGTGCGAGTCTCACGGAGCCATTCGTCTGCGGAGCCCCGTTGCCGTCAAGCGGAATGGGACTGGGCAGGTAGGACGGCAGGCCGTCCAGTTCCGGCCGGATGAGCCTGGTCTTCAACGGTTCTCCTAACATCGTGAGCTGTTCAGACGGAGGTGGCCGCAGGGACCACCGGCATACGGGATGAGTCCGTGGTCCACGCACCGTCGACGTGTTCGATGTAGTCGTAGAGGGGCTGGAACTGGACGCGCGCGCTGTCCTCGGAGGCCACGTACCGCTGCGTCTTGAGGGCGACATCGTGCGGAATCGGATCGATCGGCCCGAGGCCCGCCGACAGCACCTGCGCCTTGCACGCCCTTTCCAGGGTGATGTAGCGCCAGGCCGCGGCCTCCACCGAGGAGCCGACGGTGAGCAGGCCGTGGTACTTCATGATCAAGGTGTTCAGATCACCCAGGGATTCGGCGGTCGCACGGGCGTCTTCGAACGTGTGGGGAAGGCCGCCGAATTCGTGGTCCACCGCCTGATCCTGGTAGAAGGCGCAGGTGTCCTGGCTGATGACGGGAAGGATCCGGCCCGTGCCGGCCCAGATCCGCCCGTAAGGGGAATGGAAGTGTGCCGAGGCCACCACGTCCGGCCGGGCGGCATGCAGGCTGGAGTGCAGCACCAGGGCGCCGATGTTGACCGGGTGCCGGCCGGCGAGCACGTTCCCGCTGTAGTCCAGCAGGACGAGGTCGTCGACGTCGATCATCGACAGGTGCACTCCGACGGGGTTGACCCAGAAGGCGTTCGTCACTTCGGGGTCCCGGCACGCGAAGTGCCCCGCGAATCCCTCGCCTTCGTCGTACCCCCACCGCGAGAAGAGGCGGAGGGCGGCGATCAGTTGAGTCAGCCGATGCTGCCGCTCCTGGTGGACGGGCCGCGCAGGTTCGACATCGTCAGTGTCGTTGACCAGAACGATCGAGCCTTTGATGACGTGATCCCCTCATTGGTGGGTGCACCGTTGACGTCGCACCGCGGAAGTTCTCTTGTGTGATGGACCGCCACGGCCGGGCTTCCCTCGCCGTGTTCACAGGGCGGGAACCGGCGGCGGCGCGGGCGGACCCCGGGCGTCCGATGCCGGTGGCGGTCGCGTGGTCCGGGCCCGGGTCCGGGCCCTGGTCCGGGCCCGAGGACGGGCGCACTGGCGCGCCGGCGCCCGGGTGCTCCGGCGCGGCAGGGCGGGCACGAAGCGTGCCGGTGACCCTGCGGAGCAGCGCGGCCGTCAGGGGGCACCACGCCGGTGCGAGGCGAGCGGATCGGCTGCGTGGTGCGTGCCGCCCCCGCCCGCGATACGGCTCCGTCCGGCGGGCGGAGGGGCGGACGCTGTTCGGTCCGCTGGAACCCGTATCCACGGACGGCCCGCGGAGCCGCGCCCGGAAATCCCCCCGGGCCGGGGAAGGGCACTCGGCCGTTGAATCCCGGACGGCTTGCCGGATGCCCGTGCGAGCAGATGCTCAGGCGGCCTGAATGTTCGCGAAGTTCTCGGGGAATGCGTCGATGATGGCCTGCCTCATCGCCAGCTGCACGGTCTCGAAGTCACCGTCGCCCGGGACCGAAACGAATTCGGTGAATTCAGGGAGATCGATGTACGCGGACCGGAAGGAATCGAGGAACTCGGGGCTCTCCTCATCGATTCCCCGTATGTCGATCCGGCGTACGGCCTCGGCCGGGGAGATGTCCAGGAAGATCGTGAGATCCGGCTTGGGGGCATTCCCGAGGAGCCTGCGCAGGAAATCGACGCTACCGACCCCCTCGGCCTTGGCCAGGGCGTACTGGCAGTAGACGAAGCGGTCCAGGATCACGATGTCGGGTGACGTCATGAGGACCGGCTCGAAGGCAGCCACCCGGGCCAGCTGGGAGCAGGCGGAGATGAGGCGCATGGTCTCTCCGCCCACGAGCTCCAAGTGGTCTACCAGGCCGTCTTGTTCAGCCATGGCGTTGAGAGCCTTGCGGACGGGTGCCATGGTGACGCTCTGATGGGCCTGGCCCGGTACGCCCTGCGCGCGGAGCCATTCACCGAGAGCGCGCACCTGGGAGGACTTGCCGGCTCCGTCCAGACCCACCACGGCCACAAGTCGCCCGACCCTGGACTCTGATCCCGCGTGATTCTGCTGTGCGCGCACTTCGACCACCCTCGTGAACTGTTCCAATTACGGGGGAGGGAACGAGCGGCGCAACGAAAAAGATCCGTGTCCGGTGAATCCAACGCTTGAACTCGGCCCCCCCGCCGACTCCCAAGTAACCTATGGGTGTAGCCGCCAAGTTGTAAACCGGAGGCCTGTGATGTCTCGGGGATTGAGATGAGTTGAACTGCGGGATTTGATTTCACGGTGACAGATGAGGGTTTGACGCACAGGGGCCCGGGGCCCGGTGCGTGGCCATTTGTCCGATTCCCCTTGTATTTCCTGCCCCTGATTCGTCGCTCATGTCGGATTCCTGTTCCGATTTCAACCTTCAGCGACCGTGACGCTGAATTCCTTGAATCCGTAGGAATTCGGTCATTTGCGGATCGTCCGGCTGACTTCCCCTCAGGTTCCCGCCGTCCGAACGGAGCCCGCGGTCACCCCGCGACGGACCGGGCCTGCCGGCTCGGCTGGCCCAGCTGGCCGAGCAACGCCCTGCCGTCGTCGTCGAGTTCGTAGAAGACCCGGCCGCCCACTCGCTGCTTCCATGCGATGCCCGAGTCGGTGAGCACGGTGAGGTGCTGGGACACGGTGCTCTTGGCCAGGCCCAGGGTCCCGGCCAGCGAGGTCGTCGTCTGGGGTGATTCCAGCGCTCGGACGACCTGCGCCCTGCCCCTGCCCAGGAGAAGTGCCAGCCGGTCGTCCGTCTCCTGGTTCTGAACGGACTCGGCGAGGACGTGGAAATGACCGATGGCTCGCGCCTGGTAGGCCATCGCCATCGCACCCTCCCGCCTTCCACAGAGACGGAGTCCGCCGGCGAAGACGGTCGGTACGAGGAGCAACTGCGAGTGCGTCACGGTGAGATCGAGGTCATGGTGATACGGCGCGGTCAGCGTCGGGTGCGACCACATCACCCGGCCGTCCAGCTCGTGCAGCATGGCCTCGGGCCCCTGGACCACGAGAGTGCGTCCCCGGAAGAGGGTCTCCTCCTCCAGGCAGGACCGGATCGAACCCCAGTGGGGGGCGATCGCCCAGTCCCAGTAGCGCTCGAGCAGCTCGATGACCTGATCCGTCCGGCGGGACCGGGGATGCGTGGACCGCAGGTGTTCCAACTCGTCCGTGATGCTGCTGCGCGACGCACTGGGAACGGGGACGAAGTCCGGGTCGAGGAGGGGGAAATCGCGCTGCCGCATGGCATCCACCAAGTCCCGGGTCAGTTCGGCCGGCATGCCGGGCCGGACCGAGCGTGCCCAGTTCGCGTACGGGGACGGCACGTCTCCGCGGTAGCGGGCAAGGATGGCCAGGCTGCCGATCGCCTCCCACAGGGGGCTGATCGTCAGACGGATCCTGTGCAGGGTGGCGTCATCGATCTGTAGACGGATCAAGGCATCGCAGCCCGGCCGTGAGTCACCGCTACCACGTGACGATGCCCCTGCCCGTCAGGTCGTCGAGGAACTCCCAGACGTCCGCGGTCACTTCTTCCGGCTCGACGTCGTACTCGGTGACGACGAGCTGGATCACGCCCGCGACGCTGCGCAGGCCGTCCAGGGCGGCGAAGATGGTGTTGGCGGGGCCTGTGAGCTGGAGCGCGTCGCCCTCGCCCCCGATCCAGTAGTCACCGCGGACCAGACGTATGCGGGTACCGAGCGTCCTGCGGGGAACGGCATGGAGATCGCGTGTGGTCTGCTCGCTCATGAGGTCTCCACGCGCATGGCGATGTCCTGGCAGATGGTCAGGACCCTCGTGATCCACGGCCGGGGATCGGCCGGGTCGAATTCCTGCATGGTCTCGATCTTCCAGTAGTCCTCGAAGGAAATCGCCGACGGTGCCGCTGCTTTGAAACGATTGGGACGCCACTTGGGCTGGTGGCTTCCGTATTCTCCTTCGCCGTCGAGGAGCGCGTCGATGGAATATCCGAATGCGATGCGTGCGGACATCGTGGCGCTGTACAGGTCACCCTCGTCCATCTGCCCCAGAGCGTCTTCGACGGCATCGTCCGCGAGGACCAGGGAACGGACGACGGTGAAGGATCGGAAGGCGGTCGCCGCGAGCTTCTTCCTGGCCCCCTCGAGCCAGTCCTCCCCGCGCAGCGGCAGGCAGTTGACCAGCCGCGCCAGCGACTGCTCCTCCTTCTTGACCAGGGTGTTCTCGGCGATGGTGCCTGCTTCGTAGGCTTCCCAGGAGACCTTGGAAAGTATTTGGTCGATCTGGCCGTCCAGCCAATACGTCACCTCCCAGCGCTTCCCGGACTCGAAGAACACCTCGCTCCGGATGAACGGAGGGTCAAGCGGCAGGGGAATCGAATTGGGCGTATTCGGCAATTCATCGGCATTGAGGACGACATAGATGTCGAAGTCACTGCGCGCGTTGTCCCACCCGCGGGCGGTGGAGCCGACGACATACGCCGCCAGGGTCCCTTCGGGCAGCAGGTTCCTCGATTCGAGGGTCGCCAGCCAGTCGCCCGTCGCTACTTTCTGCATTCCATGGCCTTTCACAGGATCACGTACCAATTCCCGATGCCGGACGATCGTCAGCCCCGAGGCTCATCGCTCAGCTCACGTCGACGACCTACCGAGGACAGCAGGAGGGTCAAGGGTGCGACGAGGGTACCCGCGCAGGTGATCCACAACGCGGTCCTCAGCCCCGTGGCCGACGCGAGCACGCCGCTCAGCGCGGCGCCCACCGGCAGTGCGCCCCACGAGATGAAGCGGACCGTGGCCATCACCCGGGACAGGAGCTCCGGAGGGGAGTCCGTCTGCCGGTGGGTCCTGGCCATGATGCTGCCGATGACGGCGCCGAAGGAGAAGCCGGCCATGCCGAGGCCGTAGAAGGAGATGTTCGTCATCGACGTCGTCAGGGGAATGGCCAACGCCAGTGTTCCTCCGAAGGCGCTGGCGAGGATCATGGCCCGGGCGGTGCCCACGCGTCGGGACACCTTCGTCGCGACGGCCGAGCCCAGCAGCGCACCCACCCCGTCCATGGCGATCACCAGGCCGACGACGGTGGCCGATGCCTTCACCTCCCGCACCAGGTACAGGGGCGTCAGGGCGACCAGGGCCGCGTTCACGAGGTTCATCAGCGTCGCGTAGATCATGGCCGGACGCATCACGGGGTGACGCACGACGAAGTTCCAGCCCTCACGAATCAGCTGGAGGGGCTTGGCCTGCGGCTTTGCGGATGGCCTGCGCTCAGGGAGGGTCCGCAGGGTGATGGCCGACACCAGGAAGCTGACGGCGTCGATGGCCAGGACGCCGACCGGCCCGGTGAGCTGGATGAGCAGGCCGCTCAGGGAAGGTCCCCCGGTCTGGGTGACCGCGAGGGTGCCCGACATCAGGCTGTTCCGGGAGCTCAGCTCGTCCTTCTCGATGATGGCCGGCAGGAACGTCGTGTTCCCGATGGCGAAGAGCACCGTCGCCAAACCGCTGATGAAGGCGGCCAGCAGCACGTGGGGGTAGGTGAGCTGCCCCAGCCACCAGGCCACGGGTACGGAGCCGATCGCCACCAGTCGCACGAGGTCCAGGGTCACCTGCAGGCTCCGCAGGGGAACGCGCTGGACGATGACTCCGGCGGGCAGCGAAAGGATCAGCCAGGACACCTGGCTCGTGGCGGCGAGCAGCGTCGTCTCCAGCACCGTCGCGTCGAGGGCCATCACCGCCACGAGGGGCAGGGCCACCGCGGTCATGGCCGAGCCCACCTCGCTGACCGTCGTCGCCAGCCAGTACTTCCAGAACAGTTGGGCCGCATCGGACTTGGGTGGAACCGCTGTTGCCGTGCTCACGCCGTGACCTCCCTCGGTACGTATCCGGCCTTCTCGGACTCGTGGACGATGCCGACCAGCCCCGCTTCTTCGAATGAGCTCAGCGTCCGGACGTCGTCCAGCGCACCCACCTCGGCGAAATAGCGGGTGAGCTGGGACGCCGCCCCGGAGATGTCCCGGCGCACCTCGTGGGCCGGCCAGGATTCGGAGATGACCTGATCGATCTCCTCGCGCTTCAGGCCGATGCCGGCGAGGTGAGACGCCGCCCGGCCGTAGTCCGGTTCGAGGAACGCGTGGATCGCTCCGGGAACGAGGGGGCCCACGGCGCGTCGTTCCGAAGGCGTCAGCGCGGGCCAGAGGTACCTCAGTACGGAGCGGAAGTACACGTGGTGGCGACCCTCGTCCTCGGCGTGGTCACGGACGAGCTCCCGCACGGGGGACGGCAGCCGGTCGTCCCTCGGAATGTCCGAGAGGATGCCCGAGATCAGCGTCTCGCTGACGATCGCGAAGAGAAGCGCCTCGACCCCTCTGAGGGCATGGGGCAGCCGCTCGCGCAGCTCGTCGAGTCTCGTGACGAACGAAGGTCCCTCGGAACCCTCCACGCCCAGGCGCGGACAGCCCGTCGAGCTGGTGATCTGCCGGACGAAGTCGTCCGAGAACTGGGCGTGCCAGGCCTCGTCCGTGACTATCTTGTGAGCATCCGCTCTCATGTGCTCGGGCAAACCCAAACCTGAACGGCCACGACTGATCTTGGTCGCCACGGGGATGACGGCAAGGTTCTCGAGCTCGGTCGTGAAGTCGAGGTAGTCGTAGAGCCGTTGCAGCAGCAGCCCCCTGACCACGGCTTCCCCGCGGGAGGCGACCATCGGGTGCTTGACCACGGGGTAGAGCTCCGGCGGAAAGAAGAGGCTTCCGGTCCCTTCCCCCTCGAACTCCCGCCGGGGCCTCCTGCGCACGCTCGCCAGGGCGTCCCAGCGCTCGAAGCGGCTGGTGTACTCCCCGGCACGGGGTCTGGCCCCTACGGGCCCGGCCACGAGCTGCTCCTTGAACGCGCGCAGGTACACGGGGCCGCCCTCAGCCGACGGTGGAGAGGAAGCGCTGCTCGAAGAGGGCGTCCAGCTCCGCACTGACGTCGTCGAAGGTCACGCCCGCCTGACCGAGGACCGCGGCAAGCGTGGAACTGCCGTCCATGAGGCGCAGGGCGGCGAGGATCGGGGTCCCGTCCTCCAGGACGAACTCGATCTGTCCCTGAGCCGTCAGGTACCAGTTTCCCCGTTCGTCCGACAGCAGGAGGGCGTCCTCGGCCAGGGCGGGGATCTGGTCCAGGCCGTATTCACGGACGGGGGCGAACAGGTCCGCTGTCGTGGCGATCGGGTCCTGACCGCTCGGGAGAGCGGTCCGCGGAGCGCCGGCGGACAGCTTCTCGAGGATCGGCGGGTTCTCCACCATCTCGGAGAGCAGGCCCATGTTCACCACGCGCATGAGGAGTTCCACGGACGCCGAGTCCGTGTCGCCGCTGCCGAAGTGGGCGAGCTGCTGCCTGACCGCGTCCGCGTCGAGGTAGGCGTCCGCCCCCGGAGCCGACAGCGCCCGCTCGACCAGCTCGTGGTCATTGCTCCGCATCAGGTTCACGAGCATGCGGTAGGCGTAGTGGGTTCCGGGGCCGTAGAAGAACGGGCCCTTGGTCCGTTCGGCGATCCGCTGTGGAAGCAGGGACTTCACCGAGTCGCGCAGGATGCGCTTGTCCCACAGCAGCCGCGGGCGCAGGCGGTCCGGGATGCTCGCGCTCAGCTCGACCAGCCGGTGGTCGAGGAACGGAACGCGGGCCTCGATGCCGCTGCCGGCCGCGGTCCTGTCCTCGTGCCACACGTTGTACTGCTGGACCTTGCGGTATTCGGACTCGATGTAGGCGCGGTAGACGTCCGTGGTCCCCCGGTCCCGCATGCCGTCCAGGGCTCCGTCCGAGATCAGCGACGTGCCGCCGGACCACCAGGCCCGCAGTTCCGGCCGCTGATCGAGCCGGGTCTCGCGGTCCATGCCCTTCAGGTTGTCCAGGAACCTGCCCCAGTCGCCGCCGACGTCGTCCGAGTATCCGCCGTTGAACTCGTCACTGGCGGAGCCCAGGAGCATGCCGCGCAGTTCCGGGCGCTCGGTGCGGGCGAACCGGTGCAGCTCATGTTTGTAGTAGATCTCGGGGCCGGTCATGGGCGTCTCGGTCAGCCAGAGCAGCCGCGTCCATTCCTCGGGAGTGGGCACGTGGTCGGGCGCGAAGACGACCTGGTGGTTGTGGACGCCGAGTTCGCGGGCGAGCCAGTGGGCGTGTTCCGCGTCTCCGTTGAGGCGCGTTCCTCCGGACAGAGCCGTGAACGTGTGCACCTCGTCGACCTCGGAGAGGGCCATCGCGAGGACGCTCGCCGAGTCGATGCCGCCGGAGAGGAAGAGCCCGAGTTCGGTGTCCGCCGTGGCACATTCCCGGACGGACTCCCGCAGCAGTTCGCCGTACTGCTCGACGAGGGAATCCGCTCCGGCCGCATCGTCCCGCTCGGCGGGAAGTTCCCAGTAGCGGTGCTGCGTGGTCCGGCCGTCCTGGAGGTCGATGCGGAGGATCGTTGCCGCCGGCACGCTCTCCACGCCCTCGAACCACGTGGACATCTGCGGCGCGGTGAAACGCGGTGCGGCGGCCATCGTCGGACTCGTGAGCGCTTCCTCCCAGAGGAAGCGGCGGGGAGTCGCCGGATCGGCGAACAACCCCTTGATCTCCGAGGACAGGACGATCCGCTCGCGGTTGCGGTGGTAGTAGAGGGGCTTGATGCCGAACCGGTCACGGGCAAGGATCAGCTGACCCTTGGCGCGGTCCCACAGGATGACGGCGAACATGCCGCGTACGTCACGGAGGAAGTCCAGACCGTGCCGGCGGTAGAGGTGGAGAAGGACCTCGCAGTCCGAGCCGGTCTTGAGCTTGACGCCGGAGGGAAGCGCTGCGGCGAGTTCCTTGTGGTTGTAGACCTCGCCATTGGCGATCAGCACAAGGTTTCCGTCGTCACTGACCAACGGCTGACTGCCGTCCGCGGGATTCACGAGCGAAAGCCGGGTAAAGGCAAGACCCACCGGTCCGTTGCGGAGCAACTCCCGGTCGTCCGGTCCCCGGTGATGCATTATGTCGGCGAGCTCGTTCAGCAGGGAATCAGTTCCCTGGCCAAGGTTCTGCCCATCAAGCCGGGCAATGCCCGCGAGACCACACATGTCCATTCCCTTTACGTTCGCGCGCACCCGGCGTGAGGTAACACAGGTAAGGCGTGCATGCCCTTGAAAGGGGCATGCACACCTACAACTACCTGACTAATCTCAGGTGTTGGTGCGCAGGATGGTGCCCTGCGAGACCGTCTTGGCGGCCGGCTTGGAGTACTTCAGCATGAGAAATCACCTCTCTATCAAATAATTCCGAATCAACCGGGCTTGTCGGCCCGGCCTTTCCGGTGAGAGGAGCTAAACACGACTGCCGCCCGCAAGGCCAGGGATTCGCTCCTGACCGAACACGTCGGCCTCAGTGGCCGGAAGAGGGGGTGGGAGTTCCGGCAACGGCGCCGGGTGTCGTACGGTCAGCGTCGTTCGGGAGAACTGGGATTGCCCCGAACGGAACACAAGGCCCGAGCACCGTGGCCGTTCATCGTTGGCGTGAACCGAGGAGGCAGTGCAAGTGGGCGAGCAGGCACCCCGAATGAGGCCGGCACTCGAGTCGATACGCGGCTATCGGCCGGGGCGCTCCGTCGCGGCCTCCGGTGCGCAGGGCGGCTCCGTGTACAAGCTCTCCTCCAATGAGAACCCCTTCCCTCCGCTTCCCGGCGTACTGGAAAGGGCCCTCGCCGGTGCGGGCGGCATCAACCGCTATCCCGATCTGGCCTGCGGGGAGCTCGTCCACGAACTCGCGGAATACCTCGGTGTGCCTACGTCGCACATCGCGACGGGGACCGGTTCCGTGGGGGTCACCCAGCAGCTGCTGCAAGCGACCGCCGAACCGGGAGACGAAGTCCTGTTCGCCTGGCGGTCGTTCGAGGCCTATCCGGTGCTGACCCGGATCGTGGGAGCCGACTCGGTGCGGGTCCCGCTCACCACCGGGGCGGTGCACGACCTGGATGCGATGGCCTCCGCGATCACCGAGCGCACCAGACTGGTCTTCGTCTGCAATCCCAACAACCCCACCGGAACCATCGTGCGCCGGGCGGAGCTCGAGCGCTTCCTCGACCGGGTTCCCCCGGACGTGCTCGTGGTCCTCGACGAGGCATACATCGAGTTCGTGCGGGACGGCGACTTCCCCGACGGAATCGAGGTGTACCGCAGCCGGCCCAACGTCTGTGTCCTGCGCACCTTCTCCAAGGCGTTCGGACTGGCCGGACTGCGCGTGGGATTCGCGGTGGCACACGAACCCGTCGCGGCGGCGCTGCGCAAGACGGCCGTGCCCTTCGGGGTGAGCCGGTTCGCCCAGGACGCGGCCGTCGCCGCGCTGCAGGCGGACGGACCGATGCGCGAACGCGTGGCCGCGCTCGTGGCCGAGCGGGACCGGGTATCGGCGGCGCTGACCGAGCAGGGATGGGCCGTGCCGCCGTCGCACGCCAACTTCGTGTGGCTCGCCACCCGCGAACGCACGGCCGCCTTCGCGCAGGCCTGCGAGGACGAGGGAGTTCTGGTGCGTGCGTTCGACGGCGAGGGCGTCCGGATCAGCATCGGCGAGCGGACCGCGAACGACCGCTTCCTCTTCGCCGCCGAGCGTTTTCACAAGGAAACGGTCCGCTGACGCGCGGGGCGTTCCGCCGCGACGGGCCGCCGTCCAATCAGCCCGTGTCCGCCGCGAGCCTGCGGCGAACCGGGTTGCGCAGGGCCCACTGTCCGACGGCCGCCAGAGCGCACAGGGCCGCGCACGTGTACCAGAGCACGGAAGCCCCGGCCTCCAGCAGATGGGTACCGCCGAGCGGCGCGGTGAACGAACCGAGCCCCCAGGCCAGTCCGTACAGCCCGTTGTACCGGCCGCGCAGGTGCACCGGTGCCAGATCGGCGACCAGGGCGGATCCGATCGAGGTCAGCAGGACCTCGCCGACGGTCCAGACGGCAACCGCTCCCGCATAACCGGGAGTTGTCGACACCCAGGCCGTGGCGGCGTTGCCGGCGCCCATCAGCACCATGCCGAGGACGAGCCCGTGCGTGCGGTCGAAGCTCCCCAGCCGGTGCCCGATGAGCGGTTGGAGCACCACGATGGTCAGTCCGTTGAGGGCCATGACCAGGCCGTACGAGGACGTGGCCAGCCCTTGTCGTTCCATCGCCAGGGGCAGCGTGGTCAGGGCCTGCATGAAGACGAAGGCACACAGGAGGGTCAGGGAGACGAAGATGAGCATCACGCGGTCCCGCAGGACGTCGGCCACCCGGCCCCGGTCGATGCCTTCCCGGCGAGTGGGCCCTTCGGGTACGCCACGCCAGACGAGGACACCGAAGACGGCGCAGCTCAGCGCATCGATCCAGAACAGCGTGAGGAACCCGTCCCTGGCCAGTGCCCCGCCGAGCGCCATCGACAGGGCGAATCCCAGGTTGACCGCCCAGAGCAGCATCCCGAACGCCCTGGGGCGTCCCTCCGGCGGGATCAGGTCGGCCACGATCGCCTGGGACGCGGGCCGGAACAGGTCCAGTGCGATGCCGAGGAGGAACACCACCACGATGACGACGGGGGTGCTCCCGGCATAGCCGAGGGCCAGCATGAGCCCGCCCGTGGCCAGCATGCCGCCGGTCAGTGCGACGCGCCGGCCCCAGCGGTCCGCGATCACTCCGCCGATCGGCTGGGAGAGAACCCCTCCCACTCCCAGCACCGCGAGCACGGCGCCGATCTCCGTGGCGGACAGCCCCCGCTCACGACTCAGATAAAAGGAGAGAAAAGGGATAACCATCGTGCCGAGGCGGTTGATCAGGGTTCCCGACCAGAGAATCCAGAAAGGTCCGGGAAGACCGCCGAATCTGGTCTGGGCTTTTGATGACCGCCCGTCCGTAACGGGTTCTTGCTTGGTCCACATGGCCGGGAATCCTTGCACGATAACGACTCGACTGTCGAGTCGGACGCCCGAGGATTCGGTGCCAGATAGTGAGATGGAAGGTTGACGGGACTCGCGAGAACGACGAAGGATACACATGATCAAGACTGACAACGGGGGAGACGTTGGGAACTAATTCTCACGCGGCGGGGAAGCCGCATGTCGTCCTTGTGGACACATATGAGACGGCCTCGCACGGCGTACCGCAGACCGCTCGCCACATAGCACCCGCATTCATCCGGGCCGGATTTCCGTGCGTCCGGATCCAGAGCTCACCCGAGCCGCCCGCCGTATACCGTTCTTCGAGCCCCGCGCTGGACAACTACGCGGCGAACATCGTGCACGACGGCGATCTGGACCGGACCCTGAAGGAGCTCGCCCCGTACCGGCCGGTCGCCGTGATGGCCGGCGGTGAATACGGAGTGGCCTTCGCCGACATCCTGGGCGAGGCGCTCGGACTGCCGTCGAACGGCACCCGGCGCAGCGAGACCCGCAGGGACAAGGCCTCGATGGCCGAGGCGGCGCATGCCGCGGGCCTGCTCACCGCACGGCAGCTGCGTGCCGAGACCGAGGCCGAACTGGTGCGGTGGCACCGGGAGACCGGCGGCCGCATCGTCGTCAAGCCGCTGCGCAGCGCGGGCGGGGACGGCGTCGCCTTCTGCGACACCCCGCAGGAGTCGGCCGCGGCCTTCCGGCGGATCATCGGCTCCGACGACATCTTTTCGGCCACCAATACGGCGGTCCTCGCCCAAGAATACCTGGTGGGTGCGGAGTACATCGTCAACACGGCCAGCCTCGACGGGCACCACCACGCGGCCGAGATCTGGCGCAGCTCCCGGTACTCCGTCAACGGGATCACCGACCTGTCGGGGGCCTGCTACATCGTGCCGCGCCGGGGCGAGGTCCAGGAGGCACTGGTCCAGTACGCCTTCGCCGTACTGGACGCCCTCGGCATCCGGCAGGGGCCGGCGCACGTCGAACTCAAGATGACCCCGAAGGGCCCCTGTCTCATCGAGGCGGGTGCCCGGCTGTCCGGCGGTGACCTGCCGCATTACGCACAGCTGGCCACCGGCGAGTCCCAGCTCGACTGGGCCGTCGACTCGTACGTCCGGCCCCGGCGGTTTCTCGCCCGCAGGGGCGAGCCCTACGAAATCGACCGGCACTTCGCCTGGGTGGCACTCATCTCACCCACCACCGGGAAACTGGCGAGATATTCCGGCCTCGACCGGATCTCCTCGCTGGAGAGTTTCCGGGAAATGTGGGAGCTCGTCCGGCCGGGCGACCAGATCGTGCCGACCGTGAACGACATGACCTATCCCGTAATCATTAACCTTATGCATGAAGTGGAAGAGATCGTCCACCGCGACATGGGGACGATCCGATATATCGACGGGGCGAGTTTCTATGAAATCGAT
Source organism: Streptomyces sp. NPDC002886 (assembly GCF_042888445.1). Taxonomy (NCBI): domain Bacteria; kingdom Bacillati; phylum Actinomycetota; class Actinomycetes; order Kitasatosporales; family Streptomycetaceae; genus Streptomyces; species Streptomyces sp. NPDC002886. The sequence goes on from NZ_JBIAPV010000013.1 coordinate 261,401, forward strand.
CAGTAAGTATCCCCTTTCCCACTCCTATACGAGGGGGAAGTGACCGTGGTTGCGCAGATAGCTGATTACCGGCAGATCGCCGCCTTTTCCACGGACATCACCCCCGCCACGCGCTACCTCTCGGTCGCCACGCTCGCGGACGACCCCGCCGGCCTGACCTGCAGTGTCACCGTGGGCATGCGATGGGCCGCGACCCACGGTCGGGCGGGCCGGCTGCTCGGCTACCCGTCGTTCGAACTGGCCGCCGCGACGGTGAAGGAGGGCCGGCACGACGCCCTGCTCGTCGCCGGCGCGTACCCGGAGATCCGGTCGTTCTTCTTCGACCCGCAGCTCCGCGCGGTCGAGGCCTTCATCGGCACCCTGCCCGACATGGTCCTCGCGGCTCCCGAGGACCATGCGGCCCTCCCCCGCTTCGACATCGTCCACTACCACCCGGCGACCAGGGTCCTGTTCGAGGCCGGTGTCGAGAACCGCACGCTGGACGCGGTGCAGGCCACGTCCAACAGCGCGGCGTGCCGCAGTGCCTTGGACGATCCACGGGCGGCGGCCGCCATCACCAACCAGACCTGCGCCGACCACTACGGCCTCAAAACCATCGAGGTACTCTCGGCCGGTACGCCGATGAGCTTCGTCGTGTTCGAGCGGAGGAACCCGTAGAGATGTCCATCCTCCTGCGCACGGCCATCGCCGTCGACAAGTCCCTGGACGCGGGGGCGGTCGCCAATGCCTCGGCGATCGTCATGGGCCAACTGGCCCGGCTCGACGACCGGATCTACGCGGACGACGTGCTCGACGCCGAGAAGGCGCTGCACGCCGGCATCCGTTTCAACACGCTGGTGCTCTCAGGCCGCAGCAGTCATCTGACGGCCCTCGCCCAGGCCGCCCGGGCCGAGCGACTGCCCACCGTGCTGTTCACCACCCAAGGCCGGTCGCTCAGCAATTCCTTCGAGTCCTACCGGGACCTGATCGCCCAGGCGGAGCCCGGCTCACTGGACGTCTGCGCGGTCGGCGTACTGGGGGAACACGAGCTGGTCCGGACCCTGACCAAGCGCTTCAGCGTCTACCGCGGATGACCATCCCCACGGTCCACCGGGCTTCGCCCTCGTAGGGTGTCTCCATCGTGGCGGCTCCGACCGGGGGCGAGCCCCCAGAAGGTCGGGACGCATGGCGACTCAGGCGACTCACACGCTGTCGAGCGGCGCACCGCCCCGGCGGCGCGCCGGCCGGGCAGGCCGGGTGCCGGGGGTCTTCCTCGCACTCGGCGTGTACGCGGCCGTGCGCGCCGTCGGGGTGCTGGCGGTGGCCGTGGCGGCCTGGTGGAGCGGGCGCGGCCCCCTGCGGGTGCTCGGGGAGTCCTGGGACTCCGTCTGGTACCTGCGGATCGCCGAGCACGGCTACGGCCGGACCCAGATCTACCCCGGCATCGGGTCCGTGCAGAGCGACTCCGCGTTCTTCCCGCTCTACCCCGTCCTGATCCGCTGCGCCTCCCTCGTGCTGCCCGGCTCCCTGACCGTCGCCGCGCTGGCCGTCGCCTGGATCGCCGCGGGCACGGCCGCCGCGGGGGTGTACCGGGTCGGGGAGCACCTGCTGGGGGCCCGCGCCGGGGTGCTGCTCGTCGCGCTGTGGGCCGCGCTGCCGCACGCCCTCATGCTGACCCTCGCCTACACCGAGCCCCTGCTGACCGCCTTCGCCGCCTGGGCCCTGTACGCGCTGCTGCGCGGCCGCTGGGGGTGGGCGGCGGGGCTCGCCGTCCTCGCGGGGCTGACCCGGCCCACCGGGATCGCGGTGGCCGCGGCCGTGACGGCGGCCGCCGCCTACGAGATCTGCCGGCGGCGGGGCCGCGCTCCCGCGCGGGTGTGGGCCGCCGGGCTGGTCGCGCCCGTGGGCTGGGCCTCGTACGTCCTGCTCGTCGGCGTGCACCGCGACGATCCGCTCGGCGGCTACTTCGCCGTCCAGAGCGGCTGGGGCTCGCGCTTCGACTTCGGCGCCGGGGCGCTGCGCTCCGCCCGGCACGCGCTGGGCTCGCCCGGGAGCGTGGAGCTCGCCACGGTCGTGACGGTGGTCCTGCTGGTGGCGGCGCTGGTGCTGGCCGGGCTGCTGGCGGCCGACCGCCGGATCCCGCTGCCGCTGCTCGTGTACACCGGCGTACTGCTGGTGATGACCTACGGCGGCGCCGGCTTCTTCGAATCGAAGCCGCGCTTCCTGCTGCCCGCGTTCGCGCTGCTGCTGCCGGCGGCGGCCCTCATGGCGAAAGCCCGGCCGCGCACCGCGGTCGTGGTGACCGGGGTGCTGGCCGGGCTCTCGTACGCGTACGGGCCGTACCTGCTGCTCGTGTCCGGGGTGGCGCCGTAGGGACCGCGAAGACCTAGTTGGTCTCGCTGTCGCCGCCCTCTTCGCCGTCCTTCTGGTCGGCCGCCGAGTCGACTTCCTTCTCCAGGCCGAACTGCTCGACGAGCCACTTGTCGAACTCGATCGACGCGCGGACCCAGCTGACCGTGGAGGACACGAAGTGCTCCAGGTTCACGCCGGTGCCGATCAGCATCTGCGCCTCACCGATCAGGCGGACGGAGCCGTCGTCGTGCGTGTGGCTGTAGACCTTGGGCCACAGCGTGCGGCGGTTCCAGTCGTCGATCGACTCGAGGAGCTGGGGCTTCTCGTCGATCTTGTGCGGGCGGTCGTAGAACGTCCGCACGGAGAAGACCTGCTGCTCGTCCTCGCCGCGGAACATGAAGTACGTGCGGAAGTCCTCCCACGGCGCCGCGAGGTCACCCTCGTCGTCGACGACGTACTTGAGCTCCATCTGCTCCAGGAGCTGCTTGACCAGGTCCTGGTCGGGGACGACGGGGCCCGCCGGTCCAGTGGCCTGCGGATCGGGCTGCTGCCCTCCGAAGTTCGGAATCGAGGCCGGGTCGATGCTCACCGTGTGACTTCCCTTCGTGCGGATGCCGCCATCCTCCCCCATCGCGCCCACCCCGTGTCCACCCCCGCAGCCACGATCCGCTCCGGGCGGACAGGAGTAGGGCCCCGGTAAGCCGGGCCCCGGCGATTCCGAGGCCCGGCTGAGGCGGTATTGCGCCGGATTGCAGCGCCTTGTTACCGCCGGGTCGCTACAGCGCCTTGCCGACCAGAAGGTCGTCGCCCGCCACCGAGACGCGGACCGTGTCGCCGTCGCGGACCTCGCCCGCGAGGATCTCCTTGGCCAGGCGGTCGCCGATGGCCGTCTGGATCAGGCGGCGCAGGGGGCGGGCGCCGTACGCCGGGTCGTTGCCCTTCTCCGCCAGCCAGGCCAGGGCTTCCGGCGTGACGTCCAGGATCAGGCGGCGTTCCGCCAGGCGCTGGGCCAGGCGGCCGATCTGGAGCTCGGCGATGTGGGCCAGCTCGGCCCCGCTCAGGGCGGAGAAGACCACCAGGTCGTCCAGGCGGTTGAGGAACTCCGGCTTGAAGGAGGCCCGCACCACGTCCATGACCCGGGCCTTCTTCTCGTCCACACCTGTGGACGGATCCATGAGGAACTGGCTCCCCAGGTTCGAGGTCAGGATCAGGATCGTGTTGCGGAAGTCCACCGTGCGGCCCTGGCCGTCCGTGAGGCGGCCGTCGTCGAGGACCTGGAGCAGCACGTCGAAGACCTCGGGGTGGGCCTTCTCGACCTCGTCCAGGAGGACGACGCTGTACGGGCGGCGCCGGACGGCCTCCGTCAGCTGGCCGCCCTCCTCGTAGCCCACGTAGCCGGGCGGGGCGCCGACGAGGCGGGCCACGCTGTGCTTCTCGCCGTACTCCGACATGTCGATGCGGATCATGGCCCGCTCGTCGTCGAAGAGGAAGTCGGCGAGGGCCTTGGCCAGCTCCGTCTTGCCCACGCCCGTGGGCCCGAGGAAGAGGAACGAGCCGGTCGGCCGGTCCGGGTCCGCGATGCCCGCGCGGGTGCGGCGCACGGCGTCGGAGACGGCGCGCACGGCCTCGCCCTGGCCGATCAGGCGCCGGCCCAGCTCCTCCTCCATGCGGAGCAGCTTCTGGGTCTCGCCCTCCAGGAGGCGGCCGGCCGGGATGCCCGTCCAGGCGCCGACCACGTCGGCGATGTCGTCGGGGCCGACCTCGTCCTTGACCATGGTGTCCCGCGAGACCTCGGCCTCGGCTTCGGTGGCCTCCGCGAGCTCGTGCTCCAGGGCCGGGATCTCCCCGTAGAGGAGCTTGGAGGCGGTGTCGAAGTCCCCGTCGCGCTGGGCGCGCTCGGCCTGGCCGCGCAGGTCGTCCAGGCGCTCCTTGAGCTCGCCGACCCGGTTGAGGGACTGCTTCTCCTTCTCCCAGCGGGCGGTGAGGCCCCGCAGGTCCTCCTCCTTGTCCGCGAGGTCCTTGCGGATCTTGTCCAGGCGCTCGCGCGAGGCGGCGTCGGACTCGTTGTTCAGGGCCAGCTCCTCCATGCGCAGGCGGTCGACCGAGCGCTGGAGCTCGTCGATCTCCAGCGGCGAGGAGTCGATCTCCATGCGGAGCCGGGACATGGACTCGTCGACGAGGTCGATGGCCTTGTCCGGCAGGAAGCGGGAGGTGATGTAGCGGTCGGAGAGGGTGGCGGCGGCGACGAGCGCGCTGTCGTTGATGACGACCTTGTGGTGGGCCTCGTAGCGGCCCTTGAGCCCGCGCAGGATCGCGATGGTGTCCTCGACGCTCGGCTCCGCCACCAGCACCTGCTGGAAGCGCCGCTCCAGCGCCGGGTCCTTCTCGATCCGCTCGCGGTACTCGTCGAGGGTCGTCGCGCCGACCATGCGCAGCTCGCCGCGGGCCAGCATGGGCTTGAGCATGTTGCCCGCGTCCATGGAGGAGTCCCCGCCGGCGCCCGCGCCGACGACGGTGTGCAGCTCGTCGATGAAGGTGATGATCTGGCCGTCGCTGGCCTTGATCTCCGAGAGGACCGTCTTGAGCCGCTCCTCGAACTCGCCGCGGTACTTGGCACCGGCCACCATCGCGCCGAGGTCCAGGGAGACCAGCCGCTTGTTCTTCAGGGACTCGGGGACGTCGCCCTTGACGATGCGCTGGGCCAGGCCCTCGACGACGGCCGTCTTGCCGACGCCGGGCTCGCCGATGAGCACCGGGTTGTTCTTGGTCCGGCGCGAGAGCACCTGGACGACGCGGCGGATCTCGTGGTCGCGGCCGATGACGGGGTCGAGCTTGCCCTCGCGGGCGGCCGCCGTGAAATCGGTGCCGAACTTCTCCAGGGCCTTGTACTGGCCCTCGGGGTCGGGGGTGGTCACCCGCCGCCCTCCTCTTGCGTTCTCGAAGGCCTCGCGCAGCTTCTTCGCGGTCGCGCCCTGGGCTGAAAGGAGCTCGCCGGCCGCACCGCCCTTGGCGGCGAGGGCGATGAGCAGGTGTTCGGTGGAGAGGTACTCGTCTCCGAGCTTCCCGGCCTGCGCGTCGGCCTCGGCCAGTACGGCGAGCAGCTCGCGGGTGGGCTGCGGGGGCGCGACCGTGGAGCCCGTGACGCTGGGCAGGGCGGCGAGCAGCCGGTCCGCTCCGGCGCGTACGGCGGCCTGGTCGGCGTCGGTCGCGGCGAGCAGGTCGGTGATGTTCTCGTTGTCCTCGCCGGCGAGCAGCGCCAGCAGCAGGTGTGCGGGCGTCAGGTCGGCGTGCCCGTCCTTGACGGCCCTGGTCGTGGCCGCGTTCAGCGCGTCCCGGCTCCGGTTGGTCAGTTCGGCATCCACGTGCGCCTTCTCCCTTCCTCTCCTGTGTGTGCTTTACATGAGTAACCTGCACAAAGTTGAGTCTATTCCACTCAAGGTGGAGGGACGTACCCTTCGCGCATGTCGACTCCCAGCCCGGCCGGCACGGCCCGCCCGCCCCAAGACGTACTCAACCCGACGCCGGAGTACCTCGCCTTCTGGCGGGAGCGGCACATCTGCACGCTGACCACCCACCGGCCCGACGGCAGCCCGCACGTGGTCCCGGTGGGCGTGACGTACGACCCGGAGGCCGGGCTGGCACGGGTGATCAGCAACAAGCACAGCAAGAAGGTCCGCAACGTGCTGGCGTCGCAGGGCGGCCCGCAGGGCGGGGCCCGGGTGGCGGTGTGCCAGCTGGAGGGGCGGCGCTGGGCGACCCTGGAGGGCCGCGCGGTGGTCCGTGACGACGAGGCCTCGGTCGCGGAGGCGGTACGCCGCTACGCGGAGCGGTACGGGCGGACGCCCTCGCCGAACCCGGACCGGGTGGTCGTGGAGATCAGCCTGGAGCGGGCGATGGGGCGCGCGTAGTCGCGCAGGCCCCGCCGGACCGGGTCCCGTACGGCCGGGTCCCGTTGGACCACGTCCCGTTCGGCCGGGTCCCCTTCAACTACGTCCGGTTCAAGCACTGGACACGAACATCACAGCGGCGCCATCGTGGTCAGGTCCACGATGGCGCCGCTGTGTGGGGGGTAGCACCTGAGCGATTTGCGACGACAGGGGAATCGCTTCAGGCACTGCGGGGGGTGGCGGCGGAGTCGGGTTCGAAAAGTTGGTGGTCACGCTGGTCCAGATTGACGAAGACCATGCCGTACCGGATCTCGCAGCGGACGGGCTGCGGCGCGCCCCGGGGACGACGCAGACAGCGGTAGGCGCGGACGTCCTCGTCCTCTTCCCGCACCACGATGATGGGCTGGCCGAAGAGGGTGACCTTCAGCGAGTCACCGGCGTAAGGAATGGCACTGGTGAGATCGATGAACTGCCAGCCGGAGCGGTAGGCCGATGCCATCTCACGGCGGAATCCGTGGTCGTCGGGGGTCATCAGGAAACCTGCGCAGGGATGGTGTCCCAGCCGAAGTCGTTCCCGACCTTCTTCTCGACGGACGTGCTCGCACTGGTGTCAGCGCTTCCCGTGCCCCCGTTGACAGCGGCGACTGCCCCAAAAATCGCGGCGACGGAGAAAACAACGGCAAGCGCCGAGCGAAGCATTCTCTTATACATGGTCGGCTTCGTCCTCACTTGATGGAATCTTCTCCCCCGCACTGACAGACGATGGCTCATTCAGGCACGTCAGTGCCACAGGGACGATGCATCATGTTCTTACATGTTCAGGACCCTGGGGGGTGGAGATTTGCCGCAGAGCACAACAAACCCGACACATCACCACCCCGTCACGGAGATGTGCGCCGAGGGAACGCGGCTCTACGCAGCGGCCCTGAGCACCGGCCGCGTCGCCCGCGGTGAAGTGAAGAACGCCCCCTGCCTGCTCGAATTCGCTCTGCTGCGCCCCGACCCGGACGACGCGAACCAACTGCGCGCGGTTCCCCCGTCCGTGGCGCTCGCCCAGCGGCTCCACCCGATCGAACGCGAGATCCAGGACCGGCGGCGAACCGCCGTGGATCTCACCGACGCTTTCGAGCCGTTCCTCGCCCTCAGCGCCCGGAGCCCCGCCAACACCCACGCGATCACGGTGCTGGAGGGATTCGACCAGATCAACGCCGCCATCGACCTGGCCACCTCCGAGTGTCACACCGAGGCCCTGACCGTCCAGCCGGGTGGCGCCCGGCCGACGTTCAGCCTCAGCCAGTCCCTGGAGCGCGCCTCGCCGATGATCGACCGCGGGGTGAAGATCCGTACGCTCTACCAGCACACCGTGCGGCACAGCCAGGGCACGCTCGCCTATGTGGACAGGATCTCCACGGGCAAGGTCGAGATCCGCACACTGGAGGAGCTCATCGAGCGTCTCATGATCTTCGACCGTACCGTGGCCTTCATCCCCGCGAGCCATGATCGGCGCGTCGCCCTGGAACTGCGGCACCCGGGGCTGATCGAGTACCTCATCAAGGTCTTCGAGCAGCTGTGGCGCAGGGCCGTGCCGCTGAACGACAAGGTCACGTACACGCACAGCCCGGACGGGATCTCCGGCGTGCAGCGCTCCATCGCCCACCTCCTCATCGAGGGGCACGTCGACGAGGCCATCGCCCGGCGCCTGGGCATGAACGTACGCACCTGCCGCGCGCACATCGCCAAACTGGCCACCGCCCTGGGCAGCGGCAGCAGGGCCCAGCTGGGCTACCTCATCGCCGAGTCCGGCATCCTGCACGACTCGGGCCCCGCGGACGCCGAGGGGCTGCCGTAGCCCCGCTGACGGCTGGGGACGGACCGGGACGGGTTGCGGGCGGCCACGGCCGGTAGACACGCACAGAGGCCCCGCCCAGACCCTTCGTGAAGGGTTCGGGCGGGGCCTCCGCGTGCGTGCGCTCGCTCAGCCCAGCGGCCGCTTCGGCGCCGGCCGCCAGACGACCAGGGCGCTGCCCGGCTGCGGAGCCTGGTACGGGACCAGGTCGCGCCGGTACGAGGCGTGCACCTGGGCCTCGCGCTGCTGGAGAACGGCGGCGGCGCCGTCGACGGCCGTCGAGAGCTCGGCCACGCGCTGCTGGAGCGCGGCGACCTGGTTCTCCAGTTCGATGATCCGCTTGATGCCGGCCAGGTTGATGCCCTCTTCCTGGGACAGCGCCTGCACCGTGCGGAGCAGTTCGATGTCACGGGCCGAGTAGCGCCGGCCGCGCCCGGCCGTGCGGCCCGGGGAGACCAGGCCGAGGCGGTCGTACTGGCGCAGCGTCTGCGGATGCAGGCCCGAGAGCTGGGCGGCCACCGAGATCACGTAGACCGGGGTCTCATCGGTGAGCTGGTACTGGCTCCTACGGCGGCCGTCCATGTCATGCTCCCTTCGCGGACTCGAACAGCGCGGAGCGCGGGTCCTCGGACTCCGTCGCCTCGCGGTACAGCTCCATGGCCTCGCGGGCCTTGTCGTTCAGCTCGGTCGGGACCGCGACCTCCACCGTCACGAGCAGGTCGCCGCGGGTGCCGTCCTTGCGGACCGCTCCCTTGCCGCGGGCCCGCATCGTGCGGCCGCCGGGGGTGCCCGGGGGCAGCTTCAGCGTCACCGAGGGGCCGTTCAAGGTCGGGACCTTGATGTCGGCTCCCAGCGCCGCCTCCGCGAAGGTCACCGGAACGGTCACCGTGAGGTTGTCGTCCTTGCGGCCGAAGACCGGGTGCGCGTCCACGTGCACGACCACGTACAGGTCACCGGCCGGGCCGCCGCGCTCGCCCGGAGCTCCCTTGCCCCGCAGCCGGATCCGCTGGGAGTCGGAGACCCCCGCCGGGATCCGGACCTGCATGGTCCGGGAGCTGCGGGCCCGCCCGCTGCCCTTGCAGATGTCGCACGGGGTCTCGGCGATGAGGCCGCGGCCCTTGCAGTCCGCGCAGGGGTCGGTCAGCGAGAAGCCGCCGCCGCTGCCGCGGGACACCTGGCCGGTGCCGACGCAGGTCGGGCACACGCGGGGCGTGCCGTTCTTGTCGCCGGTGCCCGAACAGGCCTTGCACGGGGACTGCGAGGACATCCGGAGCGGGACCGTGGCCCCGTCCACCGCCTCCGTGAAGGAGAGGGTGACCTCCGATTCGATGTCCTGGCCGCGGCGCGGCTGGGTACGGGTTCCCGCACCCGGGCCGGCGCCGCCGCGGTTGAACAGGCCGCCGAAGACGTCGCCCAGGCCGCCGCCGGCGAAGCCGCCGCCCGCGCCGCCCTGCTGCTGGCCTCCGAAGAGGTCGCCGAGGTCGAAGTTGAACGAGCCGCCGCCCCCGCCGGGACCGGGGCGGAAGCCGCCGTTCCCGAACAGGGCGCGGGCCTCGTCGTACTCCTTGCGCTTCTTGGCGTCACCGAGGATGTCGTTCGCCTCGGAGATCTCCTTGAAGCGCTCCTCGGCCGAGGAGTCGCCCTTGTTGGCGTCCGGGTGGAACTCGCGGGCGAGCTTCCGGTACGCCTTCTTGATCTCGGCCTCGGTGGCGTCCTTCGGGACACCGAGGACCTTGTAGTAGTCCTTCTCGACGAAGTCCTTCGTGCTCATCCCCGGTGTCCCTCCTCTCGCGCTTCTTGTCCTGCGTGTCGTGCAAAGGGCGCCGCAGCGTCAGCCCTTGTCGGGGGCATCCGCGTCCTTGTCCGACGCGGACTCGCCTTCCGCCGCCTCGGACTTCGGCGCCGCGCCCGGCTGGGGCTCGGCCACCGCGACCCGCGCGGGACGGATCGTACGCTCGCCGATCCGGTACCCCGGCTGCAGGATCGCCACGCAGGTGTCCTCGGTGACGTCCGGTGCGTACGAGTGCATCAGGGCCTCGTGGATCGTCGGGTCGAAGGGCTCGCCCTCCTTGCCGAACTGCTGCAGGCCCATCTTGGCCGCGGCGGTCTCCAGCGATTCGGCCACCGACTTGAAGCCGCCGACCAGCTCGCCATGTTCCCGCGCCCGGCCGATGTCGTCCAGGGTCGGGAGGAGTTCCGTCAGGAGGGACGCGACCGCGATCTCCTTGACGGCGATCCGGTCCCGCTCCACCCGGCGGCGGTAGTTCTGGTACTCCGCCTGGAGGCGCTGGAGGTCCGCGGTGCGCTCGCCGAGCGCGGTGCGGGCCTGGTCCAGCTGGGCCAGCAGAGCCGTTTCCTGAACGCCCCGTGCTGCTGCGGAGTCCCCGGCCGGGGCCGCGGCCTCCTCCTTGGAGGAAGCTGCGGCCTTCGGCTCGGCGGCGTCGTCGTCAGGCGTGCCGTCGGCGGGGACTTCGGGCTTCTCGTCGAAGCCCGGGGTCTCCTCCGACATCAGGCAGCGCCGCCCTTCGGCTTCTCGTCGTCCACGATCTCGGCGTCGACGACGTCGTCGTTGGTGTCGGCCTGGCCGGCGTCACCGGTCGGCGCGCCACCGGCGGCCTGGGCACCGGCGTCGGCGTAGATCGCCTGGCCGAGCTTCTGGCTGACGGCACCGAGCTTCTCGGTCGCGGTGCGGATCTCGGCGGCGTCCTCGCCCTTGAGCTTTTCCTTCAGCTCGGCGATGGAGGCCTCGACCTCGTCCTTGACGTCGGCCGGGACCTTGTCCTCGTTGTCCTTGACGAACTTCTCCGTCTGGTAGACGAGCTGCTCGCCCTGGTTGCGGGACTCGGCCGCCTCCTTGCGACGGGAGTCCTCGTCCGCGTACTGCTCCGCCTCCTGGCGCATGCGGTCGACCTCGTCCTTGGCGAGGGAAGAGCCGCCGGTGACGGTCATCTTCTGCTCCTTGCCAGTGCCCAGGTCCTTGGCAGTGACGTGCATGATGCCGTTCGCGTCGATGTCGAAGGAGACCTCGATCTGCGGGACGCCACGCGGGGCCGGCGGCAGGCCGGTCAGCTCGAACATGCCGAGCTTCTTGTTGTACGCCGCGATCTCGCGCTCGCCCTGGTAGACCTGGATCTGCACGGACGGCTGGTTGTCCTCGGCCGTCGTGAAGATCTCGGACCGCTTGGTCGGGATCGTGGTGTTGCGCTCGATGAGCTTGGTCATGATGCCGCCCTTGGTTTCGATACCGAGGGACAGCGGGGTCACGTCGAGGAGCAGGACGTCCTTGACCTCACCCTTGAGAACGCCCGCCTGGAGGGTCGCGCCGAGGGCGACGACCTCGTCCGGGTTGACGCCCTTGTTGGCGTCCTGACCGCCGGTGAGCTCCTTGACGAGCTCGGCGACGGCCGGCATGCGGGTGGAGCCGCCGACCAGGACCACGTGGTCGATCTCGGACAGGTTGATGCCCGCGTCCTTGATGACGTTGTGGAACGGAGCCTTGCAGCGGTCGAGCAGGTCAGCGGTGAGCTGCTGGAACTGCGAGCGCGTGAGCTTCTCGTCCAGGTGCAGCGGGCCCTCGGCGGAAGCCGTGATGTAGGGCAGGTTGATCGAGGTCTCCGTGGAGGAGGACAGCTCGATCTTCGCCTTCTCGGCGGCCTCGCGCAGACGCTGGAGCGCCATCTTGTCCTTGGACAGGTCGACGCCGTGGCCGTTCTGGAACTGCTTCACCAGGTAGTCGACGACGCGCTGGTCCCAGTCGTCGCCACCGAGGTGGTTGTCACCGTTGGTGGCCTTCACCTCGACGACACCGTCGCCGATCTCGAGGAGCGACACGTCGAAGGTGCCGCCACCGAGGTCGAAGACGAGAATGGTCTGGTCGTCCTTGTCGAGGCCGTAGGCCAGGGCGGCGGCGGTCGGCTCGTTGACAATACGCAGGACGTTCAGGCCCGCGATCTCGCCGGCCTCCTTCGTCGCCTGGCGCTCGGAGTCGTTGAAGTAGGCCGGGACGGTGATGACCGCGTCCGTGACCTTCTCGCCCAGGTACGCCTCGGCGTCGCGCTTCAGCTTCTGCAGGATGAAGGCGCTCATCTGCTGCGGGTTGAAGTCCTTGCCATCCAGGTTGATCTTCCAGTCAGTGCCCATGTGGCGCTTGACGGAGCGGATGGTCCGGTCCACGTTCGTGACCGCCTGGCGCTTGGCCACCTCGCCGACGAGGACCTCGCCGTTCTTGGCGAAGGCGACGACGGACGGCGTGGTCCTGGCGCCTTCGGCGTTGGTGATGACGGTGGGCTCTCCGCCTTCCAGAACGCTGACGACGGAGTTAGTGGTGCCCAGGTCGATGCCGACCGCACGTGCCATTTTGATTCCTCCAGCTGACTTGAGTGGAACAGACTCAAGAGTGCATCACCGCTCCGACGGTGTCAACAGAGGTGAGTCGAGGGGGCTCAACCTTTAGGCTGCGCTTACGCTCAGGGGCGCCATTCGGGGCACCACGGCCGCGCGGCACCCGCGCACCGCCGGAGCCGTACGGCACCGTGCTGGCATGCACAAGCTGCTCGCGCTCCCCGCCCGGCCGGGACCATGGCCGCGGCCTGGAACTTGGCCTTGGCCGACCAGGCCGTCGGCCAAGCGGGTGCTCGACCTCACCGGAGCGGCGCTCCTGCTCGGGGTGTTCCTCGTACCGCTGCTGCTGACCGCCGGGCTGCTGTACGCGACCCAGGGCGCGGGCGTCCTCGTACGGGAGCCGGCGGCCGGTCTGGCCGGGCGGCCGTACCGGGCCTGGCGGCTGCGCGTCGGCAAGGGGCGGGTCGGGGCGGCGCTGGAGCGGTGCGCCCTGGACGGACTGCCGCAGCTGCTCAACGTGGTGCGGGGCGAGATGTCGCTGGTCGGGCCGCGCCCCGGGAACAGTGCGTCGGACCGGCCCGAGCGGCTCCTCGTACGCCCCGGGATGACCGGGCTGTGGCAGGTGAGCGCGCGTTCGGACCTGCCGTGGGAGGAGATGGACCTGCTGGACCGGCACTATGTGGAGAACCACTGGCTGGGGATGGACCTGGCGATCCTCGCGCAGACCCCGCGGGCGGCCTGGCGGCACGGGCGGCCCTGAGACGGAGCCCGGGCGCGGACACGGCGGGGCCCCTGCGGCGGCGCGGCCCGTCACGGCGGGGGCGAGCGACGCAGATCACCGCGCGCTCGGCTACATTGCGGCGTCGGGACTGGGTAACCTCAAGCCTTGACTGGATAAGTTACCGCTTAGTAAGTCCCGCCCGAGGAGCCCTCCCATGCAACTCGCCGCGATCATCGTGTCGCTGGTCCTGACCGTGGTCGGCGTCGCGCTGCTCGCCCGAGCCGTGGCGCAGATCTACCGTTTCGTGAAGCTCGGTCAGCCCGTACCGGCAGGCAGCCGTACGGACGACCCGAAGTCCCGAACGATCACCCTGGTCCGGGAGTTCCTCGGGCACAGCCGGATGAACCGCTGGGGCCTCGTCGGCTTCGCGCACTGGTTCGTCGCGATCGGCTTCCTGACGCTGCCGCCGACGCTGGTGCAGGCGTACGGCCAGCTCTTCCAGGCCGACTGGGTGCTGCCGATCATCGGCGGCTTCCTGCCGTTCGAGTTCTACACCGAGTTCATCGGCCTGCTGACCGTGCTCGGCATCCTCGTCCTGATGGGGATCCGCCTCGCGTCGCTGCCCTCGCGGGCCGGCCGCAAGTCGCGCTTCGCGGGCTCGAAGGCCTGGCAGGCGTACTTCGTCGAGTACATCATCCTGACCATCGGCCTCGCGATCCTGTGCCTGCGCGGCCTCGAAGGCGCGATCCACCACGTGGACTCGTACGAGCCGGCGTACTTCGTCTCGTACCCGCTGGTGCTGGCCTTCAAGGGCATGTCGCTCGGCGCGCTCCAGAACGCCATCTACTTCACCGCGATGATCAAGATCGGCACCTCGCTGATCTGGATGATCGTCGTCTCGCTGAACACCAACATGGGTGTGGCCTGGCACCGCTTCCTCGGCTTCCCGAACATCTGGTTCAAGCGCAACGCCGACGGCGCGGTCGCGCTCGGCGCCCTGCAGCCCATGACCAGCGGCGGCAAGGTCATCGACTTCGAAGACCCGGGCGAGGACGACGTCTTCGGCGTCTCGCAGGTCGAGCAGTTCTCGTGGAAGGGCATCCTCGACTTCTCCACGTGCACGGAGTGCGGCCGCTGCCAGTCGCAGTGCCCGGCCTGGAACACGGGCAAGCCCCTCTCCCCCAAGCTCCTGATCATGTCGCTGCGCGACCACGCGCACGCCAAGGCCCCGTACCTGCTGGCCGGCGGCGGCAAGGACATGGAGGGCAACGAGAAGGCGACGCCCGAGCAGCTCGCCAACGTCCCGGCGGCGGCTCTGGCCGAGGCCGAGCGCCCGCTGATCGGCACGGCCGAGGAGAACGGGGTCATCGACCCCGACGTCCTGTGGTCCTGCACGAGCTGCGGCGCGTGCGTCGAGCAGTGCCCGGTGGACATCGAGCACATCGACCACATCGTCGACATGCGGCGCTACCAGGTGATGATCGAGAGCGCCTTCCCGAGCGAAGCCGGGACGATGCTCAAGAACCTGGAGAAGAAGGGCAACCCCTGGGGCCTCGCGAAGAAGCAGCGCGTCGAGTGGACCAAGGAGGTGGACTTCGAGGTCCCGATCATCGGCAAGGACGCGGAGGACCTCTCCGAGTTCGACTACCTCTACTGGGTCGGCTGCGCCGGCGCCCTGGAGGACCGGGCGAAGAAGACCACGAAGGCCTTCGCGGAGCTGCTGAACATCGCGGGCGTCAAGTTCGCGATCATGGGCGGCGACGAGAAGTGCACGGGTGACTCCCCGCGCCGCCTGGGCAACGAGCCTCTCTTCCAGCAGCTCGCGCAGGAGAACGTCGCGATGCTGAACATGGCGTTCGGCGAGGACGACGAGGACCCGGAGACGAAGAAGCCGAAGTCGGCGAAGCGGATCGTCTCCACCTGCCCGCACTGCTTCAACACCATCGCGAACGAGTACCCGCAGCTGGGCGGCGAGTACGAGGTCATCCACCACACGCAGCTGCTCCAGCACCTGATCGACGAGGGCCGCCTCACGCCGGTGACCCCGGTCGACGGGCTGATCACGTACCACGACCCGTGCTACCTGGGCCGGCACAACAAGGTCTACACGCCGCCGCGCGAGATCATGTCGGCCGTGCCGGGCCTGCGCCAGCAGGAGATGCACCGCCACAAGGAGCGGGGCTTCTGCTGTGGCGCCGGTGGCGCGCGGATGTGGATGGAAGAGCGGATCGGCAAGCGCATCAACAACGAGCGCGTCGACGAGGCCCTGTCCCTGAACCCGGACATCGTCTCCACCGCCTGCCCGTTCTGCCTCGTCATGCTCACGGACTCGGTGAACGGCAAGAAGAACGAAGGCCAGGCGAAGGAACACGTCACGGTCGTCGACGTGGCGCAGCTGCTGCTGGAATCGGTGAAGACGCCGGATCCGGTGGAGCCGGAGCCGGAGCCCGAGCCGGAGCCGGAGCCGGTGGTGGAGGCCGTCGCGGAGCCCAAGGCCGAAGCTGTGGCTGAGCCCAAGACGGAGGCCGTCGCGGAGCCCAAGGCCGTGGTCGAGCCGAAGGCCGTCGCGGAGCCGAAGGCGGAGGCTACGGCTGAGCCCAAGGCTGAGGCCGTCGCGGAGCCCGAGGCGGAGGCCCCGGCCAAGGCCGAAGCTCCCGCGCCGAAGGCGGAGGCGCCGGCGGAGACCCCCGTGGAGCCGACGAGCGACGCCGAGGCGAAGTAGCTCGTAGCCCGTGCAGCACGGAACACCGGAGCGGCCCCCCCCCCCCCGGGGGGGGGCCCCCCCGGGGTGGGGGGGGGTGGGGCGGTGGGTCGGTCCCGTGCCGGGGCAGGACAGGTTTGTACACCCCCGGCCGCGCCCCAAAGCCAAACCCAGGCCCCCCGCGCCCCC
>NZ_JBIAPV010000014.1:0-270739 GCF_042888445.1 Streptomyces sp. NPDC002886
CACCCTGTCGGAGTCGGAGGCAGGGCGCCTAAATCATGCAGTCCAGGCCAACACCCCACCCCGCCCCCGGCACCGACCCCCACCCGCAGCCACCGCCACACCCCAGCCCCGCCGGCGCTTGAGCCACCGCACCCGAACCCACGAACAGGAGCCACCATGACCGGCACCCCGGAGGACACAGTCCTCCACCGCTTCGAGAGCGGCGTCAGCTGGATCACCCTCAACCGCCCGGAGGCCATGAACGCCGTCAACCAGGACCTGCGCGAGCGCGTCATCGGCCTGCTCGCCGAAGCCTCCGCCGACCCCGACGTGCGGGTCGTCGTCATCACCGGCACCGGCAAGGGCTTCTGCTCCGGCGCCGACCTCCGCCCAGCACCCGGCGCACCCGCGCCCGCCACCCCCGCCGAGCGGGTCGTCGGCGACGTGGCCCGCATGATCCGGCTCGGCGCGCAGCGACTGATCACGGCCGTCCTCGACTGCGAGAAGCCGGTCATCGCCGCCGTGAACGGCACCACGGCCGGCCTCGGCGCCCACCTCGCGCTCGCCTGCGACCTCGTCATCGCCGCCGAACCCGCCCGTTTCATCGAGGTGTTCGTCCGCCGCGGCCTCGTCCCGGACGCCGGCGGCGCGTACCTCCTCCCCCGCCTCATCGGCCCGCAGAAGGCGAAGGAGCTGATGTTCTTCGGGGACGCCGTCCCGGCGGCCGAGGCCGAGCGGCTCGGCCTCGTGAACAAGGTGGTTCCCGCCGAGGCACTGGAGGAGACCGCCCGGGAGTGGGCCGAGCGCCTCGCCCAGGGCCCCACCCGCGCCCTCGCCCTGACCAAGCAGCTGGTCAACGCCTCCCTGGACAGCGACCGGGCGACCGCACTCGCCGCCGAGGCCACCGCCCAGGAGCTCAACATGTCCACGGCGGACGCGAACGAGGGGGTCGCCGCCTTCGTGGAGCGCCGCACCCCGAAGTACCGCGGCCGGTAGGGCCGGAAGGGCCGGTAGGGCCGTCAGGACGGCAGGCGCTACGTCCGCGGGTCCGGCGTGAGCAGAGCGAACACCGCTCCCGTCGGGTCCGCCGTCCACGCCATCCGCCCGACCTCGGGGAGATCGGCGGCGGGCATCAGCACCGAGCCCCCGCCGCCCCGCACCGCGGCCACCGTCGCGTCCACGTCGGCGACGTTGAAGTAGGGAATCCAGCGCGCGACCTCACCCGCTCCCCCACCCTGCGGCGCCACGCCGCCGAAGGAGCCGTCCTCCTGGTCCCCGTCGGCGATGCTCAGCACCCGGTAGGTCATCCCGGGTGCGTCCATCTCGGCCGAGCGCCACCCGAAGAGGCCGGCGTAGAACTCGACGGCCGCCACCGGGTCGGGGACGTGCAGCTCCGCCCAGACCAGGGTGTTGACCTCGGAGGTCAGCCCCAGACCGGCGGTCTTCCCCGGCTGCCAGCACGCGAACTCCGCGCCCTGCGGGTCGGTGAACTGCGCCAGCCAGCCCTCCCCCATGACGTCCCCGGGCTCCACGCGGAGCACTCCGCCGCCCGCCGTGACGGCCGCCGCCGTCTCCTGGATGTCGGGGGTGCCGAAGTGCAGCATCCACGCCGGGGTGGCGCCCTCCTCGGTGAGCGGCCCGAGGGCGGCGACGGTCTTGCCGCCGATCTGGAAGAAGCCGTAGCCGCCCGCCTCGGGGCCGAGGGAGAGGAACTCCCAGCCGAAGACTCCGGTGTAGAACGAGACGGCCCCGTCGGTGTCGGGGCTCCCGAGGTCCAGCCAGTTGGGCGAGCCCTTGCGGAAATCGGTGCCGAGCATGAGGTTCCTCCAGTGCGTGCGTGCCTGCCTGCGTGCCGCTGCTGCCGGGCCGGGCCGGGGTCCTGCCCCGGTCCCCGGTCCCCGGTCCCCCCGCCACGATGCCGAGCCCGTACGGGCCCCGCGCCCCGGGGAGCTCCGCACGACGGTGGAATCACCCGTACGGCCGCGCCCCTCCCGCACCCGTGTCCGTATCTGTGGGATGTATGGCGCGACGGCCATGGCGGGAGGCCGCACGGCCCCCGAAGACTGGTGGGGAACCCGCAGGAAGACCGGAAGGAACGACAAGACCATGCCGACACCGAAGAGCAGCGCACCCACCCACCCCCTCCACGTACCCGACTCACGACTGGCGAAGGAGGCCACCGAGCTGGTCCGCGACAGCGTGGGCGAGCTGCTCTACGACCACTCCCGCCGCGTGTACTTCTTCGGCAGCCTCCTGGGCCACCGCCTCGGCATCGAGGCGGATCCCGAACTGCTCTACGTGGCCGCGATGTTCCACGACCTCGGGCTCACGGAGCCCTTCCACGCCAGCGGCCGCCGCTTCGAGGTGGACGGCGCCGACGAGGCCCGCCGCTTCCTGCGGACCCACGGGGTTCCCGAGGACGGGGTGCGCCGGGTGTGGACGGCGATCGCCCTGCACACCACTCCGGGCATCCCCGAGCACATGGAGCCCGAGGTGGCCCTGGTGACGGCCGGCGTGGAGTACGACGTGCTCGGCATCGGCTACCACGACCTCGCCGAGGCGGACCGCGCGGCGGTCGTCGCCCTGCACCCGCGCCCGCGGTTCAAGGAGCGCATCCTGCGCGCCTTCGCCGACGGCGTGGCCCCCAAGCCCGGCACCGCCTTCGGCAACGTCAAGGCGGACGTGCTCGCGCACCACGTGCCCGGTTTCGAGCGCGAGGACTTCGTACGCCTGATCCTGGACTCCCCGTGGGCCGAGTAGCGGTCCACCCCGTCGTCATCGTCGCCTTCGACGGCGTGCAGCTGCTCGACGTCACGGGTCCCGCCGAGGTGTTCGCCGCCGCCAACCTGCACGGCGCCCGCGCCCGCGGCCCCTACGAGGTCCGGATCGTCTCCCCGGACGGGTCCGACGTCCGTACCTCCTCGGGCGTGCGCATCGGCGTGGACGGCGGCCCGGACGGCCTGCCGGCCCGGCCCGGGACGCTCGTCGTCCCCGGCCGGAGCGACTGGCGGCGGGCCGTCGCCGATCCGGCCCTGACGGGCCTGGTGGCCGGGCTCGTGGCCCGCTCGCGCCGGGTCACCTCGGTGTGCGCCGGGGCCTTCGTGCTGGCGGAGACCGGGGTGCTCGACGGGCGGCGGGCGGTCACGCACTGGAGGCTCGCGGCGCAGCTCGCGGCCGCGTACCCGCGGGTGCGCGTGGAGGCGGATCCGGTGTTCGTCCAGGACGGGCACGTCGTCACCTCCGCCGGGGTGACCTCCGGCATCGACCTCGCGCTGTCCCTGGTCGAGGAGGACCACGGGCCCGCCGTCGCACGGGAGGTCGCGCGGGAGCTGGTCGTCTTCATGGCCAGGCCCGGCGGCCAGTCCCAGTACAGCGCCCGCCTGACCCCGCGCGAGGCCCGGCATCCCGTGCTGCGCACGGTCATGGACGCCATCGGGGCCGATCCGCGGCTCGCGCTCGACGAGGTCGCCCGGGACGCCGGGGTCAGCGGCCGGCACCTGGCCCGGCTCTTCCGCTCCGAGACCGGGATGACACCGGGGCAGTACCTGGAATCCGTACGCCTCGAGGCCGCCCAGGCGCTCCTGGAGGCCGGCGACGACCCGGTGGACGCGGTGGCCGAGCGGTCGGGGTTCGGCTCGGCCGAGACGATGCGGCGCGTCTTCCAGCACTCCCTGGGCCTCGCCCCGACCGCCTACCGCGCCCGCTTCCGCAGCACGCGCACGTCCCCGCCGTCCGGGTCGCCGATCAGCACGAACAGCTCCGGCTCCGCCGCCGTGCCCGCCACCTCCCACACCAGCGACGCCTGCCCGCACTCCGGCACCGCGAGGACCACGGCCGCCCGGTCGTAGAGGCGGTCCGCTTCCCGGGGCTTCCACGTGCCGTGCCCCGAGCAGCGGTCGACCACCTCGAACCCGTCGTCCACCAGGAGCTTCTCCGCCACCACCGTGCCCTGGATAGCCAGTTCCAGGCGGACGCCGTCGCCGGTCCACACGCCGACGTAGTCGGCCTGCGACAGGACCGGCGGCCGGTACGGCCCGGACCTCGACGGCCAGGCCGAGCCGCCGACGAAGGCACCCACGACGGCCACCGCGGCCACCCGGAGCACCCAGCGCCGCACCGAGGACTTCGTCCACTGCCGCATCCGCGCGGCCACGGCCACCGCCACCGGGAGCACCCCGGCGGCCGCGAGCCAGCCGCACGTGGCGGCGTACGGAGCGCTCGTCAGCAGGGCCACCGGGGCCGCGTACGCGGCGCTGAGCACGGCGAGGACCGGCAGGGCCCACCAAGGCGCGGGGATCCGGGTGCGCACACCGGCCGCGTTCGAGAGCCGCATCACGGGAACGGTGACGAGCGTGCTGTGCACCCAGCCCAGCGCGAACGCGAGCAGGGGCAGGAGCACGCAGAGGAAGAACAGCGTGAAGATCGCACCGATCCCGCCCCCGTAGCCCCGGCCGTAGGGGTCGTCCGTCAGCGCCGTGAGGGTGGCCATCTGCCAGAACACTCCGGCGGCCGCGAGCTGTCCCCCGGCGACCGTCTCCGCGCCCGGTGCGACGGCGCTCCGGTCCCGGGCCTCCGGCTGCGCCACGACCACGCCGTTCCACGTGCCAGTCGTGCCAGTCGTGCCAGTCCCCACGGCGATCTCCCCGGATCCTGGATTGAACACGTTCAATACAGGGTGGACCCTACACTCCCCTTCCCATCTGACGCACCGTCAGCTTCAATCGGGAGTGTGATGGGACACGCAGGGATGGCGGCCACCGTCGTCCGATACCTCAGGTCAGTCGGCTCCCTCCCCTCCGCCGCCGCGGAGCCCGGGACCGAGCCCGTCGAAGCACTGCCCCGCCCGGATCTGCGGGCCGTCGGCGAACACGAGCGCGCGCCCGTCAGCCCCGCCGAATTCCGTGCCGTCCTCGGGAACTTCGCCAGCGGGGTCACGATCATCACCTCGCCGCCCGGCGAGGGGGAGGACGGCCCGGCCGGCTTCGCCTGCCAGTCCTTCGCCTCGCTCTCCCTCGAACCCCCGCTGGTCACCTTCATGGTGGCCCGCACGTCGACCACCTGGCCCCGCATCGCCCGCACCGGGGTGTTCTGCGTGAACATCCTCGGCGCCGAACAGGGCGACCTGTGCCGGGCCTTCGCCGTCAGCGGCGCCGACAAGTTCGCCGGGGTCGCCCACAGCCCGGCCCCCGCCACGGGCTCCCCCCAGCTCGACGCGGTGCCGGCCTGGATCGACTGCCGGATCCACGCCGTGCACACCGGCGGCGACCACCTCATCGTGGTGGGCAAGGTCGAGGCCATGGGCGCGGCCGGCGAGGGCGATCCCCTGCTCTTCCACAAGGGCCGCTTCGGCCGCTTCACCGACTGACGACCCACGGGCCGAGCCCGCCCGCCCCGCCGCTATCCTGCGGATCTCGAACGGGCGGGGGCCATGGGAAACACGCACTACGAGCCGGGTCACAGCAGATGGACCGGCATCACCGGTTGGCTGATGGTGGCCAGTGCGATCTGCGCGATCGTCTGCGCACTGACCCCGCTCGGCTCCTCCTACCCGCCCCTCACCGCCGAGCTGGTCTTCGCCGCCGCCTCCGCCGTCTTCGCCTGCTGCTGGGTCGTGGCCTCGTACCGGGCCCGGACCGGGCCGCTGGACAAGCCCCCGGCGCCGAGCGGCTACCGCCCCGGGGACCACGTCCTGCCCTGGGTCTTCGCCATCGGCATGCCGCTCTCGGTGGCCGGCGCGCTCATGGTGCTGTGCACCGGCTCCAGCGAGAACGGCAAGAGGATCGAACGCCTCGAGCGGGCCGGGTACGACAGCCGCACGGTGGAGATCGTCCGGCTGGCCGGCGACCCGGTGCGCACACCGCCCTCCGAG
This sequence comes from Streptomyces sp. NPDC002886, assembly GCF_042888445.1. Taxonomy (NCBI): domain Bacteria; kingdom Bacillati; phylum Actinomycetota; class Actinomycetes; order Kitasatosporales; family Streptomycetaceae; genus Streptomyces; species Streptomyces sp. NPDC002886. The sequence continues at coordinate 5,849 of NZ_JBIAPV010000014.1, forward strand.
GACAGCGACGGCTGGTACGACACCGACCTCGTCGTCCGCGTCCCCTTCGACAGCGGGGACCGGGAGGTCCTCCTGAAGCGGTACGACACCATCCGCTCCCCCGAACCCGGGATGCGCGTGGAGGCCTATTTCGCTCCGGCGCACCCCGAGGAGGGCGTGGCCGAGTACACCTCCATGGGCGGAGCCCGGTTCGTCATCACCCTCTTCGTCCTGTGCTTCGCCGTACCGCTCTTCGCCTTCGCCTGCGGGATCGCCAAGGAGCACATGGACCACCACGACCTGCGCCACCTGCGCCGCTTCCGCCCCGGCGTCCACCTGCCGGCCCTGGCGATCCTGCTGGGCGGGCTCGTCCTGTTGCTGCCAGTCGCCCTCGAATTCGAGGTGTACGGGTACGACAGACTGCCCGCCTTCCTCGCGAGCCTGACCCCGGCACTGGCCCTGACCTGGGTCGTCAAGCGCAGCTGAGGCGCGCACTCCCCACCGCTATCCTGCGGATCTCGAACGGGCGGGGGCCATGAGAAACGCGTACGAGTACGAGCCGGGTCGCAGCCAGTGGACCGGCATCACGGGCTGGCTGATGGTGGGGAGCGCGAGCGCCGCGATCGGCTGCGCGCTGCCCCCGGTGTCCCCATACCCGCCGCTGGCCGCCGAGCTGGTCTTCGCCGCCGCCTCCGCCGTCTTCGCCTGCTGCTGGGTCGTGGCCTCGTACCGGGCCCGGACCGGGCCGCTGGACAAGCCGTCGGCGCCGAGCGGCCACCGCACCGGGGACGAGCGGCTGGCCTACCTCTTCGCCATCGGCGTGCCGTTCGCCGTGGCCGCCGCCCTTGTGGTGCTGTGCACGGGCTCCAGCGCGAACGGCAAGGAGATCGAGCGGCTCGATCGCGTCGGGTACGCCGAGCAGAAGGCCGAGATCGTCCGGCTGGCAGGCGAGCCGGCGTTCACGCCGCCCAAGGAGGACGTCTACGGCTGGTACGACACCGACCTCGTCGTCCGCGCCGCCTTCGACAGCGGCCCCCGGGAGGCCCTCCTCAAGAGGTTCCGCACCTCCCGGTCCCCCGAACCGGGCATGCGGGTCACCGCCTATTTCGCGCCCGCCCACCCCGAGGAGGGCGTGGCCGCACACCCCTTCATGACCCGCGCCTGGCTCGGGGACCCCATCGCCGCCTTCTTCGGCCTGCTGATCTTCGGCGGCGCGGCCGCCATGACCAAGACCTTCATGGACCCGTCGGACATGGAGAACCTGCGCCGATTCCGGCCCCGTACGCACCTTCCGGCCCTCGCGATCCTGCTGCTCGGCCTCGTCCTGCTGCTCCCGGTCTCCCTCGAGTTCCCGGTGGCCGGCTACCACCGGCTGTCCGCCCTCCTCGCGAGCCTGACGCCGGTGCTGGCCCTGACCTGGGTGGTCAAGCGGAGGTACTGAAACGCGCCGCGACAGTGGCCGGCCCTGGTCCGGGGAGCGGGGCCGGCCACGTACCGGTGGAAGGCTCAGAAGGTGAGGACCCCGCGGGCCACCCGGCCGTGATGCGCGTCGTCCACGGCCTTGGCGAAGTCCTCCACCGGGTAGACCTCCGTGACCAGTTCGTCCAGCAGCAGCTTCCCCTGCCGGTAGAGCTCCGCGTAGAGCGCGATGTCCCGCTGCGGGCGCGAGGACCCGTACCGGCAGCCCATGATCGTCTTGTCCAGGTACATGGACGAGACCTGGAAGGCCGCCTCCTCCTTGAAGCCGGGCACGCCCAGCAGGACCGCCTGTCCGTGCCGGTCCAGGAGGTCGATGGCCTGCCGGATCAGCTTGACGCTGCCCACGCACTCGAAGGCGTGGTCCGCGCCCGTGGGCAGGATCTCCTTCACGGCCGCCGAGGAGTCCGCCACCGCCGAGGCGTCGATGAAATGCGTGGCGCCGAACTGCAGGGCCACCGCCTCCTTCGCCGGGTTCGCGTCGATCGCCACGATGGTCGTGGCGCCCGCGATCCGCGCGCCCTGGAGCACGTTGAGCCCGATGCCTCCGGTGCCGATGACGACCACCGTCTCGCCGCGGTCCACCTTGGCCCGGTTCAGTACGGCGCCCACGCCCGTCAGGACCCCGCAGCCGATCAGCGCGGCCGAGGTCAGCGGGATGTCCTTGGGGATCTTCACCGCCTGCACGGCCTTGACGATGGTCCGCTCCGCGAAGGCCGAGTTGGACGCGAACTGGAAGAGCGGCGTGCCGCCCCGCGAGAACGGCTGCCCCGGCATCCCGATCGCCTTGCGGCACATCGTCGGCCGGCCCCGGTCGCAGTCGGCGCACGCCCCGCAGTTGGCGAGCGTGGACAGCGAGACGTGGTCGCCGGGCACCACGTGCGTGACCCCGGAGCCGACCGCCTCCACCACGCCCGCGCCCTCGTGCCCGAGCACCACCGGCGGCGGGAACGGGATCGTCCCGTCGATCACCGAAAGGTCGCTGTGGCACAGCCCGGCCGCCGCTATCGCGACCAGCACCTCCCCCGGCCCCGGGTCCCGGATCTCCAGATCGTCGACCACCTGGGCCTGCTTGCCGTCGAATACGACGCCTCTCACCTGGACTCCTTAGGCAGGCCGAGCACGCGCTCGGCGATGATGTTGCGCTGGATCTCGTCCGAGCCGCCGTAGATGGTGTCGGCGCGGGTGAACAGGAACAGCCGCTGCTCCTCGTCGAGTCCGAGTTCGTACGGGGTCCCCTGCGACCAGTGCCCCGGCCCGGCGGTGGCCACCGCGCCCCGGACCTCCACCGCCAGCTCCCCGAGCCGCCGGTGCCAGCCTCCCCACAGCAGTTTGGCCACGCTGGGCGCGCCGGGGTCCCCGCCCCCGGCGCCCAGCGTCCGCAGCGCGTTCCACCGCATCGTGCGCAGCTCGGCCCACTGCCGTACGAGGCGTTCGCGCAGGACCGGGTCGCCCGCGCCCGCGTCCACGTACGCCCGGACCACCCGCTCCAGTTCGGCCGCGAAGCCGATCTGCTGGACGAGCGTGGAGACCCCTCGCTCCAGCGCGAGCAGCCCCATGGCCACGGACCAGCCGTTGCCCTCCCCGCCCACGACCTCGGCGGCGACGGCCCCGTCGAAGAACACCTCGTTGAACTCGGAGGTCCCCGACATCTGCCGGATCGGCCGCACGTCGACCCGGCCCGGCTGGTCCATGCGGACCAGGAGGAAGGACAGCCCGCGGTGCCGCACGGACCCGGCCTCGGTGCGCGCCAGGACGAAGCACCAGTCGGCGTCCTGGGCGAGCGAGGTCCAGATCTTCTGCCCGGTGACGCGGAACAGGCCGTCGCCCACGTCCCGTACGGCCGTCGTACGGATTCCGGCGAGGTCGGAGCCGGCGCCCGGTTCGGAGTACCCCTGGCACCACAGCTCCTCGCCGCGGGCGATGCCGGGGAGGTGACGGGCCCGCTGCTCCGGGGAGCCGTAGGCGATCAGCGTCGGCGCGAGGAGGTTCTCGCCGATGTGGCCGACCCGGGCCGGGGCGCGCGCGGCCGCGTACTCCTCGGCCCACACCACCTGCCCGGTGAGGGACAGCCGCCGGTTGCCGTACCCGTCGCCCTCCCCCGTCTCCCAGCCCTGCCCGATCCAGCCGGCCCGTCCCAGCTCGCGCTCCCAGGCACGCCGGATCTCGACTCCTTCGTGCTCGCTGCCCGGCCCGCCGAGGCCGACGGCCTCCTCGTACGGGCCCACGAGGTGCTCCGCCAGCCATGCCCGGGCGCGGCCGCGCAGCTCCTCGGCCTCCTCGTCGAAGCGGAAGTCCATGGTCGTACCCCCTCGGTTCCTGTCCGGCCGCTGGGCCGTCTCTGTCGCACCTTGGTACGCGTACGCACGGGGCCACGGGGCAACCCGGCCACCGCCACCGCCCGGCCAGGGGCTACGCGTTGGGGCGGTCCTTGGCCGCAGCCGCCTTCGCCATGGCCTCGAGCTGGGCGAGCATCGGCATCGGGTCGGTGCCGACGGTCCCGGGCAGGAAGTCGGCGATCTTCTCGGGGGTCCAGGAGCCTTCGGCGTAGCCGGCGCGCAGTTCGCGGGGCTGGGCCCAGACGGCGATCTTCGGTCCGGCGATCGTGTAGACCTGCCCGGTGATCTTCTCGCCGCCGACGGCCACGGCCTTGTCGGAGAGCAGGTAGGTCACGAGCGCGGCCACGTCCTCGGGCTCGCCGATCTCCTTGAGCTCCATCGGCACGTTGGCCGACATCCGGGTGCGCGCGACGGGCGCCACGGCGTTGGAGGTCACTCCGTACTTGGCCAGCCCCAGCGCGGCGGAGCGAACGAGCGAGATGATCCCGCCCTTGGCGGCGCTGTAGTTGGCCTGGGCCACCGAGCCCTGGTGGTTGCCGCTGGTGAAGCCGATCAGCGTGCCGGTGCCCTGTCGGCGCATGACGGCGGAGGCCGCGCGGAAGACGGTGAAGGTGCCCTTGAGGTGGGTGGCGACCACCGGGTCCCACTCCTCCTCGGACATGTTGAACAGCATCCGCTCGCGCAGGATGCCGGCGACGCACACGACTCCGTCGATGCGCCCGTACTGGGCGAGCGCGGTGTCGACTATGCGCTGGCCGCCCGCCATCGTCGAGATGTCGTCGGCGACGGCGACGGCCTCCCCACCAGCGGCGACGATCTCCTTCACCACCGCTTCGGCGATCTCGCTGGTGGGCTCGTTGCCCTCCATGCCCACGCCGTAGTCGTTGACGACGACCCTGGCACCCTCGGCGGCCGCGGCGAGTGCCACGGCCCGTCCGATGCCCCGGCCGGCGCCTGTGACGGCGACGACTTTGCCTGCCAAGAAGTTCCCCACGTCCGGCCCCTTCCCGCGTTTTCTGACGGTCCGTTAGATTCTATGGGCACCGCGATGCGCCAGCACAAGCCCCAGTTCGCCACCACCGTCCATTTCCTCCTCAAGGAGCTGATGAGATCCATGGCCATGCCCGCCGAGTTCCACGACATCGCCAAGCGCGTCAACAACTGGGGCCGGTGGGGCGCCGACGACGAGATCGGCACCCTCAACCTCATCAGCGACGAGGTCGTCCGCGCGGCGGCGGCGGAGATCCGCACCGGGCGCCGCATCCCGCTCGCCCTCCCCCTCAAGGAGGACGGGGTGCAGTCCGGCATGATCCCCGGCCGGATCAACCCGCTGCACACGATGGTGCAGATCAACCAGGAACTCTTCGGCCCGGGCACGGTGGCGTGCAGCGACGACGCGGTGACCTTCGGGCTCCAGGCCGGCACCCACTGGGACGCGCTCACGCACGTCTCGCACTCGGGGAAGATCTACAACGGCCGCCCGGCCGGCACCATCACGGCGCACGGCCGCGCCGAGTTCAGCGGCATCGACAAGGCCGGGCACATCGTCTCGCGCGGGGTCCTGCTGGACGTGGCCCGCGCCAAGGGCCTGGACCGCCTCCCCGGCGGCCACGCGGTCACCCCCGAAGACCTGGACGAGGCGGAGGAGTTCGCCGGGGTCACCGTCCGCGCGGGCGACATCGTCCTGGTCCGCACCGGCCAGGTGCAGGTCTACCTGGCGGGCGACAAGCACGGCTACGGCTACCCGTCGCCCGGCCTGTCCGTCCGTACCCCCGAGTGGTTCCACGCCCGTGACGTGGCGGCCGTCGCGAACGACACCCTGACCTTCGAGATCTTCCCGCCGGAGATAGACAACCTGTGGCTGCCGGTGCACGCCCTGGACCTGGTCGAGATGGGCATGCACCAGGGCCAGAACTGGAACCTCGAAAAGTTGTCCACAGCCTGTGCGGAAGAATCCCGCTACTCCTTCCTCCTCTCGGCCATGCCGGAGCCCTTCGTCGGCGCGGTGGGCACCCCGGTGGCCCCGATAGCCATCCTCTGAGCGGCGACCGAACGGCGACAGGGGCGGGGCGGGGGGCCCGCTCGCCGGGGTCCCGAACCCCGCCTATACGCGTGCCGGCGACGAGACGCAGCCCTACGACGACGAATGGGCCGCCGGCTCCCGGGCCGGCACTCCGGAGGAGGAGCAGGCCGAGGAAGCGATCCGCGACCAGGTGAAGTCGGTGCTCGCGACGAAGGGCTTGGGCCACATGGAGCCCACCATCACGTTCAGCAGGAGCGCCCAGACCGTCATGGTGACGGGAGGGCCGGTCCGGCAGGTTCCGGAGGACCACACGGAACTGTTCGCGCGTGCCGGGGAGATGGCCGCCTGCACCGTCCTCGCCCGGCGGCTCAAGGATCACCCCGCCACGTGGCCCTACGGCCGGTACACCGTGCACTGGCAGTACGCCGACGGCGCCGACACGACGACCCTTCTCGACTACGGGGACGCCACCACGGGGTGCGTCGGCGGGACGGCGGGGAAGTGGCACGGCGACGAGAAGGGCATGACGGCCGCCCAGATGTCCAGCAGCGACGGGGCCGAGATCCGGGTCGCCGACGACGCGGTCAAGGCGATCAAGGCCGCCTGGGACTCCAGGGTCGCCGAAGGTCACGGGCTGACGGCCTTCGACCGGGGCGACGCCATCACCCTCGGGTTCGACCCCGTCGAGAACGCCGCGTACGTGTGGGCCTGGGACGGGTACGGCGCGTTGTCGAGCCGTGCCCAGCAGGGGAACTTCCAGTACGTCGTGGAGAAGACGATCTGCAAGAAGCTGCTGGCCGAGTACACCGCGAACCGCGCCTGGGGCTACACCCGGTGGTCCGCCGGCTTCTCCACCGGCAACAGCGGCGTACCCGTGATCATCGGCTCGGGAGAGTGCCTGCCCCGCCCCTAGGCCGTCGACCGGGGACGCGCGGAGGCGGTGGTCCGGGACCACCGCCTCCGCCCTACGGTCAGCCCTTCGCGCAGATCACGTCGTACGGGCGGCCCACCGCCATGGTCAGCTGCATCGGCTCGGTGGTGCCGGAGGGGCACTCGGCCTTCGTCTTGACCAGTCCGAGCACCTTGTACGCGCCCGAGCCGCCCGAGGCGCAAGGCACTTCCTGCGCCTGGTTCGTCACGCAGTCGCCCTGCACCAGCTGGCCGCCGCCGGCGCCCGCGTCGCCGGGGTGGTCACCGGTCAGGTTGCGGCCGCAGACGGTGTTGGTGGGGATGCCGCCCGACTTCGCGGAGCCGTAGGTCATGCTCACCTGGATCATCAGGTCGGTGCCGGGCGGGCACTGGATCGCGCCCGGCAGGATGCTGGCGTCCTTGATGTCGATCGCCTTGAAGGTGGCTCCGGACGCCGAACACTTCCGCGGCCGGTAGCCGTCCGGCGGGTTGTCCGGGTCGGGGCCGCCGCAGTCGCCCACCGCCCACGTGCTCGACGTGTCGGAGGAGGACTCCGGATTCCCGGGGTCCTTGGACGCCGCGGCGGAGGACGAGGTCGAAGTCGAAGTCGAGGGCTTGGCGTCGTCCTTGCCGCCGTTCTTCCCGAGCCACTGGGAGGCTCCGTAGATGGCCGCGGCGACCAGGACGAGGACGAGGAAGACCGGGAGCTTGCTCCCGCTGGGCCTCGGGGCGGGTGGAGGCGTCGCCTCGTACGGGTTTGCCATGCGCTTCTCCTGCGGTGAGGGGGGACTACGGGGTGGGACGGCGCGCCCCGCACTGAGACACGTCATGGACACCTCATGGTTCCACTTCCCCGCCCCCGTCCCTCAGGCGCAGAGCGGCGGTTCCTCCTCCGTGGCACGGAAGGTGACCGTCGGGCCCGCGTCGTGGCGGACGAAGCGGGCCTCGACCGCCGAGACGAGCGTCATCGTGCCCGCCGTGTACGGGTTGTCCCAGACGGCCGGGTCCAGGGTCCCGTCCGGCAGCTCCGGATCCGCGTGCCACCAGCGGCCGGCGAACTTCGTGAACCGGATCCCGCAGTGCACGTACAGGTCGTGCGCGTACGGGACCCCGAGCGCCGGGGTGGCCTGAACGGCCGGCTCCGTCGCCGCGGGCTGCCCGCTCGGCGGCCCCGCGGTCGCGGCCGGCGGGGCCGGCATCGGGGACCCCTCGCCCGGCGACCACTGCGGGACGAGGAGGGCCAGCCCCGCGACGGCCACCACCAGCCCGGCCCCGGCCGCCCGGCGGCGCCGGCGGATGCGGGCGGCCGCCCGGACCGCGCCGTCCGGTGACGGCACCGCGACCGGCACCGCCGGCCGGTCAGCCAGCGCCCGCAGGGCGCTGCGCAGTTCCTCTTCGGGATACCCGTTCATCGCGCCTCCGCCTCACTCACGCTCGTACTCGCACTCGTACTCGTACTCGTACTCGTACGCGCACCGTCGCCCGGCCGGAGGTCGGGGTGGTCCCGCAAGCGGGTCAGCGCCCGCGCGGTCAGGCTGGTCACCGTGCCGTTCGGGCAGCCCAGGATCTCCGCCGTCTGCTCGACGGTCAGGTCCTGGTAGTAGCGCAGCACCAGGACGGCCCGCTGGCGTCGCGGGAGGCCCAGCAGCGCGCGTTCGAGCAGGTCGGCGGCCGCGACCGCTTCGGCCGCGGGCTCGATGGAGCCGCCCGCGGCATCGGGCAGGGCCGCGTGGGGAAGCTCGTGGTGCCAGCGCCTGCGGCGCCAGGTGCAGTACGTGGTGACCATGACCTTGTGCGCGTAGCCGACCGGCGCGTCGTACCGGCCCGCGCGGGCCCAGCGGTCGTAGACCTTGGCCAGGGTCACCTGCACCAGGTCCTGTCCCAGATGCCAGTCGCCCGTCAGCAGCCGCGCGGTGCGGAGCAACGGGAGTCCCTGCGCCGCGACGAACTCCGCAAACGTTTCTTCGGATGGCTCCACCCGGCAACACCCCCTCACCCCCAAGACGACTTGGCGGGGGCATCGCATTGCACGAGGCGTATGTCCCGAGGAGGATCTTGCGGGTGGCGGCGGCGCGCATGCACGCCCCGAGCGCGGCACGGCGGCCGCCACCCCACGACCCGCACTCGTCAAGGCAGGACCGGCCCTTGGCGTCCCCTCGCGACGAATCGTTCAACACAAGAGTGATCACCAGTTGACGAACCGTCAACACCTCGTTAGAGGTACACGCGCGGTTCCCGGATCGCGCCACGGATTTCCGGCCCGTCCAGGGCCTTCCCGCCGGGCTCCCCGGCGACCTCGTCCGAGATCCCCTCCGCGGCCTTCTCCTCGCGGTCGATCTCGCACCAGATCCGCTTCCCGGCCCCCTCGCGCTGCCAGCCCCAGCGGTCCGCCAGCCCGTCCACGAGCTCCAGCCCGCGCCCGCCCGTGTCGTCCCCCGCGGCCTGCCGCGGGGACGGGGCCCGGTCGCTCGCGTCCGCGACCTCCACCCGCACCCCCGGCTCCCCGAAGAGCATGCGCAGCACGGCCGGACAGCCGGTGTGCACGACGGCGTTGGTGACCAGCTCGGAGATCAGCAGGATCAGCGTCTCCGCGAGCGGCTCGTCATCCCCTATGCCGCAGCCCGCGAGCCGGGAGCGGGCCCATCGGCGGGCCCGGCCGACCTCGGCGGGGTCCGGTCCTACCTCCAGCTGAACCTGAAGCACCTGCACCGCTCACACCATCCGAACCGGCGGACACTTCGCCTCGCGACAGGACGGAGTCACCGAGTGTGACCCCGTTGCGGAGCAGCATGGTTGACATACAGTCACCACAACAAGCGCTTCGGGCATATTCCAGCGTGAAGGAGTAAGCGTGGTGCATACTGTGCGGCGCTCGCGCCGCTCAACCGCTCGCATTCCCGGGAGCGTACCGGAGCCGCCCCCCGCCTCCGGGCCGCAATGAGGCGGGCGAAGGACACAAACCGATATCAACTCTCTGTAATCGGACATGCGTCCCGCGCCGTCCCTCCCGCACCCCTTCGTCACAGCGAGCGAGCAGTCGGCGGGCCGAACGGCCCTGCGGGCCCCGTCTACTCCGCCGCCGCCAGCAGCTCCGCCGCCAGCGCCTCCTCCGCCTGCGCCGCCGTCCGCCACTGCTCCGCGCGCACCCAGGCCCGCTTCAGGTGCAGGTGCACGTCCGCCTCCCAGGTGAAGCCCATCCCGCCGTGCACCTGGAGGCAGTCGCGGGCATTGCGCACGGCCGCCTCGTCGGCCAGCAGCTTCGCTCCGGCCACCTCCGCCGGATCCGCCGTCACGGCCGCCGCGTAGACCGCCGTACGGGCCACCTCCGCGCGCACCAGCATCTGCGCGCACAGGTGCTTGACCGCCTGGAACGCCCCGATCGGCTGCCCGAACTGCTCGCGCTCCTTCGCGTACCGCACCGCCAGTTCCACCGTGCGCAGCGCGCTGCCGAGCTGCAGGGCCGCCGTCAGCAGCGCCCCCTCGTCCCGGTACGTTCCGGCCGCCACCGGCCGCACCGGTACGGACACGCGGGCCAGCGGGGTCAGCGGGTCCGCGGAGCGCACCGGCTCCCCGGCATGGACCTCGACCGGTTCCCCGTCCGCTCCGAGGACCGCGTCGGCCTCGCCGAGGTGGGCCACGAGCGGGCCTTCCAGGTCGAAGGCCGTCACCACCGCCTCCCCCTCCGCGGCCCCCGCGACCAGCCCGGCGGCCAGGTGGGTGGCGACCAGCGGGCCGGGCAGCAGGGCCCGCCCGGCCTCCTCGAAGACGAGGACGGCCTCCGGCAGCCCGAGCCCGACCCCGCCCCGGTCCTCCGGGAGCCGCAGCGCGAAGAACCCGGCCGCGCCGAGCTCCCGCCACAGGGACCGGTCCACGGACCGGCCCGTGCCGGCCGCCCGGTCGACCGAGGCGCGCAGCGCCTCGCGGTCGTAGCGGCCCGCCAGGAGGTCCCGTACGCCCGTCCGCAGGTCCCGCTGGTCCTGCGTCGGCTGGAAGTCCACGGAACGCTCACCTGCCCTTCGGAAGGCCGAGGATGCGCTCGGCCACGATGTTCTGCTGGATCTGCGAGGTGCCCGCCGCGATCGTGTACGAGAGCGAGGAGAGCCGGTCCAGGGTCCACTCCTCCTCCAGCGAGAGGGACTGGGCCCCCAGCACCTCGGCGGCGGTGTCGTACAGCTCCTGGCGCGCGTGGGAGTACGCCAGCTTGAAGACGCTGCCGCCGATGCCGGGGACCCCGCCGGAGCGTTCCGACTCGCTGACGTTCCACTGGGTGAGCCGCCACAGGGCGCCGAACTCCCCGTACAGCCGGCCCAGCCGGCGCCGCAGCACCGGGTCGTCCCAGCGGCCGTTGGCCTTCGCGGCGCGGGCCAGCTCGCCCAGGGTGCGCCGGCAGGCGACGACCTCCCCGACGAAGGCGGTGCCGCGCTCGAAGGACAGGGTCACCATCGTGACCCGCCAGCCGTCGTTCTCCGCGCCGACCCGGTTGGCGACCGGGACCCGTACCTCGTCGAGGAACATCTCCGCGAACTCGGTGGACCCGGCCAGGGTGCGCAACGGCCGGATCGTCACCCCGGGTGCGTCCATCGGCATGGCCAGCCAGGTGATCCCCCGGTGCTTGGGGGTCCGCGCGCTGATGGGCTCCGTGCGGACCAGCAGTTCGCACCAGTCGGAGACCTCCGCGTGCGAGGTCCATATCTTCGAGCCGGTGATCACGTACTCGTCGCCGTCGCGGACCGCGCGGGTGCGCAGCGAGGCCAGGTCGGAGCCCGCGTCCGGCTCGCTGAAGCCCTGGCACCACATCTCGTCGCCGCGCAGGACGGGCGGCAGCCAGCGCGCCCGCTGCTCCGCGGTGCCCTCGGCGGCGACGGTCGGGCCGGCGTGCAGCAGCCCGACGAAGTTCGCGCCGACGTACGGGGCGCCCGCGCGCTCGGTCTCCTCCAGGTAGATCAGGTGCTGCGTGGGGGTGGCCCCGCGGCCGCCCGCGTCCACCGGCCAGTGCAGTCCGGCGTACCCGGCGTCGTACAGCCGGCGCTGCCAGCCCGCGTCGTAGGCGCGGCGGCCCGGCCAGTCGTCGGGCGAGGGCCTGGGCGGCAGTCCGGGGAGCACCTGCGCGAGCCAGGCCCGCAGCCGGGCCCGGAACTCCCGTTCCTCCTCGGTGTAGGTGAGGTCCACTGCGCCTACCGCCCCGTCCGCCGGTCCTTGTCGAAGTCGAGTCCGAGCATGCGGATGGCGTTTCCGCGCATCAGCTTGTACACGGTTTCCTCATCGAGACCCTTGACGTGGTCGAGGGCGACCTCCTTGGTGTGCGGGAAGGTCGAGTCCACGTGCGGGTAGTCGGTCTCGAAGGTGGCGTTGTCGCGGCCGACGACGTCCAGCGAGGCGATCCCGTGCTTGTCGCGGAAGAAGCAGCAGAACATCTGCCGGTAGTAGTACGTGGACGGCGGCTCGGGGATCAGGTCCTTGACCCCGCCCCAGGCCCGGTGCTCCTGCCACACGTCGTCGGCGCGCTCCAGGGCGTAGGGGATCCAGCCCATCTGGCCCTCGCTGTACGCCAGTTTCAGCGTCGGGAACTTGACGAGCACCCCGCTGAACAGGAAGTCCATCATCGAGGCCATGGCGTTGTTGAAGCTGAGCGCGGCCTGTACGGCGGGCGGGGCGTCGGGGGAGGCGGCGGGCATCTGGGAGCTGGACCCGATGTGCATGTTGACGACGGTGCCGGTCTCCTGGCAGACGGCGAAGAAGGGGTCCCAGTAGCCGGAGTGGATCGACGGCAGGCCGAGGTGGGTGGGGATCTCGGAGAAGGTCACCGCCCGCACCCCGCGCGCGGCGTTGCGCCGGATCTCGGCGACGGCCAGGTCGATGTCCCAGAGCGGGATGATGCAGAGCGGGATGAGCCGGCCCCCGCTGTCCCCGCACCACTCCTCGACCATCCAGTCGTTGTACGCGCGCACGCAGGCCAGGGCCACTTCCTTGTCCTTCGCCTCGGCGAAGGTCTGCCCGCAGAAGCGCGGGAAGGTCGGGAAGCACAGGGAGGCCTCGACGTGGTTGAGGTCCATGTCCAGGAGGCGCGCCTTGGGGTCCCAGCAGCCGCGCCGCATCTCCTCGCGGGTGATGCCCTCCAGGGTCATGTCGTCCCGGTCGAAGCCGACGGCGGCGATGTTGCGCTTGTACGGGAACTTCAGGTCCTCGTAGATCCACCAGTCGGTGGGCGGGCCGTCGGGGTCCATGGTGATCACGTACTTGCCGCCGGTGTAGGCGAGCTCGCCGATGCCGGCGGTGAGCGCCTTGGGGCCGCGGTCGCGGTACTTGGCCGGCAGCCACACGTCGAAGAGGTGGGCCGGTTCGATGACGTGGTCGTCGACGCTGATGATTCGAGGCAGTTCCATGATGTCCCCTCGCTGAATCCGTGAATCCGGCCGGATCCGTGTGGATCCGTCGGACCTGTTCCGAGACCCCGGATCTGATGGGGCGTCAGAAATCTGGAACCAAGCTAGCCCCCCACCCCTGGACCGACAAGCGTCCGCGCTCTACGCTCTGCGCTTGATCTGACTATCCGTCAGGTAAAGGTGCGGCCAAGGGGAGGCGGGTCCGGGATGACGGACAACAGCACCGCAGTCGAACTCAGCCGGTCCCGCACGCTCTGGGACCTCATCACCCGCCGGGCCGCCATGACCCCCGACGCCCCCGTCCTCTTCGAGGCCGCCGAGGATCCCGCCGATGACCGGCGGCTGACCTTCGCCGAGCTGCGCGACCGCTCCGAGGAGGTCGCGGCCGGCCTCCACGACATGGGGGTGCGTCCCGGCACGGTGGTCGCCTGGCAGCTCCCCACCTGCATCGAGACCGTGCTGCTCTCGGTCGCCCTCGCCCGCATCGGCGCCGTCCAGACCCCCGTCATCCCCTTCTACCGGGACCGCGAGGTCGGCTTCGCCCTGCGCGAGTCCAAGGCGGAGTTCTTCGCCGTCCCCGGCGTCTGGCGCGGCTTCGACCACACGGCGATGGCACACCGCCTCGGCGCCCGCGGCGTCTTCGAGGCCTACGCGTCCCTCCCGACGGGCGACCCGGCGGTGCTCCCCCCGCCCCCCGGGGACGGCGTCTCGGTCCGGTGGATCTACTGGACCTCGGGCACCACCTCGGACCCCAAGGGCGTCCTGCACACGGACCGCTCCCTCATCGCGGGCGGCTCCTGCCTGGCCCACGCCCTGCACCTGTCACCGGACGACGTCGGCTCGATGGCCTTCCCGTTCGCCCACATCGCCGGACCCGACTACACGGTGATGCTGCTGCTCTACGGCTTCCCGGCGGTCCTCTTCGAGAAGTTCGCGATGCCCGACGCCCTGGACGGCTACCGACGCCACGGCGTCACCGTCGCCGGCGGCTCCACGGCCTTCTACTCGATGTTCCTCACCGAGCAGCGCAAGGACCCGTCCGCCAAGCTCATCCCCACCCTCCGGCTCCTCGCGGGCGGCGGGGCGCCGAAGCCCCCGGAGATCTACCACGCGGTGGTCCGGGAGCTGGGCTGCCAGCTCACCCACGGCTACGGCATGACCGAGGTCCCCATGATCACGATGGGTGCCCCGGACGACACCGCGGAGAACCTCGCCACCACCGAGGGCCGGCCGCCGGAGGGCATGTCGATCCGCATCACCACCCCGGAAGGAGCGCTCCTCCCCCCGGACACCGACGGGGAGGTCCGCCTGCGCGGGGAGGCGGTCTGCCAGGGATACCTGGGGCGGGAAGAGAACGCCGGGGTCTTCGACGCCGACGGCTATCTGGTCACCGGCGACCTCGGCCACCTCACCAAGGACGGCTACCTGGTCCTGACCGGCCGCAGCAAGGACGTCATCATCCGCAAGGGCGAGAACATCTCGGCGAAGGAGATCGAGGACCTGCTCCACCAGCTCCCGGCGGTGGCCGACGTCGCCGTCATAGGCCTGCCGGACCCGGAACGCGGCGAACGCGTCTGCGCCGTCGTCGAACAGCCCCCGGGCGCGGCCCCGCTGACCCTGGCCGAGGTGACCTCCCACCTCCGCACGGAGGGCCTCTCCCCGCACAAGCTCCCGGAACAACTGGAACTGGTCGAGGCCCTGCCCCGCAACGACGCCCTGCGCAAGGTGCTCAAGTACAAACTCCGCGAACGCTTCGCCTAGGCCGCCGCCCGGGCGGGGCCCCCGGCCCCGCCCGCACCAACGCCCGGGCCCGCGCCCGCGCCTACGCGTCCGGCGCGGCCACCCCGCAGTAGCCCGCGAAGGCCGCCAGGATCTCGTCCTCCGTGATGTGGCCGTCGCCGTCCGCGTCCAGGGCCGCCGCGACCGGGCCCGCCAGTTCCTCCGGCGTGCCCAGCACGCGCAGCACGCGGGCCGTCGCCGCCGGGGTCGCGCCGGGCCCGTCCGGGTCCGCCGCCGCGATCACCGCGCGCAGGAACGGCCGCGCGATCTCCGCGAACCGGTGCGGGTTGTCCCGCAGCCGCTTCGCCGCGCCCGTGACGAACTCCTCGCGGGACACCCGCTGGTCGCCGTCCACGTCCGCGATGCCGGCCATGCCCTGCCAGAAGGCCTCCGCCCCGGCGAAGACGGCCTGGCCCCGGTCGGAGCGGGCCGCGACGGCGAATTCGGCCAGGACCGCCCTGGCCGCCGTACTGAAGTCCTCCCGGTCGATGTACCCCGACCCGTCCTGGTCGAAGGTGGCGAAGCGGGCGGCGATCTTGCGCTCGTATTCTGCGCTGTCCATTTTCGGCGTTCCGCCTTCACGTATGCGGTGGGGTGCAGTTCAAGACAGGACAGGAGCGTAAGGCCTACGTGGCCTGCGCGTTAAGCGAAGCGGTCAAGGAGGTGGCCGCATCGAACCAGCGCACGAGGAGCGCGGTGGGGCGCGTACGCCTGTACCCATGGGGCGGGCCCGACATTCGCGTTCACCCCGCGCGACGCCCGTATCACGGAGGGCGCCGTTCCTGGACGAGCTTCTGGCAAAACGGGCGCACACCGCTGCATGCCCACTACATTCGAGTGGTCGACACACGGCTTGAACCGGGAATCCGGCTGGGGGCACGATGCCGAAGGACGCACCACCGCGCTGGGACCGCCGCATGCAACAACGCCTGGCCCGCGGCGAGGCCGCCGCGCTCGGAGAGCTGTACGACCGCTTCGCCTCGCTCGTGCACAGCCTCGCCCACCGGGTCCTGAACGACGAGAAGGCCGCCGACCGGATCACCCGCGAGGTCTTCGGCTACATCTGGGAGAACCCGGACGCCTACGACCCCAAACAGGGCTCCATGCGCTCCTGGGTCGCCCGCATCACCCAGGGGCAGGCCGTCGCCCGCCTGCGCCAGGCCGAACTGGGCAACGGCTCCCGCGAGGAACTGGAGCAGAAGGTGCGCAGCGCCAACGCGGCGGCCCGCGCCGACTTCATCGTCACCTCCATGCCCGCACCCCTGCGGGCCGCCCTCGAACTCGCCTACTTCAAGCGCCGCGACTACCGCCAGGCCGCCGCCGACCTGCAGATCAGCGAGGACGAGGCCCGGCGCCGGCTGCGCCTGGGCCTGCAACTCCTCTCCACGGCCAACGCCGTCCCGCGCGACGACACCGTGCCGCCCGGGTACGGCCCCTCCGGATATGGATCCACCCGATGACGACGCCACCGAGCCCCTTCGGCGAAGACGACGGCGAGGAGTACGAGCGGCACGAGCAGCCCCGGAACCCGGGCAACGGCACGGCGCGCATACCGGGACCGCGCGGGGCGGCCGACGACCTCGACCTCGCGCGGCCGGGGTACGCGCCGTCCGCGGAGGGCCCCCTGGACCCCGACGGGCCGGAGGACCTCGACTCCCTGGACGCCCTGGACGCTCTGGACGACGCCGAGTACGCGCAGTTCACGCGGTACCCGGAGGTCACCGTCTTCCGGGCGGCGCCGGCATCCGCCGAGCCCGAACCGGAGCCCGTCCCGGCCGCGCCGCCGCCCACCCACGCCGTACTGAAGTCCCTGCTCGGCGCCTGGGCCCTGGCGGCCTGCTCCGCGGAGGAGACCCAGGCCGTCGAGGACCACCTCACCGAATGCGCGCGCTGCGCCGAGGAGGCGCTGCGGCTGCGCGACGCCGTGGGGCTGCTGCGCCCGGAGGAGAGCCTCGACCTGAAGCCGCTGCTGCGCTCGCGCGTGCTGGAGGACTGCCTCGGCAAGCGCCCCGCCCGCATCCCGGTGCCGGTGTGGGCGAGCCCGTACGACACCGAGACGGCGCGGCTCGACGCGCTGCTGCGGGACTTCGGGGACTCTGAGTGGCACACCCCGGTCCGGCTGAAGTGGTTCGAGGAGGAGCGGCGCCAGACCCGCCGGACCACGGTGGCCGGGGTCATAGGGCACCTGCTGGCGGTGGACGGCCTCGTGGCGGCCGCGCTGGGCCTGGACGACCCCCTGGGGCCGGAGGCGTCGGCGGACACCCCGGCCGAGCGCACGGAACGGTTCTGGGAGGGCTCCCCGTACCCGACCACCCGCCGGGTCCGCGAGCCGTGGCGGGATCAGGGCCACACCCTGGTCCGTACGGTCTCCTTCGCGGGCCTCGGCGTGGCCGAACTGGACGTGGACTACGGCGGCTTCGCCCTGCCCCTCGGGGACGCCTTCCTGGAGCGGGCCTTCGAGTGCTGGGTGCACGCCGTGGACATCGCGGAGGCGGTGGACTATCCGTACGGGCCGCCGTCCGCGCCGCACCTGAACCGGATGATCGACCTGGCGGCCCGGCTCCTGCCGGCGGCCCTGGCCGGGCGCCGGCGGGCGGGACTGGCGGCGCCGGCGCGCGGGCTGGTCGCGGCGGGGGCGCCGGGCCGGACCCTGCACCTGGAGATCGAGGGCGCGGGTGGCGGCGGCTGGGACATCGCACTGGACTCCCCCGCGGCGAAGCCCTCACCGGACCACACGGTGGCCCGGATCGCCCTGGACGGCGTCGAATTCTGTCAGCTCGCCGCGGGCCACATCTCCCCGGAGGATGCCGCGGTCGGCCAGAACGGCGACCGCGAGGCCATCCGCGACGTCCTCTTCGCGGCGGCCTCCCTGAGCCGGATGTAGGGCCCACCGCCCGCGCGGGGCCGGACCCTACGTCGCGGGGCCGGACCCTACATCGCGAGGGCCGGACCCTACGTCGCGAGGGCCGGACAACCCCTACGTGAAGACGACCGTCCGGGTCCCGTTCAGCAGGACCCGGTGCTCGCTGTGCCACTTCACGGCCCGCGCCAGCGCCTGGCACTCCACGTCCCGGCCGATCGCCACGAGCTGGTCCGGGGTGACCTCGTGCCCCACCCGCTCGACCTCCTGCTCGATGATCGGGCCCTCGTCCAGGTCCGCCGTCACGTAGTGCGCGGTCGCGCCGATCAGCTTCACGCCGCGGGCGTGCGCCTGGTGGTACGGCTTCGCGCCCTTGAAGCTCGGCAGGAACGAGTGGTGGATGTTGATGATCCGCCCGCTCAACTCCTTGCACAGGGTGTCCGACAGCACCTGCATGTAGCGCGCGAGGACCACGAGGTCGACCTCCTCGGCCCGCACCAGCTCCAGCAGCCGCGCCTCCGCCGCCGCCTTCGTGTCCTTCGTCACCGGGATGTGCACGAACGGGACCCCGTAGGAGCCGACCAGTTCCTCGAAGTCGGTGTGGTTCGAGACCACGGCCGCGATCTCCACCGGCAGCGCGCCGATCCGGTGCCGGAACAGCAGGTCGTTGAGGCAGTGCCCGAACTTCGACACCATCAGCACGATCCGCATGCGCTCGTCGGAGCGGTGGATCTGCCAGTCCATCCGGAAGGAGTCGCCGATCGCGGCGAAGCTGGCGCGCAGCTTCTCCACGGTCACCGGAGCGTCGGCCGCGAAGTGGACCCGCATGAAGAAGAGACCGGTGTCGCGGTCGCCGAACTGCTGACTGTCCTCGATGTTGCACCCGGTCATGAACAGGTAGCTGGACACGGCGTGCACGATGCCCTGCTTGTCCGGGCATGAGAGGGTCAGTACGTACTGCTGCGGGGCCTGGGGCTGCGGGTCGTCGCTCATGACCCCACAGCCTTCCACATCACACCGCGCGCGTGAGGATCTGCAGGACGTCCAGTGAACGCGGACGCACGTCCGGGTCCTCCCCGTCCGCCGTCGCCAGTCGTACGTGGGCCTCGCGCGCGGCCCGTACCGCCTCCGGCCAGGCGTGGTGCTCCAGGTATCCGGAGACCGGGGCGTCGGGGCCTATCTGGTGCATGATCCGCAGCACCCGCAGCACGGCGAGGTCCACCAGGGCCGCCTCCTGCGCATCGCGGAAGATCGTGCCGACGTACTTCTCCGCGGACCAGCTGTCGAGCCAGGTGTCCTCGACGAGCCGGTACACGGCGTCGGTGACGTCCCCGTACCCCTCGGCGCCGGCCAGCCAGGTGTCCTCTTGGAACGCGGGGTCGGAAAGCATGTGCAGCGCCGAGCGCACGTTGCTGCGCCAGCGCCACCACGGCATGTCGTTGAGGGGCATGCCGCCCATGGTGGAGGAGCGGCCGCCGCGGCGGGAAGAGTTCTTCGAACCTTGGGCGAATGTCACGCTTTCGATCGTACGTTCCCGTCCGGCGTGATCTTGAGGCACCCGTGTCCGGCCCGCACGGGCCCGACGGGCGCTCACTCACCGTGTGGGCGACACCCGTAATTCACCTCACCGTCACTCGATGTTGCACGCACCTCACACCTCAGTTACCCGGAGCGCGGAATGGTGCATGCACATGACCACCCGGCGAAGCGCAGCGGCACTCTCCCGAACCTTTCTGGCCCGGACCACGGCCATGGCGATGGGCGCGTGTCTCATCGCCGGCTGCGGGGCGCTCCCCGGAGGCTCGGGGGGCTCCGGGGGCGCCGAGACCCTCACCGTCATGACCTTCGCCCCGGAGGACTCCGCGGCGACCAACATGCCGGGCGTGCCCGGCATGGCCAAGGCCTACGAACGCTGGGTCAACTCCAAGGGCGGCATCAACGGCCACAAGCTCCGCGTCCTGACCTGCAACGAGCACAACACGCCCACCGGCGCCGCCGACTGCGCCCGCAAGGCGGTCGCCGAGAAGGCCGTCGCCGTCGTCGGCTCCTACAGCCAGCACGGACGCGCCTTCATGGCACCGCTGGAAGTCGCGGGCATCCCGTTCATCGGCGGGTACGGGGTCTCCCCCGAGGAGTTCCAGTCCCCGCTCTCCTATCCGGTCAACGGCGGCCAGCCCGTCCTGGTGGCCGGCGCCGGCCACCTGCTGGGGCGCACCTGCTCCAAGGTCGCCCTGGTCCGCCCCGACACCCTCGCCGGCGACTCCCTGCCGGGCCAGCTCAACGCCGGCCTCAAGGCCAACCAGATGGCCGCGGCCAGCGACATCCGGGCCGCCGAAGACTCCGCCGACCTCCGCGTCCAGGCCGACGAGGCACTGGCCGCCACCGCCCCCGGCGGCGCCTCGAAGGGCGACGCCACCTCCGGGAAGAACGGGAAGGACGGGAAGGAGAAGGGCTGCGTGGCCGCCGTGCTGGGCGCCCGCACCGAGACCTTCTTCGACGCCTTCCGCCGCGCCGACGCCCAGAACCGCAAGCCGCAGATCTCCTCGGTCCTCGGCTCGGTCAGCCAGGCCCTGGTCGACCGCACCGGCGGCAAGGAGAGCCCCTTCGAGGGCGCGTACGTCACCAGCTGGTACCCGGTCTCCACCGATCCGCTCTGGACGCAGATGCACAAGGTCGTCTCCGAGCACGCCTTCGGTGACAACGCCGTGGACCCCGACGACAGCGGCGCCCAGAACACCTGGATCGCGTACACGGTGTTCAGCGAGATGGTGAAGCGGTTCAAGGAGGACGAGACCATCACCGGGCGCAACCTCACGCGCAAGCTCAACCAGGCCGAGCCCGTCAAGACCGGCGGCCTGACCCCCGACCTCAGCTGGCGCTACGACGACATGCGCGCCGTCTCCGGTTTTCCCCGCATGGTCAACGGCCGGGTCACCTTCCAGGTGGTCCAGCAGGGCCGGCTGGTGGCCCAGCAGGGCACGGAGCAGTCCATGGACATGATCAAGACCATGGAGCAGGCCCCCCGTTCGTAGGGCGCGCGCCCTACGGGGGGGACCCGCCCTAGAGCTGGCTCTTGTCCCGCTTGGTGAGGCCGTACTTGCCGGCGATGGTGTTCCACAGCCCGGACGCGGTCTCCTTGGCCCGGGTGGCGTCGCCGCTCGACTTGTTCCCGTCCGAGGCGTTGCCGGTGGTCCTGGCCTTGCCGTCCTTGCACTTGTCGCCGTCGGACTTGATGTCGTCCGCCCAGTTCGCGTAGCTGTTGTCGGCCTCGGCGGAGGACTTCCACGCCTTGGTGAGGGCCGCGGTCAGCTTCTTGTCGTTCGGGAGCTCGTCCACCTTGAGCTCCTGGAGCCGGGACACCAGCTCGTCGCGCTGCCGGGCCGCGTCGCGCAGATCGGTGGCCGCCTGGTCCAGGTTGCTGCAGGTCTTGATGTCCTCGACGGCCTTGATCACCGCGGCCCGGCTGTCGTTGCTGTCCGCGAGGAGCTTGTCGAGCTGGACCGCCTGCGGCTGCGCGGGGTCCAGCGGGACCTCTGCGGCGTCCGCGGCGGAGCTGCCGGGGGCGGGGGTGGGTGCCACGGCGGCCGGGTCGTTGTTCTGCGCCTTGCCGTCGCTGAGCAGCGCACCGACCCCGAGCCCGACGACGGCCAGGCCGATGACGACGGCGGCGATGATCGCGGGCGAGACCTTGCGGGGAGCGGGCGGCTCCGCGAAGGGCGGCTGCTGCGGGAACTGCTGCTGCGGCGGGGCGTACTGCTGCTGCGCGTACTGCTGTTGCGGCTGCGGCGCGTACTGCTGTTGCGGCTGTTGCTGCTGCGGGTGGGGGCGCTGCGGCGGCTGCCGGCGGAGCACCGGCTCCTGGACGGGCGGCAGTTGCGCCGTGTGCTGCAACTCCTCGCCCCGGAACAGCCCGTCGAACCCGGCGGCGGGATCGGCCGGACCGGCCGGGACCGGCGGAATGTACTGGGTCGCGGCCTCGTCGTAGGAGGCGGCCGCGGGGACCGGCGCGATGTACTGGGTGGCGGCCTCGCCGTGCGCGGGGCCCGCCGGGACCGGCGGTATGTACTGGGTGGCGGCCTCGCCGTGCGCGGGCCCCGCGGGGACCGGCGCGATGTACTGCGTCGCCGCCTCCTCGTGCGCGGGGGCGGCGGGCACCGGCGGAATGTACTGGGTGGCCGCCTCCGGCAGCGGCGGGTAGCCGTAGCCGTGCGGGTCGCCGGGGCCCTCGTAGCCGGGGCCGACCACGTGACCCTGCGGGTAGCCGTAGCCGTAATCGGGGCCGTCGGGTGCGGGGTAGCCGTAGGAGGGCTGACCGTACGGCGGCAGGCCTTGCAGGTGATCCGGCTCCCCGCCGGGCTGCGCGGGCGGCTGCGTCGGCGGCTGTGCGGGTACGTACGGGCCCCACGGCTCGCCGCCCTGGGGGCTGCCGCCCTGTCCGCTCTCCGTCACCGGAACTCCCTCTCCGACCTGTCCGCGTCTACGGAACCGTCGGCTCACGCTACCGTTCCCCGCCGAGATTGCCAGTGTCGGCCTCACCTCCGGGAGCCGGGCCGGGCGCCCGGTGTCCGGTATCGGCGGGGAAAAGCGGGGGTCCGTACAACCCCCGGGACGGGTCGGCCGTCCAACCCCGCGGAAGATCACATGGACGTACGGGGGACAACCGGTGAACAGCTTCAAGAGGACCATGACGGCCGTCGGCACGGCGGTCGTGCTCACGGCCGTGGGAGCACTGGTGGCTCCCGCCGCGAGTGCGGCCCCCGGAACCGCCGCGAACGCGCCGCGGGCCGCGTCGGCGGCGGCGCCCGAGACCAAGGCCGGGAGCACGGTGCCCACCGCCGGCATCCGTCAGCGCGGCCCGGGCGAGCTGGTCGTCCACCTCGAGAACGGAACCAACGCGACCCCCTACCGGGTCGACGTGCGCAAGGCGGGCACGGCCCGGGTCGTCGCCGTGGTCGACACGTTCGCGCGGTACGAAGTCAATCCCGACCCGAACGGGCCGGACGAAGGCCACTGGTACGTGGGCGAGGCGCAGCCGCTCGTCCTCGAGGAGATGACGGACTACGAACTGGACGTGTTCGCACGGGACTCCGAGGGCAAGGAACTCTCCCGTCGCAACGCCGGCCGGTCCACCTACGCGTTCGACGCCAAGATCGAGGCGAAGTCCAGCCAGGCGGAGTTCTCGCTGGACGACCTCGACACCCAGG
Organism: Streptomyces sp. NPDC002886; assembly: GCF_042888445.1. Lineage (NCBI taxonomy): Bacteria > Bacillati > Actinomycetota > Actinomycetes > Kitasatosporales > Streptomycetaceae > Streptomyces > Streptomyces sp. NPDC002886. The sequence continues at coordinate 28,801 of NZ_JBIAPV010000014.1, forward strand.
TCACCGGCACGGTCACGGCGCTGCACCCGCGCACCGGGCAGCGGCTGCCGCTGGCCGGCGCCAGGGTCAGGGCCCGTGTCGGGCAGGGCTGGACCGATGCCGTGTCCGACGCCCAAGGCCGGTTCGCCACCTCCGCCGCCGCCCTCGGCACCGAGAGGGAGCTGGCCTTCTCCGCGGCGCTGGCCGACGGGGACACCGAGGTGCCGGTGACGGCCCCGGCGAAGATCCGGGCCCAGAAGTCTTCGCTGACCCTGTCCACGACGGCGCCCCTCACCGTGCGGTACGGGACCGGCGCACCCCTGCGCGGCAAGCTGACCCGCCGGGCGGACGACGGCACGGTCAAGCCCGCCGCCGGCCGGACCATGGCCGCCTCGGGGATCGGGCAGGCACGGGCCTCCACCGGAGCCGACGGCGGCTACACCGTCTCGCCCCGGGTCCTGACGACCGGTTCTCTGAGCGTGGCCGTCGACGACGCCTGGCTGCTGGGGGACGGCACGCGCACCGCGACCGTCGCGAAGATCACCCACACCACCAAGGTGGTCGGGGAGAAGGTGGTGGCCACCGACAGGTACGGCAAGCTGACGATCAGCGGCACGGTCCAGGTCGACGGGTACACCACCCAGCAGGCGCCGATCGAGATCCAGTACAAGCACTACATGGGCCACTGGGCCACCCGTCAGTCCTTCGTGGTGCCCTTCGGCAAGACCTTCACCGTGCAGGTCAGCCCGCCGAGCAACCAGACGACCACCGAATGGCGGGTGCACACCCCGGGCACGGTCACCATCGGCCCCAGCACCGGCACCACGGTGCTCCGTCCGACGCGCGCCCTGACCCGGTTCGACCACGTGCGGGTGGGACCGCGCCCCGTGGCCAAGGGGCAGCAGTTGTTCGTCGCCGGAACCCTGAGCACGAAGACCCCCGCCGGCGGGTACGCGGCCTACCCCGGCCAGAAGGTCCGCTTCTACTTCCGGCCCGACAACTCCACCGTGTGGCAGGAGATGGGCACCGCCGTCACCCGGGAGACCGGAGCCGTCGGCAAGAAGTTCACCGCGCAGACCAGCGGCTACTGGCGCATGCGCTTCGTCGACACCGATTCCGGCCACCTGGCCACGACCGGCACTCAGTTCCGCCTCGAAGTCACCGGCTGACCCCGGCACCCCGCGACCGCACCGGCGGGCCCGCCGTCCGCTGCCCGGAACCCCGGGCGGCGGGTCAGCCCACCGGCTCCAGGCGTGCGGTGAACTCCCGGGCCGCCGGTTCCTCCCGGTACGGGTCCAGGCGCGTGCGGAAGTCCTCCAGGTACGCCGTCCCGCGGTGCGAGCGCAGGCCCGACAGGAGCTCCGCCGCCTGCGTGGCCGTCTGGCAGGCGGCTTCCACCTCGCGCTGCTGCACCCGCGCCGCCGCCAGCAGGAGCAAGCCGATCGCCCGGCGCCGCGCCTTGCCCGCCGGGAGGTCCCGCAGGGACTCCTCGGCGCGCTTGGCCGCCGCGTCGGCCTGGCCCAGGTCCCGGTGACAGTGCGCCAGTTCGTCCGCGAGGTAGGCCTGGTCGAAGTGGCGGATCCACTCGGGGTCGTCCCCCGACTCCGGCTCCGCCCGCTCCAGCGCCGTCAGCGCCCGCGAGGACAGCACCGCCGTCGACCGTGCGTCGGCGAGCAGCGCGTGCCCGCGCGCCTCCGCCGCGTAGAACATCGCCTCCACCCGGGGGGTGACCTGGCCCCGGGTGCCCTCCTGCGCCGCTCTGGCCAGCTGCGCGATCTCCCTCGGGTTGCCCAGTTCCGCCGCGAGGTGGCTCATGGACGCCGCCAGCACGTAGCCCCCGTACGCCCGGTCGCCGGCCGCCTGCGCGAGCCGTAGGGCCTGGATGTAGTAGCGCTGGGCCAGGCCCGGCTGGCCGGTGTCCACCGCCATGTAGCCCGCCAGCTCGGTGAGTCGGGCGACCGCCGCGAACAGGGCCCGGCCCACCGGCTCCCGGTACGAGCCGCCGATCAGGCCCGAGACCACCGAGTTGAGGTAGTGCACGACCACCGGGCGCACGTGCCCGCTGCCGAAGCGGTGGTCGAGGTCCTTCAGCGCCTGCGTGGTGGCCCGTACCGCTTCCACGTCCGACATCCCCACCCGGGAGCCGCCGCTGCGCGCGACCTGCGCGTCGGCCCCGGTGATGAGCCAGTCGCGGCTCGGCTCGACCAGCGCCGAAGAGGCCACGCTCGACCCCGACAGGAAGTCGCGCCGGCCCACGTCGCTCCGCCACAACTCGCTGACCTGCTCGATCGCGCCGATGACGGTCGGGGAGAACTGCAGGCCGACGCCCGAGGCGAGGTTCTTGCCGTTGGCCATGCCGATCTCGTCGATGGTGACGGTCCGGCCGAGCTTGCGGCCCAGTGCCTCGGCGATGATCCCCGGAGCCCGGCCGCGCGGCTGCTGGCCGCGCAGCCAGCGGGCCACGGAGGTCTTGTCGTAGCGGAGGTCGAGACCGTGCTCGGCCCCGCACATGTTGACGCGCCGGGCGAGCCCGGCATTGGAGCACCCGGCTTCCTGGATGAGCGCCTGCAGCCGTTCGTTCGGCTGGCGGGCGACGAGAGGCCTGGCTGCCATGAAAACCCCCAGAGACGCGGGTGATCGTTCGAATGATCACTTCCCGCCTGATGTGCGGGGAATCTTCCCCATTGCGTCCTGTCGTTACCCACCTCCGGCGCCCCGGCCTCCTACGCGCCCCCCGCGATGCACCGATGCGCCCCGCATGCAGGATCGATGCTCCCGAGCCCGGCCGGTTTACGCCCGTAACCCCCGGTGACCGCAAGAGTTGTGTTGCACGTGGAAGAGACCATCGGAGTCACGGAGACCGCGCCCATCCCCCTCCAGCGCAGTGAGCCGCTGCTGGACCATGCCGTGCGGTACACGGAAGAACGGCACTGGGATGTCTTCGCCGGCACCTGGCTGGAGTCCGGCGACGGGCGCGAGCGGTGCTCGTGCGGGGCACCGGAGTGCCCGGCGCCCGGCGCGCACGCGGCGGGGAAGGACTGGGCCTCGCAGGCCTCGGGCAGCGCCGTGCAGGTCAGGCGGCTCTGGGGGAAGAACCCGAAGGCCGCCATCCTGCTGCCCACCGGCCGGACCTTCGACGCCCTCGACGTCCCGGACGCCGCCGGCTTCCTGGCACTGGCCCGGCTCCAGCGCATGCAGCGCACCCTCGGACCGGTGATCGCCAACCCGGCGGGGCGGATGCTGTTCTTCGTCCTGCCCGGCGCCGGGGCCAAGGTGCCCGACCTGCTGCGCAAGATCGGCTGGCAGCCGGCCCAGCTCGATCTGGTCGCACGCGGTGAGGGCGAGTACGTCCCCGCCCCGCCGACCCGGATCGGCGGACGCGGCTCGGTGCAGTGGGCCCAGCCTCCGACGGCCGCGAACCGGTGGCTGCCGGACGTGGAGGAGCTGATCGACGCCCTGGCCTACGCGTGCGGACGCGAAGCGGCGGCGGAACGGGCCCGGCGCGGGGCCTGACCAGCGGACATGGCCATGAGGAAACTCATGACATAAGTAACTGCTCCGCCTCTCCCCCTCCTCCTATGGTGAGAAAAGCAGGACACGGGGAACAGGACGAGAGGCAGGCGCATGCCGGACCAGGGCGTTGCGACGGGCGGAACGGACGGAACGGGTGGCGGTGCGCGACCCGCACCGTCCGCCGCACCCGCCGTGCGGGTCGAGGGTTTGTGGAAGCGGTTCGGCGAGCAGGTGGCCGTGTCCGGGATCGATCTGGAGCTGCCCGCCGGGCAGTTCGTCGGCCTGGTGGGGCCGAACGGCGCGGGCAAGACGACGACGTTGTCGATGATCACCGGTCTGCTGCGCCCGGACATGGGCCGGGTGATCGTCGCCGGGCACGACGTGTGGGCGGACCCGGTGAAGGTGAAGTCACGGATCGGCGTGCTGCCGGAGGGGCTGCGGCTCTTCGAGCGGCTCTCCGGGCGCGAACTGCTCGGCTACATGGGCCGGATGCGGGGGCTGCCGGGCCGGGAGACGGACAGCCGGGCGACGCAGCTGCTGGACATCCTCGACCTGGCCGGTTCGCAGCACAAGCTGATCGTCGACTACTCGACCGGCATGCGGAAGAAGATCGGGCTGGCGGCCGCGCTGCTCCACAACCCCGAAGTGCTCTTCCTGGACGAGCCGTTCGAGGGCGTGGACCCGGTGTCCGCGCAGACCATCCGCGGAGTGCTGGAACGTTACACCTCCTCCGGAGCCACGGTCGTCTTCTCCTCCCACGTCATGGAGCTCGTCGAGTCGCTGTGCGACTGGGTCGCCGTCATGGCCGCCGGCCGGATCCGGGCCGCGGGCACGCTGGCCGACGTACGGGGCGACGCGCCCTCGCTGCAGTCCGCGTTCCTGGAGCTGGTCGGGGCGCAGGGCCGGGCCACGGGCGAGTCCCTGGACTGGCTCGGCGGCGGATCCGCGGGCAACGGGGCGGGAACCGGGGCGGGCGTCCGATGAGCACGTCCGCCGCATCCGCCACGTCCGCCCCGGCCACCACGACGGCCGTGTCCGCCGTGTCCGTCGACATCACCCCGATCTTCGTCCGGCTCAAGCTGTCGCTCCTGCGCAACGGGCTCAAGGGCTCCTCGACGCGCAAGGCCGCCTACTTCGGCGCCCTCGCCTTCGCGCTCGTCATCGCCTTCTTCGCCACGCTCGGCCTCGTCGTGCTGCGCGGCAACGCGCACGCCGGCTCGGTCGTCGTCCTGCTGGCGGCGATCACGGCCCTCTGCTGGACGTTCGTCCCGCTGTTCTTCGCCACCGGCGACGAGACGCTCGACCCGACCCGGCTGGTCATGCTGCCGCTGCGGCCGCGGCCGCTCGTACGGGCCATGCTGGCCGCCTCGCTCGTCGGCATCGGGCCGCTGTTCACGCTGTGCCTGGCCGTCGGCTCGGTGATCGCCGTCGCCCGGGGCGCGGCGGGCGTGGTGGCGGCCGTACTGGCCGTGCCGCTGCTGCTGGTCGGCTGCGTCGCCCTGGCCCGGGCCGTGGCCACCGCCAACGTCCGGCTGCTGACCAGCCGCAAGGGGCGCGACCTCGCGCTGCTCAGCGGCCTGCTGATCGCGATCGGCGCGCAGGCGGCCAACTTCGCCGCCCAGCGGCTTTTCCAGACCGGCGGCCTGGAGCGGCTCGAGCCCGCCGGGGAGATCGTGCGCTGGCTGCCGCCCGCGACCGCCCTCGGGATGGTGGACTCCGCGAGCGAGGGCTCGTACGGGATCGCCGCCGCCCAGCTCCTCATCACGGTGGCGGCCCTCGGCCTGCTGCTCTGGTTCTGGGAACGCAGCCTGACCAAGCTGATGGTCACCCCGGACGGTTCGACGATCGCGGCCGCCAAGGAGAAGAAGAAGCCGGCGAACGACGCGGCCGGCCGCAGCCGCTCGCTCCTGCCGGACGACCGTACGGGCGCCGCCGCCCAGCGCGTGCTGCGCTACATGGTGCGCGACCCGAAGACCAAGTCGGCGTGGGTCTCCGCCCTGGCGCTCGGCCTGATCATCCCGGTCGTCAACGCCGTCCAGGGCGCCGGCTCTCCGTACCTGGCCTGCTTCGCCTCGGGCATGCTCGGCATGCAGATGTACAACCAGTTCGGGCAGGACACCTCGGCGTTCTGGATGGTCGCGCAGACCATTTCGAGCACCCGGGACGCGTACGTGGAACTGCGCGCCCGCGCCCTGGCCCTCGCGCTGGTCACCGTGCCCTTCACGGTGGTGGTCGCGACGGTCACGGCCGGCCTGCTCGGCAACTGGGCGGGCCTGCCCGGCGCCCTGGGCCTGGCCCTGGCCCTGCTCGGCTCGATGCTGGGCACGGGAGCCCTGGCGTCCGCCCACCTCCCGTACTCGATCCCGACCGACGGCGCCTTCAAGAGCGTCGCCCCCGGCCAGGGCGCCCTGGCGTGGGCGGCCCTCCTCGGCGGCCTGCTCTCCTCGGCCCTGGTCAGCTCCCCGCTGATCGCCCTGGCCATCTACTTCAGCGCCACCGACCAGCAGTCCCTGGCCTGGATCCTGCTCCCCCTGGGGCTGGCCTGGGGCACGCTGGCCAGCTGGGCCGGGCTGCGGCTCGCGGCCCCGGCGGTGGTGCGCAAGCTCCCCGAGATCCTGGTGGCGGTCAGCAAGGGCTGACCGGGCGCTCGGCCGGGTACCGGCGTACCGGCTTACGACCGAACGGGCCGTGGCCCTCCGCTCCCCCCCGGGGGCAGAGGGCCACGGCCCGTTCGCTTGCGCGGCCGACCGCCCCGATCAGGCGGTCGGGAACTTCGCGATGAACGCGCTGCCGACACCGACCACGTCGTCGAAGCTGCGCTTGCCGGCACCGAACTCGGAGCCCGCCATCCCGCGCTTCTTGCCGTTCACGATCTCCCAGACGGTGGGGTCGTTCAGCGACTTGACCATCGTGCCGTTGGCGGGGGCCGCCTTGGCCGCGGCCGAGGCCAGCCACTGGCCCGGGGTGCCGAGCAGCGGACGCTTGTCGTAGCCGAAGCCGATGAAGTCGACGTTGGTCAGGGGGACCGCCACGCCTCCGGCCATCACGTAGACGGTGGAGTCGGCGCCCGAGACCTCCTGGACGATGGAGCCGTTGGGTACCTGCCGGGTCGCCGCGGAGGCCAGCCAGTCGGTCGGAACGCCCATCAGGGCCTGCTGGTTGTACCCGTTGGCGGTCCACTCGGCACCCGAGATGTGCAGCGCCGCCCCGTTGACGACCACGTAGCGGGACGGGTCGTTGCCGGTCTGGTCCATCACCACGCGGCCGGTCGACACGGTCCGCTGCGCCGCGGCCTGCAGCCAGGCGGTCGGGAGGCCGTAGTCGGCGCGGAGGTTGTAGCCGTCCTCGGTCCAGTCCGACGCGGAGATCGGCAGCGCGGCACCGTCGATGATCACGTAGCGGTTGGCGCCGCCGGCCTGGTCGTGGACCACGGTGCCGGCGGGCGGGGCGCTGGGCAGCCCGTTGAAGGCGTTGGGGTCGATGACCACGACCTTGCCCAGGTCGTACTTGTCAGGGGCCACGTCCGAGCCGGCCACCGGGACACCGGCCCCGGCGATCATCACCCGTACGTCCGGGCCGTTCGGCGACTTCACCAGGGTGCCGTTGGCCAGGGAGGAGGGAGCCGGGTAGGTCGGGGCGTCGGGGTACGGGTTCGCGTGGTCGGCGCCGAGGTTGTACTTGGGGCCGCAGTTGGGCCAGGCGCCCTGGCCCTGCCCCGCCAGGATCTTCTCGCCGATCAGGATCTGCTGCTGCTTGGTGGCGTGGTCCGCCCGGTCGGCGTACTGCGTTCCGCCGTAGGCGCGCCAGGTCGACATCGATATCTGGAGACCGCCGAAGTACTGCCCGGTGGGATTGATGATCTGCCAGTTCCCGCTGGCCTCGCACTGCGCGACCTTGTCCCAGGTCGCGAGGGAGGCGGCGGAGGCGGGGGTGCTCGCGAGGAGCGGGGCGGCGAGGGCCAGCAGAGCGGTGGCGGCGGTGGCGGCGGTGGCGAGTGCGGACTTCTTGCGGGCGGCGGAGCGCATCGGGATTCCCTCGGGCAGCGGGTCGGGGTGTCGGCGGCGGAGCGGCCGGGCCCGAGCCGCCCGGCCTGGTCGGGCCGGGCGGCTCAGGGGCGGTGCTCAGTGGTGACGCTGGCGCTCAGTCGTGGCGCCGGACCGGGATCAGGCGGTCGGGAACTTGGCGATGAAGGCGCTGCCGACACCGACCACGTCGTCGAAGCTGCGCTTGCCGGCGCCGAACTCGGAGCCCGCCATCCCGCGCTTCTTGCCGTTCACGATCTCCCAGACGGTGGGGTCGTTCAGCGACTTGACCATCGTGCCGTTGGCGGGGGCCGCCTTGGCGGTGGCCGAGGCCAGCCATGCGGCGGGGGCACCGTCCAGGGGGCGCTGGTCGTAGCCGAAGCCGGTGAAGTCGGCGTTGGTCAGCGGTACCGCGACGCCACCGGCCATGACGGAGACCGTGGCCGAGTTCCCCGAGGCGTCCTTGACGATCGTGCCGTCGGCGACCTGCTTGGTCACCGCCGAGCCGAGCCACTCACCGGGGACACCCATGAGGGACAGCTTGTCGAAGCCGACGCTCGTCCACTCGGTGGCCGAGATGCCCACCGGGGTGCCACCGACCATGACGTAGCGGGAGGAGTCGGTACCCGACTGGTTCATGACGACCGTGCCGGACTGCAGCGGCTTGGCCACGGCGCCCTTCAGCCACTCCGCCGGAACACCCATCAGCGTCTGCTCGTTGTACTTGTCCGCCGTCCACTCGGAGCCGGAGATGTGCAGCGCGGAGCCGGCGACCATGATGTAGCGGGACGGGTCGGTGCCGGACTGGTCCATGACCACGATGCCGGTCGCCACCGTCTGCTGGGCCGCGTTCTTCAGCCACGAGGTCGGAACGCCCATGTCGGCCCGGGTGTTGTAGCCGCCGGAGACCCAGTCCGCGCCACCGATCTTGAGCGCGGCGTCACCGATGATCACGTACCGGTCCGCACCGCCGGCCTGGTCGTGGACCACGGTGCCCGACGGCGGGGCGCTGAAGAGGGAGCGGAAGGCCTGGTCATCGATGGTGACGACCTTGCCCAGGTCGTACTTGTCAGGAGTGACGTCGGAGCCCGCCACCGCGAGACCCGCACCCTTGACCAGCACCTTCACGGCCGGGCCGCTCGCCGACTTCACGAGCGTGCCGTCGGCCAGCGAGGCCGGGTTCGGGAGGGAGGGGGTCGAGCTGCCGGCCGGGGAGACGTAGCCGCTGACCTTCTGGTTCCAGAGGGTGGTGCCCACCTGCCAGTTGGTGGTGGAGGCGGTGCTGACGTGACCCGCGCCGCCGCCCTGGTTTCCGCCGGTGATGGTGACCGTGTTTCCGGACACCCCGGTCACCAGGGCCACGTGGGCGGCCCAGTCGCTGCCGTTGTAGTTGAAGACGACCGCGTCACCGACGTGCGGCTGGTTGGAGATCGTCCCGTACTTCTTTCCGTAGGCCATGAAGCTGGCCGCCCCGTCGGTCAGGGTCGACAGCCCCGTGACTCCGTTGCGGGCCCATACCCAGCCGGCGAAGTCGGCGCACCAGGCATGGGCCGTACGGCCGTTGGCACAGCTGCTGTTCTGGTTGGGGCCGCCGTCGTAACCACCGTGGGCGCAGGCTCCGTTGCCGTCCTCGGCACGGGCCGTGGCGGATATTCCGTCGGTCAGCGGCGAGGCGCTGGCCGGGTTGGCGACCACCATGGTGAACGCGGTCGCCGCCAGGGCGGAGGTGGAGGCGATGCGGATGGCGATGGTCTTGATGCTGCGGGACATGACGAAGCTCCTGATGGCGTGAAAGGAAGTGTGTGGTGGCGCTGCGGAGACCGCAGACGGGCCTGGTGAGGGCCGAAGTGTGGGGGCGCGCCGGGCCGGTGGGGACGGCTGCCCTGCAGGAGCAGCTGTCGGGCCGGTGGGTGCGATGCCCGGGTCGTGCGGTGAGGTGAGGATCGGCACTGGCGGTCGGTCAGCCAGGCGGTGGTACGGGTCTTGCGGGCTGTACGGGTCCTGCTGTGAAGTTCGTGGGCCGTGACCGGGTGGCGCTTTCGGCGCTGCTGCCCCGGACGGCGGGGCCGGCTACTCCCAGGCGGTGGTGTTCTTGCCGACCGGAGCGGTCTCCCAGGCGGTGGTGTTCTTGCCGACGGGGGCGGTCTCCCAGGCGGTGGTGGCGCTGACTCGGGTCTCGCTGGTGTTTCCGGTTCCGTGGGCCGCCAGGGCCGGGGTGACGGTGGCGACGGCCAGGGCGAGGGAAGCGACCGCGGCGGCCTTGACGAGGCGAGTGCGAAGCATGGGAGTGGTCCTTTTCGAGAGTGGGGATGACGGGCCGGTGACTGGCCCTTTCCGGTCTCACGTCCCGCGGTGACGTTTCCTCCGGTCTTGCCTTCCAGGTGGTGTTCCCTTCCGGCGATCACTACTTTCGTCGCAGCTCAGCGTGGGTGGAAGTGCTTTCAGCTGGACGGAACCGGACCTGGACCGTTGTGGCCACGAGGACCGAAAGCGGCCAGCAGGAGGTGCTCGTAGTACGGCGTCACGAGGGGGACCCCGACGCGGCCGACGGTCCAGCCGGACAACGCCGGCACCCCCTCGACGGCGCGGCGGCACAGAACCTCCGTACGTCCCTCCGCCTCGCCCAGGCTGTCCGCGATCAGGTACACGCCCAGCGTCGGGAGAGCGCTCGGGAGCGCACCCGGTAGCCCGCCCGGCAGGGCACCCGGATGCGCACCCGGATGTGTGGAGACGTGCTCGACCGGACCGCAGCCGGTGGGATCGGCATCGGCGAGGGCGCGGACGAGTTCGCCCGCATGCGAGGGGAGTCGGACGCCGGGCGCGGGGGCCCGCAGGGCCGCGTGGATGAGATACATGCGCACCACCATCCCGGCGACTTCACAACGGGCAAATACCCTGAAGCTGGACGCTTGGGTCCTTGGCCGCAAGAGGCCAGGCCTCCCCCGGATGCCCCCCTGACGCGCGTGCGATGATCGGCTGACCTTGATTTACGGGTGTACGCAGGGGGGGGAACCGCTGTGCTGGCAACACTTGGCCTCGATGCGACCGCAGAGGCCGTCTACCGCACCATGCTCGCGCGCCCGCGCGACGGAGTGCGCGCTCTCGCCGAGCAGCTGGGCGTCACCGAGACCGAGGTCCGGGCCAGCCTCGATCTGCTCAGTGAACTGGCTCTGATCCGCCCGTCCTACGAGCGGGAGGGCGAGCTGCGCGCCGTCTCCCCCGAGGTCGGCATGGAGATCCTCATGGCCCGCCAGCAGGCGGACCTCGCGGCCCAGCAGCTGCGCATCGAGGCTTCGCGCGCGGCCGCCGCGCAGCTCATCGCGGAGTTCGCCGATCTGACCCCGGCCGCCTCCAGTCCCGGCGTCGAGCAGCTGGTGGGCCTGGACGAGATCCGGACCAGGATCACCAGCCTGGCGCACGGGGCCCGGACCGACCTGATGGCCTTCGCACCGGGTGGAGGTCACCGCCCGGAGACCCTGGAGGCGTCGAAGGCCGGGGACCTGGCCCTGCTGGGCCGCGGGGTGCGGATGCGGTCCCTGTTCCAGGACAGCGTCCGCAACAGCCAGAGCACCGTGGCCTACGCGGCGTGGCTCGGCGAGCTCGGCGGAGAGGTCCGTACCGCTCCCGATCTGCCGACCCGGCTGATGATCTTCGACCGCACCACGGCCGTCATCCCGGTCAGCAGCGAGGACAGCGCGGCGGGGGCCGTGGTGCTGACCGGCCAGGGCACCCTGACGGCGCTGTGCGCCCTCTTCGAGAACGTCTGGTCGAACGCCCGGCCGCTGGGCGGCACGTCGGAGGAGCGGGACGACGGCGGGCTCAGCCCGCAGGAGACCACGGTCATCCGCCTGCTGGCGCAGGGCCTCACGGACGAGGCCATCGCCAAGCGGCTCGCCGTCTCCCCGCGCACGGCCCGCCGGCTGGCCACCGGACTGATGGAGCGGCTGGACGCCGCGAGCCGCTTCGAGTTCGGAGTCCGCGCGGTGCAGCGCGGCTGGCTGCCCGGCACGGAATAGCCGCCCGGCCCACCGGAGTCGAAGGCCACGGCAGAAAGCCCCCGGGCGCCTCGTGACGAGGCGCCCGGGGGCTTTGCGTTGGCACAGAACTCATCGCGCCGACGGATCGAGGCGGACCAGCATCTTGCCGGTGTTCGCGCCGCGCATCATGCCGAGGAAGGCCTCCGGGGCGCGCTCGATGCCGTCGACGACGGTCTCCTCCGTCAGCAGGCTGCCGTCCGCCAGCCATCCCGCAGCCCGGCCGATCCACTCCGGGAACAGGTCGAAGTGGCTGGAGACGAGCATGCCGCGCAGGGTCACCTCGCGGGCCGCGGCCCGGAAGAGGTTGTCCGGGCCCAGCGCGGGAGCGGTGGCGTTGTAGCCGCTGATCGCGCCGACCATGGCGATCCGCCCGCCCTGGCGCATCCCGCCGATGGCCGCCTGGAGGTGGTCGCCGCCGACCGCGTCGAGGTAGACGTCGATGCCCTCGGGCGCCGCCTCGGCGAGCTGGCCCGCCAGGTCGCCCTGGCGGTAGTCGACGGCCGCGTCGTAGCCGAAGCGGTCGAGCAGCTTGCGCGTCTTCAGCGGGCCGCCCGCCGAGCCGATCACCCGGGAGGCGCCCAGCCGCCGCGCCAGCTGCCCGGCGACGCTGCCGACCGCGCCGGCGGCGGCGGAGACGAAGACCACGTCGCCCTCCTCGACCGGGGCGGTCCGGGTCAGCGCCGCGTAGGCCGTCAGTCCCGTGGTGCCGAGGGGACCGAGGTACGCCGCCTGCGAGGCGACCGCCGGGTCCACGACGGTGGCGCCGGTCGCGTCGAGGACCGCGTACTCCCGCCAGCCGAGGAAGTGCGAGACGGTCGCCCCGACCGGTACCGAGGCCGAGCGGGAGGCGACGACCTCGCCGATCGCGCTGCCTTCGAGGGCCGTGCCGAGGGCGAAGGGCGGGATGTAGGAGGGGGCGTCGTCCATCCGGCCGCGCATGTACGGGTCTACGGACATCCAGGTGTTGCGGACCAGGATCTGCCCTTCGGCGGGCTCCGGGACCTCGGTGGCGACCAGCTCGAAGTGGTGCGGGCCCGGTTCGCCGACGGGGCGGGAGGCGAGGCGGATCTCGCGGGAGAGGGTGCTCGTGGTGGCGGTGGTGGAGCCGGCGGTGGTGGTCATCTGGCTGTTCCTTCCGGGGTGGTCCCGCAACCGCTCGGTCGCGGTCACAGGAACACCATGTCCGGGGCCGCGCACGGGCCGCGCACGCGTCACGCACGGGCCGACGCACGTCCACCCAGACCTCCCTGACGGGCAAGAAGTAACGTTGTGGCATGCGTTTCGAGGTGCTGGGGCCACTGACCGTCCGCACGGACGACGGCACTCCCGTGCCCGTCACCGAGGCGAAGGTACGGGCCCTGCTCGCGGCCCTCCTCGTACGCGACGGCCGGCCCGTGCGGGTGGACCGGCTGATCGAGGACCTGTGGGGCGAGGCCGGCGACGCCGCGCCCGGCAACCCGGGGAACACCCTCCAGACCAAGGTCTCCCAGCTCCGCCGGGCCCTCGCCCGGGCCGAGGACGGCGCACGCTCCCTAATCGCGTACGGGCCCGCGGGCTACGCCCTGCGCGCTCCGGCCCGTGCCGTGGACGCGGACCGCTTCGCGGAACTCACCGCGGCGGCGCGCGCGGCGGCGCGGCCGCGGGACAGGGCCGAGCTGCTGACGCGGGCGCTCGGCCTGTGGCAGGGCGAGGCGTACGCCGACTTCCGGGACGCTGAGTTCACGCAGGCGGCCATCGCCCGGCTGGAGGAACAGCGGATCACCGCGTACGAGGAACTGGCCGAAGCCCGCCTCGAACTCGGCGAACACCACGCCCTGGCAGACGACTTGACCGCCCCCGCCGCAGCCCACCCGCTGCGCCAGCGGCTGCGCGGCAGCCAGATGCGGGCCCTGTACCGCGCGGGCCGCCAGAACGAGGCCCTGGCCGTCTACACCCACCTGCGCGAACTCTTCGCCGAGGAACTCGGCATCGACCCGGGAGCGGAACTCTCGGCCCTGTACGAGGCCATCCTCCGCCAGGCCCCCGAGCTGACGGGCCCGACGGCGGCGGGCACGGGGGCGACGGGCACGGCGGCGGCGGGCACGGGGGCGAAGGGCACAGCGGCGAAGGGCACGGGGGCGGCGGGCACAGCGGCGAAGGGCGCCGGGACCGGATCGCCGGCTTCGGAGGAGGGCCGTCTGGGCCCGGCGGTCGGGAGGCTGCCCAGCCCCGTCAGCTCCCTCGTGGGGCGCGAGGCGGCCGTCGGCCGGGTCTGTGCGGCGCTCCGGGGCGGGCGGCTGGTGACGCTGTGCGGGCCCGGCGGCGTCGGCAAGACCCGGCTCGCGCTCGCCGCGGCGGCGCGACTGGAGGAGGCCCACCCCGATGGCGTGTGGTTCGTAGAACTCGCCGGCGCGCACGGCACCTCGGTCGCCGAGGCGGTCGCCGCCACGATCGGGATGCGCGAGGACGACGCGGGCGGCGGCTCCGTCGAGGAACGGCTCGCCGAGGCCCTGCACCGGCGCACGGCCCTGCTCGTGCTCGACAACTGCGAGCACCTCCTCCCGGCCGCGGCGGCCCTCGCCGACCGGCTCCTGCGCCGCGCCCCCGGCCTGCGCGTCCTCGCCACCAGCCAGGAGCCGCTCGCGCTCTCGGGCGAGGTGATCGAGGCCGTCGCCCCGCTCGCGGAGGCCGAGGCCATCGAACTGTTCGCGGCCCGGGCGGCGGCCGCCGCCCCCGGCTTCGCCCTCGGCCCCGGCACCGCCGAGGCCGTGGCCCTGATCTGCCGTCGGCTGGACGGCATCCCGCTCGCACTGGAACTCGCCGCGACGCGGGTCCGGGTCCTGGGCGTGGAGGCCCTGGCGGAACGGCTGCACGACCGGTTCCGCCTGCTCAACCAGGTGCGCCGGGACGCCCCGGCCCGCCAGCGCACGCTGCGCGCGACGATCGACTGGAGCTGGGGGCTCCTCTCCCCGGCCGAGGCGACGGTACTGCGCCGCCTGTCGGTGTTCGCGGGCGGATTCACCGTGGAGGCGGCCGAGGCGGTGTGCGCGGACTCGGACGCGGGGGTCGCCCGTGAGGACGTGCTCGATCTGCTCACGCGGCTCGTGGACTGCTCGCTCGTGGTCTCCGCTTACGGGGACCCGGCCTACGGGGACGCCCGGCCGCGGCTGCTGGAGTCGGTGGCGGCGTACGGGCTGGAGCGGCTCGACGCCGCCGGGGAGACGGGCGCGACCCGGCGGCGGCACGCGGAGTACTGCACGGCGCTCGCCGAGCACGCGGCCGAGCGGCTGCACGGGCCCGGTCAGGGCGAGTGGCTGCGGCGGCTCGACCGGGAGAACCTCAACACCCGGGCCGCCCTGGAGCACGCGGGAGCCGGGGCGACGGGGCGACGGCTGGTCGGGGCGCTGTCCTGGTACTGGTTCCTGCGCGGCCGGATCCAGGAAGCCACCGAGGCCACCCGGGCCGCGGGATCCACGGCCCTGCACGCCGCCTTCGCCCTGCTCGGCGGGGACGACAGCCACCTGGACGGCGACTTCTCCGACGCCGGAATCCGGGACCAGTGGCTGCTGGCCCACGCCCGGTGCGGATTCGGGTCCGGGTCCGACTCCGGCTCCGGCTCGGGCTCGGGCTCCGGCTCGGGCTCCGGCTCGGGCGCCCGCTCCGGCTCCGGCGTGCGCGAGGACGAGCTCGGTCTCCTCCCCGCCCGGTTCCGCGCACGCCGCGACCGCTGGGGCGAGGGGGCCGCGCTGCTCACCCTCTCGACGCGGGCCCTCTACGACGGCGACCTCGCGGAACTGCGCCGCAACGCGGAGGCGGCGGCCGAGGTGTTCACGGAACTGGGCGACATCTGGGGCCAGTTGCAGACCTCGGAGCAGCTCGGCATCCTCGCCGAAGTGACCGGGGACTACGCGGCCGCGGCGCGGCTGCACGAGGACGGCGTACGGGCCGCGCGGGAACTGGAGTTGTGGACGCACGCCTCCTTCCGGCTGGCCCGGCAGGGCCGCATCGCGCTGCTGACCGGCGACCTGGCGCACGCGGCCGACCTGCACGGACAGGCGCTGCGGCTGGCGCAGGAGCAGACCCACCGCCCGGCCGAGCAGTTCGCGGCGATCGGACTGGCCCTGGGCGCGCGGCGCGGCGGCGACCTGGACGGCGCCGAGGCCCTGCTGCGGCCGTGGCTCGACTGGAACCGGCGGCTCGGGGTCGATTCCGGCGCGGCGCTGGTCCTGGCGGAGCTGGGGTACGTCGCGGAGTTGCGGGCCGACCCGGCCGCGGCGGAGTCCCTCCACCGGGACAGCCTCGCGGCGGCCCGCCGCACCGGGGACCCCCGTGCGCTCGCCCTGGCCCTCGAAGGCCTGGCGGGGATACTCCCGCCCGCCCGGGCGGCCTCGCTGCTGGGCACGGCGGCGGCGCTGCGCGCCTCGGTGGGCACCCCGCGCCCCGCGGCGGAGCGCGCCGACACCGACCGGGCGACGGCCCGAGCCCGCGCGGCCCTGGGCCCGGAGGCCTTCGCGAGCGCCTTCGCCGCGGGCGAGGCCCTCCCCCTGCCGGACCAGCTCACCCTCCTGGCCGCCCCGTGACCGCCCCCGCGGCGGGGGGCGGGGCGGGGGCCGGGGCCTCGATGCCCGTGTACGCGTCCCTGAGCCATGTCCTGGCCGAAGTCCTGGTCGATGTCCTGCGGTTCGTCGAGAGCAGTGATGACGAGCAGATGGATCCGGACGACGCCGTCAAGGTCCTGGAGGGCGTCGCCCACGTGGTCGGCAAGCTGTCGAGCGAGCAGCGGGACGAGTTGATCGAACTGCTCGGAACGATGGCCGGTGCGGAGTCCGATCCGGCACGGCGCGCGTTCCTGGAGGGTTTCCCGGAGGGCTTCGGGCTCCTCGCGGATGCGGATGAAGGTGAGGATGCGGACCCGGACGCGGTCTGACCCGTGACCAGGCAGAGGAACGACCGGCGCGGGCCGGAGCCGGACCCGCCGGTCCCGCCCGCCATCCGCCCCCCGCGGCCATGACCTCCGGGGTAATCGCACCGCACCACCGGCCTCGGCTACGTTCTCGGCCATCGCCCACCCCGAAACGAAGGAGCCCGGTGGTGCCCGCTTATGGCTTCGCTCATCTCCGCAGCCGCCGGAGTCACTCCGACGTCATCGAGTACCTGGAGCGCATCCAGGCGACCCTCGACCCCTTCGCGGGCCGCTTCGTCATCCACGGTCCGCCGGCCGAAGTCGTGGAGGGGAGTTGGCCCGGCAGCATGGTGCTGATCGAGTTCCCCGGCCTCGCCGAAGCCCGTGCCTGGTACGACTCTCCGGCCTACCGGGCCATCCTGCACCTGCGCACCGACCACATCGAAGGCGACCTCTTGCTGATCGAAGGGGTCGGGCCGAACTATCGCCCCGCCGAACGAGCCCGCAAACTGCAGGCCGAAGCCCGCCAACCGGGCGGGGCCACCGGCTAGTTCAGGACGCCCGCCCGGCTCCGAGCGGGCCTCATGCCGATGCCTTGATGCCCTCCAGGAACGGCTCCACCGCCGCGCGCCAGGCCGCCGGGTGGTCGTAGTGGAGGTAGTGGCCGGCGTCCGGGATCTCCGCGTACTGTCCGGCCGGCAGGACGCGGACCATTTCCTGGGCCTCCGCCCGGCCCAGTTCGCCGTCCAGGCCGCGGACGACCAGCGTCGGGCAGCTGACCTGGGCGAGCTCCTCCCAGTGCGCGTCGTGCACCCACGTCTCCCGCGCGGTCAGCATCTGGCGGCGCGAGAACAGCGGCCGCCAGCCGTCGTCGGCCTCGTGCATGACCTCCGCGAAGAACTCGCCCCGGCCGGGGTCCGGGCGCTCGACCCGCGGGTCGTCCTCGCCGAACCAGCGCCGCGCGGCGTCCTGGGTGGGGAACGGCAGCGGCCAGTGGCGGAACCATTCCTCCCATTCCTGCTGCGAGGCCTCCCCCAGCGCGGACGCCCGCATGTCGCAGATGACCAGGGCCGCCACGAGGTCGGGGCGGCGGGCGGCCAGCTGCCAGGCGGTGAGGGCGCCCATGGAATGGCCGATCAGCGTCACCGGCGCGAGGCCGAGCTGCTCGACGGCCGCTTCGGCGTCGGCGACGAAGGCCTCCCGGCCGTAGGCGACGGAGCCGGCGGGGCCGGAGGTCGGGGGGCGCTCGCTCTGGCCGTGGCCGCGCTGGTCGAGGGCCACGACGCGGCGGCTCGCGCCGAGCCAGCGTGCGGTGCCCGCCCAGTGGAAGGCGCGGCCCATCAGGCCGTGCAGTAAGAGGGCCGCGGGCTCGCCCGATGGCGCGAGCGGCGGCGAGGGCGACCGAGACGGATCCGCCTCGGGCACAGGCTCACACTCCGCGGTCGCTCCGCGGAATTCCCAGGCCGCAAGGCGTACGCCGTCGGCCCCCGTCACATCGAGGCGTCGTACCACCGCAGATGCACCCCCTTCGCTCCCGGCCACAGTATCGAACCCGTATTCGAAAACGGGGTTCTCGCCGCCAACACCGCTCTTTCGAGTGACCTTGCTCAAGGATTGACCGCCGCTGCCGATGGAGATCCTTTCAACAGGGAGGCGGACCGCTCGGGGAAGACGGTCCGAAGGGATGACCTTGAGAGCTCGGGGCTCCAGGTCAAGCAGGGGAGGACCGGTCCCGGCGCCGTAAGGCGCCGGGACCATCCATACAGATCCGCACCGGTCCACGCCGGCCGACACCAGCCGGATTCGCTCGCACTGGCGACCAGATCGAACGCCCGTGCGTCAGCCTGTCGAAGACAACACCGCTCTAGACAACACCGCTATCGAAGACCACACGGCCGCCGAAGACCAGACAGCCGTCGAAGACCCCCCAACCCCTCCGTACGTCAGCGCTTCGCCACGAACACGTGGGAGGCGATGTCCGCGTCCAGCTCCGCGGCCTCGCCCCCACTGCCGACCAGCACACCGCCGGGCGACTCGGTCACGCTGACCACCGAGCCGGGCTGCACGCCCGCCCGCCGCAACGTGTACATCAGCTGCGCGTCCGTCTGGATCGGCTCGCCGATCCGGCGGATCACCACGGTCTTGCCCTCGACGCCCGGGTCCAGCTCCGCCAGGCTGACCATGCCCTCCTCCAGGAAGGGATCGGCCTCGGCCTTCTCGCCCAGTTCCTCGAGCCCCGGGATCGGGTTCCCGTACGGCGACTCGGTCGGGTGGCGCAGCAGCTCCAGCACCCGCCGCTCCACCGCCTCGCTCATCACGTGCTCCCAGCGGCAGGCCTCGGCGTGCACCTGCTCCCACTCCAGGCCGATGACGTCGACGAGCAGGCACTCCGCGAGACGGTGCTTGCGCATCACCCGCGTCGCGAGCTTGCGACCCTCGTCCGTCAGCTCCAGGTGCCGGTCGCTGGCGACCGCCACCAAGCCGTCGCGCTCCATCCGCGCCACCGTCTGACTCACCGTCGGGCCGCTCTGGTCGAGCCGCTCGGCGATGCGGGCGCGCATGGGAACCACACCTTCCTCTTCCAGTTCGAGGATGGTGCGGAGGTACATCTCCGTGGTATCGATCAGTCCGGACATTCGTGCCCCTCGGATTGCGTGCGCTGGCCCTGCCCCCAATTCTGACGCATCGCGCCGACAACCGTCCCGTGCTGGACGTCAAGGGCTGTTCCGGACTGCCCCCAAACGCCTCCCCGGACCCCCCGGCCGCCTCTCATTACGCCCCCCCACCGGGCCTTTCGCCCCTTGGATTGACGTTCGTATTGACACGCCCTTGGTCCAGACCGCACGGTGAGCGGCGGACACGGACGACAACCTCACCCACTCCCACCCCGGAAGGCCATCGGCGTATGAGCGAGAGCAAGCTGGCCGGTCAGTTCTTCGACGCCGCGATCGGCCTGCTGGAGCGGGTACGGGACGAGGAGTCCGCCCGCATCAACGAGGCCGGCACCGTCATCGCGGACGCCGTGGCCGCCGGGAACAAGCTCTTCGCCTTCGGCGCCGGGCACTCCTCTCTCCCGGCCCAGGACGTGGTCTACCGGGCCGGCGGACTCGCCCTGATGAACTTCCTCGCCGTCCCCGGCACCGTCGGCATCGACGTCATGCCCGCCACCCTCGGCAGCGCCCTGGAGCGCGTCGACGGCCTCGCCGGGGCGGTCCTGGACAGCAGCCCGGCCAGTGACGGCGACGTCCTCGTGATCATCTCCCTCTCCGGGCGCAACGCCCTGCCGGTCGAGATGGCCATGAACGCCCGCGCGATCGGCCTCAAGGTCATCGGCGTCACCTCGGTGGCCTACGCGACCGACACCAAATCCCGCCACGTCTCCGGCACTTTCCTCAAGGACCACTGCGACATCGTCCTCGACAGCAAGATCGCGGTCGGCGACGCCGAGCTCACCCACGAGGGCATCGAAGCCCCCTTCGCCCCCGCCTCCACCGTCGTGACCAGCGCGATCATGCAGGCGGTCATGGCCGCCGCGGCCGGCGAGCTCGTCGCCCGCGGGGTCGAGCCGCCGCTGCTGCGCTCGGGCAACGTCGACGGCGGCCACGAGTGGAACGGCCGCGTGATGCAGGAGTACGGCGACCGCATCTTCTTCCGCCACTAGGGTCCCGCCACTAGGCGGTCTCTTTCGGATCTTGTCGGCCGAGTCCGCGGTGTCTGGTGCCGTGCATGGGCGCGCTGCCGGGGCGTGCGTGTACTTGGACGTACTCGGTCGCCCCGGCAGTGCGGCCAGGTGCGGTGCCAGGCACCGCGGGCCCGGCAAGATCCGAAAGAGACGGCCTAGGCCTGCCGCGGATTCCGCCCGGCCAGGTCCAGGTCCGCGGCGACGCGGGCCGCCACCTCCTCCGCGTACGCCGCGTCCGCGCGCTCGAAGGCGGGTCTCGACGGGCCCCGCAGGAACGTCAGCGTCCCCAGGTTCCGGCCCCGGCTGCGCAGGACCGTGCACAGGGCGTGCGCCGCGTCCTCGGGCCAGCGCCGGGCACCCGCCCACGCCGCGTCGGCCTGCCCGCGCGGCGCGCTGGCCCGCACCGACCCGGCCCGGTCCAGCGCCTGCAGCGCCGGGTGGCCCGCCTCGTAGCGCAGGGGGATCGCCCCGGGCTCGGGGAGCCCCGGCAGGCCCGGCGGGGACGCCGCCCAGCGCAGCAGCCGTACGCGCTCCCGCGGCGAGCCGTCCAGTACGTCCACCAGCGCGTGCTCGGCGAAGCCGGCCAGGGCGAACTCCAGCCGGACCGCCGCCGCCTCCGCCGGATCCTCGCACTCGGCGGCGGCCCGCCCGGCCCGGTACAGCTGATGGGACCGGAACCGCAGCTGCGCCGTGTCCAGCTGCGCCTGCCGGGCCTCGGTGACATCCTGGAACAGCAGCGCCACCCCGAGCGGTACGGGTTCCTCCGCGAGCGGCGACGCCAGGCGCAGGAACCCGCACCGCCAGCACCGCCGCCGCACGCCCTCGGAGCCCCGTACGGACACCCACAGCTCCAGCGGCGCCGGGGGCGCGCCTTCGGCCAGTACGTGCTGCAGGGCCCCCTCCAGCTCCTCCGCCCCCTGCGCGAGCAGGTCGCCCAGCGGCCGCCCGAGCAGCACGGTGCGGCCGGAGCCGAAGGCGCGGGCGGCGTGCACGTTGACCACGGCCGGGCGCAGGTCCACGTCGACGAGCACGACCCCCCAGGAGGCGTCCTCCATGAGGGCCTCGCTCAAGGCGATGGAACGCTCCAGGTCGATCTGCGCGTGCACCTCGCTGAAGGCGCAGTACACCCCGGCCGGCTTCCCGTCGGCGCCCGGCACCCCCGCGGACTGGGTCCGCACGAGCACCCGCCCGCCGTCCTTGGTCAGTAGCGCGAACTCGTGCACCTGCCGCCCCGGCACGTCCTGCGCGGCCATGAGCCTGTCCTGCACGTCCTGGGCGTCGGCGGCCCGTACGGCCCACCCCGCGAACCCCTTGCGCCCCACGGCCTCGATCGCCGACCACCCCAGGATCCGCTCGGCCTCACGGTTCCAGTGGGTGATCACACCGTCGGCATCGAACGCGCACAAGGCCGCGTCCATCCCGTCCAGCAGCGCGGCGAGCAGATCGTCGGCGGTCTCACTACGTCCGGATGCAGTCACCTGGGCCCCCTGCAGGTGTTCGCGTGTGCGGCACGTCACGTCATTGAACTCGAACGTGACGCAGCCCACACCGGTTTCTGCGGATTGGGGCAGGAAATCCGGTCCGAAGCCGGTCAGGAAGAGGATCAGGGCGACCACCACAAGGACGATGCCGGCCACCACCGCGTACTGGTGCACGCTCTCCCACCGCGTCGTCTGCCGGGCGATGCGCGGCTCGGCCTGCGGGTCGGGGGCCCAGTCGGCCCGGCGGTGCTCCGTCAGGAGGGACCGCAGTCCCTCGACCTCCTGCTCGACGCCCGTCGTCTCGTTCCCCGCCGGAAAATAAACGGTTGTCGGGGCGCGGCGACGTGCCTAGGCTCTGTGTCACACGAGAAGGGAGGTGGTTGCCGCAATGTACGGAAACCGGACGCGTGAGGTGGCTGCGGGCTAAAGCGCCCGCTGTCGCACGCACCTAGTGCGGTGCCTGGCGGAGTCGCCGGCGCCAATCCCAAGCAGTCACCCGACCCGCGAGCTCGCCGGTACGTCCGGCCGGCTTCCCCCACTGCAGGGGGGAAACCCGAGCTCGCGGGTCGCCTGCGTGTATGGACCCCCTACGGGGTCACGGGCAGAGGCGCTCCACGCGCCAGGTGCCGGCCTCCAGGACGTAGCGGAGGCGGTCGTGGAGGCGGTTCTCGTGGCCCTGCCAGAATTCCACCGCGTCGGGGACCACGCGGATCCCGCCCCACTGCGGGGGGACGGGGACTTGTTCGCCCTCGGGGTAGCGGGCTTCCAGTTCCGCGTAGCGGCGGTCCAGCTCCTCGCGGGAAGCGATCACCGTGGACTGTTCGCTGGCCCAGGCGCCCAGCTGGGAGCCGTGGGGGCGGGAGCGGAAGTACGCGGCCGTCTCGTCGCGGCCGATGCGCGAGGCCGTGCCGGTGACGATGACCTGGCGGGCGATCGGATGCCAGGGGAACAGCAGGGAGACGAAGGGGTTGGCGGCCAGTTCGCGACCCTTGCGGGAGTCGTAGTTCGTGAAGAAGACGAAGCCGCGGTCGTCGAACTGCTTCAACAGGACCGTGCGCGAGCTGGGCCGGCCGTCGGGAGTTGCGCTCGCGACGACCATCGCGTTGGGTTCGAAGACGTTCGCCTCCGCGGCGTCCCGGAACCAGCGCGCGAACTGGCCCATCGGCTCGTCGGCGAGGCTCTCCTCGGCGACGAGCTGGGAGCGGTACTGCTTGCGCATGTCGGCAGGATCAAGGTGCTCATCGGTCACGCGGCCATCCTGCCGCAGTGGGGCGTCCGCGACTGTGCCGTATGTCACGCTTCCCCGCGCCAAGCGGAACGGACAAAATCTTGGGGCCGGTCCGACGGTCCCGAACGGATGACCATCGGCCGTGCCGGGCATCAACGGGGATGACCGCGCCGGACCGCGAATCACGCCGGGAGCCGCGCGTGTTCGCACTATTTGAGGAGCCGCCTGATGTCCGACTTCGTACCCGGTCTCGAGGGAGTCGTCGCGTTCGAAACGGAGATCGCCGAACCCGACAAGGAGGGTGGGTCGCTGCGCTACCGGGGCGTCGACATCGAAGACCTCGTGGGCCACGTCTCCTTCGGGAACGTATGGGGCCTGCTGGTCGACGGTGCCTTCAACCCCGGACTGCCGGCCGCCGAGCCCTTCCCGATCCCGGTGCACTCCGGTGACATCCGGGTCGACGTGCAGTCCGCGCTCGCGATGCTCGCCCCCGTGTGGGGTCTGAAACCGCTGCTCGACATCGACGAGCGGACCGCGCGCGACGATCTGGCGCGGGCGGCCGTGATGGCGCTGTCGTACGTCGCCCAGTCCGCGCGCGGCCAGGGACGGCCGATGGTCCCGCAGAGCGAGATCGACAAGGCCGAATCCGTGGTCGAGCGGTTCATGATCCGCTGGCGCGGCGAGCCCGACCCGCGCCACGTCAAGGCCGTCGACGCCTACTGGACCTCGGCCGCCGAGCACGGGATGAACGCTTCGACCTTCACCGCGCGCGTCATCGCCTCGACGGGTGCCGATGTCGCGGCCGCGCTGTCCGGGGCGGTGGGCGCCATGTCCGGGCCGCTGCACGGCGGGGCGCCCTCGCGCGTCCTCGGCATGATCGAGGAGATCGAGCGCACCGGCGACGCCGTGGCGTACGTGAAGAAGGCCCTGGACAAGGGCGAGCGGCTGATGGGCTTCGGCCACCGCGTCTACCGCGCCGAGGACCCCCGCGCCCGCGTGCTGCGGCGTACGGCCAAGGAGCTGGACGCCCCTCGCTACGAGGTGGCCGCCGCGCTGGAGAAGGCCGCCCTGGAGGAGCTGCACGCGCGCCGTCCCGACCGGGTGCTCGCGACGAACGTGGAGTTCTGGGCCGCGATCATGCTGGACTTCGCGGAGGTCCCGGCGCACATGTTCACCTCGATGTTCACGTGTGCCCGTACCGCCGGCTGGTCCGCGCACATCCTGGAGCAGAAGCGCACGGGCCGCCTGGTCCGCCCCTCGGCCCGCTACACCGGGCCGGGCGTGCGCAACCCGCGCGAGATCGCGGGCTTCGAGGACATCGCCTCCACCGCCTGATCACGCCGTGCGCCGGCTGCCCCCGCACAGGGCCGCCGCCGTGACGAAGGGCGCCGCATCCCCTCGGGGTGCGGCGCCCTTCGCGTCCCGTCAGCCCAGTTCCGAGTCGAGGATCCGCGCCCACTGGGCGACCACCCGCGCGCGGCGGGCGGTGTCGTCGGTGAGGACGTTGGCCAGGCCCAGGCCGCGGGCCATGTCGAGCAGGCCCTGCACGGTCTCCCGTACGCCCGGTACGGACTCGTCCGCGCCCAGCAGTTCCACGGCCATGCGGTGGGTCTCGCGGCCCACGCGGGCCTCCAGCTCGGCCACGCGGGGCCGCAGCTGCTCCTCGTGGGAGGCCGCGACCCACAGCTGGAGCGCGGCGCGGAACATCGGACCGGTGTACAGGTCGATGAGCGCTCCGACCACGTCGGCGCGGGCCGCGGCGGCGCCGCCGTGCGGGAACAGGTCCAGCAGGGCGGTGGAGCGCACCTCGGCCATGTACTCGACGGCCGCCGTGAACAGTTCCTCGCGGGTGCGGAAGTGGTGCTGGGCCGCTCCGCGCGAGACGCCGGCGCGCTCCGCGACCACGGCGACGGTGGAGCCGGCCCAGCCCTGTTCGGCGAGGCAGGAGACGGCCGCGTCCAGGAGATGGCGGCGGGTCACGCGGCTGCGGGCCTGCTTGGGCCCGCTCTCTGTGGTCACCGCAGCCACGACGGCTCCCGTCGCTCGAAGCGGGCGCTGATGCCCTCGCGGGCCTCGGCGGAGGCGAAGTGCCGGGCCGACAGCTCGGCGAGGGCGGCGCCGTCCCGCTCCAGGGCGGCCCGTACTGGGGCGGTGACCAGCCGTTTCGTCGCGGCCAGGGCCTCGGGGCCGGCCTTGCGGAGGCCTTCCAGGACGGGCGCCAGGACCTTGTCGAGGCCCTCGGCGTCCGTGGCATCCGCGCCGTGGAGGGTGAGCAGGCCGATGCGGGTGGCTTCGGCGGAGTCGAAGACCTCGGCGGTCAGGAGGTAGCGGGCGGCGGCGCGGGGGTCCAGGCGCGGGAGCAGCGGCGCGGAGATCACGGCCGGGACGACACCGAGGTGCGTCTCCGTGAAGGCGTACGTGGACGCCGGCCCGGCGGCGGCGATGTCGCAGACGCCGAGCAGGCCGAGGCCGCCCGCGCGGACGTGGCCGGTGACGCGGGCGACGACCGGCACGGGGAGCTCCGCGATCTCCCGGAGCAGGGCCAGGAAGTCCGCCGGGTCGCAGGGGGACTTGAGGTCGGCGCCGGCGCAGAAGGTGGTGCCGGTGTGGGTGAGGACGACCGCCCGGGTGGACCCGTCCGCTGCCGCGGTGGCGAGGGCCGTGCGGAGTTCCTGGACCAGGGGGGCGGAGAGGGCGTTGCGGTTGGCCGGGGAGTCGAGGGTGAGGGTGGTGAGGCCGGGCGTTCGCGCGGCGTGGACCAGTCGGGGCATGTCTCCTCCGGAGGGGGTGGTCGGCTCGGTCGGGATCCCCTCCGGGGAGGGTATGCAGGCCGCCTGCGGCGGGCTCGGGTGGGCTGGCTCGGCCGGCCCGGCCGGGGGGCGAGGCCCCCTCAGCCCCGGCTGCGGGTGTGCCGCTGCGCGGGGCGGAAGTCCCCGCTGCGACCCTTTGCCGCTGCGCGGGGCGGAAGTCCCCTACCCGCCCTTCCACCGTTCCCAGGGCGCTGCCCTGACCCGGTCCTCAAACGCCGGACCGGCTGGGAAGGGGTACCGGGCTGCGCCCGGACCCCCTGGGGCTCCGCCCCGGACCCCGCGCCTCAAACGCCGGCGAGGCTGAAAGTGCCCGGCCCGGGGGTCCGGGGCGCAGCCCCGGGGAACGGGCGAAGGGCGGGTAGGGGACCCGGCCCCGCAGGGCCAACCCACCCGCACCCGCCCACCCGCCCCGCGCCGGGACGGCCGTGGCGAGCACCCCGACCAGCCACCGCCGGACGGAGTCCGGCGCAGCGGTGCGAGAGGTGCGTCGGGAAGGTGCCGGCGGGGCTAGTAGGACTTGGGGAGGCCCAGGGTTTGGTGGGAGATGAAGTTGAGGATCATCTCGCGGCTGACCGGGGCTATTCGGGCCACCCGGGAGGCGACGATGAGGGCCGCGAGGCCGTACTCGCGGGTGAGGCCGTTGCCGCCCAGGGTGTGGACGGACTGGTCCACCGCCCGGACGCACGCCTCCCCCGCCGCGTACTTCGCCATATTCGCGGCCTCCCCCGCCGCCATGTCCTCCCCGGCGTCGTACAGGTGGGCCGCCTTCTGCATCATCAGGCGGGCCAGTTCGAGGTCGATGTGGGCGGCCGCCAGGGGGTGCGCGATGGCCTGGTGGGCGCCGATCGGGGCCTTCCAGACCTGGCGGGTCTTCGCGTAGTCGACGGCCCGGGCGAGGGCGTAGCGGCCCATGCCGATGGCGAAGGCGGCGGTCATCACCCGCTCGGGGTTGAGGCCCGCGAAGAGCTGGAGCAGGCCCGCGTCCTCGTCGCCGACCAGCGCGGAGGAGGGGAGACGCACGTCGTCCAGGACCAGCTCGAACTGCTTCTCCGCCGCCTGGAGTTCCATGTCGATGGGGGTGTACCCGAAACCGGATGCCTCGCGGGGGACGATGAACAGGCAGGGCTTGAGACTGCCCGTCCTCGCGTCTTCCGTGCGGCCCACGATGAGGGTGGCGTCGGCGATGTCCACGCCGGAGATGAAGACCTTGCGGCCGGTGAGGATCCAGTCGTCGCCGTCGCGGCGGGCGGTGGTGGTGATGCGGTGGGAGTTCGAGCCGGCGTCGGGTTCGGTGATGCCGAAGGCCATGGTGCGGGTGCCGTCGGCGAGGCCGGGGAGCCAGGCCCGCTTCTGGTCCTCGGTGCCGAAGCGGGCGATGACCGTGCCGCAGATGGCCGGCGAGACGACCATCATGAGGAGCGGGCAGCCGGCGGCGCCGAGTTCTTCGAGCACGATGGAGAGTTCGGCGATGCCGCCGCCTCCGCCGCCGTACTCCTCCGGGAGGTTGACTCCGAGGTAGCCCAGTTTGGCGGCGTCCGACCACAGTTCGTCGGGGTGGCCGCCCTCCCGGGCGATGCGGGCGAGGTACTCGCGCCCGTACTTGCGGCCGAGGGCGGCGACCGCCGCGCGCAGGGCCTGGTGTTCTTCGGATTCGAGCGTCGTGGTGCCGGGGGTGGAGCTCATGCTTCCTCCTGGACTACGGCGAGCAGGGCGCCGAATTCGACCTGTTGGCCGGTGACGGCGTGGAGCGCGGTGAGCGTGCCGGAGGCGGGCGCGAGGATGCGGTGCTCCATCTTCATGGCCTCCAGCCAGAGCAGGGGCTGCCCGGCGGTGACGGGGCTGCCGGCGGCGAGGCCCTCGGCGACCCGGACCACGGTCCCGGGCATGGGGGCGAGCAGGGAGCCCGGTTCGGTGCGGTCCTGGGGGTCCTCGAACCGGGGGACGGGGGTCAGGGCGCGGGAGCCGAGCACGGAGTCCACGTAGGTCGTGTTCGATTTTTGTTTCACGTGGAACAGCCGCCGGACGCCGTCCACTTCGAGGGTCACCGCGTCGCGCGCGGCGGACAGGACCCGCACACCGGGGTGGTCGATGAGTTCCGGGGGGCCGCTGCGCGAGGGGTGGTAGCGGACCTCGTACTCGGTCCCGGCCGCCGTGTACCGGCGGCTCTGCGGCTGCGAGCGGAGGTTGCGCCAGCCGCCGAGGCGGGTGGCCAGCGGGGCGTCCGGCTCGGGGGCGGAGTCGGCGAGGGCGGCGGCGAGCGCACTGAGTACGGGGGCCCGGTCGTCCGGGGTGGCCTCGGTGAGGGCGGTCAGGTGGCGCTCGTAGAACCCGGTGTCGAGCCGGGCCGCCGCGAACTCCGGATGCCGCAGGGAGCGTACGAGGAGCTCGCGATTGGTGATCAGCCCGTGGATCCGGGCTCCGGCGAGGGCGTGGGCCAGGGCGCGGACCGCCTCGGCGCGGGTCGGAGCATGGGCGACGACCTTGGCCAGCATGGGGTCGTAGTGGACGGAGACGGTGTCCCCGTCGGTGAAACCGGTGTCCACGCGGACCGTGGAGGGGACGTCGAGGGTGTGCAGGACACCGGTCTGCGGGCGCCAGTCGGCGGACGGGTCCTCGGCGTAGAGGCGGGCCTCGACGGCGTGTCCGGCGGGGGTGGGGGGGTCCAGGGGCAGGGCCGCGCCCTCGGCGATCCGTAGCTGAAGGGCGACGAGGTCGAGGCCGAAGACGGCTTCGGTGACCGGGTGTTCCACCTGGAGGCGGGTGTTCATCTCCAGGAAGTACGGGCGGCCGTCGGCGGTGACGAGGAACTCCACCGTGCCGGCGCCCTCGTACGAGACCGCGCGGGCGGCGGCCACGGCGGCCTCGTGGAGCGTGGTGCGCAGGGCCTCGGGAAGGCCGGGCGCGGGGGCTTCCTCGATGACCTTCTGGTGGCGCCGCTGGAGGGAGCAGTCGCGGGTGCCGAGCGCCCACACCGTGCCGTGGGAGTCGGCGAGGACCTGCACCTCGACGTGGCGGCCGCGCTCCACGTAGGGCTCGGCGAAGACCTCTCCGTCCCCGAAGGCGGAGAGGGCCTCGGCGGAGGCGGCTTCGAGGGACTCCTTGAGGGAGTCGAGGTCGCGGACCACCCGCATCCCGCGGCCGCCGCCGCCCGCGGCGGCCTTGAGGAGCAGCGGGAGGTCGGCTGCGGTGGCGGCGTGCGGGTCTACGGGGTCGAGCAGCGGGACCCCGGCGGCGCGCATCAGCTCCTTGGCCCGGGTCTTGGAGGCCATGGCCTCCATGGCCGCGGGCGGCGGGCCGACCCAGGTGAGCCCGGCGGCGCGCACGGCGCGGGCGAAGTCGGCGTTCTCGGAGAGGAAGCCGTAGCCGGGGTGGACGGCGTCGGCGCCCGCCGCGAGGGCGGCCGCGATGACCAGGTCGCCGCGCAGGTAGGTGTCGGCGGGGGCCGCGCCGGGCAGCCGGACGGCCGCGTCGGCCGCGCGGACGTGCAGGGCGTCGGCGTCCGGGTCGGAGTGGACGGCGACGGTGTCCAGGCCCAGGGCGCGGGCCGTGCGGAAGACGCGGACCGCGATCTCGCCGCGGTTGGCGACCAGGAGGGAGGTCAGGTTCGTGGGGTGGGGCGTGTTCAGAGTCATGTGCGGGCTCACATCCGGAAGACGCCGAAGCCGCCACGGGCGCCCTCGACGGGGGCGTTGTGGACGGCCGAGAGGCACAGGCCGAGGACGGTGCGGGTGTCGCGGGGGTCGATGACCCCGTCGTCGTACAGCCGTCCGGACAGGAACATCGGCAGGGACTCGGACTCGATCTGCGCCTCCACGAAGGCACGCATGCCAGCGTCGGCCTCTTCGTCGTAGGGCTGTCCCTTCGCGGCCGCGGACTGGCGGGACACGATCGAGAGCACGCCGGCGAGCTGGGCGGGACCCATGACGGCGGACTTGGCGCTGGGCCAGGCGAAGAGGAAGCGGGGCTCGTAGGCCCGGCCGCACATGCCGTAGTGGCCGGCGCCGTAGCTGGCGCCGATGAGGACGGAGAGGTGGGGGACCTTCGAGTTCGAGACCGCGTTGATCATCATCGAGCCGTGTTTGATGATGCCGCCCTGCTCGTACTCCTTGCCGACCATGTAGCCGGTGGTGTTGTGGAGGAAGAGGAGCGGGATGTCGCGCTGGTTGGCGAGCTGGATGAACTGGGCCGCCTTCTGCGATTCCGCGCTGAACAGCACCCCTTGGGCGTTGGCGAGGATGCCGACCGGGTAGCCGTGCAGGCTCGCCCAGCCGGTGACCAGGCTGGTGCCGTAGAGGGGCTTGAACTCGTCGAAATCGGAGGCGTCGACGATCCGGGCGATGACCTCGCGGGGGTCGAAGGGGGTCTTCAGGTCGGCCGGGACGATCCCGAGGAGTTCCTCCGGGTCGTGGAGGGGTTCCTCGGCGCGCGCCGGATCGGCCTGGGCCTTGCGGTGGTTGAGGCGGGCGACGACGCGGCGGGCCTGACGGATGGCGTCGTGCTCGTCGAGGGCGTAGTAGTCGGCGAGGCCGGAGGTCCGGGCGTGCATGTCGGCTCCGCCGAGGGACTCGTCGTCGCTCTCCTCGCCGGTGGCCATCTTGACGAGCGGCGGGCCGCCCAGGAACACCTTGGAGCGGTCCTTGATCATGATGGTGTGGTCGGACATGCCGGGGATGTACGCACCTCCGGCGGTGGAGTTGCCGAAGACGACGGCGATGGTGGGGACGCCGTCGGCGGAGAGCCGGGTGAGGTCGCGGAAGATGGCGCCGCCCGGGATGAAGATCTCCTTCTGGGAGGGGAGATCGGCCCCGCCGGACTCGACGAGGCTGATGCAGGGGAGCCGGTTCTGGCGGGCGATCTCGTTGGCCCGCAGGGCCTTCTTGAGTGTCCAGGGGTTGGACGCGCCGCCGCGGACCGTGGGGTCGCTGGCGGTGATCAGGCATGCGACGCCCTCGACGGTGCCGATGCCGGTGACCATGGAGGCGCCGACCGGGTAGTCGCTGCCCCAGGCGGCGAGCGGGGACAGCTCCAGGAAGGGGGTGTCCGGGTCGAGGAGCAGCTCGACGCGCTCGCGGGCGAGGAGCTTGCCGCGGCTCTTGTGGCGGGCCGTGTACTTCTCGCCGCCGCCGGCGAGGGCGGCGGCGTGCGCGGCGTCGAGCTCGGCGAGGCGCTCCAGGGCGGCGGTACGGGCCTGCGCGTGCTCGGGGGCGAGCGGGTCGACGGCACTCTTGATGCGGGTCACGGGGTCCCCTCCGGGGTGGTGGTTGCGGGGGGCTCGGCGGGGGGCTGCGCGGACGGTTGCGGCCGGGCTGCGGGAGCGTCCACCGGCCGTGGCGGCACCGCCGCGGGAGCGTCCGCCGACGGTTGCGGCACCGCTGCGGGAGCGTCCACCGGCCGTGGCGGCACCGCCGCGGGAGCGTCCGCCGGCGGTGGCAGCAGGGCTTCGGGGATGTCCACGTGGCGGGAGCGGAGCCATTCGCCGAGGGCCTTGGCCTGGGGGTCGAAGCGGTGGCCGGAGGCCACGCCGTCGCCGAGGATCCGGGTGACGGTGAAGTTGAGGGAGCGCAGGTTCGGGAGTTCGGCGCGGGCCACTTCCAGTGCGGCCGCCTCGGGGAGCAGCGCCTTGAAGGCTTCGACGGTGAGGGTGGTGCGGAGCCACTCCCAGGCGGGCCCGGTCTCGGCCCACACCCCGACGTTGGCGTCCCCGCCCTTGTCTCCGCTGCGGGCCCCGAAGAGGGTGCCCAGCGGCACCCGGCGGGTGGGGGCGGCGGGCGCCGTCGGAGCCTGAGTCTCCGGAGTGGTGGGCCCTGCGGGGCTTTCCCCCACCCCGCCCCTTCCCCAAACCGGGGGCTCCGCCCCGGCCCCTGCGGAGGCTCCGCCCCCGGACCCCCGCTCCTCGAACGCCGGAGGGGCCGGAGGGGACTCCGGCGGGGATGGTTCAGCCCCGCCGGCGCTTGAGGCGCGGGTCTGGGCGGAGCCCGGGGAACGGGCGAAGGGTGGGGAGGGGACCAGCCCCGCAGGGCCACCGTCCGCACCCACCCGCAGCCTCGTGCCGTCCGGGAGGACCGCCGTGTGGGGGACCTCGCCCGAGGGGAGGGTGGTCGCGGTGAAGACTCCGTACGGCTGGGCCGGGGACGGTGGGGCCGTGACGTGGAAGCCGGGGTAGCTGGCCAGGGCCAGTTCGATGGCCGCCGAGGTCAGAGCGCGGCCGACACGGTCGGGGGACTCGTCCCGGACAACCAGGCGGAGCAGCGCGCTCGCGGTCTCCTCCGTCTCCGCGTCCGCGTGGTCCGTACGGGACAGGGTCCAGGAGACGGAGGAGACCGGCCCGAGCAGTTCGGCCAACTGCGCCCGTACCAGCCCGGCCTTCGCGTCGATGTCCAGGCCCGTCAGGACGAAGACGACCTCGTTGCGCCAGCCCCCGATGCGGGTCACGCCCACCTTCAGGGTGCCGGGCGGGACCTCCCCCAGGACACCGGAGATCCGGACCCGGTCCGCGCCCGCCTCCGCCAGCCGGACCGTGTCCAGGCGGGCCGTCACATCGGGGCCGAGGTAGCGGGTTCCCTGGGTTTCGTAGAGGAGTTGAGCCGTGACCGTACCGACGGAGACGACGCCGCCCGTGCCCGGATGCTTCGTGATGACCGACGAGCCGTCTTCCGCGATCTCCGCCAGCGGAAATCCCGGGCGGGACACGTCGTGCCGGGTGAAGAAGGCGTAGTTGCCGCCCGTGGCCTGGGTGCCGCACTCCAGTACGTGGCCCGCCACCACCGCCCCGGCCAGCCGGTCGTGGTCGTCCGGCGCCCAGTCGAACCACCAGGCCGCGGGCCCGCTGACCAGCGCGGCGTCCGTGACCCGGCCGGTCACCACCACGTCCGCGCCCGCCCGCAGGCAGGCCGTGATCCCGGCGCCGCCGAGGTAGGCGTTCGCCGTGAGCGCGCCCTCACCCGACGGCAGCGCGTACGGCATCAAGTCGTCGCCCTCCACGTGGGCGACCACGACCGGGACCGACAGCTTCGCGGCCAGCGCGCGGACCGCTCCGGCGAGTCCCGCCGGGTTCAGGCCGCCCGCGTTCACGACGATCCGTACGCCCCGCTCGTGGGCGAGGCCGAGGCACTCCTCCAGCTGGCGCAGGAAGGTTTTGGCATAGCCGAGTTCCGGGTTCTTCAGCCGGTCGCGGCCAAGGATCAGCATGGTCAGCTCGGCCAGGTAGTCCCCGGTCAGCACGTCGAGGGGGCCGTCCGTCAGCATCTCGCGCAGGGCGTCGAAGCGGTCTCCGTAGAAGCCCGACGCGTTGCCGATGAGGAGGGGGCGACGGGTCATCGGGAGGCCCCCGGCGTGCGGCCCGGGCCCGCCGGGCCCGCGAAGGCCTGGGCGATGTCGAGCCAGCCGTCGGCGTCGGGGCCGGACGCCGTCAGCGCCAGGTCGGCGCGGTGGGCGCGCTGCGTCACCAGCAGGCAGAAGTCGAGCGCCGGGCCGGTGACCCGCTGCGGCGCGTCCTCGGGACCGTACGTCCACACCTCGCCCGGGGCTCCCGGAGCCGTCAGCTCCACCCGGAACTCCCCCGCCGGCGCCGGCAGGCCCCGTACCGCGTAGGCGTAGTCCCGCGCCCGTACGCCGATCCGTGCCACGTGCCGCAGCCGGGCCGTCGGTGTCCGGCGCACCCCGAGCGCGTCCGCCACGTCCTGGCCGTGCGCCCAGGTCTCCATCAGGCGGGCGCTCGCCATCGACGCGGCCTTCATCGGCGGCCCGTACCAGGGGAACTTGGCGTCGGGAGAGGCCGCGGCGAGGGCCCCGTCGAGGGCCGCGCGGCCCTCCCGCCAGCGGGCGAGCAGCTCGGCGGGGGCCAGTGCGGCGCCGGTCTCGGCACCCGCGTCGACGAAGGAGTCGGGTGCCTTCAGCGCCTCCTCGACCAGCCCCGCGAAAGCGGCGGGATCGGTGAGCGCGAGCAGCGCCGCCCGGTCGGTCCAGTGCAGGTGGGCGATCTGGTGGGCGAGGCTCCAGCCGGGCGCGGGCGTGGGCTTCGCCCAGTCGGGGTCGGGCAGTTCCCCGACCAGCGAGTCGAGGTCCCGGCCCTCCTCGCGGAGGTCCGCGAAGACGGCGAACACGGTGGGGACGGCGGGGACGTTCTCGACAGCGGACGGATCGGGCACGGGTGCGCTCCCCTTCTCGGCGTGAGGGGAAGCGTGGCAGCCGCCAGGAAAACAATCAAGCGTGCTTGCATTTATTTTTGAGGAAGGGAACAAGGGCGGAAAGAAGGGGACTTGGGCGGCGAGGGGTGCGCACCGCGGACGGGTGCGGCGGCGTTCACCCCCTAGGAAGATTGGTCCAGACCTTCTAGGGTGAGCGAGGTCCTTCCGCACACTGTTCCCTCGGGGTGGTAGATGGTCACGCGCCGGTCCCTGCTCGTTCTCGCCGGTCTGAGCGCGGGGGCGGCCGCCCTGCCCTCCGCGCCCGCGCTCGCCGCCGGGCACCGGTACGGAGGGCAGGTCATCGAGCTCCCCGCCCCCACCTCCCGGCGGCCGGTGGGCACCGTCGACCTGCACCTGGTCGACCACGACCGTGACGACCCCCTCGCCCCGGACCGCCGGCCGCGCGAACTCATGGTCCAGCTCTGGTACCCCGCGCTCACCACCGCCGGCTTCCGCCGGGCCCCGTACACCACGGGCCGGGTCGCCGCCGCCCTGGAGACGGGCCTGCCCCTCGAGCCCGGCACCCTGGGGGCCGTACGCCCGCACGCCCGGACCGGCGCCCCGCCCGTGCCGGGGCCGCTGCCGCTGGTGCTGCTGGGGCACGGGCGCAAGGGCGGCCGCAGCAACTGCACGGCCCTGGCCGAGGAGCTCGCCTCGTACGGGT
Organism: Streptomyces sp. NPDC002886; assembly: GCF_042888445.1. Lineage (NCBI taxonomy): Bacteria > Bacillati > Actinomycetota > Actinomycetes > Kitasatosporales > Streptomycetaceae > Streptomyces > Streptomyces sp. NPDC002886. The sequence continues at coordinate 63,285 of NZ_JBIAPV010000014.1, forward strand.
ACCTGGTCGCGGGCATCGACCACACCTACGACGCCGCGGTCGTGGAGTTCCCCGACGGCCGGACCGTCCTCAGCGTGCTGCCCGAGGAGTCGGACGACTGGGACCGCCAGGAACGGCTCGAAATCACCACCCGCGTCGGCGACTTGCGGTTCGTGGCCACGACCCTGACCCGTCGGCGACGGTCACCCTGCGCGGACCCGCACCGGATCGGCGTCGTCGGACATTCCATGGGCGGGGCCGCGGCCGCCGAACTCCTGCGCGTCGACGGCCGCTTCGCCGTCGGGGTCGGCCTCGACGGAGCCCTGTTCGGCTCGCCGGTGGCCGACCTCGGGCTGGACCGCCCGTACCTGCTGCTCACCGCACTGGAGGACCACGACACCTGGCGGCGCTGGCGCGAGCACCAGCGCGGATGGGGACGCCAGTTGCGGGTGCGCGACACCGGGCACCTCACCTACACCGACCTGCCGCACTTCGCCGGTCCCGGCGGCCTGGCGGAGTCCTGGCCGCCCGACCTGTACGCCGAACTGCTCGGAACCCTGGACCCGGCCCGCTCGACCGAACTGATCCGGACCTACACCCGCCTGACCCTCGACCGGTTCCTGAAGGGCCGGCCGTCCCCCCTGCTGAACAGCCCCTCCCCGCGCTACCCGGAGGTCGACTTCCGCTGGACGCGCGGCTGACGAGGACGACATCGCCGACGCCCGCCGCGAGCACCGGATCCGCTTGCGCGGGGCGTACGACCGCGGCGAGGATCCCCGTCAAGGCCGGACACGATTGCAGGGACGGGGAGATGGGCATGGGCGGGGACGGCGACATCGACCGGGACGGCGGCAGGGGCGGGGACGGCGGCATGGACCGGGACCCGCACAGGGACGAAGGCCTGCTCGCGGGCTCCCTCAAAGGCGTGATGTTCGACTTCTCCGGCACCCTCTTCCGCGTCGAGCCCACCGAGGACTGGCTGCGTGCCGTCCTGACGGACACCGGCATCGACCTGCCCGAGGCCGAACTCACCGCCCTGGCCGCCCTGCTCGAAGCAGCGGGCGCCCTGCCCGGCGGAGCCTCGCCGCAGCGGCTGCCGGCCCGGCTGGAGCCCCTGTGGCGGGAGCGGGACCTGAGCCCCGAGCAGCACCGGGCCGCCTACACGGCCCTCACCCGGGAGGTGCCGCTGCCCTCCCCGGAGCTGGCCGACGCCCTCTACGACCGGAGCTGGACGCCCGCGGCCTGGTGGCCCTACCCCGATACCGCCGCCACGCTCGCCGCCCTGCACGAGCGGGGCGTCCCCGTAGCCGTCGTCAGCAACATCGGTTGGGACCTGCGCCCCGTCTTCCGCGCCCACGGGGTCGACCGGTTCGTCGACGCGTACGCGCTGTCCTTCGAGCACGGAGTCCAGAAGCCCGATCCCCGCCTGTTCCGGGTCGCCTGCGAGGCCCTCGGGGCGGTGCCCGCGGACGTGCTCATGGTCGGTGACGACGCCGTCGCGGACGCCGGGGCCGCGGCGCTGGGGTGCCCGGTCCGGCTGGTCGCACACCTGCCGGTGGAGCAGCGGCCGAGCGGGCTCGGCGCGGCGCTCGGGCCGCTCGGGCTGCTCGGTCAGCTCTGACGGCCGCCCTCTTCAGCCGGCAGCGCCCTCGACCGCCCGCCGGCTGAAGTCCATCGTCCAGTTGTGGACCCAACTCGCGCCCCCGTCGGCCGAGAAGAGCTGCTCCCAGCGCGGGGAGTCCGTCCCCGCGCCCGTCCGCGACCACACGAAGCGCACCCGGACCGCCTTGCCCTCGTAGGTGTCCTCGCCTTCGAAGACGCCCGTACCCGTCGTCGCGTCGAACCCTCCCGTGACGGGCGGGAAGAGCGTCCCGGTCCGGCGGCTGGCCCAGTTGAGGGTCCACTGCTCGCGCTCGGGGTCGTAGAGGCGCAGGGTCATTCCCGCGAACCCCTTCGTCGGGAACTCGATCTCGTCGAAGCTCGCGGCGCCGTCGAAGTGCCGCGTGGCCCGGGACACCGCCGGGAACACCTCCCAGCCGCTGTCCGCGTCCAGGAAGTCCGCGAGCCAACGGTTGGTGACGTCCCAGGTGCCGGCGAAGAAGTCGAAGTCGTTCATGTGCGGTCTCCCCAAACTGTTCTCCGTGCTGATGGGGGAACCGTAGGAGCACTTCACTGACATCCTGTGGCAGTGAAGTGCGCGTGAAGTCCAGCCGACTGCTCTCGATCCTGCTCCTGCTCCAGACCCGGGGCCGGATGACCGCCGCCGAGCTCGCCGGGGAGCTGGAGGTGTCGGTCCGTACGGTCTACCGCGACGCGGAGGCGCTGGCCGCCGCCGGCGTCCCGCTGTACGGAGACGCCGGACACAGCGGCGGCTACCAGCTCCTCGACGGCTACCGCACCCGTCTCACCGGACTGGCCCCGGGCGAGGCGGAGGCCCTCTTCCTCACCTCGATGCCCGGCCCGGCCGCCGAACTGGGCCTCGGCCGGGCCCTGTCCACCGCCCAGCTGAAGCTGCGCGCCGCCCTGCCCGCGGAGCTGCGTGCGCAGGCCGACCGGATGCGGCTGCGCTTCCACCTGGACGCGCCCGGCTGGTACGCGGAGCACGAGGAGACCCCGCACCTGGCGCGGGTCGCCGACGCGGTGTGGCGGGGGCGGGTCGTCGAGGTCCGGTACCGGCGCTGGAAGGCGCCCCACGAGGTGGACCGGCGGCTGGCCCCCTACGGGCTGGTCCTGAAGGCCGGGCGCTGGTACCTGGTCGCGGGCACGGCGGCGGAGCCGGGCACGCCGGCCGAGCCCGGTACGCCGACCGAGCCGGGCACCCCGACCCCCGCCGGTCCCCCGCACACCTACCGGGTGGACCAGATCCTGGCCGTCCGCGAGACCGGCGAGGAGTGCGCGCTCCCCGACGGTTTCGAGCTCGCCGCCCACTGGCGGCGCACGCAGGCCGAGTTCCACGAGCGGCTGTACGCGGAGGAGGCGCGGGTACGGGTCTCCGCGCGCGCGGCCGCCCGGCTGACCGGCGCCCAGGCCAGGGCCCTGACCTCCACCGGGACCCCGGACCCCGAACTGCCCGGGTGGACCCGGGCGGTCCTGCCGATCGAGTCGCAGGACCACGCGGAGGCACAGTTCCTGGAGCTCGGCGCGGAGGCGGAAGTGCTCGCCCCGCCGGCCCTGCGCCGGCGCATCGGAGCGGCCGCGGCCGCGACGGCGGCCCGCTACGGGGCTGCGGGGGCGGGCGGGGAGCACGGGACGGGCGACGGCGAGTGACGGTTCGCACAGCAACGGTCGAGGCCTTCCCTCCGGCCCGGGCGGCTGGGATGCTCCCCGCATGACGACTCGTCGGATGTACTGCGCGACCGCGGCCCTGAGCGCCCTCGCGCTGGGCGTGGCCATGTTCAGCGGCTGGGGTCAGGACTTCCCGGACGGGGACCCGCAGACCGGGACGCCCGAAACGGCGCAGGTCGAGGCGAACGTCCAGCACGCGGACGTGGCGCCCCTGCCGGTCGGGCCGGCCGGCGACATCATCTGGAGCTGAGCACCGGACCGGAACCACGCCGGACCCGCACCGCACCGCACCGGCGTGGCCTGAACTCGCCCCCGCTCACCCCCAGCAGCCCCTCAAACCTCCCTGGAACAAAGGGAGTCGGTATACCGTCGTCGCCGACCACGAGGGCCATGCGGTACGGGGCACGGGAGCTGGAGCGGCATGAGCGTCGACGTTCGCTATCGGGTGGAACGGATCGCGCTGGCCCTGATGTCCATATCGGGCGTCGTGGTCCTGATCGCGGACCTCTTCGGGTGGCTCGACGCGCTCGCTCCGGGCGGCGCGCTCCCCAAGGTCACCCTGCTCATCCTGAGCACGGTCACCGTGTTCCTGCTCCTGGAGATCGACCGCCTGCGCAAGCTCGACGTGGTCGAGGACAAGGTCACCCAGCTCGGCGACACCGTGCGGACGGAGGTCGCCCGGCTCGACAGCAGCTTCCGGGTGCACCTCGCCAAGCTGGACATCGAGACCGTCGCGGAGCAGCTCAGGCAGGAGAACTACCTCGGCGTGATCCAGGTGCACCCGGATTTCCCCGACGCGCGGTTCTGCGCGTTCGTGGAGGGCGCCACCCAGGAGGTGGTCATCCTGCAGACCTTCGTCCCCAACCTGGCCCACCTCCAGCCCTCGCTGGAGAAGGCGCTGGTGGACCACGGCATCCCGGTGCGGGTCATGCTCCTGTACCCCTCTTCCCCCGTGGCGGGACTGCGCGACGAGGCGCTGCGTGCCGTACGGGATCCCGCCCTCGCGCTGGACGTGAAGGCCCGGGTGGAAATGTGCCTCGCCGGCCTCGCGGAGCTGCACAGGGCGGTCGGGCCGGCGGGCCGGGCCCTGCTCAGGGTGCGGGTGTACAACTCCCTGCCGTCCATCGCCGTGCACAAGGCCGACGAGCACTTTCTGGTCAGTTCGTTCCTGCACGGCCAACTGGCCGTCGACTCCGCCCAGACTGAGATCGACGGCGGTGACACCACGATGGGCCGGCAGGTCCAGCGGGAGCTGGACACGCTGTGGGAGATCGGCCGCGACGTGGCGCTCCCCGACTGGCGCGAGTCGCTCAGGAACATCGTCTGGTGATCGGGCGGCGATCCGGCCCGATCCCCACGCGGAGCCGCACGCAGAGCCACACGCGGATGCCCACGCAGGTCCCCCCGCAGATCCACGGAAAGGTACGGCCATGCACGACTTGGGCGCTCCCGACGCGAAGGGCGCGAAGGACGGGCTGCACGAGCTGGACGGGTTCGAGAACGGGCTGATCGCGCGCTTCGAGGAGCATCCGGTCCTGGCGGGCGTCACCCGGCTGCCCGAGGAGGACTTCACCGCGCTCCTCCTCCAGCGGCGCTTCGTCTCGCTCGCGTTCACCCCGTCCTACGACCTGGCCATCGACCTCCTGCGCGACGAGGAGGGGCTGCGGATCGCCCGGATCATCCTGCGCGAGGAGTACCCGGGCGCCACGGGCCACGCGCCCTCGCACCGGGAGGACATGACCGAGGACCTGCGCCTGCTCGGAGTGTCCAGGGAGGCCCTCGTGGCGTCGAGGCCGACGGCCGCGACGCGGCGGGCCATCACCGACACCCTCGAACTGATCGCGGACGCGGGCGGCCACGCCGATTCCGACCTGCGGCTGCTGACCTTCCTGCGCTTCTGGGGCGAGGTGCTGGTCTCCGTCGAGTACGCGCGGCTGTGGGAGCGGATGGGGCCGCTGTTCACGGGCGAGGGCGGCGGCCGCAACCGTTCGCGGTTCTACCACCCGCACCTGGTCCACGACGCGAAGACGCATTCGCTCGCGACGGTGTCCCTGCTGTCCGACACCCACTCCGACCGGCTGGCCGCGCGGGTGACCGAGCTCCTCGGCCGGGCGGAAGGGCCGGACGGGGCGTCCGGAGCGGCCGGCTTCAGGGAGACCGAGGAACGCGCCCTGCGGCTCAAGACCGCCTTCTACGATCAGTTCGGCTGAGGCTCCGGCTGCGGATCCCGCAGGGGATCCTGCTGGGGCTTCCGCGGGCGGGTCTGTGAGCGGACCGCGCCCATGCTCGCCACGATGACCAGCGCGATCGCCGCCGCGTCGAGCGCCGACAGCGCCTGGTTCAGGATCAGGAACCCGGCCGTCGCGGCGATCGCGGGCTCCAGGCTCATCAGGATCGCGAAGGTCGGAGCCGGGAGCCTGCGCAGGGCGAGCAGCTCCAGCGTGTAGGGCAGCACCGAGGACAGCACCGCCACACCGAGGCCCAGGAGCAGGGTGCTCGGGCGCAGCAGGGCCGAGCCGGCCTCGATCACGCCGAGCGGCAGGGACAGTACGGCCGCCACGGCCATCGCCAGCGCCAGCCCGTCCGCCTGCGGGAAGCGGCGGCCGGTCCGCGCGCTGAACACGATGTACGCCGCCCACATGCCGCCCGCCGCGAGGGCGAAGGCCACGCCCAGCGGGTCGAGCCCGCCGAGGCCGCCTCCGCCGTGGGTGGACAGCAGGACGACTCCGGCCAGTGCCAGGCCGGCCCACAGCAGGTTCAGCAGCCGGCGGGAGACCACGACGGAGAGCACCAGGGGGCCCAGCACCTCCAGGGTGACGGCCGGGCCGAGGGGGATCCGGTCGATGGCCTGGTAGATGAACCCGTTCATGCCGGCCATGGTCACGCCGAACCACACCACGGTCGACCAGTCCGAGCGGGAGTACCCGCGCATCTTGGGCCGGCACACGAGCAGCAGCACCAGCGCGGCCGCGGCGAGGCGCAGCGTGACCACGCCGGCCGCGCCCGCCCGCGGCATGAGCATCACCGCGAGGGCGGCACCGAACTGCACCGAGACGCCCGCCGTGACCACCAGGGCGACCGGGCCGAAGCGGACCCGGAAGGAGCCGTCCGCGGGGGCGGGGACGAGGACCGGGGCCGGGGCGGTGGTCGTCGCTGGGGAGGGCTCGGTGCTCGGCGTGGTGCTCGGGGGGCAGGAGGGTGCGGACATTTCTCCAGATTAGGGGGTGAGTAAGGACCGTGCGTCCGTGTTTTGCCTTACATCTGGTGTACGTCCGCTTTCGGCAGGCCCCGCTCCAGGCCCTCCGCCAGGACTTCCGCCAGGTGGCGGGCCCGGCCGCCGGCCAGCTGCGCGATCTGGGTCCGGCAGGAGAACCCGTCCGCCAGCACCTCCGTCCCCGGCGCCGCCGCCCGCAGCGACGGCAGGAGCTGCTCCTCGGCGCAGGCCACGGAGACCTCGTGGTGGCCGGGCTCGAAGCCGAAGTTGCCCGCGAGCCCGCAGCAGCCGCCGCTGAGCTCGCCCGTCAGCCCGGCGCGCTCGCGCAGCCGGCGGTCGGGGCCGTCGCCGAGGACGGCGTGCTGGTGGCAGTGGGTCTGGCCGGCGACCGGCCGGTCGAGGCGGGGCGGCTGCCAGTGGGGGGCGTACTCCTCCAGGGTCTCGGCGAAGGTCCGGACGGCCGCTGCGAGACGGGGTGCGCGGGGGTCCTGCGGGAGCAGGGCGGGCAGGTCGGTGCGGAGCGCTGCCGCGCAGCTCGGTTCGAGGACGGTGACGGGCCCCCGCGGGTCGCCTACGGCGTCCAGGGTCCGGCGCAGGGTCCTGCGGGCGGCGTCGAGGCGGCCGGTGGAGATGTAGGTCAGCCCGCAGCAGACGGGGCCCGCCGGGACGCCGGTCTCCAGGCCGGCGGCCCGCAGCACCCGCACGGCGGCATGACCGGCCTCGGGAGCGAGGTACTCCGTGAACGTGTCCGGCCACACCGTCACAACGGTCCCGGGCGCGCCCTGCGGGCGGCCGTCCCCCACCCGCCCGGCAGGGCCCGCCCACCCGCGGGTGAACGGGGTCCGGGCCAGGCGGGGCAGGGGGCGGGCCCGCTCCAGGCCCGGGACACGGAGGAAGCGGGAGAGGAGGTTCAGGGGGCCGGCCAGGCGGAGGGCCGCGATCAGGCGGAGCCATGCCGGCAGCCCGCCCAGGGCGTAGTGGGAGAGCGGGCGCAGCCGGCCCGCCCAGTGGCGGTGGAGGAACTCCGCCTTGTAGGAGGCCATGTCGACCCCGACCGGGCAATCGCTGCGGCAGCCCTTGCAGCCGAGGCAGAGATCCAGCGCCTCGGCGACCTCCGCCGAACGCCAGCCGTCCCGGATGACCTCCCCGGCCAGCATCTCGTGCAGCAGCCGCGCCCGCCCCCGCGTGGAGTGGCGCTCCTCGCCCGTGGCCCGGTACGACGGGCACATCACCCCCGGCCCCCCGACCTCGGTCGACCGGCACTTGGCGACGCCCACGCACCGCGCCACCTCCCCCGCGAACCCGGAGGGCGGCAGCACCGCGAAGCGGAGGTTCTCGTCGAGGCGGGCCGGGCGGACCAGGATCCCGGGGTTCATGCCGCCCGCCGGGTCCCAGACCCGCTTGTAGGCCTCGAAGAGCCCGATCACCGCGGGCCCGTACATCCTCGGCAGCAGCTCCGCCCGCGCCTGCCCGTCCCCGTGCTCCCCGGAGAGGGAGCCGCCGTGTGCGACCACGAGGTCGGCGAGGTCCGAGGAGAAGGCCCGGAAGCGGGCCACGCCGGGCGGCGACACCAGGTCGAAGTCGATCCGCACGTGCACACAGCCCTCGCCGAAGTGGCCGTACGGGGATCCACGCAGCCCGTGCTCCGCCAGCAGGGCCCGGAATTCCCGCAGGTAGGCGCCGAGCCGGGCGGGCGGTACCGCGCAGTCCTCCCAGCCGGGCCAGGCCATCGTCCCGTCGGGCATCCGCGTCGCGGTGCCCGCCGCGTCCTCGCGGATCCGCCACAGGGCCCGCTGCGCCGCCGGGTCGGTGAGCAGCAGGCCGTCCACCGCGTCGGAGGCCCGCAGCACGGCCCGGGCCGCGCCCTCGTCGCGCATCTCCACGAACAGCCAGGCCCCGCCCCGCGGGAGCCCGCAGGCGGCCCCGCCCACCAGATCGGCGGCCATCCCCTCCACGGTCAGCGGACGGTACCCGAGCAGCCCCGCGGCAGCCTCCGCCGCCGCGCTCTCGTCGGCGTACCCGAGGACGGCCAGCGCCGGGGCGGCCGGCAGCTCGACGAGCCGTACGACCGCCTCGGTGACCACGCCGAGCGTGCCCTCGCTGCCGCAGAACGCCCGGGCCACCCCGGTGCCCCGCTCGGGGAGCAGCGCGTCCAAGCCCCCGTAGCCGGAGATCCGCCGCGCGAAGCCGTCGGCCGGGCCGCCCGCCATGCCGGTGCGCAGGACGGCCAGGTTCCCCGACACCAGCTCCCGCAGCCCGTCGGGCGCGCCCTGCCAGCCGGTGCCGAGCCGGTAGGGGGAGCCGCCGTACGCCGTCACCGCCAGCTCGGCGACGTTGTCGGCGGTGGTTCCCCAGGCCACGGAGTGGGCCCCGCAGGCGTTGTTGCCGATCATCCCGCCGAGCGTGCACCGGGAGTGCGTGGAGGGGTCCGGCCCGAAGGTCAGCCCGTGCGGGCGGGCCGCGTCCCGCAGCCGGTCCAGGACCAGGCCGGGCTGGACGACGGCGGTGCGGGCGGCCGGGTCGAGGGAGACGAGGGCGTTCATGTGGCGGGTGAGGTCCAGGACGACCCCGACGCCCGTCGCCTGGCCCGCGATGGAGGTGCCGCCCCCGCGCGGGACGACCGGGACCCCGGCCCCGGCGCACACCGCGAGCGCGGCGGCCACGTCCTCGGCGTCGCGCGGCGCGACCACGCCGACCGGGACGCGGCGGTAGTTCGAGGCGTCCATCGTCGTCAGGGCCCGGGCGGCGGCGCCGAAGTCGACCTCCCCGCGCAGGTTCTTCCGCAAGGTCCGTTCGAGTTCACCGGGTGAGGTCACGGCGGACAGCCTGCCACCGGCTCCCGGCCGCTCCGAGCAGCTCCCGCCTCTACGCGCGTCATCTCATCGGGTGGACGCGGTTCCGAGGCGTGGACCCGGACCCGATACGCTCGGCTCGTGGCCGAGATCCAGATTCCCGCTGACATCAAGCCCGCCGACGGACGCTTCGGCGCGGGCCCCTCCAAGGTGCGGACCGAGGCGCTGGACGCCCTCGCCGCCACCGGTACCTCCCTGATCGGCACCTCCCACCGCCAGGCTCCGGTCAAGAACCTGGTCGGATCGGTGCGCCAGGGCCTCCGGGACCTCTTCTCCCTCCCCGAGGGCTACGAGGTGATCCTGGGCAACGGCGGCTCCACCGCCTTCTGGGACATCGCGACCGCCGGTCTCATCGAGCGGAAGTCGCAGCACCTCACCTTCGGCGAGTTCTCCTCCAAGTTCGCCAGCGCCGCGAAGTCCGCGCCGTGGCTGGACGCGCCGACGGTGATCTCCTCCGACCCGGGCACCCACCCGGACCCGGTGGCCGAGGCGGGCGTGGACGTGTACGCGTACACCCACAACGAGACCTCGACGGGTGTCGCGGCGCCGATCAAGCGCGTCGCGGGCGCCGACGCGGGTTCGCTCGTGCTGGTGGACGCGACCTCGGGCGCCGGCGGTCTGCCGGTGGACATCACCGAGACCGACGTCTACTACTTCGCCCCGCAGAAGTCCTTCGCCTCCGACGGCGGCCTGTGGCTGGCGGCGTTCTCGCCGGCGGCCCTGGAGCGCGCGGCCCGCGTGCACGCCTCCGGCCGGCACATCCCGGAGTTCTTCTCGCTGCCGACGGCGATCGACAACTCGCTGAAGAACCAGACGTACAACACCCCGGCGCTCTCCACCCTCTTCCTGCTGGACCAGCAGCTGGAGTGGATGAACAGCCAGGGCGGTCTGGAGTTCACGACCGGCCGTACGTCGGCCAGCGCGGCCCACCTGTACGGCTGGGCCGAGGCGTCGAAGTACGCCAGCCCGTTCGTCGCGGACTCCGCCAAGCGCTCGGCCGTCATCGGCACGATCGACTTCTCGGACGACATCGACGCGGCGGCGGTCGCCAAGGTGCTGCGCGCCAACGGCATCGTGGACACCGAGCCCTACCGCAAGCTCGGCCGCAACCAGCTCCGCATCGCGATGTTCCCGGCGATCGACCCGGCGGACGTGCAGGCGCTGACGGCCTGCGTGGACTTCGTGATCGAAGCCCTCTGACCCACACGCTCCGCAGCCCCTGGTGACGTCCCGTCACCGGGGGCTTCGCGTTGTCCGGGCCCCCGCCGGAAAGGTGCTGAACAGACCCTGAGACGGTCCTGAACGGGCCCTGAAGAACGACGTGCCGCGCACGGCCCGGAATCCCGGGACCTTGGTCCCAAAAATCGGGGCAAAGAGCCCGCAAACGGAAGATCCCCACCCCCGCCTCCGCCTGCGGCTTTATGCCCAGGGACCTTCGGCAGGGGGCCCTCCCGGCCCCTCGGAGGGGCGCAACCAACCACCCCAGGATGTCCCTCATGTCTGGTGTGCCGGGAACGAACCCCGGCCCGTTCAGGAGGAACCCCATGCGCAAGGCACTTACCTTCTCGGCGATCGCCCTCGCCTCGTCTATGGCCCTGGCCGTCCCCACCGCCGCGTTCGCGGCCGACGGCACCCCGGCCGCACACGCCAGCGCGAGCGCCGACGCCAAGACCGCCCCGGTGGCCCTGAAGCTCTCGCCCTCCTCCGGCAAGCCGGGCGACTCCGTCCAGATGTCGATGGAGGTTCCCGACGGCTCGACGAACCTGTCGATCTCCTCCGAGGCCCTGAACAACGTCAAGATGACCGACGGGCGCGGCGCCACCGCCACGATCGCCAAGGTCGCCGACGGCAACTACGGCATCTCCCTCACCGGCACCGGCCCCAAGGGCGAGAAGCTCCAGGCCACCGCCACCATCACGGTCAAGGACGGCAAGCCCACCCCGAAGCCGACCCCCACCCCGGCCGACTCCACGCTGAGCCTGTCCCGGGACCACGGCAAGCCGGGCGAGAAGATCCAGGTCACCATCAAGACGGCGCCCAACGAGAAGAGCGCCTTCATCAAGTCCGACGCCTTCGGCGGCCAGGTCAACCTGAAGAGCAACGGCAAGGGCACCTGGACCGGCACCGCGGTCGTCGCCAAGGACGTCAAGTCCGGCTACTACGGCGTCGAGGCCTACGCGGGCGGCACGAAGTTCGACACCGTCAAGTTCTCCACCGACGCCACCGGCCCGGTCACCCCGAAGCCGAAGCCCACCCCGGTCGACCCGAGCCACCACAAGACCCCCAAGGGTTCCGTGAACACCGGCCAGGCTCCGCTCGGCTGGGTCCCCTCGGACGTCGCGAACCATGGCTGAGCGCTCCACCTCTGAAGGCGCCCCCCGCCGGAGCGGCCGCGCACTGCGCGTGGCCGCCCTGGCGGGCGCCGCGGGCCTCACGGCCTTCCTGATCACTTCCTGCGGCTCCGGCGGCGACGCCGGCGGCAACGCGGTCAAGAACAACCCGGCCGACGCCACGAACGCCTCGGTGCTGAGCGCCTCCGTCCCGGACCGCATCGTGATCCCGGACATCAAGGTCGACGCCCCGCTCGACGCCGTCGGACTCGACGCCCAGGGCGCCATGAAGGAGCCCGACTTCGACAAGCCCAAGGACGCGGCCTGGTACAAGGAGGGCCCGACCCCCGGGGAGAAGGGCGCGGCCGCCATCGTCGGGCACATGGACACCCCTCAGGCGCCCGAGGCCGTCTTCTACAACCTCAAGAAGCTGAAGAAGGACGAGAAGATCGAGGTCCACCGCGACGACGGCTCCACCGCCGTCTTCGCCGTGGACGAGGTCGACACCTTCAAGAAGGACCAGTTCCCCACCGACAAGGTCTACGGGGACACCCACGGCAAGGCCGAGCTCCGCGTCATCACCTGCGGCGGCAACCTCACCAAGGACCGCCACTGGGACGCCAACGTGGTGGTGTTCGCGCACCTCGTGGGCAAGGCGTAGCCCGCTGATCGGGCGCTTACTTCGCCACGGCGAAACGCATCAGGGCCTGCTCGTCGCCCGGCTTGATCTTCCCGGTCTGGTTGATGACCTGGAGCTTCCAGCCCGCCCCGTCCCGGATCGCCTTCGCCACGGCGCAGCCGTTGTCCGTGCCGAGCAGGCTCGGCCAGATGTCGGCGACCTGCTGAGCGCTGCCGCCCGTGGCGTCGTACACCTTGAAGCTGATGTTGCGGGCGCTCTGGAAGGAACTGCCCTTCTTGTACGCGGCGGCGACGAAGACGATGGACGTGACGTTGCCCGGTATCCGGGCGAACTCGACGGTCACCGTCTCGTCGTCGCCTTCGCCGTGGCCGGTCTGGTTGTCGCCGCTGTGCAGCAGCGAGCCGTTGCCCATGGGGTCCAGGGAGTCGAGGCCCGCGAGGCGGACCGGGTCCGCACCCTGCATCGCGATCGCGATGAGGTCCAGGTCCGTCCCGACCTTCCGCTTGAGCTTGCCCAGCAGGCCGCCGCTGCTGCCCACGGTGGGGTCCCACGAGACCCCGATGGACAGGTGGGTTACGCCGCCCAGGTCCGCGGGGCCGTCTTCCTTGGTGAGCGTGATCATGCGCAATCCTCACAAATAGCAGTGCGATACCGACTCCTGAAGTCTGCCTGACGCCGCTTCGTTTGCGGAGCCGCTCGACGTACGCGATACCTTCGGGACCTCGGCATCCGGTGTTCCGCGGATGCCGTACGGCGCGATACGGCGCGGTACATCGCAGTGCAGCTTGGAGGCAGCAGCGTGAGCGTGCGAGTGACGGCGGCCCAGGACGGCGTGGACCCCTTCGGCACGGCCCGGCTGCGGCGCGGGGTGCTCGACGCCTGGGGCGCGGGCCCGGCCCGGTTCCGTGAGGACGCCAACGCCGAGGAGGACCTGGCGCTCGGCGGCTACCGCGACCGGCTCGTCATCGAGCTCGCGCAGAACGCCGCCGACGCGGCCGCCCGCGCCGGAGTTCCCGGCCGGCTGCGGCTCACCCTGCACGCGGGCACCGACCAGCCCGACGGGCACGCGCTGCTCGCCGTCTCCAACACCGGCTCCCCGCTGGACGCCACCGGCGTGGAGTCGCTGTCCACGCTGCGCGCCTCCGCCAAGCGCGACGACTCCTCCGGAAGCGTCGGCCGCTTCGGCGTCGGCTTCGCCGCCGTCCTGGCCGTCTCCGACGAGCCCGCCGTCCTGGGCCGGCACGGTGGCGTGCGCTGGTCCCTGGCCGAGGCCCGCGAGCTGGCCCGAGGGGCCGCCGTCGGCAGCTCCGGACTCGGCGAGGAGCTGCGCCGCCGCGACGGCCACGTCCCGCTGCTGCGGCTGCCGCTGCCCGCCGAGGGAACCGCGCCCGAGGGGTACGACACCGTCGTGGTCCTCCCGCTGCGCGACGCCGCCGCCGAGGAGCTGGCCGGGCGGCTGCTCGCCGCCGTGGACGACGCCCTGCTGCTGACCCTGCCGGGGCTCGCCGAGGTCGTCGTCGACACACCGGCCGGGGGCGTGCGGACCCTGACCCGCCGCGTCGAAGGCCCGTACACCGTCATCGCCGACTCCGCCTCGGACATCAAGCGCTGGCGCACCGTGCGCCACTCCGGCCCCATCGAGAAGACGCTGCTCGCCGACCGGCCCGTCGAGGAACGGCTGCGACCCGTCTGGGCGGTGTCCTGGTCCGTGCCCGTCGACGCCGAAGGCGCCCCGGTCCGCCCGGCGACCGCCGCCGTGGTGCACGCGCCGACCCCGACCGACGAACCGCTCGGCATCCCCGCGCTGCTCATCGCGACCCTGCCGCTGGACACCACCCGCCGGCACCCCGCGCCGGGGCCGCTGACCGACTTCCTCGTGGAGCGCGCCGCCGACGCATACGCCGAACTGCTGGGCTCCTGGGACCCGGTGAGCACCGCGCTCGTGGACCTCGTACCGGGCCCGCTCGGCAAGGGCGAGCTCGACGGGGCCCTGCGCGCGGCCGTCATCGCGCGGCTGCCCCGCACCGCCTTCCTCGCGCCCGCCGCCCCCGCCGAGGCGCCGGCCGAGGGGGAGCCCGAAGAGCGGTCCGCCCTGCGCCCCTTCGAGGCGGAGGTGGTGGAGGGCGCGGGCGCCGACACCGTACGGGTCCTCGCGGAGGTGTTGCCGACCCTGCTCCCGGCCGGGCTGGAACGCCGCCCCGAACTGCGCACCCTGGGCGTGGGCCGGCTGCCGCTGGGCGAGGCCATCGAGCGGATCGCCGGCATCGAGCGGACCCCGGAGTGGTGGTACCGGCTCTACGACAGCCTCGCCGGGGTCGACCCCGACCGGCTCTCCGGGCTCCCCGTGCCGCTGGCCGACGGCCGCACCGCGATCGGGCCCCGGCACCTGCTGCTGCCCGGCGCGGACTCTTCCCGGTCGGCCGGTTCGCGGTCGGGCAGTCCCGAGAGCCTGGCCCGGCTCGGTCTGAAGGTGGCCCACCCCGACGCGGTGCACCCGCTGCTGGAGAAGCTCGGCGCGCTCCCGGCGAGCCCGCGCGCCGTCCTGACCACCCCGCAGGTGCGGGCGGCCGTCGCGGCCTCCCTGGACTCCGGGGAGATCTGGGACGAGGACGCCCTCGACCCCGAGGAGCTGGCCGACATCGTGCTGGGCCTGGTCCGCGACGCCGAGCTCTCCCCCGGCGACGAGCCGTGGCTGGGCGCGCTCGCCCTGCCCGACGAGGACGGCGAGCCGACCCCGGCCGGCGAACTGCTGCTGCCCGGCTCCCCGCTGGCCTCCGTGGTCCGCGAGGACGAGATCCCGTACGTGGACGCCGAGTTGGTGGAGCGCTGGGACGAGCGGACCCTCACCGCCGTGGGCGTACTCGCCGCCTTCCAGCTGGTCCGCGCCACCGACGTGGTCCTGGACCCCGACGAACTGGAGCCCCGCGACGGGGACTTCGCCGAGCCCGACGACGCCGGTCTGCTCGACGCCGTCGACGTGTGGTGCGAGGACCTCCTGGACCAGCTCCCCGACACCCCCGTGCCGCCGGTCGCCACCGAGCTGGTCGCCGTGCGGGACCTCGACCTGGTCGACGACGACCGCTGGCCCCAGGCCCTGGCCATGCTGGCGCAGCCTCCCTTCCGGGACGCCCTGACCCAGCCCGTGCGGGTCCTGCTCCCGGACGGCACCACCCGGTCCGTGCGCTCGTACACCGCCTGGTGGCTGCGCGACCACCCGGTCCTGGACGGCCGCCGCCCGGCCGGCCTGCGCTCGGCGGGCGGCGACCCGCTGCTGGCGGGCCTCTACACCCCGGCGGACGCCACCGGCTTCGAGGACGAGCAGGTCCTGCGGGCCCTGGGCGTACGCACCACCGTGCCCGCCCTGCTGGAGGAGCCGGGCGGCGCCGCCGAGCTGCTCGGCCGCCTCGCCGACCCGGACCGGGAGGTCGGCGGACGTCAACTGCACGGCCTGTACGGGGCATTGGCCGACCTGGACCCCGAACAGGTCACCCTGCCCGACGAGCTGCGCGCGGTCGTGGACGGCGAGGTGGTCGTGGTCGACGCGGCGGACGCGCTGATCGCGGACGCCCCGGACCTGCTCCCCCTGACGGCGGGCCTCCCGCTCCTCCCCGTCGCCCCGTCCCGGGCCGCCGACCTGGCGGAGCTGTTCCAGGTCCGGCGCCTCTCGGAGACCGTCCCGGCGGAGGTCACCACCGAGGGCGAGGAGCACGAGGTCCCCGAATCGGTGCACCAGCTCCTGGGCCCGGCCACCCCCAAGAGCTACGTGGAGCACGAGGAACTCCAGGCGGGCGGCGTCGAGCTCGACTGGCGCCGCACCCCGGACGGCACCCTGCACGCCTCCACCCTGGAGGGCGTCGCGGCGGCCCTCGCCTGGGCGGCGGGCCAGTGGCCGCGCCGCTTCGAGGTGGCGGCCCTGCTGGAGGACCCGTCGCGGACGGCGGAACTGGCCCGGGACCGCTGGTTCGACTGACCGGCCCGCTCGCGCGCCGGCCCGCCCGTACAACCATCGGGCGGGCTGGGCAGTCCCCTTGGGTGATCGTTGAACGAATCTCCGGGGGGACGAATGAAGCTGCGTTTCGGTGCCGCGCTCTGCACCATGACCGCCATGGCGGCCGTACTGGCCCTGCCCACGGCCGCCCACGCCGAGGACCCCTTCCAGCCCGGGTCGCTCTACACGAGCGCCAAGGACGAGAAGATCAGGCTGTGGAGCGACAACACGCCGCCCGAGAGCGGGCCCAAGAACCTCAAGGTCCACCTGCGCAAGAAGGGCCAGAGCACCCGGGTCGCCACCCTCACGGAGTTCAAGGACGTACCCGACCAGTGCGGGTTCGAGTGCGACAGCCTCTACGACGTGGAAGCGGACGTGCCCAAGCTCCCCGCGCTCGGCGAGTACACCGTGGACCTGCAGTACACCGGCACCAAGGGCGAGACCATCCTGCACAAGGACCGGGCCACCCTGAACTACCGGATCCGACCGTACTTCGAGAACGTGAAGGCCTCCGACCACATCTCCCAGGCAGACCGGGAGACGGTGCTCTCGGGTGACATCAAGGTCTACGACCCCAGCACCGACACCCGCAAGCCCTACGCGGGCGCCGCGTTCACGGCCGAGACCGGCGGGGTCACCACCGCCCTGGTGACGGACGCGCAGGGTCACTTCGCCTCCGACGTCACGGTCACCGGTTTCGAGCACGGCTCGTGGTTCGACGAGACCTGGCACCAGACCCCCATCGACCTCGCGACCCAGGTGGACGGAGTCAAGGTCAAGGACTCCCTGTGGGTCGAGGTGGACACCATCAACGCGCGCATCACCATGGACTCCCCGACCGTGTCCGGCCCCTACGCCACCTACGGCAAGATCAGCGGCGCCGTCACCTGGGAGGCTCCCGACGGCACGTGGAAGCCGGTGCCCGCCGGGGCCGACACCGGGGGCAGCGGATCCGCCGAGCGCACGGACGCCGCCGGCCGGTTCAGCCACACGGTCTTGTTCGACGGAGACCGGAGCCTGAGCGTCACCGCGGCCGGACCGTGGCTGAAGTCTCCGTCCCAGCAGGTGTGGCTGGACACCACGGCCGGTACCTCCTTCTCGGAATTCTCCGTCGACATGGACCAGTACAAGAGGGTCACCGCGAGGGCCTCGTTCAAGCGGGCCGCCATCCCGGACTCGGTCAAGACCCTGAAGGTCGAGGTCCAGCAGTCGCCTGACGGCAAGACCGGCTGGACCACCCGCGCGACCGTGGACGTCCCCGCCCCGTCCGCCGATCTCATCGAGGCGCGGGTGCCCGGCACGGGCCCGGGCTTCGTCCGGCTGCGCTACGCCGGCACCACGGCCATCCGCGGATCCGAGTCGAAGGCCGTCGAGATCCCGCAGCGGACGCTGACGTCGATCCCGGAGTTCAACGCCGCGCCCGAACCGGTCAAGAAGGGCAAGCCCATCACGGTCACCGGCAAGCTGAAGCACGCCGACCCGACGTGGAAGCCCCTCGCCGGCCAGACCGTCCACTACTACTTCCGCCCGGCCGGAACCACCACCTGGAAGATGATGGGCAACTCCAAGACCGCCGCCGACGGCACCTTCACCAAGAGCTTCACCGCCTCCCGGACCGGTTCCTGGAAGGCCCGCTACTTCCGGGCCGACGCCACCCACCTCTACTCGGTGAGCCGCGTGGACGAGGTCGCCGTCACTCCATAACGCTGCTCACCCCACCGGCGTGAGCAGCGCGTCCGCGATGGCCGTTCGGGCGTACAGCACCGAACGGCCGGCGCGGTGGCCGGTGACCAGGCCCGCGTCGCGCAGCGCCGTGAGGTGCTGGGAGACCGCCGCGGCGGACAGGCCGCTGTGGCGGGCCAGTTGGGTGGTGGAGGCCGGGGTGTCGAGCTCGGCGAGCAGCAGGGTCCGGGAGCGGCCCAGTACGGCGGCCACCGCGTCGGTGGCCTTGGTCGCGCGGGGCTCCCAGAGACCGCCGATCCCCCGTGCCGGGTAGGCCAGTTGGAGCGGATCGGGGGCCACCGAGCGGGTCAGGACCCGCGGCCAGGCGAAGGCGGAGGGCACCAGCAGCAGTCCGGGCCCGGTCTGGGCGCGGGTCAGCGCGCAGGCCCGGCGGACCATGCGCAGGGTGCCCGAGTCCCAGGTCACGGTGGAGTGGAGCTCGTTGAGGACGTGGGCGGAGCCGTGCTCGGCGACCTGCCGGGCCCGGTGGAACACGTCGGCTTCGAGCAGCTGGCGGATCCGGGGCCAGTAGGGGGCGAGCGCGAGTTCCCAGTAGGTCCGGATCTCGTCGGTGACCTTCTCCAGTACGGCTTCGGGGTCCTCGTGGAGCAGCCTCAGGCGCGCGACCGGCCGGTTCTTCGTCGCGATCGTCGCCAGGTCGGCGCGCACGTTGTCCGGGCCGCAGGCGCGGATGGCCGCGAGCTCTTCGTCCAGTTCGGGGAAGGGGCCGGCCGGGGTCGGGTTGAGGAAGTCCGCGAGGTAGCCGCCGCCCGGGATCAGGGCGGCGAGCCAGCCCCGGTCCAGGCCCGCGCTCAGCAGCCGGGGCCGCACCTGGGCGGCCCAGCGGCGGTGCAGCGGCGGGTCGGTCTCCGCGTGCAGCAGCCGGAAGCTGGTGACGACCTCCCACATCGGGGACACCGAGAAGCGGGTCTGCGCCAAATCGGCGGCCGAGAAGTTCAGTTCGTATTCCATGGTTCCGCGTACCCCCGCCGCCGCCCGTTGGATTCGGCCCCACCTTAATCAATAGGACCCGCGGCCGTCCCCCCGCAGGCTCCTCTCATGCCCTCCTCCTTCCGCGGACTCCCGCCCCTCGTCTGGACCCTCTTCGCCGGTACGGTCGTCAACCGGCTCGGCTACCTCGTCACCCCGTTCCTGGTCTTCCTCCTCGCCGACCGGGGCATCACCGGCTCCGACATCTCCTTCGTCCTCGGCGCGCTGGGCGCCGGCCACCTGCTCGGCCCGGCCCTCGGCGGACTGCTCGCCGACCGGATCGGCCGCCGCCCGACCATGCTGATCGGGCTCATCGGCTCCGCCGTCGCCCAGGGAGCCCTGTTCCTGGCCCCCGGGCTCTGGACGATGGCCGTCTCCGCGCTGCTCCTCAGCACCGCCGGAGCCACCGTGGGGCCCGCCGCGTTCGCGCTGCTCGCCGACTCGGTGGACACCGGGTGGCGGCAGCGCGCGTACGCCCTGTTCAACTGGGGCGTGAACATCGGCACGGCCGTCGCCGGTGTCCTCGGCGGTTTCCTCGCCGCGCACGGGTACTGGCTGCTCTTCGCCGTCGACGCCGGTTCCGCCCTCGTCTACGCGACCGTGGTCGCGACCCGGCTGCGCGAGCCGGCCCGCACCGCCCCGACCAAGGCCTCGGGCCTGGGCTACGGGGTCGTCCTGCGCGACCGGCTGATGATGCTGCTGCTCCCGCTGCTCGGCATCCAGCTGTTCGTGTACTCGCTGACCGAGGTGGCGCTGCCGCTGGCCGTCCGCGACAGCGGCCTCTCGCCGGCCGTGTACGGGGCCCTGGCCGCGGTCAACGCCGTCCTGGTGGTGGCCCTGCAGCCGTTCGTGACCACCCGCCTGTCGGGGCTGCCGCAGCTGCCGGTGCTGGCCGCGGGCAGCGTCCTGGTCGCCGCCGGGGTGGCGCTGACCGGGGTCGCGGACTCCGTCACCGGGTACGTGGTCTCGGTGGTCGTCTGGTCGCTCGGCGAGGTGGCCGTGGCCGGCATCGCGGCTTCGCTGGTGGCCGACCTGGCCCCGGCGGACGCCCGCGGCCGCTACCAGGGCGCCTTCAGCTGGACCTGGGGCACGGCCCGCTTCTCCGCCCTGACGGCGGGCGTCGCCCTGTACACCGGGGTCGGCCCGGCGGTCCTGTGGTGGGGCTCCCTCATCGCGGGCCTCCTCGCCGCGGCGGCGATCCTGGGCCTGCGCGGCCGGATCGCGATGCGCGCGGAGCGGGACCTCGACTTGGCGGCATGAGGATCAAATGGGCTCGACCCACACCGGGTGATCACCGAGCAGCCGCCGCAAGTCGTCGGCATCCGAAGTCAGCACAATGACGCGGTCTCCCCGGCCTGCGGCCTCGAGCGCGACGGAGCCGAGAACGGCATCGATCGCGTACTTGTGACCATGCAGCCTCGCCTCCTTCAGGAGGGAACGCGCGGTGGCGATCATGGCGTCATTCGTGTGGACGACCTCCATCCTGGACAAGGTCCAGTCCCAGGTCTTGGGCAGCACACCCGCCTTCGGATCCCAGGCCTCCAGGGTCGTGAGTCCAGAGGTCACCACCCGGACATCACTGTGCGCCGCAGCCTTCACATAGGCCGACAAGACCTCGTCGCCGCGCACCGCTCGGGAGAGCGCCTCGCAGTCGAAGACGAACGTACGCGGCGCGGGCACGACCCGCCGGTTGACCCGGGGGGTCACGCGGCAGCCTGCCGTCCTGGTTCGGGCTGCTGGGCCGGCACCCCGGTCCGGCGCTCTTCATACCAGGCGTCGATGGCCTCGATCCGGTCGAGTACCGAGTCGTACGCCTCGTCGCTTACCGGCCCGTACTCCTGCTCCAAATGGTCCGACAGTTCATGCAGCTTGTCCTGCGCGATTCTGCGCTCGACGGCGGCGGCCACGTACGCGGACACCCCTCGGGCGGACACGCGCTCCTTGATGCTCTCGAACACCTCTGCCGGCAGGGTGACGGTGACCTTCTTCATTGCCATAGTCCAACTATGAAACTGGTGCGGCCCACCTGTCGATCCCTCGTGGGAGTGAGCCACGGGGGTGAACCTACGCCGGGAACCTCCGGTCCACCCACCGGAAGGTGAACTCGATCAGGACGGCCGCCACGGCGGCGATGCCGACGGCGGTCCACGGCATCACGGCGCCCTCCAGCTTGAGCTGGAAGAAGTCCTGGAGCCAGGGCACGACGAGCACGATCAGGAACGCCAGGCCCATCGCGCCGACCAGGCCGACCCGCCACCAGGTGTACGGGCGGGCGATGATCGCCAGCACCCACATCGAGGTCAGGAACAGCGCGAGCGTCGCGGCACTGGTCTCGGCCTTGAGGGCGTCGGGGCCGGAGTAGTGGTGGCGGGCGATCACGTAGGTCACGAAGCAGGAGACGGCGGCGATGACGCCTCCCGGGATCGCGTACCGCATCACGCGTTTCACGAAGTGCGGCTTGGCCCGCTCCTTGTTCGGCGCCAGAGCGAGGAAGAAGGCCGGGATGCCGATGGTCAGCGTGGACAGCAGCGTCAGGTGGCGCGGCAGGAACGGGTACTCGACCTGGGAGCAGACCACCAGGACGGCCAGCAGCACCGAGTAGACCGTCTTCGTGAGGAAGAGGGTGGCGACGCGGGTGATGTTGCCGATGACCCGGCGGCCCTCGGCGACCACCGAGGGCAGGGTGGAGAAGCTGTTGTTGAGGAGCACGATCTGCGCGACGGCCCGGGTGGCCTCCGAGCCGGAGCCCATCGAGACGCCGATGTCGGCGTCCTTGAGCGCGAGCACGTCGTTGACCCCGTCGCCGGTCATCGCGACCGTGTGGCCCCGGGACTGGAGGGCGGCGACCATGTCGCGCTTCTGCTGCGGGGTGACCCGCCCGAAGACGGCGTTCTGGTCGAGCACCTCGGCCATGGCGCCCTGTTCGGTGGGCAGCTTGCGGGCGTCGACGGTGTTCTCGGCACCGGGCAGGCCCAGCTTGCCGGCGACCGCGCCGACCGAGACGGCGTTGTCCCCGGAGATGACCTTGGCCTTGACGCCCTGGTCCTCGAAGTAGCGCAGGGTGTCGGCGGCGTCGGGGCGCAGCCGCTGCTCCAGGACGACCAGGGCGGTCGGCTTGACCCCGGTGGCCACGGCCGGGTCGTCGAGTTCACGGGCGGCCCGGCCCAGCAGGAGGACCCGTAGGCCCTGTTCGTTGAGCTCGTTGATCTCCTCCAGGGCCGGGTCCCCGGCCGGGAGCAGCACGTCGGGGGCGCCGAGCAGCCAGGTGTTGTTCTCGCCGTCGCCCTCGCTGAAGCTGGCGCCGCTGTACTTGCGGGCGGAGGAGAAGGGCAGCGATTCGGTGCAGCGCCACTCGGCGCTGTCGGGGTAGGCGTCGATGATCGCCTGGAGGCTCGCGTTGGGTCGCGGGTCGCTCTCGCCGAGCGCGCCGAGGACCTTCTTGACGTACGCGGCGTCCGCGCCGCCGAGCGGGCGGCACTCGGTGACGTCCATGCCGCCCTCGGTGAGGGTGCCGGTCTTGTCGAGGCAGACCACGTCGACGCGGGCGAGCCCCTCGATGGCGGGCAGCTCCTGCACCAGGCACTGCTTGCGGCCGAGCCGGATGACGCCGATGGCGAAGGCGACGGAGGTGAGGAGGACGAGGCCTTCGGGGATCATCGGGACGATGCCGCCGACGGTGCGGGCGATGGCGTCCTTGAGGTTCTTGTCCTTGACGATCAGCTGGCTGATGATCAGGCCGATGGAGGTCGGGATCATCATCCAGGTGACGTACTTGAGGATGGTGGAAATGCCGGAGCGCAGCTCGGAGTGGACGAGCGTGAACCGGGAGGCCTCTTCGGCGAGCTGGGCGGCGTAGGCCTCGCGGCCGACCTTGGTGGCGGTGAAGGCGCCGCCGCCGGCGACGACGAACGACCCGGACATGACCGGGTCGCCGGGCTTCTTCAGGACCGGGTCGGCCTCGCCGGTGAGGAGGGATTCGTCGATCTCCAGGCCGTCGGCCTCGCCGACGAGCCCGTCGACGACGACCTTGTCGCCGGGGCCGAGCTCGATGACGTCGTCGAGGACGATCTCGGAGGTGGAGATCTCGGCGGTGCGGCCGTCCCGGCGGACGCTGGGCTTGGCCTCGCCGATGACGGCGAGGCTGTCCAGGGTCTTCTTGGCGCGCATCTCCTGGATGATGCCGATGCCGGTGTTCGCGATGATCACGAAGCCGAAGAGGCTGTCCTGGATCGGCGCGACGAAGAACATGACCACCCAGAGCACGCCGATGATGGCGTTGAAGCGGGTGAAGACGTTGGCGCGGACGATCTCGGACGTGGAGCGGCTGCTGCGAACGGGCACGTCGTTGACGGCTCCGCGGGCGACGCGCTCGGCGACTTCGGCGGTGCTGAGGCCTGCCGGCTTGAACCGGGGTGCGGGTGGCTTGACCGGGTGGACGGGATCGAGCTCGGCCCCCGCGTCGATGGCGGTCCCGGCTGGTGCGGGGCCGGCGCCGGCGCCCGGCTCCGGTCCCTCTGATTCGATCTGCGCCCGCTCCGTCATGGTTCCGACGTTAAGGGGCGATTCCCCCACTCACCCGCCGAAAGATACGAAGATCCGACTTCCGGATGAGTCGAATCCTCCTCGGGTACCCCCTCATGGCCCGCGAGGCGGGCCGCCCGGGCGCGGGGAACTGCGCGCCCAGCCACAGCGGACCCGCACGGCCGCGGGCACCGGCCCAGGCAGCGCGGGGGATGCCGGGCGCTAGCCCGCGTGGGGCGCCGGACCCGCCCCGGGGGCTTCGCCGCGAGCGGCCAGCTCAAGGGCGTGCCGCTTCAGGGCGGCATCGCGGCCGCGGACGTACCAGAGGCCGATCAGGCCGAGGACCCCGCCGACGGCGCAGGTCCAGACCCACCACAGCATGCCCCGGTCCGCGAACCACCCGTAGAAGGGGAGCTGAAAGAGGAAGAGGGCGAACCAGATGATCGTGCCACCGGTCACGGTGCCGACGATCGGGCCCTCCAGGGGCTCGGGGGCCTCGTGCGTCGCAGTCCATTTCGCCATGGGGACAAGTCTAGGCCGGTCGGCTCAGGGTCTACGCGCGGAGATAGACGCCCCTTCGTTCATGTGTTCATACTGAAACGGTTTGGGCTTGGCCCGTTTTCGTCGTATGAAACCACCACTGAGGACCAGGACCCCCATGAGCACGACGGCCCCCGTGGACCGCTACTTCAAGATCTCCGAGCGCGGCTCGACCATCGGCCGCGAGGTCCGCGGCGGGTTCGCCACCTTCTTCGCGATGGCCTACATCATCGTGCTGAACCCGATCATCCTGGGCAGCGCGAAGGACATGTACGGCAACCAGCTCGACGGCGGCCAGCTGGTCACCGCCACCGTGCTGACCGCGGCCTTCACCACCCTGCTGATGGGCGTGATCGGCAACGTCCCGATCGCACTGGCGGCCGGCCTCGGCGTCAACACCGTCGTCGCCCTCCAGCTCGCCCCGCGCATGAGCTGGCCCGACGCCATGGGCATGGTGGTCCTGGCCGGCTTCGTGGTGATGCTGCTGGTCGCCACCGGCCTGCGCGAGCGGGTCATGAACGCCGTCCCGCTCGGCCTGCGCAAGGGCATCGCGATCGGCATCGGCCTGTTCATCCTGCTGATCGGCCTGGTCGACTCGGGCTTCGTCACCCGCATCCCCGACGTCGCGCACACCACGGTCCCGATCCAGCTCGGCAGCAACGGCCACCTCCACGGCTGGCCCGTCCTGATCTTCGTGGTCGGCGTCCTGCTGACGCTGACCCTGATCATCCGCAAGACCCCCGGCGCGATCCTGATCTCCATCGTGGCCATGACCGTCGCCGCCCTGGCGATCCAGCTGATCACCAAGCTCCCGGACGCCGCCTGGGGCCTGACGGTCCCGGAGTGGCCGGGCAACCCGGTGGCCGCGCCCGACTTCGGCCTGATCGGTCAGGTCAGCCTGTTCGGCGGCTTCGGGAAGGTCGGGATGCTGACGGGCATCCTGTTCGTCTTCACCGTGCTGCTGTCCTGCTTCTTCGACGCCATGGGCACCATCCTCGGCGTCGGCGACGAGGCGAAGCTGACGAAGCCGGACGGCTCCTTCCCCGGCATCAACCGGGTGCTGTTCGTCGACGGCATGGCCGTCGCCGCGGGCGGCGCCTCCTCCTCCTCGGCCACCACCTGCTTCGTGGAGTCCACCGCGGGCGTCGGCGAGGGGGCCAGGACCGGCCTCGCGAACATCGTGACCGGCGGCCTGTTCACCGTGTCGCTGTTCCTCACGCCGCTCGCCACGATGGTCCCCTCGCAGGCGGCCACGCCCGCCCTCGTCGCGGTCGGCTTCCTGATCATGGCCGGCTCGGTCAGGGACATCGACTGGAACGACTTCACCATCGCCGTCCCGGCCTTCCTGGCCATGGTGATGATGCCGTTCACGTAC
The DNA here is from genome assembly GCF_042888445.1 of Streptomyces sp. NPDC002886. NCBI lineage: Bacteria > Bacillati > Actinomycetota > Actinomycetes > Kitasatosporales > Streptomycetaceae > Streptomyces > Streptomyces sp. NPDC002886. The sequence continues at coordinate 88,721 of NZ_JBIAPV010000014.1, forward strand.
TCGATCACCAACGGCATCGGCATCGGCTTCGTGGCCTTCTCCGTACTGCGGCTGGCGACCGGCCGGGGCCGCGAGGTCCCGGTGGCCATGTACGTCGTGTCCGCGGTCTTCGTCTTCTACTACGCGATGCCGGCGCTGGGCCTCACGTAGCCCGTTCGGCCGTACCCGCGGGGGCGCGGCTCACGCAGCCCCGTAGAACTTCTCCGTCTCGTCGACGGCCGCCTTGAAGCGTTCGTCGAAATCGTCGCGAATGAGCGTCCGGACCACATAGTCCTGGACGCTCATTCCTCGTTTGGCGGCATGAGTCCGGAGCCTGTCGAGGAGCTCCCCGTCTATGCGCATGCTCAGCACATGTGTCCCCATGCCGAAAGAGTCGGGGCACAGGGCATGGACGCGTGTCACTTTCCGGAGCCGACTCACCCGTACGAGTGACGCCGGATACCTGGTGTTCCTTAGGTAGAGTAATGAGTTACTCTAAATACATGCATGACCTTTCCCATGGTGACGACGCAGCCGCCGTGAACGACCTCCGCTCCGCCGTCATGCGGCTGGGCCGGCGCCTCAAGCACCAGCGCGTCGACGAATCGCTGAGCCCGACCGAGATGTCGGTCCTCGGCACCCTCGCCCGCTGCGGCCAGGCCACCCCCGGTGAGCTGGCCCGGCGCGAGCACGTGCAGCCGCCGTCCATGACGCGCATCGTCGCGTTGCTGGAAGCCAAGGGACTGGTCACGCTGGAACCGCACCCCGACGACCGCCGCCAGAAGGTGGTCCGCCAGACGGAGGAGGCCGAAGCGATGCTCGAAGAGAGCCGTCGCAAGCGCAACGCCTTCCTCGCCGGGCTCGCGGACGGGCTGACCGAGGACGAATGGGCGAAGCTGCGCGAAGCCGCGCCCGTCCTGGACAAGCTCGCGCACCTATAGGAACGACGCCAGGAGGCGACCCCTTTTGAGTACGGGACCCGGAGCAGACTCCGCCCCCGGCCACACATCCACCACTACGCGCGCCGCCGCCGGGCCCGCGCCGGGCAAGAACTCCATGTTCAGCTCGCTGAAGATCCGGAACTACCGGCTCTTCGCCACCGGCCAGGTCGTCTCGAACACCGGGACCTGGATGCAGCGCATCGCCCAGGACTGGCTGGTCCTCTCCCTGACCGGCTCCGCGTCCGCGGTCGGCATCACCATCGCGCTGCAGTTCCTGCCGATGATGCTGTTCGGCCTCTACGGAGGCGTACTCGCCGACCGGCTGCCCAAGCGCCCGCTGCTGCTGTTCACCCAGGCGGCGATGGGCCTCACCGGCCTCGCCCTCGGTGTCCTCACCCTCGCCGGTCACGTCAACGTCTGGCACGTCTACCTCGCCGCCTTCCTCCTCGGCCTGGTCACCGTCGTGGACAACCCGGCCCGCCAGACCTTCGTCTCCGAGATGGTCGGCAAGGACCAGGTGGCCAACGCGGTCAGCCTGAACTCGGCCAACTTCCAGTCCGCGCGACTCGTCGGCCCCGCCATCGCCGGCGTCCTGATCACCGCCGTGGGCTCCGGCTGGGCGTTCCTGCTCAACGGCCTGTCCTTCGCGGCGCCGATCGCGGCCCTGATGCTGATGCGGACCCGTGAACTGCACCAGGTCGAGGTCCAGCCCCGCGCGAAGGGCCAGCTCCGTGAGGGTCTGCGCTACGTCGCCGGGCGGCCCGAGCTGATCTGGCCGATCGTGCTCGTCGGATTCATCGGCACCTTCGGCTTCAACTTCCCGATCTGGCTCTCCGCCTTCGTCAGCAAGGTCTTCCACGGCGACGCGGGCACGTACGGCCTGTTCAACACGCTGATCGCGGCGGGCTCCCTGGCGGGTGCGCTGCTGGCGGCCCGGCGGGGCCTGTCCCGCCTGCGGCTGCTGGTCGCGGCGGCCGTGCTCTTCTCCGTCCTCCTGCTGGTGACGGCCTTCGCGCCGAGCTTCTGGCTGTTCGCGGCGCTGCTGGTCCCCATCGGGGTCTTCGGCCTGACGGTGAACGTCACCGCCAACTCCAGCGTCCAGATGGCCACCGACCCCGAGATGCGGGGCCGGGTGATGGCCCTGTTCATGATGGTCTTCACCGGCGGCACCCCCATCGGGGCCCCGCTGGTCGGATGGGTCACGGACACCTACGGGGCGCGGATCGGCATGGCCGCGGGCGGAGCGGTCTCCCTGGCCGCCGCCGTCACCATCGGCCTCGTCCTGTCCCGCATCGGCAACCTCCGCCTCAGCGTGAACCGCCACGGCGTCGCCTTCGTCCCCTCGGACCGCCGCCGCCAGCTGGCGACCGCCGCGTAGGCGCCCCGGTGGGGCCGGGCTCATCCGGCCCCACCGGCAACGGCGCCGCAGCGGACACCCGCCACTAGGCTCGGGCCATGAGACTGTTCGCAGCCGTCATTCCGCCCGAGGCGGCCCTCTCGGAACTGTCCGAGGCCGTGCGCGGCCTGCGCGACGATCACCTCCGCTGGACCGCGGAGGCGGGCTGGCACTTCACGCTCGCCTTCATGGGCGAGGTCCACGACGAGGTGCTCCCCGAGCTCCACACGCGCCTCGCCCGCGCCGCGGCCCGCAGCGCGCCCTTCCCGCTGCGGATCCACGGCTCCGGCCACTTCGGCCACCGCTCCCTGTGGGCGGGCGCCGCCGGGGACCTCGACTCCCTGCGCATGCTCGCCGAGCGCGCCGACGCCGCCGCCCGGCGCTCCGGGGTGCCCATGGAGCAGCACCACCGCTACACCCCGCACCTCACCCTCGGCCGGCTCCGCGACGAGCGGCACGACGTCCGCCCCTACTCCGCGGCCCTGGCCTCCTTCGAGGGCACCGGCTGGCAGGTCGGCGAGCTCAGCCTGGTCCGCAGCAATCTGCCCGACTCCGGGGTCCCGGGCGAACGGCCCCGCTACGAGGTCGTCGGGTCCTGGGAACTGGGCGAGCCCGCCCCTCCGTCCGAAGGGCGGGCCCGGTCGCGTTAGGCTCGACGGGTGGATCCCAAGACCAGAAACCGCGTCATGGCCGGTGTGCTCGTACTGATGTTCGTCGTGGTGGCGGTGGCCGCAGCCGTGGGCCAGTAGGCCGGGAGGCGGTCCCTACCAGGCGAACGCCTCCGGAGCCGGACCCGGACCCGGGAAGACCTCGTCCAGCCCGGCCAGCACCTCCGGCGACAGCTCCAGCTCCACCGCCCGCAGCGCGGACGCGAGCTGCTCCGGCGTACGCGGCCCGACGATCGGGCCCGTGACCCCGGGACGCGTCAGCAGCCAGGCCAGGGCGACCTCGCCGGGCTCCAGTCCGTGCTTGTCCAGCAGGTCCTCGTACGCCTGAACCTGCGCCCGTACGGAACTGTTCGCGAGCGCGTCCGCCGAGCGGCCGGTCGCCGTCCGGCCCGATTCCGACGCCTTGCGGATGGCTCCGCCCAGCAGCCCGCCGTGCAGCGGGGACCACGGGATGACGCCGAGCCCGTACGCCTCGGCCGCCGGGATGATCTCCAGCTCCGCCCGCCGCTCGGCGAGGTTGTAGAGGCACTGCTCGCTGACCAGGCCGAGCCGCCCCGAGCGTGCCGCGGCCTCGTTGGCCTGGGCGATCTTCCAGCCGGGGAAGTTCGAGGAGCCCGCGTACAGCACCTTGCCCTGCTGGATCAGGACCTCGACGGCCTGCCAGATCTCCTCGAAGGGCGTCAGCCGGTCCACGTGGTGGAACTGGTAGATGTCGATGTAGTCGGTGTTCAGGCGCTTGAGGCTGGCGTCGACGGCCCGCCGGATGTTCAGGGCCGACAGGCGGTCGTAGTTGGGCCACGGGTCGCCCTCGGCGGCCATGCTCCCGTAGACCTTGGTGGCGAGGACCGTCTTCTCCCGGCGGCCACCGCCCTGGCCGAACCAGGTACCGATGATCTCCTCGGTACGGCCCTTGTTCTCGCCCCATCCGTACACGTTGGCCGTGTCGAAATAGTTGATGCCGGCGTCGAGAGCCGTGTCCATGAGGGCGTGGCTCTCCGGCTCTCCCGTCTGGGGGCCGAAGTTCATGGTGCCGAGGACAAGTCGGCTGACCTTGAGACCGGTGCGTCCGAGCTGCGTGTACTCCATGGGCCACTAGCCAACTGCCTGGAGTGCGCTCGAAGCAAGACCCGCCCGTGAAGCGCGTGTTACGTGTCCCGGCGGGGGCGGTACGGGCCGCCCAGGCCCCAGGCCTGGTGGAGGACCGCCGCGAACTCCCCGGCCAGGCGGTGCTCGCCGGAGGCGTTGGGGTGCGTGCCGTCGTAGGTGTCGCGGTCGATGTCGTACCCCTCCGGGCGCGCGGCCAGCAGGATCGGCGAGGCGGGGGTCGACAGGTCTGCGACGGCCTTGGCGAGGAGCTCGTTGAACAGCTCGACCTGCCGCGCGAAGGGCGCGTCGTCCCGGGCCCTGATGTTGGGTATGACGGGCAGCAGGACCATCCGGATCCCGGGCCGGGCGGCGCGGGCCTCCGCGATGAAGGCGCGGACGTTGTCGGCGGTGCCCTCGGCCGCGGTGTAGAAGCCCAGGTCGATCAGCCCGAGGGAGACCAGCAGCACGTCGGCCCGGGCGGCGCCGGCGGCGGGCCCGATGAGCGGGGCCATGTGCTGCCAGCCCTCGCCCCAGCCGGCGAGGTGGCGGCGGGCCCCGGCGGGGAAGCCGGGGTCGGCGTAGGCATCGCTGGGCGGCGCGTCCGCGCGGGCGTCGTAGAGCCCGTCGCGGGGCCCGACGATCTCGTACGGGCCGCCGAAGGTGGTGTCGAGGTGCTGCCACATCCGGTAGCGCCAGGTGTAGTCGCCGGCGCATCCGACGGTCATGGAATCCCCGACGAACATGAAACGCATCCGGTCATCTTCGCGGATCAAGGGGGCCGCGGCGCCTGTGATGCCGGACACGCGGGGCGGGCTGGCAGGGTAGGGGCATGCGCCCGCACCTGCTGCCCCTGACCGCCGCCGCTGCCGTTCTCGCCCTGCTGCCCTCGGCCGCCGCCGCGTCCGGGTCCGCCGCGTCCGGGTCCGCCGCGTCCGGGTTCACGATCACCGACCCGCGGATCAAGGAGTCGAGCGGGCTCGCGGCCAGCCGGATCCACCCCGGCGTCTACTGGACGCACAACGACAGCGACGACGGCCCGTACGTGTACGCCGTGGACTCCGCGACCGGCAAGACGGTCGCCCGGATCACCCTGACGGGCATCGGCAAGCCCCGGGATGTCGAGGGGATCTCGCTGGGCCCGGACGGGCGGCTGTACGTCGGCGACATCGGCGACAACCTGGGCGGCTCCTGGAACCACGTGTGGATCTACCGCTTCGCCGAGCCCAAGACCCTCGGGGACGCCACGCTCAAGGCCGAGCAGTTCACCGTGAAGTACGCCGACGGTCCGCGGAACGCGGAGGCGCTGATGGTGCACCCGGTGACGGGGCGGGTGTACATCGCGAGCAAGGACGAGAAGGCCGGCGGGCTCTACGAGGGCCCGGCCACCCTGTCCGCCTCCGGTACGAACACCTTCCGGCGGATCGGGGACGTCCCCTGGGTCACGGACGGGGCGTTCTCCCCGGACGGGGGGCAGCTCGTGCTGCGCGGGTACTTGTGGGCGAGGACGTACCCGTGGAAGGACGGGCGGCCCTCGGGGGACGGGGAGGCGGTGGCCGCGCCGTGGCAGGGGCAGGCGGAGTCCGTGACGTACACGGCGGACGGGTCGACGCTGATGTTCGGCGCGGAGGGGGTGGGCAGCCGGGTCGTCGCCGTCCCGGTGGCCCCGGCCGCGAAGCCGTCCCCTTCGGGGTCCGCCCCCGCCTCCGGGGCTCCCGCCCCGGCCCCGGGCGCCCCCGCGGCCCCCGAATCCGGCAGCTTCACGAAGGGCGCCCTCGTCCTGCTCCTGGCCCTCACCATCACCCTGGCCGCGAAGCGCCTCCTGCGGCGCCGCCCCAAGGCCTGACCCTCCGGGTCGCTCAGGCTCCCTGGATCGGGATCTGGTGGGAATCCGACGGGGAGGAGCCGTTCACCGGGGCCGCCCCCGGCTGGGCCGGCGGGGTCGGCTGGGACATCGTCGACAGGAGTTGGCGTGCCAGGCCCAGGCCCGTGCCGCCCATCGTGAGGGCCTTCGCGAACATCTCCGACATGCCCTCCGCCCCGTTGAGCAAGATCATGTGCTCCACGTTGCCGAAGGCACCCGCCCCCGCCTCCACGATCGCCGGCCAGTTCTCGGCGAGCTGCTGCGCGACCACCGCCTCCTGGTTCTCCGCCAGCGCGGCGGCCCGCGCCTGGATCGACGCCGCCTCCGCGAGGCCCTTCGCCTTGGCGGCCTCCGCCTGCGCCAGTCCGTTCGCCTTCGCCGACGTCGCCTCCGCGAGGCCCTTGGCCTGGGTCGCCGCCGCCTCCGCCTCACCGGTCGCACGGGTGGCGGTCGCCGCCGCCAGCCCCCGCGCCTCCGTGGCCTTCGCGTCGGCCGCCGCGGCCGTCGTCACGCGGGTCGCCTCGGCCGCGGCCGCCAGCTCCGTCTCCTTCGCCTTGGCTTGCGCCGCCGAGATGCGCGCGTCGCGGTCCGCCTCGGCCCGGGTCCGGGTCTCGTACGCCGCCGCGTCCGCGGGCTTGCGCACGTCCGCCTGGAGCTGCTGCTCGCGCCGGTGCGCCTCCAGCTCGGCCACCCGGGTCTCCTGGACCACGACCTCCTGCCGCGCCGCCGCCTCCGACAACGGCCCCGCCTGCCGGGCCGTCGCGGCCGCCTTGTCCCGCTCGGCCTGGTAGCCGGCCTGAAGGATCTCGCTGTCCCGGGTGGCCTCCGACATCCGCGCGAAGGCGGCCTGTTCGGCCTCGGTGGCCCGCAGGTTGGCGTCCGCCTGGGCGATCCGCGCGTCCCGCTGGACGGCCGCCGCGTGCGGCATCGCCAGGTTCTTGATGTAGCCCGTCGGGTCCTCGATCTCGTGGATCTGGAGGGAGTCGACGATCAGGCCGAGCTTCTCCATCTCCGTACCGCACGCCGCCCGGGTCTGCCCGGTCAGCTTCTCCCGGTCACGGATCATGTCCTCGACCGTCAACCCGCCCACGATGGACCGCAGATGGCCGGCGAAGACGATGTGCACCCGCTCGGGCATCATCTTCTGCTGGTCCAGGAAGCGGCGGGCCGCGTTGGCGATGGACACGAAGTCGTCGCCGATCTTGAAGATGACCACGCCCTTGACCCGCAGCGGAATGCCCTGGTGGGTCACGCAGTCCACGTTCAGCTGGGTCTCGTTGAGGTCCAGCGAGAGCTTGCGCACGGCCTGCACGCCGGGCATCACCATCGTTCCCCGCCCGGTGACGATCCGGAAGCCCATGCCTTCCGCGATGCCCTCGGTCTTGTGCGCGGAGCCGGAGATGACCAGCGCCTCGTTGGGCTCGGCCACCCGCCACATGAGCTTGAACAGGCCGATCGCGGCCGCGATCGCACCCACGACAATCCCTGCCAGTACGCCGACAGACATCGGCAACTCCCCCTCGTACGCGATGGCGTTCGCCACCGAAGAAGGCGAGTGTGCGCCCGCGTCAAAGCGGCGTGAAGACGGCGGCCGAATCTTGTCGCCATCTTGATACGCAGGGGACGGCAGCGGCCGCTTCAGTCCCCGTACGCGGCCATCACGTAGACCGTCCGCGGCGGCAGGTACTCGACCACCGTGACCACCGTCCCGACCGCCAGCCGCCCCGTCCCCGGCGCCGGATGCGCGAGGAAGTGCTCGGCCCCGCCCCGGATCCGCACGATGACCTCGCCGACCAGCCCCGGCCCGACCGTTCCGGTGACCCGGCCGTCCAGCCCCACCATGTCCGATTCCCCCATGCACCGAGCGTACGGCGCTATCCCCGTACGGGCTCCTCGTCGAACCGGTATTCCTCGTCGTCGGCGTGGTAGCCGTACAGCTCCCCGTAGCGGCCCCAGTCCGTCGCCGTCTCCAGCTGCTGTTCCAGCTGCTCGCTGGTGTAGTGGTGCGAGAGCAGGTCGCGGAAGAAGCCGGCCCGCTGCGTACCGCCCCGCGAGCGCTGCAGGGTGGTGTGGATCAGGTGGACCAGCGGGACCTCCATGGCCCCCTCGGCGAACAGTTCCTTCGACTCCTGTACGTCGGCCCCCGCGAAGGCGGTGCCGCGCGCGGTCAGCACCAGGTGCAGGCCCCGTACCTCGGCCAGCCCCAGCAGTTCCAGCCCGTCCACCTGGGGCAGTACGTCGTCCACCTCCAGCCCCAGTTCCTCGGCCAGGTCGGCGAGGTCCACGCTGCCGTCGCCGGTGCCCCGCTGGAGCACGATCTCGGCGAGGCCCGCCATCCCGTCGACGCTGGCCGCCGGGAGCGGGGTATTGGCCGGGGTGCGCTTGGCGGGCGGGGCCGCGGGCGTGGTCTTGGCGGTGCGGCCGGTCATCACCGCGTACACGGCGTCCACGATCCGCTCGAACTCGGCGCCGCCGCGGTCCCGGGGGCGGGCCAGGTCCACCGCGAAGGTCTCCTTGATGGTCCCGTAGGGCCGCGAGCCCAGCACCACCACCCGGTCCGCCATCAGCACGGCCTCCTCGATGTTGTGGGTGACCAGCACCACCGCCTTGGCGGGGAAGCGGTCGGAGGCCCACAGCTCCATCAGCTCACCGCGCAGGTTCTCGGCGGTGAGCACGTCCAGGGCGGAGAACGGCTCGTCCATCATCAGCACGTCCGGTTCCACGACCAGGGCCCGGGCGAAGCCGACGCGCTGGCGCATCCCGCCGCTGAGCTCCTTCGGGTAGGCCGACTCGAAGCCGTCCAGGCCGATCAGGTCGATCGCCTCCACCGCCTGCCGGGCCCGCGCCTCCCGGTCCATGCCCTTGGCTTCCAGGCCCAGTTCCACGTTCTGCTGCACCGTCAGCCAGGGCAGCAGCGCGAAGGTCTGGAACACCATCGCCGTGCCCGGGTTGGCCCCGCGCAGCTCCTCGCCCCGGTAGGTGACCGAGCCGGAGCTGGCGGGGATCAGTCCGGCGAGGCAGCGCAGCAGGGTGGACTTGCCGCTGCCGGACTTCCCGAGGAGGGCGACGATCTCGCCCTCGTGGATCTCCAGGTCGATGCCGCCGAGCACGGGCAGCTCCCCGTCGGCGCCGGCGTAGGACTTGGTGAGGGCCGCGGCCTGGAGGATCGTGGTCGGCGCGGTCGGCGCGGTCGTGCTCGCGGTCATCGGCGGGCTCCTCGGACGGCTCGGGCATCGGGTCGAGTACGGATCTCGGAAGGGTCGGAGGGGTCGAGGGGTCAGAGGGAGTAGCGGCGTTCCGCGAGCCGGTACAGGGGGCGCCAGAAGAGCCGGTTGAGCCCGACGACGTACATGCTCATGACGGCGATCCCGGCGATCAGCTTCGGGAAGTCCCCGGCCTCGGTGGCGTGGAAGATGTACGCGCCCAGGCCGGTCGCGGAGAGGGTCGTCCCGGCGAAGGTGACGACCTCGCCGACGATGGAGGCGTTCCAGGCGCCGCCCGAGGCGGTGATGCCGCCGGTGACGTACGAGGGGAACACGGCCGGGATGATCAGGCGCTTCCAGCGCTGGAGCCCGCGGACGCCGAGGTCGTCCATGGCCTCCTTGAGGTCGGAGGGGATGGCCATGGCTCCCGCGATGGCGTTGAAGAGGATGTACCACTGGGCGCCCAGCGCCATCAGCAGGACGCAGCCGATGTTGATGTTCAGCCCGGTCCGGAGGAAGAACCAGACGGCCACCGGGAAGAGCAGGTTCGCGGGGAAGCTCGCCAGGACCTGCACCACGGGCTGGGCGATCTTCGTGAGCCGGGGCGAGGAGCCGATCCACACGCCCACGGGCACCCAGACGACGGTGGCGGCGGCGACGAGCACGATCACCCGGACGAAGGTGATCAGCCCGAGCAGCAGCGGCTCCCCGAAGACCCCGAGGCCGGTCTCGCGCTGGAGGTAGCGCACCAGGTCGTACAGGCCCCACAGGATGACGGCTCCAGCGACGATCGTGAAGACCACGTCGCCGGTCCGGCGGCGGGCCGGGTCCACGGACAGCGCCATGTCGTCGCGGCCCAGTACGCGCGCGGCCCGGCCGGTGGCGTCGCGGGCGGGGGCGGTGGCGCGGCCGAGCAGGCGGGGCCAGTGGGAGCGGCGCAGGAAGTCCAGTACGTAGCTGCGCTGGACGTCGGTGGACTCCGACTGCTCGTTCTTGTACTTCTCCGCCCAGGCGGTCAGGGGCCGCCAGAAGAAGAAGTTGACGGTGACGATGGTGACGGTCATCGCGAGGATGACCCAGCCGACCTTCCCGAGGTCGCCCTCGCCGATGGCCGTGCCCGCGTACGAGCCGAGGCCGGGGACGGCGTACTCCTGTCCGGAGACGGAGACCGCCTCGGAGGCCACGAGCATGAACCAGCCGCCGGCGAAGCTCATCATGCCGTTCCACACCAGGTCGATGACCCCGGCGGGGACCTCCACGCGCCAGAAGCGCATCCAGCGGGTGAAGCCGAAGGAACGGGAGACCTCGTCGAGCTCGCGGGGCAGCGAGGTCAGGGTGGCGTAGAACCCGAAGGTCATGTTCCAGGCCTGCGAGGTGAAGATCGCGAAGATGACGGCGCATTCGAGGCCGAGGAGCGAGCCGGGGAAGAGCGCGACGAAGAAGGTGACGAGGACGGAGAGGAAGCCGAGGACGGGGACGGACTGGAGGATGTCCAGGGCCGGAATCAGCACCCGTTCCAGGCGGCGGCTGCGGGCGGCGGCGTAGGCGTAGCCGAAGGTGAAGACCACGGAGGCGATCAGCGCGATGAACATGCGCAGGACGCTGCGGGCGGCGTAGTACGGGAGCTTCGCGGGGTCCGTGTCCACGTCGGGGACGTCGGCGGGGTCGAAGTTGACCGTGGTGCCCTTGCCGACCTGGAGGATCGCGTACCCCAGCACGAGGAAGGCGGCCGCCACGGCGAAGTCCACCCAGGACAGGCGGGTGCGGGTGGGGGCCGCCTGGCCGGTGTGGGTCTCGGGGCGCACGGAGGTCTTCATCCCGCCCAGCGGATCACGCCGTGCGGGCGCCCACACTCCAGGTCACCCAACCGGGGCGCGGGCCCCGGTCAGAACCCCGGTCAGAACCCCGGGCTGGGGTCCCGGTCGGAACCCCGGGCACGGACCCCGGTCGGAACCCGGGGCCCGAGCCCCGGGTCAGGACCGGTCGGCCAGGGCCGGTTCCACGGCGTCGCCACTCGCGGCCGCCACCGGCGCCGCGGCCCGGGGCCGGCGCAGGAAGGTCGCCCACAGGGCCGCCGCCATGCCGAGGACCGCCGCGAAGGAGGCCAGGGTGTAGGCGACGCAGACCCGGGTGGAGACCTCGCCGGGAAGCAGGGTCGCGCCGATCAGGACCAGGGTGGCCACGGCCCAGCCGAGGAGTTGCAGGCGGTGCTTGTGCAGGACCAGGAGCGCCTGGCCGAGCACCATGGCCAGCATGTAGCAGAGGGTGCCGGCGGAGATCCAGAAGAACACGGCGTGGCCGAGTCCCGCCTCGGACTTGAAGAGCACCTCGATGAGCCACGGGCCGAGCAGGGTGGCCGGGACGCCCCCGGCCAGGCCGAGCACGATCACGACCACCGAGGTCCGCCCGAGCAGCCGGGAGAAGCCGGCGCGGTCTCCGGCGGCCGCCGCGGTGGACAGCCCGGACAGGAGCGAGGCCTGGAGCGAGCCGAAGACGAAGAGCGGCACCCGGGCCAGCACGATCGCGTTGAGCAGGCCCGCGACGAGCGCGCCGTCCTCGGGCGCGAGGAGCTTGGTGCTGACCACGGCGGCGTTGACGACGACCTGGGACAGCAGGGTGGAGACGACGAGCGGACCGAGGCCGCCGAGCAGCCCCGACCACCGGTCGAACGGGCCCGCGGCGAGCCCCCGGAAGACGGGGACCGAGGTGACCAGGGCGGCGACGAGCGGGGCGACGGTGAGGATCAGCGCGAAGGCCAGCGGGGAGCGGACCCCGGCGAGGGCGAAGCCCACGGCGAGCCCGATGCGCAGGACTCCGTCGATGCCGAGCTGCCAGCCGAAGGGGCCGAACCGGCCGAGGCCGGCCAGCACCCCGCGGCAGATGTTGCTGATGCCCATCGCGGCGAAGGCCAGGCCGAGCGCGCCGACCATCTCGGTGTGCCCGTAGAAGAAGGTGTCGGCGAGCAGCGGGGCCGCCCAGGCGAGCCCGGCCCCCAGCAGGACGATCATGCCGAGGGTGAGCCCGGCGATCTGGCGCAGGATGCCCGAGACGCCCGTACCGGCGACGCGGTGCGCGGCGACGATCCGGGTGAGCTCCTGCTCGACGGGGAAGAAGAGGCCGATGCCCACGGACATCAGGATCGTCCAGAGCACCGAGAGCGCGGCCATGCCGTCGGTGTCGAGGCTGTGGCCCGCCGCCATCAGGTGGATGTACGAGGCCGCGCCCAGCACGACCGTGCCGGTGATCACCAGCAGGGTGCCGGGCGGCAGGGCGCTCGCGATCCTGGCCAGCGGCGACCGCTTGGCGGTCACCGCCGCGCCAGGGGCGTCCGCGGCGCCCGGGGCGGCCGGGCCGTGGCCGTCCGCCGCGTCCGGGGCGTTCACGACTGCTGGGCGGCCTTCACCTTGAGCGGCTCCCACCAGGCGCGGTTCTCGCGGTACCAGGTGATCGTCGACGCCAGGCCCTCTTCGAAGCCGACCTGCGGGGCGTAGCCGAGCTCCTCGCTGATCTTGCTGATGTCGAGGGAGTAGCGCAGGTCGTGGCCCTTGCGGTCCTCGACCGGCTCGACCATGTCCCAGTCGGCGCCGGCGGCGTCCAGCAGCAGGCCGGTGAGCTCCTTGTTGGTGAGCTCGACGCCGCCGCCGATGTTGTAGACGTGGCCGGCGCGGCCCTTGTGCAGGGCCAGCTCGATGCCCCGGCAGTGGTCCGCGACGTGCAGCCAGTCACGGATGTTGCCGCCCGTGCCGTACAGCGGGACCTTCTTGCCGTCGATCAGGTTGGTGGTGAAGAGCGGGATGACCTTCTCGGGGAACTGGTACGGCCCGTAGTTGTTGGAGCAGCGCGTCACCACGACGTCCATGCCGTGGGTGCGGTGGTAGGCCAGCGCCAGCAGGTCGGAACCGGCCTTGGAGGCGGAGTACGGGGAGTTCGGCGCGAGCGGCCACTCCTCGGTCCAGGAGCCCTCGCTGATCGAGCCGTACACCTCGTCGGTGGAGACGTGGACGAAGCGGCCGACGCCGTGCTTGCGGGCGGCGTCCAGCAGCACCTGCGTGCCCACGACGTTGGTCATCACGAACGGGCCGGCACCGGCGATGGAGCGGTCCACGTGGGACTCCGCGGCGAAGTGCACCACCGCGTCGTGACCGGCCATGACCTGGTCGACGGCCTCGACGTCGCAGATGTCACCGCGGACGAACGCGTAGCCGGGGTGGCCCGCGACGGGCGCGAGGTTCTCCTCGACGCCCGAGTAGGTCAGCTTGTCGAAGACCGTGATCCTGGCGGCAGGGTCTGCCGAGAGTATGGAGCGGACGAACTGCGAGCCGATGAAACCGGCGCCACCGGTCACGAGAATGCGCATAGTGCTTTCACTCTACTGGCCCACACCCGGGGGACGGCATTCTCCGCCGCATCCCCCGCCACATCCTCCGCGGGCGGCCGGACCTCGTCGTCTATCACCCCGGAAGGCGTGCAACGTATGGTGGCACGCATGCGTGGAATCCTCCTTGCAGGCGGCACCGGCTCCCGGCTCTGGCCCCTGACCCGAGCCGTGTCGAAGCAACTGCTTCCCGTCTTCGACAAGCCGATGGTCTACTACCCGCTCTCCACGCTGGTCATGGCGGGTATCCGCGAGATCCTGATCATCACGACTCCCGAGGACCAGGAGCAGTTCCGGCGCCTCCTCGGTGACGGATCACAGTTCGGCCTCGATCTGGACTACGCGGTCCAGGAACGCCCCGACGGCATCGCCCAGGCGTTCGCGCTCGGCGCCGAGTTCATCGGCGAGGAGCCGGTCGCCCTGATCCTCGGCGACAACATCTTCCACGGCAGCGGCCTCGGCACGCGCCTGGCCCAGCGCACCGACCCCAAGGGCGGCGTCGTCTTCGCCTACCCGGTCGCCGACCCCACGGCGTACGGAGTGGTGGAGTTCGACGAGGACGGCCGGGCGATATCCATCGAGGAGAAGCCCGAGAAGCCGAAGTCCCGGTACGCGGTGCCCGGCCTGTACTTCTACGACAACCGGGTCGTCGAGATCGCGCGCACGATCGAGCCGAGCGCCCGCGGCGAGCTGGAGATAACCGCCGTCAACGAGGCCTACCTCAGGAAGGGCGACCTGGAGGTCACCGTCCTGGACCGCGGTACGGCGTGGCTGGACACCGGGACCTTCGTCTCCATGGTCCAGGCCTCGGAGTTCGTACGCGTCATCGAGGAGCGTCAGGGCTTCAAGATCGGCTGCATCGAGGAGGCGGCCTGGCGGGCCGGATTCCTCTCCGACGACGGGCTGCGCGAGCTGGCCCTGCCCCTGCTGAAGAGCGGCTACGGCGCGTACCTGCTGGCCCTGCTCGACGAGAAGAGCCCCGCGTGACGTTCCGCGAGCCCTCCACACAGCCGCTCGGCCCGGACCGGGCGATCGACTGGCGAACCCCTCCCGTTCCGTCCCTCCCGAAGGCCCCGGTGCACTCCTCATGACCACTCTCGACATCATGCTGCCCTACTACGGCAACGTGGCCCTGATGCAGGCCGCCGTGCGCAGCGTGCAGGCCCAGACGGACCCGAACTGGCGGCTCACGGTGGTCGACGACGGCAAGGAGCCGTCCGTTCCCGGCTGGTTCGCGGAGCTCGACGACCCGCGCGTCTCCTACCAGCGCAACGAGCGGAACCTCGGCGTCACCGGGAACTACCGCAAGTGCCTGGGCCTGGTCCGCGAAGAGCACTTCGTGATGATGGGCACCGACGACATCATGCTGCCCGCGTACGTGGCCACCGTCCGGGCCGCGATCGCGAAGCACCCCGGCATCGGCATGATCCAGCCGGGCGTCGAGGTCATCGACGGCGCGGGCAAGCCCACCGAGGGGCTCGCCGACCAGTCCAAGCGCCGCCTGTACAAGCCCCGGTTCACCGGTGAGGTGCTGATGGGCGGCGAGCAGCTCGCCACCAGCCTGCTGCGCGGGAACTGGCTGTTCTTCCCCTCCATCTGCTGGCGCACCGAGGCCGTCCGCACGGCCGGCTTCCGGGACAACCTGGAGGTCACCCAGGACCTCGCCCTGGTCATCGACCTGCTCCAGGCCGGCGAGCAGATGTCCCTGTCGGACACCCTGTGCTTCCAGTACCGCCGCCACGCCGTCAGCATCTCCTCCCAGCAGGCCTTCACCGGGAAGCGCTTCGAAGAGGCCAACCGCTTCTTCCTGGACGTCGCGGACCGCCTGGACAAGGCGGGCTGGACGAAGGCCGCCAAGGCCTCCCGGCTCCACCTGTCCTCCCGGATCCACGCGCTGACGATGCTCCCCGGCGCGCTGAAGAACAAGCAGAGCGACGGCGCCCGCACCCTGCTGCGGCACGTCGCCGGCTCTGACCACCGCTGACGGCGCACCCCCACCCCGACTGCCCCCAGCCACCACCTCTCTCCCCACCGTCCGGAGCCAACGCCCATGTCGCACACCAGCCAGCCCCTCCCCCGTGTGGCCGTCCTCGGAGCCACCGGCTTCATAGGCCGGGCACTGTGCGCCACGCTCGACGAGCGCGGCCACGGCCTGCTCGCCGTCGCCCGCAAGACGCCGGCCGTCACGCTGCCGGGAGAGTTCGCCGCCTTCGACCTCACCCTCGACCCGCCGGCCGAGTTGGCCGAACTCCTGACCGCGCACCGGATCGACGTCATCGTCAACGCGGCAGGCGGCAGCTGGGGCCTGACGGACGAGCAGATGGTCCCCGCCAACCTCGGCATGGCCGAACGCCTGCTGGAGACCCTGCGGGGCATGGCGAAGCCGCCGCGGCTGGTGCAGATCGGATCCGTGCACGAGTACGGCCTCTTCCCGGTCGGCACGAGCTACGGCGAGGACTCCCCCGCACGCCCCTCGACGCTCTACGGACAGCTCAAGCTCCGGGCCACCGAGCTGATCACCGAGGCCGTCCGCGAGGACGGCCTGGACGCCATCGTGCTGCGCCTGGGCAACGTCATCGGCGCGGGCCAGCCCGCCCACAGCCTCCTCGGCGTCATGGCGGGCAAGCTGGCCGAGGGCCTGGCCGCCGACGGCGCGGAGCTGTCGCTGATGCCGCTCACCGCCCAGCGCGAGTTCCTCCACCTCCAGGACGGGGTCGACGCCGTCGTCCTCGCCCTCGCCCCGGAGCGCGCCTGCCCGCCGGTCCTCAACCTCGGGCTCGGCCGGGCGACGTCCGCCCGCGAGGTGGTCGAGCTCCTGATCGAGGAGAGCCGCGTACCGACGCGGATCGTGGAGGTCCCCGCCCCGGCCGGCACCGGCCCGGAGACCGAGTGGCAGCAGCTCGACATCTCCACCACCGAGCGGGCGCTGGGCTGGAAGCCGGTCCGCAGCCTGCGCGACGCCGTCGCCGAGCTGTGGACCGCCGTGTGCCCGGTCGGCGTCTGAGCAGGACCTCCGGTCCCCGCAGGCGCACCGCCGAGCCGACCGCCGAGCCCACCGCCGCGCCCCGGCGGACCCCCTTCAAGGAAGTCTGACTCCCCTATGTCTCGCAGCGCACCAGTCCTGCCCGGCCGGCGCGGAACCCTCGGTGAGCTGTACTCACCCCGGGCCAACAGCTTCGGCGTCCTGCGCCTGCTCCTCGCCTCCTCGGTCGTGCTCTCCCACGTGTGGCCGCTCGGCTGGGGCCCCCTGGACCCGCTGTGGAAGTACAGCGGGCAGCAGACCGACGTCGGCAAGATGGCCGTCATCGGCTTCTTCGTGCTGTCCGGATTCATGATCACGGGCAGTGGCGCCCGCAGCACCTCCGGCCGCTACGCCTGGCACCGCGCCCTGCGCATCCTGCCCGGCCTGTGGGGCTCGCTCCTGGTGTCGTCGCTGATCATCGTCCCCTTCCTGTACTCCTACCTCCACGGCTCGGTGGGCGGGTACTGGAACCACCCCCAGGGCCCGGTCAGTTATCTCCAGGGCACGTGGAACACCTCCATCAGCACCCACTGGGACATAGCCGGTGTGCTGGCCGAAGGAAAGGCCCGCGGAACCAACTTCGACCCCGGCGTCAACGGCGCCCTGTGGTCCCTGAAGTACGAGATCCTCTGCTACGTGATGGTCGGCGTCATGGCCGCCTCAGGCGTGCTCACGCGGGCCCGCAAGCTCGTCCCGCTGTCGGCCGCCCTGCTCGGCATCCTGATCCTGCGGGACTGGATCGCCGCCCCCTCCCTGCGCGGCATCCCCGGCAACATGAGCGCCGCCGTGGAGGTGCCGTTCCTGGGCGCCATGTCGGTGCACTTCATCATTCACCTGTGCTTCGTGTTCCTGATCGGCGCCACGTTCCAGCTGTACCGCGACCGGGTGCCGGTCCACGACGGCCTGGCGCTGCTGTCCGCCGTGGTGCTCGGCGGCTCGCTGGCCTTCGGCGGGGTCTTCGTCTTCGGCTACCCCGCCTTCGCCTACCTGCTGCTGTGGCTCGCGATCCGGCTGCCGCGGCCGTTCCAGAAGATCGGGCGCAAGCGGGACTACTCGTACGGGATCTACATCTACGGCTTCACCGTGGAGCAGGCCCTGGCCCTGCTGGGCTACGCCAAGTACGGCAAGCCGGTCTTCCTGCTGCTGGCCATGGCCGGCACGCTGGTGCTGGCGGCGCTGTCCTGGCACCTGATCGAGTCGCCGGCCATGAAGCTGAAGAACTGGACGCCGTGGTTCGTCCGCAGGCTCCAGCAGCGCGGGGCCGATGCGGCGCAGCCGCAGACGCGGACTCGGCCGCAGTCCCCGACGCAGCCTCAGGCACAGCCCGCCGTGGCCGAGTCCGAGCCGTCCCCGGCGACCACCGCCGGCTGACGCGGCGGGAGTACGCGAACGGCGGCGGCCGGGTCCGAAGGGGCCCGGCCGCCGCCGTTTTCGCTGCTCGGGAGCCGATCAGCAGTCGGTCAGGAGTGGCCCAGATCCGGGGCCAGGGGGTCCGTGGTCGGGACCGAGCCGGAGTCGGGGGACGGCCGGAGGTGGAACTCGTCCGAGGCCATCGAGTCCAGGACGGGCGGCGCCGGTCGCGGCGGCTTCGGCATGACCGCGGCTTCCGAGTGCCCGCCGCAGCCGTAGGACAGGGAGACCAGCCGGCCGTCCGCCGGTCCGAACTCGTTCGCGCAGATGCCGAACGCCTGGCCCAGCGAGCCGCCGATCGCGACGAGGAAGCCGCAGGAGACGCACGAGGCCGGGGCCGCCTGCGCCATCGGGGTCTTCGCACCGAAGGACTCGTCCCAGCGGTCGGCCGCGCTGTGCAGCCCGTAGCGGGAGAGCACCCGTGCCCGGCGCATGCCCAGCTCTTCCGCCACCGAGGTGATGGAGCCGCGTACGGGCACGACCGCGCGGTCGGTGACGTCGGCGTCCTCCGCCTCGACCAGTTCGGCCATCTCGGTGGAGACCACCGAGTTCGGCGGCGGGGCGTCCTCACCCGACCAGCCGGCCTCCAGCCGCAGGTCCTCGGCATCGGTGGGGAGCAGGTCCCCGGGGCCCATGTCGCCCGGCCGCAGCCGCTCGCTCCACGGCACCCACTCGGGGGCCAGCAGGGCGTCGTCGCCCGGCAGGAGCACCGTTTCGTCGAGGGTGACGTTCTTCGCGCGGGAGGCGCGCGTCACGGTTACGGCCCAGCGCCAGCCCCGGTAGCCGGGGTCCTTGCACTCGAAGAAGTGCGTGACGACCCGGTCACCTTCCGCAAGGGCGGCCGTGTGCTCGCCCACCACTCCGGGGTAGGCGGCCTCTTCGGCCGCCGCTCGGGCGAGGTCCACCGCCTCGACGCACAGGCGGTCGGGGGTACGGCTTCGCGTCGTCGCAGCACTCACAGGTCTCGTTCTCTCCTACGCCGTCTCACGAGTGCGCCGTCCGTACTTGTCGTCCACAACGACCCGTCGGCTGTCCCTACGTAGCGCGGGCGGAGCGGACCAGGGGGCCGCGTCGACGTCCGCGCCCGATCGGGTTCCAGGGCGCACCTACCTGCGATCCATTCTGCGGGATCGCGAAGAGGCGCGCGGCCAGGAGCAGCCGCCGGTGGCGCGCTACGCACGCTACCTCCTCCGGCGCCTTCGGCCCACATGCAAGGTCCGATTCGCGGACACCCACGGCCAACCCGGGGGGCGTCCGGGTCCCCGCGACGCGCCGGAAGCAGGTTCCGGAGGACCAAGTGGGGCACTATGGCCACGTGGCACCCGTACGGTCGTCCGATGACGGCTCGGGACCGGCCAGGCGGGCCGGCCGGGCCCTCGGGCGTGCCCTCCACCTGCCGTTCACCGGCACGGCACGGGGAATCCGGCGGGCCACGCACGCCCACGGGGCGGGCGAATCGGGCCTCGGCAAACTGATCGAGCTGCACGCCATCAACGGCGCCGGTGATGTGATGATCACAGTCGCCCTCGCCTCCACCGTCTTCTTCTCCGTCCCCACCGACGAGGCGCGCGGCCGAGTGGCCCTGTACCTCGCCATCACGATGGCCCCCTTCACCCTGCTGGCCCCGGTGATCGGCCCCCTGCTGGACCGACTGCCGCACGGGCGGCGGGCCGCGATGGCCGGCGCGATGCTCACCCGGGCCCTGCTGGCCGTGATGATGTCGGGCGCGGTGGCCACCGGCGGCCTGGAGCTGTACCCGGCCGCCCTCGGGGTCCTCGTCGCCTCCAAGGCCTACGGAGTGGTCCGCAGCGCGGTGGTCCCCCGACTCCTCCCACCGGGGTTCTCCCTGGTCAAGGCGAACTCCCGGGTCACCCTGGCCGGCCTGCTCGCCACCGGCGCCGCCGCGCCCGTGGGCGCCGCCCTGCACACGATCGGACCACCGTGGCCGCTCTACGGGGCGTGCGCGATCTTCCTCTGGGGCGCCTTCGCGGCGTTCACGCTGCCCCACAAGGTGGACGAGGCCAAGGGCGAACGCCGGGCCCGGCTCTCCACCCACGAGGCGCACTCCAAGCGCCCGGGGCTGCGCACGGTCAGCCGGCCGGTGCTGTGCGGGCTGCTGGCGAACGCGTCGATGCGCGGGCTGTCCGGGTTCCTCATCTTCTTCCTGGCGTTCCTGCTGCGCGAGCACCCGCTCGCCGGGCAGAGCGCGGCGGTGTCCCTGGGCATCGTCGGCGTCTCGGCGGGCGTCGGCAACGCCTGCGGCACGGCCGTCGGAGCCTGGCTCCGGGCCCGCGCGCCCGAGGCGATCATCGCCGCCGTGCTGTCCCTGACCCTCGCGGTGGCCGTCCTCGCGGCGGTCTTCTTCAGCGGGGTCTTCACGGCCATCCTGGCGGCGGTGGCCGGCTTCTGCCAGGCCCTCGCGAAGCTCTCGCTCGACGCGATGATCCAGCGCGACGTGCCCGAGGCCGTCCGCACGTCGGCCTTCGCCCGATCGGAGACGCTGCTCCAGGTGGCCTGGGTCCTGGGCGGCTCGATCGGCATCGCACTCCCCCTGAACGGCGTCCTGGGCATGTCGGTGGCCGCGGTGGTGGTGGCCCTGGGCACGGCGATGGCCCTGCGCGGCTTCCTCACGTCCCCGCGGCAGCACCCGACGTCCTCACGACCGCGGGTGGCGTAGCCGGGTGTGCTCGCGCCACGGCGCCGCACCACGGGACCCCGTGCAGCATCGCGCGCCACCCGCCCGATAGCCTTCGGCTCATGACCGCACCGCTTTTCTCGGGTAGGGCCCGCCGCAGCGTCGCGGCCCTCGGAGCCGTTTCCGCCGGCCTCCTCCTCCTCTCCGCCTGTGACAAGCCGACGCCGCTGGCGACCGTGACGGTCGGCACCTCGTCGGTGTCCACCGAAGCCGCCTGCAGCGACGCCAAGGAACTCACGGGCGAGAAGGTCCAGGAGTGCTTCAACGACCTCAAGCACTCAAAGAACATCAGCTACGGCCGCGGCGACACGCTGCGCCTCGGTGTCGAGCCGGACGTCGTCGAGGACGGCAAGAAGTGGCAGGCGGTCCTCGACGGGCAGCCGATCACCGAGCCCTCCTCCAACACCTACCGCAGCTTCCCCGGCGCGGACCTGTTCGCCACCGGCGGCCAGGGCGAAGCCCCGGCCTCCAAGAAGCTGAACATCGTCCAGGTCTCCGAAGACGGCAAGCCCCTCGCCGTCTGGGCCTTCAACGTCAAGCTCAAGTAGTCACACGCCCACCATGCGCGCGCTCATCGTGACCGCGGTGACGGCGGAGGCCGACTCCGTCGTCCGGGGCCTGTCCGGTCCGGTCCCTCATCCGGACCACGTCCCCGTCGACGAGCACGGCCCGGACCACGCCCCCGGCAGCGAACCGCCGCGCACCCTCCCCGGCGGTTACCTCATCCACCGCCGGGGAGCCTTCGACGTGCTGGTCGCCGGGGTCGGACCGGCCGCCGCGGCAGCCGGTACCGCGACCGCCCTGGCGCTCGCGGCCGCCGCCCCGGACGGCTACGGCCTCGTCGTCTCCGCCGGCATCGGCGGCGGGTTCGCGCCCGCCGCCCCGATCGGCTCCCTCGTGGTCGCCGACGCGATCGTCGCCGCCGACCTGGGCGCCGAGACCCCGCAGGGCTTCCTCACCGTCGTGGAACTCGGCTTCGGCCGCAGCGTGCACCTGCCTCCCGCAGAGCTCGCCGCGCGCGCCGCCGAGGCCACCGGGGCGCTGCTCGCGCCCGTACTGACCGTCTCCACCGTCACCGGCACGGCCGCCCGTACGACGGCCCTCGCCGCCCGGCACCCGCTCGCCGGGGCCGAGGCCATGGAGGGCTTCGGGGTCGCCGAGGCCGCCGCCGCCCACGGGCTGCCCGTCCTTGAGGTCCGAGCCGTCTCCAACTCCGTGGGCCCGCGGGACCGCGACGCCTGGCGGATCGGCGAGGCGCTGACGGCACTGGCCGACGGCTTCCGGGCCCTGGGCCCCGTACTCGCTTCCTGGGGAGGACCCTCATGACCGCAGCAGACGCCGCCGGGACGGTACGGATCGCGTACTCGCCCTGCCCGAACGACACCTTCGTCTTCGACGCCTGGGCCCACGGCCGGATCCCCGGCGCACCCGCCCTCGACGTCACCTTCGCGGACATCGACATCACCAACGGCCTGGCCGAGCGCGGGGAGGACGGCGAGTTCGACGTCCTGAAGGTGTCCTACGCCGTCCTGCCGTGGGTGCTGGAGGAGTACGCGCTGCTCCCCTGCGGCGGCGCGCTGGGCCGCGGCTGCGGACCCCTGGTCCTGACGCGCGAGCCGGGCGTGGACCTGACCGGCAAGACGGTCGCGGTGCCGAGCGAACGCTCCACCGCCTACCTGCTGTTCCGGCTGTGGGCCGCCGACGTGCTGCCCGAAGGCGTCGGCAAGGTGGTCGTCCTGCCCTTCCACGAGATCATGCCCGCCGTGCGCGACGGCCGGGTCGACGCCGGACTGGTCATCCACGAGGCCCGCTTCACCTACCGGGACTACGGACTGCACTGCCTGGCCGACATGGGCGAGCACTGGGAGTCCACGACCGGCCTGCCGATCCCGCTCGGCGCGATCATCGCCAAGCGCTCGCTGGGCGCGGACGCGCTGCGCGCGCTCGCCGAGTCGGCCCGTACGTCGGTCCGGATGGCCTGGGAGGACCCGGAGGCGTCCCGGCCCTACGTACGGGAGCACGCGCAGGAGCTGGACCCGGCCGTCGCCGACCAGCACATCGGGCTGTACGTCAACGAGTTCACCGCCGACCTCGGCGAAGCCGGCTACGCCGCGGTGCGCGGCCTGCTGACCCGGGCGGCCGCGGAGGGCCTGGTTCCGGCCATCGCGGCGGACGCGCTGGCCTTCCCGTAGGCCCGTAGGACATGACCGTGCCCCGCGGCCCTGACGGGCGGCGGGGCACGGTCGTGCGCGAGGGTCAGACGTCGAGCTGGTCGGCCACGGCGCGCAGCATGCCGGCGATCTTCCCGCCGTGCGCCTTGTCGGGGTAACGGCCCCGCTCCAGTTGCTGCGTGACGTTCTCCAACAGGGTCGTGAGGTCCTGCACGATGGACGCGAGCTCGTCGGGCTTGCGCCGCTGCGCGGCCGCGACGGAGGGTGCCGGATCCAGGACGATCACCGAAAGCGCCTGGTCACCGCGTTGCCCCGCGACGACACCGAACTCGACGCGCTGGCCGGGCTTGAGGGCGTCCAGCCCGTCGGGAAGCACGGACGAGTGAACGAAGACGTCGCCGCCGTCGTCGCGGGAGAGGAAGCCGAAGCCCTTCTCGCTGTTGAACCATTTGACCTTGCCGGTAGGCAAAGCGAGCACCCCATTCCACCAGTCAGCCAAACCACTGTTCCCGCAGGTCAGGCTATCCAGCGCTTGCTCTTGCCTGCCATTGCCCGAAGCCTCGCCGTCTATCTACCCCTCGTCAAGCTGCTCCACCCATACCGGCCAGGAGCACTGGCCGGTATCGTTCGCGCCCGTCCTCCCGGGCGACGACGGCTGTACGAGGACGGCGGGCGGCCCGATCTTCGACTGATCCGGCGGTCGCGCGGGATCCGCGGGCACGGCCCACCGGACGGGGCCGGCCGAGGGCCGGGGAACTACCCTGGCCCCGTGACCCCTACTCCTCAGCCCGAGCCCGTGGACCCCGACGCGGCCCGCCCCGGTGACGCGCTCGTCAAGGCCGGCGGCATCGTCTTCATCGTCGGCGCCGTCGCCACGCTCGCCACGATGGCCCCGCTCTTCCTCGACACGGACCCGTTCCCCTCGTACGCGTGGGCCGTGTGCATGCTCATGGGCGTCGGCTTCATGATCTCGGCGGCGGGCGTGCTGCGGTCGGCCGCCGCGCAGCGCACGGCGGCCCGCGCCTCGCAGGCGTAGGGCCCCTGCTCCGGGTACTCCGCCTGCTCCGCCTGCTACACGGTCCGCGTGCGCTCGTACTCCGCGAGCCAGGCCGGCAGCTCCGTGAGGTCCGCCAGGACCACGTCCGCGCCCGCCTCCCGCAGTTCCGGCTCCGGGCACGGGCCCGTCGGGACCGTCACCGACACCGCTCCGGCCGTACGGGCGCCGCGGACGTCGCCCACGTGGTCGCCGACGTAGACCTGGGCGGCGTACGCGCGCAGGGCGGTCGCCTTGGCCTCCGCCCACAGCGAGCCGATGACCGCGTCGGGCTTGATCCCGAGGTGGTCCAGGTGCAGGCGGGCGTTGGGCTCGTGCTTGGCGGTGACGACGATCGCACGGCCGCCGAGGGCGCGGACCGCCTCGACCGCCTCGCGGGCACCGGGCATCGCCGGGGTCGGCTCGATGGCGTAGGCGGGATAGATCTCCCGGTAGCGGTCGGCCACGGCGGGGATCTCCGCCTCGGGGAACCAGTACGCGAGCTCCTGCGCCAGTGGCGGCCCGAGACGCGAAACGGTCTGCTCGGTGTCGATGAACGTGCCCGTCTCGGCCGAGAGCGCCTCGAAGGCCGCCTTGATGCCCGGCCGGGAGTCGATGAGGGTCATGTCGAGGTCGAACCCGACGGTCAGCTGCGTCTCGGGAGTCATGGCTCCATTCTGCCGACCCGGGCACCGCGACCGGGAACGTAGACTTAGCCTCGCCTTACCAGACAGTGAAATTTGGTGACATGTCAGCCCCCGCCCCCGCGGCTCCCGCGGCACACCTCCCCGCGGCCCCCACGGCGGGTCGGCGCGCCCTGACGGCCCGTCGCATCGCGTGGACGGCGGCCGGCCTCGGCGCGCTGCTGTGCGCGGTGCTCCTCAGCCTCGCCGTCGGAGCCCGCGCCATCGCGCCCGGAGAGGTCTTCGACGCGCTCTTCCGGGGCGCCACCGGGCCGGACGCCGAGGTCGTCCGCACGCTGCGGGTACCGCGGACCCTCATAGCCCTGATGGTCGGCGCGGGCCTCGCCCTCGCCGGGACCGCGCTCCAGGGCATCACCCGCAACCCCATCGCCGACCCCGGCATCCTCGGCATCAGCCAGGGAGCCGGGGTCGCCGTCGTCTGCGCCATCGCCTTCGCCGGGGTGCACACCCTGAGCGGCTACGTGTGGTTCGCCTTCGCGGGCGCCGCCGTCGCCTCGGTGGCCGTGTACGCCGTCGCCGCCGGCGGCCGCGGCGGGGCGACCCCCGTCAAGTTGGCCCTGGCCGGGGCCGCGATCAACGCCCTGCTGGTGTCGGTCACCATGGGCGTCCTCACGACGAAGGCCTCGGCGCTGGACGAGTTCCGCTTCTGGCAGGTCGGCTCGATCGCCGGGCGCGACGCCTCCGTCGTCCACCAGATCTGGCCGTTCCTGCTGGTCGGAGCCGTCCTGGTGGTGTCGGTGGCCCGCGGCCTGGACGCGCTCGCGCTGGGCGAGGACCTCGCGAAGGGGCTCGGGCAGAACGTCGCGGCCGTACGGATCGTCGGCGGCCTCGGCGCCACCGTCCTCACCGGCGCCGGGGTCGCGGCGGCCGGGCCGATCGCCTTCATCGGACTGGCCGTACCCCACCTCGCACGGGCCGTCGTCGGCAGCGACCACCGCTGGGCGCTGCCGATGGCGGCCCTGATCGGCCCCGTGATGCTGCTCGTCGCGGACGTACTCGGACGGATCGTGGTGCCGCCCGGCGAGGTCCCGGCCGGGGTGATGACCGCGCTGATCGGGGTCCCGTTCCTGATCGCGCTGGTCCGCCGGAAGCCGGTGGCGGCATGAGCACCGGTACCCGGGTCCTCCCCGCCGGCTACGCACTCGTGCGCCCCCGCTCGGGCCGGGGCTCCTTCCTCCTGCACCGCCGGGCGGCGGCCACGGCCCTGTGCCTGGCCGTGCTCCTGGCGGCGGTGTGCGTCGCCTACCTCTCCGTCGGCGAGTCCTTCGTGGCCCCCGGCGAGGTGCTGAAGGTCCTCCTCGGACAGCCCTCCCCCGACGACCTGGTCGTCGGCACCCTGCGGCTGCCCCGCATGACGGTGGGCCTGCTCGTCGGCCTGGCCTTCGGGGTGGCCGGCGCGCTGATCCAGACCGTCGCCCGCAACCCGCTCGCCTCCCCCGACATCATCGGCATCAGCCAGGGCGCGAGCGCCGTCACGGTGGCGGCGCTGACCTTCGGCGTCACCTCGTACACCGTCCTGCCGTACCTTTCGGTGCTCGGCGGGATGACCGCTGCGGCGCTCGTCTACGTCTTCGCGTGGCGGGGCGGCCTGCACGCGACGCGCTTCGTCCTCATCGGCATCGGCTTCGCCATCGCCCTGCGCTCGGTGACCACCCTCCTCATGACCAAGGGCGACTACCTCGTCGCACAGCAGGCGCAGATTTGGATGACGGGCTCCCTCAACGGCCGCGGCTGGGACGTCGCGACGCCGCTGGCGTGGGTCCTGCTCGCCCTCCTCCCCGGCGTCCTGTGGGCGGCCCGCGCCCAGCGCACTGTCTCCCTCGACGACGACACGGCCACCGCGCTCGGCATCCGGCTGGGCCGGGTCCGCCTCGGCCTCGTCGCCCTCGGCGTGATCCTCGCCTCCGTGGCCACGGGCGCGGCCGGCCCGGTGGACTTCGTGGCACTCCTCGCCCCGCAGATCGCCCGCCGGATGACCCGCACGGCCCAGATCCCGCTGCTCTGCTCCGCCCTGACGGGCGCCGTGATCGTCGTCCTGGGCGACCTGCTCGCCCGCAAGCTCCTGTCCCCGACCGAACTCCCGGTGGGCGTCCTGACGGCCGCCGTCGGGGCCCCGTACCTGATCTGGCTGATCATGCGCAGCCGCAGTGGAGGCAAGCCGTGAGCCGTCTGTCCGCGCGGGAACTGACCCTCGCCTACGAGGACCGTGTGGTCGTCGAAGACCTGGACCTGTCCGTCCCGGACGGCAAGGTGACGGTGATCGTCGGCCCGAACGCGTGCGGCAAGTCGACGACGCTACGGGCCCTGGGACGGCTCCTGCGACCCCGGTCGGGGTCGGTGGTCCTGGACGGCGAGGCCCTCTCCTCCCTCCCCACCCGGCGGATCGCCCGGGCGGTCGGACTCCTCCCGCAGTCCCCCTCGGCCCCGGAGGCGATCACGGTCGCGGACCTGGTGGCGCGCGGGCGGCAGCCGCACCAGCACTGGTGGCAGCAGTGGTCGGAGGCGGACGAGCGGGCCGTCGTCGACGCGATGGCCCGGACCTCGGTGGCGGACCTGGCGGACCGGCCCGTGGACGCGCTGTCGGGCGGGCAGCGGCAGCGGGTCTGGATCGCGATGGCCCTCGCCCAGGACACGGACATCCTGCTCCTGGACGAGCCGACGACCTTCCTGGACATCGCCCACCAGGTCGAGGTGCTGGACCTGGTCCGGCGCCTGAACCACGAACGCGGCCGCACGGTCGTCGCCGTCCTGCACGACCTCAACCAGGCCGCGCGCTACGCGGACCACCTGGTCGCGATGAAATCGGGCCGGGTGGTGGCGGAGGGCCCGCCGGCGGTGGTCGTCACGGCCGACCTGGTCCGCGAGGTCTTCGGCCTCGACTCGATCGTCATCCCGGACCCGGTGACGGGCTCCCCCCTGATCGTCCCGACGTCCCCGTGGACGGCGCCGGCGGCGGTGCCCGCTCCGGCACCTTCCGGCTGAGGGCTCAGCCGCGCAGCTTCTCGGCGGTGGTGCGTGCCCCGTCGCGGACGGCCCGGACGTCCTTGGAGAGCTTGTAGCCCTTCTTCTGCATCTGGTCGATGCCGTCGGCGATCTTGGCCACGCAGTCGGGATCGACCCGGTCGCCGACCGGGAGCAGGTCCACGTTCATCGGGTAGACCGTGGTGGCCAGGGCGTTGCCCTGTACCGCGACCCGGCCCACCTCGAAGACCTTTCCGTCGTCCTCGACCAGATAGACCTCCAGCGCCAGGACGGGTCCGCCGGAGCCGGTCCCGCCGTACGAAGCGGCGCCGATGGTGAGGTGGCGGGCTTCTATCCCCTTCACCGGGACGCTGTAGCCGAGCGGGATCGGCGTCTCGGACTTCTGCCCGAGCGGAGGGGCCTGGACCTCGAACCCGCCGGTGTAGAGGGTGTCACCACCCGAGCCCTTCTTGCATTCGTCGACCTTGACCTCTGCTTTGGTGCGCACGCCGATGGCCTTGAAGGTGTGCAGGTCGTCGGTGTTGTTCTTCAGGACCATGGTGAGGACGGCCGCGGGCGCGGTGCCCGTGCCCCCCGTCCCCGGGTTCTCGGTGCTGCCCTCGGCGAACGGGGCGTCCTTCGTCTCCTCGGAGAACAGGTCCACCACGGTGAAGCGCCCCGGCTCGTCCCAGACCACCCGGTCCAGCACGATGCCGACCCCGGCGAGCAGCAGCGCGCTCACGGTGACCCAGAGCGCGGCCTGCCGGCTGTTCCCGAACCGGCCGAGTCCCGAACCGATCCGCTGCCGTAACGGCGGGCCGGGCGGGGCGGCCGGGGCCGCCGCGGGGGCGGGGGCACCGGCAGCGGGCGGGGGTGGGGCGCCGGCGCCCGGAGCGGGCCCGGGCTGGGGCTGTGGCCCGGCGGGCGGCGGCTGCGGCGGGGTGCTCATCTCTGCGTCCCGTTCCCTTCGTTCCCGGTCCGCCGGTGGGCGGACCATCGGTGTGCCGGACATCGTCGTGGCCGACCGTCAGCCTTCTCCGTAGCCCGCGTTGGCCTTCTCCAAGGCCGCCCGGCAGGCGGGTTTGTAGGGCACACCGGGCAGGTGCTTCCGCCACTCGGTCTCGTCGAGCTCCACCGGGGCGGCCCGGCACAGCCGCAGCAGTTCGTCGTCCACGTCCACCGCCTCGGGCCGCAAGGGGTCCTCCGGATATTGCTGCCGGGAGAACGTCCACAACAGGACCCGGCCGTCGTCGATCCCGAAGGCCGCGGTGGAGCCCTGGTTCCCCTGCTCCCATGCGACCAGGGCACTGATCGGCTCGGTCTTCCCGCCCGGGCCGAGCCCCCACAGCTCCGTGTAGGCGCTCGTGTCCTCCTTGGACCCCCGTACGACAGCCCGGGTGCGGTCGGACGTGCTGGCGACCCAGGAGTTGTGGTCGATGACCGACAGCGTCAGCACCTGGTCCGGCAAGCCGTCGGGAGTGCCCGGCGCCGGCGAGCCACCCGTACCGTCCCCGTCCTCCTGCCCCTCGTACTCGTCCGATCCGGCCCCGTCTCCCTCCATGGGATCCCGTGGCCGCGTACCGGCCGAGTCCACGAACTCCTCGCGCACGGCGGCCGCCCCCCGCGGACTCGTGTCCAGGCGCAGGAAGCGGGAACGCCCGGCGCCGGTCAGGCCCACCACGGGCAGCACTCCGGAGGTGGGGCCGAAGCGGTGCGGGACGGGCTCGCGCGAAACCTTGGTGAGGGGGACCCCGTCGAGCCGCTTGCGCTGCCCCACGAAGAACCGCTGGAGCACCCCGCCGTTGGACACGGCGACCAGCGTCGGCTCCGGGAAGCCGGAGTCCCACAAGAAGGCCAGGTCCCGGACCGATCCGGCGGGTTCCGCGGGCATGCGGGCGGCGCTCGTCCAGATCTTGGTGTCGCGGATCTCGATCGCGGCCCCGGAGCCGGAGAGCAGGTGGGCGCCGCCGATGTCGAACGCCAGCCCGGTGTTCCCGTCCGCGGGGCGAGTGAACCGTGCGGCTTCCTTCCGGGTGCCGGTGCTCCACACGCGGACGTCACCCGCCGCCGTCGCCGCCGCCACCAGCGTCCCGCTCGGTGAGACGGCCAGCTCCGTGGCGGCGGCCGGCAGCCCGCCCCGCAGCACGGGCTTTCCGGTGTACGTGTCCCAGACCACCACGGCGCCGGCGTCGGAGGCCCCGGCGACGACCCGCCCCTCGGCGGAGGCGCGCAGCAGGCGGAACACGCCGTCCGCCGGGTCCGTGGTGAGCGGCAGTACCAGGTGCGGGGAGGCGAGGGCGTTGAGCGCGGCGACCACCTTCTCGCCGTGGCCCAGGCCGGCCGCCTCCTGGGCGAGGGCGGTGGCCAGCCGCGGATCCTTTTTGGCGGCCGCCAGGGACCGCTCGGCGAGCCGGGCGGAGAGCGCCTCGCGCGCCTCGCCGCGGGGCTCGGAGTCCTTGCCCTCGCCTCCCGGGGCGTCACAGCCCGCCAGCAGCGAGCCGATCACCACCGACACCGTCATCGCGACACGTCGTAATCGCACAGCCCCACCCCCGTCGGTGCGCCACCGCTTCGGGAGGATTTTGTCATTCCGCCGGCCGGCGAAAGGCCGAAAAGCGGAAAAGAAGAAGGGCTGAGGAGGGGCTCAGCGGCGCCGGGAGCGCCAGAGCAGGTACAGCGCCGAGGACACCGCCGCGGCTCGCACCAGCCAGGGCAGGAGGTCCCGGAAGGTTCCGCTCAGGGCGGCGTCGGCCAGGGGGTCGCCCCAGCGGCCGTTGAGCCGGCCCCACAGCCACACCACCGCCCCCGAGAAGACCACCCCGGGCAGCCCGAAGACCACCCACTTCCGCTCCGCGGGACCCAGCACGCGCGAGGCGTACGCGAGCAGCCAGCCCGCGGCGAGCAGCAGCCAGTAGCCGGAGACGGCCCCCGCGACCAGGGTCACCGCCGCGAGCAGCAGGAAGGCGTACGGCTTCGGCCGCGGCGCGGCCGCCGGCGCGGCGGGGGCCGCCTCCGCCTTCGCCCGGCGCCGCCGCTCGCGCAGGAAGCCCCTGAGCGTGGGCCGCGGCCCGGGAGCGGCCCCGGCGGACTCCTCCGGATCGGGGTCGGGCTCCGGACCCCGCGCCGCGCCCGGCCCCTTCAGGAGCTCCGGGATCTCGATCCCGCCCGCGAAGCCCTCCACCGTCGATGCCGGCCCGACGGTCCACCAGTCGGGCTCCAGCCGCTCGCCGGGGCCCAGTTCGTCGAGCCCCGCGAGATGCGGCGGCGCGGGCCCCCGCTGCACCGGCACCGCGGAGGCGGAGGGGGTGGCGGGAGCGAACGGGGCCGGGGGAACGGGCTGCGCCCCGCCCGTCGTCGACAGCGTGTCCAGCACCTCCTCCGGCGTGCCGATCCGCTCCAGGATGCGCCGGACCGCCGCCGTCGTCTCCGGTTCGTACTTCGCCCGACGCCGGTCGATCTCGTCCCGCAACCCCGCGACCAGCCGCATCCGGTCCCCCGACGGCAGCTGCCTGCGCTGCGCCAAGTCCCCGACCCGGCTGAGATATTCGTAGACCAGATGGTCGCTCTCGATCCCCACGCCCCGGCTCCTCCCGTGCCACCTCGACAGAAGGTAGCGCGTGCGCCCGTGGAGCGGCCGGGGGCGCAGCGGATACCGTTGACCGGATGGGGACCGGCCGACTGACCGGCCGACGCGACCAGGAGGCGACGACCGTGCCTGACCCGAGCACCGCGGGAAGCGCTCCGCGCTCCCTCGCCGAAGCGCTGCGCGCCCGCGACGACGACGGGCTCGGCGCCCTGTTGCGCGCCCGGCCGGACCTGCTGAGCCCGGTCCCCGGAGACGTGACGCAGCTCGCCACCCGGGCCGGTACGCGGGCTTCGGTGGTGCGCGCGCTGGACCGCCTGGACCGGTTCGCCCTGCAGGCCGCCGAGGCCCTGGCGGTGGGCCCGGAACCCTGCCCCTACGCGGTACTGGAGTCCCTGCTCAGCGGTGACACCGGCACCACCTCCGGCGCCGACAACGGGGCCCGCGCCGAACTCCCCCGGGCCCTGGCCACCCTGCGCGAGCAGGCCCTGGTCTGGGGCGACGACGAACGGCTGCGCCTGGTCCGCACCGCCCGCGAACTGCTCGCCCCCTCCGCCACGCGCCCCTCCCCCACCGGGCTCGGCCCCACCGTCGCGGAGGCCACGGCCGGCATGTCGCCGACCCGGATCCAGGAGATCGTGGCGGCCGTCGGGCTGCCCCCGACGCACGACCCGGTGTCGGCGGTGACCGCGCTGACGGGCCTGTTCACCGACCCGGTACGGATGTCGGCGCTGCTCGACGAGGCTCCGGCCGAGGCCCACCAGGTGCTGGGCCGGCTCGTGTGGGGTCCGCCGTACGGGGAAGTGACGCCCCATCCGACGCCTCCGGTGCGCTGGCTGCGCGACCGGGGCCTGCTGCTGCCCGCCTCCGCGCGCACGGTGCTGCTGCCGCGCGAGGTGGCCCTGTACCTGCGCGGCGGGCTCGCGCACCGGCTGACGGAGCCGCTGCCCCCGGCGGTTCCCGCGCACCGCGAACACCGTCCACAGCTTGTGGACGCGAACGCGGCCGGCCAGGCACTGGCCGCGCTGTCGACGGTCGAGGAGCTGGTGAAGTCCTGGGAGCACACCGGTCCGGCCGTGCTCCGCGCGGGCGGGCTCTCCGTACGCGACCTGAAGCGGACGGCGTCCTCGCTCGACACCGACGAGCCGTCGGCGGCGTTCTGGATCGAGCTGTCCTACGCGGCGGGCCTGCTGGCCAGCGACGGCGAGGCCGACGAGCGGTACGCCCCGACCCCCGCCTTCGACGACTGGCTCGAAGCCCCGCCCGCCGAGCGCTGGTCGGTGCTGGCGACGGCCTGGCTGGCCGCCACCCGGACCCCGGGACTGGTCGGCGAACAGGACGCGAAGGGCCGTACGCTCTCCGCGCTCGGGGCCGAACTGGACCGCTCCGCCGCCCCCGAGGTGCGCCGCCGCATCCTCGGACTGCTCGCCGCCCTCCCCGAGGGCGCCTCCCCCGACCCGGCCGCGCTGCTCGCCCGCCTGGACTGGGAGCGGCCGGTGCGCGGGACGAGCGAACTGCGCGCCCGCCTCGCCCGCTGGACGCTGACCGAGGCGGAGGTGCTCGGAGTCACCGGCCGGGGCGCGCTCGCCGCGCCCGGCCGTGCCCTGCTGGAGGGGCGCGACCCGGCGCCCCTGCTCGCGCCGCTGCTGCCCGAGCCCGTGGACCACGTACTGCTCCAGGCCGACCTGACGGCGGTGGCTCCGGGGCCGCTGCGGCGGGCCCTCGCCGAGGTGCTGGCCGTGCTGGCGGACGTGGAGTCCAAGGGCGGGGCCACCGTGTACCGCTTCACGCCCGGATCGGTCAGACGCGCCCTGGACGCCGGCCACACCGCCGTCGACCTGCAGTCCTTCCTCACCGAGCACAGCCGCACCCCGGTGCCGCAGCCGCTGTCGTACCTCATCGACGACGTGGCCCGGCGGCACGGACACCTCCGGGTCGGCGCGGCCTCCTCGTACGTGCGCTGCGACGACGACGGCATGCTGAACGAGATCCTCGCCGACAAGCGGTCCGCCGGCCTCGGGCTGCGCCGCCTCGCGCCGACCGTCCTGGCCGCGCAGGCCGAACCGACCGCGCTGCTCGACGGGTTGCGGGCCATGGGGTACGCCCCGGCCGCGGAATCCCGTACGGGTGACGTCCTGGTCTCCCGCGCCGACGCCCACCGCACCCCGGCGCGCGCCCTGCCCGTACCGGTCCCGGACGGGCCGCCCGTCCCGGATCGGACGCTGCTGGGGGCGGCCGTACGGGCGATCCGCGCGGGCGACCTGGCGGCGACGGCGGTCCGCAAGGAGCCGGCCTCCGCCGCGGGGACGAGCGGGACCGGAACCACCCCCGGCGAACTCCCGCGCACGAGCGCGGCGGAGACGCTGGCGACCGTGCAGGCGGCCGCGCTCACCGGGTCCGCGGTGTGGATCGGCTACGTCAACGCCGACGGGGCGGCGAGCCAGCGGGTCATCGCCCCGGTGCGCGTGGAGGGCGGCTTCGTCACCGGGTACGACCACACGGCGGACGAGGTACGGACCTTCGCGCTGCACCGGATCACGGGGGTCGCGGAACTGGAGGAGGACCAGATCTAGCGCGCGGTCCCTCCGTACGCGCGGAAGGAAAACCCCTGGCCCGGGCGGTGCGCGGGCCCGCACCCTGGGGGCATGCCCGAAGCGACCGCCCACCCCGTCCCCCGCCACCAGATCCGTGCCGCGCACACCGCCGGCACCGTCACCGTGTACCAGGCCTACCACCCCCGGATCGGGGTGCCCGCCGCCCGGGACGGCCGTTTTCCGCCCGCCTGGAAGCGGGAGCGGATGACCTGGGTCAAGCCGTCCTTCCTCTGGATGATGTACCGCTGCGGCTGGGCCACCAAGGCCGACCAGGAGACGGTGCTGGCCGTGGAGATCACCCGCGCGGGCTTCGACCGGGCCCTGAGCGGCGCCTGCCTGTCGCACTACGTCTCCGGCGTGCACGCCGACCGCGAGGCCTGGGCGAGGACGCTGCGCACCGCCCCCGCCCGCGTCCAGTGGGACCCGGAGCGGGACCTGCACCTGAACCCGCTGCCGCACCGCTCGCTCCAACTGGGCCTGTCCGGGCCGATGTCCCGCGCCTACGCCGACGAGTGGACGGTCTCCGTCCGTGATGTCACCCCGCTGGCCCGGGAGATCCACGGCCTGCTGCGCTCCGGCGAACCGGAGGCGGCGCGGGCCCTGCTCCCGCTGGAAACCCCTTATCCGGCCGGGCCCTTGGAGCACCTGGGCGCGTAAGGGGCACCGAGCCGCGTCCGGTCGCCCGTACCGCTACCCCGCGCACCGTTCGTGCGTTATCTTGAACGCGTTCAGTTGAACATGTTCAAGACCGAGGGGGCGTCATGGGGGAATCCCGGAGAGTGGCCGGCGGGCAGTGGGCCTGGGGCGTGGCGGGGATCGTGGCGGCGGGCATCGCGGCGGCCCTGGGGATCGCCATGTCCCAGCTACTGGGCGGGTTCTTCTTCACCACCGCGCTGGTGACCGCCGCTCCGCTCCTGATGCGCGGGGCCCCGAAGGCGTTCGCGCGGACCTGCCTCCTCATCGGAACGGGCCTGATCGCCTGGTCGGTGATCGGCGTCCTCATCGGCATGTTCTTCTTCCTCCCGGCCGCCGTACTGCTGCTGGCCGCGGCCTTCGTGGACCCCGGCAACCGCCCGGGCCTGCGGTTCGCGGTGGCGTCGCCCCTGGCGGTCCTCGGCGCCTTCGCCCTGATCGCCTTCCCCTCCTTCTTCCCGTCGGACCACGAGTCGGAGGCGAACGAGCCGCCCCCGTACTTCTCCGCGAAGCTGGACGGCGACAGCCGCTACACCCGCCAGGAGTTGAGCGAGCACAAGGAACGGCTGCGGCAGTTCGGCGCGACCGATGTGGAGGTGGGTCAGTTCGCCGAGGGATTCAGAATCGAGGTGGGCATGCCCAAGACCTTCCCCGAGGAAGGGGGCCGGGAGGCGCTGAAGGAGGAGATCTCCCGGCTCCCGGGCGTCAGCGAGGTCCGCTTCTGCACCTTCCACACCTGCGACGACTGACGATCGGGGAGGCGGGGACCGGGAGACCGGGGGCCGGGGACAGGGGGCCGGCCGATCACCTCGCCGCGTAGTCGATGCGCTCCGCGCCGAAGGGCCAGACCTCGACGAGCCAGCGCAGGACGGTCTCGTACACCGCCTTGTCGAGCGCGGCCCGGTCGGCGCGCACCCAGGAGCTGACGCGCACGCGCGTCGGCTCCTCGCGCGCCGGGTAGATGTAGAGACAGCCGATGACCTCGCCCTCCCCGTCGCGCTCCCCCTCCAGGACGCTGTACGTGAATCCTCGCCGGTCGGCGAAGTCCCCTGCGTGGCGCACCAGGTCGGCGAGGTTCTCCTCGGGACTCATGCCTCCCCCCGGAGGCCAGTCGCCCAGGAAGGTGGGCGTCGCGCGCACGTGCGCGACGCTGCCGCTCCAGGCGGCGAGGTCGCCCTCGTTGTGCTCGGGCCCGAGGGGCTCCAGCCGGAAGCCCTCCCCGACGAGCCGGACGGGCACCTCGAACACCTCGGCCGGCGGGACGAAGCTCTGCTGATCGCTGCTCATGCGCGGACCCTACGCGGAGCCTTCTCCGATGCCCACGGGATATCGGGCCGCCGCCAGCCGGAGCAGTTCGTCGACCGACCACTGGTCGTAGACGTGCTCCCCGTACTTGGCGGCCAGCACCGTCCCGTCGGGCCCGATCAGCAGGTCGGCGGGCAGCCCGAGCCGTCCGTTCGGCTGCCGCGGGGCGGGCAGCCGCTCCCGGCCGCGCACCACCTCGACGGCCGACCGGGCGACCGCCCACAGCACCGGGCCCCAGGCGCGCGGGTCCAGCAGCGAGCGCGGGGAGGACTCGACGCCGAACTCCCGGTACAGCCGCTGCCGCGGATCGGCGACCACGGCGAAGGGGAAGTCGGCGGTGTGCGGGCGCAGTTCCTCCGCGGCGGAGTGGAAGAGCACGACCTCCCGGATGCCGGCGGCCTCGATCTCCGCGTGCCGCCGGACGACGGAGCGCAGGTGGAGGTGGCAGACGGGACAGCCGGCGAAACGCCGGAACTGCAGATGGACCAGCCCCTCGGGATCGGGCACGGGAACGGCCTCTCCCGTGAGGGGCGTGAGCAGGCGTACGGGGACCACGGAACCGGGTTCGAACATGGGAAACCCTCCCTCGACAGGCGTAGGCGTATGCCGTACGCCTACCTCTCCAGCGTAGGCGTATGCCGTACGCTGTCAACCGTCATGCCGCGCCCCCGCTCCCACACCCCGGACCAACTGGCCGCCGCCGCCCTCGCCGTCATCGACCGCGACGGGCTCTCCGGCCTCTCCATGCGCGCCGTCGCCACCGAGCTCGGCACCAGCCCCATGGCCCTGTACCGCTACGTCCCGGGCCGCGAGGAACTCGAAGCCCTCGTCGTGGAACTCGTCCTCAGCGGCGTCGACAGCACCCCGCCGCCGCCGGGCCCCTGGCCCGGCCGGATCACCGTCCTGGCCCGCCGCCTGCGCGACACCATGAGCGCCCACCCGGACACCCTGGCGCTCTCCCTGACGCACCGGCACCGCTCGCCGAGCGGGCTGCGCTGGTCGGAAACCGTGCTCGGCGTCCTCACCGAGGCCGGAGTGGAGGCCGAGGACCGGGTGATCGCGCTGCGCGCGCTCATCGCGTACGTGCTCGGCGCCACGCAGCTGGAACACCTCGGGCCGCTGGCCGGCCCCGGGACCACCGCCATCGCCGGTCTTCCCGCGGAGGAGTTCCCGTACATGACGGCCACCGCGCGCGACGCCCGCTCGGTCAGCCAGGAGCGGGAATTCGAGGGCGGCCTGAACCTGCTCCTGCGCGGCCTGGCATGATCCGCCGGTGACCCACGCAGCCCACGCTCCCGCCGTCCCCTCCTCTCCCGCCACCCTCTCCGGTCCCGCCGTCCCCTCCGGTCCCGCCGCTCCCGCCCGGTACGTCCTGTTCGACGTGGACGGCACCCTCGTCGACGCCGTCGCCAACCAGCGCCGGGTCTGGGCCACCTGGGCCGCCCGCCACGGACTGGACCCGGACGCCGTCTACGCCGTGGCCCTGCGGACCCGCCCGATGGAGACCTTCGCGGCCGTCGCCCCTGAGCTGGACCCGCACGCGTGCCTGGCCGCGCTGCACGAGCTGGAGGACGAGGACGTCCGGTCCGGCACCTACGCCGCCTTCGACGGCGCGGCCGGGCTGCTGACCGCCCTGCCCCCGGGAAGCTGGGGCCTGGTCACCTCGAACTACGCCCACCGGGTGCGCGGCCGCTTCGACCGCACCGGCCTGCCCGTGCCGCCGGTGCTCGTGGACGCCGCCACCGTCGCGGAGGGCAAGCCCTCACCGGTCCCGTACCTGCGGGGCGCGGCACTGCTGGGCGCCGACCCCGCCCACTGCCTGGTCGTCGAGGACGCCCCCTCGGGCGTCCGGTCGGGCCTCGCGGCCGGCATGACGGTCTGGACGGTCAACACCCCCGAAGCCCACCCCGAGGCCCACCGCCACTTCCCCACCCTCCGTGAGGCCGCCGCCGAGATCCTCGCCTTCGCCACCTCCACGCCCGCCCCCAGAGCGCGCCCCTAACGGCCGGGGCGACGCCCGTGGCGGCCGGGGCGCGACCAGAACCACCCGGCCCGCGGAGCGATACGGCAGACTGGAGGTTTGGCCGCCCGCGTCCGGGCGGTCCTCCCACGCCGAAAGGGACGTGCGTGAACGGGCCCCTCATCGTCCAGAGCGACAAGACCCTCCTCCTGGAGATCGACCACGAGCTCTCCGCGGCCGCGCGGCGCGCCATCGCGCCCTTCGCCGAGCTGGAGCGCGCCCCCGAGCACATCCACACGTACCGGATCACGCCGCTGGGGCTGTGGAACGCACGGGCCGCCGGGCACGACGCCGAGCAGGTCGTGGACGCCCTCGTGGAGTTCTCCCGCTACCCCGTCCCGCACGCGCTGCTCGTCGACGTCGCCGAGACCATGGCCCGCTACGGCCGGCTCACCCTCTCCAAGCACCCCGTCCACGGACTGGTCCTGACCAGCACCGACCGGCCGGTACTGGAGGAGATCCTGCGGTCGAAGCGGGTCGCCCCGCTGGTCGGCGCGCGCCTCGACGCCGACACCGTCGCCGTGCACCCCTCCGAGCGCGGACAGATCAAGCAGACCCTGCTCAAGCTGGGCTGGCCCGCCGAGGACCTCGCCGGGTACGTGGACGGCGAAGCCCACCCGATCGAGCTCGACGAGACCGGCTGGGCGCTGCGCCCCTACCAGCAGCAGGCCGTCGAGGGCTTCTGGCACGGCGGCTCCGGCGTGGTCGTACTGCCCTGCGGCGCCGGAAAGACGCTGGTCGGCGCGGGCGCGATGGCGAAGGCCAAGGCGACCACGCTGATCCTGGTCACGAACACCGTCTCCGCCCGCCAGTGGAAGCACGAGCTGATCAAGCGGACCTCGCTGACCGAGGAGGAGATCGGCGAGTACTCCGGCACGCGCAAGGAGATCCGGCCCGTCACGATCGCCACGTACCAGGTGCTCACGACGAAGCGGAAGGGCATCTACCCGCACCTGGAGCTCTTCGACTCCCGGGACTGGGGCCTGATCCTCTACGACGAGGTGCACCTGCTGCCGGCTCCGGTGTTCAAGTTCACCGCCGACCTCCAGGCGCGCCGCCGCCTCGGCCTGACCGCGACGCTGGTGCGCGAGGACGGCCGCGAGTCGGACGTGTTCTCGCTGATCGGACCCAAGCGGTTCGACGCCCCGTGGAAGGAGATCGAGGCGCAGGGCTACATCGCCCCGGCCGACTGCGTCGAGGTCCGCGTGAACCTCACCGAGTCGGAGCGCCTCGCCTACGCGACCGCCGAGACGGAGGAGAAGTACCGCTTCTGCGCGACCACCGCCACCAAGCGGAAGGTCACCGAGGCGCTGGTGCGCAAGCACGCGGGCGAGCAGACGCTGGTCATCGGGCAGTACATCGACCAGCTCGACGAGCTCGGCGAGCACCTCGACGCGCCCGTCATCAAGGGCGAGACCTCCAACGCGCAGCGCGAGAAGCTCTTCAACGCCTTCCGCGAGGGCGAGATCAGCGTGCTGGTCGTCTCGAAGGTCGCGAACTTCTCCATCGACCTGCCCGAGGCCACGGTCGCCATCCAGGTGTCCGGCACCTTCGGCTCCCGCCAGGAGGAGGCCCAGCGCCTGGGCCGCGTCCTGCGCCCGAAGGCGGACGGCCACGAGGCGCGCTTCTACTCGGTCGTCGCGCGCGACACCATCGACCAGGACTTCGCCGCGCACCGCCAGCGCTTCCTGGCCGAACAGGGCTACGCCTACCGGATCATGGACGCCGACGAGCTGCTGGCCGGGGACTGACGGACCCGCCGGCGCAGCACGGCGGCGAGCAGGGCCGTGAGCAGCGGGACCGTCCACACCCACAGGTGGGGCCAGTCCAGCAGGAGCGAGCGGCCGCCCGCGGCCGGGTGCCGGGACCAGAACTCGGCGGAGGCGCCCGGGAGGACCAGCAGCCCGAGCAGGCCGGTGCCGGCGAAGGCGCCCAGCGCGGTCA
This sequence comes from Streptomyces sp. NPDC002886, assembly GCF_042888445.1. Lineage (NCBI taxonomy): Bacteria > Bacillati > Actinomycetota > Actinomycetes > Kitasatosporales > Streptomycetaceae > Streptomyces > Streptomyces sp. NPDC002886. The sequence continues at coordinate 128,365 of NZ_JBIAPV010000014.1, forward strand.
GCCCGGCCCTGACCTGGCCGGCCAGCAGGAGGTACGGGATCAGCAGCGCCGGGGTCAGGGTGATCCCGGCGGCCGCGCCCAGCGCGAAGCCCCTGCCGAGGGCGCCGCGCGGCCGGTGCAGGTCCCACAGGACGGCGCAGGCCAGGGCCAGGGCGATCTGGCCGGACAGCGGGGTCTGGAACAGCGGCTCCAGCCACAGCCCGGCGACGGTGGCGGCCAGCACGGCGCCCGGCCGGGCCCGCAGTCCGGCCAGCCGGCACGACAGCAGGATCAGCAGGGCGAACAGCCCTGCGCTGCCCCACACCAGGACGGCCTTCAGTACGCCGGTCGGCAGCCAGGCGGCCGGGGCGAAGAGGATGGCCGCGAAGGGCGGATACGCGGCGGGCGGGCTCCACTCGGCGGCGGAGAGCCCGGGGGCGAGCGCTTCGGCCACCGGGATGCGCAGGGCGACGCAGAGCACGCCGAGCACGAGCAGCAGGCCCGCGAGCAGCACGCCGGCGCGGGGCGACGGAGAGCGGCCGGGCTCGGGACTCAGGGTCACGGCGCGACCCTAGTGGATCAACGCCCCGACCCCCGAGCGGAGGCGCCGGGCCTCAGCGGCGTATGACGCCCGCGTCCTCGGCGTACTCACCGAGGACGACGACGCTCACGGCGGTCGCCGCGAACACCTTGGCGGCGCGCAGGACGCTGCCGGCGCTGTGGCGGGGGCGGCGGGAGTCGGAAGTGGCGGTGGCGCCGCGAGGGCGGCGACCCTGGACCGGGGTGTAGGTTGCGGTGCTCATGTATCCATGGTCGGTTTTCGCCCGGCTTGTCACATCGCCCTGAGGGCTGAACCCGCAGGTCCCCGGCATCCTCCTCCCGGCCCATGCCGCCCCCTACGGGCTCTGTCCGAAGGAGGACACGGCCCGAACACCCCCCGTACGGGGTGACCCCGCCAAAGGACTTTCGGCCCCCTCGACATCCGATGAATCCATTCGCGCAGCGGCTCCGCGATGACTAGAATCTCCGCTCTTGCCGCCTCCCGTCCGCGTCACCGGGAGCGCCGCCCGCCGCTCGGAAACCGGCGGGCCCGTCCGCCCGCATCACGCAGGTCCTCAGCAGATGGAGGCAGTTCCGTGCCCGCGCACGCCCACGTCACCGACCCCGACGCCGCATCAGCACCCGGCGAGGCCGCCACCGATCCCCTGGGCCGCGAGCGGGCCCACCTCGCCGCCTCCCGGTCCGCGCTCCGCGCGATGCGCGAGGACGTCGAGAACCTCGACATCCGCGACGTCACCGCGAACTGGGTCAACGCGGTCGTCCTGCAAGCCCAGATCGACGACCGGATCAAGGCCCTCGCCGACCTCTCCCACACCCCCCTCTTCTTCGGCCGCCTCAACTACCTGCACGCGCCCGGCGCGGAGCTCTCCGAGGGCGCCGAGGGCGAGCAGTTCTACATCGGCCGCCGCCACGTCCACGACGCCGGCGGCGACCCCATGGTGATCGACTGGCGCGCGCCCGTCTCCCAGCCCTTCTACCGGGCCTCCAAGAACGACCCGCAGGACATCGGGCTGCGCCGCCGCTTCGGTTACACGGGCGGCGAGCTGACCGCGTACGAGGACGAGCACCTCTCCGACCCCGCCGAGGCGGCGGCCGTCAGCAAGCTGCTCCAGCAGGAGATCGAGCGCCCGCGCGTGGGCCCCATGCGCGACATCGTGGCGACGATCCAGCCCGAGCAGGACGAGATCGTCCGCTCCGGCCTGTCGGGCTCCGTCTGCGTGCAGGGCGGCCCCGGCACCGGCAAGACGGCCGTCGGCCTGCACCGTGTCGCGTACCTCCTCTACGCGCACCGCGACCGCCTCGCCCGTACGGGCACCCTGGTCATCGGGCCGAACCGTTCCTTCCTGCACTACATCGAGCAGGTCCTGCCCGCGCTGGGCGAGCTGGAGGTCAAGCAGGCCACGGTCGACGATCTGGTCGCCCGCGCGGACCTGGAGGTGCGCGGCGCGGACACCGCCGAAACCGCCGTGATCAAGGGCGACGCCCGCATGGCGGAGGTACTGCGCCGCGCGGTCGACTCGCACGTGACGGAGCCGGTGGAACCGCTGATGGTGGTCCGCGGATCGCGCCGCTGGCGGGTTCCCGCGTACGAGATCGCCGAGATGGTCGCCGAACTCCAGAACCGCGACATCCGCTACGGAGCCGCCCGCGACGCCCTCCCGCAGCGGATCGCGCACGCGGTCCTCGTCCGCATGGAGCAGGCCGGCGAGGCGCCGGACGACCGGGTCCAGGACTCGGTGGCGCGCAATCCCGCCGTGAAGGCCGTGGTCAAGGCGGTGTGGCCCCTGGTGGAGCCCGCGAAGCTGGTCCTGCGACTGCTCTCCGACGCGGAGTTCCTCGCGGAGCACGCGGAGGGCATCCTCTCGGCGCAGGAGCAGCGGATCCTCCTCTGGGCGAAGCCGGCGCGCAGCGTGAAGTCGGTGAAGTGGTCGGCGGCGGACCTGGTCCTCATCGACGAGGCGACGGACCTGGTGGAGCGCACGCACTCGCTCGGCCATGTCGTCATCGACGAGGCGCAGGACCTGTCCCCGATGCAGTACCGGGCGGTGGGACGGCGCTGCACGACCGGCTCGGCGACGGTCCTCGGGGACCTCGCCCAGGGCACGACCCCGTGGGCGACCCGCAGCTGGGACGAGGCGCTGGCGCATCTGGGCAAGCCGAGCGCGGTGCTGGAGGAACTGACCGCGGGCTTCCGCGTGCCGCGCGAGGTGATCGCCTACGCCTCGCGGCTGCTGCCGGCGATCTCGCCGGGCCTCTCCCCGGTCTCCTCGGTCCGAGAGACCCCGGGCTCGCTGATCGTCTCTTCGGTCGACTCCCCCTCCGCCCTTCCGGCGACGGTGGTCGAGGCCTGCCGGGCCTCGCTCGTGCACGAGGGTTCGATCGGGCTGATCGCGGCGGACGCGCGGATCCCCGAACTCGGGGAGGCGCTGGCGGAGGCGGGCCTCCCGTACCTGGCACCGGGTGAGGAGACGACCGCGGAGTCGCGGCTGACGCTGGTGCCGGCCTCGCTGGCCAAGGGTCTGGAGTACGACTACGTCGTGCTGCACGAGCCGGCGGAGGTGGTCTCCGGCGAGCCCGACGAGCGGACCGGCCTGCGCCGCCTGTACGTGTGCCTCACCCGAGCCGTCTCGGGTCTCACCGTCCTGCACGCCGCCCCGCTGCCGGGGGCCCTGGCGTAACCCTGCGAGGCTGTCCCCTGCCCTCCCCCAGACCCCGCCCGAGGCCCCGGTTCCACCGTTCCCCGGGCGGAGCCCCAGGTGGGTCCGGGGCGCAGCCCCGGGGAACGGGCGAAGGGCGGGTAGGGGACTCGGCCCCGCAGGGCAGGACCCCGCCCCGTCCGGTCCACCCCCGTCCGGTCCGCCCCCGCCCGGTCCGCCCCCGCCCCGGTCAGGTCCGGTCACAGCTCCCGTCCGGTCAGGACAGGGCGGCGCGCCACTCCGCGACGGCCGCCGCCGACACCGGCCGGTCCCACCCGGAAGGGCGAGCTGCGCTGCCGATGTGGAAGGCGTCGATGCCCGCTTCGCGCAGCACCGGCAGGTGGGAGAGGCCCAGGCCGCCGCCGACCAGGATCCGCGGCTCGTACCCGGGGGTGCCGGACTTCGCCGCCTCCGCCAGCAGCACCGGCAGGCCCTCGTCGACCCCGCCCGCCGCGCCCGCGGTCAGGTAGGTGTCGAGCCCGTCCAGGTCCCGCACCGCCTTGCGGAGCAGGTCACGGTCGGCCGCCCGGTCGATCGCCCGGTGGAACGTCCACCCGCAACCACCGAGCTCCGCCACGACCGCCTCCACGGCGGTGAGGTCGGGGCTGCCGTCGGGGTTCAGGAAGCCCAGCACGAACTCCTCCGCCCCCTCCGCGCGCAGCGCCCGCGCCTCCTCGACCAGGCGTTCCACGTCCTGCGCGGAGCCCGCCGAGAAGCCGTCCGCCTTCCGGAGCATCACGCGCAGCCGGATGTCGACCGCCGCCCGGATCGCCGCGAAGGTCTCGCGCGGCGGGGTGAGCCCGTCGGCGGCCATGTCGGTGACCAGTTCGAGTCGGTCCGCCCCACCGGCCTGGGCCGCGACCGCGTCCTCCACGTCGAGGGCGATCACCTCCAGGAGCGCACGGTTGCTCATGTAATCCCATCCTTCGTCCCACATTGGAAAATAGGTCTAGTCCAATATCCAGGGTACGGGCCTCCGCCCACCCTCCACCAGCACAATCACGCCACCACCACAATGTGCGCATGACATCCGCCATGACTTCCGACACGCGACGCGAGCAGGACCTCCGCGCTCGCTGGCACGCCACCACCACCGCGGCCGGAGCGGCCCCCGACCGCGACCCCGCCCCCTACGCCGACCGCCTCCTCGCCGCCTGGGCGGAGCCGCAGCGCAGGTACCACACCACCGCGCACCTGGCCGACGTACTCGCACGCATCGACGTACTGGCAGCGGAGGGCACGGGAGCGGACCGCCCCGCGGTGGAGCTCGCCGCCTGGTTCCACGACGCCGTCTACCGCCCCGACCGCTCCGAGAACGAGGAACGCAGCGCCTCCCTCGCCGAGCGCGCCCTGCCCGAGCTCGGCATCGACGGCGACCGCACCGCCGAGGTGGCCCGCCTCGTCCGGCTCACGATCACCCACGACCCCGCACCCGGCGACGCCGACGGCGAGCTCCTCTGCGACGCCGACCTCGGCGTCCTCGCGGGGACGCCCGAGGAGTACGCCGCCTACGCGGCCGCCGTCCGCGCCGAGTACGGATTCGTCCCCGACGAGGCCTTCCGCGACGGCCGGGCCGCCGTACTGCGCCAGCTCCTGGCCCTGCCCCGCCTCTTCCGCACCGCCTACGGGGCCGCGCACTGGGAGGCCCCGGCCCGCACGAACCTGGCCGCCGAGCTGGCGCGGCTGAGCGAGGGCGGCGGCGGGGCCGGCGGCGAGGCCGGCGGCGGTGCGGGCAGCGGGAGCGATCAGCCCCCGGGAATGTGATCCCGTTCGCCGTGGTTGAGGTAGTTCATGCCCGCAGCAGCCGAACGCACCCGTATGCCCGTCGCCGTCTACATCCTCGGCCTCTCCGTCTTCGCACTCGGCACCAGCGAGTTCATGCTCTCCGGGCTGCTGCCACCCATCGCCGAGGACATGGGCGTCACCATCCCCCAGGCCGGCCTGCTCATATCCGCCTTCGCGATCGGCATGGTCGTCGGTGCGCCGCTGCTCGCCGTCGCCACGCTGCGGCTGCCCCGGCGCACCACGCTGCTCTCGCTGATCACCCTCTTCGGCCTCGGACAGGTCGCGGGCGCGCTGGCCCCCTCGTACGAGCTGCTCTTCGCCTCCCGCATCGTCTCGGCGCTCGCCTGCGCCGGCTTCTGGGCGGTCGGCGCCGCCGTGGCCATCGCGATGGTCGAGCGGCACCAGCGGGCCCGCGCGATGGCCGTCATGATCGGCGGACTCTCCATCGCCAACGTCCTCGGCGTCCCGGCCGGCGCGTTCCTCGGTGAGCACCTGGGCTGGCGCTCCGCGTTCTGGGCGGTCGGCGCGGCCTCGGCCATCGCGCTGGTCGGCATCCTCGCGCTGATCCCGAAGATCCCGCTGCCCGCCGAGAAGCCGACGCTCGCGCGCGAGCTGCGCATCTACCGGGACCGGCAGGTGTGGCTGTCGATCGGTGTCACCGCGCTCGCCGCGGGCGGCGTCTTCTGCGCCTTCAGCTACCTCTCCCCGCTGCTCACGGACGTGGCCGGGCTCGACTCGCAGTGGGTCCCGTGGATCCTCGGCCTCTTCGGGATCGGCGCGCTGGTGGGCACCACGCTGGGCGGGCGGATCGCCGACGCGCACCTGTTCGGGGTGATGCTGTGGGGCATCACCGCCTCCACCGTCTTCCTGGCGGCGCTGGCCCTGCTGGCCTCCACGGCGGCGGCCGCGATCGCCCTCTCGTTCCTGCTCGGCTTCTCGGCGTTCTTCACCGCCCCGGCGCTCAACGCCCGCATGTTCAACGTCGCGGGCGCCGCCCCGACCCTGGCCGGCGCGACCACCACGGCCGCGTTCAACCTCGGCAACACCGGCGGCCCCTGGCTCGGCGGCACCGTCATCGACGCCGGCTACGGCTACTCCGCCACCGCCTGGGCGGGCGGCGCGATGACGATCACCGCGATCGCCCTGGGCCTCGTAGCCCTCCGCCTGGACCGCCGTACGACGACCGCCACGCGCCTGGTGACCGGTTCGGCGCCCCTGACCGCGCCGGTCGCGGCCGAGAAGGTCTAGCCACCGCCGCCTACGCCGGCCGCCCCTTGGGCCGTCGCAGGCCCGCGGCCGTGATCCTGCGGACCAGTTCCTTGCTGCCGATCTCCACCGCGCCCGCGCGCACCGCGTCCGCGTAGCGCTGCTCCGGGACGTCGTAGTGGTCGCGTTCGAAGGCCTTCGGCGGGCAGCCGATCGACGCCGCGAAGGCGTGCAGTTCCTCGAACGAGGTGTCGCTGACCAGGTGCGACCACAGGCGGCCGTGTCCCGGCCAGTCGGGCGGGTCGATGTACACCGTCACCGGCGGCTCATTCGCCGAAGCCGGAGCCGCCGCCTGAGCCGCCGAGGACCGGTCCCAGGCCGCCGACCGGCGCCACCCGCACGCCGGCCTCCGAGCACACCCACATCGGGTCCGGGCCGAGCTCGGGCTCCACGTCGAGCGCGTGCGGCTCGCCGTGGCCGCAGACCGGGCACAGCGGCCAGCGCCCGTACTTCTCCAGCAGCGCGTCCTTCACGTCCTGGGCGACGAGTCCGGCGAGGTAGTCGACGCCCTCCGGCCACTGCTCCACCCACCACCGGCGGTGCGTGACCGCGTCCTCGACGAGGGAGACGACATAGGCCTCGGCGACGTCGCCCGCGACGAGATCGGCGAGTACCAGGGCGCGTGCGGCGTGCAGCGCCTGCTCAAGGGGGGTTGGGGGGGTCGCGTGGTCCATGGACACATTGTGGACCCGCACCCGCCCCGTGGAGAAGGTCGCCCGGGCGAAGGTCCCCTTCCGCCCGTGACTTATGGCGTCTTGACGTTCCGGCCCCTCTGAAAATAAGTTTCAAGGGTGAGCGAGAACCTGAAAGAAACCTTCAGGGGCGGCGCGGACCCCACCGCCCCCGCCCCCGTCCCGGCCCCCGCCGCCCTGCGGGCCCGCGTCCGCAGCCTCGGCCCCTCGATGACCCGCTCCATGCAGGCCGTCGCCGAAGCCGTCGCCGGGGACCCCGCCGGATGCGCCGCGCTCACCGTCAGCGACCTCGCCGCCCGCACCGACACCAGCGAGGCCACCGTCGTCCGCACCGCCCGCCTCCTCGGCTACGCCGGCTACCGCGACCTGCGCCTCGCGCTGGCCGCCCTCGCCGCCCAGCAGGAGTCCGGCGCGGCCCCCGCCGTCACCGTGGACATAGCCGTCGACGACTCCCTCGCCGACGTGGTCGCCAAACTGGCCCAGGAGGAGGCGCAGACCCTCGCCGACACCGCCGCCGGACTCGACGTCGCCGCCCTCGGCTCGGCCGTCACCGCCCTCGCGGGCGCCCGCCGCATCGAGATCTACGGCGTCGGCGCCTCCGGCCTCGTCGCCCAGGACCTCGCGCAGAAGCTGTCGCGCATCGGCCTGATCGCCCACGCGCACAACGACCCGCACCTGGCCGTCACCACCGCCGTGCTGCTGCGCCCCGGCGACGTGGCCGTCGCCATCACGCACTCCGGCGGCACCGGCGACGTCATCGAGCCCCTGCGGACCGCCTTCGAGCACGGAGCCACCACGCTCGCGCTGACGGCCCGCGCCAACTCCCCCGTCGTCCACTACGCCGACCTCGTGCTGGCCACCTCCGCCGCCCGCGAGACCCAGCTGCGCCCGGCGGCCATGTCGAGCCGGACCAGCCAGCTCCTCGTCGTGGACTGCCTGTTCGTGGGCGTCGCCCAGCAGACCTACGAGACGGCGGCGCCCGCGCTCGCAGCCTCGTACGAGGCGCTCGCGCCCCGCCACCACACCCCCGTACCCACCGCCAAGCGCGCCGGCACCACCCGCTAGCCGCACCAGCCCGCAGCACCAGCGACACCGACGCCAGTAGCTCAGGAGCCGAAGCCCATGACCGCGTACGCCGAACTCCGCGCCCAGCTCGCCACCTTGACCACCGAGGCCTTCCGCCCCGAGCTGGCCGAGATCGACCGGCTGCCCACCCTGGAGATCGCCCGCCTGATGAACGCCGAGGACGCCACCGTCCCGGCCGCCGTCGCCGGCGAGCTGGAGACGATCGCCGCCGCCATCGACGGGATCGCCGAGCGGATGGCCCGCGGCGGGCGCCTGATCTACGCGGGCGCCGGCACCGCCGGGCGGATGGGCGTCCTGGACGCCAGCGAGTGCCCGCCCACCTTCAACACCGACCCCTCCGAGGTCATCGGCCTGATCGCGGGCGGCCCCTCCGCCATGGTCAAGGCCGTCGAGGGCGCCGAGGACTCCAGGGAACTGGCCGCCGAGGACCTGACCGCGCTGGCCCTGACCGCCGAGGACACCGTCATCGGGATCTCCGCCTCCGGCCGCACCCCGTACGCGATCGGCGCCGTCGAGTTCGCCCGGGAGCGCGGCGCGCTCACCGTCGGCCTGTCCTGCAACGCCGGCTCCGCGCTCGCCGCCGCAGCCGACCACGGCATCGAGGTGGTCGTCGGACCCGAACTCCTCACCGGGTCCACCCGCTTGAAGGCCGGCACCGCGCAGAAGCTCGTACTGAACCTCATCTCGACCCTCACGATGATCCGGCTCGGCAAGACCTACGGAAACCTGATGGTCGACATGCGCTCCTCCAACGAGAAGCTGCGCGCCCGCGCCCGGCGCATCGTCTCGCTGGCCACCGGCGCCCCGGACGCCGAGATCGAGGCCGCGCTCACCGCGTCCGACGGCGAGGTCAAGCAGGCCATCCTCGTCATCCTCGGCGGAGTGGACGGCCCCACGGCCGCCGACCTCCTCACCGCCTCCAAGGGCCACCTCCGGGCCGCCCTCACCCAGACCCCGAGCCAGACTCCCCGCTGACCCACCCCTGCCGATCCCCCGCTGACCCCCAGCAGCAAGGCGAACACCACGATGTCCACTGACAAGAACCGCGCCACAGCCGCCGCGATCCTTCCCCTGGTCGGCGGTCCGGACAACATCCTTTCCATCGCGCACTGCATGACCCGCCTGCGGATCACCCTGCGCGACCGCACCCTGGTCCAGGACGAGGCCCTCAAGGCCCTGCCCGCCGTGATGGGCGTCGTCGAGGACGACACGTACCAGATCGTGCTGGGACCGGGCACCGTCGCCCGCGTCACGCCCGAGTTCGAGGCCCTGGTCGCGGAAGGCCGCTCGGCGGCGGCGACCGCCGCCCCGGCCACTCCCGCCGGGACCGGCGCCGGCCACAGCGCCGGTCACACCGCCGGTCACAGCGCCGACGAACTCGCCGCCCAGGGCGCGGCCATCAAGAACGCCCAGAAGGCGAAGAACTCCACCCCCTTCAAGCTGTTCCTGCGCCGCATCGCGAACATCTTCGTCCCGCTGATCCCGGCCCTCATCGGGTGCGGCATCATCGCCGGTCTCAACGGGTTCCTCACCAACATGGGCTGGGTGCCGGCCGTGGTCCCCGCCCTCGCCGCGATGGCGAGCGGGTTCATGTCCCTGATCGCGGTGTTCGTCGGCTACAACACGGCCAAGGAGTTCGGCGGCACCGCCATCCTCGGCGGCGCGGTCGCCGCGATCATCGTCTTCCCCGGCGTCGCGAAGATCGACGCCTTCGGCCAGCAGCTCTCCCCCGGCCAGGGCGGCGTACTCGGCGCACTGGCGGCCGCGCTGCTCGCCGTCCAGGTGGAGAAGTGGTGCCGCAAGTGGGTCCCCGAGGCACTCGACGTCCTGGTCACCCCCACCCTCACGGTGCTGATCTCCGGCCTCGTCACCCTCTTCGGCCTGATGTTCGTCGCCGGTGAGGTTTCCACCGCCATCGGCTCCTTCGCCACCTGGCTGCTCGCCACCGGCGGCGCCTTCGCGGGTCTGGTCCTCGGCGGCCTGTTCCTCCCGCTGGTCATGCTGGGCCTGCACCAGGCCCTGATCCCCATCCACACCACGCTGATCGAGCAGACCGGTTACACGGTCCTGCTCCCCATCCTCGCCATGGCGGGCGCGGGCCAGGTCGGCGCTGCCATCGCCGTCTACTACAAGCTCCCCCGCAACCGCTCGATCCGCGCCACCATCAAGTCCGCCCTCCCGGCCGGCTTCCTGGGCGTGGGCGAACCCCTCATCTACGGCGTCTCCCTCCCCCTGGGCCGTCCCTTCATCACCGCCTGCGTCGGCGGCGCCGCGGGCGGAGCCTTCGTAGGCCTCTTCAACCAGCTGGGCACCGCCTTCGGCTCCACCGCCATCGGCCCCTCGGGCTGGGCGCTGTTCCCGCTGCTGGACGGCAAGTCGGGCATGGGGATGACCATCGCGATCTACGCGGGCGGCCTGGCCGTCGGCTACCTCGTGGGCTTCGCCGCCACCTACTTCTTCGGCTTCACCCGGCAGATGCTGGAGGAGTTCAACACCGCCCCGGACGCGGAGCCGGCCTCCGAGACCGCACCGGCCGCGGCCACCGCACCCGTACCGGACGCGGCGCCCGTCCCCGTGGGCCGCTGACCGGCGGCCCCCACGTACGAAGGCTCCCGGCCGGTGTGGTCCACCGGCCGGGAGCCTTCATTCGGTGAGCGAATCCGTGGTGCCTTACGCGCAGTTGGACGGCGCCGGCTTGCCCGCGAAGCGGTCCGCGATCCAGCCCAGGTACTCCGGCTCCGCGACGTTGGGGATCGTCTGGTGCGTCGCCCCCTGGTACTTGGTGTACTCGACCGGCTTGCCGAAGCCGCAGGCCCGCCGCACGTACTCGTCGGTGGAGTACGGGTTGATGACCGTGTCCGCCGTGCCCTGCATCACCAGGATCGGCGCCACCGAGGTGACGTAGCCCGGGGTGTTCTCGCGGAAGCGCTGGTGCCAGACCTCCGGCACCACGGTCAGCGGCTGGAACAGGGTGTCCAGCTGGCCCACGTTGCCCACGTTGTTCTGGATCACGTCGGCGAGGTGCTCGATGCACATCACCCCGTCACCGCGCAGCGCCTCCAGCCCGGCCGGCTTCAGCACGTCCTCGGCCTTCAGGGTGGGGTAGGCCGCGAGGAAGCCCCGGTAGACGTTGACGCGCAGCGCCGCGTTGTGGGACGGCGAGGTGGCGTCCGTCGGGCCGGGCGGCACCAGGCCCCGGAAGTCCGGCCCCAGGTTGGCGGCGGGCGCCAGCGCCGCGATGCCGACCAGGTTGGTCTCCGGGGTGTACGCCTTGTAGTTCTGGGCGATGAACGTCGCCGCGCCACCACCCTGCGACCAGCCCAGGACGGCCGCCTTGCGGTTCGCGTGGGTGTCGGTGATCTGGCGGGCCGCGCGGACGGAGTCCAGGACGTTGTTCGTCTCCGTGACGGCCACCGTGTACTGGTGCACGCCCGGCGTGCCCAGACCCTGGTAGTCGGTACCGACCACGACGTCGCCCGAGTCGAGGAACTGCGTCAGCGCCGGCACGCCGACGTCGATGCCCCACGGGCTGTCGTAGGTGTAGTAGCCGACGAGGTCGGTCGCCGGGTTCGGCACCGCGGAGGGCGCGCACTGGCGCGGTCCGCCCACGGTCCCGTGCGCCCAGGCCACCACGTTGCGGCCGCTGCGCGGCGCGGGGGCGTCGGGCCAGGCCACGATGCCCGAGACGGCGACGCGGGTACCGGTCTGCAGGGTCGAGAGGTACAGGATCCGGCAGGCGCGCGCACCGTCGGGGGCGTCGACGCGGCGGGCCCAGATCAGGTCACCGTGGTCCCCCTCGGGCAGCGGCGACGGCGGATCGTAGAACTTCTCGCCCTCCGGCCCGATCGGAACCCCCGGCGCGCACAGCCCCTTGCCGCCCTTGCCGCCGTCCGGGTTCGCGACCCCGCTCCCGGTTCCGCTCCCGGTTCCGGTCGCGTTCGCGGTCGCCCCGCCGCCCAGCGCGAGGATCGCGGCCACACCGGCCGCGGCGATCGCGGAAAGCCGTCGTCTCATCTCATCGTCCATTTCGTTCGGTCACTCGGTACCGGGACGTGAGACTAGGAAGAATGGGATGAAATGTCGCTTACCGTGACGCAGTGTCCGCCGGTTGTTACGACCACCGGCGCGACCGACCCCCAATGGCCCCACCCCGGCCCGGCCCACCCCTGGCCTGCCCTACCTGCCACGGCCCGACCGGGGCCACCGGGGCCGGACGAGGACCCCGATGATGATCCGATGACCGACCCGATACCGCCCGTGGTCCCGGCTGGCCGGATGGCCGCCCTCGCCCAGCCCTCGTACGACCTCCCCTGCGGCCTGCGCCTGCGCCCCTGGGAGCCCTGCGACGCCCCCGCGCTCGTGGCCGCGTACGCCGATCCGGACATCCGCCACTGGAACCGCCCCGACCGGCTCACCGAGGAGCAGGCCGTCACCCGCATCGCCCGCTGGCGCGAACGCTGGCACACGGAAAGCGCGGCGCTCTGGGCCCTCGCCCCCGCGGACGGTGGCCGCGCGGTCGGCGGGATAGCCCTCGCCGACATCGATCTGCGCGGCGGCGGCGCGGAGTTCGTGTACTGGCTCCTCCCGGCCGGCCGCGGCGCCGGGGCCACCACCGAAGGCCTGTCCGTCCTGACCTCCTGGGCCTTCACCGAACTCGGCCTGCACCGCCTGCGCATCACCCACTCCGTGGCCAACCCGGCCTCCTGCCACGTCGCCCTGAAGTCCGGCTACCCGCTGGAGGGCACCATGCGCGGCGCCCTCCTCCACGCGGACGGCTGGCACGACGAACACCTCCACGCCCGCATCAGCACGGACTGAGGCCGGGCCGCCCTCCGGATCACGACGTCCCGCGGCGCGGCCGTTCCGGCCGTTCCCCCGGACGGCCGGGGACGGCCACCGCCACGGCCCGACGCGGCTCAGGCCACCGGCGCCGGGGCGTGGGTTCCGGCGCCGCCCGCCGTGAGGGCCCGGTGGGCGGCGGCCAGGCGGCGGACGGCCTCGGCGAGCCGGGGCGGCGGGAGCGTGTACGGCAGCCGGACGTGGCGTTCGAACGCGCCGCCGATCCCGAACTGCGGCCCCGCCGCGATCGTCACCCCGTGGTCCGGCGCGATCGCCGCCAGGCGGGAACCGACCGGCTCCGGGAACCGCGCCCAGAGCGTCACGCCCCCAGCCGCCCGCGGGGCGTGCACCTCCGGGAGGTGCTCGGCCAGCGCCCCCAGCAAGGCGTCTTGCTGCGCCCGCAGTTGGAGCAGCGCTTCGGGCCGCCGGGTCTGACCGGCATTCAGGAGCACCGACGTGGCCAGCTGTTCCACCACCGGGGTACCGAGATCCGTCGCCGGGCGGGCCGCCGCCACGCGTTCCAGCAGCGCGGGCACGGCACGGATCCAGCCGATGCGCAGGCCGCCCCAGACGCTCTTGGACACCGAGCCGATGCTGAGGGCGGTGGGGTGCGTCACGGCGAAGGGTTCCGCCGCCGGATCCGGGGCCTGCGCCTCCAGCCCCAGGTCGGCCAGGGTCTCGTCGATGATCACGGGGCAGGCCGGCCGCAGGCTCCGGCGCACGCTCGCGGACATGTACATCCCGGTCGGGTTGTGGAAGTCCGGGATCAGGTAAGCCAGTTGCGCCGACCGCGCCGCCGCGAGGAGCTGTGGCACGTCCCAGCCGGACGGGCCCACCGCCACCGGCAGGAGCCGGGCACGCGCATCGGCGAACGCCCTGATCGCGTGCGGATAGGTGGGGTGGTCGAACAGCACCTTGTCCCGCGGCGCCAGCAGCGTGCGCACCAGCAGACCGATCGCGTGCTGCGCACCGCTGGTGATCATGACGTGATCGGGCGAGGTCGGCAGCCCCCTGCGCCCGTACCACCCGGCGACCGCCTCGCGCAGCTCCGCGGTGCCGTACCGGTCGTACCCGTGCCGCTCGAAGTGCAGGGGCAGCCGCTCCAGGGCCGTCGCGAAAGCGGCGTGCAGGACCTCGGGGGGCGCGGGCGGAGCGGCGAAGGACAGGTCGATGGTCTCCGCGTCCGCCCCACCGGCCCGCCGGGCGGCGGGCGCGTCCCCGTGCGGGAGCCGTACGGTGGCCCGCGCGCGCTCCCTCGTCTCCAGGTAGCCGTGCTCCACCAGCGTGCGGTACGCGGCCCCGACCGTGGTCCTGCTCGTACCGAGCGCGGTGGCCAGGTCGCGTTCACCCGGCAGCGCCGCCCCGAGACAGAGCCGCCCGTCCAGGATCAGCAGCCGCAGCCGGTCGGAGAGCCGCTGGTGCGCGGGCCCGGGCCCCTCCTGCCAGGTGCCCAGCATGCGTCCGACGGCGTGCGCGCTGATCTTCACCGGACCAGCGTACGCAATCTGGCTATCGAATCCGGGTCCAGATGCCCCGAGGCTTGAGCCATGGCACCGACCGCTCCCCGAGCCCCCTCAGCCCTCCTGCCCCGCATGAACGCCTTCGCCCAGCTCCGGGCGGGCCGCACCGCGCGCCGCGTGCCCCAACTCCTGCTCGGCCTGACGGGCTACGGCGCCGCCGTCATGGTGCTCGTCGAGTCCGGGCTCGGCACAGCAAGCTGGAGCGTGCTCACCGACGGCGTGGCGAAGACCCTCGACATCTCCTTCGGCTGGGCCACCAACCTGATCTCGCTCCTGGTGCTCCTCGCCTGGATCCCGCTGCGCGAGCTTCCCGGGCTGGGCACCGTCCTCAACGTCGCGATCGTGGGCTTCGCCGCCGACGCCACCGCCGCCGCGCTCCCCGCCCCCGAGGGAACCGCCGCCGCGCTCGCGTACCTCGCCCTCGGCCTGGTCGCCCTCGGCTTCTTCGACGCGCTCTACCTCGGCGCGCAGTACGGCTCGGGCCCGCGCGACGGCATCATGACCGGCCTCGTCCGGCTCACCCGGCTGCCCGTCGCGACGGTGCGCACCGGCATCGAGGTGTCCGTGGCCGGGCTCGGCTGGCTCCTCGGCGGCACCCTCGGCCTCGGCACCGTGCTGGTCGCCCTGTGCACGGGCCCCCTGGTCGGCTGGTTCCTCCCGCGCCTGACCGTCCGCCTCGGCGATCCCTCGGGGAGGGGCCCGCTCGTGCAGGACGGCGGCCGGCCGTAGCGCGGTGTCCATGACTGAGCGACGGCCGGACTGTCCCCGTAGACGTGGTGCCGGGTGACAAGGCCGCCCGCGACGGTGAGATGCGGAGCGAACCGCGCCGTGTCGGCACGTCCGGTGGGCGTACGCGCCCTACGACCCGTCCGCCCGCGCCTCCGGCGCCGTCCGCGCGAAGTGCCGGGCCGTCGGGACCAGGGCCGCCGCCGCCGGTACGAGGAAGCAAGCCGCCGCGCACGCGCCGAGGACGGGTGTGACGCCGAAGGCGTCGATGGCCGGGGCGATGAGGGCGAGGCCGACCGGGGCCAGGCCGTAGGAGACGAGGAAGTCCAGCGAGGAGACGCGGGCCAGCCGGTCCGGGGCGACTTCGCGCTGGGTGGCGGTGAACCAGGGCACGTTGAAGAGTTCGATCCCGATCCCGGCGACGGCGTAGGCGGCCACGACCACCCCCGGGTGCACGGGCAGCGTCAGGCTCAGCGGGGCGAAGCCGTAGGCCGCCAGTCCCGCGAAGGCGGCCCAGCCCTGTGAGCGGGGCCGCAGGCGGGCGATGACCAGGGCTCCGCCGAGCGCGCCCACTATGTAGGCCGTCATGGCCGCGGCGAGCACCCATTCGCTGTCGTAGCGGTCCCGGCTGATCAGGGGCAGGGCGACGCTGGTGGCGGAGTAGCCGAGGGCGATGACCGCGACGAGGGCGGCCAGTCCGGCGAGGAACCAGGGGTGGCGGCGGGCCTCCCGTACGCCCTCCAGGAACTCGGTACGGAAGCTCGCGCGCGGCACCGGCCCGGCGGCCGGATCCGCCTGGGCGACGGCGCCCGCGCCCTTGCCCGGGACCAACGCGGCGACCAGCCACAGCAGGCCGATGCCGAGCAGTAGGGTCCCGACGTCGAGGAAGGCCGCGAGCAGCGCGGTCAGTGCGGGGCCGGCGAGCGTGGATCCGCGTACGGCCATGGTCACGGCGGCGTTCGCCTGCTGACGGCGCCCGGGGTCGACGGTCTCGGCGGTCAGTGCCTGGAACGCCGGGCGGCAGGCGCCTTGTCCGGCCCCGGCGAGGGCGGCGGCGGCCGTCATCAGCAGGAGCGAGCGGCCCAGTCCGGCCGCGAGGAGGGGCGCCGCGGCCGCCGCCGCCAGGGCCGACCAGAGGACGACCGCGCGGCGGGAGTGCCGGTCGGCCAGGACGCCGCCGACGGTGACGGCGACGAGGAATCCGACCGTGCGCGCGGCGAGGACCAGGCCGAGGCCGGCGGCGCTCAGGTCGCGGTGGAGCACGGCGAGGCCGAGGACGAAGGGCAGGGCCCAGGTCGCGAGGCCGGAGGCGGTGGTGCCCGCCCACAGGCGCAGGAACGGGACGTCGAGAAGGATCGAACGGGCGGGCGGGTCAACGGTCTTGGGCGCCGGAGGCACGGGTGTGGTGGCCACGGTGCGGGTGCTCCTTGGAGGTCGGGCGGGGGTGCCACGAACCACCCCCGGGGTTCTTAATGAAAATGAATACCATTACAGTACCCTTCGAACGCGGCGCTCTTGCCCGGTGCACGACAACGGCAACGGCACTGGCACCGGCACCGCCCGCATTCACGTCATCCGCCCTGCCCAGACCGGAGAACCCATGCGCCACCCCGCCCGCCTCGGCGTCGCCCTGACCCTCGCCCTCGCCACCGCGGCCTGCTCCGCACCCGCCGCCCACGACGCCAAGACCCCCTCCACCGCCACCACCACCGTCACGAGCTGCGGCCGCCAGGCGACCTTCGCCGCGCCGCCGAAGCGGGCCGTCGCCCTGGACCAGACCTCGACCGAGACCCTGCTCGAACTCGGTCTCCAGGACTCGATGGCGGGCACCGCCAACCTCAAGACGAAGATCCCCGCCGCGTATGGGGCCGCGTACGCCACGATCCCGGTCATCGCCCCGAAGATCGCGACCGGTGAGCAACTGCGCGCGGCGACGCCCGACTTCGTCGTCGGCGGCTCCGCGGACCTCTTCACCAAGGACCGGGCGGGCACCCGCGAGGAGCTCGCCGCCCTGAAGGTCCCGACCTTCGTCAGCGCCGTGGACTGCCCCGGACAGAATCCGGCCGGCCGGACCCCCTTCGAGCTGCTCTTCTCCGACTACGAGACCCTCGGCAAGGTCTTCGGCGCCGAGGAGCGGGCCGGGAAACTCGCCGCCGACCAGCGCGCGGCCGTCGCCAAGGCCGCGCAGAACGCCCCCGAGGTGCCCGGCGGCGCCGGACAGCCCACCGTGGTCTACCTCTACTCCGTCTTCAACGGCATGCCCTACGTGGCGGGGAAGACCGGCCTGCCCAGCGAGATGAGCCGGATCGTCGGCGCGAAGAACGCCTTCGACGACGTCAACGAGGACTGGCCGGAGGTCTCCTGGGAGGAAGTCGCCAAGCGCGACCCCGACTTCATCGTGATCGGCGACCTGTCCGAGCGCGGCCGGCCCGGCGACAGCGCCGCCGAGAAGCGCGCCACCATGACCGGGCACCCGGTCGTCTCCCAGCTCGCCGCGGTCCGAGAGGACAAGATCCTCGAAGTGCCCGGCATCGAACTGGACCCCTCGGTGCGCTCCGTGCACGCCCTGGGGCTGCTGGCGGCCGGGATGAAGGACCTCGGGTATGTCCGCTGACGCCGTAGCGGCGGCACCGGTACCCGTCGACCCGGGGGCCACCGACCCGGTGCCGGCCGACCCGGGGGCCCCGCGGAAGCCGGGTCCGGCCCCTCGACGGTCCGCGGTGACGGGGGCGGGCCTCTTCCTCCTCTCCGCCGCCGTCCTGGCGGCCTCGGTCGCGGCAGCGGTACGCATCGGCGCCGCCGACGTGGGCTGGACCGGGCTCGCCCGCGTCTTCGGCAGCCGACTCGGCCTGGACGTCGCGCCGTTGCCCCCGCTCCTGGACTCGCTCGTCTGGGACCTGAGGCTGCCGCGCGTGCTGATGGCCGCCCTCGTCGGCGCCTCCCTCGCCGTGTGCGGAGCGGTGCTCCAGGCGGTCACCCGTAACGCCCTCGCCGACCCCTACCTGCTCGGCGTCTCCTCGGGCGCCTCCGCCGGAGCCGTCACCGTGGTCGTCCTCGGGATCGGCGCGGGCACCCTCGGCGTCACCGGCGGCGCGCTCGCCGGAGCACTGCTCTCCTTCGCGCTGCTCCTGCTGCTCCTGCGGCGCACCGGGCTGGACTCCGTACGCATCGTCCTCACCGGCGTGGTGATCGGGCAGCTCTTCACCGCGCTGACCTCGCTCGTCCTGATGGCCTCGGCGGACGCGGACACCACCCGGGCCGTCACCCACTGGCTCCTGGGCTCGATGGCGCCCGCCCGCTGGAACACCGTCGCGGTCTGCGCGGTCGTCACCCCGCTGGGGCTGGCGGCGGCCTGGCTCTGCTCGAACGCCCTCGACGGGCTCGCCTTCGGCACCGACACCGCCGCGTCCCTGGGGATCGACGTACGGCACACCCGGATGCTGCTGCTCGTGGTCACCGCCGTGCTGACCGCGGTCGCGGTGGCCACCGTCGGCGCCATCGGCTTCGTCGGGCTGATCGTCCCCCACGGGGTGCGGTTCCTCGTCGGGCCGCTGCACCGGGTGCTGTTGCCCTACGCGGCCCTGGCCGGCGCGGTGTTCCTGGTGTGGACGGACGCGCTGGCACGGATCGCCTTCGGCCCCCGCGAGGTGCCCGTCGGCGTGATCACGGCGCTGCTCGGCGTACCGATCTTCCTGCTGGTCCTGCGCAAGCGGGGGGAGTTGTGAGTGCGGTGGTGGGCTCGGTGGTGAGCGCCGTGGGGATCAGCGCCGAATCCGTGAGCTGGTCGGTGGCGGGCACACCGGTCGTGCGCGAGGTCAGCGCCGGCATCGCCCCCGGCGAGACCGTCGGACTGCTCGGCCCCAACGGCTCGGGCAAGTCCTCGCTGCTGCGCTGCCTGGCCGGGCTGCGGACTCCCGACGCGGGCGCGGTCCGGTACGACGGGGAGTCCGTGCGCGGCTGGAGTCCGCGCCGGATCGCCCGGCGGGTCGCCTTCGTCGCGCAGGACGCGGGCGCGGACGGCGATCTGCTGGTCGCCGACATCGTGGGCCTGGGGCGGACCCCCTTCCGCGACCGCTGGCGCGGCCCCGACGCCACCGACCGGGCCGTGGTCGCCGCCTCGCTGGAACGCGTAGGGCTCACCGCGCTCGCCGACCGCCCCTGGAAGGCCCTGTCGGGCGGCGAGCGGCAGCGCACCCACCTCGCCCGCGCGCTGGCCCAGCAGCCGTCCGGGCTCCTCCTCGACGAACCCACCAACCACCTCGACGTGAAACACCGGCTCGAACTGATGGAACTGCTGGCCGCCACCCCCCAGACGGTCTTGGTCGCCCTGCACGACCTGTCGCTCGCCGCCCGGTACTGCGACCGGCTGCTGCTCCTGCACCACGGCCGCCTGATCGCCGCCGGCCCGCCGGCCGCCGTTCTGACGCCGCGGCGGCTCGCCGAGGTCTTCGAGGTGGACGCCGAACTCACCACCGACGCCCTCGGACACCCGCAGGTCAGCTACCGCGGACCGCTCCCCGTACGCCCACCGGCGGCGGCGCCCCACCCCGCTCCATGAACAGGAACAGGAACAGGAACAGGAACCCCATGAACCCCAGCACCACCCCCACCACCACCCCCATCACCACCCCCGCGACCTCCGTCGACGCGCTCCTCGCGGCCGTGCTGGCCGGCGAGCACGGCCCGCTCCCCTCCTCGCTCGTCGCCACCAGCGTGTTCTGGATCCACCACGGCACCCGCCTGGCCGGCGGCGACACCACCTACCTCAACCAGTACGTCCTGGTCCGCCTCGGCGGATCCTTCGGCGGCTGCGCCTTCGAGGCCGGCGAGATCGACCCGTCCGTCTGTCGCGACTCCTCCGGCACCCCGCTCGACGTCCTCCTGCGCGAAGCGCCCCGCCCACTGCGGATCGCCGCCCTCGACGCCTACCTCTCCGAGACCCGCCCCCACCGCGTGGCGGCCGGGGAGGGCGACGCCGAGCCGGTCACCCTCCCGGCCGGCACCCCGGAGGTCCGCGCCAGGGCCCGTGACGCGGCCATCGCCGGACTGCTGGACATCGAGGAGGGCGCCGAGGTGGCCCTCATCGGGGTCGTCAACCCGCTCGTGGCGGCGATCCGCGCACGCGGCGGGCGTCCACTCCCCTGCGACCTCAACCTCAGGGCCACCCAGTGGGGCGACCCGGTCACCGACGACATGCACGAGGTGCTGGAGTGCGCGCAGGCCGTCGTCGCCACCGGCATGACCCTGAGCAACGGCACCTTCGACACGATCCTGGAGCGCTGCCGCTCCCGGGGCGTCCCGCTGGTCGTCTACGCGCAGACCGGCAGCGCCGTGGCCCGCGCCTTCCTCGGCTCCGGGGTGACCGCCCTGTCCGCGGAACCCTTCCCCTTCTCCCAGTTCAGCGCCGAGGAGACGGTCCTGTACCGCTACCGGACGGCGGGCGGCGCGTGAACCCCGGCGCTACGGACGCTCCCGGCACCGGGCAGGCCCCCTGCCACCACGGCGAGATCCTCCAGGGCGTCTTCCTCGACGACGCCGGACGCCGGTGCGCGGGACTGGTCACGCTGCCCATGGCGGGCCCCGGCAGCAGCGCCGCGTTCGTCCGCCGCCCCGGCGCGGTGCCGCGAGCGCTGACCGTCGTACCCGCCGACCGCACGAAGGCGGCGCGGGCCGCCGCTCTCGCGGTCGACGAGTGCGCGCGGCGGACCGGTCAGCCGCCCTGCGGCGGGGAGTTGCGGCTCACCGGTGAGATACCGGTGGGCCTGGGCATGGGCAGCTCCAGCAGCGACGTGATCGCGGCCGTACGCGCGGTCGCGGACGCGTACGGGCTGCGGCTGGACCCCGCGACGGTCGCCGGGCTGGCCGTACGCGCCGAGCTGGCCTCCGATCCGCTGATGCTGGGCGGCCGGCCCGTGCTGTTCGCCCAGCGGGAGGGCCGGGTCCTGGAGGTCCTCGGCCCGGCCCTGCCGCCGCTGGTCGTGGTGGGCTGCGCCCTCGGCGGGGGCGCGCCCGTCGACACGCTGTCCCTGCCGGTGGCCGACGTCGGCCGCAGCGACGTACGGGCCTACGAGCGGCTGCGCGCGCTGCTGCGCCGGGCCGTGGCCACCGGCAGCGCGGAGCTGCTCGGCGCGGTCGCCACCGCCAGCGCACGGCGTGGCCAAGAGGTGCTCGGGCACCCGGAGTTCGACACCCTGACCGCCCTCGCCCACCGGACCGGGGCGGTCGGCGTGCAGATCGCGCACAGCGGTGCGGTGGCGGGCGTGCTCTTCGATCCGGCCGCACCCGGGCTGCGCCGCCGCGTCCGCGGCTGCCTGCGCGCCCTGGACGCCCACGGCATCCCCGCCACCCGCACGTTCACGACCGGCACCACCCCTGCGAAGGAGATCCCCCATGGACCAGCACCTCATGGACCAGCACATCGCGGAGTCGATCGGCCGGCCGGACCTGATACGCCTCGACGACCGGCTCGTCTGCCTGCGC
Source organism: Streptomyces sp. NPDC002886 (assembly GCF_042888445.1). Classification (NCBI taxonomy): domain Bacteria; kingdom Bacillati; phylum Actinomycetota; class Actinomycetes; order Kitasatosporales; family Streptomycetaceae; genus Streptomyces; species Streptomyces sp. NPDC002886. The sequence goes on from NZ_JBIAPV010000014.1 coordinate 149,995, forward strand.
TTTGAAACGATGAAGGTGGTCTCCGCCCTCGCGGCGGTGCGCCACCTGCTCGACACCGGCGTCGTGCGCCGCGGGGACACCCTGCTGGACAGCTCCAGCGGCATCTACGCGTACGCCCTGGCCCTGAGCTGTCACCGGTACGGCCTGCGCTGCCACATCGTCGGCTCGGCCACGGTGGACCACACGTTGCGGACCCAACTGTCCGTCCTCGGGGCGACGCTGGAGCAGATGGAGCCGTGCAGCGACCTGAAGCTCGACCAGAAGCGGCGCGTCGAGCGGATCCACGAGATCCTCGCCGCCCACCCCGAGTACCACTGGATGCGCCAGTACCACGACGACGTCCACTACCTCGGCTACCGCGCGATCGCCGACCGGATCCGCGAGGCCACGGGCACGGCGAACGGCCTCACCGTCGTCGGCGGGGTCGGATCCGGCGCATCGACCGGCGCCCTCGCCCGCTACCTCCGCGAGGACGCCGCCGACCCTTCGGACGTCGCACTCGTCGGCGTCCAGCCGTACGGCAGCGTCACCTTCGGCTCCGAACACGTCACCGACCCCGAGATGATCATCGCCGGGATCGGCAGCTCCATCCCCTTCGGGAACGTCTCGCACGAGCTGTACGACGCCCTGCACTGGGTCTCCTTCGATACCGCCCTCGCCGGCAGCGTCGACCTGCTGCGCCGGCACGCGGTCTTCGCCGGCCTGTCGAGCGGCGCCGCGTACCTCGCGGCACGCCACGAACGCGCGCGCTCACCCCACCGCACGGTCCTCTTCATCGCCCCGGACACCGGCCACCGCTACGTCGACACCGTCTACGCGAGGCACCGCGAGGCCGCCCCGATCGCGCACCTCGCCCCGCGCGAGGTGACCGACCGGAGCGAGCTGGCGCTGCCGTGGTCGCGGATGCGATGGGGCCGCGCCGCCGCGTGAGCGGCACGGCCCTCGCGCCCGCGGTGGTCAGAGGCCGGCGGTGTACAGCAGCGCGTTGGCGGTGCTCTTGCTGACCTTCGACAGAACGTCCTTCGTGGCCTCGTCTTCCAGGAAGGCGGCGATCTCGGCCGGGTCGGCCTTCGGGTGGGCCTGCTTGTAGAGGGCCACGACGCCCGTGACGTGCGGTGCGGCCATCGAGGTGCCGTTCAGTGCGACGCTGCCGCCGCCGAGCTTGGCCGAGGTGATGTCCTCGCCCGGCGCGTAGAGCTCCACGCACGTGCCCCAGTTGGTGAAGTCGGTCTCCTCGTCGTACCGGTTGCTCGCGGCCACGGTCACCACGCGATCCGCGGAGGCCGGCGAGACCAGGCAGGCGTCCTTCGCGCTGTTTCCCGCCGCGAGGACCGGGAGGACGCCCCCGTCGGACAGGGCGGTGGCCGCGTCGTTCAGCGCTTGCGACAGGTCCCCGCCCAGCGAGCCGTTCAGCACGGCCGGCTGCTTGGCGTTCTTCAGCACCCAGTCGAGGCCCGCGATCATCCCGGAGTACTCGCCCTTGCCGTCGCAGCCGAGGACGCGCACGCTGACCAGGCTGGCCTTGCCGGCCACCCCGTACGTCTTGCCCGCGACCGTGCCCGCGACGTGCGTGCCGTGGCCCTGGCAGTCCGCGCCGTTCCGGCCGTCCCCGATCGCGTCGAAACCGAAGCTCGCCCGCTCGCCGAACTCTTCGTGCTTGTAGTCGATGCCGGTGTCGAGGATGTACACGGTCACCCCGGCGCCGTTGCCCTGGGTGGTGAAGGTGTTGTCCAGCGGCAGCTCCTTCTGGTCGATCCGGTCCAGGCCCCAGGAAGCGGACGGCCCGCGCAGGGCGGTGGCCATCGCAGGCGCCCCCGACGGTGCCGACACCTTCGCGTCCGTTTCCACCGACTTCACGCCCAGGGCGACGCGGGCCAGCTCCAGCTGGAGCTTGGTCATGGGGACGGCGAAGCCGCTCATGGCCTTGGTGTAGAGGAACTTCGGCTTGAGGCCCAGCCGCTCCGCCACCTTCGCCGGGTCGTAGCCCGGCTCCAGGGTCACGATGTACTGGCCGGGGACGGCGTTGGCCGAGACGGTCAGCGGCACCGGTGTGGGTTCGGGCGCGACGTCGGCGGACGCGGAAGCGGCGGCCACCGGGATGACGGCGAGCAGGGCGGCGGTGGCGGCGCGGGCGAGCAGGCGCAGGGACATCGAGGGAACTCCCGAAGGGTGGAGGGGCATACGGAAGCCGCCTCCGTTCGACGGGAACACCAATGCGGCACCCGTCCCGGAGTGCGACCCTCCCCTTCATCGGCGGCCCCGCCTCGGGTCTTGACCGGACGGACCGGCCGTCCGGCCGCGCCGCGCGGCTGCGCGGCGGGCCGCGGGCTGATTCTCGTACCGACTGAAGAAAGGATTCCGTCCACTGTTCTCGCGACCTGCGCGAGCACCCCGCGCACGTCCGGGGCGAGCCGGCAGGTTCACCCGTACGGAAGGCACCGCCCGCGCATCCGGCGAGGGGCGCATTCGCGGTTCCCGCGGTTCACCCCCGCCCGCGACCGCCGCGCCGCCCGGGGTCGTTGACCGGACCGGCCGGACGTGGTGGCCTCGCCGTCATGCGCACTCGTACGAGCCGGACCCTGTCGATCCCCGCCGTCGCCGCCGTCGCCCTCGCCGCCGCCCTCGCCCTGCCCGCCCCGCCCGCCCACGCCACGGCCCCCGGACCAGCCGCTCCCGCGTCCCGTACGGCCCCGGCCGAGTGGCCGACGTACATCGTCACCGTGCACCGCGGCCTCGACCCGGCCGCCGTCGCGGACGCGTACGGGATCACCCCGGTCCACGTCTACCGCCACGCCCTGAACGGCTTCAGCGCCCGCCTCTCCCCCGACCAGGTCGAGTCCCTGCGGGCGACTGCGGTCGTGACCTCGGTCAAGGAGGACGGCCCGGTCACGACCGCCGGCCCGGCGTTCTAGCGGTCCGCCCCGCCCCGGATCAGTGCGGGAAGTTCCCCGTGTCGAGCGTCAGCGCGAAGGGCTCGGGGAGCCGCAACTCGTCGCCGAAGGCGACGCGGACGGCGTGCTTGTAGGCGCCGTTCTGCGGTTCGGTGAACAGGGTGGCCGTGGGGCCGTGCTCGTCGAAGCGGTCGATGAGGAGGTAGACCGGGACGGGGGCGTGGGCGTAGGCCCAGAGCTTCTTCTTTCGGTCGTCCTCGGCGTTGCTCTTGGAGGTGATCTCCACGACGAGCAGCGCCTCGGCCGCGTCGACGGGGTCGGAGACCTCGGCCGCCACGTCATCGACCAAGGCGGAGGGGACCACCACCAAGTCCGGCATGTAGAGCTTGCCCAGCGCGGCAATGTGGATGCCGAGCGTCTGGTAGACACCCCACTCGGGCGGCACGACCCCGTACAGGGCACGCTGCACCCTTTCGGCGATTCCGTTGTGGTGGCGGTGGGGCGGTGGCACCAAGGCGATCTGTCCTCCGTCGATCTCGGCGCGCCAGCCCTCCGGCACGTCCAGGTCACGCCAGCTCTGCAGCAGGTACTCCCACGTGCGGCCGTCGGCGTTCCGGTCGGGCTCGACCATGGCTGCGGTCATCGCGGGTCTCCTCTCCTGTGGCATATGCCAGCGAGCGTAGACAGACGGGTTCACGGCGTGTGGCCGCTTAGCTCAGCGTCCCACGATCGGGTGGCGCACGCAGTAACCTCCACGCACGGGCAACCCGCTACACCCGCTCCGGTGCCTGCGCCGACGGGACCACCGTGCGGATCGGGTCCCAGCACTGGACGCCGCGAAGGTCCGGCATGCGGTCGCGGGTGAAGACCGGCTCCAGGCCCGCGCGGCGCTGGGCGAGGTAGTCGTCCAGGAGGCGGAAGGCGATGGCCGACAGCGGGATGATCGCGGCGAGGTTGATCAGCGCCATGAGGCCCATGAACACGTCCGCCAGGTTCCAGACGACCGACACCGAGCCGAGCGAGCCCAGGACGACCGACGACAGGACGAGCACCCGGTACCCCGGCAGGAACCACCGCTTGCGGGTGATGAACTGGATGTTGGTCTCGCCGTAGTAGTAGTTCCCGATCATGCTGCTGAAGGCGAGCATGAAGACGACGACGGTCAGCAGGTGGCCGGCCCACCCGCCCAGCGTCTCGCTGAGCGCCGTCTGCGTCAGGTCCGCGCCCTGGCGGCCCGACAGCTCCGGGTTCGTGACCAGCACGATGAAGGCCGTCATCGTGCACACGAGGAGGGTGTCGAAGAAGACGCCCAGGGACTGTACGAGGCCCTGCTTGACCGGGTGCGAGACCTCGGCGGCGGCGCCCGCGTTCGGGGCGGAGCCGAGGCCCGCCTCGTTGGAGAACATGCCGCGCCGGATGCCCTGCTGGATCGCCGCGCCGATGCCGCCGGCCGCCAGCTCGCGGAAGCCGAAGGCGCCGCCGACGATGTCGGCGATGACCCGGGGGAACTCGGTGATGTTGAGGAGGACCACCGCCGCGCCGAGGAGCAGGTAGACGATCGCCATCACCGGGACCAGGACCGTGGTGATGGACGAGATCCGCTTGACCCCGCCGAAGACGGCCAGCCCCAGCAGGGCCGCCAGCAGCACGCCGAGCGAGGGGCCGAACCAGTCCGAGCCGTCCGCGTCGGCGAGGGAGCCCGCGGCCACGGCGGTGATGGTGTTGGCCTGGACGGCATTGAAGACGAAGCCGAAGGTGACCGTGATCGTCACCGCGAAGAGCACCCCGAGCCAGCGTTTACCGAGCGCCCGCTGCATGTAGTACGCCGGACCGCCCCGGTAGGCGCCGCCGGCATTGCGCACCTTGTAGAGCTGGGCGAGGGCCGATTCCACGAAGGCGGAGGCGGCGCCGATCAGCGCCATCATCCACATCCAGAAGACGGCGCCCGCGCCGCCCAGGGTGATGGCGGCGGCGACCCCGGCGATGTTGCCGGTGCCCACGCGCGCGGCGGCGGAGATCGTGAAGGCGCCGAAGGACGAGACCTGCTTGCGGCCGTCGGCGCGCGGCGGGGTCTTCTCCTTCACCACCCGGAACATCTCGGGAAGCAGGCGCAGCTGCACACCCCGGGAGCGGACCGTGAAGTACAGGCCCGCACCGACCACCAGCGGAATCAGCAGGTAGGTCCAGAGGTGATCGTTGACGTTGACGATCACCGAATCCAGAGTGTCCATGATGCGAAGTCTCCCCGGGGCGGAAGGCCCGCGGACAGGGACCTACGTCCGCCGCCGAAGGGTCGGAAGACCCGCGCCGCACGCCCTTCGCCCCCTTCCCGGCGCTCGGAGCGACCGGCGGCTCACCCCCACAGTCCGCGCCGCTCCGCCCAGTTCCGTACCGCCGCCGCGACCAGCAGCGGGTGGTCCTCGGGGGTGTGGTGCCCGGCGGGCACGTCGTCGTGCCGGGCGAGATCCAGGCCCGCGATGTTCGCCACGCACCACTCGACGGTCTCGGGTCCCGTCATCGCCCCGGGCCACGGGGCGAAGGTCAGCAGCAGCTTGGGTATCGCGGGGCTCCCCGCGAGCCAGTCCCCGTACGCCGCCACCCGCGCCACCACCTCGGCGGGTTCCCCGCCCAGCGGCATCGACCGGGCCCACTGGAGCAGCGGGCGCCGGCTCTCCCGCGTCGGGTACGGGGCCCGGTACACGTCCAGGTCGCGCGGGTCCATCGGGCGGACGCCGCTGCCGGCCAGCCCCTCGACGAACCCGTTCGCGTCGAGGAGCATGGCCTCCCCCACCCCCGGGGTCTTGATCGCCCGGAACAGCTCGCGTCCGCCTTCCGGGAACTCCTCCCAGCTCATCGGCTTGATGATGGTTTCGGTGAACGCGATCCCGCGCACCCGCCCCGGATGCCGGGCGGCCCGGTCGAAGGCGAGCGCGCCGCCCCAGTCGTGCCCGACGAGCACCGCCTCGTCCAGGCCGAGCACGTCGAACCAGGCGTCGAGGTAGCGGGCGTGATCGGCGAAGGTGTAGCCGAGGGCGGGCTTGCCCGACTCCCCCATCCCGATCAGGTCCGGCGCGAGCAGCCGGACCCGCCCACCGCCGAGAGCGGGCAGGACCCCCCGCCAGAGGTGGGAGGAGGTCGGGTTCCCGTGCAGGAACACCACGGGCACTCCGGAGGGGTCGCCGGCCTCCCGGTAGTGGATCGTCGAGTCGAGTACGGGCTGTACGGGCATGGCTCCTCCGGGGACGGGACGGGACGGGACGGGCGGGCAGGCCGTACGGCCGACCGGGTGGGGCGAGCGGGCGCGCGGGCCGGGCGGCCGGACGGGGCGTCAGCGGAAGGCCGGTGCCGTGCGGGACGCCCAGGCGGTGAAGGGGCGCGGGGGGCGGCCGAGGAGCTGCTCGACGGCCGGGCTGACGGCCCGTTCGGCGGCGAGCGGGGCGCCCAGGATCGACAGGGTGCCCTCCACGGCCGACTCCGGCATGAAGGTCAGCATCTGCGCGCGGGCCTCCTCGGGGCTCTGCTCCACGAACCGCACCGGCTCGCCGATCGCCCCCGCGATCGCCTCGGCCCGCTCGCGCGGGGTGACCGGCGCCGGGCCGGTCAGGTCGTACGTGCGGCCCTCGTGCCCGGAGCCCCGCAGGACGGCCGCCGCGACCTCGGCGACGTCGGCCGGGTCGACCGTCGGCAGCCCGACGTCCCCGAAGGGCGCGGCCGCCGTGCGGTGCGTACGGATCGACTCGGCCCAGGCGAAGGCGTTGGAATCGAGCCCGCCCGAGCGCAGGACCGTCCACTCCAGACCGGACCGGCGCACGGCCTCCTCGAAGGCGGCCGGGTGCCCGTACTGCTCGGGCCGGGTCCCGACCCCCTGGGAGGACAGCAGTACGACCCTGCGTACGCCGGCCTCCGCGGCCAGGTCGAGGACCGCCCGCGGATCTTCGCCGGCGACGAGCAGGAACAGGGCCCCGGCCCCGGCGAGCGCGGGCCGCAGGCTCCGCGGCTCGGCGAGGTCGGCCCGGTGGTGGCGGACCCCCTCGGGCAGAGCGCCTTCCGGCGCCCGCCGGGAGACGGCCGTGACCTGCTCCCCCGCCGCCGCGAGGATCCGTACCAGCTCGCTGCCGACGTTTCCGGTCGCACCCGTGATGACGAACATGAAAGGCTCCCACCCGTGAAGTGAGTTAGTCGACTGACTAACTCCTGACACGACCATAGCCCGCCGGGCGGCGCCCGTCTACACTTAGTCAGGTGACTTACTCAGATGGTGTCGAAGCGGCCCCGGAAGCCGGGGCGGACCGCCCCCGGGCCAAGCGCGGCGGGAAACGCGAACGCCTCGCCGCCGCCGCGGCCCGGGTCCTGCACGAACAGGGCATGGAGAAGACGACGATCGCCGACATCGCGCGCGCGGCCGACGTCCCGCTCGGCAACGTCTACTACTACTTCAAGACCAAGGACCAGCTGGTCGAAGCGGCGATCGGCGCCCACGCCCAGCACCTGGCCGGCCTGATCACCGCCCTGGACGCGCTCCCCACCCCCCAGGACCGGCTGAAGGCCCTCGTCTCCGGCTGGGTAGAACAGCGCGAGCTCACCGCACGCTACGGCTGCCCCACCGGCTCGCTCGCCTCCGAGCTCGACAAGCGCGACGACGGCCTCGACCAGACCCTGGCCAAGGTCATGCGGGTACTGCTCGACTGGGCCGAGGGGCAGTTCCTGGCGATGGGGCGCACGGCGGACGCGCGGGAGCTGGCGGTCGCCCTGATCGCCGCCTACCAGGGCGTCTCCCTGCTCACGAACACCTTCCGCGATCCCGAACTGATGGCCTCGGAAGGGCGGCGCCTGGAGCGCTGGATCGACTCGCTGACCTGACCTGACCGGGCAGCAGCCCGGACCGAAGTCCGGCGGGGCGGGCGGGCCTCGGGCTCAGCTCCGGCGGGGCCTCGCCGCGCGGGCCGCCGCGATGAAGGCGCGGATGAGGTCCGGGGACTTCACGCCGCGCTCGCTCTCCACGCCGCTGGAGACGTCCACGCCCCAGGCGCCCGTGACCGTGAGGGCCTCCGCCACATTGGCCGGGGTCAGCCCGCCCGCCAGCAGCCAGCGGCCCGCCGGCGCCGCGAACTCCGCCGAGCCCCAGTTCCACGGCTTGCCGGAGCCGGGGTCGGGGGCGTCGATCAGGAGCAGGTCCTCCCCGTACTCCCCGCAGCGCTCCACGTGGTGCGCCGTCGCCCGCAGCAGGGTGCGGCCCTCGGCGCGCAGCGCCGCGAAGTCCTCCGGGCCCTCCTCGCCGTGCAGCTGCACGCCCCGTACACCGCTCTCCTCGGCGAACCGCCGCACCTCCGCCACGGACTGCCCCCGGAACACCCCCACGGTGAGCACCCCGTCCGGCACCCCGGCGGCCAGCTCCCGCGCGGTCGCGGCGTCGACCGTACGCGGGCTGCCGGGCGCGAACACGAACCCGACCGCATCGGCCCCGGCCGCCGCGGCCGCCTCGACATCGCGGGCGGTCTTCAGACCGCAGATCTTCACGAAGAGATCGCTCATGCCGCCAGTCAACCAAAGCCCACCCGATCCGTGGTGATCCGTCTCGGCACCCGGGCGCGACCGCCCGCCCGCCGCTAGCCCGGAACCGGGCTCACGCCCCTGTCCCTGGTCGCCGAGTTCACTTCCTTGTCCACCAAGGACGCGGACTGGAACGAACCGCACGGTTACCACTCCCGCAAGACGGTGCCCTTCGGCAAGGACCTGCACCTCCCCGAGCCCTTCGACTGCACCGTCGACACCTCCGCGTTCTGAAACGCCCGAGGGCGGCACCCCCTCCGTCAGGAAGGGGTGCCGCCCTCGGTACGTACTACGTGATGCGAACGGCCGATCTACCTTCGGGCCGGAGCCCGGGGGTGGATCAGAAGTCCATGTCGCCGCCCGGCATGCCGCCGCCGGCAGCCGCGCCGGCCTTCTCGGGCTTGTCGGCGATGACGGCCTCGGTGGTGAGGAAGAGGGCCGCGATCGACGCCGCGTTCTGCAGCGCGGAGCGGGTGACCTTCGCCGGGTCGATGATGCCCTCGGCGATCATGTCCACGTACTCGCCGGTCGCGGCGTTCAGGCCCCAACCGATCTGCAGGTTGCGGACCTTCTCCACGACGACGCCACCCTCGAGACCACCGTTGACGGCGATCTGCTTGAGCGGGGCCTCCAGCGCGAGCTTGACGGCGTTGGCGCCGGTCGCCTCGTCGCCGGTGAGCTCCAGCTTGTCGAAGACCGAGGAGGCCTGCAGCAGGGCCACGCCGCCACCGGCGACGATGCCCTCTTCGACGGCCGCCTTCGCGTTGCGAACGGCGTCCTCGATGCGGTGCTTGCGCTCCTTGAGCTCGACCTCGGTCGCGGCGCCGGCCTTGATGACCGCGACACCGCCGGCGAGCTTCGCCAGGCGCTCCTGCAGCTTCTCGCGGTCGTAGTCCGAGTCGGAGTTCTCGATCTCGGCGCGGATCTGGTTGACGCGACCCTGGACCTGGTCGCTGTCACCGGCACCGTCGACGATGGTGGTCTCGTCCTTGGTGATGACGACCTTGCGGGCGCGGCCGAGCAGGTCGATACCGGCGTTCTCGAGCTTGAGGCCGACCTCCTCGGAGATGACCGTGCCGCCCGTGAGGATGGCGATGTCGCCGAGCATGGCCTTGCGACGGTCGCCGAAGCCCGGAGCCTTGACGGCTACGGACTTGAAGGTGCCGCGGATCTTGTTGACGACGAGGGTGGAGAGCGCCTCGCCCTCGACGTCCTCGGCGATGATCAGCAGCGGCTTGCCGGACTGCATGACCTTCTCCAGGAGCGGCAGCAGGTCCTTGACCGAGCCGATCTTGGAGTTGACGATCAGGATGTACGGGTCGTCGAGGGACGACTCCATGCGCTCCATGTCGGTGGCGAAGTACGCCGAGATGTAGCCCTTGTCGAAGCGCATGCCCTCGGTGAGCTCGAGCTCCAGGCCGAAGGTCTGCGACTCCTCGACCGTGATGACGCCTTCCTTGCCGACCTTGTCCATGGCCTCGGCGATGAGCTCGCCGATCTGGGTGTCGGCGGCGGAGATGGAGGCCGTGGAAGCGATCTGCTCCTTGGTCTCGACGTCCTTGGCCTGCGCCAGCAGGGCGGCGGAGACGGCCTCGACGGCCTTCTCGATGCCGCGCTTGAGGGCCATCGGGTTCGCACCGGCGGCCACGTTGCGCAGGCCCTCGCGGACGAGCGCCTGGGCGAGAACGGTGGCGGTGGTCGTACCGTCGCCGGCGACGTCGTCCGTCTTCTTGGCGACTTCCTTGACCAGCTCGGCGCCGATCTTCTCGTACGGGTCCTCGAGCTCGATCTCCTTGGCGATGGAGACACCATCGTTGGTGATCGTGGGGGCGCCCCACTTCTTCTCAAGGACGACGTTGCGACCCTTGGGGCCAAGGGTGACCTTGACGGCGTCGGCGAGCTGGTTCATGCCTCGCTCGAGACCGCGCCGGGCCTCCTCGTTGAACGCAATGATCTTGGCCATCTGAAGTGGTCCTCCCGGACAGCGGTGGATTGCTCCCGGACCGCGCCCGCGCCCGCGACGGACGGCCTGCGTGCCCGGCGGTTTCTTCCCGCCGGACCCTGCGGGCCTCACTGACCCGGTCCTCGTATAGGTAGCACTCTCACCAGGAGAGTGCTAACGCCAATGATTAGCACTCGACCCCCCCGAGTGCAAGCGGCTTCAGGCAACCCGGGATGAACAGCCGGACGCCGCAAGGGCTCCGGAGCCGCCACGCACGAGGGGCCCGCATCCCGTGTCCAGGATGTGGGCCCCTCGTACATATGCCGTTGTGCCGTCGTGCGCGGCCGCTGTGCGTGGCCGCGTACGTGTCGGTGGTCGATCGCGGTCGGACTAGCCGGCGGCGAGCTTGACCATGTCCGCCTGCGGACCCTTCTGGCCCTGCGAGATCTCGAATTCGACCCGCTGACCCTCTTCAAGGGTGCGGTACCCGTCCATCTGGATGGCGCTGTAGTGGACGAACACATCCGCACCACCGTCGACCGCGATGAAGCCGTAGCCCTTCTCCGCGTTGAACCACTTGACGGTGCCCTGAGCCATGCCTAACTCCCCTATTACTGGCCCTTGCGCAGGACCGCACTTCGCGGTCCCGGGTCAGAACTTGCGCCGGAACGCCTCGACCGGGGCTGAATGTATCCGCACCGCTGCTGTCTGCAACAGGTCATTCCGACGAGAATTCTGGACACAGCGAAAGATTGAAATAGGGTGAAAACCCGGAATATTCCAGGGCAACTCGGGCCGGACAAACCACGCCAACGACCCATAGCGCACTTGCATGTTGACTCAATGTCAACCCTCACGCGCCCCGTTCATATGCGGCGGGCAAGAACAGCGGAGGGGACTTCCCCAACTCTACCGCGCCCAACCAAGCAGAATTGCCCCCTCCGTTTCTTAACGGAGGGGGCAATTCAGTTTCCGCGAGGCCTTACGAGGTGCCGCACGGGCTCAGCCGAAGCGCGGCCGAAGGCTCAGCAGCCACCCGCGACGGCGGGGATGATCGAGATGCCGGCGCCGTCCGGGGTGGACGTCTGCAGCCCGCCCTCGAAGCGCACGTCGTCGTCGTTGACGTAGACGTTGACGAAGCGGCGCAGCTTGCCCTGGTCGTCCAGGACGCGCGCGGCGATGCCGGGGTGGCTCGTCTCCAGGGACTGGATGACCTCTTCGAGGGTCGTGCCCTCGGCGGAGACCTCGGCCTGGCCGCCGGTGTAGGTGCGCAGGATGGTGGGGATGCGGACGTTGACGCTCATGGCGCTACTGCCTTTCCGGTGTGCAGGGGGAGGAATCAGGCGAGGTTGGCGGCGCGGAACGCGTCCAGGCTCGGGCGGATCGTGGCGGTCTGACCACTGTCGGCGGCCACCGCCTCCAGGGTCTTGAGGCCGTCACCGGTGTTCAGGATCACGGTGGTCAGCGCGGGGTCGAGCTGCCCGTTCTCGACGAGCTTCTTCGTCACGCCGACGGTCACGCCGCCCGCGGTCTCGGCGAAGATGCCCTCGGTCTGCGCGAGGATCTTGATGGCCTCGACGACCTGCTCGTCGTTGACGTCCTCGACGAACCCGCCGGTGCGGCGCGCGATGTCCAGGACGTACGGGCCGTCCGCCGGGTTGCCGATGGCAAGCGACTTGGCGATGGTGTTCGGCTTCTGCGGGCGGACCACCTCGTGACCGGCCTTGAAGGCGGTCGAGACGGGGGAGCAGCCCTCGGCCTGGGCACCGAAGATCTTGTACGGCTTGTCCTCGACGAGGCCGAGCTTGATCAGCTCCTGCAGACCCTTGTCGATCTTCGTCAGCTGCGAGCCGGACGCGATCGGGATGACGATCTGGTCGGGCAGCTGCCAGCCGAGCTGCTCGCAGATCTCGTACGCCAGGGTCTTGGAACCCTCGCCGTAGTACGGGCGCAGATTGACGTTGACGAAGCCCCAGCCCTCGCCCAGCGGGTCGCCGATGAGCTCGGAGCAGAAGCGGTTGACGTCGTCGTAGTTGCCCTCGATGCCGACCAGGTCGCCACCGTAGACACCGGCCATGACGACCTTGCCCTGCTCCAGGTCGTGCGGGATGAACACGCAGGAGCGGAAGCCGGCACGGGCGGCCGCGGCGCCGACGGCGCCGGCCAGGTTGCCGGTGGAGGAGCAGGAGAGGGTGGTGAAGCCGAAGGCGCGGGCGGCCTCGACGGCGATGGCCACGACGCGGTCCTTGAAGGAGTGCGTCGGGTTGCCGGAGTCGTCCTTGACGTACAGCTTGCCGGTGAAGCCGAGCTCCTTGGCCAGGTTGGCCGCGTCCACGAGCTTGGTGAAGCCGGGGTTCAGGCTCGGCTTGGAGGCCACGTCCGCCGGGACGGGCAGCAGCGGCGCGTAGCGCCAGATGTTGTTCGGGCCGGCCTCGATGGCGGCGCGCAGGGCTTCCGGGTCGCCCAGGGGCAGCTCGTAGGCGACTTCGAGCGGTCCGAAGCACTCGGCGCAGGCGAAGATCGGGCCGAGCTCGAAGCGGGTACCGCACTCACGACAGGAAAGGCCGGTGGCGGGACCGAGATCGACGGAGGTACCGGCGGTGCCGGTTTCGACGCGGGTGCTTTCAACGGTTTCGGCAGAGGTTGCGACAGACTGTGCAGCCATGATGGCGAGGCCCTTTCTCCTCATCTTCCCCATGGCGCACTTCGCCATGAGACGGATTTGGCACCTTCCCTAGCCGGGGACCTCGCTGGCGGCGCTGGAATGCGCGATCGCGAGAACCGACTGGAGGGTTGCCGGGGCTTCAACGGGCCGTGTCCCTCTGCCCCTCTGGATGAGCGGTATGGCACCGGCACACGCGCTCTGTGGCGCGCCGGTGCGTTTGTACGCGGGCCCCCCGGCATGCGGTGGGCCATCGCGTTGTTCAAGACTGTAACCGAAGGTCCGGGGGGTTGAGACAGCCGTCCGAACCGCGAGATGGATCACATTTCGGCCCAAACCAATGATGAACCCCGTGATGAACCCAGTGACGAACAGGGAGTGCTGAAGGTGCTGGAAGAGGTGGAGCGCTGGTTGGCAGACCGCTCCTGGTCCGCCGCCGACCGACCGCTCGGCCAGCTGCTTTCGGCCAAGCGGGCAGCGGGGACCACGGTGAGCGTGGTGCTGCCGGCGCTGAACGAGGAGGCGACGGTCGGCGAGATCGTCGAGGTGATCCGGCGCGATCTGATCGAAGGGCTGCCGGTCCCCCTGGTGGACGAGCTCGTCGTGATCGACTCGGGCTCCACCGACCGCACCGCGGAGGTCGCGGCCAAGGCCGGGGCCCGGGTCGTGCATCGCGACGAGGTCCTGCCGCGGATCCCGGCGCTGCCCGGCAAGGGCGAGGTGCTGTGGCGCTCGCTGCTGGCCACCACCGGGGACATCGTCTGTTTCGTGGACGCCGACCTGCGCGATTTCTCGTCGGCCTTCGTCTCGGGGATCGTCGGCCCGCTGCTGACCGAGCCGGACGTGCGGTTCGTCAAGGCGATGTACGACCGCCCGCTCGGCCCGGAGCTCGGAGGCCAAGAGCCCGGCGGCCAGGAGCCCGGCGGCCAGGAGCCCGGCGACCTCGCCTCCGCCAAGGCCCACGGCCAGGGCGGCCGGGTCACGGAGCTGGTGGCCAGGCCCCTGCTCAACCTGCACTGGCCGCAGCTGGCCGGCTTCGTCCAGCCGCTGGGCGGCGAGTACGCCGTACGCCGCGAGCTCCTCGAACGGCTGCCGTTCCCCGTGGGCTACGGGGTCGAGCTGGGCCTGCTGGTGGACGCGCTGCACACGGCCGGGCTGGACGCGCTGGCCCAGGTGGACGTGGGCGTACGGCTGCACCGACACCAGGACGGCCAGGCCCTGGGCCGGATGGCCGCGGCGATCTACCGCACGGCGCAGGTCCGGCTCTCGCGCGGACACCTGGTACGCCCCGAGCTGACGCAGTTCGAGCGGGGCCCGCAGGGGTTCGTACCGCACACCTACGCCGTGGACACCGAGGAACGGCCGCCGATGCGGGACATCGAGGAGTACGCGCGCCGTCGCGTGGCGTAAAGCCCGATTCATTCCCTATCGGGCCAATTTCCCCCTCATGGGGTTTACACGTTTCAGACATGCCAGACGCTCCGGACGCATGGAAGACCGCGACGATCACCTACAAGGTGCGGGTCAACGACCCGCTGACCGGCGACGGCAAGCTCACGAACCACGTGGTCGCGCGGAGCGGCCGCACCAACTGCGAGGACGGCTCGAAGGACCCGGCCTGCGCACCGGCCCCGCCGGTGATCACGCCCCCGGACCCGTCGCCGTCGCCGTCGGCCTCCGCGTCGGCGGCCCCTTCCTCCTCCCCCTCGCCCACCGTCCCGTCGACCACGCAGCAGCCGCGACCGCTGCCCGGCACGGCGGCCGCCACGCTCACGGCACTCGGCGGTGTGGTCTTGCTCTCGGTCCGGCGGACGCGCGGGCGCTGACGTTTGACCGGAGGCGAGGCGGGCTAGGTTCGCCGCATGGCTTCCCAGGTGCTCGTCGCCGCGAATCGCGGCCCCCTCTCGTACGCCCTCGACGCGGACGGCACGCTCAGTGCCCGCCGCGGCGGGGGCGGCCTCGTCTCCGGGCTCTCCGCCGCCCTCGCGGAGCAGCCGGACGCGCTGTGGATCTGCGCGGCGCTGTCGGACGCGGACCGGGAGGCGGTACGGCAGGGGGTCTCCGAGCCGGGCGTACGGATGCTCGACATCGACCCGGAGGTCTACGACGGTGCGTACAACGGCATCGCGAACTCGGTGCTGTGGTTCCTCCACCACCACCTGTACGAGATCCCGCGCGAGCCGGTCTTCGACGCGGAGTTCCGGCGGCGCTGGGCTTCGTACGTCGCGTACAACGAGGCCTTCGCGGCGGCCCTCGCGGAGGAGGCGGCCGAGGGCGCGGCGGTCCTGATCCAGGACTACCACCTGGCGCTGGCCCCCGGAATGCTCCGGGAGCTCCGCCCCGACCTGCGGATCGGGCACTTCACGCACACGCCGTGGGCCTCGCGGGACTTCCTGGGGATGCTTCCGGAGGACATCCGGAGCCGGCTGGTGTGGGGGATGCTCGGGGCGGACCGGCTGGGGTTCCACACCCGGGAGTGGGCGGACAACTTCATCAGCGGCGCGGTGACCGATGACGTGCACGGGCTCGCGCAGGCATCGGCTGCGGACGGTGCCGGGCGTGGCGTGCGGCACCGCGGGAGGAGCGCGGACGGGGACCGGCTCGGGCAGGCCCGGTTCACGCACGTCACCGCGTACCCCCTCGGCGTGGACGGGGACGAGCTGCGCGCGCTCGCGCACCGGCCGGAGGTGGACGACAAGCTGGCGGCGCTGCGGGCGGAGGTCGGCGAGCTGCGGACGATCGCACGGGTGGACCGGACGGAGCTGTCGAAGAACATCCTGCGGGGGCTGCTGGCGTACCGGGAGCTGCTGACCACGTACCCCGAGTGGCAGGGGGAGGTGGTCCACCTGGCCTCCGCCTATCCGTCCCGGCAGGACCTGGCCGTCTACCGGGAGTACACGGAGTCGGTGCGGGAGCTGGCCGCGGAGATCAACGCGGAGTTCGGTACGGACGACTGGCAGCCGGTGCTCGTCTCCGTCGAGGACGACTTCGCGCGATCGCTGGCGGTGTACCGGCTGGCGGACGTGGCGCTGGTCAATCCCGTACGGGACGGCATGAACCTGGTCGCGAAGGAGATCCCGGTGGTCTCGGAGGCGGGATGCGTGCTGGTGCTGTCCACCGGGGCGGGGGCGTACGAGGAACTGGGCGCGGACGCGCTGACGGTGAACCCGTACGACGTGACGGCGACCGCGGAGGCGTTGCACGCCGCCCTCTCCATGCCGTCGGCGGAACGCGCGGACCGCACGAAACGCCTGGCCGCGGCGGCCACGGCCCTCCCCCCGGCGCAATGGCTCACGGCCCAGCTGAACGCACTGCGCGGCCCTTCTCCTTCTTGACGCACCGCTCGCACGGCTCGGCCCTGGCGGGCCTCCCCGGCTTCGCGGCGCTGCGCCGGACTCCGTCCGGCGGGGGCCGGGCGGTGGCGGTGCCGCCCGGGGCGCGGGTACGGCTGGGGGCGGCCCAGGCCGGGCGGTGCGTGCTTCGCGTCAAGAAGGGGAAGGGGGCTCAGTCAGTGCCGCCGCCAGGGCGGACAGGAAGGCGACGACCTCTGACGGGCCGGACAGGGTCAGGTCCGCGCGGGCGGCGAGTTCGGGGACTTCCGCCGAGCCGCTGCAGACCAGGAGGCCCGGCATGCCCCCGGCGCGCAGCTTCTCCACCGCCGAGTACGCCGCGAGGTCACCCAGGTCGTCCCCGGCGTAGAGCACGGCCTGCGCCCCCACCTCCGCGAGGTACTCCGTGAGCGCGACGCCCTTGTCCATCCCCGGCGGCCGCAGCTCCAGTACGGCCCGTCCCGGCTCGACCATCAGGCCGTGCCGGGCCGCCAGCCCCGCCAGGGGCTCGCGCAGGGCCGCGAAGGCCGCCTCCGGGTCCGCCGCGCGGCGGGTGTGGACGGCCAGTGCCTGGCCCTTCTCCTCGATCCACGTCCCGCGCCACGCGCCGATCGCGTCCAGGAACCCGGGCAGCTCGGCCCGGACGGCGGCGACCCCCGGATGCTCGGCCGGAGCGTGCACGATGCCGCTCACGGCGTCCCAGCGCTCGGCTCCGTAGTGGCCGAGGACCACCAGGTGTTCGAGTCCGGGGACCCCGGCGAAGCCCCCGTAGCGGACGGCGACCCCGGCGGGCCGGCCGGTGACGACCGCGATGGAGCCGACCTCGGGCGCGAGCGCGGAGAGCGCGGGAACGGCTCCCGGGTGGGCCCGTGCCTGGTCGGGGTCGGGAACGATGTCGGCGAGGGTGCCGTCGAAGTCGAGGGCGACGACGGAGCGGCGCGGCGCGCGGAGGAGGGCTTCGAGTCCCTCGCGCCCGGCGGTGGTGACGGGCATCGGCAGATCGTGCGGATGGCTCCCCATACGCACGACCCTAACGGCCCCGCCGGGCCACGGCTACGGCGCGGGCGATGCCCGGGCCACGGCGGCTACCGCCGGGCCCGCTGGGCCTCACGGATCCGCCGCAGGCGGTTGACGGTGCCGGGTGCGTGCCGCAGCGCCCTGGGATCGTCCATCAGCGCGTTGAGGAGCTGGTAGTACCGGACCGGGGGCATCCCCAGTCCTTCCCTTATGGCCCGCTCCTTGGCACCCGGGCCGGGCCAGGTGCGGGCCTCGTAGGCCAGTACGGCCGCTTCGTCGGGGCTCAGCCCGGCGGGCGGCCTCTCGTCCGCGTCCGTCATACGGCCAGGTTAACTCCGCCCTCCGACAGCGCCCGCCCGACCGGGATCAGCCCCGCGCGGGCCGGCGCCGGTCAGCCCGGATCAGCACGGATCAGCGCGGATCCGCCTTGCGCCCGGCCTCCGCGATGTCCGCGAGGATCTTCGCGGGCTGCCCGCCCGGCTGCACGGCCTTGCCGATGTTCTTCTTGATGTCCTCGCTCACGGTCGCCCAGGACTTCTTGCCCACCGGGTAGAGCCGCGCGTTGGGCAGGGCGTGCAGGAAGGTCTTCAGCTCCGCCGAGGAGGACCCGGTGGAGGCGTCCATCGCCCGGGAGCCGCTGGTGGTCACCGGCAGCAGGTCGTACTTCTCGGTGAAGGCCGTCACGTTGTCGGCCTCGTAGAGGAAGTCCAGGAACTTCCCGGACTCCATCTGGTGGCCGGCCTTGAAGGCCATCACCCAGTCGGCGACGCCCATCGTGGGGTGGCTGACCCCGTCGGAGGTCGGCATGGGGATCATGCCGTACTTCACGCCCTTGGCGGCGGCCTGCTTGAGCAGCGTGGGGTGCCCGTTGAGCATGCCGACCTCGCCGCGCGAGAAGGAGTCGAAGGCGGCCTGGCGGTTCAGCTTGCCCGGCTCCACGGGGCCGGTCAGGCCCGCGCCGACGAGGTCGTCGCGCAGGAACTCCAGGGTGCCGATGTTGTTCGGGGAGTCGATCGAGTACTGATCTTCGTTGTCGGCGTAGCCTCCGCCGCCCGCGAGCAGCCACTGCATCGTCTCGGCCTGCGCCTCCTCGCGGCCCAGGGGCAGCGCGATGGGCGTCGGGACGCCGTCGGCCTTGAGCTTCTTGGCGGCGGATTCCAGATCGGCCCAGCTCTTGGGGCGCCAGGGGGTCTTGCCGTCCTTGGGGATGATGCCCGCGTCGGCGAAGAGCTTCTCGTTGTAGAACATCAGCCGGGTGCTGGCCACGAAGGGCATGCCGTACTGATCGCGCCGGACCTTGCCCGCTTCGGCGAGCGGATCGAGGAAGTCGGCCTGGGTGTTCACGGAGAGCAGCTCGTCGGCGGTGTACAGCTTGCCGTCGGCGGCGTAGTCGGCGTAGGCGCCGATCTGCGCGATGTCGGGGGCCTCGCCGGCCTTGACCATCTCGGCGACCTTGGCGTCCACCTCCTCCCAGGAGTAGACGTCGACCTGGACCTTGATGCCGGGGTTGCGCTTCTCGAAGGCCGCGGCGAGGTCCTTCCAGTAGGGCTTGGAGGAGTTTTCCGGTTTGTCCCCGTAGTCGGCCGCCACGACCTTCAGGGTGACCTCGTTGTCCCCGGTGACGCCCGACACGGCGCCGCAGCCGGTCAGCGTCACCGCGGTCAGGCACAGTGCGAGGCCGGAAGCGGCGAGGTTCAGCCTTCTGGCCTGGACAGTTCGGGCCTTCACAGTTCTCGTTCCACCCCAGGTTGTTCCGTACGATTCGCGTAAAGGTCTACACCACTTTTGAGCCTGGTCAACATCCGGCCCCAAACGTCCACACGGCCTGCACGCGCGCACACGCACGGACCCGCGTACGCACGCACGTACGGATTCGCGCACGGACCCGTGGACCGGCCCGTCCGCCGACGAAGGTCCCTAATTTGTATGGCCACTCAACAATCCCTCCCAGTGGACTAGACCTTTGCCCTCCGATCACGCGAGACTGTCACCCGTGAAACCCGTGAAACACGTCATCGCCCTCGATGTGGGCGGCACTGGGATGAAGGCCGCCCTCGTCGCCGCCGACGGCACCCTGCTCCACGAAGCGCGCCGTGCCACCGGCCGCGAGCGGGGCGCCGAAGCCGTCGTCGAGACGATCCAGGACTTCGCCGCCGAGCTCCTCGACCTCGGCCGGGAACGCTTCCACACCACCGCCTCCGCGGCCGGCGTGGCCGTCCCCGGCATCGTCGACGCCGAGAACGGGATCGCCGTCTACGCGGCGAACCTGGGCTGGCGCGACGTCCCGATGCGCGAACTGCTCGGCAGACGCCTCGGCGGCATCCCGGTCGCGCTGGGCCACGACGTCCGCACGGGCGGACTCGCCGAAGGCCGCATCGGCGCGGGCCGCGGCGCCGACCGCTTCCTGTTCGTCCCCCTCGGCACCGGCATCGCCGGAGCCATCGGCATCGCCGGCCGCATCGAGGCCGGCGCGCACGGGTACGCGGGCGAGATCGGCCACATCGTGGTCCGCCCCGGCGGACCCGCCTGCGGCTGCGGCCAGCGCGGCTGCCTGGAGACCCTCGCCTCCGCCTCCGCCGTCAGCCGCGCCTGGGCGGCCGCCTCCGGCGACCCCGAGGCGGACGCCGCGGACTGCGCCAAGGCCGTCGAATCCGGCGACGAGCGCGCCCGGGAGGTCTGGCTCGCCGCGATCGGCGCCCTGGCCGACGGGCTGGTCACCGCGATCACCCTGCTGGACCCGCGCACGCTGATCATCGGTGGCGGACTGGCCGAGGCCGGGGAAACCTTGTTCACACCACTACGGACGGCCGTCGAGGAACGCGTGACGTTCCAGCGGCTGCCCCACATCGTTCCGGCCGCCCTCGGGGACACCGCCGGATGCCTGGGTGCAGGGCTGCTCGCCTGGGATCTACTCGCCACGGAGGTACCTGCCTGATGTCCGGAAGCGCACATGTGGGCCGCAGCACCGTTCTCTCCGGCGCCGACGTGGTGCTGCCCACGGGCATCGTCAAGGGCGGACGCCTCATCGTCGACGGCGAGCGCATCGCCGGCAGCGCGGACGAGAACGCGGCCGTCGTCGACCTCACCGGGTGCCTGGTCGTCCCCGGCTTCGTCGACATGCACAACCACGGCGGCGGCGGTGCCTCCTTCACCTCCGGCACCGCCGAGGAGGTGCTCAAGGGCGTACGGACCCACCGCGAGCACGGCACCACCACCCTGGTCGCCTCCACCGTCACCGGCGACCTGGACGAACTGGCCCGCCGCGCCGGACTGCTCGCCGAGCTGACCCAGCAGGGCGACATCGCGGGCATCCACTTCGAGGGCCCCTTCATCAACCCCTGCCGCAAGGGCGCGCACAAGGAAGACCTGCTGCGCGACCCCGACCCGGCCGAGGTCCGCAAGCTGATCGACGCCTCGCACGGCGCCGCCCGCATGTTCACCCTCGCCACCGAGCTCCCCGGCGGCCTGGACTCCGTACGGCTGCTCGCCGAGCACGGGGTCATCGCGGCGATCGGCCACACGGACTCCACGTACGAGCAGACCCGTGAGGCCATCGACGCCGGCGCGACCGTGGCCACCCACCTCTACAACGCGATGCCCGGCCTGGAGCACCGCGCCCCCGGCCCCATCGCGGCCCTGCTGGAGGACGAGCGGGTCACCGTCGAGCTGATCAACGACGGCACGCACCTGCACCCGGCCATGCTGGAGCTGGCCTTCCACCACGCGGGCGCGAACCGGGTGGCGCTGATCACCGACGCGATGGACGCGGCCGGCTTCGGCGACGGGATCTACCACCTCGGCCCGCTGGAGGTCGAGGTCAAGGAGGGCGTCGCCCGCCTCGTCGAGGGCGGCTCCATCGCGGGCTCCACCCTCACCCTGGACACCGCCTTCAAGCGCTCCGTCACCCTCGACAAGCTCCCCGTCGAGTCCGTGGTCCAGGCGATCTCCGCCAACCCGGCCAAGCTGCTCGGCGTCTACGACCGGGTCGGCTCGCTGGAGCCCGGCAAGTACGCGGACCTCGTCGTCCTCGACTCCGCCTTCGACGTCCGGGGCGTCATGCGCCGCGGCGAATGGATCGTGAACCCGCTCGCGGCGGGCAACTGACCCGGGCCCTCCCACGAAAGCGGTCGGCCCGGGGTACTGGGCCGACCGCTTCTCCGTTTGGCATGCTGATGCCCCGCCCGAGGCCGCACACACCGAGACCGGGGCCCCGCCATGATCCTGACCGTGACGCTCAACACCGCGCTCGACGTCACCTACCGCGTACCGCGCCTGCTCGCGCACGCCTCCCACCGCGTCACCGAGGTCACCGAACGCCCCGGCGGCAAGGGCCTGAACGTGGCCCGCGTGCTCGCCGCGATCGGCCACGAGGTCACCGCGACCGGCTTCGCGGGCGGCCCCACGGGAGCCCTCGTCCGCGGGCTGCTCGCCGGCTCCCCCGGCGTCCGCGACGAGCTGGTCCCCTGCGCGGGCACCACCCGGCGCACCCTGGCCGTCGTCGACGAGGCCTCCGGGGACACCACGCAGTTCAACGAACCGGGCCCGCTGATCACCGCCGCCGAGTGGTCCGGCTTCCTCTCCCGCTACGAGGCCCTGCTGGCGGGCGGCGCCCGCGCGGTGGCCCTGTGCGGCAGCCTGCCCCCGGGCGTGCCCGTGGGGGCCTACGCCACCCTCGTACGGGCGGCCCGCACGGCCGGCGTGCCCGTCCTCCTCGACACCAGCGGCGAAGCCCTGCGCCGCGGGGTCGCGGCCCGCCCCGACGTGATCAAACCGAACGCCGCCGAGCTCGCGGAGCTGACCGGCTCCCGCGACCCGCTCCCCGCCACCCGGGACGCCCGCCGCCGCGGGGCCCACGCGGTGGTCACCTCGCTCGGCCCGGCCGGACTCCTCGCCGCCGCCTCCGGCGGCACCTGGCGCGCGGCCCCGCCCCGCACCCTGGCGGGCAACCCCACGGGCGCCGGCGACTCCGCGGTCGCGGGCCTCCTCTCGGCCCTCACCGAAGGCCTGGACTGGCCGGACCGCCTGACCCGGGCGGTGGCCCTCTCGGCCGCCACGGTCGCGGCCCCCACGGCGGGAGACTTCGACCCCCGCACCTACGAGGAGGTACGGGGGTCGGTGAAGGTCACGGAGAGCTAAGGCGCCCTGCCGGTCAGCGCTTCTCCAGCACGAACCGGTCGATGACCGCCTCGCAGGAGTTGCCCGACTCGCAGGAGATCTTGATGGTGTTCGTGCCCTCCTTGAGGTTCACGTACGAGTAGGTGTTGGTCCAGCCCTTGGCCCAGTCACCGTCGCCGGCCTTCGCGAAGTTCTTCATGTTGATCGCACGGGTCTGCGCCTGGCCGTTGATCGTCAGCGTCATGCTGGCGTCCTTGCCGGGCACGCCGTAGTACATCCGGAAGGTGTACTCGGCGGTCTTGGGGACCTCCAGCGTCCAGGTCACGGCGGCGCCGGTCTGGTTGAACGCGCCCACGTACTGACCGCCCGAGCTCTTCGCGCCCGGCACCGCGCTCTCCAGCGCAGCGCCACCGCTGATCACCATGCCGGAGCCGCCCGCGTCGCCCTTGGGCAGCGGAGCGTCCGCCGGGGCGGAGTCGCTCGGCTTGCCCGAGGGAGTGGTCGGCGCCGGTGCCGACGGGCTCTGGCCCGTGTTCGCGGTGTCGGTCTTGCCCTTGTCGGCGTCGTCGTCCTTGCCGAAGATCACCGCCGCGCCGATGCCGATCGCCACCGCGGCGACCACCGCGACGGCCGCGATGAGCATGCCCTTGCGGCTGGACCCGCCACCACCGTGGCCGCCGTGTCCGCCGCCGGAGCCCGGCAGCGGCAGGGACTGGGTGTACTGCGGGGGCTGCTGCTGCGGCGGAACGCCGTAGCCGCCCGCCTGGAGCGCTTCGGGGGCCTGGTACTGGGCCTGGTAGGCCGGGGGCTGCTGGGGGCCCTGCTGATAGGGAACGGGCCCGCGCTGGCCGCGCTGGGGCCGGTCACCGACGGTGCGGACCTGGTTGTACGAGGTCCGGGGCACGCCCGGCTGGCTGCCGGCCCCGGGTCCCGGGTAGCCGTACCCGCCGCCCTGCCCGGGCGGGGTGGCCCCGGCGGCCTGTCCGTCCTCGTAGAGGTAGCCGAACGGGTCGTCATCCTCGGGCTGGTTCGCCCCGTTGTTCGGGCCGTGGTTCGCGGGCGTCGTCATCGCAGGTCACTCCTTTCGACCCCGGGGAGCCTACCCCGAACAGGTGCGCCCACGGGCGGCCCGAGAGCTTACCCGGCCCTGCGGTGCGCCTTCGAACGGGAGCGCTTCTCGATGTACATGCGCTGGTCGGCGGAGCGCAGCACCTCGTCGGCCGACATGCCGCAGCTCGCCCAGCCGATGCCGAAACTGGCTCCCACGCGGACCGCCCGGCCGTCCACCCGGATCGGCGGGATGATGGCGTTGCGCAGCCGCACGGCGAGGTCGGCGGCGTCGGCGGCGCCCAGCCCGTCGGCGAGGACGACGAACTCGTCACCGCCCAGCCGGGCCACCGTGTCCCCGTCCCGGACCCCGGTCGTCAGCCGCCGGGCCACCTCGATGAGGACCGCGTCACCGGTGTGGTGGCCGAACCGGTCGTTGATCGACTTGAACCCGTCGAGGTCGCAGAAGAGCACCGCGAGCCCCTTCGTACCGTCGTCGATGTCGGTCGCCGGCGCGACCGTGTGCACGTGGTGGTCGTACGGACCCCCCGCGGCCGATCCGCCGCCCTGCCCACCGGGGCCGCCCATGCCGCCGGGGAACTCGAAGGGCTCGGGAAAGCCGTCGGGCCGGAACCCGTGCTCGCCGTGCCGGCCGGGGCCGCCTTCCACCGAGGGCCGGGTCTCGAAGGCCGCGTCCAGCGCCTCCACGGCGGTGGCGCGCACCGACTGCGGGCGGCGACAGAGCCGGGCCCCGAGCCGGGAGCGCAGCTCGGCGCTGTTGGGCAGGCCGGTCAGCGAGTCGTGGCTGGCGCGGTGGGCGAGCTGCAGCTCGTGCCGCTTGCGCTCCTCGATGTCCTCGACGTGGGTGAGCAGGAAGCGCGGCCCGTCGGCGGCGTCGGCGACGACGGAATTGCGCAGCGAGACCCAGACGTACGTACCGTCGCGCCGCCCCAGCCTCAGCTCGGCGCGGCCGCCCTCGGCGGAGGTGCGCAGCAGGGTGCCGATGTCCTCGGGGTGCACGAGGTCGGAGAAGGAGTACCGGCGCAGCACGGAGGCGGGCCGTCCCAGCAGCCGGCACAGCGCGTCGTTGGTGCGCAGCAGGCGGCCGTGCTGGTCGCCGCCCATCTCGGCGATCGCCATGCCGCTCGGGGCGTACTCGAAGGCCTGGCGGAACGACTCTTCACTGGCCCGCAGGGCCTGCTGTTCACGTTCCAGCCGCACCAGGGCCCGCTGCATGTTCGCGCGGAGCCGGGCGTTGCTGATGGCAATCGCGGCCTGGAAGGCATACATCTGGAGCGCTTCGCGGCCCCAGGCGCCGGGCCGGCGTCCGTTGCGCGGGCGGTCCACGGAGACCACGCCCAGCAGCTCGCCGCCGGAGGCGTACATGGGTGCGTAGAGCCGGTCCTCGGGGTGCCACTCGTCCTCGAACCGCGGGTCGGGGCCCTCGGTGTGCCACTGCGGGACGTCGTCCTCGACGAGGACCCAGCCCTCGGTGTGCGGGATGAAGCGCAGCCCGTCCCAGTTCTCGCCCATCGTCAGACGGCGTTCCCAGGAGGCTCGCGAGCCGACGCGGCCGGTGATCAGGGCTTCGGCGGCGGGGTCGCCCGCGAAGGCGGCGACGACCAGATCACCGTCGGGGCGAACGAGGTTGACACAGGCGAGTTCGTAGCCGAGACCCAGGACGATGCCGTCCACGACGGTCTGCAGGGTGTCCGCCAGGCTCCGGGCCGTATTGAGCTCGGCCACCACCCGGTGCAGCTGCCGCAGGGTCGCAAGACGGACGTACGGCTCCGACTCGGTCTCCATTGCTCGCTCTCCCCGAGACCTCGACAGCAACTCCAGGTTTGTCATCGGCGCTTCGTTGCGGTGTCCCGTCCACTGAATCACAGTGAGCTGTGCGGCAGGTACACAGGGTCAACAAATCTTGCTCTCTGTGACTCAAGTCACATGAGATGAATATAGGTGACCGCCGCGTCGCTCCGCACGGGCCGGTTCCGGCAAGTTCACCCGACCCGTTCCCGGAAGCAAACGATACGCCCGGCCCTAGGGCGGCCTAGGTCGACGGGCCGGGGAGCGGCTCCGCCCTGCGCCCGATGCGCCGCGCGAGGGGTGACAGTAGCGTCCCGACCGTGCCCTCTACGACCCCCGTGACACCACTTTCCGTACCCGCACCGCATGCTGTGGGAGTGAGCAACGACGAGTTCCGGGCCGCGATGTCCCGACTGACCGCGGGCGTGTGCCTGATCACCGCAGAGGAACCCCCGCTGTCGGCCGGCAGCCGCGGCGAGGACGTCGGCATGACGGCGACCGCCTTCATGTCCGTGTCCCTGGACCCGCCCCTGGTCCTCGTCAGCGTGCGCGAGGGCTCCCGGATGGACGACCTGCTGGCCGAGCAGCCGCTGTGGGCGGTGTCGGTACTCGCCGACCACCAGGTCCAGATCGCCAGCCGGTTCTCGATGAAGAACCGCATCAGCGACCGGCTGCTCTTCGCGGACCTCCCCTATACCCGCGGCGGCGTCTCCGGAGCCCCGCTGCTGTCGGGGGCGCTGGCCACCCTGGAGTGCCGTACGGAGAACCGCGTCGAGGCGGGCGACCACACCCTGGTCATCGGC
Organism: Streptomyces sp. NPDC002886; assembly: GCF_042888445.1. NCBI lineage: Bacteria > Bacillati > Actinomycetota > Actinomycetes > Kitasatosporales > Streptomycetaceae > Streptomyces > Streptomyces sp. NPDC002886. The sequence continues at coordinate 176,160 of NZ_JBIAPV010000014.1, forward strand.
CACGTCCTCACCGCCGGCCAGCCGGCGCCGGACTCCCCGCCGCTGACGTACTTCCGGGGGCGCTACCGGCACCTGGCGCCCTGAGCCCGGAGCGGCCGGGGTGGGGCAGGCCGGGGCCGCGGCAGCCCGGGGCGGTCCCCCGCCACCCGGCCCGGCGTCACCAGTCGCGCGCGTTGCGTCCCCGCTTGGTCTCGCCGCGGGCCTTCTTCTCGCGCAGCCGCCGCTCGTTGATGCCCCGGGGGATCTTCGTCGCCCGGCGCGCCTTCGGCGGCGGCGCCGTCGCCTCGGCCAGCAGCGCGGTCAGCCGGACCAGCGCCATCTCGCGGTTGCGGAACTGGGAGCGGTGCTCGGAGGCCCGTACCGTCACCACCCCGTCGACCAGCCGGGACGCGAGGCGCTCCAGCGCCCGCTCCTTCCACACGTCGGGAAGCGACTTCGTCGCCGCGACGTCGAAGAGCAGCTCCACGCGCGAGTCCGAGGTGTTCACGTGCTGGCCGCCCGGCCCGGAGGACCGCGAAAAACGCCAGGCGAGCTCGCCCTCGGGGAGCACGACCGAACCGCGGATGACATAGGGACCAGGCATGCCCCCTATGATCCGTGCCCGCCGGGCCCCCGTCACCCGCATTTCCGCCCGCATCGCGGACATTTCCCGGAATGCGGAACCTGGCGCCCCTCTCCCCGCGTTATGGAGGTCAGCGGTAACTTGGGCACTCTCACGGTCCATACGACAAGTGAGACCAAGTGAGACTAGGAAGGGACACCAGTCACCATGGCAGTAAGCCTCTCCAAGGGCGGAAACGTCTCGCTCAGCAAGGAGGCCCCGGGCCTCGCGGCCGTCACGGTCGGCCTCGGCTGGGACACCCGCACGACCACCGGTGTCGACTTCGACCTGGACGCCTCCGCCATCGCGGTCAACGCGCTCGGCAAGGTCGTCTCCGACGGCCACTTCGTCTTCTTCAACAACAAGTCCACCCCGGACCAGACCATCGTGCACACCGGTGACAACCGCACCGGCGAGGGCGCGGGCGACGACGAAGCCATCAACGTCAACCTCGCCGGCCTGCCGGCCGACGTGGACAAGATCGTCTTCCCGGTCTCCATCTACGACGCCGAGACCCGCAGCCAGAACTTCGGCCAGGTCCGCAACGCGTACATCCGCGTCGTGAACCAGGCCGGCGGCGTCGAGATCGCCCGCTACGACCTCTCCGAGGACGCGGCGACCGAGACCGCCATGGTCTTCGGCGAGCTCTACCGCAACGGCGCCGAGTGGAAGTTCCGCGCCGTGGGCCAGGGTTACGCCTCCGGCCTGACCGGCATCGCCCAGGACTTCGGCGTCAACGTCTGACCCTGAGCGCCCGCGTCCCAGGACGCGACTCAGCTGAAGCCCCCTCCCGGCCGTCCGGGGAGGGGGCTTCGCTACCGTTCGGTACGTGATCCTCCTGCCGCTCGCCCCCGTCGAGGACGGCGCCCTACCGGGCCCGGTCCTCACCGAAATCGCCACGCTCTACGCGACCAACCACGCGTTCTTCGAGCTCAGCGGAGATTTCCCCGACCCCGGCCGCATCACGGTCGAACAGGTCGCCGCCGCCCTCGCGGACGAGCTCGCGCGCGAAGGCGCCGAGGTCCTCCTCGCCCGCTCCGCCGGACGCCTCGTAGGCCTGGCCGCCACCCTCGCCCATCACCCGGACCCGGCGTCCGAGGACCCCGACCCGTGGATCGGCCTCCTGCTCATCGACGCCACCGCGCACCGCGAGGGATACGGCCGCGCCGTCGTCGCCATGGTCGAGGACCGCTTCCGCGACGCGGGACGGTCGGGCGTACGGATCGCCGTGCTCGACGCCAACGAGAAGGCCCTCGCCTTCTGGCAGTCCCAGGGCTACGTCACCCTGCGCCGGGCCGCCGACCGCGAGATGGGCCGCCCCTGCACGGTCCTGCGCAAGGCGCTGTAGGCGGGCGGGGGACTCACGGCTTCGACGCCTTCGGGCTGTCCTTCCCGTACAGCCACACGTCCCAGACCTCCGTCAGGTCACGGCCCGTCTTCTCCTCCGCGTAGGCGGTGAAATCGGCCGTGCTCGCGTTCCCGTGCCGGTGGTCGGCGGCCCAGCCCCGTACGAGGGCGAAGAACTTCGCGTCGCCGACCTCCTGCCGGATCCGTTGCAGGACCATCGCCCCGCGCCCGTACACCGGGGACCCGGAGATCTCCTTCGGGCTCCGCGGGGCGGCCGGCGGGAAGGCCCCCCAGTCCGAGCCCGCCTCGGCGTCGACACGCGTGTCCCCCGCGAGGTAGGCGTCGAAGTGCTCCTGCGCGCTCGGACCGCCGTGGTCCTCGGTCCACAGCCACTGGGCGTAGGTCGCGAAACCCTCGTTGAGCCACATGTCCTTCCAGGACTTCGGCGACACCGAGTCCCCGAACCACTGGTGCGCCAGCTCGTGCACCACCAGTTCCTCGCTGTCGGGCGCCCCCGGGAACACCGGCCGGGTCTGCGTCTCCAGCGCGTAGCCGAGGCTGTGCGCGGGCAGCACGATGGCGCCCGTCGCGGAGAAGGGGTACGGGCCGAACCGCCCGATGCCCCACTCCACCATCTCGGGCAGCCGCGCGAGCGCGGCCCCGCTCGCCTTCGCCTCCCCGGGCGAGACGGCCGTGTACACGGGGATCCCGGAGGCGGTCCGCCCCGTCGTCACCGCGAACTTCCCGACGGCCACGGTCGCCAGGTAGCTCGCCATCGGCTCCGCCGAGTGCCAGGCGAAGACGGTCCGCCCGTCGTCCTCCTCCGTGCGGGAGCGCAGCTCGCCGTTGGACACGGCCTCGTACCCGCGCGGGACGGTCACCGTGATGTCGTACGTGGCCTTGTCGCTCGGGTGGTGGTTCCCCGGGAACCAGGCCATCGACCCGACGGGTTCGCCGACGCCGACCGCGCCCTTGCCGCCCGGGGTGACGATCCACCCCTCCCGGGACCCGTCGGGGTCGGTGACGGCCTTGGGCCGGCCGGAGTAGTCGACCTCCGTACGGAAGACCTCCCCGCGCTCCAGGTCCTCGGCGGGGCGCACCGTCAGCTCGTTGCCGGAGCGGTTGAAGCGGGCCCCGGCGCCCTGCACGCTCACGCCCTCCACCTGGAGCCCGCTGAGGTCGAGGTTGAAGGAGCTGAGCCCCTGCTCGGCACGGGCGGTGATGACGGCGGTGGCGTGCAGCCGCCCGTCGGCCGGGTCGTAGTCGAGGTCCAGGGAGTAGTGCTCGACCTGGTAGCCGCCGTTGCCGGCCTTGGGGAAGTACGGGTCGCGCACCCCCGACGCACCCGGCCGCCCCTGCACGGTCTCCCCCGTGCAGCCCGTGGTGAGGGCGAGCAGGGCGGCGACGGCGGGGGCGGCCAGGCGGGAGAGTGCGCGTTGATCCACGCGTTCGAGACTACGTCCCGCGACGCGCTGCTCGAAGCTGCCGCTACTCGGCGCTCCGCCGCTCTTCCTCGGCGCTGCTACTTGTTGAGGGCGTCCACGCCGGCCTTGGCGAACTTCTCGTCCAGGTCACCGCTCGGGGCGCCGGCCACGCCGACACCCGCGACCGGGGCGCCGTCGGCCTGGACGGGGGTGCCGCCGCCGAGGAAGAGGGTGCCGGGGATGTCCTTCAGGTTCGGGGTCTGCGCGAGGCGGCCGGCGAGCACCGAGGTCGGGGCGTTCCAGGACACGGCGGTGTAGGCCTTGCGCTGCGCCGACTCGTAGGACTGCGGGCCCGCGCCGTCGCCGCGCAGCGTGACGATGGTGTTGCCGTTGCGGTCGACGACGGCGACGGTCACCTTCTGGTTCTCGCTCTCGGCGGCGTCCAGCGCGGCCTGGGCGGCGCGGGTGGCGGCGTCGATGGTGAGGTGCGTGGAGGTGGTGAAGTTCTTCTTGCCGCCGTCCTTCTTCGCGACGGCGGCCGGGGCCGCGACCGGGGCGGAGGCCGGGGCGGCGCTGGCGCTGACCGCACCGAAGGCTCCGGCGCCGAGGGCGACGGCGACGGCGGTACCGGTGAGAACGCGGGTGCGGGTGTTCATGTCTGCTGCTCCTGTGAACGTCGGCTCGGCGGGCTGTTCTGCCGTTGCTCCAAGCCTCTCCCGCCCACCCCCACCACCCCGTCCCCGTACCGGCTCGGAACCCGCCCCCCACCGGCTGACCCCAGGGTCAACCGATCGGCTGATGCGGCGACCCCCCGCAGGACGCTTACCTGGCCCTTCCCGCAGCCCGATCCAGCCGCGCGGGGTCCATCCAGCCGTCCGGGACCCACCCGACCGTCCGGCACTTGAGAACCGGCGCCCGGGGCGGAACCCCAGGGGGGCCGAGCCCAGCGGGGTCCGGCCCAGCAGGGTCCGGGCGCAGCCCGGTACCCCCTCCAGCCCGTCCGGCGCTTGAGGACCGGGTCCGGGCCGGCCCGGGGAACGGTGGAAGGGCGGGTAGGGGACTTGCCCGCGCAGCGCCACCCACCCGCACCACCCACCAACCCGGCACCATGGACATACGCACCACCCCCAGGAGCACCCCGTGACCAGCGCGCCCCCACCGAGCCCGGCACCCCCGCCCCCGGCCGCCCCGACGGCCCCCGCGGCCCCACCGAGCCCGAGCCCGGTGACCACCACCCCCCACCAAGACACCCGCGCCCTCGCCACGGTCATGCACACCGCGTTCTTCCTCCTCCTCGGCGCCTCCGTGGCCCGCTTCCTCCTCCGCCACCCCGACGAACCCCGCACCCCGTGGATCATCGCCCTCGGCATCACCCTGGCCCTGCTCTACGTACTCGGCCCCGCCCTCGGCGCCGCCCCCACCCTGCGCCGCCTCCTGTGGCTCGGCGTGGTCGTCACCGTCTGGGTGGTCCTCGTCGTCCTCGCGCCGAGCTTCGCCTGGTGCGCCGTCCCGCTCTTCTACACGGCCCTGCGCACCCTCCCGCCCCGCGCGGCCGTCGTCCTCGTGGCCCTGCTCACCGTGTTCGTCGTCGCGGCCCAGCTCCGCCTCGCGCAGACCTCCGGCTCGGGCGAACCCTTCGACCCCAACCTCCTCCTCGCCCCGCCCGCCGTCGCCGCCCTCGCCACCGCCGTCTTCGTCCACATGGAGCGGCAGGCGTCAGCCCAGCGCACCCTGATCGACGACCTGATCCGCACCCGCCGCGAACTGGCCGCCACCGAACGCCGCGCCGGCACCCTCGCCGAACGCCAGCGCCTCTCGATGGAGATCCACGACACCCTGGCCCAGCACCTGTCCAGCCAGCAGATGCTCCTCCAGGCAGCCGAACGCACCTGGGACACCCAGCCCGGCACCGCCCGCGCGCACGTCCGCACCGCCACCGAGATCACCGCACGCGGCCTCGCCGAGGCCCGCCGCCTGGTGCACGACCTCGCGCCGGCCGAACTCGCCGACGGCGCCGGCCTCCCGGGCGCCCTGCGCGCGCTGGACGCGGGCCCCGAGACCGAGGTCCGCTTCCACCTGGAGGGCGCCCCGGTCCCCCTCCCCGACCGCGCGGAGCAGGCGCTGCTGCGCATAGCACAGGGTGCGCTGGCGAACGTGAGGGAGCACTCGGGGGCCCGTACCGCGGCCCTCACGCTGAGCTTCCTGGGCGACCAGGTCGTCCTGGACGTCGCCGACGACGGCCACGGCTTCACCCCGACCCGCTCCACCGCGGGGGAACGCGGCCACGGCCTCCCCGCGATGCGCGCCCGCGTCCGCCAGCTCGGCGGCACCCTGACCATCGAATCCACCGCGGGCGAGGGCACGGTCCTGTCGGCGTCGATCCCCCTGGAGTCCACCCCGTGACCACGAACGAGAACCCGGCCGCCACGACCCCCGACCCCAGGGAGGCGGCCCCCGACGAGAGCGCCCCCGCCCCCAAGGCGGCGACCACGATCCTGCTCTGCGACGACCACGTCGTCGTCCGCGCCGGCCTGCTGGCCCTGCTCGGCAGCGAGCCGGACATCGAGGTGCTCGGCGAGGCGGGCAGCGGCGAGGAGGCGGTCGCGCTCGCGGCCAAACTCCGCCCCGACGTGGTCCTGATGGACCTCCAGCTCGGCGAGGGCATCGACGGCGTGGAGGCCACCCGCCGCATCACCGCCGCCCCGAAACCCCCGCACGTCCTGGTCCTGACCACGTACGACACCGACGCGGACATCACCCGGGCCATCGGCGCGGGCGCCACGGGCTACCTCCTCAAGGCGGAACGCCCCGAGGAGCTGTTCGCCGCGATCCACTCCGCCGCCCAGGGCCGCACCACGCTCTCCGCGCCCGTGGCCAGCCGCGTGATGGCCCACATGCGCGGCGGCAACCGGCCCACCCTGACCGACCGCGAGCTCGACATCCTCGGCCAGCTCGCCCGCGGCCTCGGCAACCGCGACATCGCCCGCGCCCTCTTCATCAGCGAGGCCACGGTCAAGACCCACCTGGGCCGCATCTACGACAAGCTCGGCGTCGACACCCGCGCGGGCGCGGTCTCGGTGGCCAAGGAGCAACGCCTCCTGCCCTGAGCACCCCGCGAGAGCCCGGCACCGGCGCCACCGTGCACCGCCGGGCACCGCGGGGCTCCGCACGGCATCGTCCATCCGTACGAGATCGCGCTCGTACGCCGCGCCGATCCCCCGCGGGCGGCGACACGACAGGCTCGTCAGTGCCCGGACCGCCCCGAGCAGGCCCGGGCGCCACCAGCCGTGTCGAGAGGAACCCGCCATGCCGACCACCGATTTCGCCCCGGAACGCCGCCGCATGCTCACCATGCTGGGCACCGGCGCCGCCGTAGCCGGGCTCGGTGCCCTCGCTACCGCGACGCCCGCCGCCGCGACCGCCGCCACCGCGTCCGATGAGCTCTCGACCGCCTCCTTCGGCTACGGCCCGGCCGGTTCGGCGGAGGACGAGCTGGCGATCAACCGCCTGCTGGAGACCTACCTCTTCGCCGTGGACACCAAGGACAAGACGGTCTTCCGGACCCTCTTCACCGACGACGCCACCCTCACCGTCATGGCCCACCCCGACGGCACCGCCGGCATCGTCAAGTCCGGCATCGAGGCGGTCGTCGCCAACCTCGACGGCGCGGCGGCCTGGGGGTACTCCACCCACGTCACGGCCAACGCCTACGTCCGCGTCACCGGCCGGTACACCGCGACCGGCGACAGCCACGCCACCGCCCAGCTCGTGTACCCGGCCACCGCCACCGCCCCGGAGACCGTCGTCGTACGCGGCATCCGCTACCGCGACGAGTACGTGAAGTCCGCGGGCGTCTGGAAGATCCGCAAGCGCGTCTTCTCCCCGCTCTGGCAGTACAACGGCACCGCGGTCCAGATCACGTACCCGAACTGACCCACCCCACCGGGCCGTTGCCTCCGGGAGGTCACCCCAGCCCGATGAGCCCCCGGTCGACGGCCGCGCGCACGGCCGCCGTACGGTTCTCCACCCCGAGCTTCTCGTAGACGTGCACGAGGTGCGTCTTGACCGTCGTCCCGCTGATGAACAGGGCCGAGCCGATCTCCCGGTTGGATCGGCCCGTCGCGATCAGCTCCAGGATCTCGGTCTCCCGGGCCGTCAGCGCCGCACTCGGCGCCCGGTACCGGCTCATCAGCCGCGAGACCACCGACGGCGACAGCGCCGACTCCCCCGCCGCCACCGTCCGCAGCGCCTGGAACAGCAGGTCGGGCGGGGACCCCTTCAGCAGGTACCCCGCCACACCCGCCTCCACGGCCCGTACGACGTAGGCATCGGACTCGTAGCTGCTGAGCACGACCACTCGCGGCGGCGCGGGCAGCCGCCCGATCCGCCGCGTGGTCTCCACCCCGCACATCCCCGGCCCCATCCGGATGTCCATCAGCACCAGCTCGGGACCCAGCTCGCGCACCATCCGCAGGGCGGCGCCCCCGTCCGCGGCCTCACCGCACACCTCGAACTCGGGACACCCGCCGAGCAGCGCCCGCAGCCCCGCCCGCACGACGGGATGATCGTCCACCAACAGGATCCGCACCGGAGTCACGCCGACCCCGCCCCCGGTCTCGCGCCCTGCCCGTGCCCGGGGACCGGTACGGGAGCGGGTACGGGAGCAGGTGCGGGAGCGGGTACCGGCACGCAGACCGACACCACCGTCCCTCCTCCACCCGGACTGCTCTCCACGGTCGCCGTACCCCCCAGGTACGCGATCCGGCGACGCAGCAGCCGCAGCCCGTCCCCACCCGGGCGCGCGGCCGCGTCACCGCCGCCGTCACCGCCGTCCGGATCGAACCCGACGCCGTCGTCCCACACGTCCAGGGCGAGCACGTACGGCTGGTAGGTCAGCGTCACCACGACAGCCGACGCCCGCGCGTGCCGCCGTACGTTGGCCAGGGCGCCCTGGGCCGCCCGCAGCACCGCGGCCTCGACCCTGCCCGGCACCGGCCGGGGTTCCCCCTCCAGCCGGAACCGGGCCCCGTCCGTCCCGGCACACAGCTCGCGCAGGACATCGGCCAGGGCCGCCCCGCGCTCCAGCTCCACCGGAGCCAGGTCGTGGATGATGCGCCGGGCCTCGGCGAGGTTCTCGCGCGCCGCGGCGGCGGCCTGCCGGACCAGCTGCCGGGCCCGGACCGGCTCCCGCGTCCACTCCCGGTCGGCGGCGTCGAGCAACAGGTGCATGCTGGTCAGCCCCTGTGTCACGGTGTCGTGCAGCTCGGCCGCGAGCCGGTGGCGCTCCCGCAGCACCCCGGCCACCACGGCCTCCCTCAGCCCCCCGGCTCCCCCCACGCCCGTCCCCTCTCGCCACGACCCCCCGGACGCGCCGAGCTTAATCCGGCCAACCCGACACCCCAGGGGGGCATCAGCAACTCTGATCCGCGGGCCCGTACCCCCACGGGACCGCCCCCACGGAGCCCCCACGCCCCTCCGCTCCCGGACGGGCGGGACACCCTGCGCCCCACCCATGACACCATCGGGGACGTGCTCGACATCGGCTACTCCCTCTCCCGGCGCTTCCCCGACCCCCCGCAGACCGACTACCGCTCGGCGGACGTCCACTCGCTGCGCCACGACCTGTTCTGCGGGGACGTCTACCTCGCCGACACCACCGCGGACCGGGAAGTGTCCACAGCCTGGGGATGGGTACCCGTACTGGACTTCGCCTGGGCGCTGTGCGACATCGTCGAGCAGCTCGACCAGGACCCGCGCGGCAGCCGCGCGGCGAACCGGCAGTACGCCGAGATCGACTTCACCGAGTCCTCGGACCGCATGCTCTTCGAGCGCCGCTTCGGGTGGGTCGACGTCGAGGCCGACTGGATGCCGTCGGAAGAGGCCCCCCTCACCTTCAGCCACCGCCTGCTGCGCCGCGAAGCACGGGACTTCCTCCACGACGTGATCGCGGACCTCGTCGACATGCACGACGGCCTGGGCGACAACCCGGTCATCTGGACCCTCCAGTCCCGCTTCCCCCGCGTCCCGGCCTAACCGGCCGGACCACCGGGCCACGGGCTGCCGCGCCGCGGGCCTGCCGGGCTCCGGGCCTGCCGGACCGCCAGGCCGCCCCACCGGCCCACGGGCTGCCGCGCCGCGGGCCTGCCGGACCGCCGGGCTCCGGGCCTGCCAGGCCGCCAGGCCGCCAGGAACGACCGGCCGGGTAGGGTCGCACTCTTCGGGCCCGAAGAGCCTGGAGTCCCCGTGAGGCACAGCCGACCATGACCGACCCTGACCCCGGCCTCACCCCGGCGGCCGAGGCCGCCCCCGCGGCCCGCGCACGGCTCGACCGGGCACTGGCCCGGCTGGCCGCCACCTTCCGCGGGATGACCGCCCCGGCCGGCGAGGCCCAGTGCGACTGCCACTGGGGCGGCCCGGAAGAGCTCGCCCTGCTGAAGCTCCCCGGCACGGACCTCGACCCCGACCTCGTGCACCGCACCTGGACCGCCCCCGACTGGAACGACCACGGCGCCGTGCTGCGCCGCGTCCTGCCGCAGTTCGCCCGCGAGCTGACCGAGGGCCTCGGCGCCTACGCGTGGGACATCGACCGGGTCGGCCTCTCGTTCCACCGCGGCGCATGGCAGCAGTGGCCCGCCTCGCAGAGCACGGCCGTAGGGGAGTTCCTGCACGCCTGGTGGGCCCACACCCTCCTCACCCCGGACCCCGCCCTCCCCGCAGGCGAAGTCCTCCAGATGTGCACCGAAGCCTCCGGCACCATCGGCCCCTGGCTCGCGGACTGGGAGACCCTCCGCCACCCGGTCGCCGACCAGCACCTCGCCGACACGGTCCACGCCTGGCAACGGGACCTCCTCTGCTACGCCCTCCCCTGGTCCACATGGGTCTTCTGGCAGGACGAGGAGGAAGCCGTACGGACGGAACTGACCGACTGGCTCGCGAGCCGCGCGCCCGCACGCCTACGCGCCCACGGCGCCCCCGAAGAGGTCCTCCACACCGTGCGGCTGCTCAGCCTCGCCGACACCGACCGCTGGAACGACCCGCACTGGCCGTACGGCCCCGCCTGACGGCGCCCGCTACGGAACCACCCGCACCCCCAGCTGCGCAGCCATCGCCGGAGCCAGCTCGAACAGCTGCCCCGCGCTGATCACCGCTCCGGCCAGCGCGTCCACCCCCCGCGCGATCTCCAGGGCCCGCGCACCCCGCAGGTCCACGTCCGTCATCCGCGCCCCCGTGAAGTCCACCGCCCGCACCTCGCAGTCCCGGAACTCCACCCGTTCCAGCACCGCGCCCCCGAAGTCCGGCTCCACCAGCACGCACCCCTCGAAGACCACGTCCCTGAGCCGCGCCGTGCGCAGGTTCAGGTAGTCGATCTTGCCCCCGCGCACGAGCACCCGCTCCAGCACCGCCCCGTGCAACTGCACCCCGCCCAGCCGGGCGTCCAGCAGCTCCACGTCGCGCAGCGAAGCCCCCGACAGGTCCGTCCCCACCCCCCGGACGCCGTCCAGCACCGAGTCCAGGATCCGTACCTTCGCCAGCCCGGCCTCGTCCAGCACGCACCGCCGCAGCGCACAGTCCATGAACCGGGCCCCCCGCCCGTCCCCGCCCGACAGGTCCACCTCGACGAACTCCAGCCCGTCGTAGTCCCCGTCCGGCTCCAGCTCCGCGTCCTCCCACCCGCTGAGCTCCGGCAACCGCACCTCCGGCCGCTTCGCCGCCTTCACCGTCCGCTGCTGCCCGTTTCGCGCCATCCCCCCATCCTGACCGACCCCACCGACAAACCCTTGACCTCAACCCCACTTGAGGTCGGACGCTGTCCCCATGACCACCACCACGGCCACCGCCCCGGCCCACGCCTCGACCGCCCCCGGCGACATGCGCGCCGTCCGCCTCCACGCCTTCGGCCCCGCCGAGAACCTCACCTACGAGTCCGTCCCCCGCCCCGTCCCCGCACCCGGCCAGGTCCGCATCGCCGTGGCCGCCGCCGGCGTGCACCTCCTCGACACCGCCCTGCGCCGCGGCGTCCAGGGCCCGCCCGCACCCCTGCCCGAACTGCCGACCGTCCCCGGCCGCGAGGTCGCCGGCACCGTCGACGCGCTCGGCCCCGACACGGACACGGGATGGCTCGGACAGACCGTCGTCGTCCACCTCGGATTCGCCCCCGGCGGCTACGCCGAGTACGCCGTCGCCGACGCCGCCCGACTGCACCCCGTCCCGGCCGGCCTCGACCCCGCCACCGCCGTCGCCATGATCGGCACCGGCCGCACCACCCTCGGCATCCTCCAGTTCGCCGACCTCGGCCCCGGCTCCGTCGCCCTGGTCCCCGCCGCCGCGGGCGGCATCGGCACCCTGCTGGTCCAGTACGCCAAGCACGCCGGAGCCACCGTCGTCGCCCTCGCCGGCGGCCCCGCCAAAACCGCCCGCGCCACCGCCAACGGCGCCGACCTCGCCCTCGACTACACCGCCCCGGACTGGGCCGACACCCTGCGCGCCCAGCACCCCGACGGCGCCACCGTCCTCTTCGACTCCGTCGGCGGAGCCGTCGCCCGCACCGCCCTCGGCCTGCTCCGCGACGGCGCCCAACACCTCGTCTTCGGCTGGTCCGGCGGCCCGCTCGACCTCACCGACGCCGAGCAGGCGGGCCTCGACGCCCGCGGCATCACCACGCAGCACGTCCTCGGCCCCGCCATGCTCCGCCGCGCCGGCGGCGAAGACCCCCTGCGCCTCCTCGAAACCCGCGCCCTCGCCGAAGCCGCCACCGGCCGCCTGCGCCCCGCCCTCCAGCGCTACCCCCTGGCCGCAGCCGCCGCGGCCCACCACGACCTGGAAACCCGCGCCACCACCGGCAAGGTCGTCCTGGAACCCTGAGCGACCACCGGCGCGGACCGCCTACTCGCCCCCGAGCTCCGCCAGCGCCCCGTCGGTCAGCCGGTACACCGACCACTCGTCCTGCGGCCGCGCGCCCAGGGCCTCGTAGAAGGCGATCGTCGGCTCGTTCCACTTCAGGACCGACCACTCCAGCCGCTCGTACCCGCGCTCCACGCAGATCCGCGCCAACTCCCGCAGCAGCGCCTTGCCGTGACCTCCGCCGCGCACGCCCGGACGGACGTACAGGTCCTCCAGGTAGATCCCGTGCACCCCGCGCCACGTCGAGAAGCTGAGGAACCACAGCGAGAACCCGACCGCCTCGCCCTCCGCCGTCACCGCCAAGTGCGCGAACGCCGCCGGGCGCTCCCCGAACAGCGCCTCCCGCAACTGCTCCTCGGTGGCGCGCGCCTCGTGCGGCACCTTCTCGTACTCCGCGAGCTCGCGGATCATGGCCTGGATGACGGGTACGTCGCTGAGGACTGCGCTACGGATCATGCCCTGCACCCTACGAGCACCCGCGCCGGCCGCCCTCCCCCTCCCCACCCCGCCCCAGCAGCGACTCCGCGATCCGCAGCTGCACCACCGCCGGCCGGTCCCCGTCCGCCACGTCCCACAGACAGTTCTGCAGCACCCGCCCCAGCGTCCACGCCCGCGCCCGCTCCCGGTCCGCCCCGACCGCCTCCGCGAGCGACTCGAAGCGCCACCGCACCTCCCGCGCCCGGAAGTTGTTGACCAGCGCCGGCAGCAGCTCGAACCCCGGATCACCGGCCAGCGGCTTCGGATCGATGGCCACCCACGGCTCGCGCCCGGCCGCCAGGACGTTGTCGTAGTGCAGGTCCCAGTGCAGCAGCCGGTCCCCCGGCTCCCCGGCCACCTCCGCGAGCGCCGCCGCGCAGTCCGCGACGAGCCCCCGCTCCCGCCCCTCCCCCAACCGCTCCAGCGCCCCCGGCACCGCCTCCAGCATCGCCGCCGCCACGTCCCCGAGCCGCCGCAGCCCGGCCGGCGCCGGGACCGCCGTCAGCCGCGCCAGCAACCCGCCGACCACCTCCACCGCACGCCCGGAATCCCGTACGGCCAGCGCCGACAGCGGCCGGCCCTCGTCCAGGCGCTCCAGCAGCAGCGTGCCGGTCTCCGCGTCGTCCGCCAGCAGCCGTACGCAGCCCTCCCCGGCCCACGCGCGCAGCGCGAGCGCCTCGTCCGCGTTCTCCTCGTCCAGCGCCGGCAGCTTCAGCGCCGCCGCCGTCCCGTCGGCCCGCACCACCGGCAGCACCAGGGCCGTCACCCCGTACATCCCGGGCCCGGTCACCCGTAGCTCCCACCGCTCCAGGAACGAAGCCACCCGCGCGGGCAGCGCGTCGACGAACTCCCGCCCGGCCGCCCCGTTGTCCCGCACCTGCGCCCGCGCGAACGGCGCCGGAACCCCGCCGAACCCACTCCCGCCCAGGCCGCCCGAACCACCCGAACCACCCGCCGTCGCACCGTCCATGGCCCGACCCTAAGCGGGACCGACCGGCCCCGGGCAGACGGTTCCGGACATGCGAAAGGGGGTGTCACCCGCATGCGGGTGACACCCCCTCGTCGCGCGTCCTACGACATGTTGGAGTCGTCGAAGGGGTTCTGCATCACCTTCGAGTCGTGGCAGCTCGCGATCGCACCGGTGGTCGCCTTGATCTTGCAGACCTGGAAGTAGGCGTGGTCGATCCAGCCGGCTTCCAGGTACGTGCGCCACTCGTAATGCGTCTGACCGGTCGGCACGGTCCGCATCGCCCAGGTCCGGTTGCCGCTCTCGCCGCTGGTGACGAGGCGGATGCCGATGACGTAGCCGTCGGTCGCACGGTCCTCGGCGATGATCGCGATCGGGTCGAGACGGTAGGGGTTGATCCTCCACTGCCAGGCCATGCGCCCGTAGTACGCGTTGGTCGAGATGCTTTCATCGCTGACCAAGTTGCCCGCGGCCGCAGGGCTGGCGATGAGCGGAACGAGCAGCGTAGACAGAGCCGCGGCAGTGGCGACGAGTCCGGTCTTGAGACGCAAGGATCCCCCAGGGAACACATGTTGGCTGGAAATGCCTACTCTAGCTCGAATCCGACCACGCCTGACCGTGCATCAATTCACCCCGCCCTGGGCGCCTTTCCCCCTTCCGGAGGCTCCTCCGGCCGGTGCGCCGGCCGGTGCGCCGGAGCACCGGTGCGCCACAGCCGAACGGCGCGACAGAAGACCGGGATTCCCCTGGACCACACCATCCCGGTGGCCGCACCGGCCGCAGCCAACGGACGGCAGCCACTCACCGAAGCCACCCGGCGGACCTGCCCGACGGGGCCGCCCGACCGCCCGACCGCCCGACCGACGGAGTCCTAAGCGGAGGCCCCGACCCCAGCGCCGCTCAGCGCCCGCGCAAACGCCCCCGCGTCGAACAGCGACCCGTCCCTCGACCCCACCGGCTTCCCCTCCACCAGCACCATCGGCGTCCCCTGCGCACCCGTCGCCTCGAAGCCCTTCTCCGCCTCGGCGACCCACCCCTCGTACTTCCGCTCCTTCACCGCCGCGTCGAACTCCGCCCCGCGCAGCCCCGGCACCCCGTCCGCGATCCGCAGGAGCAGCTCGTCGGTGAACCTCCCCTTCGGCTGACTGGCGAAGACCGCCGCGTGGTACTCCGCGAACTTCCCCGAATCCACCGACGCCCGCAGCGCGTTCACCGCATCGACCGAACCGCTCGCCCCGTCCCGGTCCAGGAAGGACGCCAGCAGGTACTCGATCTTCACCTGCCCGGCCACCGCCAGCTTCAGCAGCGACTCCCCGCCGGCCTCCTCGAACCGCGCGCAGTGACCGCACTTGGGATCCACCAGCACCTGCGCCGTGCGCGGCGCGTCCGGCTTCCCCACGACGATCCTCGCCCCCTCCACCACCGCGGGCAGCCCCACGAGCTGCGCGGCGATCGGACTGGTCCGCACCGGAACCTCGGAGACGGCCACGGCCTTCCCCTCACCCGCCCCGGACCCGCACCCGACGACCGCACCGCCCAACAGGGCCACGGACGCCACCGCCGCGACCAGACGCCCTGCCTTCACCACGCGCGCCATACGAACCCGTACCTCTCATACAAAAACCTGACAAAAATCCCCGCTCCACCCTAAGGAGGATCCCGACCCCCCACATCAGCCATCCGGCCACCCCTCAGCCCCCGAAACCCGACATCACGCCCCTGGACACCCCTCCACCACCCCGTGTAGCAACTCCCCCATGACGATCAACGGCGGAATTTCCTTCTGGTACGCGACGGACGAGACCGCCCCCGCCCACCCACCCCGCGCCCCGCTCACCGGCAACACCACCGCCGACGTCGTCATCGTCGGCGGCGGCTACACCGGCCTGTGGACCGCGTATTACCTCAAGACCGCCGCCCCCGACCTGCGCGTCACCGTCCTGGAGCAGAAGTTCTGCGGCTACGGGGCCTCCGGCCGCAACGGCGGCTGGCTCTACAACGGCATCGCCGGCCGCGACCGCTACGCCACCCTGCACGGCCGCCCCGCCGCCCAGCGCCTCCAGCAAGCCATGAACGCGACCGTCACCGAGGTCATCGACACCGCCGCCAAGGAGGGCATCGACGCCGACATCCACCGCGGCGGAGTCCTCGAAGTGGCCCGCACCCCCGCCCAGCTCTCCCGCCTCAAGGCCTTCCACACCGCCGAACTCGCCTTCGGCGAAACGGACCGCGAGCTCTACGACGCCACCGACACCCGCGCCCGCATCGACGTCGCGGACGCCGTCGGCTCCTCCTGGACTCCGCACGGAGCCCGCATCCACCCCCTGAAGCTGGTCAAGGGCCTGGCCGCCGCCTGCGAACGCCTCGGCGTCGTCATCCACGAGTCCACCCCCGTCACGGAGATCGCCCCGCGCCGCGCCCTCACCCCGTACGGCACGGTCCGCGCCCCGTACGTCCTGCGCTGCACCGAGGGCTTCACCGCAGCCCTCAAGGGCCAGAAGCGCTCCTGGCTCCCGATGAACTCCTCGATGATCGCCACGGCCCCCCTCTCCCCGGAGACGTGGGCCCAGATCGGCTGGTCCGACGCCTCCACCCTCGGCGACATGGCCCACGCCTACATGTACGCCCAGCGCACCGCCGACGACCGCATCGCCATCGGCGGCCGCGGCGTCCCCTACCGCTACGGCTCCCGCACGGACAACGACGGCCGCACCCAACCCGCGACGATCACGTCCCTGACGAACCTCCTCACCTCCTTCTTCCCGGCCCTCACCGGCGTGGAGATCACCCACGCCTGGTCGGGCGTCCTGGGCGTCCCCCGCGACTGGTGCGCCACGGTCACCCTGGACGCCACGACGGGCCTCGGCTGGGCAGGAGGCTACGTAGGCTCCGGCGTGGCCACGGCCAACCTCGCGGCCCGCACCCTCCGCGACCTGGTCCTGGGCGACAGGACGGACCTCACGACCCTGCCCTGGGTCAACCACCGCGTCCGCCGTTGGGAACCGGAACCCTTCCGCTGGCTGGGCGTCCAGGCCCTCTACGCCGCCTACCGCGAAGCAGACCGCCGCGAAACCGCCACCCACACCCCCACGACAACCCCCCTGGCCCGCCTGGCAGACCGCATCTCGGGCCGCCACTGAGGGCATGCAAAAAGGCCCCGGGTGATCACCCGGGGCCTTCCGCTTCTGTACGAATCCCCTTGGTCACACAACCTCTGACCTGGGATGGGGCCCCCTGTCGGATTCGAACCGACGACCTACGCATTACAAGTGCGGTGCTCTGGCCGGGCTGAGCTAAGGGGGCACATGTGACACTGCGCAGCGCACAGAATCGCCTTCACTCTACACAGCCGCCCAACCCCGCCGCGAAGAACTTTCCGGCGTCCGTAACCCCTCGCCCACCCGTTCATTCTTGGTACTGAAGTACACGTCCGGCTATCGGACCGTAGGGGTGGGAGAGTTCGTGGCCGAAGCCGCGGAGCAGGGAAAGCGCGTTCCCTCCGCCACCTCGACTCCGCTTTCACCCGCTTCTTCAAGGGCTCGGCGAAGTACCCGAAGCCGAAGCGAGGCGAGCTGGTGGCGGCGGCGCTGCCTCCCGGCAAGGCACCGCCGTCCTTCATCCTGGCATCGGAACTACCGGAGTGCGTCCTGACCCCATAAGCCGTGCACGAGCAACAGGCCGACGGGCCGTCGCTCTTCAAGCCTGTGGAGTCTGTGTCAGACCTCCCGGTTGTTCTGGCCCCCCTCACACCCCCGGATACCCCGCCCGCTCCACCCGCGGCGCCACCGCCGCCAGCGGCAGCCCCGGGTTCAGGGCGTCCACGACCTCCTGGGTGAGCGGGCGCAGCTCCCACACGTGGCGGATCGCCTCCAGCGGGAGGTCCGTCTCGTAGTAGTCCTCGGCGAAGTCGCGGTAGGCCTCCGGGGTGCCCGCCACGAGGAGCTCGAAGAGGTAGTCCGCGCCGTCCGGGTCGGACTTGCCCTCCGGGAACTCCACCTTGCCCGCGCGCCACTGCGTGTCGGCGGTCTCGCGCCAGAAGACGGCGGTGGCGTTGAGCACTCCGTCCACGCAGAACGCCGGCTCCGTCAGGTACGGCCGGAAGGCCTCGGGTATGCCGTCGGTCAGGCCGGGCCAGCCGTCCTCGTGGTCGATGTCCGCCCACGGGCTCATCACCGACTCGTGGTCGAAGCCGTGCCCGAAGACCCCCGCGGCCGCGAAGACGATCGCGTAGTCGTCGCCGGAGCCGTTGTCCATCAGTGCCGCTTCCTCGCCCGGTCCCCACTTCGGGTCGTAGGCGAAGTAGCCGTCGTCCTCTTCCCCGCTGATCACCAGTTCCAGCGCCGCCATCGCCCGGCAGCGGTCGCGCAGCGTCGCGATGTCGGGCAGCGCGCGGGTCACGTCGTAGATGGTCATGGTCGTGATCAAAGCAGCCGCCTCTGACAGCCGGCCCTCACGTGTGGAAACGTCCTGGAACTGACTCCCGTCCAGGTGCTGACAGGAGCGGCGCGGGCGGGTAGCGTCGGGCCGAGTCCAGTCCACTGGACTAGACCTTCCACTCGGATCGTCCGGCACGTTCCTGCCGGTAGAAGGGATTCATCACCATGGCTTCTGTCACTTTCGACAAGGCGACCCGTCTGTACCCCGGCGGCGACAAGCCCGCCGTCGACCAGCTGGAGCTGGAGATCGCGGACGGCGAGTTCCTCGTCCTCGTCGGCCCCTCCGGCTGCGGCAAGTCCACCTCGCTGCGCATGCTCGCCGGCCTGGAGGACGTCAACGGCGGCGCGATCCGCATCGGTGACCGCGACGTCACGCACCTGCCGCCCAAGGACCGGGACATCGCGATGGTGTTCCAGAACTACGCGCTGTACCCGCACATGTCCGTCGCCGACAACATGGGCTTCGCGCTCAAGATCGCCGGCGAGGACAAGGCCACCATCCGCCGGAAGGTGGAGGACGCGGCGAAGATGCTGGACCTGACCCAGTACCTCGACCGCAAGCCGAAGGCGCTCTCCGGCGGTCAGCGCCAGCGCGTCGCGATGGGCCGCGCGATCGTGCGCAAGCCGCAGGTGTTCCTCATGGACGAGCCGCTGTCGAACCTCGACGCCAAGCTCCGCGTGTCCACCCGTACGCAGATCGCGGCCCTCCAGCGCGACCTGGGCATCACCACCGTCTACGTCACCCACGACCAGGTCGAGGCCATGACCATGGGCGACCGTGTGGCCGTGCTGAAGGACGGTCTGCTGCAGCAGGTCGACACCCCGCGCAACATGTACGACCGCCCGGCGAACCTCTTCGTCGCCGGCTTCATCGGCTCGCCGGCCATGAACCTCGTCGAGGTCCCGATCACCGACGGCGGCGTGAAGTTCGGCGACAGCGTCGTCCCGGTCTCGCGCGAGGCGCTGACCGCCGCCGCCGACGCGGGCGACCGCACGGTCACCGTGGGCGTGCGTCCCGAGCACTTCGACATCGGCGAGACGGGCGGCCTGGAAATCACCGTGAACGTCGTCGAGGAGCTGGGCGCCGACGGGTACGTCTACGGCTCGACTTCGCACTCCGAGGGTTCGCAGGACATCGTGGTGCGCGTGAACGGCCGCCAGGTGCCCGAGAAGGGCTCCACGCTGCACGTGGTGCCGCGCGGCAACGAGATCCACGTCTTCTCGACCTCCTCGGGCGCCCGCCTCTCCGGCTGACCCGCTCCCGGGAAGGGCCGGCCGCGCACGGCCGCCGAAGGGGCGTCCCGTCAAGGGGCGCCCCTTCGGCGCGAGTTCCGGCCCGAAGTCCGTCCGAGGTCCGTCCGGAGTCTGGTCCGAGTTGGCGTCCGAGTTGGCGTCCGAGTCCGGCAGATCGGGCCATTCGGCCCCAAGCGTCAACCCTTAATTCGAAAAGCCACGTCGAACCATCCCCCGACCGGGTGACTAAATGTCGCCATATCTTCACCGAGCGCTACTCTCGCCCTCGTGACCCACACTGCCCGCCGTATCGGCCGATCCCTCGCCCTGGTCCTGCCCGTCGTCCTGGTCCTGTCCGGGACCCTCGCGGTCACCATGGTCCCCTGGGCGGACAACACCCCCTCCCAGATCCTGACCGCGTCCGCCGAGGACGTCTCCGTCCCCGCGAAGCCCCGCGCCGCCCAGGACGTGCTGCGCGAAAAGCTGTTGAGCGAGATCCAGCAGGGCGAGCAGCCGGGTGACGTCCTCACCCACCTCCAGCAGGAGGTCGACCGGCGGCCGTCCCTCGCCGAGCACTGCGTGGGGATCGCGCGCGCCCTCGGGCGGGCCGCGGTGGACGCCTACGGGCCCACGAAGGCCCAGTCGTTCGCGCGGCCGGTGTGCGACACCGCGTACGCGTCCGGCGTCGCCTCCATGGGCTGACGGCCACCGCCGCGCGCCCTCCCGCACCGAACACGACGCCGACGACAACGACATGACCGATTCCGAGCGTTCCGAAAGCTCCGGGCGTTCCGACCGATCCCACGCGGCCGCGTTCCCGGCCTCCCCGACCCAGGCGGTTGTCCTGGCGGGGGGCCAGGGTTCGCGGCTGCGGCCGTATACGGACGACCGTCCCAAGCCGATGGTGGAGATCCCCGGTACGGGGATGCCGATCATCGGGCACCAGCTGGCTTGGCTGGCCTCCGAGGGGGTGACGGACGCGGTGGTCTCCTGCGGGCACCTCGCCGAGGTGCTCCAGCGGTGGCTGGCCGAGGCGCCGTTGCCGCTCCGGGTGACCACCGTCGTGGAGGACGAGCCGCTGGGCCGGGGCGGGGGCCTGAAGTACGCGGCCCGGCACCTGCCGCATCCCGACCGTGCCTGGTACGCGACCAACGGCGACGTGTGGACCCGTTTCTCGCTGCGCGAGATGGCCGCTTTCCATGCCGAACGCGGTGCCACGGCCACGCTGGCGCTCGCCCGGCCGCGCATTCCGTGGGGGGTGGTGGAGATCAACGAGTACGGGCACGTGCTGGACTTCATCGAGGCGCCGCAGTCCCCGTACCCGGTCAATGCCGGCGTGTACGTCTTCGGGCCCGAATTCGCGGCTCTGCTCCCGGATTTGGGGGACCACGAGCGGACGACGTTCCCGCGCCTGGCCCGTGAGCGGCGGCTCGCGGGCTTCCCGCTGCCCCAGGGGGCCTACTGGCGGGCGATCGACACGGCGAAGGACCTGACCGAGGCGGCACGGGAGTTGGCCGCGCAGAACGCCACGTAGCGCCTCTGCGGCCTACGGCCTACGGCCTATCGCCCTCGTACGCGCTGAAGGGCCCGGCACGCTTTCGCGTGCCGGGCCCTTCACCGTGTCGTCGCTTCCGCGCGGCGGCGTCCGTCAGCCGCCGAGGAGTCCGCCCAGCAGGTCGGGCTTCTTCGGCGGGGTGCTGCCCGCGCCTCCTCCGGTGGAGCCGCCGCCACGCGTTCCCGTGGAGCTGGTCGGGGGCTTCTGCGGGGTGGACTGGCGGGGGGTGGTGCGCGGGGACTGGCTGCCGCTGGTGGTGCCGCGGGTGGCGGTGGGCGAGCCGGAGCCCGTCGTCGGGGAGCTCGAACCGGCGGTTGCGCGCCCGGTCTTGGCGGCCGGGGACGAGGGTCCGGCCGAGGGCTTCGCGGCCTGCTTCGGGGAGCTGGGGCGCGCGGGCTGCAGCTGCTTGGAGGTGCTCGGCAGGGGCCGCCCGGGCAGGTAGTTGCTCGGGGCCTCGCCCGGTCCGGGGACGGTGACGACGGTGGTGGAGCGGACGGCGCCGCCGAGGAGCGAGCCGATGAGGAGGGTGAGCCCGCAGATGACGCCGGCCATGACGGCCCCGCGGCGCAGGACCCGGCGGCGCAGCCGCCAGACTTCGGAGCGGGGGCCCAGGGTGCGCCAGGCCTCGCCGGCGAGGCGGCCGTCGAGGGAGTAGACGGGGGCGCCGGCGATGATCAGCGGGCTCCAGGCGGCGAGGTAGATGATGTCGGGCGCGTCGTAGGCGGGGACGGTCTTCCAGCTCACCGTCATCAGCAGCGCGGCGGAGAGCAGTGCGCCGAAGCAGGCGGCGAACCGCTGCCACAGGCCGAAGACCGTGAGTACGCCGACGATGACCTGGAGGAAGGCCACGCTGAGTCCGGCGCCGACGGGGTGGGCCAGCGCGAAGTCGCGGAGCGGTTCGGCGAGGGCCCACGGCTGCAGGGTGTGCAGCCAGGTGACCATGGAGCCGCGTTCGCCGCCGTCGAAGTAGACGGGGTCGCACAGTTTGCCCATGCCGGCGTAGATGGAGATGAAGCCGAGGAAGACGCGCAGCGGGAGCAGCACGACGCCGAGGTTCATGCGGCGGCCGGGGTAGTACGAGGCCTGCGCGCGGGCGTCGCCCTGGGCCCGGCGGGAGTCCGCGGAGCCGGTGCCCTCGGAGTAGGTGCCGTCGTAGGCCTCGTGGGGGTGCGAGAGGCCCCCGACCACGGGCTGCAGCCGGGTTTCCTCGGCATCCCCGTAGCTGCGCTGACCGATGACGGTCGGCGTGGCGAGGGTGTCGTCCGCGAGGTCGTGGGCGAGGTCGACGCGCGGGATGGTCTGGGTGGCGCCGCCGTCGTACTCCGCGTGGCCGTCGTGGGCGCGCCCGTGGTCGCGTACGGCCTGGAGCAGGCCGCCCATGGCGGCGCTGGCGGCGGCGTCGCCGGGGGCGGACTTGCCGCTCCAGACGACGGGGCGGCGGCGGGCGGCTCCTGCTCCGGCGGCCGCGAGGGCTCCGCCGAGTGCCGGGGCGAGCCCCGGGGTGCCGGAGGGCCTGGGACGCGCGCTGGGGCTCGGTGCGAGCCGCACGCGGAAGCTGGCGTGGTTGACGATGACCTGTGCGGGGTCGCACGGCACCTTGACCATGCTCAGCGCGGGCTGGTCGTCGAACCCTGGCGTTCTGGTGTCCACACTCATCTAACCGAGTGATGAGTGTTTAGGACACTGCCTTGACATCAGGGATGTGTCCGAGACCCGTCAAATCAAGCCACCCCGCCCGTAAGGGGCGGGGTGGCACGCTCACGGGTCACGTCCGGTGAGCTAAGTGGATCAAGCGGCGGCTCAGACGCGGCCGCGGGTGGCGCGGCGGCGGGCCGCCTCGTAGAGGACGACGCCCGCGGCGACACCGGCGTTGAGCGACTCGGCGCCGCCCGGCATCGGGATGCGCACGAGGTAGTCGCAGTTCTCGCCGACGAGCCGGCCGAGGCCCTTGCCCTCGGAGCCGACGACGATGACGACGGGGCCGCCCAGCGCTTCGAGCTCGTGCACCTCGTGGGTGCCCTCGGCGGCGAGGCCGACGATGGTGATGCCTTCCTTCTTGTAGTCCTGGATGGCGCGGGTCAGGTTGGTGACGCGCGAGACCGGGGTACGGGCCGCGGTGCCGGCCGAGGACTTCCAGGCGCCGGCGGTCATGCTGGCGGCGCGGCGCTCGGGAACGACCACGCCGTGGCCGCCGAAGGCGGAGACGGAGCGGATGATCGCGCCGAGGTTGCGGGGGTCGGTGATCCCGTCGAGGGCGACGATGAGGGGGTCCTCGCCGTTGTCGTACGCGGCGGCGGTGAGCTCGTCCGGGAGCGCGTACTCGTATGGCGGGACCTGGAGGACCAGGCCCTGGTGGTTGAGGCCGTTGGTCAGCCGGTCGAGCTCGGGGCGCGGGGCTTCCATCAGGTTGATGTTGCCGCGCTCGGCCGCGAGCTGGAGGGCCTCGCGGACGCGCTCGTCGTTGTCGATGAACTGCTGGACGTAGAGGGTGGTGGCCGGTACGCCGTCGCGCAGCGCCTCGAAGACCGGGTTGCGGCCGACGACCATCTCGCTGGTGCCCTTGGGGCCGCCGCGGCGGGGGGCCGGGCGGCGCTTGGCCGCCTGGCGGGCCATGGCGTTGCTGATGCGGTTGGCCTTGTGCTTCTTGCGGTCCTCGGCCTTGGGCGTGGGGCCCCTGCCTTCGAGGCCCTTGCGCCGCTGGCCACCGCTGCCGACCGTCGCGCCCTTCTTGTTGGACGTGCGGCGGTTCCTGCGCTGGCTGTTCCCGGCCATGACCTCTACCTGATTTCGTTGATGCTGCGATATGTACGTATGAAGAGTGTGCCGCCCGGAGCGCCGGGCGGCCCAATCCGAGTCCGCCAGTCGGACGGCGCCGGGAGACCTCTCGGGGGTACGCGCCTAGCGCGGGCCGAGCGTCCACCGGGGTCCGGTGGGGCTGTCCTCGATGACCAGGCCCGACTGCTGGAGCTGGTCGCGGATGGCGTCGGCGGTGGCCCAGTCCTTGCGGGCGCGCGCCGATTCGCGCTGCTCCAGGACCAGGCGCACGAGGGTGTCCACGGCTCCGTGGAGGTCCTCTCCGCGGTCCGTCTCGCCGGCCCAGTGCGGGTCGAGGGGGTCGAGTCCGAGGACGCCCAGCATGGCCCGTACCTCAGACAGGCGCGCGATGGCCGCGTCCTTGTCGTCGGCGGCGAGCGCGCTGTTGCCCTGGCGGACGGTGGTGTGGATGATCGCGAGCGCCTGCGGGACGCCCAGGTCGTCGTCCATGGCCTCGGCGAAGGCGGGCGGCACCTCGGCGGCCGGCTCGACGGAGCCGCCGGCCTTCTCGATGACGCGCTGGATGAAGCCCTCGATGCGCGCGAAGCCGGACTCGGCCTCGCGCAGGGACTCCACGCTGTACTCGATCATCGAGCGGTAGTGCGGGGTGCCGAGGTAGTAGCGCAGCACGATCGGGCGCCAGATCTTGAGCATCTCGGAGACGAGGACCGAGTTGCCGAGCGACTTGGACATCTTCTCGCCGGAGAGGGTGACCCAGGCGTTGTGCATCCAGTACTTCGCGAACTCGTCGCCGAAGGCCTTGGCCTGGGCGATCTCGTTCTCGTGGTGCGGGAAGATCAGGTCGAGCCCGCCGCCGTGGATGTCGAAGGCGCTGCCGAGGTACTTGTGCGCCATCGCGGAGCACTCCAGGTGCCAGCCGGGACGGCCGCGGCCCCACGGGGTCTCCCAGTCGGGCTCGCCCGGCTTGGAGGCCTTCCACATGGCGAAGTCGCGCGGGTCGCGCTTGCCGGCCACGCCCTCGTCGGGCTGGCGGAGGTCGTCGATGTTCTGGTTCGACAGTTCCAGGTAGCCGGGGAAGCTGCGCACGTCGAAGTAGACGCTGCCGTCGGCCTCGTACGCGTGGCCGCGCTCGATGAGCCCGCGCATCATCTCGATCATCTCGGGGACGTGCCCGGTGGCGCGCGGCTCGTACGTGGGCGGGAGGCAGCCCAGCGCGTTGTAGCCGTCGTTGAAGGCGCGCTCGTTCTCGTAGCCGATGGACCACCAGGGGCGGCCCTGCTCGCCGGACTTCCCGATGATCTTGTCGTCGATGTCGGTGACGTTGCGGATGAAGGTGACGTCGAGACCGCGGTAGGTGAACCAGCGGCGCGCGATGTCGAAGTTCAGGTACGAGCGGACGTGCCCGATGTGCGGAGCCGCCTGCACGGTGGCGCCACAGAGGTAGATCGAGACGCAGCCCGGTACGAGCGGGGTGAAGTCGCGGATCTGCCGGGCGCTGGTGTCGTACAGGCGAATAGTCACGGCATCCAGGGTAGTGCGCCTGTAGCAGTGCCCCGCGACCCTTTCGGCACGCGGGGCCCGCTTTGTTGGCGAGGAACTGCGGGAGGGGTGTATCCGTACGGGGTACTAGGCCCGGTTCGTCCGGTAGACGAGGGCCGTGGCGATGGCGGCGAGGCCTTCGGCGCGGCCGGTGAGGCCCAGCCCGTCGGTGGTGGTGCCCGATACGGAGACGGGGGCGCCCGCCGCTGCGGCGAGCGCCTTCTGTGCCTCTTCGCGCCGCTTGCCGATCTTCGGGCGTACGCCGATCACCTGGATGGCGATGTTGCCGATCTCGAAGCCCTCGGCGCGGACGATCCGGGCGGCTTCCGCCAGAAGGGTGACTCCGGCGGCGCCGGACCACTCGGGGCGCGAGGTGCCGAAGTGCGCGCCGAGGTCGCCGACGCCGGCGGCGGAGAAGAGGGCGTCGCAGGCGGCGTGCGCGGCGACGTCCCCGTCGGAGTGCCCGGCGAGGCCGTCCTCACCCTCCCAGAGCAGGCCTGCGCACCACAGTTCGCGGCCGGTCTCGAAGGCGTGCACGTCGGTGCCGATGCCGACGAGCGGGATCAGCGGGGCCGCGGGGGCGGCGGGGGCGGAGTCGGTCGCGGGACTAGTAGGCATCGGTGGCCCTCCGGCGGGCGAGTACGGCCTCGGCGAGGACCAGGTCGAGCGGGCGGGTGACCTTGAAGGCCTCTTCGTGGCCGGGGACCACCACGACGGTGACGCCGAGCCGCTCCACCATGCCGGCGTCGTCCGTGGCGCCCTCGCCGTCGCCGGTGAGACCGGCGAACTTCTCGTGCGCGAGGCGCAGGGTGGCCAGGTCGAAGCCCTGCGGGGTCTGTACGGCGCGCAGCCGGGCCCGTACGGGGGTGGCGACGACCGGCTCGGGCTCGCCGGGCCTGCCGGGCTCGACCTCCTTGACGGTGTCGGCCAGCGGCAGCGCGGGGACGACGGCGGGCGCGCCGTCGCGGACGGCCTCGACGACGGAGTCGACGGTGTCCACGGGGACCAGGGGGCGGGCCGCGTCGTGGATGAGGACGGCCGTGATGTCGGCCGGGAGCGCGTCCAGGCCGGCGCGTACGGATTCCTGCCGGGTCTCCCCGCCGGGGACGACCAGGATCTCGGTGCGCTCGGGCAGCGCGTGCTCGTCGATCAGCCGGCGCACCTCGGCGGTGCCGTCGGCCGGGGCCACGACGACGACGAGGGAGATCGCGCGGGAGCGCGCCATGGCGCGGACGGCGTGGATGAGCATGGGGATGCCGCCCAGGGTCCGCAGGGCCTTGGGGGCGCCAGGACCGAGGCGGACTCCGCGGCCGGCGGCCGGGATCACCGCGGCGGTGCGGTGCGGGCGCGATTCGTCAGACATCAGTAGCTCCGAGCCAGGTTTGTGACTTCGGCCGACATGGGTATGGCCTGAAGCGTGCCGGGTGCGACGCCCTCGCCCCTTCCGTGACGACCGGTCGAGTCGGCTGCCCGGGCCCGGCACGCCAGTGAGGCGTTTCAGGCTGAGGTGTTTCAGGTTGAGGCGTCTCGGGCTGAGGTGCGTTCAGGCAGGGACGTTTTCAGGCCGAGATGTTTTCAGACCAGATGTTTTCAGACATGGGTGCAGACATGCCGCAGCGCCCGGCAACAAGTCTCCTTGTCAGCGGGCACCGCGGCACAACTGTGTACGGCAAAGCGCACGAATGATCGCGTCAGGACGCGAGCACTTCGTCGAGGAGGGCCTCGGCCTTGTCCTCGTTGGTGTTCTCGGCGAGCGCGAGCTCGCTCACCAGGATCTGACGCGCCTTCGCGAGCATGCGCTTCTCCCCTGCGGAGAGCCCACGCTCACGCTCACGACGCCACAGGTCGCGCACAACTTCGGCGACCTTGATGACATCGCCAGAAGCGAGCTTTTCCAGATTTGCCTTGTAGCGCCGGGACCAGTTCGTCGGCTCTTCTGCATACGGTGCGCGAAGCACCTCGAAGACCCGGTCCAGCCCGTCCTGGCCGACTACGTCGCGAACGCCCACGAACTCCGCGTTGTCCGCAGGTACGCGAACAGTCAGGTCACCCTGCGCGACCTTGAGCACCAAGTAGGTCTTGTCCACGCCTTTGATCTGGCGAGTTTCGATAGCCTCGATCAGCGCGGCCCCGTGATGGGGATAGACCACGGTGTCGCCAACCTTGAACGTCATGTGACAGGTACCCCTTCCGTGGCTATCCAGGGTAACACGAGAATCGACCGTTATGAATGGCGTTTTCGCAGGTCAGGGCCCATCTCAGGGCTTGACAACAGCGACAGGAACGTGCTGGGAGAGGCCCGCTGGAGACGGTATTCGCAGGTCGGAGGCACTGCGCGGACCGGGCGAAACGGCTACGTTACACCTGCCCGGGAGCCCCGACGATGTGACCTACGTCCCGTTTTGACGGTTTCGGGGGCAGGAAACCGAACTACTCCGTTCGACTGGCGGCCACCCGTACGGGGCCGTTCCGGCCCAATCCCGGAATTGATCACCCGGCGGTGTTCGATGAAATCCGGAAATTGATCACCGGAGCCCCGCCCGCCTTTGCGAGCGGGCCTTTTGCGAATGAAAGATCACCCGGACCCGGCGGCGCTGTGACGGGAGCGGCGGGAGGGGGCGCGGGAGCCCGCGCGTGGCCCGGGCCCACACTGCGGAGGGTCGGGTGCGGGGGCGGGGCGGCGGCTCGGTAACCTAAGCGCGCTGACACATCCTTAGAGCGGCTTTACTTCGCCGCTCCGAGGCGTCCACCCTTCCGTTCCGTACGTCCAAGGAGTTGCCTCCCCCGTGAGCCGCAGCCTTCGACGCGGCGCCCTCGCCGCCACCGCCGTCGCCTTCTCGCTCGTCTCGCTGGGCGCCTGCGCCGCCGGCCACGACGCGCCGACTCTCCAGGTCAAGCCGGACAACGCCGCCGTCACCAAGGGCGACATCAAGGTCCAGAACGCTCTGGTGATCACCCAGGAGAAGGACAAGAAGGGCCCGGCCGCGGTCTCCGCGACGGTGTTCAACAACGGCACCAAGGAGCAGACGCTCGACGCCATCACCCTTCCGGGTGGCAAGGGCACCGTGACGCTGAAGCCCGCGGGCAGCGGCTCCAAGGTGGTCATCCCGGCCGGCGGCTCCGTCCTCCTCGGCGGCAAGGGCAACGCCTCCGCCGTGATCGCGGGCGGCGACTCCGTCATGGACGGCAACGTCCAGAAGATCGTCTTCCAGCTGAGCACCTCCGGCGACGTGGCGCTGGACGCCTTCGTCGTACCGGCCACCGGCATCTACGAGGGCTACGGCCCGACCGCCGTGGCGGCCGCCCCGGGCGCCACCCCGTCGGGCAGCCCCTCGGGCGCCCCCTCGGGCACGCCGTCCGGTTCTCCCTCGGGCTCGCCCTCGGGCAGCCCGTCCGGATCCCCCTCCGGGTCCGCGTCGGCCTCCGCGTCCGCCTCCGCCGGTCACTGAGGCGCGAAGCACCGTACGCAGCACTCCACGGGAACGGCCCCCGTCCGCTCGATGCGGACGGGGGCCGTTCCCGTGTATTACGGGCTGGTTTACGGCTCGAACTTGTAGCCGCGGCCTCGGACCGTGACCAGGTAGCGGGGCGCACCCGGGTCGGGCTCGAACTCCTCCCACACGCGCCCCTCGCACCGCTCGGCCCCGAGGGGCCTCCCGGGCTTCGGGACGCTGCGCCGGCCTCCGACCGGCGACGGGACGGGCCCTCCGCCCACGGTTTACGGCTCGAACTTGTAGCCGAGGCCTCGGACCGTGACCAGGTAGCGGGGCGCACCCGGGTCGGGCTCGATCTTGGCGCGCAGGCGCTTGACGTGGACGTCGAGGGTCTTGGTGTCGCCGACGTAGTCGGCGCCCCAGACACGGTCGATGAGCTGCATGCGGGTCAGTACGCGGCCCGCGTTGCGCAGCAGCATCTCCAGCAGGTCGAACTCCTTCAGGGGGAGGTCCACCTTGGCTCCGGCGACGGTGACCACGTGGCGGTCGACGTCCATCCGGACGGGGCCCGCTTCCAGGGCGGCCGGGGTGACCTCTTCCGGCTCGCCGCGGCGGCGCAGGACCGCGCGGATGCGGGCGACCAGCTCCCGCGAGGAGAAGGGCTTCGTGACGTAGTCGTCGGCTCCTATCTCCAGCCCGACGACCTTGTCGATCTCGCTGTCCTTCGCGGTCACCATGATCACGGGGACGTTGGAGCGGCCGCGCAGCTGCCGGCAGACCTCCGTGCCGGGCAGGCCGGGGAGCATCAGGTCGAGGAGGACGAGGTCGGCGCCGTTGCGCTCGAACTCGTCGAGCCCGTCGGGCCCGGTCGCGGCGATCGCGACCTCGAAGCCCTCCTTGCGGAGCATGTAGGACAGGGCGTCGCTGAAGGATTCCTCATCCTCGACGACGAGCACTCGGGTCACGGAAGGACCTCCGGGGCAGGGATGGCTGGTGCGGTGTGTTCGAGCTGGGGGTGGGCGGGTGCGGTGGCCGTCGCCGGGGCCGGCGCGGCCGCTTCGGGGAGTCGCAGGGTGAAGGTGGAACCCTGACCCTCCGAGCTCCAGACCGACACCTCCCCGCCGTGCGAAGCCGCTACGTGCTTCACGATCGCAAGGCCCAGGCCGGTTCCTCCCGTGGCGCGGGAGCGGGCCGGGTCCACACGGTAGAAGCGTTCGAAGATGCGCTCGCGGTCCTTTTCCGGGATGCCGATGCCCTGGTCGGTCACGGCTATCTCGATCAAGTCTCCACCCGGTGCGGTCACCCGGCGCGCGGCGATGCCGACGCGGGTGCGGGCGGGGCTGTAGTTGACGGCGTTCTCGACCAGGTTTCCGAGGGCGGCCGCGAGCTGCCCCCGGTTGCCCCATACCCGCAGGTCGGCGGTGCCGCCGGCGGCCATGGTGATCTGTTTCGCGGAGGCCGTGTGGCGGCAGCGGTCGATGGCCTCGGCCACGAGCGTGTCCACGCGCATCGGCTCCGCGTCCTCCAGGGGGTCGTCGTTCTGTACCCGGGAGAGGTCGATGAGTTCTTGTACGAGGTTGATCAGGCGGGTGGCCTCGATCTGCATGCGGCCGGCGAAGCGGTGTACGGCCTCGGGGTCGTCCGAGGCGTCCATGACGGCCTCGGAGAGCAGGGAGATCGCGCCGACCGGTGTCTTCAGCTCGTGCGACACGTTCGCGACGAAGTCGCGGCGTACGGCCTCGATGCGGCGGGCCTCGGTGAGGTCCTCCACGAGGAGGAGCACGAGGCGGGAGCCGAGCGGGGCGACGCGCGCCGAGACGGCGAGCGCCTCGCCGCGGCCGGTGCCGCGCCGGGGCAGGTCGAGCTCGACCTGGCGTATCTCCCCGTCGCGGCGGGTGTCGCGGGCCATGTGGAGCATGGGCTCCACGGCGAGCTTGCCGCCGCGGACCAGGCCGAGGGCATATGCCGCCGAGCTGGCCTTGACGACCGCGTCCCCCTCGTCGAGTACGACGGCGGAGGAGCGGAGTACGGAGAGGACGGTGTCCACTCCCGGTGGGAGCACCGCGTTGATGTCGGGGCGCATGGAGCTCCGGGTGGGGCGGGCTTGGTCGCGCTCGCTCCAGCGGAACGCCAGCATCGCGATCACACCGGTGCAAAGACCGGCAATCGCTGCAGCTGCGGCGACCGCCGCGTTCACGTCCATGACTCCAGGTTAAGCAGGTGCGAGGACACTTCCACAGCCGTTCGGGTGGCACCTCGAACACTCGTCGCCCAGAGTTCACCCTGGCGACCGTGCTGATTCACTTGGGATGCCGGAGTCGGTCGCGTTCGGGGTTCACCGTGGCAACGTGGGGCCGATGGCCCGCACCGGCCCGCCCCGGGCAGCAGTACGGCAGTAGCAGTAGGTCGAGAGAGGGACACGAGAATGCGTGACGCGTACCACGAGGAACTGGACTCGATCGGTGAAGGCCTGGTCGAAATGGCCCGGCTGGTCGGCTCCGCCATCGGGCGGGCCACGACCTCCATGCTCGACGCCGACCTGAAGCTCGCCGAGAGCGTCATCGCCGCCGACCAGAAGGTGGACGACCTCCAGCACGACCTGGAGGCCCGTGCCATCGCGCTGCTCGCGCGCCAGCAGCCGGTCGCCACCGATCTGCGCATCGTGGTGACCTCGCTGCGCATGAGCGCCGACCTGGAGCGCTCCGGCGACCTGGCGCAGCACGTGGCCAAGCTCGCCCGGCTCCGCTTCCCGGACACGGCGGTCCCGCGGGACCTGCACGCGACCATCCTGGAGATGGGGCAGCTCGCGCAGCGGCTGATGGCGAAGGCGGCCGAGGTCATCATCACGAAGGACGTCGACCTGGCGCTCCAGCTGGAGCAGGACGACGACGAGATGGACCAGCTGCACCGCACGCTGTTCCAGCACCTGATGGACGACCGCTGGAAGCACGGCATCGAGACGGCGGTCGACGTGACCCTGCTGGGCCGCTACTACGAGCGCTTCGCGGACCACGCGGTGTCGGTCGCCAAGCGCGTGGTCTACCTGGTGACGGGTGAGCACGCGGACGAGCTCCAGGCACCCACGCAGGTCGAGGGCGTCTGAGCCGGAGGGCCGGCGGAAGCCGGACCGGCAGGGGCTGGATCAACAACGAGCCCCCAATGCGCCGTTGACGCGGGGGCCCGGCTGGGCATGAATGAGGGCGAAGGCCAAACGCCTACGAGGAGGATCCATGCCCGATTCCCCCGTCCCCATCACCCCGGATCAGGAAGCGCAGCCCCCGGAGGGCCTGCGCCTGAGCTTGCCCCTGCTCGCGGCCTGCGGCTGCGGCTCGGGCTGCGGCTGCGGCTGCCAGTCCGGCGCCCCCTGCCAGTGCGGCGGCTGAGGCCGCCCACCCGGCCACCCGTACGCGAAGGGCCCCGCCCGACATCCGTCGGACGGGGCCCTTCGCATCAGTACCGACAGGGAGGAGACCGTCATGCGCCACGGCCACCCCGGCCAGGAGCAGTTGCGGCGCACCTTCGAAAGTGTCCTGACGGCCGTGCTGTCGGGGCGCGGCGTCCGCACCGAGACGGGGCTCGACACCCCGACGGAGAACGCCCTGTGGGCCATCGCCCGCGCCCGCCCGAACGCCCCGGACGCACTCGTCGCCGCGGCGTACCGCGCCTTCGCGGGCCAGATCGACGGCAGCAACGCGGCCGCGCGGCGCGCGGAGATGGACCGCAGAATCGCCGAACGCGCAACGCGCCTCCGCCTGCCGGGCCCAGGCGTTCCCTCTTCGGAGGTCGGTGACGCGTGAGCGGGACGATGGTCTTCAGGTGGCCGGCCGAACCCCTCAGAGCTGCCGCTTCGCGGCCGTGACCAGGGCGGTGATGCCTTCACGGGTGCGGTCCCGGCGGGCGTCGAACTCCTCGCGGCTCTCCGTCTTGTGCACGACCGCGATCTCGGCGAACAGCGCCTGCGCCCGCGCGCTCAGCGCCTCGTCGACGGTGAGCATCTGCAGCCGGAAGAGGGCCTCTTGGGCGGCGGAGCGCAGCTCGTAGGAGCGTGCGGCGACCGAGCCCGGTTCTGGAAACACGAAGGCCCCCGGTCAGCGCGGTGTGCGCGGGCCGGGGGCACGATCGCGTCGGCTACTTCTTCTTGCCCTGGTTCTTGACGGCCTCGATGGCGGCCGCGGCGGCGTCCGGGTCGAGGTAGGTGCCGCCCGGGTTGAGGGGCTTGAAGTCGGCGTCCAGCTCGTAGGAGAGCGGGATGCCGGTCGGGATGTTCAGGCCCGCGATGTCGGCGTCGGAGACCCCGTCGAGGTGCTTGACCAGCGCGCGCAGGGAGTTGCCGTGCGCGGCGACCAGGACGGTGTGGCCGTCCAGCAGGTCCGGGACGATCGAGTCGTACCAGTAGGGGAGCATGCGGACGACGACGTCCTTGAGGCACTCGGTACGCGGGCGCAGCTCCGGCGGGATGGAGGCGTAGCGCGGGTCCCCGGACTGCGAGAACTCCGTACCGTCTTCGAGCGCCGGCGGCGGGGTGTCGTACGAGCGGCGCCACAGCATGAACTGCTCCTCGCCGAACTCGGCGAGGGTCTGGGCCTTGTCCTTGCCCTGGAGGGCGCCGTAGTGGCGCTCGTTGAGGCGCCAGGAGCGGTGGACCGGGATCCAGTGGCGGTCGGCGGCCTCCAGCGCGAGCTGGGAGGTGCGGATCGCACGCTTCTGGAGGGACGTGTGCACAACGTCGGGGAGAAGTCCGGCGTCCTTCAGGAGTTCGCCACCGCGGACTGCCTCCTTCTCGCCCTTCTCGTTGAGATTGACGTCCACCCAGCCGGTGAACAGGTTCTTCGCGTTCCATTCGCTCTCGCCGTGGCGGAGGAGGATCAGCTTGTACGGTGCGTCGGCCATGCGTACGAGCCTAATGGACGCACCCGCCCGCTCGCGCGCGGTGTGTACGGCATGTGGACGGTCCCCGATTGACGTCAGCCGTCAATCCAGTGGCTCTGCAGAGCCCCGGTCCGTAGGGTCCGAACGAGTAGAGGGACGCTTACATCTCCGGGGGGATTCCATATGTCCGTTGCCAGTGTGAGACGGGCCGCCCGTGAGAGCGTGGCCGGACTGCCCCGGGAGTTCTGGTGGCTCTGGACGAGCACGCTGGTCAACAGGCTCGGGGCCTTCGTCGCCACATTCATGACCTTGTACCTGACCCTGGAACGGGGCTATTCGGCCTCCTTCGTGGGACTTGTGGTGGCCCTGCACGGGCTCGGCGGTGTGGTGTCCTCGCTCGTCGCCGGCGTGCTCACCGACCGGCTGGGCCGGCGGCCCACGCTGATGGCGGCGCAGGCGTCGACCGCGTTCTCGGTGGCGCTGCTCGGGTTCATGGAGCGTCCGGCGGCGATCGCCGCGGTGGCGCTGCTGGTCGGCATGACCTCCAACGCCTCGCGGCCCGCGGTGCAGGCGATGATGGCCGACATCGTCCGCCCGGAGGACCGGGTACGGGCCTTCGCGCTGAACTACTGGGCCATCAACCTCGGCTTCGCCGTCAGCTCGACCGTGGCGGGCTTCGTCGCCGAGTACAGCTACCTGGCCGGGTTCCTCGGCGAGGCGGCCCTGACGCTGGTGTGCGCGGTGCTCGTCTACCTCAAGCTCCCGGAGTCCCGGCCCGAGAAGACGGCGGCGGAGAAGGCGGCCGCCGAGCCCGAGATCGGCCTGGGGACGGTGCTGCGGGACGGGCGGTTCATGGGTGTGGTCGGGCTGTCGTTCCTGATCTCGCTGATCTTCATGCAGGGCTCGTTCGGGCTGCCGCTCGCGATGGGCGCGGCCGGGTTCTCCACCGTGGACTACGGGCTGGTCGCCGCCGTGAACGGCGTGCTGATCGTGGTGCTGCAGATCCCGGTCACCCGGTTCATCGAGCACCGCGATCCGCAGAAGCTGCTGGTCATCTCGGCGCTGCTGGCCGGGTACGGGTTCGGGCTGACGGCCTTCGGCGGCTCGGTGTGGAGCCTGGCGCTGACCGTCTGCGTGTGGACGCTGGCCGAGATCGTCAACTCCCCGACCCAGATGGGCCTGGTCGCGCGGCTCTCCCCGACGCACGGGCGCGGCCGCTACCAGGGCATGTACACGATGTCGTGGGCGGTGGCCTCGCTGATCGCGCCGCTCATGGCGGGCTTCGCGATCGAGCACTTCGGCGCGGGCTGGCTGTGGGGCGCGACGGCGGTCCTGGGGACCATCGCCGCGGGCGGCTACTGGCTGCTGATGCGGGGGCTCCCCGCCGAGGAGCCGGGAACGGGGGCGGTCGTGGAGGTCGTCGCTCCGGCGACGGATCCGGTGGCTCCGGTGGCTCCGGCCGCCTGAGCCCTTACTCCGGCTTCGCGGCCGCCGTCCCCGACGGCTGCGTCAGGTTCTTGAAGGCGTCCAGGTTGCGCGTGGACTCGCCCCGCGAGACCCGCCACTCGTACTCCCGCCGGATCGCGCTCGCGAAGCCCAGCTCCAGCAGGGTGTTGAAGGCCCCGTCCGCCGCCTCCAGGACCGTGCCGAGCAGCCGGTCCAGGTCGTCGGGGGTGATCACCGACAGCGGGAGGCGGGCCGTCAGGTAGACGTCGCCGAGCGCGTCGACCGCGTAGGCCAGGCCGTAGAGCTTGAGGTTGCGCTCCAGCAGCCAGCGGTGGACGCCGACCTCGTTCTCGTCCGGGTGCCGGATCACGAAGGCGTTCACCGACAGGGAGTGCTTCCCGGCCTTGAGCGAGCAGGTGGTGCTCAGCTTGCGGGTGCCGGGGAGCTGGACCACGTACGAGCCCGGCGCGGGGCTCTCCCAGCTCAGTTCCGCGCCGGTCAGCGTCGCTTCGATGATCCCGTGGACGTCAGCGTCAGCCATGGTGGGAGCGTACGTGACGGCGGTGATCGTGCATCGCCCCCGTGTACACGTCGGCCGTACCGCTCGCGGCGGTGTCCCAGCCGAAGAACTGCGCGTGCCGCGCGGCCGCCGCGCCCATCCGGTCCGCGAGGCCCGGCTCGTCCACGAAGCGCCTGAGCTGACGGGCGTAGTCCACCGGGTCGTGGCCGGGTACGAGGATCCCCGTCACCCCGTCGTTGACGGCGACGGGCAGCCCGCCGACGGCCGCGGCCAGCACCGGCGTGCCGGTGGCCTGCGCCTCTATGGCGACCAGCCCGAAGGACTCGTTGTACGAGGGCATGACCAGCACGGACGCCGCCCGGAACCAGTCCGCGAGCGCGTCCTGCGCCACCGGCGGGTGGAAGTGCACGAGGTCCGCGATGCCGAGCTTCGCGGCGAGCTTCTGCAGCCCCTCCGGCTTCGCGAGCCCGCTGCCGCTCGGCCCGCCGACGACGGGCACGAAGAGGCGGGCGCGCAGCGCCGGCTCCCGGTCCACGAGCTCGGCGACGGCGCGCAGCAGGATGTCGGGGGCCTTGAGGGGCTGGATGCGGCCCGCGAACAGCGGGATGACGGCGTCCTGCGGCAGCCCGAGGCGGGCACGGGCGGCGGCGCGGCCGTCGCCGACGGTGAAGCGCTCCAGGTTCACGCCGGGGTGGACGACGGCGACCTTGCCGGGGTCGGCCGCGTAGTGGCGGACGAGCTCGTCGGCCTCCTCGGCGGTGTTCGCGATGAGCCGGTCGGCGGCGTCGACGATCTGCGTTTCGCCGATGACGCGGGCGGCGGGCTCGGGGGTGTCGCCCTCGGCGAGCGCCGCGTTCTTGACCTTGGCCATGGTGTGCATGGCGTGCACGAGCGGGACGCCCCAGCGCTCGGCGGCGAGCCAGCCGACGTGGCCGGAGAGCCAGTAGTGGGAGTGGACCAGGTCGTAGTAGCCGGGGCGGTGGCGGGCCCAGGCCTGCATGACGCCGTGGGTGAAGGCGCACAGCTGGGCCGGCAGCTCCTCCTTGGCGAGCCCCTCGTACGGGCCCGCGTCCACGTGCCGTACGAGGACTCCGGGCGCGAGCTCGACCACGGGCGGCAGGCCGCCGGTGGTGGCCCGGGTGAAGATCTCGACCTCGATGTTGATCGCCGCGAGGCGCCGGGCCAGCTCGACGATGTAGACGTTCATCCCGCCGGCGTCACCGGTGCCGGGCTGGTGCAGCGGTGAGGTGTGCACGCTGAGCATGGCGACGCGGCGCGGCTTGCGGTGACCGCCGACTCCGGCGGGCAGGCGCAGGCGCGGCGGCTCGTGCCGGGTGCCGGAACGGGCCGCGGCGAACCGGCCGCCGATGCTGCCGCCGATGCGGGACACGTACTGGCTCAAGGGAGCAGTTCCTCTCGCTCGGACGGCATGACACGGAGAGCGCGGTCGGCGCTCTTCTAGGAGTGCAACCCGAACGGCCGTCCCCCGCATTCCGGGACCGCCGGTTTTCCTGCCCCCGTGCCGGATTTTTATCGCGCGGGAACCCTCCGCTTACTCTCTGCACATGGCCTCCCGCTCCACCCCTCCCCCTCGTCGCCCCGTCGGCACGGTGACCCGCGGGACGACGAACCCGAACCGCCTGCGCCGCATGGACCGCTGGATCGCCGCGACGCACGGCCCGGCGCTGCGGCGCGCGGACGAGCCGGTGGCGGTGGACCTCGGCTACGGGGCCGCGCCCTGGACCGCGGTGGAGCTGCTGGCCCGGCTGCGGGAGGCGGCTCCGCGGGTGCGGGTGGTCGGCATCGAGATCGAACCGGCCCGGGTGGCGGGCGCGAAGCCGTACGAGCGGGAGGGCCTGAGCTTTCGGCACGGCGGCTTCGAGGTGCCGCTGGAGGGCGGGGTGCGGCCGGCGCTGATCCGGGCCGCGAACGTGCTGCGCCAGTACGACGAGGAGCAGGTCGAGGCGGTGTGGGAACGGTTGTGTGCCCGGCTCGCTCCCGACGGGCTGCTGGTGGAGGGGACCTGCGACGAGATCGGGCGGCGCCACGTCTGGGTCGCGCTGGGGCCCGAAGGGGCGCGCACGGTGACCTTCGCGACCCGGCTGGGCTCCCTGGAGCGCCCGTCCGACCTGGCGGAGCGGCTGCCGAAGGCGCTGATCCACCGCAACGTGCCGGGCGAGCCGGTGCACGCGTTCCTGCGCGACTTCGACCGGGCGTGGGCGGCGGCGGCCCCGTACGCCTCCTACGGGGCGCGGCAGCGCTGGATCCGGACGGCGCGGGCGCTGGCCGGTGACTGGCCGCTGGCGGACGGGCCGGTGCGGTGGCGTCAGGGGGAACTGACGGTGCGGTGGGAAGCGTTGAGGCCTTCGGGGTGAACGTTGGGCTCCGGGGCGGGCGGGACCGCTGGTGCCGGCGGGTCGTTCGGGACGCATCGGATGGATATCCACAAGGGTGTTGGAATTCACCGACTCGTGGCACCATCCCGAAGGCAATCACAAGTTACTGACGATTAGTCAATCCGGTGTCTGGGGGGACCATGAGGAAACGACGACGCGGTTCGATCGCCCTCACTCTGCTCTGCGCGATGGCGCTGCTGTCCGCGCCCGGCGCGCTCGCCGGCACCGCGTTCGCGGCGCCGGAGCCCCAGCCGAAGTCCCTGGAGCAGGTCCGCAAGGACATAGAGGGCCTCTACCGCGAGGCCGGCACCGCCACGGACGCCTTCAACCTCGCGGAGAGCGAGGCCAAGGCGCAGTCCGACAAGATCGTGGAGATCGCCAACCTGGTCCTCGCGGGCCAGAACCGCATCACCGCCCTGAAGACCCGCGCGGGCGCCGCCGCCCGCGCCCAGTACCGCGCGGGCGGCCTGCCGCCCGGCGTGCGGCTGGCCCTGAGCGACGACCCGACCCAGTTCCTCGACGGCCACGACCGGCTGCGCCAGGGCGAGAAGGCCACCTCGGACCTGATCTCCGAACTCAACCGGACCCAGACCGACTTGGAGCAGTACGCGAAGGACGCGAGCACGCACTGGGAGACCCTGGAAGCCAACCGGGTCAAGCAGGAGGCCGCGAAGAAGCAGGTCGAGGACAAGATCAAGGCGGCGGAGGACCTCGAAAGCAAGCTGGAGGCCGAGCAGAAGGCCCGGCTGCTGCAGCTGGAGGCCGAAGCCCAGAGCAAGGCGCAGACCGACTGGCTGTCCACGGGCGCGATGACCGGCTCCACGGGCGCGCCGGCCACCGACGCCGGCAAGCGCGCCGTGCAGTTCGCGACGGCCCAGATAGGGAAGCCGTACGTGTGGGGCGCCGAGGGACCCGGTTCGTACGACTGCTCCGGGCTGACCTCGCAGGCCTGGCTCGCGGCGGGCAAGCGGATCCCGCGCACCTCGCAGGAGCAGCTGCGGCTGCCGAAGGTCGCGATCAAGGACATGCGGCCGGGCGATCTGATCATCTACTTCGACGACGCGACCCACGTCGGGATGTACGTCGGGGGCGGCGCGATGGTCCACGCCCCCCGTCCCGGCCGCAACGTCACCATGGCGGGCGCGGGCTCCATGCCGATCAAGGCAGTGGTCCGGCCGGACGCGTAACGGCGGGCGGCACGCCCCCGGCGGGAAGCGGGGAGCGGGGAGCTGCCCCGGTGTGCCCGTGAGGTGCCCCGGTGGGATGTCCTCGTGGGATGTCTCGGTGGGCGGGACGCCGTACCCCCGTGTCGTGACGTTCGTCATTCGTCGACGCGGACTTTCCCACCCGATAACGGCATATGCCGGAGCCCCGCGCCGGACCCGCCATTCCGCTTCCCCCGGACCGAGGCTAGGGTCGCCGGACGAGCGAACCCCCGAGGGGGCGGGAAGGAACCGGAGAATGCCCGTACCCGTACCGCGGCAGAGGGACATCCCGGCCACCGAGAGCGGCCCGGGCGGCGCGTCATCGCTCACCCTGCTGGTGATCGAGGATGACCCCGCCGGCGGCCTCACCGTCCCCGAGATCCTGGACGTCGACGGCCACCGCATCCGGCTGCGCAGCGCCCGCAACCTCACGGAGGCGGCCCGGCTGCTCACCCCCGACGTGAACTGCGTCCTGCTCGACCTCGCGCTCCCGCACGGCGGCGCGGGCTCCGGCTCCGGCGACGCCGCCGATCCCTTCGGCGCGCTGCGCCAGGTGCTCCGCATCGCCCCGCGGCACGCAGTCCTGGTGCTCACCGCCGAGGACGACGCGGAGCGCGCCGCGGAGGCCGTACGGGTGGGGGCCCAGGACTTCCTGTTCCGCGACGAGCTCGACGGGCGGCTGCTCAGCCGGGCCATCCGCTACGCGGTGGAAAGAAAGCGGGCGGACATCGCCCAGTACAAGCTCGCAGAATCGAAACTGCGGGCCCAGGAGAACGCCCGGCTGGAACGCGGACTGCTCCCGCACCCGCTCCTGGAGGGTTCCGACCTCCGCTTCGCCGCCCGCTACCGCCCCGGCCGCAGCCGCGCGCTCCTCGGCGGGGACTTCTACGACACCGTCCGCACCCCCGACGGCACCGTCCACGCGATGATCGGCGACGTCTGCGGCCACGGCCCGGACGAGGCCGCCCTCGGCGTCGAGCTGCGCATCGCCTGGCGGGCGCTGACCCTGGCCGGCCTGTGCGGCGACGACCTGCTCGCCACCCTCCAGGAGGTCCTCGAAGTCGAGCGGCCCTGCGAGGAGATCTTCGCGACGCTCTGCACGGTGGACATCGCCCCGGACGGCCGGCGCGCGGGCCTGTGCCTCGCCGGCCATCCGGCGCCGCTGATCTCCCGGCCGGGCCGCCCCGCGCGCCTGCTCCCGTACGAGAACAGCGGCCCGGCGCTGGGCCTGCTGCCCCGGGCCCGCTGGCCGCGCCGCCAGGTGGAACTG
Source organism: Streptomyces sp. NPDC002886 (assembly GCF_042888445.1). Lineage (NCBI taxonomy): Bacteria > Bacillati > Actinomycetota > Actinomycetes > Kitasatosporales > Streptomycetaceae > Streptomyces > Streptomyces sp. NPDC002886. Next base: position 216,555 of record NZ_JBIAPV010000014.1, read on the forward strand.
GGCGGCACGTGGAGCCTGATGCTCTACACCGACGGCCTGATCGAGGGGAAGATCGGCCAGGGCAAGGAGCGGCTCGGGCAGGACGGCATGGTCGAGATGATCAACCGCCACCTGGCCGACGGGCTGAGCGGCGAGGGCCTGCTCGAAGCCTCCGTGACCGAAGCCCGCCGCCTCAACGGCGGGGAGCTGACGGACGACGTCGCCGTCGTCCTGCTCTCCCGCGCCGAAGGCTGACGGGCCCGGACCCGCGGGCCCGCCCGCGGCCTACGGCCGACCCAAGGCCGGCCTACGCCCTACCGTCCGCCGTTGTAGGGCCCGTACGGCCCGTCGCTGCTGCTGCCGCCGCTGCGCCGGCCACCGCCGGAAACCTGCTTGAGCGCGGGACGCACGTCGACGAAGAACACGATGGTGGCGACCAGACCGGCGATCATGAGGAAGAGCATGCCGCCGAGCGTCCCCGACCAGACGAGATAGTCGATGGCGACGGTGACGCCGAGGAGGACCGACCAGAAGGTCTTCGTCTTCTTGTCGGCCGCACGGTACGCGTCCTCGCGCGCGATCAGCGCGAACACGAAGGCGACGACCGCGAGCCCGAGCACCGCGAGCCCGAGCAGCGGAACCACTCCGGTATCGAACCCGTTCATCAACATCGTCTGACCGCCTTCTCGCGCCATGCCCGCCGGATGCCACCTGCCTCCACGCTACCGGCAGAGCCACTTTCCCAAACCACAACGGACCGGACGCCCCGTGGGTGCCCGGTCCGTCACGTCTCGCTCAGCTCTCGTCGGCCGGCTCGGCGGCGGCCTTCTTGGCCGCTGCCTTGCGCGCCGGAGCCTTCTTCGCCACGGGCTCCGCGGCGGGCTCCTGCGCCACCGGCGCGGCGGCCTCCGGCTCCACGACGACGGCGATGTCGACGATGTCCTCGGAGACCTCGCCGCGCCACGCCCGTACGGTCTGCTCACCGTGCTCGGCGACCTTGTCGTAGGCCTCCTTGGCCTTGACCGCGTACTCGGCGGCCACGCCGACCCCGCGCAGCGCCAGGTCCTGGGCGGTCTCCCCGATCTTCTTCGCGTCGATCGCGCCGAGCACCTCGGCGACCGTGGCGCTGACCGCCTCCTGCGCCTCCTTGGCCTTCCCCTTGGCCTTCTCCTGCACGGCCTTCGGGTCGGTGTTCTTCACGGCCTCGATGCGCGCGGGGGCCTCGGCGCGCAGCTGCTCGATCAGCCCGGGCACCTTCTTGGCCTGCTGCACGGCGAGGTCGGCGGTGCCGGCGGCGAAGTAGAGGGGGGTCGGGTCGGTGAGGGTCTTCTTCAGGTCATCGGCGATGGCCATGTGGTGGTCCTCCCGGATCACGGTCTCGGTTCGTGCTCAGTGCGGTGCTTGCTCAGTTCGTGCGGTGCGTCTCGGCATCGCCGTCGGCAGCGGATTCCGCCCCCGGCTCGGCGGCGGCCTCAGCGGCCGCGGCCTCCGCGGCGTTCTCCTTGCGGAAGGACCCGTAGATCTGGAGCAGCACCTGCTTCTGCTGCTCGCTGATCGACGGATCGGCGAGGATCACGGCCGTGGTCTCCACGGCGTCGCGGTCCCGTTCGTCCAGGATTCCGGCCTGTACGTACAGCGTCTCGGCGGAGATCCGCAGCGCCTTGGCGAGCTGCTGCAGGATGTCCGCGCTCGGCTTGCGCAGCCCGCGTTCGATCTGACTGAGGTACGGATTCGACACCCCCGCCGCATCGGCCAGCTGCCGCAGCGAAAGCTGCGCCTGCCGCCGCTGCTCGCGCAGGTACTCGCCGAGATTCCCGACGTTGAGCGATGCCATGCCCCGATCCTGCCGCACCGTGCTAACTATTGCAAGCAGCTGCTTGCAATAACTCCCACTCTCGGGCGGCACGGTGGAGATCGGGGCGACCGCCGCCGGGTTGGACGGCGAAGCCGCTGCCGAGCACAGGACACCGCCTACGGTGCCTGCCGCGCCTCCGCGATGATCACCGTCGCGTAGTACTCCTCGGAGCTCACCGCGCGCACCGACAGGCCCGCCGCCGTCAGCGCCGAGGCCGTGACCGGGGCCTGGCGGGCGCTCGTCTCGATCAACAGGCTGCCGCCCGGCGCGAGCCAGGGCGGGGCCCCGGCGGCCACCCGGCGGTGCACGTCCAGGCCGTCCGCCCCGCCGTCCAGGGAGACGGGCGGCTCGTGGTCGCGGGCCTCCGCCGGCAGCAGGCCGATCTCCCCGGTCGGGACGTACGGGGCATTGACCACCAGCACGTCCACCCGGCCCCGGAGCCCGGAGGGCAGGGCCGCGTAGAGGTCGCCCTCCCACACACTGCCGCCGTACGGGGCCACGTTGCGCCGGGCGTAGGCGAGCGCGGCGGGGTCGATGTCCGCCGCGTGCAGCTCGGCCCCCGGCACCCCCGCGGCCACGGCGGCGCCCAGCGCGCCCACCCCGCAGCACAGGTCCACGACCACCGCGCCGGGCCGGGCCGCCCCAACCGCCTCCTGCGCGAGGAACTCGCTGCGCCGGCGCGGCACGAAGGCCCCCTCGCCGACGGCCATCCGCAGCCCGCAGAACTCCGCCCAGCCGACGACGTGTTCCAGCGGCTCGCCCGCCACCCGCCGGGCCAGCAGCCCCTCCAGATGCCCCGCGTCCTCGGCGGCGGCCGCCAGCAGCTCCGCCTCCTCCTCCGCGAAGACGCAGCCGGCCGCGCGCAGGGCTTCCACCAGTGTTGCCAACTACCTCAGTCCTCCACGCCTCAGAAGATGTCCGGGCACCACGGGCGGCGCGCCGTGCGGAACACCGCGTCCGCGAGCGCGAGCGCCCCGGAGCGCTCCTCCGTGATCGCGCCGAGCGCCGCCAGGCGCACCGCAGACGCGTCCCCCAGGTACAGCGACCCCAGTGTGCCCACGTCCAGACGCAGGTCTGCGGGCTCCTCCGTGCGTACGCAGTCCCCCGCGCCCGCGTCGAGCCGGTAGCGCCCGCCCGCCGGACCGGTCTCGTCGACGACCTCCAGGACCAGGACCCCGGGCACGGCGTACGTCCGCGCGCCGAGGGCCCGTACGACGTCCAGCAGGCGCACCCACAGCCAGTCGGCCGAGGTCACCGTCCGCGCGGCGCGCGGGTCGGGCAGCAGCCCGGGGACGAGGTCGTCGGGGGCGCGGTAGCCGGTGCGGACCTTCACCACCCAGTCGATGGAGCACAGGAACCGCCACAGCGCCCGCTCCACGTCCGGAGTGAGGGCGAGCAACTGCCGCACCTGCAGGGTGTTCTGCGGAACCTTGGCATCGGTCCAGTGGTCGTCGGCGGTGTAGCGGACCAGGCCGGCCACCTCGCCCTCCGCCGTCCGGTACACCGCGTGGAAGGACGGCGTGTACGGGGAGTGCGACATGTTCCCCGTGCCCGTGATCAGCCCCCACCACCGGGCGTCGCGGTTCACCGCACCCGGGGTCGCCGCCCGCAGCCGCTCGTGCAGCGCCGGGCCCAGCTCCCGCACCTCGGCCTCGTCCACGAGGTCGATCCGGCCGCCGTCACCGGGGACGGCGGCGCGCGGATCGAGTCCGGTGCGCGGTACGTCGATCTCCCATTCCGAGACGGAGGTGGCGGGCCCGTACCCGTACCGCCCGTAGATCGGGTACTCGGCGGCGATCAGCGTCGACACCACGTCGCCGCGCGCGTGGGCGGCTGCCAGTTCGGCGGCCATCATCCGGGTCAGCAGGCCCTGCCTGCGGTGCGTGGGCGCCACGGTCACGTTCGTGACGGCGCTCGACGGGACGAACGCCCCACCGGGCACGGTCAGTTCCTGCGGAAAGGAGCGGAACGTCGCCACGCACCGGCCGGTGTCCGCGTCGAAGCCACCCTGGGTCCGGGCGCAGTCGACGAACTCGGCCAGCAGGGCGTGGTCCTCGGCCGTGGGGTGCGCCGGGTTCAGGAAACCGGTCTGCTGGGCGCGCAGCCACCGGGGAAGCTCGGATGCGGCGATCGGCCGGACGTCAGCACTCATAGCCGCCCACGCTAATCGGCCCGGCCCGCCCCCGTCGCGCGGATTTCCCGCGCGGCCCGCCCGCGACCGACCGGGCCCGCCGGGCTGGGACTCGGGCTCGGGCTCGGACTCAGGCTCGGGCCGGCAGGCTCGGGCTCGGGCTCAGGCCAGCAGGTCGTCCACCTGCGCCTCGCCCTCGCGATAGCGCCGGGTGATCTCCGCGCTGCAGTCGTCGGCCGTGCGCTGGAGCTGCTGGCGGCGCCGCGAGACCTGCTGCTCGTAGCGCACCAACTTGCCCATGCCCTCGTGGAGTTCCTCGTCCGTGCGCGCTCCCAGGTCCGACAGCTCCACGTCGGAGAGCATCTCGGCCGCCAGCAGCCGGTACTCCTCCCCGTGCGGGGTACCGAGCGTGACGTGCCGGGCGGAGGCGCTACGGCTGGAGGGGGCGTCCGCGAGGATCTCCGAGAGCCGGTCCACCACCGGCGTCTCGGGGTCCGTACGCCGCGCGAGCTCGGCGCGCAGGATGTCGATGCGGCCCTGGAGCAGCCGGCGTACGTAGCTCAGATCGGCCTCGTCGCGCTGCGCGTCGCGGCGCAGCGCGCGCAGCTCCGGCAGCCCGAGCGCGGTGGCCGCCGCCGTCGGAACGTCCGAGGCCCCCGTCCGCTGCGCGGGCGGCCGCGGCGCCGAGGTCTCGGCGGCCACCGCGGTCGCCGCGGACGCGACGGTCGTACCGGATCCCACGGGTCCGACGGGTCCGATGGGCGCAGGAGCAGATGCAGGTGCGGAGGTACCAGAAGTATTCATGCGTTCGTGTCCGTCCCCTCGACCGGTGCTGGGGGCACCGCCTGCGTGCATCGTGCCACTCCGCACGGTGCCGACGCAGTCCCACTCCACCCGATCGGCCCCGGACGGCCCAACTGATTCGCTTGTCGGCCCCTTCCGCCCACCAGATACCTCATGTGGGTGAAGGGGAAGGGCTCGAGGCGCCCTCGCCTTCACTGGGACGCCAGTCTCAGTGAAGAACATCCGTACTGTTTCGTTGGTGGAGAGAGGCGGCCCGCGGCACGGGGACGACCGGCAACGCCGGTGGGCGGCGAGGGGGCCGGTACCGGCCCTCATCGATGCCAACGGTGGACGCCTGGTACACAGGTGTCATGCGAGCAGTGGTGCAGAGGGTGGACGGCGCGAGCGTCGTGGTGGCCGGCGAGACCGTCGGGGAGATCGTCGGGGAGGGGCTGTGCGTCCTGGTGGGGGTGACCCATGACGACACCCCGGAGAAGGCGGAGCTGCTGGCGCGCAAGCTCTGGTCGGTGCGGATCCTGGAGGCCGAGAAGTCCTGCAGCGACGTGAACGCGCCGCTGCTGGTGATCTCCCAGTTCACCCTGTACGGAGACGCCCGCAAGGGCCGGCGCCCCACGTGGAACGCGGCCGCGGGCGGCGCCTTCGCCGAGCCGCTCGTGGACGAGGTCGTGGCGCGGCTGCGGGCGCTGGGCGCGACGGTGGAAACGGGCCGGTTCGGGGCCGACATGCGGGTCTCGCTGACCAACCACGGCCCGTTCACCATCGTCATCGACATCTAGGGCAGCCGCCAGGCCGCCGAGCCGCTAAGGCGCTAAGGCGCTAAGGCGCTAAGGCGCTACGACGACCTCTTGGGCGGCGGCCGTTCCGCCCACCAGCAGCGGGGCGTCCAGCGGGACGTTGCGCTTGACCAGCGCGAGCGCGATCGGGCCGAGCTCGTGGTGGCGGACCGAGGTGGTCACGAAGCCCAGCTGGCGGCCCTCCTCCCCGTCCGCGGCCAGCCGTACGGGCGCGCCGTGCGCGGGGAGGAGCACCTCGGAGCCGTCCAGGTGCAGGAAGACCAGCCGGCGCGGCGGCTTCCCCAGGTTGTGGACGCGGGCCACCGTCTCCTGGCCGCGGTAGCAGCCCTTCTGTAGGTGCACGGCGGTGCCGATCCAGCCGAGCTCGTGCGGGATGGTGCGGTGGTCGGTCTCCAGACCGAGCCGCGGCCGGTGTGCCTCGACGCGCAGGGCCTCGTACGCGAGCAGCCCGGCGACCGGGCCGTGCGAGGCGGCGAAGGCCTCCAGGTCGGCGCGGGGCAGGAACACGTCGCGGCCGTACGGGGTCTGCCGTACGGCGAGTTCCTTGGGTACCTCGGCGATGGAGCCGGCCGGCAGGTGCACGACGGCGAACTCGGCGGTCCGGTCGGCGACTTCCACGCGGTAGAAGAAGATCATCGACTCCAGGTAGGCGATCAGCGCCTCCTGGGTGCCGGGCTCGACGTGCATCCACATCGTCTCGCCGTCGTCGACGAGGTAGAGCGCGTGCTCGATGTGGCCGTTCGCGGAGAGGATCAGCGCCTCGGTGGCCTCGCCGGCCGGGAGCGCGGTGACGTGCTGAGTGATCAGCAGGTGCAGCCAGCTCAGCCGGTCCGGGCCGGTGACGGTGACCACCCCGCGGTGGGAGAGGTCCACGAAGCCGCGGCCGTCGGCGAGTGCGCGCTGTTCTCCGTAGAGCTCGCCGTAGTGGGCGGCGACGCCCTCGTCGCGGCCTTCGGCCTGTACGGCGCCGGGGAGATGGAGCAAGGGGCTGCTGGTCATGCCACCAGCGTACGACCCTGCCGGGCGACGCCCTAGTGCTGCTTGGCGGCGCAGGTCTTGCAGCGGCCGAAGATCGCGAAGTGCTTCATGTCGGTCTCGAAGCCGAAGGTGTCGCGGAGCTTGGAGATGAACTCGGCGGCGACGTCCACGTCCGCCTCGATGACCTCGGTGCAGTCGCGGCAGACCAGGTGGATGTGGTGGTGCCGGTCGGCGAGGTGGTACGTGGGGGCCCCGTGCCCGAGGTGGGCGTGGGAGACCAGCTTCAGCTCCTCCAGGAGCTCCAGCGTCCGGTAGACCGTGGAGATGTTGACCCCGGAGGCCGTCTTGCGCACCTCGACGAGGATCTCGTCGGGGGTGGCGTGCTCCAGGGCGTCCACCGCTTCCAGCACGAGCTGGCGCTGCGGGGTCAGGCGGTATCCGCGCTGGCGCAGGTCGCTCTTCCAGTCGCCGCCTTCGGCGGCGGCGAGGCTCTCGGTGCTTTCGGTGCTGTCGGTGGTCACCACCCGGCCAGTGTAGGCCTCGGGCCCGCGAGAGGGGAGCGGGGAGCCCGTGCGGGAAGGGCCGGCACGGGCGGAAGGCCCCCGGGCGTGCGGGAGCCCCCGGCGGCCGTGGCGGCCGGGGGCTCCCGCGAACGCTCGCGCACGGACTCGCGCGACCTGGCGGCCTCGCGGTCTGGCTGTCTAGCGGAAGAAGGCGATGCCGTCGTCCGGCATGTCCGGAAGGTTGCGCGCCATCTCCGCGACCTCCTCGGGCGTGACGACCTTCTTCAGCTGCGCCGACATGTAGGGGCGCAGCTCCACCTCGGGGGTGGCCTTCTCGCCGACCCACATCAGGTCGCTCTTCACGTAGCCGTAGAGCCGCTTGCCACCGCTGTACGGGCCGGAGGCCGCGGTGCGGGCGACCGCGTCGGTGACCACGTCGATCTGCGGCTTCTTGTCGGCGAGCTCGCCGTACCAGACCTCGACGACGCCCTGGTCACGGACCATGACGATCTCGACCTTGCGGTCCTTGTCGATGCGCCAGTAGCCCGACTCGGACTCCAGCGGCCGCACCTTGTTGCCCTCGGCGTCGAGCACCCAGGTGTGGGAGGTGTACTCCAGGAAGTCCCGGCCGTCGTGGCTGAAGACGACTTCCTGGCCGAAGTTGCACTTCTCCTCACCGGGGAAGTCGAAGACGCCTGCGCCTTCCCAGTTTCCGAGGAGGAAGGCGAGGGGGACGAGACCCGGGTTCAGGTCGGACGGGATCTGGATCATGGGTGGCTGCTCAGCTCAGGCGATCTGTGGGAGGGGTTCCGGTATCCGGGGCGGTCGGCTGCAGATCCGAGGGGATCAGCGCTGGCCCTGGTACAGCTTCTTCACGGCCAGTCCGGAGAAGGCGAGGACGCCGACGCAGACCAGGACCAGCAGGGAGGTGAAGACTGCCTCAAGCACGGGGTGCTCCTCGGTGTTCTCAATGGTTTCAAGGTGGCGTTACGGGGCCGGTCCCCAAGCCTACTGGCCTGGGGACCGGGGCACGGTGTGAGGTGGCCCGTACGGGGGCTCACGCGCCGACCGCGTGCTAGCCGAGCAGCTGGTGCTGGAGGATCACCGTCTGGTGGAAGGGCACGGTCGCCACCTCGCCCTTGCGGGTCTGAAGGACGAGGGCCTGGATGTCTCCGGACTGGATGCAGCCCAGCTTGGTCTGCTCGTCGCCCGTGGGCTTGGGCTCCTGGTAGAGGATGATCTCGCTGGTGTTGCCCTGCGTGCTGTACCCCGAGGTCCGGGCCCCCAGCGGGTGCCGCTGCGAGGACTTCGCATTGCGCCAGGACGTGTCGATCTCCAGCCTCGCGGCACTGCCGATGCTGGTGTCGACGCCGCAGCCCTTGAAGGCGCCCAGGAACTCGGGCGTGTGGAAGCGCAGCAGGTAGACCCGCGTACGGGTGCCGTCCGGGGTGGTCCAGCCGCGCGCGGCGATCTGGCGCAGTCCTTCGTTCCCGAAGTCCTCCTTCAGCTTCGCGCGGGACGTGGCCTCGTACTCCTCCAGGAGGGTGTCGACGGTCACCACCCCGTCCTTCCCCAGCTTCAGCGTGGAGTCGGGGGCCGAGCCGGTGGGAGCCGGCAGGAGCAACTCGGTGAGACCGGCGTAGTGGATGCCGTCCGGGTTGTCCTCGGCGAACGGCAGGGCGGCGCCCGGCGGCAGCGTCGGCTTGGTCAGCGCGGGGAAGGTCCAGCGGCCGTCGGCCTTGGTGGACAGGCCCGGGATGTCGGTGCGCTCGGGCTGGGTGACCTCGTACGCGACACCCGTGCCGACGGCCGCGAAGACGAGTACGGCGGCGGTCCAGCGCAGCGCGGCGAACAGCTTGCGGCGGTCCTTGGGCGCGGCGGGGACCTCCGGGGCCTGCGGGGCCGCGAAGGGGTTGGCCGCGAGCGGGTCCGCGGCGAACGCGGCGGCCTGGGCGGCCCCCCGCTCGTCCTCGGGGAGCTGCGGTACGGCGGGCTGCGGTACGGCGTCCACGGCGGGCTGCGGCGCGGCGTCCTCGGGGAGCGCCGACGCGGGTCCGGTGGTGTGCTGCTCGGTCACGCGGACTCCCCGGGGGACTTCAGGTGGTTCATCTGGTTCTGGAAGAGCGCGACGGCGTTGGCGGTGGCGAAGGGCTTGGGCCCGTACGCGCGGAAGGTGACCATCACGTCGCCCTCGACGGCCACGCAGTCGATCGAGTCGATCTTTTCCTTCTTCTTCTCTCCGATCGCCTCCAACGAGCACTTGGCGTCCGGGAAGCCGTCCACCTTCGGCGCCGTGCGGCCGTCACCCGTGAAGTCGAGGAACTTCTTGCTGACCTCGGAGAACGCGCCCACGGCCTTCGGATCGGCCTGCATGATGCGGATCTCGGCGAACCAGCTGGTCCGCTCGTTCACGTAGCTGCGCCCTGCCAGCCCCTTGAGCTTCAGGTTGGCCAGCATCTTGTCGCGGTCCTTGCGCTCGGCGCTGGTCAGGCCGCTGCGGGTCTCCTTGAAGCCCTCGACCGCCTTCTCGCCGGAAACGAAGAAGTTGTTGCCGTCCTCCTCCAGGTCCGGCCCCAGGACGAATCCGGCCGGAATCGGCAGCAGTTTGCCCAGGAGGGCGTTCGTCGGCACGGAGCCGGGGGCCTCGCGCTTCGGGATGTCCTCGCCGAAGGGGACCCAGTAGGCGGTCGGCGCGTCCCGGTCGGCGTCCGCGATGGCGGAGGACGCCCAGACGCCGCCGCCCACGAGCGCGGCCGCGGTCACGCCGACGGCGATCAGGGCGACCGCCTTGCGGTTCGGCTTGCGCGCGGGCTTCGCGGGCGGAGCGAGGGGGACGGCCACCTCGGGCTCCGGGCCCGGGCCCGGGCCCGGAGCAGGAGCCGGCGTCTCTTCCTGAACCGCCGCCTGCACGTCGTTCTGCGGCTCGGTCACAGTCGCTCCAGCTGTCGCTTTGCCAGGTCCACGACATCGCTTTCGCTGACCTTGCCGCGGTTGTTCGTGTAGTGGATGTCGAGCACGATGTCGCCGCGCCGGGCGATGGCACGGGCTCCGCGCATCGGAAGGTACCCGGGCTTCTCGTCGGCCTTGGAGTCCACCCAGACGCGCCCGAGGTCCGAGGGAAGACCGGGGATGAGAACGCCGCTGTTGCCCGCGTACTCGGCCTCGGGCATGTACCTGGACTGACCCGTCTGGTAGCTGTCCGCACCGGAGCGTTCGTTGAACTGGATCAGCCGCACGTACACGAAGGTCGTGTCGTTCACCGCCCAGCTCACCGCGGCGATCCGCCGGATGTCCTGTTCGGCGAGGTACTCCAGCTGGCTGTCCGGCTTCTTGAAGAAGGTCGCGAAGTATTCGATGGGCTCGTAGCCCGCCGCTTCGGTCTTCGCCCCGCCCGGCGCCTCGATCAGCAGCTTCGCGAGGTCGTCGTCCGTCTTGTGCCAGCGGTTGGCGTTGATCGTCTTGTGCGTGGTCGCGTCGTCGGGCGCGAGCGCCTTCGGCTCCACCAGGTCCGCCTGCGCCAGCGGGGCCAGCGGGGTCGGTTCGCGGTCGTACTGGATCGCGTAACCGGTGACCGTGCCCGCCAGGACGCCGAGGACGACGGCGCCCGCGATCAGGAGGAGCGGCCGGCCGCGGCGCCGGCGGGGGGAGGTCGCGGTCACGTCCGCAGTTGCGTCCGCAACCACGTCCGGAGTGCCCGGTTCCGGGGCACTCTCCCCCTCTTTCCGCTGCTCAGGGATGGTCTGTTCGTGTTCCAAAAGAAGTCCCCCCACAGGACTGGAGTCGCGGATCGATTGCCCGCGTACACAGAAAACACCCTCACATGGGGAGATACCGCGATCATCCTTATTACATTTTTATCTCAACGGGTTTCAATCCTCGTGACGCCGCTTTCCGTCCAGTTCGTCCCACCACTCGTCGGACTTCGCGTCACCCGACGGGTCGTCCCACCAGCGGTCGTCCGGACCGCGCCGGTTCGCGACCATCGCGGCGACCGGCGGGATGACCATGGCGACCACGCACAGCGCCACGGCGGCCTCGACCGAGAACAGGCGCACGAAGGACCAGGCGGAGACGAAGAGGAACAGGCATCCGCCCATGAGCAGGAAATAGGCGCGCCGGCGCCGGGCGTACATGCCTCCAGAGTAGAGCCGCCCCGCGCTCCCGGGGAGGCCCGGAACCAGACCGGAACGGCCCGGGAACGACACGAAGGGCCGCACCCCGATCCGATGGCGTCCAACCCCCGGGGGTGCGGCCCTTCGGCCGGTCATACGGTCATACGTTCACACAGGTGCGGTGCTCAGACCGCGATCGCCACGTCCGTGACGCCGCCGGACTCGACGACGACCACGGCGCGGTCCGCCTGGCCGCCGGGGACCAGGGCGCGCAGCGTCCAGGAGCCCTCGGCCGCGTAGAAGCGGAACTGACCGGTGGCCGAGGTCGGGACCTCGGCGGTGAACTCGCCGGTCGAGTCCAGCAGGCGGACGTAACCGCTGACGGGCTCGCCGTCCTTGGTGATCTGACCCTGGATGGCCGTCTCACCGGGCTTCAGCGTCGAGAGGTCGGGCCCGCCGATCTTTGCTCCACACATGTTCTCTGTCCTGTCCTAGAGAGGTATCACTACGAGGGCGTCGCGTGCCCGGAACGCTGGGTGCTCGGAACTACTTGTTGGCGCCGAGCTCGATCGGCACGCCGACCAGCGAGCCGTACTCGGTCCACGAGCCGTCGTAGTTCTTGACGTTCTCCTGGCCCAGGAGCTCGTGCAGCACGAACCAGGTGAGCGCGGAGCGCTCACCGATGCGGCAGTAGGCGATGGTGTCCTTCGCCAGGTCGACCTGCTCGGCCTGGTAGAGGGCGGTGAGCTCCTCGTCGGACTTGAAGGTGCCGTCGTCGTTGGCGTTCTTCGACCACGGGATGTTGCGGGCGCTCGGGATGTGACCCGGACGCTGCGACTGCTCCTGCGGGAGGTGCGCCGGCGCGAGCAGCTTGCCCGAGAACTCGTCGGGCGAGCGGACGTCGACCAGGTTCTTGGTGCCGATCGCGGCGACCGCGTCGTCACGGAAGGCGCGGATCGAGGTGTCCTGGGCCTGGGCCTTGTACGCGGTGGCCGGGCGGTTCGGGACCTCGGTGCCGTCGACCAGGTCGCGGGAGTCGAGCTCCCACTTCTTGCGGCCGCCGTCGAGCAGGCGGACGTCCTGGTGGCCGTAGAGCTTGAAGTACCAGTAGGCGTAGGACGCGAACCAGTTGTTGTTGCCGCCGTAGAGGACGACGGTGTCGTCGTTGGAGATGCCCTTGGCGGAGAGGAGCTTCTCGAAGCCCTCCTGGTCCACGAAGTCGCGGCGGACCGGGTCCTGGAGGTCGCTCTTCCAGTCGATCCGGACGGCGTTGGTGATGTGGTTCTTGTCGTACGCGGACGTGTCCTCGTCCACCTCGACGATGACGACGTTCGCGTCGTTCAGGTGGGCCTCGACCCAGTCGGCGTCTACGAGGACGTCGCTGCGGCTCATGGTGTTCTCCTCCGGGGCAGTGTGCGGCGGGGTGGTGCTGGTGGTGCGGGGTGCGTGCGTCCGGGTGCGCTCACGGATCCTGTTGCGGGGAGGCTTCAGGAGGGCGGGAGGCAGAGGTGGTCACACGGGAAATCGGAAGGCCGTCGTCCGGCAATGGAGCGGGATGCGCTCACACGTCACATGGATCGACAGAGCATGGCGGCGACGCGACACAGGTCTACTGCCCGTCGCTTCGTGAGATCCGCCTGCTGATGCTTCATAGCCATGGATCGTAGGGACGAATCGGCCGCCCTGTCACCGCCGTGTCATATTTCGAGACAGGATCGTCCGGATGGTGAGATAGGAGCCCTTGCCGATCTTCCGGCGCGGGGTGGGCGGGGCCTCGCGAGGCCCTCCCATCTGCGGATCGGACCCACTCGTCTCACTATCCGGCCAGTGCCAGATTCTTACCGCCCAGAGTGAGCACCACACCGGCCTCGTCCGAGGTCAGCGTCGTCAGCCGGACCCCCGACGGCAGACCCTCGTCGATCCGGCGGTCGAAGTCGGTCTTCCTGCGGACCACGGCCTCGATCCCGGGGAGGCCCTCGCCCGGCACCTCGTCGGCGCGGACCCGGACGGTGCTCCCGCCCTTGGCCTCTCCGGCGCCGACCAGGGAGACCGTCGAGATCACGCTGCGGCTGAGGGTGCGGCCGAGGAACTCCACGCTCGCGGTGACCTTCAGCTTGCCGGGCGCCCCGCCGTAGGCGACCGTCACCCCGGGCTGGGCGGCCGCGGTCAGGTCGGCGTACGTGACGAGGGCCGAGCCCGTGGCGGAGCGGGCGGTGCCGCCGCTGTAGTCGCCGTTCAGCTCCACCCCGCGGAAGGCGACCCGCAGCCGGGACAGGTGTGTCGTGCGGCCGTCCGAGGTCGCCACGTCGGCGCCGGCCACCTTCAGGTCGACCTGGTCGAGGTCGTGGGAGAGGGCCTGGGTCAGAAACGGGAACCCCTTGATGTCCACCCCCACCCCGGACAGGCCCTGCCGGGCCGAGATCCGCTCCGCCATGCGGTCCTCGGCATAGCCGGCCGCCCAGCGGTCCAGCCCGACGAACAGGCCGCCGAGGACCACTCCGATGATCACCACGACACGTAGGACACGCACGTGCCCACCCCCCAGACGATTGGTACGTCGGGCCAGTGGACCATGTCCGGCCGTGAGGGCGCTGTCAGATGACGGGGTGTGAGGTGGCTCGTGCCACGGTGTGACGACGCCCGCCCCGGTGAACCGGGGCGGGCGTCGTGGAGTGGGGCGGAGGCCTCCGCCCCGTCAGCCCACCACCCTGCCGATCAGGTAGACCGCCGGGGCCGCCGCGGCCAGCGGCAGCGCGACACCGGCCGTCATGTGGACGAACTTCGACGGGTAGTCGTACGCCGCCACGCGCAGCCCGATCAGCGCGCACACCCCGGCCGCCAGGCCGATCAGCGCGCCGCCCGCGCCCACGGACGTCAGCCCGCCCACGGCGATGCCCGCACCGGTCGCGGCGGCCAGCGAGACGCCCACCGAGGGCGCGGTGGGCAGCGGAAGCGCCCGGGCGAAGACGGCCACCGCCACGGCGGCGGCGCCCACGCTCGCGGCGGCGGAGTCCGCGGCGAGGTAGCCGGCGCAGACGATGGCCAGCGCGGCCGAGGCCACCGAGGCCATCAACCCGTACATCCGCTCGTCCGGCTCGGCGTGGCTGCGCAGCTGGAGCACCAGCGTCAGCAGCACCCAGGCGCCGAGGGTGCCGACGATCGCACCGGGGCCGTACGGCTCCTCCACCGCGAGCACGGCCGCGTCCGCGACGACCGCCCCGGCGAAGGCCAGGGCGATGCCCTGGCGGGCCGGCCACATGCCGTTGAGGCGGAACCAGCCCGCCGCGGTGAGGCCCTGGAGGGCGATCAGCGGCGCGAGCAGAGCGAACTCGCTCAGCGCGGCAGCGGCCGCGATGACCAGCCCGAGGGCAGCCGTCAGTATGGCCGCCTGCGGACCGGGATCGATGATCGGCGAGCGGCCTTCGGCGCGGGCCTGGGCCGGGTCCACGGCGCGCAGCGTGTTGCCGGCGAGGGTGGGCGGCGACCAGGCGGGCTCCTCCTCGTCCGTCGCCCCGTCGGCCATCGGTTCCGCGGCGGGAACCCCGCCGGGGACCTCGGCCGCCTGCTGCGGGAGGTACGGGGCCTGGGCCTGGGCGTGGGCCTGAGCCTGCTCCGCGGCCCACGCCGGGGCGGGGGCGGGAGCCTGGGCCTGGGCCTCCGGCTGGAACGGGTCGGCCGGGCCGGGGTAGGACGCCGGGTAGGCCGTCTCCCCCCACGGCTGCTGCGGCTCGGCCTGCGGGGCCTGCTGTGCCGGCCCCTCCTCGCGGAACCAGTGGTCCGGGGCCGGGGCCGGGGTCTGCGGGTAGGCGGGCGCCGACGCGGCGTAGGGATCCGCGTACGGGTCCGCGTAGGGATCGGCGTACGCCTGCTGCTGCCCCCACTCCTGACCGGAGACGGGCTCCTGCCCCTGCGGCTGCTGCTGCCCCTGCGGCTCCTCGCGGAACCAGCCCTCGGGGGCGACCGGGTACTGCGCCGGTACGCCGTCCAGCGGGGCCACGACCGGCTGGTACGAGGTGTCCCACGTCGGGGACTGCCAGGTCTGGGTCCCGTACGCATCGGGCTGCTCTTGCTGCTGCTGTTGCTGCAGGCGCTGCTGTTCCTCGGGCGTGCTCGGTGTAGTCATCGGGGTCCGCTCACCCGCCCGCGAACGGCGGGAGCACCTCGACGGTGCCCCCCTCGGTCAGCTCGACGGAATCGTGCGGGCGCTTGCCCACGGGTTGTTCGTTCACGAGGAAGGAGCAGCGCAGCAGGACCCGGGTCAGCTCCCCGGGGTGGCGTTCCCGCACGGCGTCGAGCGCCTCGGCCAGTGTCCGCGCCGAGTACGGCTCCTCCGCCGTCTTGGCCGCGGCCTTCGCCGCCGCCCAGTAGCGGATGGTTCCGGTTGCCACTGCACGCTCCTCTCGTCGGCGCTCTGCCGTCGGCCTCCATCATGACCCCTCGCGCCCCCGATCCCGGCGTGCCTCCACGCGCCCCGCGTGCGCCCAGGCGGCCCGCACCCGGTCCACCGATCCGGTGAAACCGGCGCATATGCAGGTCCCGGGGGTGGTGGGAACCACAGAAGTGGAAGGCGTAGAAGCCTCGGCCCCGCCGGGGCGGGTGGGCTATTCTGCTGCCGAGAGGATCCGGGCAACGTAGCCCCCGGGTCCTTTTGTGCTTTCAGCACGTTGAACGGACCGAGAACAGTGGTGTCCCTCCGGGCCTCAGGGCGCGGGGACCGGGCGGGCACCGGCAAGTCGTACGAAGCAGTGCCGCGAAAGTCCTCGACGGGACCGAGGAGGAACCGACGTGATGGACCAGCGAACCGTCGTGCAAGTGCAGGTGCGGGCAGAGGTACAGGCTCACGCACCTGCGCACGCACACCAGCAGTACTTCCGCCCGACCCGGGCAGGTGGTCGGGCATGAGCTCACTCCTGCTCCTGACCAATGCCCTGCAGCCCTCGACCGAGGTCCTGCCGGCCCTCGGCCTGCTGCTCCACAGCGTCCGGGTGGCGCCCGCCGAGGGCCCCGCCCTCGTCGACACCCCGGGCGCCGACGTGATCCTCGTGGACGGCCGCCGCGACCTGCCCCAGGTGCGGTCGCTGTGCCAGCTGCTCCGCTCCACGGGGCCCGGCTGTCCGCTGATCCTCGTCGTCACCGAGGGCGGCCTCGCGGCCGTCACCGCCGACTGGGGCATCGACGACGTCCTCCTCGACACCGCGGGACCGGCCGAGGTCGAGGCGCGGCTGCGCCTCGCCACCGGCCGCCAGCAGCTGGGCTCGGACGACTCCCCGATGGAGATCCGCAACGGTGACCTGTCGGTCGACGAGGCGACGTACTCGGCGAAGCTGAAGGGCCGGGTCCTGGACCTGACCTTCAAGGAGTTCGAACTCCTGAAGTACCTCGCCCAGCACCCGGGCCGGGTCTTCACCCGCGCGCAGCTCCTCCAGGAGGTGTGGGGCTACGACTACTTCGGCGGCACCCGCACCGTCGACGTGCACGTACGGCGTCTGCGCGCGAAACTCGGGCCCGAGCACGAGTCGCTGATCGGTACCGTCCGCAACGTCGGGTACCGCTTCGTCACCCCGGAGAAGGTGGAACGGGCGGCGGCGGAAGCGGCCGCGCAGGCGGCCACGAAGGCGGCGGCCGAGGCCTCCGCGCGGGCCGCGGCGGCACTCACCCGGATGGACTAGGGGTCCGGTAAAGAAGCTGTGGGAATGACCTCCTCCGGACGCCCTGCCCAGAGGTAGGTCACCCCGCGTAGACTTCCGCGCGTGGCCAAGGTGACGCGGGATGACGTGGCACGACTTGCGGGTACTTCTACCGCCGTCGTGAGCTACGTCATCAACAACGGACCCAGGCCGGTTGCCCCGGCCACGCGCGAGCGTGTCCTCGCCGCGATCAAGGAACTGGGCTACCGCCCTGACCGGGTCGCCCAGGCGATGGCCTCGCGCCGTACCGACCTCATAGGCATGATCGTCCCCGATGCCCGTCAGCCGTTCTTCGCGGAGATGGCGCACGCGGTCGAGCAGGCCGCCGCCGAGCGCGGAAAGATGGTGCTGGTCGGCAACTCCGACTACCGCACCGAGCGCGAGGTCCACTATCTGCGGGCCTTCCTCGGGATGCGGGTCTCCGGCCTGATCCTGGTCAGCCAGGGCATGAGCGAGCAGGCCGCCTCGGAGATCGAGGCGTGGGACGCCCGCGTGGTCCTCCTCCACGAGCGCCCCGAGGCCATCGACGACGTCGCCGTCGTCACGGACGACATCGGCGGCGCACAGCTCGCCACCCGGCACCTCCTGGAGCACGGGCACGAGTACGTCGCCTGCATCGGCGGCATCGAGAACACCCCGTCCGTGGGCGACCCGGTGGCCGACCACGTCGAGGGCTGGCGCCGGGCCATGCAGGAGTCCGGCCGCTCGACCGAGGGCCGGATCATCGAAGCCCCGTACAACCGCTACGACGCGTACAAGGTCGCCCTCGAGGTCCTGGCCCGGCCCGACCGGCCCACGGCGATCTTCTGCGCCACGGACGACCAGGCGATCGGCGTGCTGCGGGCCGCGCGCGAGCTCCGCATCGACGTCCCCGAGCAGCTCGCGGTCGCCGGCTTCGACGACGTGAAGGAGGCGGCCCTCACGGACCCGCCGCTGACCACGGTCGCCTCGGACCGCCCGGCGATGGCACGCGCGGCGGTGGACCTCGTCCTGGACGACGCCCTGCGGGTGGCGGGCTCCCGCCGCGAACGCCTGAAGCAGTTCCCGTCGGCCCTGGTCATCCGCCGCTCCTGCGGCTGCCGCCCCTCTTAACGCGCCCTTCCACCGTTCCCCGGGGCCCGCCCCCGGACCCCCGCTCCTCAAACGCCGGAGGGCTGGGATCGTGCCTGGCCGGGGTCCGGGCAGCGCCCGGGGAACGGGCGAAGGCCGGGTAGGGGACAGCCCCGCAGGGCTCACGCACCCGCACCCGGGGCAACCGGGCCCAGTCCGGCCTTATATCGGGCATACACGGTTCTGTCGGGCTTCTCAGCCGGGACTCAGGAAGCTCTCATGATCCGCGGACAGAGTCATACCCATGACCGAGAACCTCCGCCGCGAAGGCGAGTACCCCCAGGAAAACCGCCCCCAGCAGCAGCCCGCCCCCTGGGGTGAGGACTGGCAGCGCGGTCGTGACCGGCTCGCGCAGGACGCCGCGTACCCGCCGCCGCCCGCCTACCCCCCGGCGGCCCCTGCCCCCGGCTGGCACGAGGCCCACGCCGCCCCGGTCATCCAGGGCGAGACCGTCCCCCAGGGCGAGACCGTCCCCCAGGGCGGCGGGAGCGGCGACGGCGGCTGGGCCACCTGGGGCGAGGCCGCCCCCGCGGCCCCCGCCCCGCAGGGCCAGGGCCACGCCCGGGCCAAGCGCCCGGTCGCCCTCCTCGCCGCCGTGGCCCTCGCGGCCGCCGTCGTCGGCGGCGGAACGGCCGCCACCGTCCAGCAGATGCTGAACAAGACCAACGGAGCCGGCACCGGCGTCAACGGCAGCACCATCTCCCAGTCGAGCAACGGCACCGTCTCCGGCGTCGCCCAGAACGTCAGCCCCTCCGTCGTCCGCATCGACACCCGCACCGGATCCGGCCAGGGCACCGGCTCCGGCATCGTGATCACCGCCGACGGCGAGATCGTCACCAACAACCACGTGATCGACGGCGCCGGCCAGATCCAGGTGACGATGAGCGACGGCAAGAAGTACAACGCGAAGATCGTCGGCACGGACCCGGACAAGGACCTCGCCCTCATCAAGCTGGAGGGCGCGAGCGGCCTCAAGCCCGCGAACCTCGGCAACTCCGACACCACCAAGATCGGCGACGAGGTCGTCGCCATCGGCTCCCCCGACGGCCTCACCGGCACGGTCACCAGCGGCATCGTCTCCGCGCTCAACCGCGAGGTGAAGGTCCCGAAGTCGGAGCAGCAGCAGTCCCCCCAGGACGGCTACCCCTTCTCCTACGGCGGCCGGCAGTTCAACGGGAACACCGGCACGGACACCACCTCGTACAAGGCCATCCAGACGGACGCCTCCCTCAACCCGGGCAACTCCGGCGGCGCCCTGGTCAACATGAACGGCGAGATCGTGGGCATGCCCTCCGCGATCTACTCCCCCTCCAGCGGCAGCGGCTCCGCCGGCAGCGTCGGCCTCGGCTTCGCCATCCCCGTCAACACCATCAAGGCCGACCTCCCCTCGCTCCGCAAGGGCGGCCCCGGCGGCGACGGAAGCAACAGCGGCAGCAACAACAACAACAACGGCAACACCGCGAACGGTTTCGGGACCTCCTTCTAGCCCGACTTCCAGGCGCCCGTGCGAGCCTGGTAGGAGACCGACCACCACCTGGGGGGACCCCGTATGAGCGCCGAAGGCGACCAGCAGCGCATCCTCGTCGTCGACGACGAACCGGCCGTACGCGAGGCCCTGCGCCGCAGCCTGGCCTTCGAGGGGTACGGCACGCAGACCGCCGTCGACGGGCTCGACGCCCTCGACCAGGCGGACGCGTACGCCCCCGACCTGATCATCCTGGACATCCAGATGCCGCGGATGGACGGTCTGACGGCCGCCCGCCGGCTGCGCGCCGCCGGCAGCACCACGCCGGTCCTGATGCTGACCGCCCGCGACACGGTCGGCGACCGCGTCACCGGCCTCGACGCGGGCGCCGACGACTACCTGGTCAAGCCGTTCGAGCTGGACGAGCTCTTCGCCCGCGTCCGCGCCCTGCTGCGCCGCAGCTCCTACGCCGCCCCCGCCCCCGGGGAGGGCGCGCCTGAGGACTCCCTCACCTTCGGCGACCTGCGCATGGACCTCGCCACCCGCGAAGTCACCCGCGGCGGACGCCCGGTGGAGCTGACCCGTACCGAGTTCACCCTGCTGGAGATGTTCCTCGCGCACCCGCGCCAGGTCCTGACCCGCGAGCAGATCCTCAAGACCGTATGGGGCTTCGACTTCGAGCCCAGCTCCAACTCCCTGGACGTGTACGTGATGTACCTGCGCCGCAAGACAGAGGCCGGGGGCGAGCCCCGCCTGGTCCACACCGTGCGCGGGGTCGGCTACGTCCTGCGCGCGGCCGGGGCCGGAGACCACCCCGGCGGTCCGGAGTGAGCCCCGCCGCCAGATTCCGCGGGCTGCCGCTGCGGTCGCGGCTCGCCCTGCTGGTCACCGTCGCGGTGGCGCTGGCCGTGGCGGCGGTCGCCTGCGTGAGCTGGTTCATGGTCCGCACGCAGCTGAACGACCAGCTGAACAGCTCCCTGCGCTCCACCAACGCCGGAGCACAGGCCAACCAGAGGCTGAACGAGATCAGGTGCCAGGACAAGGTGCCCGGCCCCTACGAGAACAACCTGAGCGCGCAGGTGCAGATCGTGCTCCCCACGGGCGGCCGCTGCTGGGTGGACGGGAAGAACAGCCTCCCGGTCACCGACTACGACCTCGAAGTGGCCAAGCGGCTGCGCGGGGCGATCCTGTACGACGGCAAGACCACCGACGGCACGCCCGTACGCGTCTACACCCAGCCGGTCGAGCTGACCTCCGGGCCGAACGTGCAGAACGCTGCGATCTCGGTGGCCAAGCCCCTCTCGGACGTCACCGAACCCTTGTCCACCCTGGCCTGGGTCCTCCTCTTCGTCTGCGGCGTCGGCGTCCTCGGCGCGGGCGTGACCGGCCTGTGGGTCGCCCGTACGGGCCTGCGCCCGGTCGACGAACTGACCGGCGCCGTCGAGCACATCGCCCGTACCGAGGACCTCACCGTCCGGATCCCCGACGAGGGCGACGACGAGATCGCCCGGCTGTCGCGGTCCTTCAACTCCATGACGGCCGCCCTCGCCTCGTCCCAGGAGCGCCAGGCCCAGCTGATCGCGGACGCCGGCCACGAGCTGCGCACCCCGCTCACCTCGCTGCGCACCAACATCGAACTGCTGGCGCGCAGCGAGGAGACCGGCCGGGCCATCCCGCCCGAGGACCGCAAGGAGCTGCTGGCCTCGGTCAAGGCGCAGATGACGGAACTGGCTTCGCTGATCGGCGACTTGCAGGAGCTCTCCCGCCCGGACGCGGCCGCCCCCGGCCCGCTCGGCGTGGTGGCCCTGCACGAGATCGTGGGGACGGCGCTGTCCCGGGCCCGACTGCGCGGCCCGGAGCTGGAGTTCGACTCGGACCTGGCGCCCTGGTACGTACGCGGCGAGGCGGCGGCCCTCGAGCGGGCGGTGGTCAACGTCCTGGACAACGCGGTGAAGTTCAGCCCGCCGGGCAGCACGGTCACCGTGTCGCTGCGCGCGGGCGAGCTGACCGTACGGGACCGCGGCCCCGGCATCCCGGCCGACGACCTCCCGCACGTCTTCGAGCGCTTCTGGCGCTCCCCGTCCGCCCGGGCCCTGCCCGGCAGCGGCCTCGGCCTGTCCATCGTGGCCCGTACGGTGCAGCGCGCGGGCGGTACGGCCGCCCTGCGCGCCCCGGCGGACGGCGGCCCGGGTACCGAGGCGCTGCTCAGCATCCCGGGGGCGCCGACTCCGCCGCCCGCGCAGGCGTCAGTTGTGCCGGATCAGTGAGGCGACCAGGCCGGAGCGGGTGTTGGGGAAGTCCATCGGGACGATCCCGAGCCCGGTCCGGCCGGACAGCTCCGAGCCGTCGACGAAGGCGTGCACCTGGGGGTTCAGACGGTCGGAGTTCCAGCGGGGCGGCAGGGCCGCGGCGGTGCTGGTGTAGTTCATGAAGAACTTGCCGGGCTGCTGGACGGCCTTGCGGAAGTGGTTCTCGATCTTGCCGCGCTTGGCGAAGGGTTCGGCCATGTAGTCGTCCTGGATGTCGAAGACGTTGCCGTCGCCGTAGCGCAGGCCGCCGGGCAGGCCGCCGTTGTCGGGCAGCAGCAGCACCTTGCCGCGGATCTGGCCGAGGGTGGGCAGCGAGTCGGCGACCTTGAACAGCGGGCTCCAGCCCCGGTTGTTGAGGTAGTCGTCGTAGACGGCGCGGAAGGTGGCGTCGCTCTCCTCGGAGTACTCCTGCTTGAGCCGCATCAGCACGGTCTCGGAGGGGTGCGCGGCGAAGAAGTTCCAGCAGGCGGCGAGGACGTCGCCGAACATCAGGTTCTGGTAGTACGCGCCGTGGTGGATCGCGAACGATCCGCCGGTCACCCGGCAGCGGACGTCGAGGAAGCGGATCCCGGAGCCGAGCTGGTCGGCGATGGAGGTGTTCTGGCAGGCGACGTAGAGCCCGCCCCTGGTGGCGCCCGAGTCGTGGGTGCCGGGGATGGTCATCCGCTGGAGGGGGGTGGCGTCGCCGAGCCCGCTCATCCAGTCCTGGGTGGAGAGTCCCGCGGCGGTCGCCGGCGCCGCGCCGAGCCCGGCCACGGCGCCCGCGGCGCCCAGGGCCGCCGCCCCCGCCAGGAAGCTGCGCCGCCGCAGCCCCGTGGGCGCGCCCGCGCCCGTATCCGTGCCCACTCCCACGCCCACGCCTACGCCCGCGCCCATGCCCGCCCCTTTGCCGACCCAGTGGTGGCCTGGATTATGGCGTGCGGAGCCCTGCATTACTACCCGCGGGTAGCGTCAGCTTTCGAGCAACTCCGCCATCAGGCGCAGGCCTTGGGCGAGGGACCGGCCGTCCGGCGCGTGCTCCGGGTCGGTCAGGACCTGCACCATGACCCCGGTCAGCAGCGCGATGTGCACCGATCCGAGGCTCCGTACGTCCTCCTCCGCGACCTCCTCGACGGGGACCCCGCTCAACTGCGCGGCCACCATGCGCCGGTTCTGCCGCTGCCCCTCCGCCAGGACCGCGAGGAGTTCCGGTGAGGACTGCGCGTGCACGAAGGCCTCGACGGAGGCGGTCCAGAGCCAGCGCATCTCACCGAAGTCCCGGATCTTGCGGTCCCAGGTGTCGGCGTAGCGCTCCCGTGCGGTGCCGCCCTGCCCGGTGAGCCGGCCCGAGCCCGCGGCCCACTCGTCCATGGCCGCGAACAGCGCCTGGTTGAGGAGCACCTCGCGGGTGCCGAAGTGGTAGCCGATCGCGGCCATGCTCACCTGCGCCGCCGAGGCGATGTCGCGCACGGTCGTCCGGAGGTAGCCCTTCTCCTCCAGGCAGCGCCGGGCTCCGGCCAGCAGGTCCTCGCGATTTCCCATGCCGGGATCGTATCCGCGGCAGAGTTTTGGGCAAGCGCGCTACACAATCGTATTGCGCGCTTGCCCAAATCCTGGCAGGCTGATCTCACGCCCACCGACCAGCACACACGGGGAGAGCAACGCCATGCGCCACGAGCTGAAGATCGACGACCGCACCCTGTCCTACCTGGACTTCGGTGGGCCCGGCCGCCCGCTGCTCGCCCTGCACGGCGGCATGTCCGAGGGCCTCGCCTTCGCCCCGCTCGCCGAGGCCCTGGGCGACAGCTGGCGGGTCATCGCCCCCGACCAGCGGGGCCACGGGGACTCCGACCGGGCCGCCGACTACAGCCGTGCGGGCTACGTCTCCGACGCCGTCGCCCTGCTCGACCACCTCGGCCTGGACGCACCCGTCGCCCTCCTCGGCTACTCGCTCGGCGGACTCAACGCCGTCCACCTGGCCGCCGCCCACCCCGAGCGGATCTCGGTGCTGGTCAACGCGGAAGCCGCCGTGGAGATCGACCCCGCCGACAGCGGCTGGATGGCCTTCCTCCGAGCCATGCGCTACTCCGCCCCCACCCGCGAGGAACTCCTCGAGGCGGCGGGGCCGGTGGGCGCCCAGTTCGTGGCCCAGGCCCTGCGCCCGCTGCCCGAGGGGGGCTGGCGACTGCCGTTCCACCCGCAGGACATGCTCGACTCCGTCGAGGCCTGCCGCGGCGACCACCGGGCCGCCTGGCTCGCGAGCGACTGCCCGGCCCTGCTGATCCACGGCACGCGCAGCACCTCCCTGCCGCAGGCCCAGGCCGACGCGATGGTCACCCGGCGGCCCGGGACCTCGTACACGCCCCTGGACGGCGACCACTTCCTGCCGTTCACGCACCCCGCGGAGTTCCACGAGGCCGTCCGCGCCTTCCTTGCGACGCGCTGAGGACCCCGGGAACGCCGAAGGGGCGGCGGGCCAGTGGCCCGCCGCCCCTTCTTCGCTCAGGTGCTACTTGATGACCGTGATCCGGTCCGCCACCGGCGGGGCCAGCGGCGCCGCCGCCGAGGAGTGCGCGCTCAGGTAGGCGTTGAAGGCGTCCAGGTCGGACGCGCCGACCAGCTTGTTCTTGTGCTCCTTCAGGACGCCGAAGCCGTCGCCGCCGCCCGCGAGGAACTCGTTCATCGCGACCCGGTAGGTACGGGCGGGGTCGATGGCCTCGCCGTTCAGCTTCACCGAGCCCACGACGATGCGGTCCGCGCCCGCCTTGGTGGTGTCCAGGGTGTAGGAGAAGCCCTTGGAGACCTGCAGGATCTTCGGGCTCACCCCGTTGACCGGGCCGCTGACCTGCTGCTGGAGCGCGGTGATCAGCTGGGCGCCGGTCAGGTCGACGACCGTCATCATGTTGGTGAACGGCTGGACCGTGTACGACTCCCCGTACGTCACCACGCCGTCGCCCTCGGCGCCGGCGGCCTTGTAGGCCAGGTCCGCGCGGATGCCGCCCGGGTTCATGATGGCGAGCTGGGCGCCGCCCTTGGCCGCCGGGGCCAGGGCTTCGAGCTGCGCGTCGGCGATCACGTCGCCGAGCGGCTTCTCGTACGCCTCCGAGCCGCGGCCCTGAATGTCGGCCGAGATGTAGCCCATGGGACGGTTCGCGATCGGCGCGGCCAGCGCGTTCCAGCGCTGGATGAGCGCGGTCAGGTCCGGGGCCTTGGGCTGGTCCCGGTTGACGACCTTCTGGACGACCAGCGGCGAGGCCACCGGCGTACGGACGATGTCCTTGGTCGCGCGGTCGTACGTCAGCGTGGTGTCCGTGAACAGCCGGCCGTAGGAGGCGGCCGAGGTGACCGTGCGCGGGTTGCCCGCCGGGTCGGGGATGTTGCACGCGTACGCCTGGTGCGTGTGACCGGTGACCAGGGCGTCGACCTTCGGCGAGACGCTCTTGGCGATGTCGACGATGGCACCGGAGACACCGGCGCCGGCGCCCGGCACGTTGCAGTCGTAGTTGTACGCGCCGCTCGCGGGCAGGCCGCCCTCGTGGATGAGGGCCACGATCGACTTCACGCCCTGCTTGTTCAGCTCTTCGGCGTACTTGTTGATCGTCTCGACCTCGTCACCGAACTTGAGGCCCTTGACCCCGTCGGCGGTCACGATGTCGGGGGTGCCCTCCAGGGTGACGCCGATGAAGCCGATCTTCACGTCCCCCTTCTTCCAGATGAAGGTGGGGTTCATCATCGGACGCTTGGTCTTCTCGTCCACCACGTTCGCGGCGAGGTACTTGAAGTCGGCGCCGCCGAACTCCTTGCCGTACTCGAAGCAGCCCTCGACCGGGTGACAGCCGCCGTACTGCATGCGGCGCAGCTCGGTCTTGCCCTCGTCGAACTCGTGGTTGCCGACGCTGGTCACGTCCAGGTCGAGGTCGTTGAGCGCCTCGATGGCAGGCTCGTCGTGGAAGAGCCCCGACACCATCGGGCTGGCGCCGATCATGTCACCGGCCGCGGCGGTGACGGAGTACTTGTGGCCCTTGCGGGCCTCGCGCAGACCGGTGGCGAGGTACTCGACACCGCCCGCGGGTATGGCCTTGGTGGTGCCGTCGGCCTGACGCTCGGTCACGTTGCCCGAGGAGCCCTGCGGGGGCTCCAGGGTGCCGTGGAGGTCGTTGAACGACAGCAGCTGTACGTCGACGGTGCGGCCGTGGTCCTGGCCGTATCCGTCACCACTCGCGGCTCCGGCCGGAAGGGCGGCGGCGATCATCGCACCGCCGGCCGTGGCCACGGCGAGGGCGGAGAGGGCCAACCGGCGGTTTCGGCGGTGCCGTTGTGGCGTCGCTGACATTTGTTCCCCTTTGCGGACAGCGATACATCTCGGGAGGTCTGCCCGAGCCTAGAGTCAACGCGCGTAGCGCGACAGGGGTACCGGGTATCGAGCTGGTTACACACAACCGACGGGGAGCCGACGACCGAGGCCTCGACGAGACGGTTCGCACACCGTCGGCGCGGCCGCTCACCGCCCTGCCGGCAGGCCGTCGGCGGGGCCGACCGCGCGGCAGTCCCGCCACCCGTCCGGGCCGCACCCCGCCGGGCCCCCGGCGTGGTCGTAGGCTCGGTTCCATGACTGACGACGCAGCAGTGATCCTGGAGCCGGGACGGCAGATCCAGACCCTCGACGAACTGACGGACGAACAGGCCGACGCCGTCCTCGCCCTGATCGAGGACGCGGCCCGCACCGACGGCACCACCGCCGTGTCCGAGCAGGGCCGGCTCCAGCTGCGCGGCGGGGCCAGGGAGGGGATCCGCCACTTGCTCCTCACCGCCGAAGGGCGGCTCACCGGGTACGGGCAACTGGAGGACACCGACCCGGTGGAGGCCCCCGCCGCCGAGCTCGTCGTCCACCCCGCGCTGCGCGGGCGCGGCCACGGGCGGGCGCTGGGCACCGCCCTGCTGGCCGCCTCGGGCAAGCGGATCCGGGTGTGGGCGCACGGCGGCAAGTCAGCGGCCCGGCACCTCGCGCAGGTGCTCGGCCTGACCCTGTTCCGCGAACTGCGCCAGCTCCGCCGCCCGCTCGGCGCGGATGCCGCCCCCCTGCCGGAGGCCGTCCTGCCCGCCGGCGTGACCGTACGCACCTTCGTGCCCGGCGCCGACGACGCCGCCTGGCTGGCCGTCAACGCGGCGGCCTTCGCCCACCACCCCGAGCAGGGCTCGCTCACGCAGCGGGACCTCAACGACCGCATCGCGCAGCCCTGGTTCGACGCCGCGGGCTTCTTCCTCGCGGAGCGGGACGGCGAACTGATCGGATTCCACTGGACGAAGGTGCACGCCGAGCAGCAGCTGGGCGAGGTCTACGTCCTCGGCGTACGCCCCGGCGCGCAGGGCGGCGGCCTCGGCAAGGCCCTCACCGAGATCGGGCTGCGCCACCTGGCCGCGGCGGGCCTGCCCACGGCGATGCTCTACGTGGACGCCGACAACCCGGCGGCCCTGGCCGTGTACGAGGGCCTCGGCTTCTCCACGCACGAGGTGGACCTGATGTACCGCACGGAGAGCTGACCGGCGCCTCTGGCCCGCCCCCGTCGGGCCAGAGGCGGGGTCCTACTCGGCGCCCAGCTTGCAGGCGGTCTCCGCGGTCCCCTTGGTCACACCGGCGCCCCCGGTCAGACCGGACACGCATGCGTCCTGGTCGCCGCTCAGCGCGATGGAGCAGGACGCGCGGACGGACGCCGGGGCTTCACCGCCGTGCAGCTCCCGCTCGACCTGGTTGATGCAGGCCGAGACGTCCGCGTGGACGGCCGGGGCCGCGTGCACGGCCGGGGCCGCCAGGGAGGCGCCACCGAGGGCGAGGGACAGACCGGCGAGGACACCGGCGATACGGGTCGACGTGCGCATGGGAGGTACCTGCTCTCGGGCATCACCGCGCGGCCCGGGCACGGACCTGCCCGCGGGAACGGCGCCGAGCACCCGCGGCCGGCGTACGGCCCGGGCCCGGTCCCCGTACCGGACCGGCTCGGCAGGACATCCCTCCCTCCTACCGACGCTAGATCACCCCCCGCCCCCACGCACCCGCAGGCCGCGGGCCCTCCCGCCCACGGACGACATCAGACGACCCCAGCCCGGACCCTGGAAGCCATACGCCATTAACCGGGCATTAATGCGCGGTCGCGAAGCTGACGCAATGCAGCCCCGACTCCGACTGACGGCCGACCCGTCCGACGCGCCTGTCCTTCCGCGTACGCGGAAGAATGGAGTCATGAGCCACAAGCCCAGCGCAGCCCCCTCCGAGGTACCCACCCAGCAGCCGCCGAACAAGTTCGCGTCCCCGTCCGCGCCGTCGGCCGCCGACATCTCCGCCGCCGCGGCCGCCCGCGCGGCGACCCCCGAGGCCGTGGCCGCGCGCGCCGCCACCGGCGCCCACGCCCGCCTGGGGTCCATAGCCGCCCACCGCCCGCACGTCGACCTGGAACCGGATCTCGACGCGGACCTGGACGCCTACGACGACAAGGACACCGGCGAGCTGCCCGCGGGCCGCTTCCTCGACCGGGAGCGCAGCTGGCTCGCCTTCAACGAGCGGGTCCTGGAGCTCGCCGAGGACCCCACGACGCCCCTCCTGGAGCGCGCGAACTTCCTGGCGATCTTCGCGAGCAACCTCGACGAGTTCTTCATGGTCCGCGTCGCCGGCCTCAAGCGCCGCATCGCGACCGGCGTCGCCACCCGTTCGGCCTCAGGCCTCCAGCCCCGTGAGGTGCTGGACCAGATCTGGACCCGCTCGCGCGAGCTCATGGCCCGCCACGCCGCCTGCTTCCAGCAGGACATCTCCCCCCAGCTCGCCGAGGAGGGCGTCCACCTCATCCGGTGGCCCGACCTCACCGAGAAGGAGCAGGCGCGCCTCTTCACCCTGTTCCGCAACCAGATCTTCCCGGTGCTCACCCCGCTGGCCGTGGACCCCGCGCACCCGTTCCCGTACATCTCCGGCCTGTCCCTGAACCTGGCCGTGGTCGTACGCAATCCCGTCAGCGGCCACCGCCACTTCGCCCGCGTCAAGGTCCCGCCGCTCCTCTCCCGCTTCCTGGAGGCCTCCCCGCAGCGCTACGTCCCGCTGGAGGACGTCATCGCCGCGCACCTGGAGGAGCTGTTCCCGGGCATGGAGGTGCTCGCGCACCACATGTTCCGCGTGACCCGCAACGAGGACCTCGAAGTGGAGGAGGACGACGCGGAGAACCTCCTCCAGGCCCTCGAGAAGGAACTGATGCGGCGCCGCTTCGGCCCGCCGGTGCGCCTGGAGGTCGAGGAGTCCATCGACCCCGGGGTCCTGGACCTGCTCGTGCAGGAGCTGAAGGTCAACCCGTCCGAGGTGTACCCGCTCCCCGGCCCCCTCGACCTCACGGCCCTCTTCGGGATCGCCTCCCTGGACCGCCCGGAGCTGAAGTACAAGAAGTTCGTCGCCGGCACGCACCGCGACCTGGCCGAGGTCGAGTCCGCGTCCGCGCCCGACATCTTCGCCGCGCTGCGCGAACGCGACGTACTGCTCCACCACCCGTACGACTCCTTCTCCACCTCCGTGCAGGCCTTCCTGGAGCAGGCGGCCGCCGACCCGGACGTCCTGGCGATCAAGCAGACGCTGTACCGGACCTCCGGCGACTCCCCGATCGTGGACGCCCTGATCGACGCCGCCGAAGCCGGCAAGCAGGTCCTCGTACTCGTCGAGATCAAGGCCCGCTTCGACGAGCAGGCCAACATCAAGTGGGCCCGCAAGCTCGAGGAATCCGGCTGCCACGTCGTCTACGGCCTCGTCGGCCTCAAGACCCACTGCAAGCTGTCGCTCGTCGTCCGCCAGGAGGGCGACACGCTGCGCCGCTACTCCCACGTCGGCACCGGCAACTACCACCCCAAGACGGCACGGCTCTACGAGGACCTCGGCCTGCTCACCGCGGACCCGCAGGTCGGCGCCGACCTCTCGGACCTGTTCAACCGGCTGTCCGGCTACTCGCGCCGCGAGACCTACCGCCGGCTGCTGGTGGCCCCGCGCTCGCTGCGCGACGGCCTGATCTCCCGGATCGACAAGGAGGCGGCGCACCACAAGGCGGGCCGCCCCGCGTACGTCCGCCTCAAGATGAACTCGATCGTCGACGAGGCACTGATCGACTCCCTCTACCGGGCCTCGCAGGCGGGCGTGCCCATCGACATCTGGGTCCGCGGCATCTGCGCGATCCGCCCCGGTGTCCCCGGGCTCTCGGACAACATCCGGGTCCGCTCGATCCTCGGCCGCTTCCTGGAGCACTCCCGGGTCTTCGCCTTCGGCAACGGCGGCGAACCCGAGGTGTACATAGGCAGCGCAGACATGATGCACCGCAACCTCGACCGCCGTATCGAGGCACTGGTCCGGGTCGCCGACCCGGCCCACCGCGCGGCACTGGACCGGCTGCTGGAAACCGGCATGTCCGACGCCACCACCTCCTGGCACCTGGGCCCGGACGGCGAATGGACCCGGCACAGCACGGACAGCGAGGGCCAGCCGCTGCGGCACGTTCAGGAGATGCTCATTGACGCCCGGAGGCGCCGGCGTGGCTCAGCCAAACCATGACCTGACCGCGACGACGGCAGGCACCGTACTCGGTACGTACCTGCGCGCGCAGGCCACCGCCTTCCTGCGGGGCCTGCGCCTGCACGAGGAGGGCTCCGCGAACGGGGGTGCCGAGGGCAGTGAGGCGGCGCGCAGCCTGCGGGGGGCCGCGCGCCGGATCTCCTGCTCCCTGTCCACCTTCAGGGCCGCGGCCGATTCCTCCTGGGCGGATTCGCTGCGCACCGAGCTGGTGTGGCTCTCGGCGACCCTGGCCGACGAGCACGCGTACGCGGCCCGGCTGCTGCGGCTGATGGACGCCCTGCAGCGGCTGTCGGGAAGTCCCGAGGTACCCGCTCCGCGCGGGACGGCGGGCTCGCTGACCGTGGGCTCGGCCCGCGCGGGCGCCCTGCTGGAACGCCAGCTGACCCTGGCCCGGACCCGGGCCCACTCCGCGACCCTGCAGGCGCTGGGCTCCTCCCGCTTCCACGCGGTCGCGGACGCGGTGGCGGTGCTGGCCTCCGAGGTCCCGCTGGACCCCGTAGCGGCCCGGGGGCGGGTCGACCAGGTCCTGGTGCCCCTGGCCGAGGTGGCTCATTCCCGCCTGTCCACGGCGGTGCACTCCCTGCCGGCCCCCTCGCCCTCGCACCCGTACGACGCGGACCACGACAGCGCCTGGAACGAGGTGCGCCGCCTGTTGCGCGTCCACCGCTACGCCCAGGAGGCCCTGGGCGGCGACGTGGCCCGCCTGACGGTCGCGGGCGAGGCCCTGACCCGCCACCGCGACGCCGCCGAGGCGGCGGCAGCCTCGGCCACGGCCGCCCGTACCCCCCGCATCGCCCCGGCCACGGCGTATGCCCTGGGCGTCCTGCACGCGGACCAGCGCCACGAGGTCGAAGCCTCCCGCGCCACCTTCCAGCACCTGTGGCAACCGGCCGGTTCCAGCCACGCCGGGGTCTGACTCGGACGGACCGGGGCTGCGGCACCGCACGCCCCCCGACGGTCACGCATCGGTAACGGCGGGATAACGGGAGATGACGCCGGATGCCGAAACCACCCCGACGCACCACCCCGCCCGCCACGGTTCACCATCCGTTCACTTACCCCGGTCGGCCGCTTCACCTGATCTGCCTAACTTCGGAGATGCAGGGAGCGAGTCACCGCGAAGGCGGACGATTCCTCCGGGCAACCGACGTAGTCCTCTTCGCACGCCGCCCCGATTCAGAAAGCGGCCGGCGGCTTCTGGAAGGAAACACCCGAAAGTGAAGCTTCAGCGCAAGAACATGCTTCGTGCCTCCGCCCTCGGGGCGCTCGTCGTGTCCGGCGCCCTGGTCCTCACGGCGTGCGGCTCGGACGACAACACCAAGACCGACGCGACCGCCTCGGGCAAGCCTTCCGCCGCCGTGGGCGACATCAAGTGCGACGGCGCCAAGGGCAAGCTCCTCGCCTCGGGCTCCTCCGCCCAGAAGAACGCGATCGAGCTCTGGGTGAAGGCGTACATGGCCGCCTGCCCCGGCGTCGAGGTGAACTACAAGTCCTCCTCCTCCGGTGAGGGCATCGTCGCCTTCAACCAGGGCACCGTCGGCTTCGCCGGCTCGGACTCCGCGCTGAAGCCCGAGGCCGTCGTCGAGTCGAAGAAGATCTGCACCGGCGGTCAGGGCATCGACCTTCCGATGGTCGGCGGCCCCATCGCCCTCGGCTTCAACGTCGCCGGTGTGGACAAGCTGACGCTGGACGCCACCACGATCGCCAACATCTTCAACGACAAGATCAAGAAGTGGGACGACGAGGCGATCAAGAAGCTGAACCCCGGCGTCACGCTTCCCGCCACCCCCATCCAGCACTTCCACCGCTCCGAGGACTCGGGCACCACCGAGAACCTCGGCAAGTACCTCAAGGCCGCCGCTCCCGAGGCCTGGACGTACGAAGCCGCGAAGAAGTGGCCGGCCCCGGGTGGCCTCGGCGCCTCCGGCTCCTCCGGTGTCGCCTCACAGGTCAAGGCCGTCGACGGCGCCATCGGCTACTTCGAGCTCTCCTACGCCTCCGCGCAGAGCATCAAGACGGTCGACCTGAACACGGGCGCCGCCGCTCCCGTCAAGGCCTCCTCCGAGACCGCCTCCAAGGCCATCTCCGCCGCCAAGATCTCCGGCACCGGCGACGACCTGGCCCTCAAGCTCGACTACGCCACCAAGGCCGAGGGTGCTTACCCGATCGTCCTGGTGACCTACGAGGTCGTCTGCGACAAGGGCAACAAGGCCGAGACGCTCCCGACCGTGAAGTCCTTCCTGAACTACACCGCTTCCGACGCCGGCCAGAAGGTCCTCTCCGAGAACGGCTACGCGCCGATCCCGGCCGAGATCAACGCCAAGGTCCGCGAAGTCATCGCGAAGCTCGCCTGATCCAGACCCCCGGGACCACCGGTCCGCTCCCCCCGTCCGGGGAGCGGACCGGCCCGGGGACCCTCCCCTCCACCCAGGGGATCCGGTGCACCGCCGCCAGGGGGCCTGCCCCCCATTCAGACCGGAAAGATCATGGTTTCCACCACACCCACCCAGATAGACACGGCTCCGCCGGTCTCCAAGAGCGGAAGGTCCACCGGCCGCGCCGGTGACAAGATCTTCGCGGGCCTCTCCAAGGGCTCCGGCATCCTGCTCCTGGTGATCATGGCGTCGATCGCCGTCTTCCTCACCTACCGCGCCTCGATCGCACTGTCGAAGAACGAGGGGAACTTCCTCACCACGTTCGACTGGAACGCGTCGGCCAACCCTCCCGTCTTCGGCATCGCCGTCCTGCTCTTCGGCACCGTCGTCAGCTCGATCATCGCGATGGCCATCGCGGTTCCGATCGCTGTCGGCATCGCCCTGTTCATCTCGCACTACGCGCCGCGCAAGCTGGCCGCCCCGCTCGCCTACGTGATCGACCTGCTGGCCGCCGTGCCGTCGATCATCTACGGCATCTGGGGTGCTCTCTTCCTCGTCCCGCAGCTCGCCGGCCTGAACCTCTGGCTCGACGAGTACATGGGCTGGACCTACGTCTTCGACAAGACCCAGGTCGGCGTCGCCCGCTCGCTCTTCACCGTCGGCATCCTGCTCGCGATCATGATCCTGCCGATCGTGACCAGCGTCAGCCGCGAGGTCTTCCTGCAGGTCCCGCGCATGAACGAGGAGGCCGCACTGGCCCTCGGCGCGACCCGCTGGGAAGTCATCCGGATGTCGGTCCTGCCCTTCGGCCGCTCCGGAGTCATCTCCGCCTCGATGCTCGGCCTCGGCCGCGCGCTCGGCGAGACCATGGCCGTCGCGACCGTCCTCTCCCCGAGCTTCCTGATCTCCGGCCACATCCTGGACCCGGGCGGCGGCACGTTCGCGCAGAACATCGCCGCGAAGTTCGACGAGGCCAACGAGTTCGGCCGCGACGCCCTGATCGCCTCCGGTCTCGTGCTCTTCCTGCTCACCCTGCTGGTCAACGGCGCCGCCCGGCTGATCATCGCCCGTCGCAAGGACTTCTCGGGGGCGAACGCCTGATGAGCCACGCACTCCAGGACCCGCGCCCCTCCCGGGACCGCCAGTCCGTCGCCCCCAGCAGCCTGACGCAGGGCCACCTGCCCCGCTGGGCCCCGGCCGGCATCGCCGTCCTCTCGGTCGCCCTCGGATGCGCCCTCGGCGCCGTCCTCGGGCTCCACAGCAAGATCCAGTGGGGTCTGCTGGCAGCCCTCCTCTTCGTGGTCATCACGTACACGGCCAGCTCGATCGTCGAGAACCGCCGCCAGGCCAAGGACCGGGTCGCGACCTCCGTCGTCTGGGTCTGCTTCACCCTCGCCCTCGTCCCGCTGCTCTCGCTGCTGTGGACGACGATCAGCCGCGGCATGAAGGTCCTCAACGGGGACTTCCTCGGCCACTCGATGAACGGCGTGACCTCCTTCGAGCCCGGCGGCGGCGTGTACCACGCCCTCCTCGGCACCATCGAGCAGGTCGCCCTGGCCACCGCGATCTCGGCCCCCATCGGCCTGCTGACCGCCGTCTACCTGGTCGAGTACGGCAAGGGCCCGCTCGCCAAGGCCGTGACCTTCTTCGTCGACGTCATGACCGGCATCCCCTCCATCGTCGCGGGTCTGTTCATCCTGACGACGTGGACCCTGATGCTCGGCTTCGGCCCCTCCGGCTTCGCCGGATCCCTGGCCCTGTCGATCCTGATGATGCCCGTCGTGGTCCGCTCCACCGAAGAGATGCTCAAGCTCGTCCCGAACGAGCTGCGCGAGGCCGCCCTGGCCCTCGGTGTGCCGAAGTGGCGCGTGATCCTCAAGGTCGTGATCCCCACGGCCATCGGCGGCATCGCCACCGGCGTGATGCTGGCCGTGGCCCGCATCGCGGGTGAGACCGCCCCGATCATGCTGCTGGTCTTCGGCACCCAGCTGATCAACAACAACCCCTTCGAAGGCGCCCAGTCCTCGCTCCCCCTCTACATCTGGGAGCAGTACAAGGTCGGCAGTGAAGCCTCCTACGACCGGGCCTGGGGCGCAGCCCTCGTCCTGATCGCCTTCGTCATGATCCTCAATCTGGTGGCTCGCGGCATCGCCCGCTGGAAGGCCCCCAAGACCGGTCGCTGACGCGACCACTGAAAGCGAAGTGACCACCATGGCGAAGCGAATCGACGTCAGCGGACTGTCCGCCTTCTACGGAACCCACAAGGCCATCGACGACATCTCGATGACCGTGGAGCCCCGCTCCGTGACGGCCTTCATCGGCCCCTCCGGCTGCGGCAAGTCCACCTTCCTGCGCACCCTGAACCGCATGCACGAGGTCACCCCCGGTGGCCGCGTCGAGGGCAAGGTGCTGCTGGACGACGAGAACCTGTACGGCCCCGGCGTGGACCCGGTCGCGGTCCGCCGCACGGTCGGCATGGTCTTCCAGCGCCCGAACCCCTTCCCCACCATGTCGATCTTCGACAACGTGGCGGCGGGCCTGCGCCTGAACGGCTCCTTCAAGAAGTCCGAACTCTCGGACATCGTGGAGAAGTCCCTCCAGGGCGCCAACCTCTGGAACGAGGTCAAGGACCGCCTGAACAAGCCCGGTTCCGGCCTCTCCGGCGGCCAGCAGCAGCGCCTGTGCATCGCCCGCGCCATCGCGGTCGAGCCCCAGGTCCTCCTGATGGACGAGCCCTGCTCGGCCCTCGACCCGATCTCCACCCTCGCCATCGAGGACCTGATCGGCGAGCTCAAGGAGCGCTTCACGATCGTCATCGTGACGCACAACATGCAGCAGGCGGCGCGCGTCTCCGACCGCACGGCCTTCTTCAACCTCTCCGCGGTCGGCCAGCCCGGCAAGCTGATCGAGCTCGACGACACGGACCGGATCTTCTCGAACCCGTCCGTGCAGGCGACCGAGGACTACATCTCGGGCCGCTTCGGCTAAACCGAGATGTGAACAAGCGTCCTGCGGTGCTGCATGGCGGTGCCACCGCAAGGCGAAAGAAAGAAAAGGGCCGGTTCCCCCTGGGTGGGGGGAACCGGCCCGCTTCCTTTTCCCGGCCCCGCACCCCCACCGCGGCGAGTGGCCCGGATCACATCACCCCTGTCCCCCGCTCGTCGGTCATACGTACGCCAACAACGAGTCGCGTACCGGATGCGGCCCTTGAGGCCGCCGCCGGACACCGGGGGGATCCTTTGCGTAGCACCACTTACCTGACGGCGGCCGCCTGCACCGCGGCCGTACCGGCCGTCACCGGACTGTCCCCCGCCACGGCCGCACCCGCCGCCCCGGCGAAGCCCCTGGCCGAGGACACGGCGGACTTCAACGGCGACGGTTTCGCGGACCTGCTGATCGGCGCCTCGTACGAGACCGGCGACGACGCGGCCACCACCGCTCACGCCGGCGCCCTCACCGTGCTGCGCGGCAGCAAGACCGGCATCACCACCACCGGCGCGAAGACCCTCACCCAGAACACCGTGGGCATCCCCAGCGCCTCCGAAAACGAAGACCACTTCGGTTCCGCGATCGCCGCGATCGACACGGACAAGAACGGCAAGCCCGAGGTCTACGTCGGCGGCAACGGCGAGGACGGCTACACCGGCCGCGTCTGGAACCTCGCCACCGCGCCCGCCACCGGCCTCACCGGCACCGGAGCCACCCGCTTCGGCCTGACCCACCTCGGCGGCGCCGCCGGAGCCTCCACCTTCGGCTACCGCTTCGAGGGCTGACCCGAGCCGCCCGCCCCCACATGCCAGTGCGCCCCGCCGGATCAGCCGATCCGGCGGGGCGCACTGGGGTGCTCGTGTACGACGAGCAAAGCGCCTACGGTCACACGAAGGCGAGGTTGACCACCCAGAAGCTGAGCGCCGCGACCAGCGCCGCGGCCGGCATGGTGATGAACCAGCCCAGGATGATGTTCTTGGCGACGCCCCAGCGGACCGCGTTCACCCGCTTGGTCGCGCCCACGCCCATGATCGCCGAGGTGATCACGTGGGTGGTGGAGATCGGCGCGTGGAAGAGGAACGCCGATCCGAACATGATCGAGGCACCGGTGGTCTCCGCCGCGAAGCCCTGCGGCGGGTCCAGCTCGATGATCTTGCGGCCGAGGGTGCGCATGATGCGCCAGCCGCCCGCGTACGTACCCAGCGAGAGCATCACGGCACACGCGATCTTGACCCAGACCGGGATCTCGTCGCCCGCGCTGTTCACGTCGGCGATGACCAGGGCCATCATCACGATGCCCATGGTCTTCTGCGCGTCCTGCAGACCGTGGCCGAGGGCCATGCCGGCCGCCGACACCGTCTGCGCGATGCGGAAACCGCGCTTGGCCTTGTGCGGGTTGGCCCGGCGGAACATCCACAGGATGGCGACCATCACCAGGTAACCGACGACGAGGCCGACCACCGGCGAGACGAACATCGGGATGACGACCTTGTCGACCACTCCCGACCAGAGCACCTCCGTACCGCCCGCCAGCGCCGCGCCCACCATGCCGCCGAACAGCGCGTGCGAGGAGGACGAGGGCAGGCCGAAGTACCAGGTGATCAGGTTCCACACGATCGCGCCGACGAGCGCCGCGAAGAGGATCCACATGCCCCGGTTGCCGTGGGGCGTCTCGATCAGGCCCTCGCTCACCGTCTTGGCGACCCCGCTGCCGAGGAAGGCACCGGCGAGGTTCATGACCGCGGCCATCGCCAGCGCCGCGCGCGGGGTCAGCGCACGGGTCGAGACCGAGGTCGCGATCGCGTTCGCGGAGTCGTGAAAACCATTCGTATACGTAAAGCCGAGCGCGACACCGATGGTCACGATCAGAGCGAAGGTGTCCACGAGGTTCAGGACTCCTTGACCGCGATGGTCTCCACCGTGTTCGCGACGTGCTCGAACGCGTCGGCCGCCTCTTCGAGCACGTCGACGATCTGCTTGAGCTTCAGCACCTCCATGGCGTCGTACTTGCCATTGAAGAGCTGGGCGAGCAGCTTGCGGTGGATCTGGTCGGCCTGGTTCTCGAGGCGGTTGACCTCGATCCAGTACTCGGTCAGGTTCTCCATCGTGCGCAGGTGGGGCATGGCCTCGGCGGTCAGCTCGGCCGCGCGCGCCAGTACCTCGATCTGCTGCTCGACGCCCTTGGGCAGTTCCTCCACGTTGTAGAGGACGACCAGGTCGACCGCCTCCTCCATGAAGTCCATGATGTCGTCGAGGCAGGACGCCAGGTTGTAGATGTCCTCGCGGTCGAACGGCGTAATGAAGGAGGAGTTGAGCTGGTGGAAGATCGCGTGGGTCGCGTCGTCTCCCGCGTGCTCCGCTGCCCGCATCCGCTCCGCGATCTCGACCCGGGCGGAGGAGTCCGCTCCGAGCAGTTCCATGAGGAGCTTCGAGCCCGTGACGATGTTGTCCGCGGATGCGGCGAACATGTCGTAGAAGCTCGTCTCCCTGGGGGTCAGACGAAATCGCACGTGAGGTCCTCGGGGTGCATTGGATTCGGTCAGGCTGATGCTAGGCGCATCCCCCGGCCACGGCTAACCGGCCGTTCCCCAGTGTCCTCCATCAGGCAGAGTGAGGACCACGAGCCCCCGCCCCTTCGGCCGGGGGCCGGTACCCTATACCCATGAGGGGTATAGGTCCCCCATTCCGGACCACGGGAGGACGCATGACTGCCATCCAGGCGGAGGGCTCCGGAGCCACCACGGACACGGCTGCCGACACGGCCGCCGCCCCGGTGCACGGCTACCACCACCAGAAGGACGAGCACCTCAAGCGCCTGCGCCGGATCGAGGGCCAGATCCGCGGGCTGCAGCGCCTCGTCGACGAGGACGTCTACTGCATCGACATACTCACGCAGGTCTCGGCGAGCACGAAGGCGCTCCAGTCCTTCGCGCTCCAGCTACTGGAGGAGCACCTGCGGCACTGCGTCGCCGACGCGGCCCTCAAGGGCGGGGGAGAGATCGACGCCAAGGTCGAGGAAGCGACGAAGGCGATCGCCCGGCTGCTGCGCACCTGACCGATGCGCAGGAAGGGCGGCCCCGGCCCCGGCCCGGGGAACAGGGGAGGTCAGCCGGACCACACGCCCATCAGCACCTCGTCGATCCGGTCCTGGCTGAGCCTCTCCTCGGCCACGGCCGACGCCGCGATGATCAACTCTCCGCACAGCTCGATCTCGGCGAGAGCCACGAGGTCCTGCACCGTCGAACCGCCTGCGGGAGTCACGCGAGTCACCTCAATCTGCCGTCGTCCGGTCGCCGGCGCTCGGCTTCTCAGCGTAGGGAGCGCGCGGCGCGGCGCGCATGACACGGATGGACCATTTCCGGCTACCGCGCCATGACCCGATCGCGCCGCCCCCGGGGGCCCCGGCCGGCTAATCGGCGATCTTCCCGGCGTAAATGTCCCGTTCGGCGGGCAATACGACGGTGACCGGGGTCCCGAAGCCGTAGAGCAGCGTGGTGGAGGACACATCGATCACGCCATCGTTGACGTAGGTGAAGCGGTGGCGGACCTTCCGCAGCAGTCCCTCGGAGTCGAGGTAGGCGTCGAACGGCACCGCGTCCTTGCCGAACCCTTTCGCCGCCGCCTCCAGCGCCCCCTTCACCGCCGGTGAGGCCTGCGCCGCGGCCCGCGCGATATCGGTCGTACCCCGGTAGTGCCGCACCTTGGTCCCGCCCACCTCGGTCTCGCCGACGTACGTCACCTCCTGCGCCCCGCGCAGCAGCTCGGCGGCGGCCATCGGGTCGGTGGCCCCGCCGGTGACGAGGTTCCCGTCGGCCAGGGCGGTCGTGTCGACGCGGACCCACTTGTCGGCGGGGACGCCCGCGCCCCGGTTCTTCATGTAGAGCGCGCCGGGCACCAGCAGCTCGGTGATCGGCCGGTGCTCGGCCTTGCCCTTGGCGTCGTCGGGGA
This sequence comes from Streptomyces sp. NPDC002886, assembly GCF_042888445.1. NCBI lineage: Bacteria > Bacillati > Actinomycetota > Actinomycetes > Kitasatosporales > Streptomycetaceae > Streptomyces > Streptomyces sp. NPDC002886. The sequence continues at coordinate 256,162 of NZ_JBIAPV010000014.1, forward strand.
GCATGACGAGCAGCTGCCCCATGCGGTTCTTGAAGTCGACCCCGCCCTCGCCCCGGATCGTGACCCGGGTGCCGCCCGTGGCCATCTCCATGGCCGTACGGGCCTGCGCGCTCCCGGTCCTGGCCAGCGCGTCGGCGGCCGCGCGGACCGTGGCCGCCGGGTCGCCGGAGGCCCGGCCGTCGTCGCCGGCCCCGCCGCCCGCGGCGGACCGGCCGTCATCGCCCGCGACGGCGTCGCCGCCGCACCCGCTCAACGCCGCCACCGCCAGGGCCAGGCCGACCGCGACCGCAGCCCGACCCGCGCGCCCTCGCCTGTGCTGGTGCACCACCATCGCCTGCCAACCCCCAACGCGTGACCGCTTTTTGCCCGAGGCCCCACCCGCTCCGCTTAACGAGGTCCCGGGCCTCCCGTCACGGCCGCGGCCTCCCCGCCCCGGGCCAGTGCCCCACCCGCCCCCGGCCCGGTACCTTGGTGGAGTGGAACCGCACACCGAAGCGACTTTCGCCCCTCCGCTTGCCGCAGTGCCGCTGCCCCGCGATCCCTCGGGCCCGGCGCCGGCACCCTCCACCGATCACGCCGCTCACGCCACGAGCACCTCCGAGCGGGGCTCGTTCAGCCTGGCCGTCTGTACCTGCGGCTGGCGCGGCCCGGCCCGCCGCTCCCGCGACCTGGCCCGCAAGGACGCCACCGGCCACGCCCCGGAGTAGCCGGGGGCACCGGCACGGCACTCGCCCGAAAGCCCGCCCGCCACCGACCCGGCCGGATCCGGTCCGCCCGCGGGTCGCCCGCCCACGAGTCGCCCGATCGGACGGCCCGGCTGGCCGACGCGCCCGGGAGCGGTTGCCCTTGACTCATGCCCGGACCCGCGCCACGACTCGCCGCCCTCACCTGGGCCCTGCTGATCGCGTTCGCCCCCGCCACCCCGGCCCGGGCCAGCCCCGTGGGCACGGCCGACGGGCCCGGCGACGTCGCCCTGGCCATCGGCCTCACCGCCGCCGCGGCCACCGGCACCGGGCTGTGGCTGCGCTCCCGCTACCGGCGCTCCGACGCGAAGGCGGACGCCGCGGACCACGGCGGCGATCCGTGACCCCGCCCCCGCGGTCCCGCCCGGCCGCGGTCCGGGTCTGCTTCGGGGCCGCGGCACTGTGCCTGCTGGCGGCCGTGGTGCTGAGCGTCTGGGACTCGTACCGCATCGGCTGACTCCGCCGGCACCCCCCGGAGGGCCGCGTCAGGCCGCGAGGTCGCTCTCGTGCCCGCGCGCCGCGGGCTCGGTCGCCGCGAGGTCCACCGGGCGGGGTACCACCCGCTCGCGTGCCCGGACCAGTACGCCCAGGCGCGGGGACCGGGCCACGGCCCGTACCACCGGGGTCAGCAGCGCCATCGCGAGCGGCGCGAGCAGCAGCACCACCGCGGTGCCCAGGGCGAGACCGCCGATGACGTCGGTCGGATAGTGCAAGCCCATGTAGACCCGCGTGAACCCTTCCGCCAGGGCCAGGCCGATGCCGATGAAGCCGAGCTTGCGGTGGGCGACGAACAGGCCGACGCCGAGCGCCATCGCGAGCGTGGCGTGGTCGCTGACGAACGAGAAGGCGCTGTGGCCGATCCCGGCGCCGGGCTCCAGCACCTCGACCCCGCCGTGCTGCGCGGCCGGCCGCGGCCGGCCCACGAACTCGCGCAGCGGGATGTTGAGGAGCAGCGCGGCCGAGGCGGCGAGCGGAGCCCACACGAGCGCGGTGAAGGTCTCGACGGCGGCGGGCTCGTCCTGCCGGCGCGCTCCGCGCCAGCACCAGAGCACCAGGAGGACGAGGGCCAGCAGGATCCCGTACTCCCCGACGACCGCGACCGTCCGGTCCAGCCAGCCGGGGGCCTGGCGCGCCAGTCCGTTGATCTCGTACAGCAGGCTTACATCCACGTTCGGCCCACCTGTTGTGAGTCCAGCCATGGTGATGCGGCCCCTTGCCCTTGCCTTGGTACCCGTACGGCCGCACGCCTGTGTGCGGCCCTTCGCCCCCCGGTGATCAATCCGGCCTCGTACTCGTCCTGCCCCCAGTGACCATGGAACGCTCGTTCTGGCGGCTACGTTCCGCTCTCCACGGAATGATCACCCCAACGTTATCGAAGAGTGACTCATCGTTGCAGCTCAGGGCCTTCGCTTCACACTGTGTTGCCGACGCCCTCGCGCCGGGGCAGGGCCTCCGCCCCGTCCTTCGTCACCCGCGTCGCACCGAAGTAGTCGGGCGTGTCGATCTTGTCGAAGCGGATCACGGCCCCGGTGAACGGGGCGTTGATCATGTATCCGCCGCCCACATAGAGCCCGACGTGCCGGATCTCCCGGGAGTTCGTCAGATCGTCGGAGAAGAACACCAGGTCCCCCGGCAGCAGTTCCGCGCGCGAGGGATGCGGACCGGCGTTGTACTGGTCGTTCGCCACGCGCGGCAGGTCGACGCCCACCGACTCGTACGCCGCCTTGGTCAGACCCGAGCAGTCGAAGCGCCCGCCCTGCTCGGGCGTCCCGTTCCCGCCCCACAAGTACGGGGTCCCCAGCTGCTTCTGCGCGAAGTAGATCGCCCCGGCGGCCTGCTGGGAGGGCGCGACCCGTCCGACGGGGGCCTCGAAGCTCTTGGCGAGGGTCGTGATCGTCTTCACGTACCCCTGGGTCTCCCGGTACGGCGGGACGCCCCCGTACTGCTTCACCGCGCCGGGACCCGCGTTGTAGGCGGCCAGCATGTTCTTCACCGCGTCCCCGGGCACCTTGGACACGTACCGGGCCAGCGAGCAGTCGTACGAAGCCGCCGACGGGATCGCGTCGTTCGGGTCCCAGATGTCACGGTCGCCGTCGCCGTCGCCGTCGATGCCGTGCGTCGCCCACGTGCCCGGGATGAACTGCGCGATGCCCCGCGCGTCGGCCGGGCTCACCGCACCCGGGTTCCAGCCGCTCTCCGAGTAGAGCTGGGCGGCCAGCAGCGCAGGGGTGAGCGTCGGGCAGAGGTTTCCCCACTTCTGCACGAGGGACTGGTACTTCCCCGGCACGGCACCCTTGGCGAGCCCGGAGGCCCGCCCGCCGACGCCGGTCGCGATGCCCGCGGCCGCCGAGTACGTACCGATCACGAGCAGGGCGAGAAAGCACAGGCACGCCCCGAAGCTGATTCCACCGACCACCCAGAGTCTGCGCACCCGCCAACCTTCCCCCATCGAACGGCTTTTCCCGGCGCTCCCGCCACCCCGTGTCGAATCATCCCGCCGGCAAGGCGGCACAGGAACCAACGCAGCCGGGGCACTTGGAGCACAGACCCCGGCGGACGGGTGAACTCATAGGACGATACGAAGTATTCGGCCCCGCTCCCCCTCCCTACCCCCTCGGGGCGACGAACAGGCTCTGCGCGCTCCGCCCGATCGGGCCCTTCTCGTCGTGCAGCCGCGCGTCCGCCAGCCCGATGCCCGCCGCGTCCACGCTCGTACGGGCCTCCACGCACACCCATTCACCGACCGGATGGCGGTGCAGGTGCACGGTGAGATCGCCGTTGACGAAGAGGTACCGGCCGAAGTCCACGACCGCGCTGATGCCGTTCCCCGAGTCCGCCGCGACCAGCACTCGATCCAGGGGCCGGGGCTCCTCCCCGGCGACGAGCGGCACCCGCATCCGCATCCAGCAGGTCCCCGGACCCAGTTCGACGAACGCGCCCCGCGCGAAGCGGGTCTCCATCGCCGAGTGGTAGCCCTTCTCCCACGGCACCGGAAAGAACGGCGCCGGCCCCACCTCACCCGGCGGCGGCAGCTCCGGCGCGGGCACCACGGACGGTACGGAGTCCTCGGCCACCCGGATCCGCAGCGCCCGCGCCAGCATCACGGGCGCGGCCCCGGCGGGCGCGAGCGCGGCCTCGACCACCTCGGTGCCCCGGCCGGCCCGCAGCACGCTGGTCGTCAGCTCCAACGGGCCGATCGGCACCGGGCGCAGGATCTCGTAGGTGATCCGGGCGATCCGCATGTCGGCGCGCCCACCCGGCCGTTCCTCGATCGCCCGCCCGAGCAGCGCGGCCGGCGGCCCGGCGTGCTGCGACCCGGGATCCCACGGCCCGCGCGTGTAACCGCTCGCCAGGAACCGCCCCCCGTCGACGCGCTCGTAGAACCCCTCGACACCGCTCTCGACACCACTCCCGGCACCCATGCCGGCCACGCTACCGACTGGTAATCCACCGACGCCAGCCCCGCTCCCCTCCCCAGGGCGCCCGCCGAGCGGCACTCAGCGGGCGAAGCCCAGCCCCACCCCGAGCCCCACCAGGACCGAGCCGATGGCCCGGTTCAGCGTCTTCTGCGCCTTCAGCATCCGGTCGCGCAGAAGCGAGTTGGAGAAGAACAGCGCGACCGCACCGAACCAGCCCAGGTGCGCCGCCGACATGAACAGGCCGTACCCGGCCTGCTGCCACACCGGGGTCCCCGGCCCGACCACCTGCGTGAAGGTGGACACGACGAACAGCGTGGTCTTCGGGTTGAGCACATTGGTCAGGAATCCGCTCCGCAGCGCCCCGAACGGCGTCAGCCCGCCCTTCTCCTCCAGGTCCACGGCCACCTCGGTCCGCGCCCGGAAGGTCCGTATCCCGATCCACACCAGGTACGCGGCGCCCGCGAGCTTGATCACCGTGAACAGTTCGGCGGAGGAGGCGATCAGCAGACCGACCCCGAGCATCGTGTACGAGACGTGGACCAGCACCCCGGCCGCGACCCCCGCCGCCGCGAACAGGCCGGTGGGCCGCCCGTAGAGGTAGCTGTTGCGGACGACCATGGCGAAATCGGCGCCGGGACTGATGACGGCGAGGAAGGTGATGACGGCTACTGCGATCACTTCGGTCATACGGCGATGCTCGCCGGACCCACCCACGGCGATCAAGGCCTTTCCGCCACCCGAGCACCACCCAACTCCCCCACGGGGAGACAATGGGGACGTGCCCAAGCCCCAGCCCGCCGGCCCGTCCGGCCCCGCCCGCCCCGGCGCCCCCGCCCCGCTCCCCCTCCTGCGGGCGGACTGCGCCAACTGCTTCGCGCTCTGCTGCGTAGCCCTGCCCTTCTCCAAATCCACCGACTTCGCCGTGAACAAGCCCGCCGGCACCCCCTGCAAGAACCTCCGGCAGGACTTCGGCTGCGGCATCCACACCGGGCTGCGCGACAAGGGCTTCCCGGGCTGCACCGTCTTCGACTGCTTCGGCGCCGGCCAGCAGGTCTCCCAGATCACCTTCGGCGGCCGGGACTGGCGCTCCCACCCCGCCACCAAGGCCACGATGTTCACGGTCTTCCCGGTGATGCGGAACCTGCACGAGCTCCTCTTCTACCTCGCCGAGGCCCTCACCCTCACCGAGGCCCTCCCGCTCCCCGCCGAACACTCCCTCCGCACCCAACTGCGCACCGCACTGGCCGACACCACCCGATGGACCGGGGCCACCCCCCAAACCCTCGCGGAGTTCGACATCACCCCGCTGCGCCAGGAGGCGAACACCCTCCTGCTCCAGACCAGCGAGCTCGTACGGGCCAAGGTGGCGGGCCGCAAGAAGAACCACCGCGGCGCCGACCTGATGGGTGCCCGCCTCCCCGGCGCGAACCTGCGCGGAGCCAACCTCCGCGGGGCCTACCTGATCGCCGCCGACCTCAGGGGCGCCGACCTGCGCACGGCCGACCTGATCGGCGCGGACTTCCGCGACACCGACCTGCGCGACGCCGACCTCACCGGCGCCCTCTTCCTCACCCAGCCCCAGCTGAACGCGGCCCGGGGCAACCCCGCGACCCGCATCCCGCCCTCCCTCACCCGCCCCGCGCACTGGCTCGCGTAGGAGGCGGTCCGGGCCCGCCCGCCGGGGACGGCGGCGGCGCACACCGCCCACCCATGCGCCCCCGGCGCATCCATCCGCCCCTCCACGGACGCCACCGCCCGAAACCAAAGCCCTACGGTGAGCCACACAACCGGAGGCCGGCCATCCGAGCCGACTCCGGCTCCGACCCCCCTGGAGGCTCCCCCACCATGCGACGCCCGACCACGACCCTCGGCACCCTCGCGGCCGCCGCCGTCCTCACCCTCGGCCTCGGCGGCTCCGCGCACGCGTCCACGGGCGAACTGGTCATCAACGGCCAACCGATCCACGACCCGTCCGGCTGCGTCCTGCACAACGGCCCCGCCGCGGTCACGAACCACACCGACAGCCCGGTCTTCATCACCAGCGGCCGCTGGTGCACCGGCACGGCCATCGCCGTCATCCACGCCGGCGAGACCCGCTTCGCCCCGTTCGCCGCGAACATCCTCGTCCCGTAGCCCACACCCTCACGGGTGCCGCCCCCGGCCCGCTCACGCCCCGGGCGCGGCACCCGTTGCGCCAAACGGCGCGGCCCCATCCGAGCCACCACCGCACCGAGACGACAATCATTGCCCGCGGTCACACCTCGTGATACACAGAGTGACCATACGTTCTTTCCCCCACACGCCGCCCGACCCCAGGTCAGGACATACGGACGACGCCCGGGGCGACAGATCGGGTAAAGAGAGCAGCGAAGTCGACATACGACGGCGGTTTCATCAGGGAAGATAGGGCGTGACCCCTGCCGTCCGGGCACGGGCTACCGGAACTACCCATACAGGGGCGGTGAGTTACATGATCCTGGCAGCCGAAAAGGGCGACATCACCACCATCATCGGCGGAATCGCCCCGAACTGGGGGCCGTTCGGCAGTCTCGGCAACGAAGCGAAGGTCATGATCGAGGTGGTCATGGCCGTAGCGATCCTGCTCTGCCTGGGCATCGCCATCTGGGGCGCGGCCAAGCAGCGCATCGGCGCCACCGCACTGCGCGACACCTTCAGCGCGGAACAGGGCAAGGGCCTCATCGTGGCCGGCCTGACGGGCGTCTTCATCATCGGCTCACTGGGCACCCTCTTCACGATCGTCTACGGAATGGCCGTCTAGCCCGAGCCCTGATGAGGACTCACCACGCCGCCACTGCGCGGATACCAGCGCTACCGTCGTACGACGCGGAGGGGGCGAACACCGAATGAGCACCGACGACCAATACGGTGGCGGCGAGGTCGGCGGCACCGGCCAGACCCGTACCCGCTTCCCGGAGCCCTCGGACCCGTACGCCCCACCCCGCCGCACCCCCCGAGGCCTGATCACCGTCGTCGGCGTGGTGGTCCTCCTCATCGCGGCCATCGCCTTCGCCAACCAGTCCCGCACCCCCGAAGCCCCCCCAACAGCGGACAAGCCCCCGACCACCACCACCAACCCGACGGCAGCCACAGGCGTCCCCCCGGTGGACGGCAAGTCCGCGGGCATCCCCAAGGGCTACGCCCAGACCGAACAGGGCGCCCAATCGGCAGCGGCGAACTACGCGGTGGCACTGGGTTCTGACGGCATGTTCAGAAAGAACACCCGGCACACGCTCGTAGACGGGATCTACACACCGGACGCGGCCGCGAAACTGAGAAGCCCTCAGGACGAGGCCTACTCGGCCGCCTTCCTCGCCAAGCTCGGGCTCGACGCGAACGGCAACCCTCCACAAGGCAGCACGTTCGTCACCCGCGCCGTCCCCGTCGGCACCCGAACCGACAGCTACACGCCCGCCAACGCGAAGGTCTCCGTCTGGTACACGGGCCTCATCGGCATGTCCGGGCCGAAGTCCACCGACCCGGTACGCACGACGTGGAAGACCTGGACGTTCGAACTGGTCTGGACGGACGGAGACTGGAAGGTCCTCTCCGACACCCAGCAGGACGGCCCCGCACCGGTTCCCGGCGATGCGGTCGCGTCACCTTCCGAGGACATCAGCAAGGCCGTCAAGGAGTTCGGAGGCTTCACCTATGCCCGCTAGCCTCCGGCTCCGGGTCGGCGCCGTCGCCTCGTCCCTTCTGGCCTTCGTAGCCACAGCATCCGCTGCCCATGCCGCGCCCACACCGACGCCCTCGGCATCGACATTGCCACAGCCCAGCGCAGACCCGTGTTCCGCGCTCAGCGGGCTTGCCCGGCAGTACTGCGAGCTCGGCGACGAAGCGGCTACTGGCGGAGCATCCGGCTCCGGCGTCTCCGGCAACCCGGCCGATGCGCTGAACCCGCTCACGTCGCTGGCGAGAGGCTGCGCCGACGCCGCAGCCTGGATCGTCGGCGAACTCAGCAAGGCGGTCAACGGCACCGCCAACGTCGACTTCACCAACGGCGCCTTCCTCAAGCAGTACGCCATCGTCTTCGCCGCCTCCACCATCCTCACGCTCGTTCTCTGGCTCTTCGCCGTCGCCAAACGAGCCATCAGGGGCGTCCCCTTCACCACCGCCATGTCCGAAGCCATCGGCTTCCTCTGGCTCACCGTCCTCGCCTCCGCCTTCACCCCCCTCATCCTCTACACCATCGTCTCCGCCACCGACGGCGTCACCGAGGTCATCGCCTCCGCGACCGGCGGCCAGACCGACGTCTTCTTCGGCTCCTTCGCCGAAGCCCTCAAAAAGGGCGACGACATCGGCGGCGGCCCGATCATGCTGATCGTCGTCGCCCTCGTCACCGTCCTCGCCGCCGGCATCCTCTGCCTGGAGCTCGTGATCCGCGCCGCGCTCCTCTACGTCGGCGCCCTGCTCGGCACCGTCGTCTACGCCGGCCTCGTCGACCGCAACCTCTGGGGCCACGTCCGCCGCTGGGCGGGCATCATGATCGCCGTCATCCTCGTGAAGCCGGTCATCGTCATCGTCCTGGGACTCGCCGGAGCCCTCGCCGGAGAGAAGGGCCCGAACGCCTTCTCCGCCGTCGTCTCCGGCCTCTCGATCATCCTCCTGGCGATCTTCGCCTCCGCGATGATCTACCGCTTCGTCCCCGGCTTCGGCGACGAGATCGCCTCCGCCCGCACCAACCGCAGCAAGGCCACCGACGGCGCCCAGGCGGCCGCCGTCATCAGCTCTCCGGCCTCCCTCGTCTCCCAGGGCATCAAGACCCACAGCAGCCGCGGCGGCGGCGGAGGCGGAAGCAGCGGCGGCGGCGCCCACCGCGCCGGCGGCGACAACCAGATCTCCGGAGGCATGGCCGCACACAGCAGCCGACGCTCCGGCGGCGGGAACAGCGGCGGCCCCGCCGCCGCACCCCCGCCCCGTACGGGCTCCAGCACGAGGAACACAGGAGGTGACGGGCGGTGACGACCCAGTCCCACCAGCTCCACCCGGTCACGCCCCGCCGCACGTATCTCATCGGCCGGGCCCGGCCGAACGCGATCGTCGGCAAGAACCGCGAGACCGGCGAGATCGCCCTGATCATCGTCGGCGCGTTCCTCGGCATGATGAGCGGACTGCTCGTCCCCTCCCTCACCCTGCGCATCGTCTCCCTCGCCGGCTTCCCCATGCTCGCCCTCGCCGCCGTGTACGTCCCCTACCGCGGCCGCACCTTCTACCGCTGGTTCGAGATCAACCGCAGCTTCAAGCGCACCCTGCGCCGCGGCACGACGTTCCGCTCCGGCGCCATGGAGGCCGGCATCCGCGCCGGCGACGGCCGCGAGGTCGAGGTCGGCCCGCCCCCCGGCATCGGCCGCATCAACTGGCTCGCCGCCCCCTTCGGCCCCGACGAGATCGCCGTCCTGCTCCACGCGGACCGCAGAACCGTCACCGCGGCCATCGAGATCGAGGGGCCCGGCGTGGGCCTGCGCGACAGCGAGGACCAAGAGGCCCTCGTGGACCGCTTCGGCACCCTCCTCAAGCACGTGGCCAACGGCGACGGCTTCGTCACCCGCCTCCAGATGCTCGTACGCACCCTGCCCGCCGACCCGGAGGCCCACGACAAGGACGTCGCCGCCCGCGGCGACACCCACGCCCCCGTCTGGCTGCGCGATTCGTACGACCAGCTCCAGTCGATGGTGTCGACCTCCTCGGAGCAGCACCGCGCCTACCTCGTCGCCTGCATCCACTTCACCCGCGAACTCGCCGCCGAGGCCCACACCATCGCCCGCGCCGCGGCCCCCCACAAGGGCCGCAGGGTCGACCGTGACGCCGGCCTCGCCATCGTCATGGCCCGCGAGCTCACCGACATCTGCGCCCGCCTCGCCGAGGCCGACATCCGCGTCCGCCAGCCGCTGGGCCAGGGCCGCCTCGCCTCCCTCGTGCATTCCATGTACGACCCGGACCACCCCATCGACCACATCCAGGCCATGACCAAGCGCAACGCCTGGCCCGCCGAACTGGACGCCGTCGAACCGACCTACCTCCAGGCCAAGACCCGCGAGTCCTCCACCCGCGCCCCCTGGTGCCACGCCACGGCCTGGGTGAAGGAATGGCCGATGACCCCGGTCGGCGTGAACTTCCTCGCCCCGCTCCTCGTCCACACCCCCGACGTCATCCGCACGGTCGCCGTCACCATGGACCTGGAACCCACCGAGATCGCCATCGAGCGCATGCTCACGGAGAAGACCAACGACGAGGCCGACGCCAGCCGCGCCGCCAAGATGAACCGCACCGTCGACCCCCGGGACATCGCCGCCCACGGCCGGCTCGACCAGCGCGGCGAAGACCTCGCGAGCGGCGCCGCCGGCGTCAACCTGGTCGGGTACATCACGGTCTCCTCCCGCTCCCCCGAAGCCCTCGCCCGCGACAAGCGCACCATCCGCGCCTCGGCGGGCAAGTCCTACCTGAAGCTCGAGTGGTGCGACCGCGAGCACCACCGCGCCTTCGTCAACACCCTGCCGTTCGCCACCGGCATCCGACGCTAGCTGGAGGGAATGGCCGCCCATGCGAGATCCCATGTCCGCCCTGACGGACGCCTTCACCAGCTTCCTGTTCGGCAAGGTAGAAACCACCCGCCTGCCCGTCCGCACGTCCACGGGACAGGCACAAGCGGTCTACCTCCCCACCGCCGCCCCCGGTCTCGGCGACTCCGGCGTCATCATCGGCCGTGAGGTCTACAGCGGCAAGGGCTACATCTACGACCCCTTCCAGCTGTACGGCCAGCAACTCCCGGCCCCCCACTGGCTGGTCCTCGGCGAATCCGGCAACGGCAAGTCGGCCCTGGAGAAGACCTACGTCCTGCGCCAGCTCCGCTTCCGGGACCGCCAGGTCGTCGTCCTGGACGCCCAGGGCGAGGACGGCGTCGGCGAGTGGAACCTCATCGCCCAGCAGCTGGGAATAACCCCCATCCGCCTGGACCCCATCGCCGCGAACGACGACGGGATCCGCCTCAACCCCCTCGACCCGGCGATCACCGCGACGGGCCAGCTCGCGCTGCTCCGCACCATCATCGAAGTGGCCATGGGGCACGGCCTGGACGAGCGCTCCGGCTTCGCCCTCAAGGTCGCGCACGCCTACGTGGTGGAAACCATCACGGACCGCCAGCCGGTCCTGATGGACATCGTGGAACAACTGCGACACCCGGAACCGGAATCGGCCCAGTCCATGAACGTGGCCATAGACGATGTCCGCGCCTGGGGCCTGGACGTCGCCCTCGTCATCGACCGCCTGGTCGACGGCGACCTCCGCGGCATGTTCGACGGCCCGACCACGGTGGGCATCGACCTCGACGCCCCCCTCATCGTCTTCGACCTCTCCCACATCGACCGCAACTCCATCGCCATGCCGATCCTGATGGCGATCGTCGGCGTATGGCTGGAACACACCTGGATCCGCCCGGACCGCAAGAAGCGCATCTTCCTGGTCGAAGAGGCCTGGCACATCATCAACAGCCCCTTCGTGGCCCAGCTCTTCCAGCGCCTCCTCAAGTTCGGCCGGCGCCTCGGCCTGTCCTTCGTGGCGGTCGTCCACCACCTCTCGGACGTCGTGGACGGCGCGGCGGCCCGAGAAGCGGCAGCCATCCTCAAAATGGCCTCGACCCGCACGATCTACGCTCAAAAGGCGGACGAGGCCCGCGCCACGGGCCGCGTCCTGGGCCTCCCCCGCTGGGCGGTGGAAATCATCCCCACCCTCACTCCCGGCATCGCGGTGTGGGACGTGAACGGCAACGTCCAGGTCGTCAAACACCTGATCACCGAAGCCGAACGCCCCCTGGTCTTCACCGACCGCGCCATGACGGAATCCTCGGTCCAGCACCGCCTGCCCGACGACCTCCTCGCAGCCGAACTGGAGACAGAAGAGCGGGCCCTCCTGATGGAACGCCACCGCAACGCCGGCGGCTCGGCCACCACGGTGGCCTGACATGCCCGACCGCACGGACCACCCGGCCCCCCGCCCCCAGGGCGGCATCCCGGACGGCCTCCTCGTAGGCCTCCTGGCCTTCCTCCTCGGCCTGGCCGTCCTCACCTGGACGGCCACCGGTCTGGCGGCGCTCTTCACGAAGGGCGCCTGGCCGAGCAAGGTCACCTTCACCCGCACCCCGACCGCGGTCCGCTCGCTGATAGCTCAACCCCACGACATCCCGGCCGCCTGGCCGGACACACCCCCCGAGGCCCTCTCCAACTGGGGCCTCTTCTGGGGCCTGTTCATCAGCCAGCTCCTGGTCCTCCTGGTCCTGACCATCTTCACCCTCGGCGTCGTGGCCCGCACGAAATCCCGCCGCCGACTGGCCCGCCAGTCGGGGCAGCTCGACCAGTCAGGGCAGCCCGACCAGTCAGGCCGGCAAGCCCCGACTCCCGTGCCGAGTCACCCCGTCCCGGCCCCCGCATCGGCGCAGCCCCCCACGTCCCCGCCGACGACGCAGGCATACTCGGCCCCTCCGGCGTTCGAGGAGCGGGGGTCCGGGGTCCGGCCCCCGGCACCGGCCCCGCACCCGTCCACGGTCCCCATCCCCACCAAACCCCACCCGGTGGCCTCACCGATCCCGGCCTCCCCGGCGGGTCACCCCATCCCGGCCTCGCCGGCGTTCGAGGCGCAGGGCCCCGGGGGCAGAACTCCCGGCAACGGCGCCGCACCCACGGACGAGGCCTACCGCTACGGCTTCGGCTACGCCCCGACCAGGATCCCGACCCCGGCGGCCATCCCACCGCAAGGCCACCGCCTCGCCTACGCGGCACCCGAGGCCCGAACCACGGCCGCCACAGCGGCCATCGCGGAGGCCCAGGGCGCCGTCCTGGTGATCACGTCCTCACCCACCCTCTGGTCGGACACCAAGGACGCCCGCTCCAAGCTGGGCCCCGTCCTCCTCTACGACCCCTCCCACCTCTGCGACACCCCGGCCCGCATCCACTGGAGCCCCACAGAAGGCTGCGCGGACCGCGCCACCGCCGCGGCCCGCGCCATCGCGCTGCTCGCCCCGGTCCGTCCGCAGGCCCGTATGGACTCCGCCCTCGCGGACACCGCGGAAACGCTCCTGCGCAGCTGGCTCCAGGCCGCCGCCCTGGACAACCGCCCCTTCAAGCAGCTGCACCGCTGGGCCCAGGGCACCAACGCCCAGGAGCCGGTCCGCATCCTCCGCACCCACCCCCAGGCGGCAACGGCCGCCCCCGGCGCGGCCGGCGAGCTCGAGAGCGCCCTCACCGCCCACCCGGACCGCCGCGAACAGGCCCAACACCTCACGGCCCGCGCCCTGACGGCTCTCTCCTCGATCCACATCCGGGAATCCTGCACCCCGAACCGAACCGATTCCCTCTCCCTCGCATCGTTCGTCTCCGAAGGGGGCACCCTCTACGTGGTGGGCGAACCCCTTGAAGACCCCCGGGCCCACCCGGGTGCGATGCCGCTGCTGACCGCACTCGCCTCCAGCGTGGTCGAGCACGGCCGCCGCATGGCCGCACGGTCATCCGACGGTCGGCTCGACCCACCACTGACCCTGGTCTTCGAGGACGTCGCCGCCGTGGCCCCGATCCCCCAACTGCCGCAGCTCCTGCAGGACCCGACGCTCCCGCTCCTCGCCCTGTGCCGCAGCCGCGAACAGGCCCGCTCCCGCTGGCCGGAGGCGGACCTCCCCGTAGCCGCCCGCTAGGCAGGCCGCGGGAACACGTACTCCAGCTCCTTCGCGGACGGGTCGGTCGGCATCGGCACGACCTTCCCGCTGGGCACGAACCCGAACCGCCGGTAGAAGGCCTCGGCCCGCGCGTTCTGCTCGTGCACGAAGAGCCGTACGCGCGCCAGTACGGGCTCCTCCAGCCCCCAGGCCCACTCCAGCGCGGCGCCGAACAGCTCCTCGGTCAGCCCGATCCCCCGCTGCGCCGGCCGGACGAACACACCCACGAGGTGTGCCTGGTCCTGCTCGACCTCCCCGTCGAAGAAGTCCGCTGTGCCGGCCGCCTCGACGATCATGCTCACCGTGCCGACCCACTCCCCGTCGGGTCCCTCGGCGATGAACTGCCGGATGTGCCGCCCGGTCGCACCCCCGGCAGCCCGCTCCCGCCAGGAATCGTCAGACTTTGCCTCGCCCTGTTCCAAGGTCTCCAGGAAGGCCACCGGCGCGGCAGGATCCCGCAGGGCCGCGAGACGCAGCTCCTTCACCTTGTCCCACTCTTCAGCCCGAATCGGCCGTATCACGTACTCGTTCATAGCCCGGGATCCTAACCAGCCGGCCGCCGCGACTTCACCCGAGTTTCCACACCACACATTAATTGGCCCGTAAACGCAGAAAAGCCCCGTACCAGTTCCCTGGTACGGGGCTTTCCACAATGATTGTTCGGCGGCGTCCTACTCTCCCACAGGGTCCCCCCT
>NZ_JBIAPV010000015.1:0-153011 GCF_042888445.1 Streptomyces sp. NPDC002886
CCCGCACCCTGTCGGAGTCGGAGGCAGGGCGCCTAAATCATGCAGTCCAGGCCAACACCCCACCCCGCCCCCGGCACCGACCCCCACCCGCAGCAAGCCCGCACCCGGGCCAAGCCCAGCGGCCCAGGGACAGCGTCCCCGGCAACGGCGGCTCAGGCAGACCCGAAGTGGGCACGGATCAGCGACTCCGCCACCCCCACGTCACCCAAGGACAGCGCGGCCACCACCGCGCAGTGCTCCGCCGCGTCCGCCACGAGTTCCGCCCGCCGGACCCGCCGCGGCCCCGGCAGGGGCCACTGGGCGCGGCGGTGGAGATCCTCCGCCACGAGGAGGAGCTGCGCGTTGCCGGCCAGCGCCAGCACCGCACGGTGAAACGCCCGGTCCGCGTCGGCGTACCGCGCCGCATCACCCGACGCCGCCGCCGCCTCCGCCGCCTCCGCCGCGGGCACCACCGCGGCCCAGGCCGCCGCCGGCACCGTACGGGCCAGCCGCAGCATCACCGGGACCTCGAGCAGCGCCCTGACCTCGGCCAGTTCCGCCAGCTCCCCCGGGGTCCGGGTCAGGACCCGGAACCCCCGGTTCGGGAGGCATTCCACGACCCCCTCCAGCGCCAGCTGCTGCATCGCCTCGCGCACGGGCGTCGCGGAGACCCCGAACCGTTCCCCCAGGGCCGGCCCCGAGTAGATCTCCCCCGGCTCCAGCTCGCCCGCGAGCAGCGCCGCGCGCAGGGCGTCGAGCACCTGCCCGCGCACGGAGTGCCGTACGACCTTGCGGTCCTGCTCTCGGTCCTGCTGTTCCGGTACCCGGGCTCGGGCCGTATCGCGCACTCGGTCCTCCACGGGTTTCGACCTGCCCCGAAGAGTAACCCGCCTTCCCACACCCCACGAAGATCAGGTAAGGTAAGGCTTACCTGTTAACGATCGCGTGAATCGGTGGTTCGCCATGACCGTCATGACCGTCGCGGCCGTGGCGCCCACCCAGGGCAGCCTCCGCTCCGTACACCCCGCACGCCAGGCCACCTCTCCGGTGGCGGACGCGTACGCACGGCTGACGGAGGCCTACGGCGGACTGCGCGTCACCGAGCTCGCCCGGCACGAACCCTCCCCTCGCGGTGTGGGGTGGGTCGGTGCGGACGAGCTCGCGGCGGGCGGCGAGCCGCTGGAGACGTTCCTCGCGTGGGACGAGGCGCAGATACTCCGCGACTACGGGCGCCCGGGTCGGCCCGACGTGGTGGCGGGGTTCGGACTGCACCGGTACGCGTGGATGGCCTGTCTCCTGATCACGGTCCCGTGGTTCCTGGACCGCCGCGTGCCCCTCCTCCCCCCGGAGGACGTGTCCTTCGACCGGACGCACGGCCGGATGGCCGTCCGCGTCCACTCCTTCGCCTGCCTGCCGGACGACCCGGCGGCCGCGCTCCCCGGGGCCCGGGTCGTGCCCGACGAGGACGCGCTGCGCGCAGAGGTACGGGCCGCGGTGGCCCTGCACCTCGAACCGGTCATGGAGGGCTTCGGCCCGCGGATGCGGCGCGGGCGGCGCGCCCTGTGGGGCATGGTGACCGACGACGTGGTCGAGAGCCTCTGGTACGTGGGCAACCTGCTCGGCGAAGCCGAGGAGCGGCGGGCGATGCGCGAGCTGGACGCCCTCTTCCCCGGCTCGACCGCCCCGTACACCGGGGGCGCGGGCTTCCGGACCCTCGAAGCCCCGGACGGCCGGCAGCTGCCCACCCGCGACCGGGCGAGCTGCTGCTTCTTCTACACGATCCGCCCGGACGACACCTGCGTCACCTGCCCCCGCACCTGCGACGAGGACCGCGTGGCACGCCTGACGGCCGACAGCTGAGCCGCCGCCTCAACCCACCCGTCCGACTGACGGAAAATCGAACTCAACCAGCCCCATACGAGCGGGAGTTCGATCCGCAACACCCTATCCGGCGGGCTCCGCCCCTCGTTGGCGTCCACTTGCCCCGAAACCCGCGTGTACGACTCACCGGCTGCGCCACTATGGCGCCCGGAAAGCCGCACCGGCCACAAGCCGAACAGCCGCATACGCGAGGCAAGGGACAACCGCATGAGACTGACCGACATATCGCTGGACTGGCTGCTGCCCGGCAGCCTGCTGATCCTGGGCGTACTTGCGGCAGTGGCGGTACTGGCCCGGGGCAAGCGCGAAGGCGAGAAGGCCGGAGCGGCCGAGGACAGCTGGGAGCGCAGCGAGGAACGGCGGCGGCGCAAGGAAGCCGTCTACGGGACCGCCTCCTACGTCCTGCTCTTCTGCTGCGCGGCGGTGGCCGCGGCGCTCTCCTTCCACGGACTGGTCGGCTTCGGCCGGCAGAACCTCAACCTCTCCGGGGGCTGGGAGTACCTGGTCCCCTTCGGCCTCGACGGCGCCGCCATGTTCTGTTCGGTGCTCGCCGTCCGCGAGGCCAGCCACGGCGACGCGGCCCTCGGTTCGCGCATGCTGGTCTGGCTGTTCGCGGGAGCGGCCGCCTGGTTCAACTGGGTGCACGCCCCGCGCGGTCTCGGCCACGACGGGGCTCCGCAGTTCTTCTCCGGCATGTCGCTCTCGGCGGCCGTGCTCTTCGACCGCGCACTGAAGCAGACCCGCCGGGCCGCACTGCGCGAACAGGGCCTGATTCCCAGGCCGTTGCCGCAGATCCGGATGGTCCGCTGGCTGCGGGCACCCCGGGAGACCTTCGGCGCGTGGTCGCTGATGCTGCTGGAGGGGGTCCGCACGCTGGACGAGGCCGTGGACGAGGTGCGCGAGGACAAGAAGGAGAAGGAGAACGACCGGCACCGCCGTCGGGAGCAACACCGGCTGGACCGGGCGCACATCAAGGCGCTAGGCCGTCAGAACCGGGCGTTCGGGCGGGTGGCCCGGGCCCGTCAGGTCGAGGTGCCGGGGCTGGCCCCCGGAGCGGGCTCCGCGCCGGTCGGCGCGGAGCCGGCCATAGCGGAATCCGGACAGCTGCCCCTACGGCGCCGGCCCTCCCTGCAGGCCGTGAACGGAACCGACCCGCTTGACAGGACCGACAGGACCGAGTCGGCCGCCACGGGCACCGGCCCCCGGACGGTGGACCTCACCGCCGAGGACGACACGCAGACGCTCCCCCGACTCGACTCCCTGGAGCGCAAACTGAAGGACCTGGAGCAGCAGTTCGGCTGACGCCGCCGATGCGGCGGGCCCAGGCCCGTCCGGGAAGCGCGTCGCGGGGTCCGCCCGGTCACTCAGGCGGGCCCTGCCTCCTTCGCTCCGTCGAGTTCGAACCACAGGAGCTCGAACCACACCACCTTGCCGCCCCCCCGTGACACTCCGAGCGCGTCCACGCCCCAGGCGTCGGCGAGCGACTGCACCAGCACCAGTCCCCTGCCGTGCGTACCGTCGTCGGCGGACGGTACGTGCGGCCGGGGCCGGCGGGCGGCGTAGTCGCGGACCTCCACCCGCAGCCGGTCGTCGGCGAGCGTCGCGGAGATCTCGGCGCCCTGATCGGTGTGGACGAGGGCGTTCGTGACGAGCTCGGTGATCAGCAGCTCGGCCACCTCGGCAGCCTCCGTACGGCACCGGTGGCGCATCAACTCCCGTAAATCCCTGCGGACTTCTCCCACAGCTTTCAAGTCGGCCCGCCGCACGCTGCGGGTGATCCCCGAGGCGTCCACCGCCGCCCCGTCCTCGGCCGACGGTTCGCGCGGCACCGGCCGCCCCCTCCGCCACAGCTTTCCGGCCTTCGCCCCCACCCGCACGGCGATGTACCTCCCGCGTGTCCCCGCTACCCGACGGCCCGTCGGTCGAACAGGCCTACGGGATGCATGCCCCCCGGGGGAATCCGCACGCATCCGGGCTCAAGGGCGGGGCACGTTGCGGAGGTTGGATCGAGCCATCTGGATCATCCGGCCCACCCCTCCGTCCAGCACGATCTTGCTGGCCGAAAGTGCGAATCCGGTCACCATCTCGGCGCTGATCTTCGGCGGAATCGACAGGGCGTTGGGGTCCGTGACCACGTCCACAAGAGCGGGTCCCTTGTGCTTGAAAGCATCCTTCAAAGCCGCCGTGAGCTGCTTGGGCTTCTCCACGCGGACCCCGTACGCGCCCGCCGCGCGGGCGATCGCGGCGAAGTCGGGGTTCCTATTCGTCGTTCCGTACGAAGGAAGGCCGGAAACCAGCATCTCCAACTCGACCATACCGAGGGATGAGTTGTTGAAGAGGACCACTTTGACGGGGAGGTCGTACTGCACCAGGGTGAGGAAATCTCCCATCAGCATGGAGAAACCGCCGTCGCCCGACATCGACACCACTTGACGTCCGCGATCGGTGAACTGTGCGCCGATGGCCTGCGGAAGGGCGTTGGCCATGGAGCCGTGGCTGAAGGATCCGATGATGCGGCGCTTTCCGTTCGGGGAAAGATAGCGCGCCGCCCAGACGTTGCACATGCCCGTGTCCACGGTGAACACGGCGTCCTCGTCGGCCAGTTCGTCGAGCACGGCGGCCACGTACTCGGGGTGGATGGGCGTGCGCTTCTCCACCTTGCGCGTGTACGCCTTCACCACTCCCTCCAGCGCGTCCGCGTGCTTCTTCAGCATCCGGTCCAGGAACCGGCGGTCCGTCTTGGCCTTCACCCGGGTGTTCAGCGCGCGCAGGGTCTCCCGTACGTCGCCCCAGACCGCGAGGTCCAGCTTGGAGCGCCGGCCGAGGTGTTCGGGCCGGATGTCCACCTGGACGATCTTGACGTCGTCCGGGAGGAAGGCGTTGTAGGGGAAGTCCGTGCCGAGCAGGATCAGCAGATCGCACTCGTGGGTGGCCTCGTAGGCCGCGCCGTAGCCGAGCAGCCCGCTCATGCCGACGTCGTAGGGATTGTCGTACTGGATCCACTCCTTGCCGCGCAGGGCGTGGCCGATCGGCGCCTTGACCCGGCCGGCGAACTCCATGACCTCGGCGTGCGCGCCGGCGGTGCCGCTGCCGCAGAACAGGGTGACCCGGTCGGCCTCGTCGATGAGCCGGACCAGTTTGTCGATCTCGCCGTCGCCGGGCCGTACGGTCGGCCGTGCGGTCACCAGTGCCTGTTCGACGCTCTGCTCCGGGGCGGGCAGGGAGGCGATGTCCCCGGGCAGTGACACCACGCCGACGCCGCCGCGGCCGATGGCGTGCTGGATGGCGCTCTGCAGGACCCGGGGCATCTGCCGGGGGTTGGAGATCAGCTCGCTGTAGTGGCTGCACTCGGTGAACAGCCGGTCGGGGTGGGTCTCCTGGAAGTAGCCGAGGCCGATCTCGGAGGAGGGGATGTGGGAGGCCAGCGCGAGGACCGGCGCCATGGAGCGGTGGGCGTCGTAGAGCCCGTTGATCAGGTGGAGGTTGCCGGGGCCGCAGGAGCCCGCGCAGGCGGCGAGGGATCCGGTGATCTGGGCCTCGGCGCCGGCCGCGAAGGCGGCGGTCTCCTCGTGGCGCACCTGGATCCACTCGATGCCGCCGGTGCGGCGGATCGCGTCGACGACGGGGTTGAGGCTGTCCCCGACGACTCCGTACATCCGGCGCACGCCGGCGCGCACGAGGATGTCGATGAACTGCTCCGCCACGTTCTGCTTGGCCATGGAGGGGGCGCCCTTCCCTTTTTCCGGTTCCGCTCTGCCGCGTGCGCCTCCCATCCACGCATGATCCGCCGGGTTACGCCTCCCAGACCGCGGCGGCCGTCCGGTCGTCGGCGTAGCCCTTGAGGCGGAGCTGGGTGTCCGCGAGGAAGGCCGCGAGGCCCGGCGGGGGTGCGTCGGCCCAGCGGGCGGAGAGCTCGGCGGAGAGCGGCCGCTCCTCGCGCATCGGGTCGGCGAGGCCGCCGGAGCACAGCAGCAGGGTGTCGCCGGGGCGGGCCACGGAGGCCCGGAAGCGGAACGCGGCCGGGTCGCCGGACGCCGGTCCCGGCTCCTCCAGGTCCCGCCACTGTCCGTCCCGGAGCCGGAACAGCCCGCCCGCGCCCGCGCCGAAGCAGATCCGGGTGCGGCAGCCGGGGTCCACCGGCAGGAGCAGTCCGCGCAGCCCGGCCGTGTAGCCGTCCTCCGGGAGCCCCAGCTCGGCGGCGCGGGCGCGCAGCTGCCCGTAGCCCCGGTCGGTGAGCCGCTGGAGCCCCGAGCGCAGGGCTTCGCGGCGGCCGTCGCGGATGTCCTGCGACAGCCTCTCCTGGCTCCGCCCGACGGCCGCGGCGACGGAGCGGCACAGCTCGGCGGCGGCCTCGGCGGCCCCGGGTGCGGAGCGGTCCCCGCCGGCGAGCACGACCAGGACCAGCGCGTCGGGGCCGGTGCCGAAGCGGGCGGTGAGCAGGAAGTCCCGCCGGGCTTCGCCCCGGAACCGGGCGGAGTCCCCGCGCACGGAGGCGGCCCGCAGCGTGTAGCCGCCGTACTGGGCCCCCTCCAGCACGGTGTCGGGCGTCAGCGAGCCGAGCCCGGCGGGGTCGGCGGCGGGCAACGCGATGGGCTCGGCGGCGTAGGTGGGCGGCCGATCCCCCAGGTACGCCACCACGGGCCGCGCCCCTTCGGCCCCGTGCCCGGCCCCCTGCCCGGCCTCCGGACCAGCCCCACGATCCGGCCCGGGCCCTGCCCCGGTCCCGGATCCCGGCGCGAGGCCTCCACCGGCACCACCCCCGGACGCGGGAGCGGAACCCCAGCCCGTTCCGGACCCGGGATGCGACCCAAGCGCGAACCCGGTGTCGGGACCGGCGACGGAGCCGGACCTTGGATCCGAACCGGCACCGGGTCCGGACCTCGGATCTACGCCAAGGCCACTGCGGGAGGCGGTGCCCGAGCCTAGGCCCGTACCAGGGCGCCCCTCAGAGCCCGAGCCGAGGCCGGAGCCAAGTCCGGGGCCGGACCCGCGGACCACCCCCAGGCCCGAGCCGGCGCCAGTGCCGGAGCCAGTGTCCGCGCCGGGGCCGGGGTCGGACCCGCTGGCCACCCCCAGGCCTGAGACGGCGCCAGTGCCGGTGTCCGCGCCGGAGCCAGAGTCCGCGCCGGGGCCGGAACCGAGGCCGGGGTCGGACCCGCTGGCCAGCCCCAGGCCTGAGCCGACGCCGGTGCCGGAGCCGGTATCCGTGCCCGGGCCGGAACCAAGGCCGGGGTCGGAACCGCGGGCCACCCCCAAGCCTGAGCCGACGCCAGTGCCGGAGCCGGAGTCCGCGCCGGGGCCGGGGTCAAGGCCGGGGCCGGTCCCGAGGCCCGTGCCCGTACCGAGGCCCGCGCCCGTACCGGAGCCGGTGCCCAGGACGGGGTCAGTGCCGGGGCCCGTGCCGCTGTCGGAGCCGTGGGGCGTGCCCAGGCTGAGGCCTGCGCCCGTGCCGGAGCCGGAGTCAAAGCCGGGGCCAGAACTGGGGCCAAAGCTGGCACCGGAGCCCGCGCCGAGGCCCGTGCCGGCGCCAGAGCCGCTGTCGAAGCCGCGGGGCGCGCCCAGGCCGAGGTCCGTGCCTGTGCCAGGGGCGGAGCCTGCACCCGTGCCGAGGCCCGCGCCGGAGGCGGAGCCCGTGCCCGAGGCGGAGCCTGACCCCGCGCCGAGGCCCGCGCCCGAACCGGAGCCGGGTCCCGAGCCGGAGCCGGAGCCCTGGCCGGAACGCCGATCCAGGCCGGAGCCGGAATCGAACCCGGGGTCGGCCCCCGAAGTCGGGGCAGAGACCGGATCGGGCGCGGAAGCGGAACCCGGGCCCGGGGGTGAGCTGGTGCCCGGCCCCGTCCAGGGGCTCCGCCCGGCATCCGCGCTCGCGCTCGGTGCCGCACTCGGTGCCGGGCCGGACCCCGCCGGGGCGGCAGGCCCCGGGTAGCCGGCTTCGACGTGTGTGCCGTCGGGGTCGCGTCCGGCATCCGCCGGGTCCTGCTCCAGGGGCGCCGCTGGGGGTGCGTCGTCCCGTGGGCCCCAGCTCCAGTCGGACGGGTCCCCCGACTCCTCGGCAGGCAGCGCGGGCGGGACGGTGACGCTGCCGAGGGCGTACCAGGTCTGGCCGCCCTCCCGCGGATCCCGCGGCGGCGGCAGCGCAGAGCCGCCGTACGCGTCCTCCGCCCGGGGAAGCGACCCCGGCGGCTCCGCCTCCGGCCAGCCAACGGCCACGGGCGGCACCCCTTCGGCCTCAGACGCCGGCCAAGAAGCAACCACGGGCGACACCGCCTCAACCCCAGGCGCCACCCCACCAACAGCCACCGCCGGCCCCGCCTCCGGCCAAGGAGCAGCCGCCACGGGCGGCAGCGCCTCAACCTCAGGCGTCATCCCGTCGACGGCCACGGACGGCGCGGGCCGGGGAGCAGGCGGGGCCGCCTGCGAAACCGGGCCCGGAGCGGGCCGGGGAGCGGGCACGGCCGCCTCCGCCTCCGGCCCGGGAGCGGGCACGGCCGCCGTCGTCTCCGGCCCGGGAGCGGCCACGCGCGGCTGCGCTTGCGCCGCGGGGTCCGTCAGCGGCCCGGGGCCGGGCGCGGCCGCCGGCGGGTCCGATTGCTCCCCTGGCACCGCCCCGGCCGTCGCCGGGGGCTCCCCCGGGGCCTGGGCGGCGGGTTCCGTCAGGGGGTCCGGGGTCGCCCGGGGGGCGGGTACCGGGGTCGGGGCGACCAGGACCGCCGCCGAGCGGAAGCGGTGTTCCAGGGTGTCCCTGGGGTCGGGTTCGGGGCCCCCGTCGGGGTCCTCGTAGAGCTTCTGCCACCAGTCATCCGCGCCCGCGTCCCGCTGACTCATGGCCCTCATTGTCGGGCTCCGGCGCGACCGAAATCCGGCGAACGCAGGAAAAAGGGGGGCCCATCGGACCGCCGTCCGATGGACCCCCCTGCTCTATGTCGTACGACTTAGCGAATGCCGTACGCCCGCGCGACCATCTGGGTGACGGTGGCGCCGTTCTTGTCGGTCAGCTCGACCTTGAGCATGACCTGCTTGCCCGCGGCTCCGGCGTGGTCCACGGTCGCGGTCCACTGCCCGCCGCGCTCGCTCACCTTCGCCTCGGTCCAGCTGCCGCCCTCGTCGTACGAGTACGACAGCTTGGCCGACTTGAGCGCGCCGGGCGCGTAGCCCGCGTGCCCGCTGACCGAGAGGCCGATCCGCTGGCCGTTGGCCGCGGCCAGCGTCTTCATGCCGTCCAGCGGGGCGGAGATCCGCGGGAAGATGACCGGCAGCGCCTGCGAGTACTGCGTCTCGTCCAGCTTCGAGCGGAAGGTCCAGGTGGTCTGGATCGCGGAGGATCGCTGCCAGGTGCGGGCCGGCTGGCCGAACTTCTCCAGGTACTGGGTCAGTTCGTACGTGGCCTCGCCGGCCGGGACCTCGAAGGCCCCGAACGGGTAGCCGGTGTCCCCCAGCGACTCGCCGTCGACCTTGAGCGAGACGTTGCCGAGGTCGCCGAAGCCGCCCTGCTGGGCGTAGTGGCCGGTGTCCCCCCACATCGCGGAGGCGAAGCCGATCAGGTTGCCCTGCCGCTCGGCGGCCAGCTGCTCCTTGCCCGCGGTGTCGCGCGGCGCCACCGGACCGATGACCCCGTCGTACCAGTTCTCGGCGCGCTTCGAGCCCGCCTTGTACGTGCGGTGCTGGTCGGTCATGAACTCGCCCCACGGGAAGCTGCTGGAGACCATGTGGTCCCAGGCGGTGTCCCCGGCGGAGTAGTACTCGGTGCGCTTGCCCGGTACCGCGACGGTGTCGATGGAGCCGAAGTACACCGCGCTGCCCTGCGGGCGGTAGGCCCCGGTCACGTCGACGTAGTCGGCGGCGACGCCCATCGACTGGTAGGCCGATTCGACGGTGCCGAGCTCGCGGTCGCGCACCCGGTAGGTGCGGTCGCCGTGGACCCGGCCCTTCTCGATCTGCGCGAGGTTGTAGACGTACGGGCTCTTCGCGGTGCCCTTCCAGGTCAGCGTGACCCCGGTCTTGACGATCTTGTCCAGCAGGGCCTGGCCCTCGCCGTTTTCGACGGTCAGCAGCGGCAGGGCTCCGCCCGCGTAGCCGCCGAAGGCCTGCCAGCGGCCGGGGGCCTCGCGGTAGAGCACGACGGCCTTGGCGCCGGCCGCCTTCGCGTTCTGCCCGACCTCGTAGGCCATGCCCTCGTCCGTCACCTTGACCAGGGCGATCGCACCCTTGGCGGCGACGGCCGCGAACTCCTCGGGCGTGCCCGAACCGGCGTTGACGAGCGGGGCGCTGCCGGTTCCGTCGAGGTTCTCGCTGGCGGTGGAGGCGGTGATCGGGTGCAGCGCCCGGCCGCCCTTCACCTTCAGCTCGGAGAGCAGCGGGGCGGCCGCCCGCCAGTAGCTGCCGAACTCGAAGTCGCCCTCCTCGGCCTTGCCTTCGACCGAGGCGTAGTAGCCGCGGATCGTCCGGCCGCCCATGGCGGTGCCGGCGTGCTGCCAGCCCACCTCGCCCCAGGAGCGGGAGAAGGCGAGGGTGGTGGAACGCGCCTCGCTGGGCTTGTCGGTGGCGATGCTCAGCTTGGCCGCCTTGCGGGCGTCCAGCACGATCACCGTGTCCTTCTTGATCTCCGTCTGGGGACGGCCGAGGTAGGTGAGCGAGTCGTACATCCGGTCGCCCTCGCCGGCGTCGGGGGTGCCGACGAAGGCGGAGAGGAAGTACGAGCCCGGGCGGACCCGGTACACCTGGTCCACGGCGCCCTCGTTGAAGCGGCGCTCACCGGTGGCGTCGTCGGTGCCGATCAGGTCCAGGGAGGACGGGCCGGCGGCCGGCTTGCCCGCGCGGTCGATGAGCTTGACGCGCACCGTGACCGTCTCGGGCTCCACGTAGAGGGAGAAGGGGGTGGAGACGTGCTCGCCGTTCGCCGTGGCGATGACGCGGCCGGTGACGTCCCCGTACTGGGAGCGATCCAGCTTCGCGGCGGGGTCCAGGGCGAGCCGCACCTTGACGGTGGCTCCGGCGGGGACGGTCACGGTGCGCTTGTCCAGCCGCGCGACCTGGCTGCGGACGGCGGAGCCGTCGTTGCCGGTGACCTTCTCCACGGAGAGGTTCAGCGTGACGGGCTTCTTGCCCGTGTTGGTGTACGGGATCTCCACGCCGGTGCGGTCACTGCGGTCCTGCGGCCAGTTGTACGTGCCGCCCTGCACCGCGGGGGCGCTGGTGACGGTGGCGCCGATGGCGGCCTTGACGTCGAGCCGGCCACCGCCGGTCTCCCGTACGTCGCCCGGGACCGCGGTGTTCGCGGAGCCGACGAGCGCGGCCTTGATCTGCTGCGCCGTCCAGTCGGGGTGGCGCTGCTTGACGATGGCGGCGGCGCCCGCGACGTGCGGGGTGGCCATCGAGGTGCCGGACATGGACTGGTACGCGTACACCCCGCGGCCGCCCATGTTGGCGGCGGAGATCTGGACGCCGGGGGCGGCGATCTCGGGCTTGAGGGTGTGGTTCAGGCCGGCCGGGCCGCGGCTGGAGAAGGAGGCCGTCTTGTCGTCGCGGTCGACGGCGCCGACGGTCAGCACGCTGGGCGCGCAACCGGGCGAGGAGACCGTGTTGTTGCCCGGGCCGGCGTTGCCGGCGGCGATGACGAAGAGGCTGTTGCTGCTCTGGGCCAGCGCCTCGGTGGCCGCGGCCATCGGGTCGTCGCAGGAGAGCTGGGAGGGGTCGCCCAGGCTCATGGAGATCACGTCGGCCTTGCTGTCGACGGCCCACTGCATGCCCGCGATGATCCAGGAGTCCAGGCCGTAGCCGGAGTCGTTGAGGACCTTGCCGCTGAGCAGCTGGGCGCCGGGGGCGACGCCCTTCTTCGCTCCCTTGCTGGCGGCGCCGGAGCCGCCCACGGTGGAGATGGTGTGGGTGCCGTGGCCCTGGCGGTCCTCGGCGGTGTCCGAGTCGGTGAAGTTCTTGGCTTCGGCGACGCGGCCCTTGAGGTCGGGGTGTTCGAGGTCGGTGCCGGTGTCGAGGACGGCGACCTTGGTGCCCTTGCCGTCGAATCCGGCGGCCCACGCCGCGGTGGCGCCGACCTGCTTGGTCGAACGCTCCAGGTTCGCCTGGACCTTGCCGTCCAGCCACAGCTTCTTCAGCGGGGCGGAGGCGGCCGACCGGGCGTGCGGGTTGACGTTCGCGCCGGTGACGTCGGCCCAGAAGTCGGCGGCCTTCTCCTTGTCCGCGGCGAGTGCGACGCCGCCGATGGAGCCGAGGACCAGCTTCTGCTCGGCGCCGCGCGGAGCGGGCGGGGTGCTGCGCGCGAGGCTCGCGGAGCGCTCGTACACGGCGATCAGCGGGAGCTTCTTGGCGTGCGTGTCGTCGTAGCCCTGCCGGATCAGGCCGGTGACGTTGAAGAGCTCCTCGTCGACCTTGCCCGCGGCGAGCGCCTTGACCGCGCTCTCGGGGTAGACGTAGAGGTCCTTGCCCGCCTGGCGGGTCTGCACGATCGGCTGCGAGCCGTCCGCGCGGGGCATCGCGGTGGCGGCCGTACGGCCCTGCGCGTCGGTGGACACCAGGACGCGGTCGCCGGTGACCAGGGTCACCGTGACGGGGCCGGTGGGCTGCTTCGCCGCCTCCTGGCTCCCCGTGAGGGCCTTCTTCGCCGTGCCGGACCCTGCTCCGGACGCTCCGTCGCTCGGCTGCGCCGTGGACGGGCCCACGGCCGTGACGGCCAGGACGGCCGCGATGGCCGCTCCCAGTGCCGTACGCGATATCGGGCGCATCGCTCTCCCCAGATGAATTCCGGCCAACTACTGCATTGCACGGCGAAATCGCCGCGTAAATGGCTTCTGGCCAGCGGATGTTGGTGCTGCGGTGGCGCCACCTTGGCAGAGGGGCGCCAGGTGCGGCGATGATGTCGACGGCGGGTTTGCGCCGTGGCCGCTTCCCGCCAGGAACGGTTCCGAGAGGGTTGGGTGGACGAGTTGCTGGGTGCGATAGGTCTCGACGAAGGACAGGAGTCCGCTTACCGCGTGCTGGTCGCGCTGGGGGCGGCGGAGATACCGGACCTCGCGCACCGGCTGACCCTGCCGGTGCAGCAGACCGAACGGACCCTGCGCCACCTGGAGCGCCACGGGCTCGCGGCCCAGTCCTCCGCCCGGCCGGGCCGGTGGGTGGCGGCCCCGCCCGGGGTGGCCCTGGGCGCGCTGCTCACCCAGCAGCGGCACGAGCTGGAGCAGGCGGAGCTGGCGGCGGCCCTGCTGGCGGAGGAGTACCGGGCGGAGGCCGCCGAGCCGGCCGTGCACGACCTGGTGGAGGTGGTGACGGGCGCGAGCGCGGTGGCCCACCGCTTCCACCAGCTCCAGCTCGGCGCGGTGGAGGAGGTGTGCGCGCTGGTCAGCGGCCGGCCGCAGGTGGTGACGGGGACGGAGAACGAGGCGGAGGAGCGGGCGGCCGTACGGGGCGTCGCGTACCGGGTGGTCATCGAGCGGGAGGTGCTGACCCTGCCGACCGGGATCCGCGAGGCCTCCACGGCGCTGGCGCGCGGCGAGCACATCCGGGTGTCGGCCGCGGTGCCGACCAAACTCGTCATCGCGGACCGGACGCTCGCGATGGTCCCGCTGACGGCGCGCGGCGCGGAGCCGGCGGCGCTGGTCGTGCACGCGTCGGGCCTGCTGGAGTCCCTGATGGGCCTCTTCGAGGCGGTCTGGCGGGAGTCGCTCCCGCTGCGGCTGGGCTCCACCGGGGCGCCGGAGGAATTCGATGGCGGACCGGACGCCACGGACCTGGAGATCCTTACCCTGCTGCTGGCGGGGATGACGGACGCGAGCGTGGCGAAGCACCTGGAGCTGGGCCTGCGGACGGTGCAGCGGCGGGTCAAGGGCCTGATGGAACTGGCCGGGGTCACCACCCGGCTCCAGCTGGGCTGGTACGCGTACGAACGGGGCTGGGTGGCCCGATAGCCCCAGGTCAGGCACGCTGAGCAGATGGATCTGCCTCAGCTGCCCCAGTTGCTGCTGGTGGGGCTGGTGCTGGTGCTCGGATTGCTCGGGGTACTGGTCCCCGGCGTCCCCGGCACCCTCCTCGTCTGGGCCGGGGTCCTGTGGTGGGCGCTGCACGAACAGTCGTCGGTGGCCTGGGGCCTGCTGGCGGGCGCGACGGCGCTGCTGCTGGTGGTACAGGTGGTGAAGTGGCTGCTGCCCCCGCGGCGGCTCCGGGGGGTCGGCGTCACCCGCCGGATGGTGGTGTACGCGGGCGCGGGGGCGGTACTGGGCTTCGTGCTGCTCCCGGTCGTCGGCACGGTCCCGGGCTTCGTGGGCGGCATCTACCTCTGCGAGCGGCGCCGCCTGGGCACGCATGGGGAGGCCTGGGCGTCGGTACGGTCGGTGATGCGCGCGGTGGGGACGAGCGTGCTGGTGGAGCTGTTCGCGTGCCTGCTGGTGGTGGGGGCGTGGGTGGGCACGCTCGTGTGGGCGTAGCCGCGGCGCGGACACCACCGCCCCGGCCGCAAGCCCGGTCCGCCGGCCGCGGCGCGGCGCCGGGGACCCGGCCGGGACCTGGCCCGCCGGCCTACGCCTCAAACCGGGGCTTAAGGCGTAGGCCCGGCTAGGTCCTCGGCCCGATGCGCCGCGCGGACCCGGCTGGGATCGTCTCCCCCATGACCGATATGACGGAGTTCGCGGAGTTCAAGGGTTTCAGCGAGGCCGAGCTGGCCTACCTGCGTGCGCAGCCGCTGGGCCGGCTCGCGACGGTGGATCCGGCCGGGCAGCCCCAGGCCAACCCCGTGGGTTTCTTCCCGCAGGACGACGGGACGGTCCTGGTGGGCGGGCTGGCGATGGGCACGACGAAGAAGTGGCGCAACCTCACCGCCAACCCCCGGCTGTCGCTGGTCGTGGACGACCTGGTCAGCACGCGTCCGTGGACGGTGCGCGGCATCGAGATCCGCGGGCGGGCCGCGCTGGAGGTGGGCCCGCACTCCCTGGGACCCCACTTCAGCCCGGAGGTCATCCGCATCCACCCGGACCGCGTCCTGTCCTGGGGCCTTTCGGGCTAGGCCGTCTCTTTCGGATCTTGCCGGGCCCGCGACGCCTGGCACCGCGCCTGGCCGCACGGCCGAGGCGACCACGTACGCCCAGTACGCGAGCGCCCCGACAGCACGCCCAGGCACGGCACCAGACGCCGCGGACTCGGCCGACAAGATCCGAAAGAGACGACCTAGGCCGGTTGGGCCGGGCGGGTGGGCCGGCGGGGTGGGTGGCGCGCCTGATTTCCGCATGCGTTCCCGACTCCCGGACCCATCCCCTTGCGCAATGGTCAAGAAACGTTGACCATTGCGTCCATGCCTACCGATGAGCCTCCCGAGGCGTTCCACGTCACCACGGACGAACAGCTGCGCGCCGTCTCCAACCTCACGCGCCACCGGATCATGGCCGTGCTCCGCTTCGAGCCGGCGACGATCACCCAGATCGCCGCGCGAGTGGGCCTGGCGAAGGGGAGTTCCAGCTATCACGTGCGGCTGCTGGAGCGGGCCGGGCTGGTGAAGGTGGTCCGGACGCGGAAGGTCCGGGGGGTCAACGAGCGCTACTACGCGATGGCCGCGCGGTCGATCGTGCTGCCGGATCCGGGCGAGGGCGGGCCGGATCTGCTGATGCGGCACGCCGTGGCGGACCTGGAAGAGGCGCCGGCGGACGGCGAGCGGCACGTCGGGATGATGCATCTGCGGCTCACCGACGAGCAGTTCGCGGAGCTGGGGGCGCGCCTGGAGGCATTGGCGCGCGAGTACCGCGAGCTGTCCGATCCGGCCCTGCCGGACGCGTCGTTCGTCTTCGCGCTGTTCCACCCGGCACGTCGCGACCACAGCGCGGAGGACCAGAGCACCGAGGACCAGAGCGCGGAGGGCCGGAACACCGAGAGCCAGAACACCGAGGGGGAGTCCAAGTGAGCACAGGCATACGGAAGTTCCCGACCGGGTTCGGACGGCTGTGGACCGCGCAGACGGTGTCCTCGCTCGGTGACGGGGTGACGCACGCCGCGCTGCCGCTGATCGCGCTGACGCTGACGCGGGATCCGATGGCGCTCGCCGTCGTCACGGCCGCCGGAACGCTGCCGTGGCTGCTCTTCGGGGTGCTCGGCGGTGCGCTGGTGGACCGTTGGGACCGCCGGCGCACGATGTGGGTCGCGGACGCGGGACGCGCGGCGCTGCTGGCGGTACCGGTGGCCGCGGCCGCGCTCGACGTGCTGAGCATTCCGCTGCTGGCGGTCGTCGCCTTCCTTCTCGGCATCGGCGGACTCTTCTTCGACACGGCGGCCACGGCCTACCTGCCGGACCTGCTCGGCCGCGACCCCGCGCTCCTGGAGCGCGCCAACTCCCGCCTGCGCGGCGCCCAGACCGCCGCGTCCGGCTTCGCCGGGCCGCCCGCGGGCAGTGCGCTGCTCGCGCTCGGCCGGGCGGTTCCGCTGCTCGCCGACGCGGTGTCGTTCGCGGTCTCCGCCCTGCTCGTACGGTCGCTGCCCAGCGTGCCCCGGCCCGTACCGCAGGCCCGCGAGTCGCTGCTGCGGCAGGCACGGGCCGGGGCCTCGTACGTCTTCCGGGACCGGTTGCTGCTCGGTCTCGCGCTGCGCCCGGCGGTCGGGAACATCGCCTTCATCGCCGTGGAGACCGTCCTCGCCCTCTTCGCGCACGACCGGCTCGGCATCGGCGCCTTCGGCTTCGGTCTGCTCCTCACCGCGGAGGCCACCGGCGGCCTGCTCGGCGCGGCCATCGCCTCCTTCCTCGGCCGGCGGCTCGGTACCGGCACCGCGCTGACCTGCACGGCCGCGATCGAGGGACTGGCCGTCCTGGGGCTCGCCACCGCCCGGAACCCGTACGTGGCCGGCCTCGCGCTCGCCGTCTGCGGGGCGGGCATGGGCGCCACGATGGTGCTCGCGCCCTCCCTGCGGCAGGCGATCGTCCCGGCGCACCTGATGGGCCGGGTCGCCTCCACCAGCCGCATGCTGGGCATGTGCGCCGCCCCGTTCGGCGCCTTCCTCGGCGGCTGGCTGGCCACCGCGTACGACGTGCGCACCCCGCTCTACGCCGCCTCCGGCCTCCTCCTCGCCATGACCGCCATCACGGCGAACATGACCGGCAACCGACGGGTCGAGGCGGCCCTGCGCGCCGCCGGGGCGACCCCGGCCGGTACGCCGGACCAGCGGGACTCCGAGGAGCGGAGCAAGGAAGACCACGGGGCGTCCGTGGCCCGCCCGTAGACCGGGCGGGGAACCGGGGGCCCAGGGCGGGTACGGAACCGCCCCGAAGCCCAATGGGCCCCGGGGCGGGTGACTGACGGAGCGGGGGCGGTGGCCGTCAGGCGCGGCCCGTGCGCTTCGCGGAGTAGTTCGCGCGGCCCTCGGCCGAGCGGAGCCTCCAGTCGCGCCTGATCTCCGCCCGGAGCCGGGCGTCCGTCTTCGCGACGATCCGCTGGTTCTCCCGCAGCAGCTTGCGGTAGCTCTCCAGCCGGCGCTCGGGCAGCTCTCCGGAGTCCACGGCGGCCCGCACCGCGCACCCGGGCTCCGCCTCGTGCGCGCAGTCCTGGAAGCGGCACCGTTCCGCGTACTCCTCGATCTCCGAGAAGACCTGGCCCACGCCCGCCTCCGCGTCGAAGAGCCCGACGCCCCGCAGTCCGGGGGTGTCGATGAGCACGCCGCCGCCCGGCAGCACGAGCAGGTTGCGCGTCGTGGTGGTGTGGCGGCCCTTGCCGTCGACGTCGCGGGCGGCCTGGACCTCCATCACCTCTTCTCCGAGCAGGGTGTTGGCCAGCGTGGACTTGCCCGCGCCGGAGATGCCGAGGAGCACGCTCGTACCGCCCCCGACGACCGCGGCGAGCACGTCCGTGCCCTCCCCGGTCATCGAGGAGACCGTGAGGACCGTGACCCCGGGGGCCGTGGCCTCCACGTCCTCGACGAGGTGCGAGAGGGTGACCGGGTCCGGGACCAGGTCCGCCTTGGTCAGGACCACGAGGGGCTGCGCCCCCGATTCCCAGGCGAGCGCGAGGAACCGCTCGATGCGGCCGAGGTCCAGTTCGACCGCCAGGGACACCGCGATGATCGCGTGGTCGACGTTCGCGGCGAGGATCTGCCCCTCGGACCGCTGGGAGGAGGTGGACCGCACGAAGGCGGTCCGGCGCGGCAGGTACGTCTTCACGTACCGCGGAGTGCCGTGCGCCTCGACGACCGCCCAGTCGCCGGTGCAGATGACCCGGAGCGGGTCGTGCGGGGTGACGAAGGCGGTGTCGGCGCGGACGACGCCGTCCGCCGTCATGACGTCGCACTGGCCGCGGTCGACCCGTACGACCCGGCCGGGCACGAGGCCCTGGTCGGCGTGGGGGGCGAACTCGGCAGCCCAGGCGTCATCCCAGCCGTAGGGGGCGAGGGCGTGCGAGAGAGAAGCCTGCGGGAAAGAAGAGAAAGACAAGGGAAACCCTTCACAGGGTGGCCCCGGCGGTGCGCGCCGCTAGCGGGCGCGAAAGAGGTGAGAGGTCAGCCGGAGACCACGGAAGTGACATTGATGGTCTTCTGAGTGCGGGCAACGCCCTGCGCCATGACAGTCATCAATGAACTCACCTCCGGGTCGCATACGTACTGACGAGCGTCCCGCGGCGATCGGCGGGAACGGCCCCACCGTAACAAGCCCGCTCAGCCCCGCGCCACTTCTTTTACGGGCCCCCGTCCGCGCAGGGCTCCCGCGGCTCCCCAGGCCCGGGTGGCGAGGTCGCGGGCGAGGATGCCGGCCCTGGTCGAGGGCACCAGGAGCGCGGCGGCGCGGCCGACCCCGCGCTGCTTCGGCTCGACCAGCAGCCGGTGGCGGGCCTCGTAGCGCCGGAAGGCCGCCGTGTGGTCGCCGGGGCTCGCGGCGAGCTCGGCGGCCAGGGTGTGCGCCCCCGCCATGGCGAGGGTGCTGCCGTCCCCGAACAGCGACACGGAGGAGGCGGCGTCGCCGAGCAGCGCGACGCGGCCCCGGGACCAGCCGGGCATCGCGACCCGGCTGACGGCGTCGAAGTACAGCTCCTCCGCGGCCCCTACGCGGTCCAGCAGTTCGGGGATCCGCCAGCCGCCGCCCGCGTAGGCGGCCGCGAGCAGCCGCTTGTGCTGCGCGGCGTCCCGGTGGTCGAAGTCGGGCTCGGCCGGGCTGCGGTAGGCGAAGAAGGCCAGCGAACTGCCGCGCCGCGGGTGTACGGCGACCAGCCGGCCGGGGGTGTTGTGCGCGAGGACGGTGCGCGGGTCCTCGGCCGCGACGCCGAGCGGGAGCGTGGCGACGTACAGGCCCGCGTGGCGGACGAACAGGCCTTCCTCCCCGAAGACTTCGCGCCGGACGGTGGAGTGCTGCCCGTCCGCGCCGATGACCAGGCCGAAGCGGCGGGGCGGTCCGTGGCGGAAGGTCACCTCGACTCCGTGCGCGTCCTGGCGGAGCGTGTCGATGGAGTCGCCGAAGAGGAACTCGGCGTGTTCGCGGCTCGTTTCGTGGAGGACGGCCGCGAGGTCGCCGCGGCCGATCTCGATGTCCGCGCCCTCCGCCGCTCCCCCCGCCTTCGAGTGCTCCGGCGGGCCACCGAGGGCAAGGCCGCCCGTGCGGCGGCCCCGGGCGTCGACGAACCGCAGGGCGGTGACGGCCGTGGCGGCTTCCCGCAGGCGCCGGGCGATGCCCATCCGGCGGGCCACGTCCAGTGCCGGACCCCGGACGTCGACGGGGCTGCCGCTGGAGCGGACGGCGCCGGTGAGTTCGACCACCGTGGGGCGGAAGCCGTACCGGGCCAGCCAGTAGGCGAGGGTGGGCCCCGCGATGCCCGCTCCGGAGATCAGGACCCGTTGGCCGTCTTGGGCGGGAGCACTCACGGCATTCGCCTCTCCTCAGGTGCCGGACCGACGCGGACGCGGACCGGAAGGGACGCGCCAGGGACTTACCGTCGGTCAGGGGCGACCATAAAACCTGTCGTCAAGTGGGGCAAGGGACTAAGCTGTTCCCCATGGAAAACCCCGGAACCGCCGATTCTGAGACGCTTTACGAGACACGAACTGCCCTTGTCTCGTCGCAGAATGCGTCGAATATCGAGACGGCTCCCGACACCCGGCGGCGGATCCTGCGCGTGTCCATGGAGCTGTTCGGAGTCCACGGCTTCCACGAGACCTCGCTGCGGGAGATCGCCGAACGCGTGGGCGTCTCCAAGCCCGCGGTGCTCTACCACTTCCCCGGCAAGGCCGACATCCTCGGCGCCCTGGTCGAGCCGATGCTCCGCGATCTGGCGACCGTCCTGGCCCGCGCCGCCGCGTCGGCGCAGCCCGGCGGATCCGGCGGGCCCGGTGGATCCGGCGGCCCCAACGGATCCGGCGCGGGAGGCGGCTCCGGCCTTGGTGCCGGTACCGAGCGGGCGCGGTGGGCCGCCATCGAGGGAGTCCTCGACGTCTGGCTGAAGCACCGCTACCTGCTGCGGCTGAACCTGCAGGACATGGCCCTGGCCACGCCCGGACCGGCCTTCGCCCGCCTGCGCGACGCCATGCTCCGGGCGAACTCCCTGGTCGCGGGTGCGGACCCCGGCTTCGCGGAGCGGGTACGGGCCGCCCAGGCCGTCGCCATGCTCTCCGACCCGGTGGTGCTCTTCGCGGACGCCCCCGTCCCCGCGCTGCGCGAGGCCGTGCTGGACGGCGTACGGCGGCTGCTGGACCGGCCCGCCGAACCGGCTCCGACCGCGCGGGCCGTACGGGGAGGCCGGCGCGGGCGGCCCGCCGCCATGAGCCCGGCCATGATCGAAGCGGCCCGCCGGATGCACGCGGCGGGCAGCGGAGCCACCGCGATCGCCGCCGCCCTCGGCGTCTCCCGGGCCACGGTCTACCGGCACCTGCCCCAGGAGGACACCGAGTGACGGGCCGGCCGCCGGTGTCCGATTCGTTCAAGACCGGCCCGGCCGGGCGCGCCTAGGGTGAGTTCATGACTCCCCGACTCGACATGATCGGCATCGTCGTCTCCGACATGGCCGCATCGCTCGCCTTCTACCGCCGCCTCGGCATCGAGGTGCCCGCGGAAGCGGACTCCCAGCCGCACGTCGAGGCCGTCCTGCCGGGCGGGCTGCGGATCGGCTGGGACACGGAGGAGGTCATCCGCTCCTTCGACCCGTCCTGGACCCGCCCCACGAGCGACGGCCGGGTGGGCCTGGCGTTCCTCTGCGGCTCCCCCGCCGAGGTCGACTCCCTGTACGCCGAGCTCACGGAGGCAGGGCACACGGGCCACCTGAAGCCCTGGGACGCCTTCTGGGGGCAGCGTTACGCCGTCGTCCTGGACCCGGACGGCTCCGGGGTCTCCCTCTTCGCAGCGGCGGAGCCCGTCGCGTAGGACCCCGGCGTGGTCCCGGCCAGGGCGCGCGCCTCGCGGGTCCAGTGGGCCTGGTCGGCGTAGCCGGCCTCCGCGGCCACCGCCGCCGGGGGCAGCCCGCGCCGGGTCAGCGCGAGGGCCCGCTGGAGGCGCAGGATCCGCCCGAGCGTCCTGGGCCCGTACCCGAAGGCGTCGAGCGAACGCCGGTGCAGCTGCCGCTCGCCGAGGCCCACGGCCCCCGCCACCGCGGCCACGCCCTGCCCGGCCCGCAGCCGGGCCGCGACCTCCGTGACCAGCGGGTCCGGGAGCCCGCCGTCGGCCGCGCGGAGCAGGGCCAGCTCCTCCAGCCCCGCGCGGGGATCCCCGTACGAGGCCACGCGCGCGGTGAGGCGCCGTACCTCGGCGGCGGGCCAGAGGTCCGCCAGCTCGACCCGCCGGTCCCGCAGCACCCGGGCCGGTACGCCGAGCAGCGCGGGCGCCGTGCCGGGGGCCAGCCGGATCCCGGCGAATCCGGAGCCCGGGACCTCTCCGGCGGGGTGCGGGGCGGTGTCGGGGCCGGCCACCAGGAGGCGCCCGTCCACCCACAGCAGGTCCATGCACCCGTCGGGCAGCACCATGCCGCCGTTCCCGCCGGCCCGCCAGAGCACGGCGCCGGGCAGCGCGCGGGACGGCCG
The DNA here is from genome assembly GCF_042888445.1 of Streptomyces sp. NPDC002886. NCBI lineage: Bacteria > Bacillati > Actinomycetota > Actinomycetes > Kitasatosporales > Streptomycetaceae > Streptomyces > Streptomyces sp. NPDC002886. The sequence goes on from NZ_JBIAPV010000015.1 coordinate 21,829, forward strand.
TTCCTCGTACACGCCCACCAGGCTACGACGGCGGCCGGCGCCCGACCCGGCCGGCGCCCGATCCGGCCGGCGCCGAGGTCAGTGCTTGCGCAGCCGGGAGTGGTAGTCCTCCGGCGGCAGGAACCTCGACCAGCGCTCGGGGAACTCCGAGGGCATGCCCCCGTCCTCGTCGCCGTCGTCGTCCTCCGACTCCCCCTCGGCCAGGGCCCGCCAGGCGGCCGCCCGGGCCACCAGCTGGGCGGCCTCCGCCTCGCGGACCCGCTCGTTCGCCTCGCGCGCCGCGGCCGTGGCCACCGAGGGCCAGACCCGGTCGATGGCGGCGTTGACGGCGGCCCCGACGAGGACGGCGAAGGCCGAGATGCCGATCCACAGCAGGATGGCCACGGGGGCGGCCAGCGACCCGTAGATGGTCGGGCCCTCCACGGTGTTGGTGAGGTAGATCCGCAGCAGGAACGAGCCGAGCACCCACATGGCGAGGGCGACCAGCGCGCCGGGCACGTCCTCGATCCAGGGCGAGCGGACCGGGACGGAGACGTGGTAGAGCGTGGTCAGGAAGGCGATGGAGAGCAGCGTGACGACCGGCCAGTACATGACGGCGATCACCTCGGTGCTCCAGGGCACCAGCCGCACCACCGCGTCCGGGCCGACCACCATCAGCGGCAGCACGATGGCGCCGATCAGCAGGGCGGCGATGTAGAGGACGAAGGCGAGCAGCCGGGTCTTGACGATGCCGCGCTGGCCGTCGAGTCCGTACATGACGGTGATGGTGTCGATGAAGACGTTGACGGCGCGCGAGCCGGACCAGAGGGCGAAGGCGAACCCGAGGGAGATGAGGTCGGGGCGGCCCCGGCCGGTGACGTCGTCGAGCATCGGTTTGGCGATGTCGTTGACGCCCCGGTCGGAGAGCACGGTGCCGACCGCGCGCAGGATGTTCTCCTCGATGCTGGCGACGGTCGTACCGCCCGACCAGCCGTCCACGTACCCGAGGAGGCCCAGCAGGCCCAGGAAGAGCGGGGGCAGCGAGAGCAGGGTGAAGAAGGCGGCCTCGGCGGCGAGTCCGAGGATCCGGTACTCGATGCACGAGTTCACGGTGTCTTTGAGCAGCAGCCACGCCATCTTGCGCTTGGAGACGTTGCGGTAGAGGGCGCGGGCCCGGTGGAGGCGTCCCGGAATCCGCTCGGGTGTTTCTTTCGCGTGCTGCACGTCCTTACGGTATCGGCATGGCAGCCACCACCCACACAGTCAGCAATCAGGCCCCGCCGCTCGTGGGCCACGACGTATACGGCAGCGACCGGGTCCTGAGCGAGGGGGTGGAGCGGCATCTCGCGGACGCCGCTCCCGAACTCGCCGCGGAGGTAAGGGAAGAACTCTCGGATCTGGGGCGCGCGGCCGGATCCCGGCAGGCGCAGGACTGGGGGACGCAGGCGAACGAGAACCCGCCGAAGCTGCGGACGCACGACCGGTACGGGAACCGCATCGACGAGGTGGAGTTCCACCCCGCGTGGCACCGGCTGCTCGGGCACGCCGTGGGCGCCGGGCTCACCGACGCGTGGGGGCGGCCGGCGGGGCATCTGCGGCGGGCGGCCGGGTTCTTCGTGTGGTCGCAGGCGGAGGCGGGGCACGGGTGCCCCGTCTCGATGACGCACGCGGCGGTACCGGCGCTGCGGACCGATCCGGAGCTGGCGGCCGAATGGGAGCCGCGGCTGACCTCGCACGTGTACGAGGAGGGGCTGCGGCCGGCCGGGCAGAAGGCCGGGGTGCTCTTCGGGATGGGCATGACGGAGAAGCAGGGCGGCAGCGACGTCCGGGCGAACACGACGACGGCCGTGCCGCTGGACGCCTCGGGCGAGTACCTGCTGACGGGGCACAAGTGGTTCTGCTCGGCGCCGATGTGCGACGGGTTCCTGGTGCTGGCGCAGGCGCCGGGCGGGCTGACCTGCTTCCTGGTGCCGCGGGTGCTGCCGGACGGGACGCGCAACGTCTTCGCGATCCAGCGGCTGAAGGACAAGCTGGGCAACCGGTCGAACGCGTCGAGCGAGGTGGAGTTCGACGGGACGTGGGCGCGGCGGGTGGGCGAGGAGGGCCGCGGGGTGCGGACCATCATCGAGATGGTCGCGGCGACCCGGCTGGACTGCGTGATCGGTTCGGCCTCCCTGATGCGGCAGGCGCTGACGCAGGCCGCTCACCATGCGGAGCACCGCTCTGCTTTCGGAGCACCGCTCATCGACCAGCCGCTGATGCGCAACGTGCTCGCCGACCTCGCGCTGGAGTCGGAGGCGGCCACCACCCTCACGCTCCGCCTCGCGGCCGCGTACGACGCCGTCCAGAGCACGGGCGACGAGCAGGAGCGGGCCTTCCTGCGCATCGCGGTGCCCGCCGCGAAGTACTGGGTGACCAAGCGCTGTACGCCGATGGTCGCGGAGGCCCTGGAGTGTCTGGGCGGAAACGGCTACGTCGAGGAGTCCGGGATGCCCCGGCTGCTGCGCGAGTCCCCGCTGAACTCCATCTGGGAGGGCTCGGGCAACGTCCAGGCCCTCGACGTCCTGCGCGCCCTGCAGCGCGAGCCGCAGGCCCTGAACGCCTTCCTCCAGGAGGTGGGCCTGGCGCGCGGGGCCGACCACCGGCTGGATTCCGCCATCAAGAACCTGCTGACCGAGCTCGCGGACCTGGAGGGCATCGAGGCACGGGCCCGGCGGGTCGTGGAGCGGATGGCCCTGGTGCTGCAGGGGTCCCTGCTGGTGCGCTGGGCGCCGCCGGAGGTGGCCGATGCCTTCTGCGCCTCCCGGCTGGGAGGGGACTGGGGCGCGGCCTTCGGCACGCTGCCGCACAGTCTGGATCTGGGATCCGTGGTGGAACGGGCCCGGACCGCATCCTGATCGCGTCCTGATCGCGAGCCGACGGAGGGCCCCAACCCTCCGGAAGCCGGGCTGATGCGGAGGGCCCCAACCCTCCGAAAAGCACCACGGTGCGGGATCCGGGCCCGTTGACCTGGATCAGGGATGGCGCCGCGCCGACTCGGCACCACCCCTGATCCGAGAAGCCCCGAGGAAGGAGCTGTCACGTCGCTCGGCGACGTCCGCACAGTTTCGATCGGGCGACCGGGACTTGGCGAGAGTTGCAAGACGTTGCAACCTTTGACTCGGAACCGTCCTTCGGGCGTCCCGGTCGGCCCCTGGGAAGCGGCGCGCACCGGACGGCCCCGCGGACGGGAACCGTCGTACGCATGTTCGGCACGGGGAGGTTCCGGTGGTCCACACCACAGGCAGCGCGGTCGATGCGGCACGCATCTCGGCCATGGACGCGCGGGAGGCCGCGCGTCTGCTCAAGGGGGTACGGGCGGCCGCTCTGGCCGGGGACCGGCCGCCGGCCGCGCCGCGCCCCGAGATCGCCGAGTCCTGGCGCCGCATGATGGCGGGCGGTGTCCACCCCGACCGCGACAGCCGCTCCCGGATGCTGTCGGCCGCCGAGACCGAGGAGCGCCGCCAGACCTCCCCGCTACGGGAACTGCTGCCCGTCCTGCGCGAAGGACTGCTGCCCTCCCTGGACGAGGCCCTGCACATCATGGTCGTCGCCGACGCCGACGGGCGGCTGCTGTGGCGGGAGGGCCACTCCTCGATCCTGCGCAACGCGGACCGCCTCGGCTTCGGGGTGGGCGCCCACTGGGACGAGTCGGTGGTCGGCACCAACGGGGTCGGCACCGCCCTGGTGACCCGCAGACCGGTCCAGGTGTTCTCGGCGGAGCACTTCGTCTCCAGCCACCACGACTGGACCTGCGCCGGAGCCCCCGTACGGGACCCCCGCGACGGCTCGCTGCTCGGGGTCCTGGACGTCAGCGGGCCGCTGGCCACCATGCACCCGGCGACCCTGGCCTGGGTGAGCTCGGTGGCCCGGCTCGCGGAGCGCGAGCTGCGGGTGCGGCACCTGGAGTCGCTGGAACGGCTGCGGACGGTCGCGGCCCCGCTGCTGGCCCGGATGCCGGGGCGGGCGCTGGCCGTGGACGGCAACGGCTGGACGGCGGCCGTCACCGGGCTCGCGCCGACCGAGCGGATCCCGCTGCCGAAGACCTTCGGTCCGGGCCGGGTGTGGGTGCCGCAGCTCGGGGACTGCCTCGTGGAGCCGCTGCCGGGCGGCTGGCTGGTGAACGTCACGGAGGCCCGTACCGGCGCCGGGGCGGCCGCCCGCGTCGTCCTCGACCTCAGCCGGCCCGGCGCATGGCGGGCCACCGTCTACGGGGCCGCGGGGAGCTGGTCGCAGGAGCTGAGCCCGCGCCACGCGGAGCTTTTGTTCCTGCTGGCGGAGTCCCCCAAGGGCCGCTCGGCGGCGGAACTCTCGCAGGAGCTGTTCGGGGACCCGACGCGCACGGTGACGGTCCGCGCGGAGATCTCCCGGGTGCGCCGCAACCTCGGCGGCGTGCTGGCCCACCGCCCGTACCGCTTCGCACACGACGTGGAGGTGGAGCTGATCCGCCCGACGGACCCGGCCTCCCTGCTGCCGCACTCCACGGCGCCCGCGGTCGTCAGCGCCCGGCTGGGCCCCTCGGCGACCGGCATGATTCCCTGACGTCCATGAGCACGAGCACACTGACCACCTGGTCCCTGGAAATGACCGCACCGTCCGACCTCGTCGCGGCGGCCGTCCCGGGCCCGGAGATCCGGATCGTCCGCTCGGAGGTCCCCTCCCCCGAGTTCAGCCGCTTCCTCTACGCCTCGGTGGGCGGGGACATCCACTGGACGGACCGGCTGTCGCTGACCCGCGCGCAGTGGGTGGAGCAGCTGGACCGTCCCGGCGTGGAGACCTGGGTGGCGTACGACCGGGGCACCCCCGCGGGGTACGTGGAACTCGACCCGCAGCCGGACGGTGTGGTGGAGATCATGTACTTCGGCCTGCTCCCCGACTTCCGGGGGCGGCGCATCGGCGGGCACCTGCTGACCGTGGGCATCGAGCGGGCCTGGTCGCTGGCCGAGCGCTGGCCGGAGCTGGCCCCGACCCGGCGCGTCTGGCTGCACACGTGCAGCGACGACGGCCCGACGGCCATGGCGAACTACCTCCGGCGCGGCTTCAAGGTCTTCAAGGAGGAGACGGAGGAGAAGGCCGTCGCCCCCACCCCGGGCCCCTGGCCCGGCGCGTAGCCGCTCCGACGGGAGGCGGCGGCCCTGCGGGGCCGCCCCCTCCCCGGGACAAGCGGGCACAAAGGGGCTGGTGAGGTGACGCCCATCACGGACATCTTGCCATCCGAGACGACTTCGTCCGCATCGTGGACAGTAGTGGACTCCTCCAATCGCCACATGCCACGCTTCCCCCCATGAACGGAGCTGGAATTGCCTTGGTGAGTCGGCGGCACGTCGACCTCGGCCGCATGTCCAGCGCCATCTGTCCGGCGCGCTGACGCAATTCACCGCCGCGACAGCGCCCCGCACCGACGTCGCCGCGGAAGCGAACACACCGCCCGCCCTCGTCACCACCGCAGTCCCCTGTAGGCCGAACACCGCCCCAAAAGGGCGGCGGATCTGCCACATCCGCTCCACGCGCGCCAGGGGTCACGCCGCCGCTCCCCCTGCCCCTGCCTCGAGCCGCCCAAGAAGGACGTACCGCCATGGCCGCCACCCCCGATACGACCGCAGCAGCCGCACCCGCCGCCGCCGCGCGCCGCAAGACCGGCCGTCACCGCGGTGAGGGCCAGTGGGCCGTCGGACACCACACGCCCCTCAACGGCAACGAGCAGTTCAAGAAGGACGACGACGGTCTCAATGTGCGGGCGCGCATCGAGAACATCTACTCCAAGGCGGGCTTCGACTCGATCGACCCCAACGACCTGCGCGGCCGTATGCGCTGGTGGGGCCTCTACACCCAGCGCAAGCCCGGGATCGACGGCGGCAAGACCGCGATCCTGGAGCCGGAGGAGCTGGACGACAAGTACTTCATGCTGCGCGTGCGCATCGACGGCGGCCGGCTGACCACCGAGCAGCTGCGCGTCATCGGTGAGATCTCCGAGGAGTTCGCCCGCGGCACCGCCGACCTCACGGACCGGCAGAACGTGCAGTACCACTGGATCCGCATCGAGGACGTCCCGGAGATCTGGCGCCGTCTGGAGGCCGTCGGCCTCTCGACCACCGAGGCCTGCGGTGACACCCCCCGCGTGATCCTCGGCTCGCCCGTCGCCGGCATCGCGCTGGACGAGATCATCGACGGCACCCCCGCCATCGACGAGATCTACGCCCGCATCGTGGGCAACCCCGCCTTCTCGAACCTGCCCCGCAAGTTCAAGTCCGCGATCTCCGGCTCGCCGCTGCTCGACGTGGCGCACGAGATCAACGACATCGCCTTCGTCGGCGTGAACCACCCCGAGCACGGCCCCGGCTTCGACGTCTGGGTCGGCGGCGGTCTCTCCACCAACCCGAAGCTGGGTGTGCGCCTGGGCACCTGGGTCTCGCTCGACGAGGTCCCGGACATCTACGAAGGCGTCATCTCGATCTTCCGCGACTACGGATACCGCCGGCTGCGCACCCGCGCCCGCCTGAAGTTCCTCGTCGCCGACTGGGGCCCGGCCAAGTTCCGCCAGGTCCTGGAGGACGAGTACCTGAAGCGCAAGCTGACCGACGGCCCCGCGCCCGAGCAGCCCAGCGGCCAGTGGCGCGACCACGTCGGCGTGCACCAGCAGCAGGACGGCAAGTTCTACGTCGGCTTCGCGCCCCGCGTGGGCCGTGTCGACGGCGCCACCCTGACGAAGATCGCCGCCGTCGCCGAGCAGCACGGTTCCGGCCGGCTGCGCACCACCGCCGAGCAGAAGATGATCGTGCTCGACATCGAGGCGGGCCAGGTCGACTCGGTCGTCGCGGCCCTGGAGGCGCTGGACCTGCGGGTCAACCCGTCCCCGTTCCGCCGCGGCACGATGGCCTGCACCGGCATCGAGTTCTGCAAGCTGGCCATCGTCGAGACGAAGGCGCGCGGCGCCTCGCTGATCGACGAACTGGAGCGCCGCCTGCCGGGGTTCGCCGAGCCGCTCACCATCAACATCAACGGCTGCCCGAACGCCTGCGCCCGTATCCAGGTGGCGGACATCGGTCTCAAGGGCCAGCTGGTCCTGGACGACGAGGGCAACCAGGTCGAGGGCTACCAGGTCCACCTGGGCGGCGCCCTCGGACTGGAGGCCGGATTCGGCCGCAAGGTCCGCGGCCTCAAGGTCACCTCGGACGGTCTGCCGGACTACGTCGAGCGGGTCGTCACGCGCTTCGAGAAGCAGCGCGAGGACGGCGAGCGCTTCGCCAGCTGGGTCACCCGTGCCAAGGACGAGGACCTCTCGTGAGCGAGCGCGCCGCACCGTTCTACTGCCCGTACTGCGGCGACGAGGACCTGTTCCCGAACGAAACAGGTCACGGCGCCTGGGAATGCAGGGCCTGCAATCGAGCCTTCCAGCTGAAGTACCTCGGGCTGCTGGCCCGGGGTGTTCAGTCCAACGACGCTGGAGGGGACGAGATATGACCACGATTCAGGACGCGGATCTCACGACCGGCGAGTTCCGGTCGGCCGACCTCAAGGCGCTGGCCGAGCAGGCGGGCCGGGACCTCGAGGACTCCACCCCGCTGGAGATCCTCACCTGGGCGGCCGAGACCTTCGGCAAGAAGTTCGCCGTGACCTCCTCCATGGAGGACGCGGTCGTCGCCCACCTCGCCTCCCGCGCCTTCCCCGGCGTGGACGTGGTCTTCCTCGACACGGGCTACCACTTCGAGGAGACCATCGGCACCCGTGACGCGGTCGAGGCCGTGATGGACGTCAACGTCATCACCCTCACCCCGCGCCAGAGCGTCGCCGAGCAGGACGCCGAGTACGGCCCCAAGCTGCACGACCGCGACCCCGACCTGTGCTGCGCGCTGCGCAAGGTCAAGCCGCTCGAAGAGGGCCTGACCGCGTACGACGCCTGGGCCACGGGCCTGCGCCGCGACGAGTCCCCGACCCGGGCGAACACCCCGGTGGTCGGCTGGGACGAGAAGCGGCGGAAGGTCAAGGTCTCGCCGATCGCCCGCTGGACCCAGGACGACGTGGACGCGTACGTCCTCGAGCACGGCGTGCTCACCAACCCGCTGCTGATGGACGGTTACGCCTCCGTCGGCTGCGCCCCCTGCACCCGCCGGGTGGCGGAGGGCGAGGACGCCCGCGCCGGTCGCTGGGCCGGGCGCGGCAAGACCGAGTGCGGGCTGCACGGCTGATGACGACCAGCGGCACGGCCGGCGGCACGACCCCCGGCACAAGCACTGCACGTACGGAACCGACGGAGACGAACCAGATGAGCGTGAGCGACCAGGGCGCCACGGTGTGGCTGACCGGGCTGCCGAGCGCGGGCAAGACCACGATCGCCTACGCGCTGGCCGAGCGGCTGCGCGCCGAGGGCCACCGCGTGGAGGTCCTCGACGGCGACGAGATCCGCGAGTTCCTCTCCGCCGGTCTCGGCTTCAGCCGCGAGGACCGGCACACCAACGTGCAGCGGATCGGCTTCGTCGCCGAACTCCTCGCGTCCAACGGCGTCAAGGCGCTCGTCCCGGTGATCGCGCCGTTCGCCGACAGCCGCGAGGCCGTCCGCAAGCGGCACGCCGCCGAGGGCACGAGCTACCTCGAAGTACACGTGGCCACTCCGGTGGAGGTGTGCTCCGAGCGTGACGTGAAGGGCCTGTACGCCAAGCAGGCGGCGGGCGAGATCTCCGGTCTGACCGGGGTCGACGACCCGTACGAGGCACCGGAGTCCCCGGACCTCCGTATCGAGTCGCACACGCAGTCCGTACAGGAGTCGGCTTCGGCCCTGCACGCGATGCTCACCGAGAGGGGTCTGGCATGACCGCCACCGTCGCACACGTCCACGAAGGGACGGACGCGCCCTACGCGCTGTCGCACCTCGACGCCCTCGAGTCGGAGGCCGTGCACATCTTCCGCGAGGTGGCGGGCGAGTTCGAGAAGCCGGTGATCCTCTTCTCCGGCGGCAAGGACTCCATCGTCATGCTGCACCTGGCGCTCAAGGCGTTCGCGCCCGCGCCGGTGCCCTTCACCCTGCTCCACGTGGACACCGGCCACAACTTCCCCGAGGTCCTGGACTACCGCGACCGCGCGGTCGCCAAGCACGGACTGCGCCTGCACGTGGCCTCCGTCCAGGAGTACATCGACGCCGGCAAGCTCCGCGAGCGTCCCGACGGCGTCCGCAACCCGCTGCAGACCGTCCCCCTCACGGAGGCGATCCAGCAGCTGAAGTTCGACGCGGTCTTCGGCGGCGGCCGCCGCGACGAGGAGAAGGCCCGCGCCAAGGAGCGCGTCTTCTCCCTGCGCGACGAGTTCTCCCAGTGGGACCCGCGCCGCCAGCGCCCCGAGCTGTGGCAGCTCTACAACGGCCGCCACGCGCCGGGCGAGCACGTGCGCGTCTTCCCGCTGTCCAACTGGACCGAGCTGGACGTGTGGCAGTACATCGCCCGCGAGAAGATCGAACTGCCGGAGATCTACTTCGCCCACGAGCGCGAGGTCTTCCAGCGCAACGGCATGTGGCTGACGGCCGGCGAGTGGGGCGGCGCCAAGGAAGGCGAGACCACCGAGACCCGCCTGATCCGCTACCGCACCGTCGGTGACATGTCCTGCACCGGTGCCGTCGACTCCGACGCCACCACGCTGGACGCCGTGATCACCGAAATCGCCGCCTCCCGGCTCACCGAGCGGGGCGCGACCCGCGCCGACGACAAGCTGTCCGAGGCCGCGATGGAAGACCGCAAGCGCGAAGGGTACTTCTAAAATGACCTCCACCACCGAGCAGTTCGCCGACCTGTCGGCGACCACGCTGCTGCGCTTCGCGACCGCGGGTTCCGTCGACGACGGCAAGTCCACCCTGGTCGGCCGCCTCCTGCACGACTCCAAGTCGGTCCTCACCGACCAGCTGGAAGCCGTGGAGCGGGTCTCGGCCAGCCGCGGTCAGGACACCCCCGACCTGGCGCTGCTCACCGACGGCCTGCGGGCCGAGCGGGAGCAGGGCATCACCATCGACGTGGCCTACCGCTACTTCGCGACCGCCCGGCGCCGGTTCATCCTGGCCGACACCCCCGGGCACGTGCAGTACACCCGGAACATGGTCACCGGCGCCTCCACCGCCGACCTCGCCGTGGTCCTCGTCGACGCCCGCAACGGCGTGATCGAGCAGACCCGCAGGCACGCCGCCGTCGCGGCCCTCCTCCGGGTCCCGCACGTGGTCCTCGCCGTCAACAAGATGGACCTGGTGGGCTACCAGGAGTCGGTCTTCGCGTCGATCGCCGAGGAGTTCACCGCGTACGCCACGGGCCTGGGCGTCCCGGAGATCACCGCGATCCCGATCTCCGCGCTGGCCGGCGACAACGTGGTGGAGCCCTCCGCGAACATGGACTGGTACGGCGGCCCCACGGTGCTGGAGCACCTGGAGACCGTCCCGGTCAGCCACGACCTCACCGCCTGCCCGGCGCGTTTCCCGGTGCAGTACGTGATCCGTCCGCAGACCGCCGAGAACCCGGACTACCGGGGCTACGCGGGCCAGATCGCCTCCGGCGTGCTGCGGGTCGGCGAGGCCGTCACCGTCCTGCCTTCGGGCCGCACCTCGGTCATCGAGGGCATCGACGCGCTCGGCGAGAGCGTCGACATCGCGTGGGCCCCGCAGTCGGTGACCCTGCGTCTCAAGGACGACATCGACATCTCGCGCGGCGATCTGATCGCGCCGTCGTCGAGCTCCCCCGCCACCACGCAGGACGTCGTGGCGACGGTCTGCCACGTGGCGGACCAGCCCCTCGCCGTGGGCGCCCGGGTGCTGATCAAGCACACGACGCGCACGGTGAAGGCGATCGTCAAGGAGATCCCCTCGCGGCTGACCCTTGACGACCTGTCCCAGCACCCGAACCCCGGGCAGCTGGTGGCCAACGACATCGGCCGAGTCGTCGTCCGTACCGCCGAGCCGCTCGCGCTCGACTCGTACGCCGACTCGCGCCGCACCGGGTCCTTCCTCCTGATCGACCCGGCGGACGGCACGACCCTGGCGGCCGGCATGGTCGGCGAATCCTTCGCCTCCACCGCCGAGACGACCGTCCAGGCTGATGAAGAAGGGTGGGACTTCTGATCATGCTTGCCGATATCTACTCCACCTTCGCGAAGGAGGGCGGCCGCGTAGGCAGCGGCTCCCTCGGCAGCGGCACGGGAGGCGTGGGGCGATGTGCGTGATGACGTACGCGCACCGCATGCGCGCCCACACCCCCCACGAGCTCTACCTGCCCTTGTTCAGCAAACGAAGACGTGCGTCGTGATACGACGCTACGAGAGGGAGCCCTCCCGTGCCTGCCAACGGATCCACCCGTAACACCCTGCGCCGCAGCATCGTCGCCGCTGCCGCCCTGCCCCTCCTGATCGGCGCCCTCGCCTCGTGCGGCTACGGCTCCGACGCCAAGAAGGACGACGCTCCCAAGGCGAACGTCGCGGACACCTCCGCCAAGAAGCTGTCGGCTTCCGAGGTCCGCATCGGCTACTTCCCGAACCTGACCCACGCCACCGCGCTGGTCGGTCTCCAGGAAGGCCTGATCGCCAAGGAGCTCGGCGCCACCGCCATCAAGCCGCAGTCCTTCAACGCCGGCCCGTCCGAGATCGAAGCCCTCAACGGCGGCTCTCTCGACATCGGCTTCATCGGCCCCTCGCCGTCGATCAACGCCTACGTGAAGTCCAAGGGCTCCAACCTGCGGATCATCTCCGGCTCCGCCTCGGGCGGCGTCAAGCTGGTCGTGAACCCGGCGAAGATCAAGACCCTGGACGACCTCAAGGGCAAGAAGATCGCCACCCCGCAGAAGGGGAACACGCAGGACGTCGCGTTCCTCAACTGGATCGCCGAGAAGGGCTGGACGGTCGACCCGGAGTCCGGCAAGGGTGACGTCTCCGTCGTCCGCACGGACAACAAGGTCACCCCGGACGCCTTCAAGCAGGGCTCGATCGACGGCGCCTGGGTGCCGGAGCCCACGGCCTCCAAGCTCGTCTCCGAAGGCGGCTCCGTCCTCCTCGACGAGACCGCCCTGTGGCCCGACAAGAAGTTCGTGATCACGAACATCATCGTGTCCCAGAAGTTCCTCTCGGAGCACCCGGACGTCGTCGAGGCCGTGCTCACGGGCACCGTGAAGACCAACGCGTGGATCAACGCCAACCCGGACAAGGCCAAGGCCTCCGCGAACGCGAAGCTCGCGGCGGACAGCGGCAAGGCGCTCGACGCCAAGGTCATCGACCCGGCGTGGCCGAGCATCCTCATCACGAACGACCCGCTGGCGTCGACGCTGAAGACGCAGTCGGAGTGGGCGGTCAAGGCCAAGCTCATCGAGCAGCCCGACCTGAACGGCATCTACGACCTGAAGCTCCTGAACAAGGTGCTCAAGGCCGCGGGCCAGCCCGAGGTCGCCGACGCCGGTCTCGGCGTCAAGTAACCCCTCCGAAGTAGCCCTTCCCGTCCAGCAACCCTTCAGTACCCGTCCCGAATCCCAGGAGGTGACGACCATGGCCACCATGCTTGCCAAGGCTGCCGAGGGCACCGTAGCGGAGCAGACGCACGCCGCTCGGATCGAGCACGTCTCGAAGTCCTTCTCCGGCCCGGCCGGATCGCAGCTCGTCCTGGACGACATCAGTCTCGATGTCGCTCCCGGAGAGTTCGTCACCATCCTGGGTGCCTCGGGTTGTGGAAAGTCCACCCTGCTCAACCTGGTCGCCGGACTGGACAAGCCGTCCGCGGGGTCGATCGAGACCCCCGGCGGCCGTCCGGCCCTGATGTTCCAGGAGCACGCCCTCTTCCCGTGGCTCACCGCGGGCAAGAACATCGAACTCGCCCTGCGCCTGCGCGGGGTGGCCAAGGCCGACCGCAAGCCGGAGGCCGAGCGGCTGCTGGAGCTGGTCCGGCTCGGCGGCTCGTACGGCAAGCGGGTCCACGAGCTGTCCGGCGGCATGCGCCAGCGCGTGGCCCTGGCGCGGGCGCTCGCCCAGGACAGCCAGCTGCTGCTGATGGACGAGCCGTTCGCGGCGCTCGACGCCATCACCCGCGACGTGCTGCACGGCGAACTCACCCGCATCTGGGAAGAGACGAACCTGTCCGTCCTGTTCGTCACGCACAACGTCCGCGAGGCCGTTCGCCTCGCCCAGCGCGTGGTTCTCCTCTCCTCGCGACCCGGCCGGGTCGCGAAGGAGTGGACCGTGGGCATTCCGCAGCCGCGCCGCATCGAGGACGCGGACGTCGCGGAGCTGTCCCTTGAGATCACTGAACACCTGCGTGGGGAGATCCGCCGCCATGGCCAGCACTGACACCACTCCCGAGGCCCCGTCCAAGGCCAAGGCCGAGGACCTCGCCGGACTGGAGGCGGGCCTCGACGCGCTCGACGCCGTCCAGACCCACCGCACGCCGGTCCGCGAAGTCCTCGTCAAGAAGGTCCTGCCGCCGGTCATCGCCGTCGGCCTGGTCCTCCTCGTCTGGCAGATCCTCGTCGCCGCGAAGGTCACCGACGAGACCAAGCTCCCCGCCCTGTCCTCCGTCTGGGACAGCCTGTCCGACATGTGGATGAAGGGCACCCTGCTGGAGGTCATCTGGACCTCCGTCTCGCGCGGTCTGCTCGGCTTCCTGCTGGCCCTGGCCATCGGTACGCCGCTCGGACTGCTCGTCGCCCGGGTGAAGTTCGTCCGCGCCGCGATCGGCCCGATCCTGCAGGGCCTGCAGTCGCTGCCCTCGGTCGCCTGGGTGCCCCCGGCGGTGCTCTGGTTCGGGCTCAACGACGCGATGATGTACACCGTCATCCTGCTCGGCGCCGTCCCGTCGATCGCCAACGGCCTCGTCTCCGGCATCGACCAGATCCCGCCGCTGTTCCTGCGGGCCGGCCGCACCCTGGGCGCCACCGGCCTGCGCGGCGCATGGCACGTGGTCATGCCGGCCGCGCTGCCCGGCTACCTGGCCGGCCTCAAGCAGGGCTGGGCCTTCTCCTGGCGCTCCCTGATGGCCGCCGAGATCATCGCCAGCTCCCCCGACCTGGGGCTGGGCCTGGGCCAGCTCCTCGAAAACGGCCGCAACAACATCGACCTGCCCGGCGTGTTCCTGGCGATCATCCTGATCCTGGTCGTCGGCATCGCGATCGACCTGCTCATCTTCAGCCCGGTCGAGCGGTGGGTGCTGCGCACCCGCGGCCTGCTGGTCAAGAGCTGATCACCGTGTCGGCGCTCTCCACTCGCTCCCCGGCCCTGCTCGTCATCGCCCACGGCAGCCGCGATCCGCGGCACGCGGCGACCGTGCACGCCCTCACCCGGCGGGTACGGGCGCTGCGGCCGGGGCTGCGTGTGGAGACCGCCTTCCTGGACTTCGACACCCCGACCGTCGACCAGACGGTCGCCTCGCTGTACCTCTCCGGCATACGCGAGATCGTGGCGCTCCCCCTCCTCCTGACGAGGGCGTTCCACGCGAAGTCCGACATCCCGGCCGTGCTCGCGGGCGCCGCGTCCCACCTGCCGGACCTCTCGGTCCGGATCGCGGATGTGCTCGGCCCGTCGCCGCTGCTGCTGGCGACCCTGGAGCGCCGGCTGTGGGAAGCCGGCCTCACCCCGGCGGACCGCGCCACCACCGGTGTGGTGCTCGCGTCCGCCGGCTCCTCGGACCCGGAGGCGATCGCAGTGATCGCTGAAACCGCGCGGGAGTGGCGGCACACCGGTTGGTGCGCCGTGCGGCCTGCGTTCGCCTCCGCTGCTCTCCCCCGGACGGAGGACGCCGTACGGGCCCTGCGCGCCGAGGGCGTCCGCCGGATCGCGGTGGCCCCCTACGTCATCGCCCCCGGCCGGCTCCCCGACCGCATCGCGGCGGGCGCCGAAGCCGCCGGCGCCGACGTGGTCTCCGCGGTCCTGGGCCCTTCCCCGGAACTGGCCCGCCTACTGCTCCGCAGATTCGACGCGGCCACCGTCACCCCGGCCCGCATCCCGGCCCTGGCGGCCTGACCCGCCGCTGCGCGGCACATCCAGCCCGCCCGGCGTTTGAGGGCACGGGCGCGCAGCGCACGTACGGGTCCGGGCGTAGCCCGGGGAACGGTGGAAGGGCGGGTAGGGGACTTCGCCCCGCAGGGCCCGCCCACCCACCCGCACCCGGCGTGTGCCTACACCCGCGCCGCGGCCTCGTCGGCCAGAGCCGTCAGATCCTCCGCGGACATCGCCCCCGGCGGCAGGCCCTCCCGGGCGAAGATGTTCGCCGCCACGCGCAGCGTGTCGTTGACCGGCGTGGCCACCCCGTGCAGCCGCCCCAGCAGCACGATCTCCCCGTTGAGATAGTCCGCCTCCACCGACCCCGTCCCCCGCGCCAGGCTCTGCCAGGACGACCCGCCCCGCACCGCTCCGGCCGGAACGTCCACCTTCCCGTCGCGGGCCGCAGCCTGCTCGTCCTCCGAAGCCCAGTCGATCCCGGCCGCGGTGAAGGCGGCCTTCGCCTCCCGCACGGCCCGCAGCAGCAGCGCCGCCTTCGCGGGCTCCGGCTCGGGGCCGGTGGTCGCCTGGATCGCGTTGCCCAGGTTGCCCAGCAGCTTCGCGTGCTTCCACCGCATCACGTCCTCGACGACCGGCGCCCCGAACCCGGCCTTCTCCAGGTCGCCCGCGATCCGCCGGGCCCGCGCGTCCGCTCCCCCGGCGGCCTTCCCGAGGTGCAGGATCCCGGTCAGCGGCGCGCACAGCGCGGAGACCACCCCAGGCTCCAGGAAGGTCGCCGGCAGCCACACGCAGACCCCGTACACGCGCGCGAAGCGCCGTAGGGCGAGGCGTTCGCTCTCCACCCCGTTCTGCGCGCACAGCACCGGCAGCCGCTGCGCGGCCGTGCCGCCGCCCGCGACCTCCGCGTCGCCCCACGCGTCGAGCGCGGCGAGTGCGTCCTGGGTCTTCACGGTGAGCAACAGCACGTCGTCGGGGCGTAGTTCGCCGAGCTCTGCCGGACCGCCGACCACGGGCAGCCGGTGCACCCGCTCCCCGTCCGCCGTGGTGAGCCGCAGCCCGTCCGCCCGCAGTGCCTCCGCGTGGGGGCCGCGCGCGACGAGCACGACCTCGCTGCCGGACTCCGCGAGCCGTCCGCCGATGGTCGCGCCGATCGCTCCGGCGCCGATGATGATGTAACGCATGCCCACGAGCCTGGCACATCCGGGGGCCTGGGATACCGTCGGGCCATGTCTGTTGACGTGGATGAGACGTTCGCCCTCGGCGGGGACCTGCCCGTACGCCGCCTCGGACTCGGCACCGGCGGTCTGGTCGGCGCCGGCTACTGGGGCCCGCGCGACGCGCGCCACGCGTCGGTCGCACTGCTGCGCACAGCCGTCGCACGCGGGGTCACCCTGATCGACACCGCCGACAACTACGGCCCCCACCTGGCCGAGGAGCTGGTCGCCGAGGCCCTCCACCCGTACGGGGAGCGGCTGGTGGTCTCCACCAAGGGCGGGGTGGTGCGCACCGGCCCCGACCAGTGGCACGCGGCGGGCCGCCCGGAGGACCTGCGCTCGATGTGCGAGGCGAGCCTGCGCAGGCTCCGCATGGACCGGATCGACCTCTACCAGCTGCACCGCTTCGACCCGGCCGTCCCGCCGGCGGAGCAGCTGGGCACGCTGGCCGAGCTCCGGGCGGAGGGCAAGATCCGCCACATCGGGCTGAACACGGTGACGGCGGACCAACTGAGGGAGGCCCTGGCCGTGGTCCCGGTGGCCTCGGTGCAGAACCCGTACAACGTCCTGGACCGCTCCTCGGCGGAACTCCTCGCCCTGTGCGAGGCCCGGGGCATCGCCTTCCTCCCCTACTACCCGCTGGGCAGCGGGGCCCTGACCCGGGAGAGCGCCGCCGCGCTGACGGCGGTCGCCACCGAACACGGCTCGTCCACCGGCCAGATCGCCCTGGCCTGGCTCCTCCAGCATTCCCCGGTCCTGTGCCCCACTCCCGGCACGGGCTCCCCGGACCACCTGGCGGAGAACCTGGACGCGGCGACGGTCCATCTGACCCCGCACGAGATGACCCTGCTGAACGGGCTGGCGGACTAGGCCGTCCCACCGGAGCGCGGCCCGGCCGTCCTTGGGGTCATTCCTCCGTGAGTTCCACCAGCTTCACGACGGTGTTCCAGTTGCGGGTGGTCACGTCCAGGCCCTTGACCACCGCCGGCTTCGCGAGGGACTCGCCCAGTTTGGAGCGGCCGAGGCCGTTCGGGGCGTAGAGGTAGATGACGCGGTCGCCCACGCGGTACTCCTCCGGGAGGTACGCGGGGGCGTCGATCGAGGCGAAGCGGGACTCGGCGGGCTGCTCGGAGCAGAAGGTGGCGTGGAGCTGTTTGCCCTCGAGTTCGGCGGCGGGGAAGGGGCAGGCGTCGGCGACGGCGCGCAGGTAGGCGCCGTCGAGCACCAGGCAGGGGACCCGGAAGCCGAAGTGGGCCTCGATCGCGGCCTCCAGCTCGCGGGCGAGGGCGGTCGTGGTCTTGCCGCTCGCGTCGGCGAAGACGGCGTTGCCGCTCTGGAGGTACGTCTGCACCTCCTCGTGGCCGAGGCCCTCCAGGACTTGGCGCAGCTCGGCCATCGGGACCTTCTTGTTCCCGCCGACGTTGATGCCCCGGAGCAGCGCCGCGTAGGTGGTCCTGGCGGCCTTGGTCGTCTTGGTCATGGCTGCACGATAGGGCGCCCCACCGACAATGCTGACAACGCCGACAACGCTGACGACGCAGCCGACGCCGACGCCCCTGACGACGCGGATCGGGCATCGGGCGCGCGCCGCAGGTGCAGGTGCCCGTCGAGCGGGTAGGAGGGCGGCGCCGACGGCAGGGTCCTGCCGAACGCGTAGCCGCTCTTCTCGGCGACCCGGCAGGATGCCGCGTTGTCCACCTGGTGGAGGAGTTCGAGGCATTCCAGGCCATCGGCCCGGAATGCCTCGAAGGCCCAAGTGCCGAGGGCGTCCAGGGCTCGTGGGGCCACGCCCCGCCCTCGGGCCCGCGCCGCCGTCCAGTAGCCGACCTCGGCGGAGGCCTTGCCGGGTGCGACGCCCTTCAGCACCACGTGGCCGACCACGGCAGCGGCCTCGACGTGCTCCTCCAGGACGGCGAAGCCGAACCGCGCGCCCGAGGCCCAGTCCCGTTCCCGGTCCCGCACCCACCGCAGCCCCTCCTCCGCGCCCTCCACGGGAGGACTCGCCCACCGCCGCAGAACGGGGTCCCGGTACGCCTCGACCAGCGCGGCGACATCGTCCGCGCACCAGGGGCGAAGGAGGAGAGCGGGCGCGGCCCGCGTCGCGGCCGCGTGGAGGGTGACGGGAGCGTTCATGACCGGATCGTACGCAGCGGCGTCCCGGCGCCCGGCTCCGCCGTCGGGCGGTCCCATGCCGGGTGCCGTACGTTGCCGGGTTCCCGACGGCGTTCCGGGACGCCGACGGACTCGCCGGCCGCCGCTCACCGCCGTCCGGGCAGTTCGGCTTCGATCAGGTCGGCCGCCTGGTGCGTGCCGCCCTCCGTTGCCATCTCGCGGCGGATGAGGTCCGCGCGGGCGGCGACCTCCGGGTCGGCGACCAGGGCGAGGACCGCCTCGCGCAGGGTCGTGGCGTCGGCCTCGGCCATCGGGACGTGCCGGGCGACGCCCAGGCCGGCCAGCATGTCGGCGTTGCCGAACTGGTCGACCGCCTGCGGGACCGCGACCATCGGGGTCCCGGTGGCCAGCCCTTCCTGGCAGCCGCCCGTGCCCGCGTGGGTGATGAAGGCGTCGGCCCGGCGCAGGATGTCCAACTGGGGTACCCAGCGGTGGACTTCGACGTTGGCGGGGATCTCGCCGATCTCGGCCTCGTCGGTGAACTTGCCGATCTGGAGCACCACGTGCCAGTCGGGCAGGTCCCCGAATGCCTCCACGCACGTCCGGTAGAAGGCCGGCTGCTTGGTGAAGGTGGACCCGAAGGAGACCAGGAGGACCTTCTTCCCCTCGGCGCCCGCGGGGCGCGTCCAGGTGCCCTGGGTGGCACTGCGGTCGCCCTGGCAGGCGCCGACGAAGGTGTACACGGTCTCGTCGACCCGGTCGGCGTGGGGCTGGAGGGCGCGCGGCATGAGGACGACGCTGCGGCGGGGGCGGCCGACGAACCGGTCGCTGTCCTCGTCGATGCCGTTCTCGTCGAGCCAGGCCCGGAACCGGGCGTAGTACGCCCGCCCGCGCTCGGAGGCTCGCAGTGCGGCGGCCATCGGCGCGGCGACCTCCTCCTCGTAGCCGGTCCAGGCGACCAGGGTCGGGGAGAGGGAGACCGCGGGGACGCCCCAGCGGTGGGCGAGGACGATCGCGGGGTAAGCGGTGATGTCGTGGAGGACGAGGTCCGGCTCGTCGCCGTCGAAGGCGGCCGCGAGCTGCGGGAGGGCCTGGACGGCATCGGCGAGGAAGGGCTCGATGTTGTCTATGACCTCGGTGCCCCACGCGTCGGGGTCCTCGTCGGTGGGGAGGGTGGAGTTCCAGACCACCGGGGTGGCGCCGGTCTCGGCGATCTTGTCCGCGTACGCGGCCGGGATGGCGTAGCTGACGCGGTGGCCGCGGGCGACCAGTTCGCGGATCACTTCGATGCTCGGGTTCACGTGTCCGGCGGCGGCGATGGAGAACATGGCGATGTGGGCGGGCTTCGCGGTGGCGGTCATGAGAGAACCATAACGAGACGAGACGTCTCGTGCAACCTATTGGCGGTCAGCCGACAGTTGGGGGAAGGCCGGGGGAAGGACGGGCCGGTGCGAAACTTGTCCGGTCATGAGCACCCGGGTACGCCCGGGGCACCCGGAGACACAGACACGGACCGCGGAGACGGCATGGACGAGGCACGGGCCCGGCAGGCCCTGACGGCGGCGGGCCTGACAGGGGCGGGGTCGCCCGCTCCCCGGCTGCTGGCCCTCGGCGAGAACGCCGTCTTCGCGCTCGGCGACGACCTGGTCGCCAAGGTCGGCCGGGAGGCGGCGCTGCTGCCGCGGGCCGAGCTGGAACTCGCCGTGGCGGGCTGGCTCGCGGAGTCCGGGGTCCCCGCGGTCCGCGCGGCCGAACCGGAGCCGCGGCTGGTGGACGGGCACCCGGTGACCTTGTGGCACCGGCTCCCCGACGCGGTCCGCCCGGCCGGCCCGGACGACCTCGCGGCGCTGCTGCTGCGGATCCACGCCCTGCCCGCGCCCCCCTTCGTCCTGCCCCCGCGCGATCTGCTGGGCGGGGTGGAGCGCTGGTTGCGGCTGGCGGGCGGGGCGATCGATCCGGCGGACGCGGCGTACCTGCGGGCCCGCCGCGACGGCTACGCCGCCCAGGTCGCCGCCCTCACCCCGCACCTCGCGCCGGGCCCGATCCACGGCGACGCACTGCCCCGCAACGTGCACGTGGGCCCCGACGGGCCGGTCCTCGTGGACCTGGAGACGGTCTCCGCCGACCTGCGCGAGCACGACCTGGTGGTGATGGCCCTCTCCCGCGACCGGTACGGCCTGCCGGGCGCGGCGTACGAGGAGTTCACGGCGGCGTACGGCTGGGACGTGCGCGACTGGGAGGGCTGCGCGGTCCTGCGCGGCGCCCGCGAAACGGCCAGCTGCGCCTGGGTCTCCCAGCACGCCCCGGCCAACCCGAAGGCCCTGGCCGAGTTCCGCCGCCGGGTCGCCTCCCTCCGCGAGGGCGACCCGGAAATCCGCTGGCACGCCTTCTAGGACCGGCGTATCGATTCCCGCATATGAAACTTTCCCTCTCCCTCCACCGGGCCCGGCTCGGCCCCGCGGAGTTCCAGGTGATCCGCCCGGCCCGGCCGCCGGAGCGCGCGGTGCTGTCGGACGGCCGCTGGTACCTGGACGCCCAGGTCGATCAGCAGGCCGCGCAGCTCGTCGCCGCGCTGTGGTCGCTCGCCGCCACCTCCCCGCGCTCACTGGTCCACGTACCACTGCGGCGCACCGATCCCGACACCGGGGAACCGGGGCCCGACCTGGTCCTCCTGCACCACTCGCTCCAGTTCGCCCCCTCGCGCTGGAAGGAGCTGCGAGCCCGGCTGGGACCGGGACGGCCGCGGACCGCGAACCTGCCCGGACCGCTTTCGGCCGGCCGCGCCCGCGAGTTCCGGCCGGAGCGGCACCACCGGGAGAACCGGGACCGGTTCCACCAGCGCGTCCACGCCGGGGCGCTGTTCATGACGGGCAGCGCCGCGTTGTTCGCCGACACCTCATGGCTCTTCGCCGACGTGGCCCACCGGGGTCCGGGGTACGTCCACGCCCGCCCCGACCACGCGCACTACTGCGCCCGGATGGGGCAGGGCGACGGCCTCGTCGCCGACGGCGGCGGCAGCGCGATCCACGTCGTCTACCGCGATCAATGGCCGGACCGCTGACCCGCGGCCCTCTCCGGTGTCAGGCCGCCGCGCCGGGTCCCGTACCGGCCTGCCAGGCGCGGCCGATGCCGCGCAGCATCGCCGGGTACACCCCGAGGTGGCGGAAGGGCTTGATGCCCACCATGTAGAGGGCGCCGAGGAGTCCGTTCGGCTTGACCAGGACCGCCATCCGGCCGTGGTAGCCGCCCGCTCCGTCCTCGTCCGGGACCCAGCCGATGTGCAGGATCCCGTGGACGGTCCGGTTGGCGGTCTCCAGCACCCACTCGTCATGCGTCTGGTAGACGGTGCTGAACGTCGGCGAACCGGACGCCGAACCCCGGGCGTTCGCCCGCAGGTCCTCGGGCAGCCGGTCCCGCAGGCTCGGCACACGGCCGCCGAGGCCGTCGGCGGGCTTGTCCCAGCCGAGCAGCGCGCCCAGCTTCCAGCGGACCGCGAAGAGCACGCGCACCACGGGAGAGGCGGTCTCGTGCTGCCCCCAGCCCTTCTCGAACTGTTCCACGAGCCGAGCGAGGTCGTCCGGACCGCCCGGCGTCGGGAGGTCCCACACGTCCTCGACCCGGAAGTCGCCGGCGATCTCGTGGATCCGCCAGGGGCGATCGGTGTGCGCGGTTCTGGGCAGTCTCATGAGCGAGCCCCGATCTATGCGATCCCGTGGGGAAAAGGCTAGGGCTCTCGGTGTGAGCGAGGGCGGCTCCACGCCTGCTTCGGCGAATGTCAGGTCCGGTACGGCACGACGGGCCAGGCCCGCTCGACTATCGCCTCGGGGTCCGTGGTGCGCCGCAGGTAGCTCTGCAGCGAGGCCGCCTGTTCGGCCGCCGCGCGAATCTGGAGTTCGTGCAGGTCCGCCAGGGCGACCGTCCCTATCGCCGCGTGCACGGCGCCCATCCGCCGTGCGGCGCGGGCCGCCGCCAGCGCGTCCGCGCCCGCGTCGTGCGCCGCTTCCAGGCTCACCCCGTAGTGCTCGCAGAGGGCCTGGAGGGTGCGCCGGCCCTTGCGGTAGCGGTCCGCGTGCTTGTCCAGCACCAGGGGGTCGATGACGGGCGGCGCGGTCGTACCGGGCCAGCGCTCCCCCAGCGGGCGGATCCCGTGGCGGCGGCACTCGCGGTCCAGCAGGGTCAGGTCGTACCGCGCGTTCATCACCACCAGCGGGGTTCCCGAGCTCAGTGCCTCCACGAGCGTCCGGGTGATCTCCTCGATCGCCGGGGCCGCCGCCATCCCCCGCGAGCGGGCGTGGTCCGTGGAGATGCCGTGGATCGCCGAGGCCTGCTCCGGGATCGGCACGCCCGGGTCGACCAGCCAGGTCCGCTCCCGGGCCACCTGCCCGTCCGGGCCGACCGTGAGGACGGCCGCCGTCACGATCCGGTCGGATTCCGTGTCGGTGCCCGTGGTCTCCAGGTCGAAGGCCACCATCGGCCCGCCGTGCCAGTCCCCCATCCAGTCCCCCGCCCGGTCCCCCATCGTGTTCCCCCCGTACCCGTCCCTCTACGTCAACGGCTTTCAGCCTGACACGGGCCACTGACAGCCCCGGAGGCGGGGCGGCCGGCGGCCGCTCAGGACACCGGGCGGGAGTCCTGCCAGATCGACTCGAATTCCTCGCGGTAGGTCGGGAACAGCCCGTGCTCGTGGTCGGGCCGCACCGGTGCGGCCCGCCCGCCGCCGCGCAGGACGAGGACCGGCGCCTCCATGCCCCGGGCCCGGCGCAGGTACGACTGGACCACCGCGATGCCCGAGGACTCGCCCTCCACCAGGTACGCGGTGAAGCGCGGGGTCTCGTCGAAGACGTGGATCTCGAAGCGCGAGGGGTCCCGCAGGCCCGCCCGCACCCGCCGCACGTGCAGGATGTTCATCTCCACCGAGCGGCTCAGCTCGCCCTTGCGCAGGCCGAGCTCCCGCTCGCGCCGCTTGACGGCGCTGCTCGCCGGGTTGAGGAACAGCAGCCGCACCCGGCAGCCGGCCTCCGCGAGGCGTACGAGTCTTCGGCCCGAGAAGTTCTGGACCAGCAGGTTGAGCCCGATGCCGATGGCGTCGAGCCGCCGCGCGCCGCCGAAGAGGTCCTCGGCCGGGAGCTGGCGCTGCAGCCGCACCCGGTCCGGGTGGACGGAGATGACGTCCGCGTACCGGTCGCCGACCAGGTCCTCGACGGCGTCGATGGGCAGCCGGTCCGCCGCCGGGGAGCCCGCGCCGCCGCCCAGTACCTCCAGCAGCCGCGCCGATGCCCGCTCGGCCTGTTCCAGGACGGCCCGGGACAGGGCCCGGTTGCGCGAGACGACGTTGCGCGTGACCTCCAGCTCGTCCAGCGCCTGCTCGATCTCGCGCCGGTCGTCGAAGTAGGGCTCGAAGCAGGGCCAGTGCTGGACCATCAGCTCGCGCAGCTGCGGGAGGGTGAGGAAGCTCAGCACGTTGTCGTCGGCGGAGTCCAGCAGGTAGCCCTTGCGGCGGCTGACCTCGCGCACGGCGACCGCCCGCTGCACCCACTCCTGGCCGGCGGGGCCCGCGGCGGCCACCACCCAGTCGTCGCCTCCGTGCACGGGCTCGTAGACGGGCCGGAGCACCGCTCCGACCACGGAGCGCAGCCGCTGTTCGATCAGGTTCAGCCAGATGTACGCACGGCCCGCGCGCTGGGCCCGGGTCCGGACCTCGCTCCAGGCGTCCGCGCCCCAGTCCAGCTCGGCGCCGGCTCCCGCCTGCGCCTTCCCGGTACCGCCGGCTTCCGGCGGGGCCAGCGACACGGCCCCGGCGGGAATCGCGCCGGCCGTCCCGCCCGCGGCGTCCGCCGGGCCGCCCTCGTGACCGCTGTCACCAGGGGGCAGCTCCAGACCTCCCGAGCTCACCCGTGCACCGCCTCCTGCGTCTGGACGCCCGTCTCCAGTGATCACGGAAGGGTACTCCGCGCGTGCGGCACCCTGCAGCCCGATGCGGGCCCCTGCGGCCCGACGCGGGCTCAGGGTCCGTACCCGGCCAGTCCGTTGGCTCATTATCCGCTCTGCCGACGATCGGATCTCCCCATCGTCCGCCCACCCTCTTATCAGCTCTCCGGGTCACCCGGTAGGACCCTCCCAAGTCCCCGCGTGGAAGCCCGGTTTCGGGGAAGATCTGGCAGTGACGTGGTCCACGCCGGATCAGCCCGACACAGAGGGGAAGAGTCGTTTTCTATGCAGGTCTGGCCGGGACAGGCGTATCCGCTCGGCGCCACGTATGACGGCGCCGGCACCAATTTCGCGGTCTATTCGGAGGCCGCCCGACGCATCGAACTGTGTCTGCTGCACGACGACGGTTCGGAGACCGCGATCGAGCTGCGCGAGACCGACGCGTTCGTCCGGCACGCCTACCTGCCGGGCATCATGCCCGGTCAGCGCTACGGGTTCCGGGTGCACGGCCCCTACGAGCCGGAGCGCGGACGGCGCTGCAACGCGGCCAAGCTGCTCCTGGACCCGTACGCGCGGGCCATCGCGGGCAGCGTCGACTGGGGCGAGGAGGTGTACGGCTACCACTTCGGCCGGCCCGACTCCCGCAACGATCTGGACTCCGCTCCCAAGAGCATGAGTTCGGTCGTGGTCAACCCGTACTTCGACTGGGCCAACGACCGGCCGCCGCGCCACGAGTACCACCACACGGTGCTCTACGAGGCCCACGTGAAGGGCCTGACCATGCGTCACCCGGACCTCCCCGAGGAGCTGCGCGGCACGTACGGGGCGCTCGCGCACCCCGCGGTCATCGGGCACCTGACCAAGCTGGGCGTGACGGCGCTGGAGCTGATGCCGGTCCATCAGTTCGTCAACGACCACCGCCTCGTGGACGACGGGCTCAGCAACTACTGGGGCTACAACACCATCGGCTTCTTCGCCCCGCACAACGGCTACGCCTCGGGTGACCGGGGCCAGCAGGTGCTGGAGTTCAAGTCGGCCGTCCGGGCCCTGCACGAGGCCGGCATCGAGGTGATCCTCGACGTGGTCTACAACCACACCGCCGAGGGGAACCACCTGGGCCCGACCCTGTCCTTCCGGGGGCTGGACAACGCCTCGTACTACCGGCTCGCGGACGATCCGCGGCACTACATGGACACCACGGGCACCGGGAACTCGCTGCTGATGCGTTCCCCGCACGTGCTCCAGCTGATCATGGACTCGCTGCGGTACTGGGTCACCGAGATGCACGTGGACGGCTTCCGCTTCGACCTGGCGGCCACGCTGGCCCGTCAGTTCCACGAGGTGGACCGGCTGTCCTCGTTCTTCGACCTGGTCCAGCAGGATCCGGTGGTCAGCCAGGTCAAGCTGATCGCGGAGCCCTGGGACCTGGGCGAAGGCGGCTACCAGGTGGGCAACTTCCCGCCGTTGTGGACCGAGTGGAACGGGAAGTACCGGGACACCGTACGGGACTTGTGGCGCGGGCAGCCGCGCACGCTCGCGGAGTTCGCGGGCCGGCTGACCGGCTCCTCCGACCTCTACCAGGACGACGGCCGCCGGCCGCTGGCCTCGATCAACTTCACCACCTGCCACGACGGTTTCACCCTGAACGACCTGGTCTCGTACGACGAGAAGCACAACGAGGCCAATCGCGAGGGCAATCGGGACGGCGAGACCCACAACCGGTCCTGGAACTGCGGGGCGGAGGGGCCGACGGAGGATCCGGACATCGGGGAGCTGCGCGAGCGCCAGATGCGCAACTTCATCGCGACGCTGATGCTGTCGCAGGGTGTGCCGATGATCAGTCACGGCGACGAGTTCGCCCGCTCCCAGGGCGGCAACAACAACGCCTACTGCCAGGACAACGAGCTGTCGTGGGTGAGCTGGCCGGAGCCCGGCAAACCGGCTCCCGCCCTGCTGGAGTTCACCCGGCGGATGGTGTGGCTGCGGCGGGAGCACCCGGTGTTCCGGCGGCGCCGCTTCTTCCACGGCCGGCCGGTGGAGGGCACGCACGACGAGCTCTCGGACATCGCCTGGTTCACCCCGCACGGCGAGGAGATGCGGGCCCGTGACTGGCAGGCGCAGCACGCGCGGGCGCTGGCGGTGTTCCTGAACGGGGAGGCCATCTCGGAGCCGGGCACCCGCGGGGAGCGGATCACCGACGACTCGTTCCTGCTGATGTTCAACGCGGGCGCGGAAGCGCAGGACTTCACGGTCCCGGCCGGGCACGGCGCGCAGTGGCGGCTGGTCGTGGACACGGCGCGCCCGGAGGTACTGGCACCCGGTACCGGGCCGCAGTACGCGGCCGGGGACCGGGTGACACTGACAGGACGGTGTCTGGTGGTGCTTCAGCGGCCGGCGTAGGCGCCGCTCCGGCGCCCGGCACAGGCCCGGGCGGCCCCCGGCACAGGCGCCGCCGCGGCGCCCGGATCGAGCGCCGCCCGGGCGCACGGCCCGGGCGGCGCCTCAGTGCCCGGCGTAGGCGGCGCCTTCCAGGAAGGCGTCCGGACGGGCGCCCCCGCCGGCCACCACCGGGGCGTGCGCACGGCCCGACGGCACCCGGGTGACCAGGGCCAGGACCAGGCACAGGGCGGCGGCCCCCACGGCCACCGCGAAGGCCGCGGAGGGCCCGTACCACTCGGCGAGCCGCCCGGAGACGGCGAGCGAGGCGGCCTGTCCGGCGACGAGCGAGCTGGCGGCGAAGGCCATCGACTCGGCGAGCCGGCTGGGGCTCACCGCGCGCTCGGTGATGGCGAAGGCGGTGATCAGGTGCGGGGCATAGGCGGCTCCCAGGACGGTGACGACCACGTACAGCGGCCACAGCGTCTCCGTGAAGAGCAGCGGTACGGAGAGCACGAGCGCGGCGGCGGTGGCCCAGCGCCAGCGCAGCCGCAGCCCGAAGCGGGCGGGCAGCGCGCCGAGCGAGAGCCCGACGGCGGCGCTGACGACCCCCATGGCCGCGTACACGATGCCGGCCTGGCCGGGGACGCCCAACTGTGCGGTCAGGGCGGCGATTCCGGCCTGGCAGGCGCCGAACATGGCGCCCTGGAGGGCGAGGGAACCCCGTACGGCGAAGACCACGCGCGGCGGGCGGACCCGGACGCGGTCCTTCGTCCGGTCGGCTCCCGCGGGCACTCCGGCCGTGACGGCGGCGGTCGGGTGCAGCGCGTAGAGGCTGCCGAAGACGGCGACGAGGGCGGCCGCGCCGCCGAGGGCGACGGCCGGGTGCAGGGCGAGGGTGGCCAGCCCCACGAGGGCGGGGCCGAAGACGAAGGAGACCTCGTCCAGGGTGCCTTCGAGGGAGTGGATGGCGCCCACGACGCCCTCGTCGGACTTGGCGCGGTGGGCCAGCGCCACGGAGCGGGTACGGGCGAGCGGGCCGATCAGGGGGACGGAGGCCCCGGTGACGAAGCCGATCGCGGCGAGCGGGACGGTGGCGAGCTCGGAGAGCGCCCCGGCCACCAGGGCCGCGGTCGCCACCGCGTTGACGGCGGCGGCCGTCAGGACGACGGAACGCTGCCCGTGACGGTCGGCGAGCCGGCCCAGGACGGGTCCGAAGACCACCTGTCCGGCGGAGAGGGTGCCGCCGACTATGCCCGCGGTGGCGAGGGAGCCGCTGGTCTCGGCGACGAGGAGGACGCTGCCGAACTGCGACATCGCGACGGGCAGTCGGGCGAGGAAGGAGATGAGCGGGAGTAGGGGCCCGGTCAGGGCGATGACTCTTCGATAGGTGTTGACGGTTCCAAACACTTGAGCAACGTTAACCCGGCGCAGTCACCCGGATGCATTGGGTAATGGCACGGAATCCCGCATCCTGGGTACGTACGTTCTCATGAGCCTGCCCCCGCGTACCGGTCGCCCGAGTCCCGATTTCAACCGGCCTGAACCCGATGGACCACCGGCCGTCACCCCGGCGTCGACCTACCGCCTCCAACTGCGCCCCGAGTTCACCTTCGGCCACGCGCGGGCCGTCGTACCGTACCTCGCCTCGCTCGGCGCGTCCCACCTGCACCTGTCCCCCGTACTGGAGGCGGTGCCCGGTTCGTCCCACGGGTACGACGTCACCGACCACACCCGGGTCCGGGCGGAGCTGGGCGGGGAGGAGGGGCTTCGAGCCCTGGCCGCCGAGGCCCGGGCACACGGGCTCGCACTGGTGCTCGACATCGTGCCGAACCACATGGCGCTGCCGACGCCGCTGCGCCTCAACCGGCCCCTGTGGGAGGTGGCCCGGGAGGGCCCCGGCTCGCCGTACGCGCGCTGGTTCGACATCGACTGGGAAGCGGGCGGGGGGCAACTGCTGCTGCCCGTGCTCGCGGAGCCGCTGGATCCCGGCGAGGTCAAGGTCGACGGGCGGGGCGAGCGGGCCGTCCTGCGGATCGGGGAGCTGGAGTTCCCGATCCGGGAGGGCACGGCCGGGCTGGAGCCGGCGGCGCTGCTCGCCGCCCAGTGGTACCGGCCCGCATGCTGGCGGGAGGCCCGGACCGGCCTCAACTACCGCCGCTTCTTCACCATTTCGGAGCTGATCGGGGTGCGCGTCGAGGACCCCGAGGTCTTCCGCGTCACCCACGCCAAGGTGCTGGAGCTGGTCCGGGACGGGGTCGCCCGGGGACTGCGGATCGACCACGTGGACGGACTGGCGGACCCCGAGGGCTACCTGCGGCGGCTGCGGGACGCCGTCGGCCGGGACTGCTGGGTGGTGGTCGAGAAGATCCTGGCCCGCGAGGAACGGCTCGCTCCCGCCTGGCCGGTGGCCGGGACCACCGGGTACGACGCGCTGTACCGGGTGGACGGGGTGCTGACCGACCCGGCCGGGGCCGCACGGCTCGACGCCCGGTTCCGCGGGGCGACCGGGCAGCCCCGGTGGGAGGTGACGGCCTCGGCGGGCGCCCGGGAGGTCCTGACCGGCGACCTGGCCGCGGAGCTCGCCACCCTCGAACGACTGGCCGGCCCGGAACTAGCCTCCGCTGTACGCGAGTTGCTCATCGCCTACCCCGTCTACCGGCCCTACCCCGGCGATCCGGACCCCGCCCCCGAGGCCCTGGAGCGGGCCGCCGCGGAGGCCGGCGCGGCCCCGGTGGCGGGCGTACGCGAACTTCTGCTGCGGGACCCGGCCTTCGCGGCCCGCTTCGCCCAGACCTCGGCGGCCCTGCGCGCCAAGTCCCTCGAGGACAGGGCCTTCTACCGGTACGCCCCGCTGCTGTCGGCCACCGAGGTGGGCGGAGATCCGGGGGCTCCAGCGGTCACGGTGGCGGAGTTCCACGCGTACTGCGCCGAGCGGGCGGCGCTGTGGCCCCGCTCCGGGACGGTGCTGACCACGCACGACACGAAGCGCAGCGCGGACGTCCGGGCACGGATCTCGGTGCTCTCGCAGGACCCGGAGTGCGTACCGGCTCCGGCCGGGTCGGATCCCCAACTCGCCTGGGTGGCCTGGCAGACGGCGTTCGGACTCGGGGCCGACGGCGCCGCCCCGGAACGCGCCGACCGGCTCGCGCAGGCCCTGCTGAAGGCCGTCCGCGAAGCCGCCCTGCACACCACGTGGACCGAGCAGGACCCCGCCTACGAGGCCACGGTCCCGGAGCACCTCCCGAAGGCCGCCCCGGAGCCGGCCGGCGCCCTGGCTCAGGCGGCCCGCGCCAACCTGCTCGGCGGGACGCTGCTGCACCTGGCGATGCCCGGGGTCCCGGAGATCTACCAGGGCTCCGAGACGGAGTACCGGGCCCTGGTCGACCCGGACAACCGCAGGCCCGCCGTCTTCCCCCGGGAGGCCCTGGCCCGACTGGACGCGGGGGCCGCGCCCGCGGGCACCGCCGAGGAGAAGCTCGCCCTCACCGCCGCCCTGCTGCGGCTGCGGCGCGACCGCCCCGGGCTGTTCACCGGCTACGCACCGCTGCTCGCCCGGGGCCCGGCGGCGGAGCACTGCGTGGCCTTCGCCCGGGGCGCCGGTGCCGGCCTGGTGGCGGTGGCCACCCGGCTGTCGTACGGCCTGGGGACGGCGGGCGGCTGGCGGGACACGGCCCTGACCCTGCCTCCGGGCCGGTGGCGGCGGCAGGCCTTCCCCGGGCCCGCGCGGGGGCCGCGCGAAGCCCCGTACGAGGGCGAGGCGCCGCTCGCCGAACTCCTCGGCGGAGCCTGGCCGGTGGCGGTCCTGCTCAGGGAGGACACGGACCCGGCATGACCCGCCCGATCGGCCCTCCTTCCCGTACAACCCTCCGGGCCGACCGGCGGTCGAACCCGTGCATTCGATGACACCTGACACGGGGGAAATCCGGTGAACAGATTCAAGAGGACCATGACGGCCGTCGGCACGGCGGTCGTGCTCATGGCCACGGGTGCGGCACTGGCGACTCCCGCCACCGCCGCGCCCGCCACCGCCGCGCCCTTCGGCACCGCGGGGGACACGGGGACGAAGGGCCTGGAGAGCGCCGTGCCCGCCGCCACCGTCCACAAGACCAAGGACGGCCGGTTCATCGTCTCCACCTCATGGCAGCGCTACGACGGCCCGGACCCGACCCCGGTCCGGGTCGAGGTCCGCCGGGCGGGCACCGACAAGGTCGTCGCCGTGATCGACCGCTTCACCGAGAACTTCGACGACGGCGGCACCTCCGAGGGGGGCGACGACTGGAAGTGGTACGAGGCCGACGACCAGCCGCTCGTCCTCGACGAGATGGGGGACTACGAACTCGACGTGTACGCCGAGGACCGGAACGGCAAGGAACTGAGCCGCCGGAACGCCGGACGGTGCACCTACGCGCTCGACGCCCGGTTCCAGGCGAGTTCCAGCCGGACCGAGTTCTCCCTGGACCACCTCGACACCAAGGTCACCGGCACGGTCACCGCGGTCCACCCGCGCACCGGCGCGCGCCTGCCGCTACCCGGGGGGAAGGTCCGCGCCACGCTCGGGGAGGGCGCGGCCGATGCCGTATCGGACGCCCAGGGGCGCTTCACCGTCTCCGTCGCCGCCCTCGGCACCGAGGAGGGCCTGGCCCTCACCGTGCGGCTGACGAGCGGGGACACCGCGAGGTCCGCGAAGATCCCGGTCACCATCAAGGCCCAGCAGGCCGTGCTCACCCTGTCCACGCCGGGCCCCTTCACCGTCCGGTACGGGACCGCCGTACCCCTGCGCGGCACGGTCGGCCGCCGTGCGGCCGACGGTACGGTCAAGGCGGTGGCCGGCGTGCAGGTGACGGCCCAGGACGACGGGGGCGGCGGCCCGAGCGCCCTCGCCGTCACGGGTGCCGACGGCCGCTTCACGCTCTCGCCCACGATCGTGCGAACCGGTTCCTGGGAGGTGAACGCCGAGGAGGTCTGGCTGACCGGTGGCGGCACGCGTACCGCCACCGTCGCGAAGGTCACCCACACGACCAAGGTCGTCGAGGAGAAGCTGGTCTCCACCACCAAGTACGGCAAGCTGACCATCAGCGGCAAGGTGGTCGTCGACGGCGTCACCTCCCAGCAGGCGCCCGTCCAGATCCAGTACCGGTCGTCCTCCCGCCACTGGGTCACGGCCGGGTCGATCGTGGTGCCCTACGGCAAGACGTTCACCACGACGGTCAGCGCGCCCCACGGCGAACCGGCCTCCACCTGGCGGGTGTACACCCCGGGCACCACCACCATCGGTCCCAGCACCGGTACCCGGGTGATCCGTCAGCCGCGCACCGCGACCACCCTCGGCGCCGACTTCGGACGGCGCACCGTGGCCAAGGGCGAGCAGCTGTCCCTCTCCGGAGTGCTGAAGACCTACGACCCCGTCAAGGGGGAGGCCGCCTATGGTGGTCAGACGGTCCGCTTCTACTTCCAGCCCACGGGTTCCGCCGTGTGGCAGGAGATGGGCAGCGCCGTCTCCCGCGCCGACGGATCCGTGAGCCGGAAGTTCACCGCGCAGACCAGCGGTGTCTGGCGCCTTCGCTTCATCGACGCCGACGCCGCCCATCTCGCCGCCACGAGCGGGGTGAGCCTCATCAAGGTCACCGGCTGACGCGGCTCCCGTGGGTGGCGCCGGTGGGCGCCGCCCGCGGGCAGTGCCCGCGCGTGCCGCGCACCGGGTACGCGCCGCCCGGTAAACGTTGCCGGTCACAGCACTAGGGCGCACGCCCTGCGGGAATGGGATCACCTGTGACCCTCATCCGTGACATGTGCTACCCCACCCCGCACGAACTGGCCCTGGCCGCGCGCGCCCTGGCCGATGAACACCCCGCCCTGGCCCGGCTCCGCCGGATCGGCGCGTCCCGGGCCGGGGAACCCCTGTGGCTGCTCTCCGTGGGCCCCACGTCGGCGCCGGCGACCGCCCCGAACGTGCTGGTCGTCGCCGGCGCCCACGCCAACGAGCCCGTCGGCGGGGCCACCGCCCTCGCACTGGCCCGCAGGCTCCTCCACGAAGCCACGGGCACCGGCGGCGCCGAGGCCGGTGGCGCGGCAACGCACACCGGCGCGGGGGCGACCCCCGTGCCCACCCGCGCCTCCGCGCCCGCCGCCGCCGGAACGACCTGGCACTTCCTGCTCTGCGCCGACCCCGACGGCGCGGCCCTGCACCGCACGCCGCGCCCCTACTCCCTGCTCGACTACCACCGGAACTTCTTCCGGCCACCCGGTCCCGAACAGCCCGAGTGGGCGCCGTCTTTACTGCCCCCGGACCGCCTCCCGCCGGAGACCCTCGCCCTGACCCGGCTCATCGACGAACTCCGGCCCGCCCTCCAGGTCTCCCTGCACGGAACCGATCTCGGCGGCTCCTGGGTGCAGCTGACGCGGGACATACCCGGCCTGGCCGAGCCCTTCGGTAAATCGGCCGCCGACCTGCGCATCCCGGTGGAGACCAGCGCCTCGGACGCCTCGGGCTGGCCCTCGCCGGGGGCGGGGATCTTCGTGATGCCCGAACCCGGGACCACGGCCGACGGGCCGTTCCACCCCGAGGACACCCGGCTCAGTACCTGGTACCACGCCCACCGGCACGCCGGCACGACCGCGATCGTCGAAGTCCCCATGTGGGCCTCGGACCTGGTGGACGACCCGGCCCCGCACCCCGACCCCCGCGCCGCCCTGCGCCTCCTGGCCGGCCGGCTCACCGCCGACGCCGCCCGGGTGGCGGCCCTGCGCGAGGGCGCGGCCGGCGGTACGGATCCGGCCGCCGCGGCCCTGCTGCGCGCGGTGGACTGGACGCTCGCGCTGATCCCCCGGATCGCCGCCGAGTGGACGGGCCCCGGGGCCCCCGCCGAGGCGACGGCGGCGTACATCGGCAGCATCGACGCCTTCGGCCGAAGGCTGTCGCTGCGCGCGGCCGCGATGCTGCTCCGGGTGCTGCGCGCCGAGGGGCACCCGACGGCGCCGGCCGTGGACCGGCTCGTCACGGGGTGGTGCGAGGAGTTCGCGGACCGCTTCCAGGCACGCTGGGTCCCGGTGGCCACCCAGGTGGAACACCAGTCCCGGGTCGTCCTGGCCGCCTACGACCGGCTCGTGGCGGCGGGCCGGTAGGCGGCGGGCGCAGTGGGGGTGTGCGCGCCGCCTACTCCACCGGCAGGGCGTACCGGAGCTTCGGCTTGCCGGTGGCTCCGAGCCGGTCGTAGAAGCGGATCGCGCCCTCGTTCCAGTCGGGCGTCTGCCACTCGACGTGGCCGAGGCCCAGCTCGCGGGCGAGCGCGGCCACCGCGTCCACGAGGGCGGCGCCGAGGCCGTGTCCGCGGGCTTCCTCGGCCAGGTAGAGGCAGTCCATGTGGAGGTAGTGGCGGGCCTCCCAGAAGGAGAACTCGGCCGAGCAGGCGGCGTAGCCAGCGACCTCGCCCCGCGGGGTCTCGGCCAGCAGCACCCACAGCCGGGCCCCCTCGGCGAACAGCCGCGCGCCGAGCCGGTCGCCGAGCCCGGCCGTACGGGGCGCGGACTTCTCGTACACCATGTGCTCGCGCATGAGCTCGACCAGGCGGGGCAGGTCCTCGGGGCGCGCGGGCCGTACGAGGGGGGCGGCAGAGGTGTGTTCCATGGGTGACATCCTCCGCACGACCCGCGTCCGGACGCCACCCGGGTCCCGGCACGGTCGCACGGCCCGCCTGCCACACCCCCACAGCCCGGCAGCCCGCAACCGGCAACCCCGCAGCCGGGGCTCCGGCCCTCAGCCGCCCGTGAGCCGGAAGCTCATCCGGCCGAAGCCGATCTGGTCACCGTCCCGCACCACCGCCGAGCCCGTCACCCGGCGCCCGTTGACCGTGGTCCCGTTCGTCGAGCCGAGGTCCCGCACCACCCAGACCCCGTCCCGGATGCCCAGTTCCGCGTGGGCCCGCGAGACCGTCTCGTGGCTCAGGCGCAGCCCGTTGCCCGGGTCGCGGCCGATCCGCAGCGGTCCGGCGCTGGGGTGCGGGAGGAGCAGCGGGGGCAGCTTCTCCACGGCCCACGCCCGGCGCACCCCCACGGACACCGCCGAGATCCGCCCCACCCAGCCGAACAGCCGACGGGTCCACGGGCTCTCCCCCGCCTCCCTGCCCTCCAGGTCCGCGGTGAGTACGGCGAGGTCCTCGGAGCGGCGGGCGACGAGGGCGAGTTCCATGCGGCGCAGGAAGGTGTCGTGCGACAGCTTTCCGACGGCCGCACCCTCCCTGAGCTGGCCCAGGGCACGGTCGCGCTCGGCATCGGAGAGCCGCGGGGCGGGGAAGGGAGGGAACTCGAAACTCGACGTCACCAGGTGATTGTCGGCCTGTCGGGGGCAGAGTGTCCAGAACTCCCGCGCCCGGGCGGAGATGATGGCCCGGACACGCAGGTTGGGGTAGCGCCGCCAGACGAGGGGACCGTCCGTGCAGTTCGAGGTGTGGGCACCGCTGACAGACCGGGTCGTACTGCGGCTCGACGGGGCCGCGTACGCGATGACGCCCGATCCGGAGCGTTCCGGCTGGTGGGTCGTGGAGGCCCCGGGCGCCGACGGATCCCACTACGGGTTCCAGCTGGGCGCCGGCCCGGCGCCGCTCTTTCCCGGGGACGATCCGCGCGACCCGGTCCACCCCGGGCAGCACGTGGAACACCCGGATCACCCGCACCACCCGGACCACGTGCACCCCGTACGGCCCGATCCGCGCGGGCGGCGCCTGCCGGAGGGGCCCGACGGGCTCTCGGCCGTGGTCGACTTCGCCGGCAGCCTGTGGGGGTCCTTCCCCGAGCCGGCCCCCTCGCCCCGGGTGGCGCTCCAGGACGCCGTCCTGTACGAGCTGCACGTCGGCACCTTCACCCCCGAGGGCACCTTCGACGCGGCCGCCGCCCGCCTCGGCCACCTCACCGCCCTCGGCATCACGCACGTCGAGCTGATGCCCGTCTGCTCCTTCCCCGGGCGGCACGGCTGGGGGTACGACGGGGTCGCGCCCTGGGCGGTGCACGAGCCGTACGGGGGCCCGGCCGGGCTGGTCCGGTTCGTGGAGGCCGCGCACACCGCCGGGCTGGGCGTGGTGCTCGACGTGGTCCACAACCACCTCGGCCCCTCCGGCAACCACCTCCCCGTCTTCGGCCCGTACTTCACCGAGACCCACCACACCCCCTGGGGCGCGGCGGTGAACCTGGACGCGCCCGGCTCCGACGAGGTGCGCGCCTACTTCCTGGGCAGCGCGCTGGCCTGGCTGCGCGACTACCGGATCGACGGGCTGCGGCTGGACGCGGTGCACGCGCTCGCCGACGACCGGGCGCTGACCTTCCTGGAGGAGCTGTCCGCGGCGGTCGACGAGCTGGCCGCCGAGACGGGCCGGCCGCTGTTCCTGATCGCGGAGTCCGACCGCTGCGATCCGCGCACCACGAGCCCGCGCGCCGCCGGGGGCCTGGGCCTGCACGCGCAGTGGAACGACGACTTCCACCACGCCCTGCACTGCGCGCTGACCGGTGAATCCCAGGCGTACTACGCGGACTTCGCCGAGGCCCCGCTCGGGGCGCTGGCCAAGACCATGACCCGGGCCTTCTTCCACGACGGGACCTGGTCCTCCTTCCGGGGCCGCCACCACGGCCGGGCGGTGGACCGCGGCCGCACCCCGGCCCACCGCTTCCTCGGCTACACCCAGACCCACGACCAGATCGGCAACCGCGCGCTGGGCGACCGGCTCGCGGCCTCCCTGTCCCCCGGGCTGCTGGCGTGCGCGGCGACGGTGGCGCTGACCGGGCCGTTCGTGCCGATGCTGTTCATGGGCGAGGAGTGGGGCGCCGGCACCCCGTGGCAGTACTTCACCGACCATCCCGACGAGGAGCTCGCCGAGGCCGTACGGGCGGGCCGGCGGCGGGAGTTCGCGGATCACGGCTGGAAGGCGGAGGAGATCCCCGACCCCCAGGACCCGGCCACCCGGGACCGCTCCTGCCTCGACTGGGCCGAGCCGGGCAGGGGCTCCCACGCCCGGCTGCTGGACTGGTACCGCACCCTGATCGCGCTCCGCCGCACCCACTCCGACCTGCGCGATCCCGATCTGGCGGCGCTGCGGATCGCCCATGACGAGGAGCGCCGCTGGCTGACGTTCCGCCGGGGCGACGTCCGCGTGGTGGTGAACCTCTCCGGGGAGCCGGTCACCGTCGCGCTCGGCCGCAACGGGGTCCGGGTGCTGGCCGCCTGGGTGCCCGTGGAACATCCGGACGCCGACGGGCGGGTCCACGTGCCGGCCGAGTCGGCGGTGGTGCTGGGCCCCTAGGGTGCGGGGGCCCCTGGGCCCCCGCAAACCGGTCGCGGAGGTGCGGGGCCTTCTGATGGGATCGGGCCCATGAAGATCGAATCCGACGAGGAATCCGCCGGCGCCGGCGGGCAGACGGGTACGGCCAAGTACGACCGGATCGGGGTGGGTTACCGGAAGGTCCGGCGGCCCGATCCCCGGCTGGCCGCGCTGATCGCGGACGCCCTGGGGGACGCCCGTACCGTGGTCAACGTCGGTGCGGGCGCCGGTTCGTACGAGCCGGAGGGCCGTGAGGTGACGGCCGTGGATCCGTCCCGGGTCATGCTCGACCAGCATCCGGGGACCCGCAAGGTCAGGGCCGGCGCGGAAGAACTACCCTTCCCCGAGGGCACGTTCGACGCCGCGATGGCCGTGATGACCGTCCACCACTGGCCTGACCCGGCGCGCGGGCTGGCCGAACTGCGGCGGGTCTCGCGGCGCCAGGCCGTCTTCACCTGGGATCCGGAGCACACCACGGAGCTGTGGCTCTTCGAGGAGTACCTGCCGGAGGCCGGGAAGCGGGACCGCTCCGCCTTCACCCCGCTGTCCGTGGTGACCGGGGAGCTGGACGCGCACACCGTGGTGCCGTTCCCCGTCCCGCACGATTTCACCGACGGGTTCCGGGCCGCCTTCTGGCGCCGGCCCGAGTCCTACCTCGATCCGGTGGTACGGGCCGCCAGTTCCACCTTGGCGAGCCTGCCGGCCTCCGTCGTGGAGCCCGCGATCGCCCGGCTCCGCGAGGACCTGCGCTCGGGGGCCTGGCAGCGGCGGCACGCCGACCTGCTGGACCGGGAGAGCGTGGACTACGGCTACCGCCTGGTCCTCGCCGGGTCCTGAGACCCGGCGAGGAGGCACCCTCCCGCTGCCGAGCGCCTACTCCACCAAGGCCAGCTCCCGGGAGGCGTTGTTGAAGCTGCGGCAGCCGTCCGCGGTGACCGTGATGATGTCCTCGATCCGGACCCCGAACCGCCCCGGGAGGTAGACCCCCGGCTCCACGGAGAAGCACATGCCGGGGACGAGGGGCTGCTCCTCCCCTTCCACCATGTACGGCGGTTCGTGCGTGGTGACTCCGATGCCGTGGCCCGTGCGGTGGATGAACTGCTCGCCGTAGCCGAACTCGGTGATCACCGCGCGCGCCGCCCGGTCCACGTCCTGGCAGGCCGCCCCCGGACGGGCCGCCGCCACGCCCGCCAACTGGGCCTCGCGGACGATGTCGTGGACGCGCTGCTCCTCCTCGGTGGGCTCGCCGACGTGGACGGTACGGGAGATGTCGGAGCCGTAGCCGTGCTTGAGGCCGCCGAAGTCGAGGACCACCATGTCCCCGTGCCGGATGACCCGGTCGCCGGCTTCGTGGTGCGGGTTGGCGCCGTTCGGGCCGGAGCCGACGACGGTGAAGTCCACCTGGGAGTGCCCGTGCACGCGCAGCAGCGCGTCCAGGTCGGCGGCGACGTCGCTCTCCCTGCGCCCGGCGAAGGGGACGTGGAGGATCTGCGCGTACGCGGCGTCCGCCGCCTCGCCGGCCGCCGCGAGCCGGGCCAGCTCGCGCTCGTCCTTGACCGCGCGCAGCATCGGCAGCGCATCGCTCAGGGAGACGTACGAGGTCGTCGGCAACTCCTTCTGCAGTCCCAGCAGATGCAGCGCCCAGGTGTTGTCGCTGACCCCGAAGCGGCCGGTCACGTCGAGCAGCGGCGAGGTCACGCCGTACGGGTTCTTCCCGTCGGCCCAGTCCCGCAGGGTCAGGGCGCCCGCGCCGGGGGACTTCGCCGCGTCGGGCGCTTCCAGCGCGGGGACGACGAGGACGGGGTCCTGCCCGGCGGCGAGGACGAGCAGGGTCATCCGCTCGGTGTCGACGGGCCGGTACCCGGTGAGGTGGGCCAGGTCGGGCCCGGGGGCGACCAGCAGGCCTGCCAGCCCCGCGTCGGCGGCGGCCTGCGCGGCGGCGGCCATCCGGGCGGCGTAGTCGGCGGCCGTGAAGGGATCGAAGTCGTGGTCCATGACTCCGATCCTCCCGCGCCCCGCCCCCGGACGGCAGGGGGCCGCGCCGATCACCCCGGCCCCACCCCACACGGCCCCGCAGGGCTTCGCCTCAGGCCGGGGTCACCGCGCGCAGGGCCCACTCCAGCGGCCCCCGCCGCAACTCCGTACCGCGCAGGAAGTGGGCCCAGGCCAGGCAGCCGATCACCGCGGCACCCGAGAAGCCGCCCAGCACCTCCCACCCGCTCCACCCCCGCAGGAACACCGCCAGGGCGAGCGCGTGCGCCACGTACACCGTCAAGGCCATCGCGCCGACGGCGGCCAGCGGCCGCAGCAGCCTCGCCGTCACCCGGCCCGCGCCGTGCGCGGCCAGGCCGAGCAGGCCTATGAGGGCCGCCCCGACGCCGGAGTTCCCGAGGGTCTCCAGCGGGGTCTGGCTGTAGGGGCCGGCCACCAGCAGCCAGTCCCAGGAGGTGCTCGGGACGGCTCCGAACTGCTCCCCCAGCACGGCCGCGACCGGGTCGGGCTCCGCCGCGGCCCAGGGGTGTTCGCGTGCGACGGCCTCCAGCAGCGGCTCGCGCCGACCGCCGGGGCCCAGCGCGAGCCAGGAGGCCCCGTAGCCGGCGAGGCCGGCCGCCGCCCCGTAGCCGGTCAGCATCCATGCCGAGCGCCGGCTCCGCGGATCGGCGAGGCGGCCCAGGGCCATGCCGGCCAGGACGTACGGGAAGTAGGTGAGCAGCGGGTACGCGCCCGAGAGCAGCAGGTCCCGCAGCATCCCCCCGGCGCCCGCCCAGCTCGCCAGGTCGGCGGGGAGCGGCGTGGCACCGCGGCCCGAGGTGCGCAGCCCGAGGGCGGGGCCCAAGAGGTACGAGAGGACCGGGCCGAGCACCACCGAGGCGCCGGCGACGGCCGCCAGGGTGCGGGTGCGCAGCCGGGTGAAGGGTTCGGCGGCCAGGAAGTAGACGGCGTAGAAGGCCAGGATCACGAGGATGCCGGGCGAGAGCGCGGCCAGACCCAGGCCGAGCGCGCCGAGGATGGCGCAGCGGGTCAGGGTGGCCCGCAGGGGCGGCGGGCCGGCGGCGCGGGAGCGGGCGAGCGCGAGGGAGAAGCCGGCGATGAGCGTGAAGACGGCCGGCGCCCGCCCGTCGGCGGCGACGAGCAGCCAGCCGGGGCCCTCGGGCGCGGGCGGCGGGCCGACGTGCACGGCGAACATGCCGAGGACGGCGATGCCGCGGGCGGCGTCGAGACCGGTCAGTCGGTTTGATCCCATACGGGTAGGGATGGGGATCCGGGGCCCGGGGTTGCCTGCGCCCCGGCCCGCGCCCCGGCCGGACCCCCGGCCGGACCCCCGGCCGGACCCCCGCCCGGGTCCGCGCGGACCTGCCCGGACCCGGGCCGGGCCGGGCCGCCGGAAAAGGCGTCGCGGGAGCACCCCGCTGATCAGCTATGCTGTGCTTGCACATCGAACGGGCGGTCCGCCGCCCTTCGTGGTGGGTGTAGCTCAGTTGGTAGAGCACCTGGTTGTGGTCCAGGTGGCCGCGGGTTCAAGTCCCGTCACTCACCCTGTTGATCCCGTGGGGGTCACGAGTTTTCCTCGTGACCCCCACGGGTTTTTTCGTTCCCCCGCGGGAGCGGCGTGGCAGGATCAACCACATGAAATGGGACATCGGGGGTGCCCCGGCGCTGTTCCTCGCCGTCCTCGTGGCGGCCGCCGTGTTCGGGGCCGCGGTGTGGCTGTGGCCCCGGCTCGCGGGACACGGGGTGCGGCCGGTGCTGGGGCGGGCCGGGCTGCAGCTCGCGATCACCCTGACGAGCGGTTCGGCGCTGCTGCTCGCGGTGAACTCCTCGTACGGTTTCTACGGCTCCTGGCACGACCTGCTGTCCCTGCGCCGCGAGGACCCGGTGACGGCGGGCGCGGACGCCTCGGGCCGGGACGCGCTGCTGTGCGGGGCACCCACTCGTGGCGGCACGCCGGCTCCGACGACCCCGCGGTGATCGGCCGGATCGAGGCGGTGACCGTGCGCGGGGCCCGCAGCGGGCTGTCGGGGCAGGGGTACGTGTACCTGCCGCCGCAGTACGTGCACGCGTCGGCCGGGCGCCGGGCGGAGTTCCCGGTGGTGCTGGCGCTGAGCGGGTTCCCGAGCACGCCGGGGGTGCTGATCGACCGGCTGCGGTACCCGCAGCTCGCGCTGGACGCGGTGCGGGCGGGCCGGATGCGGCCGGCGGTGCTGGTCCTGATGACCCCGACGGTGGCGCCGCCCAGGGACACGCAGTGCGTGGACGTCCCGGGCGGGCCGCAGGCGCACACCTTCTTCGCGCGGGACCTGCCGGCGGCGGTCTCCTCTTACTACGGCCTCGCCCGGGACGCCCGGGGGTGGGGCGTGATGGGCAATTCGGTGGGCGGCTACTGCGCGCTGAAGTTGGCCCTGCGCACGCCGGACGCCTACCGGGCGGCGGCCGCGCTGTCGGCCCCGTACGCGGCCGCGCGGGACGCGGACACCGGCGACCTGTTCGGCGGCGACGCGGGCCGCGCGCTCCAGGACGACCTGCTGTGGCGGCTGCGGAACCTGCCGCAGCCGCCGGTGTCCCTGCTGGTGGCGAGCAGCCGCACGGGCGAGCACCAGTACCCGCGGACACTGGAGTTCATCGACGCGGTACGGGCGCCGGCGCGCGCCTCCTCGATCATCCTGCCGAGCGGCGGCCACAACTACGAGACCTGGGCCCGCGAGGTCCCGTCCGCCCTGGAATGGCTGGTGGGACGGCTGAGCCCGCACTGACGCCCCACGTATCGTCGTCGCCTACGACGAGTAGACGACGGGGGAGCACGCACATGGACGGGGACGTGGAGGGTGCCGCGAGCGGCGGGTCGGACGGCTCGGCTTCACTGCTCGCCGCGGTCCGGGCAGGAGACGCCTCCCTGGTGAAGGTCCTGCTCGCCCAAGACGGCAGCATCGACTGGGTGGACGAGGCGTTCCGCCTCGCCCTCTCGACGCGCTCGGGAACCATCGCCGATCTGCTGCTCTCCTCCGGCGCCGACCGCGGCGCGTGCCCGCCGCACGAGCTCCCGTCGCTGCGCGAGGCGGTGGAGTCGGGGTCGGCCATCCTGGTCGAGCTGCTCCTGGATCCGGAGGTCCGGCAGCAGGGCGGCGAGCCCGAGCTCCTCGTGATGCGGGACCTCGCCCGCCGGCTGCACGAGACGGGGGTCGAAAGCCGGCTGCGACGCCTCACCGGCTCCCGGGACGATCTCGTCCGCACCCGGGTCCGGAACGGCGCGTACGACAGCGTCGACGCGTACTCGCTCGGTGGGATCACCGTGCGCGACGGCTACGCGGCGATCCTCACGGACCTTGAGAGCCTGCTCGGCGAGCGCACCTCGTTCGAGGAGCTGATGGCGCGAGCGGTCCGCCACGACCAGCAGCACTGCTCTTGGGGGGCCGCCACCATGCTGCTGTCCCACCGGCGCGACCAGGAGACCTGGGCTGCCGCCGCGGCGCTGCGCTCGCGTCCGGAGCCGTCCCACCGGCTGTTCGGCGCCGAGGTGCTCCGGCTGACCCACCTCTTCGACGACAGCGAAGAGGAGGTGTTCACCGACCCCGCCCGGGAACTCTTCATCGACTGGTCGGCCCGGGAAGAGGACGTCGCCGTACTCACCGAGGTGCTGATCGCACTCGGTGAGCACTGCGATCTCCGCGCCGTCGCGGCCCTCGTGCCCTTCGCCGGCCACCGCGACTCCGGGGTGCGGCGCGCGGTGGCCCGCGGCTGCGGTACGTGGCCCGAGGCGCCCGTCTTCGCCGATGATGTCCGCGCGACGCTGCTGGGGCTGATGGCGGACGTGGACGCCGAGGTCCGGCAGACCGCGTGCCACACGGTGGCCGAGGGCAAGGACCGTCATCCCGCCCTCGTCGAGGCCATGGCCGCCCTGCTGGACGACGCGGACCGCCAGGTCCGGGTCAAGGCCGTGTACGGGCTGGCGCTGCACGACGACGAGCGCTGCGTGGAAGGGGCTCGCCGCCTCCCCCCGGCACCGCCCGGAACCCGGTACGAGTTCGACCTCGACGCGGTGTGGCGCTACGAGTGGCGCCGCGACGGCCGCTGACGCCACGTCGTGCCGTTGCCCTCACGCCGTCACCCGCGCAGGAAGGCCTCCACCTCCGTGGCGAAGGCCACCGGGGTCTCGTGCGGCGGGTAGTGGCCGGCTCCGGGCAGCGGCTGGACGCGGCAGTTGGGGTACGAGACCTGCCAGGTGCCGCGCATGACGTCCACCGTGAGCGCGAGGTCGTACTCGCCGACGAGGACCAGCACCGGGACGGTGCTGCCCTTCACGGCGGCGGACAGGTCGAGCGGCTGCCAGCTCGCCAGGTACGCGGCGAAGGCCTCCGGCAGGGACACCTCGAGGGAGTGCGCGACCATCCGCTCCAGCCAGTACGGGCTCGCGCGGCGGCCGGTGACGATGTCGAGGATGGCGCGGCGGTTCTCCGCACTGGCGGCGGCCCCGTAGAAGAGGTCGTGGGTGGCGTCGTCCATCGCGTAGGGGCCGGCGGGGACCGGGTTGATGCCGATCAGCTTCTCGACCCGCTCCGGGGCGCGGACCAGGACCTGCTGGATGGCCTTGCCGCCCATGGAGTGACCGAGGAGGGAGAAGGTGTCCCAGCCGAGCTCGTCGGCGAGCGCGAGGACGTCGTCGGCGATCTCGGGGAGCGTGTACCGGCCGGGGACGTCCCTGCGGTCGCCGTAGCCGCGGTAGTCGAGGAAGGCGTACGAGAACTCCCGCGGGTCCAGGTGGTCCAGTACGGAGCCCCAGTTGGCGGACGTGCCGAACCAGTCGTGCAGCACGATGACGCGGACGGGGCCGGTGCCGGTCCTGCGGTGGGCGATGGCCATGCGTTCTCCCTCGGTGACGGGGCGGAAAGAATTGCCGCCGTA
The DNA here is from genome assembly GCF_042888445.1 of Streptomyces sp. NPDC002886. Lineage (NCBI taxonomy): Bacteria > Bacillati > Actinomycetota > Actinomycetes > Kitasatosporales > Streptomycetaceae > Streptomyces > Streptomyces sp. NPDC002886. The sequence continues at coordinate 65,618 of NZ_JBIAPV010000015.1, forward strand.
CGTTCTGCCCACCGCGCCTACCATCACACCGTGACGAACCCGCCTTCCGTCGCCGTCGAACGCGTCCGGGTCCGCGACGCGAAGAGCGCCGACGGCCACCCGTACCACCCGACGCGGTACGAGATCACCGACCTGGCCGAGATCGCGGAGGTCCTCGCCGTGTGGCCCGACGAACCGGCGCCCGGGCCGGGCTCCGGAGGGCCGGCGGAAGCCGACCCCGGGGTCGACCACTTCGTATGCATGTGCATGGAGCACGAGGCCGACCCGTTCGACGCCACGGACGACCCCGCGATCCGGCCGGTGCCGCCCGTCCGGACCGGACCGCTCGCCCGGCTGCTCGACCGCGACGCCCCGGACGGCATCCCGGCCCGGCACCGGGCCCGGTGGGTGGCCGCGGCGCCCGAGGCGCTGCGCGGCTACGCCGGGGCCATGGCCCGGGGCGAGGATCCGCCGCGCCCGGTACGGGTCCCGCTGGCCGCCGCCTTCTCCTGGCAGGGGGCCATACGCGAGGCACCCACCGACGCGGCCTCGCTCCTGGCGGAACTGGCGCCCGCGCGGCTGCTCGTGGGAGCCGCCACCGAGGACCTGGCGTGGGCGGTCCGGCAGACCGACCGCCTCGGGCTCGACGCGGCCGTGCGGTTCTTCGCCGGCGAGGAGTTCACCACCCGCCACCCCAAGCGGCGCCGCGTCCCGGACACCGCCCGGGACCTGCTGCTCCGGCACGCCCGCAGCCACCGTCCCCGCGACCTCCCGGTCCTGGAACGACGGCTGCTGCGCATGCCGGACGACCGCGTCAGACGGTCTTGATCGCCGGGTCCGAGACTCCGGCCGCGCCCGTCTCCACGTGGCCGGCGAAGCGGCGCAGGAAGGTGGCGTCGGCGTCGGAGACGACGGTGACGTCGTACCAGCGGGCCGTGCCGGACAGCGACACGGTGTGCGCGACGGTGGCGCCCGCCGCGACGCGCACGACCTGGGCCGCGCCGCCGTAGGCGTTGGTGACGGTCAGGTTGACGGCCGCCGTGCCCTCGTTGGTCAGGGACAGCACCAGGTTGCCGGTGGACGCGGAGTGGCGGGCCGTGGCCTCGGGGCCGGCCTTCTTCGCCGGGCCCTTCCAGGTGCGCAGGAAGCCGTTCGGGCCCCAGACCGAGAGGTTGATCTGGTTGCCGGTGGAGCCGCTCGTGCTCCAGGTGTCCGACAGGGTCTTGCCCGCCTCGACCGTGTAGGGCCACGGGCCGTCCGTACGGTTGCCCGAGGTGCTGTGGAAGTGGGCGCCGAGGGAGGGACCCGAGGAGAAGGTCAGGGTGAACTTGCCCGTGGAGACGGCGGCCTTGCCGTCCACGTACGGGGCGTAGCCCAGGGCGCGCGTCGGCTTCCCGCCGGCCTCCTGCTTGGGCAGGGTGCCCGTCGCGGGCGGGGCCGGGTTGTAGGACGCGTGGCGGTTCTTGTCCGGCGGTACGTACGAGGCCGTGGACGGCAGGGCGGCGGGCGCGGCGTCGGCCTTGGTGAAGTCGAAGGCCGAGGTCAGGTCTCCGCAGACCGCGCGGCGCCACGGGGAGATGTTGGGCTCCTGCACGCCGAAGCGCTTCTCCATGAAGCGGATCACCGAGGTGTGGTCGAAGGTCTCGGAGCAGACGTAGCCGCCCTTGCTCCACGGGGAGACCACGATCATCGGGACGCGGGGGCCGAGCCCGTACGGGCCGGCGGCGTAGCCGGAGACGCCCCCGGTGTACAGGTCGCCGGTGACGCTCGCCGTGGACAGGCCCCAGGCGGAGGACGCCGGCGGATACGGCGGGACGACGTGGTCGAAGAAGCCGTCGTTCTCGTCGTAGGTGATGAAGAGGGCCGTCTTCGCCCACACGTCGGGGTTCGCGGTCAGCGAGTCCAGGACCTGCGAGATGTACCAGGCGCCGAAGTTCGTGGGCCAGTTGGCGTGCTCGCTGAACGCCTCGGGGGCGGCGATCCAGGAGACCTTCGGAAGGGTTCCGTTCACGACGTCCGCGCGCAGCTTGTCGAAGTAGGTGCCGCCCGCCTTGACGTCGGTGCCCGTACGGGCCTTCTCGTACAGCGCGCTGCCGGGCTGGGCGTTGCGGAAACTGTTGAAGTACAGCAGCGAGTTGTCGCCGTAGTTGCCGCGGAAGGCGTCGTTGATCCAGCCCCAGGATCCGGCGGCGTTCAGGCCGTCGCCGATGTCCTGGTAGACCTTCCAGGAGACTCCGGCCGTCTCCAGGCGCTCGGGGTAGGTCTTCCAGCCGTAGCCGGCTTCCTGGTTGCCGAGGACCGGGCCGCCGCCCACTCCGTCGTTGCCCGTGTAACCCGACCACAGGTAGTAGCGGTTGGGGTCGGTGGCGCCGATGAAGGAGCAGTGGTAGGCGTCGCACACCGTGAAGGCGTCGGCGAGGGCGTAGTGGAACGGGATGTCGTTCCGGGTCATGTACGCCATGGTCGTAGCCGTCTTGGCCGGGACCCACTTGTCGTACTTGCCGTTGTTGTACGCCTGGTGGCCGCCGGCCCAGTCGTGGTTCAGACCCGTCAGGAACTGCATGCCGAGGTCGTTGATCTGCGGGTTGAAGGGCAGGATGTCCTTCGTCCCGTTGGACTGGTAAAAGACGGACTTGCCGTTGTCCTGGACGACCGGTCGCGGGTCCCCGAACCCGCGGACCCCCTTCATCGCACCGAAGTAGTGGTCGAAGGAACGGTTCTCCTGCATGAGGACGACGATGTGCTCGATGTCCTGGATGGTGCCGGTACTGCCCTGGGCCGAAATGGCGGCGGCCCGCGCGATGCTCTCGTTCAGCATCGTGACGGCGGCGGCGCCACCGGCGATCTGCAGGAACCTGCGCCGATTCAATTCAGTCATGGAGAACGACCTCTGCGGGTGAGACGGGTGCGGGGGGATGTCGATGGGCGCCCCAAGAACAGCGGCCCCGGGGTACCGGTCGGCATTGCTGGAATGACAGTGGGCCGTACACCTGGAGAACGGAATACCTCGTCAGACGGTTCATGCCCCACGCGCCACTTCCCTTCGCGGGTGTCGCGACCCTTCGCGCCCATCGCGCCCCTTCGCGGCCATCGCCCCCGTTCGCGGCCATCGTCCCCGTGCCGCGGGGCGCAGGACCCGAGTACTCATCCGGTCCGCGGGCGGGATGAGCATCCGTACTCAGGACCGGGGCCCGGCGGCGCGTCATGGTGAGGACATGCCGAATCAGCCATCCGCACCGCGTCCGCCCGGCCCGCCGCGGCTCCGCGCCGGGATCACCGCCGTCGCCGGCATCCTGCCCGGGGACGTCCTCTCCTCCGACCGGCTCGAGCACGAGGTCGCCGGCCGGGCCGGAATCACGCTGCCGTCCCGACTACTGGCCCAGGCCACCGGGATCCGTACCCGCCGGATCGCGGGCGACGGGGTGTACGCGTCCACGCTCGCGGTGGGCGCGGCCCGCCGGGCGCTGGACAGCGCCGGGCTCGGGCCCGCCGACATCGACCTGCTGCTCTTCGCCTCCGCCTCCCGCGATGTCGCCGAGCCCGCCACCGCGCACATCGTGCAGGCCGAACTCGGCACGAGGGCGCACGCCTTGGACGTCACCAACGCGTGCAACAGCTTCGTCAACGGCATCGACCTCGCCCGCGCCATGATCCTCGCCGGCCGGGCCCGGCGGGCCCTGGTGGTCACCGGGGAGACCCCGAGCCGGGCCGTGCGGACGGCGCCCGCCGACTTCGCCGAGTTCCGGGCCGGCTTCGCGGGCTACACCTTCGGCGACGCGGGGGCCGCCGTCGTCGTGGAGCCGGTGGAGCGTGGCGGGATCCTCGACGTGGACACCGAGACCCACTCCGAACACTGGCGGGTCGGCGGCATCCCGGGCGGCGGCTCGCGCCACCCGCGCGGGGACGCGTACACGTACTTCCGCGGCGACGGGCACGAACTGCGCGGGGTCTTCGAGAAGGTGGGCACCGCCGTCATCGACCGGACCCTGCACCGCACGGGCATGGACTGGGACGACTTCTCCAAGGTGCTGGTGCACCAGGTGACCGTGCCCTATCTGGAGCGGTTCGCCGAGCTGACCGGCGTGCCGGCCGGAAAGCTGGTGGTGACCGTGCCCGAGCTCGGCAACATCGCCAGCGCGACGATCGGGGTGCAGCTCGACCGGATATTCGATGAACTGGGCTCGGGTGAGCGGGTGTTGTTCGTCGGACTCGGCGGCGGGATCAGCATCATGACGATGGTCTGGGAGAAGTCGTGAGCACGGCCGGGCGGCTGTGGGTGGTGGTCCCCGCGCACGAGGAGGAGGCCCGGCTCGCGGGCACCCTCGCCGCGCTCGCCCGCCAACGGGACCGGGACTTCACCCTGTTGGTCGTCGACAACGCCTCGGCCGACCGGACGGGATCCGTGGCACGGGAGTTCGCGGCGGAGGCCCCCTTCGCGGTGGAGGTCATCGAGAAACCGGAGAAGGGCGTCGGCTCCGCCGTGGACACCGGCTTCCGGTACGCGATCGGGCGCGGCGCGACCCTGCTCGCCCGCACCGACGCCGACTGCCTGCCCCACCCGGGGTGGACGGGCGCGGCGCGGGCGGCGCTGGTCCGCAGCCCCGGGCTGGTCTGCGGGCGGATCGTGGCCCGCCGCGACGAACACGGTCCGCTGGGCCGCGCCGGGTTCGGGGTCCTCGTCCGGCTCGCCGGGCTCTTCGGCCGGCTGCGGCCCGAGCACGCGCGGCGCCGCGGCTACCGCGCCCCGTACCGGATGCACGCCGGGAACAACATGGCCATCACCGCCGAGCTGTACCTGGCCGTCGGCGGGATGCCGCGGCGCCCCTCCCCCACCGACCGGCTCTTCCTCAACGCGGTGCGCCGCCACACCGACCGAATCACGCGCTGCCGGGCCATGGTCGTGGAGAACTCCACGCGCCGGCTGAAGGCCTACGGGATCACCGGCACGGCCCGCTGGTACCTCGGCCGCGGCAGCGGCCCGCACGGAACGGACGACCCCCGCTGATGCTGGACCGCCTCGACCACGCCCTGCGCGCCCGTCCCGATCGGCCCGCCGTCCTGACCGCCACGCGTACGGGAGCCACCCGGACCGCCGCCACGCGCGGGGAACTCGCCGAGCTGGCGGACGCGTTCGCCGCCGCCCTGCACGCGCGCGGGCTGCGCGCCGGGGACACCGTCGGGGTCGCCGTACGCCCCGGACCCCGTGCGCTCGCCGTGCTGCTCGCGCTGTGGCGGCTCGGTCTGCGCGGGGCCGTCCTGGACCCGGGGGCCGGACCCGACGTGCTGCGCGCCCGGCTGACGGCCGCGCGGCCCCAGCTGGTGCTGGCCGACGCCGCCGCGCAGGCGGTGGCCGGGTGGGCCCGGCCGCTGGCCCGGCGGGCGGCCGGGCTGGAGCTGCCGGAGCTGGCCGGGCTGGGCGCGCCGGTGGCCACGGTCGGGCGGCGGCTGCCGGGGTGCGCGCCCGGGCTGGACCGGCATGCGGGGCGGCTCGGGGTTCCGGCGGGGTTCACGGGGGACGGGGACGCCGACGCCGTCATCGTGTTCACCTCCGGGACCACGGCGCGGCCCCGGGCGGTGGTGCACACGCGGGCGAGTCTGGCCGCGGGGATGGAAACGGTGTCGGCACTGTTCTCCCCAGCCCAGGGAAAGACCTGGGCCTCCGGCCCGGCTGCCGGGCCCGTGCTCGGCGGCACCTTCTTCGTGCTCGTCCCCTCCCTGGTGCGCGGCGCCCCCGTGGCCCTCCCGGCCCGTTCGCCCCGGGTGCTGGCCCGCCAACTGGCCCGGCTGGCACCGCGGGACACCTACCTCGCCCCGCCGCAGCTGCGGGACGCGCTGCGGGCGGGAGCCCGCTTCCGGGGCCGGGTGTGGACCGGGTCCGCGCCGGCGAGCGCGGAACTGCTGGGACGGGTAAGGGAGTCGGGGGCCGATGAGGCCTGGGGGGTGTACGCGCTCACCGAGCTGTTCCCGGCCGCCGCGGTGGAGTCCCGGGAGAAGGCCGCGTACGAAGGTCCCGGCGACCTGGTCGGAGCCCCGCTGCCCGGGGTGCGCGCCGGGTCCGACGCGGACGGGCAGCTCCTGCTGACGGGACCGGGGGCCCGGCACCGCTACCTCGGCGAGGACCCCGATCCGTGGGTGCGTACGGGCGACCGGGCCCGCCTGGACGACGCGGGCCGCATCGTGCTGGAGGGCAGGACGAAGGACATGGTGCTGCGCCGGGCCGAGAACATCTACCCGGGCCTGTACGAACCCGCCCTGCACGTTCCCGGCGTGGAGCTGGCGCTGCTCGTCGGGATTCCGGCGGAGGCGGGCGACCGCCAGGGCGACGAGCGGCTCGTCGCGGTCGTCCAGCCGTGCCACGGCGCCTCCGAGCCCGCCCTGCGGTCCGCGCTGGCGGGCCCCCTGCGCCGGATGGGCACGGCAGCGCCCGACGCCCTGCTGTTCGCCCGGATCCCGCTGTCGGGACGCTCCCGCAAACCGGACCGCGCGGCGACGGCGGCCCTGGCGGCCCAGCGGCTGACCTCCGGCCCGGCACGGGACGGATCCGGATGGAACAGGTCCGCACGGAACGGGCCCGCACCGAACGGGTCGGCAGCGAAGGGGTCCGCACCGAACGGGTCCGCACAGGGCAGGTCCGCACCGAACGGCCCCCAGCGGGGCGCCGCGTGACGGCCGCACCCGCGCGGCGAGCCCGCTCCGGCACACCCTGGCGGACCCGCACCGCGGCCGTCCGGGACCGGGTCATGGCCTCCCATCGCCGCTACACCCGGGCCAACGGCGACGCCCTCGCGGGCTCGCTCACGTACGCCCTGCTCGTCGGGACGGCCCCGGCCGTCCTGCTGCTCGGTGCGCTGGCCGGCCGGGCCGGGGCGGGGGCGGACGGGGTCCGGCGGGTCGTGGACGGGCTGGCCGCGGCCCTGCTGCCCGCCGCCGCGGCTCCGCTGGCCGGGCGGCTGCCCATCGCGGCTCCGCACTGGCGGCCGCTGCTCGTCCTCGCCCTCGGCTGGTCGGCGGTGCGCACGACCCGGGCGCTGCGCACCGGGATCCGGGCCGTGTGCGGGCAGCACGCGGGCAGCGGAAACCCCGTGCGCGACGCGGCCCGCGACCTCGCGGGATCGGCCGTGCTCTGCCTCGCGGGCACCGCCGTCGCCGCCGCGGTGACGGCCGGAGGTCCGGCCCTGACCGTCCCCGCGCTGTGGGCGCTGTTCTCGGCCGTCCTGTGGCTCGCCCCGCGGCGGGCCCCCGGCAGGCCCCGGCCGGCCGCGATCGCGGGTCCGGCGCTGGCGGCCGCGCTGGCCTGCCGGCTGCTCCTCCTCGCCGCGGGCCCCTACCTCGCCGCGACCGCCGCACTGCACGACGAGCTCTACCACCGGGCCGGACCGCTGATCGGGCTCCTCGTCTGGGCCGGCCTGTGCGCCCGCGTGCTGCTCCGCGCCGCCTCCTGGGCCGCCACCGCCAACACACCGGAAGGGATGCCGAGTTGACGAACCTGTGGGTGGTCGTGCCCGCGTACAACGAATCGGCGGCCATCGGGGCGGCCCTGGCCGCGCTCGCCGCGCAGCACGACACCGGATTCACGCTCGTGGTCGTGGACAACGCCTCCACCGACGGAACGGCGCAGGCCGTACGGGACTTCGCGCGCTCGGCGCCCTTTCCCGTCGCACTCGTCGCGGAGGAGCGGCCCGGCGCCGGGACCGCCGCCGACACGGGGTTCCGCCACGCCATCGCCGCCGGCGCCACCCACCTGCTGCGCACCGACGCCGACTGCCTGCCCGCCCCGGACTGGACGGCCGTCGCGAAGGCGGAGTTCGGGCGGGGCGCCGAGATGCTGTGCGGGCGCAGCGTGCCGCGCCGCGACGAGGGGCCCGGCCTGCTCGAAGCCCGGCTGCTGCCCGCGCTGATCCGGCTCACCTCGCTCTACGGCCGCTACCGGCCCGCCCACCGGCACCCGCGCTACCGCACCCCGTACGTCCTGTGCCACGGCCACAACCTGGGCATCACCGCCGGCCTCTACCTGCGCTGCGGCGGCGCCCTGCGGGTGCCGCTGCACGAGCGGTCCGAGGACGTGGCCCTGCTGAACCGGGCCCGCGAGCACAGCGACCGGATCGTCCGCGCGGAGCACCTGGTGGTGCAGAACAGCTTGCGCAGGCTGCGGAGTTGGGGCCCGCGCCGCACCTTGCTCTGGTACTGGGACCGGCGCTACCGGCCCGCCGACACCGCGGAGGCACACGTCCGATGACCACCGACCCGACCATCCGCACCCCCACACGGGCCGCCACGAAGGCCCGCCGCCGGGACCGGCTGGTCTACCTGCGCTCCCACCCGTTCCTGTTCGCGCTGCTCGCCGCCACCCGCGGCCGGCCCGTGCGCCGGCTCGGGCGCGGCACCCTGCTCGTCCACGGCACGGCGGCCTACCGGGAGGCGCTGACCCGGCTCCCGCTGGACCGCAGCGCGCCCGGTACCACGGGCGGCGCGGCCCGGGCCGCCCGGGTGGAGGGCGTGCTCTTCGACCAGGAGGGCCCCGGCCACCGGACGGCCCGGCGGGAGCTCGCCGAGCTGCTCGGCGCCGGCGGGACCCGGGAACTGCGCGCTGCATGGCACCCGTTGCTCCTGCGGCGGCTCGAACCGCTGGCGCTCGGGGGCTCGGTGGACCTGGTCCCGCTGGCCCGGGAACTGGCCGGCTCGGTGGTGTACGCGCTCCTGCGCCCCGGCTCCTCGGACGGCGCCTCCCCGCTCGCCCTCGCGGAGGCCGCCGCCCAGGCCGCGGCCGCCTCCGTGCGCGGCCACCTCCCCGGCCCGCCCCGTCCCGGCGCCGGGGAGGCCGCGGTCCGCGCCGCCGGGCGGCTGCGCGGGCTCCTGGGGCCGGGGGCGGACGCCCGGGCGGCGATGCTGGCGGTCGCGGCCGTCAACACCACCGTCGCGGCGCTGCCCCGGGCCGTGGCCTGGTGCGCCGACGCCGGGTTGTGGGACCAGGCGGCTGACCCGGAGCTGTGCCCCGCCCTGGCCGACGAACTGCTGCGCGTGACGGCGGCCTCCCCGCTCCTGCCCCGGGTGGCCGCGGCCGACGGCTCGGTCGGGGGCTGCCCGGTCCGGGCCGGGGACCGGCTGCTCCTGGTGGCCCGGCACGCGGCCGGAGCCCACCTGCGGGACCCCGACGGGCACCGCCCCGACGGGCCGGGCGTCGCCCGCCTGGTCTTCGGCGCCGGGCCGCACGCCTGCCCCGGCGCCCGCCTGGCGCGGGAGCAGCTGGCCGGCGTACTGGCTGCGCTGGCTCCGCACCGGCCGGTCGTGACCCGGGCCCGGGTGGACCGCGGGGCCGCCCTGCCCGGGTGGCGCTCGCTGGTCGTACGGGCGGCGGCATGACATCCCGTAGGCCGTCCGCCGTGGCGGGGACCCGGATCGCCGTCACGGGCGCGAGCGGCTTCTGCGGCGGACACGTGGCCCGCGCCGCGGCGGCGGCCGGGGCCCAGGTGCTCTGCGTGGGCCGCAGGCCGGGCCCGCTCGGGGAACACCGCTTCTGGGACGCCTCCCTCGGGGATCCGGACCTCTCCGGTGTGGACCTCGTGGTGCACTGCGCGGCGGCGGTCGGCGATCCGGCCCCGGGCTCCCCCGCCGAGGCCGTCATGCACGCCGTCAACGTGACCGGCACGCAGCGGCTGTTGCGGGCGGCGGGGGCCCGCCCGGTGGTGTGGGTCAGCAGCGCCAGCGTCTACGACCCCCGCCTCGACCGCACGCTCGTCCGCGAGGACCACCCGCGTAAGGGGCACCTGAACGCCTACGGCCGCACGAAGGCCGCCGGCGAGAGCCTCGCGCTGGCCGCGGGCGCGGTGGTGCTGCGCCCGCGCGCCGTGTACGGCCCCGGCGACACCCAGCTCCTGCCCCGCCTGCTCTCCCGGGTCCGCGCCGGAACCCTGTTCCTGCCGGGCCCGGACGTCCCGCTCAGCCTGACGGCGGTGGAGAACCTCGCCGACGCCTGCCTGGCGGCGCCCGCCTGGCCCGCGGGCGCGTACAACATCGCCGACGCCGGCCCCTACCAACGCGACGCGGCCGTCCGCGAGGTCCTGCGGGCCCACGGGGTCCGCGCCCGCGTACGCCACCTCCCGCCGGCCCTGGCCCGGACGGCGGCGAGACTCTCCGAATCCCTGTCCTCGGGCGAACCGGCCCTCAGCCGCTACGCGGTGGACCAGCTCGCCCACCCGGTGGTCCTGGACCTGACCCGCTCCCGCACCCAGGGCTGGGTCCCGCCCCGCACCCTGTCGGACCACCTGGCGGCCCTGCGGGGATGAACCGCGGGAAGAAGGAAGAAGAGGGGAAAGGGAAAGCCGAAAGAGGAAGAAGGCGGCGACGGGGGCAGGATTCGAACCTACGTCCACCCGGAAATCGAGCCGGGCGCTCCTCCGCAGAGCTTCCCCGCCGCCGCTGCGATCCTCCGCGCAACGGCCGGACGGGGCAACTCATTTACCTCGGCGGCCGGCGGCTCACAGCCACTCCTGCGCGGCGGCCCGCTTGTCCTTGCCCGAGAACACCCCGGCGGACCGCAGGGCGCTCGCCATCAGCGGGTCTCTGACCGCGACGCCGTGGACGAGCTCCGGCGTCCGGCGGTAGGGGGCCGGCTCGGCGACGGGCCGCTGCGCGGTCCAGCCGCCCGCGACGGGGTTCACGCCATGCCGTCGGCAGACCTCTTCGACCAGCGAGCGAGGGCACTGCGCCTCCCCCCGCAGCACCTCCCAAGGCAAGGGGAGTTCCGCCCACACATACGTGTCGGGGTGCAGCCCGCCACCGCTCTTGCGGTGCCAGTAGGCCACGTCGGCCGCCATCAGCCGGGGTACCTTGCCCGGGCAGAAGCGGTCCAGAAGGTCCTGCTCGCCCAGTTCGCCGACCAGCGCGAACCAGTGCGCCCGCGCCGTGCTCCAGGCCTGGGCGGCCTGGTTCCAGGTCGAGGAGTCGTTGCCGGGACGCACGATCATGGTGTGCCGCTCCAGCCGGCACCGGTTCCAGGCGTCCTCCAGCATCTCGGCCACCTCCCGCAGGAAACGGTTCCAGCGCACCAGGAGCCGGGCGAGGTCCGCGTCGGAAAGGTGTCCGAGCACATCGGGGGTCGGGTACACGTGGGCGACCACGTACCAGTTCGTCCGGTCGGGCTCCGCGCACAGCCGCCGGAACAGGGCGTCGGCCACCTCGTCGTACGGCCGCCGCTGCTTTCCGTTGGTGAAGACGCTGCGCATGCCGCCCCGTGCGGTGAAGTACGCGACGAAGGCCGCGGTGGCCGGGTCGGCGGCGAACGCCTCGTACGGCACGGTGTGCGCGAGCGCCCCCTTGCCGGTCATCGTGACCTCGCGGCGGCGCTGCTCGTGCACGATCCGGGCCAGTTTGGCCTCCATGCGGCGGAGCAGTCGGAAGCGCTTGTTGTACTGGCGTTTGGAGAGCCCGCCGAGTCCTGCCCCGGCCCGCTCGGCCCGGTCGAGCCGCTCCGTACCGAAGTCGTTCTGCCCGTACTCCCGGCCTATCTCCTCGCCGGCCCGGCGGATCACCTCCTCGATGCGGGCGGGATCGTCACCTGCGTCCACCGGGAGTTCCGGAAGGTTCGGGAACAAGGCGGCCGTGCGCGCGAGTTGGCGCTGTGCGCCGACGGGCCGGGCGAACTCCTCGCTCATCGAGGTGTAGCCGTGCCACATGCTGCGCAGCGAGTGCTCGACGGCCTTGCCGAGGGCGGTGGCGGTGGCGAGATCGAGGTCGGTGCGCTGGGCGGCGAACAGGTCCTGGACCAGTTGGGCCACGTCCTCGGGACGTTTGCGGAGCCCGAGGGAGGCATGCAGCTCACGGAGGAGCCGCTCGGCGTGGAGCGTCGGCATGCGCCCACCCTGCCACCGGGCCCCCGGGAGCTCCACCGGATATGTGCCTCACCGAGCCCAAGGCGCCGGCTCCCGGACCCGTGCGGGGTCGGGGAGCCGGTCCCGGTCCGGTCACCCGGCCCGGGAGGCCGACCGGGTCAGCCCTCGGCGGACGCCGGGCCCGGGGTGAGGCGCAGGGAGATGCTGTTGATGCAGTAGCGCTGGTCCGTGGGGGTCGGGTAGCCCTCGCCCTCGAAGACGTGGCCCAGGTGGGAGCCGCACTTCGCGCACAGCACCTCGGTGCGGACCATGCCGTGGGCGACGTCCGCCTTCAGTTCGACCGCGTCGGAGTCCTTCGGGTCGTAGAAGGACGGCCAGCCGCAGTGCGACTCGAACTTCTCCGTCGAGCGGAACAGCTCGGAGCCGCAGGCGCGGCAGCTGTAGACGCCCTCCGTCTTGGTGTCCGTGTACTCACCGCGGAAGGCGGGCTCGGTCCCGGCGAGGCGCAGCACCTGGTACTCGGACGGGGTCAGCTCCGCCTGCCACTGCTCGTCCGTCTTCTCTACCTCGTACGACATGACTGATCTCCCGTTTTCGCGCTCTTCCCAGAGCCGTCAGTTCGACAGACGGGCCAGGATGGCCGGCCCCAGGTCCGTGACGTCGCCCGCACCCATGGTGAGAACGAGATCGCCGGGCTTGGCCATTCCCGCGATGACGTCCGCGACGGCTTCCTTGGAGTGTTCGGGGGTGACGTCGGCCCCGGCGGCGCGGGCCGCGGCCACGATGATCTCGCTGGTGATCCCCGGGATCGGGTCCTCGCGGGCCGGGTAGATGTCGAGGACGACCGAGGCGTCGGCGAGGGCGAGGGCCTGGCCCATCTCCTTGCCGAGTTCCTGGGTGCGGGAGAAGAGGTGCGGCTGGAAGACGACCAGGATGCGGGAGTCCCCGGCGGCGCCACGGATGGCCTCCAGGTCGGCGGTCATCTCGGTGGGGTGGTGCGCGTAGGAGTCGATGACCTGGACCCCGGCGGCCTCGCCCTTGAGCTGGAGGCGGCGCTTGACCCCGGTGTACTTGCCGAGGGCGGAGGCCAGGTTGTGCGCCGGGATGCCGAGCGCGACACCGGCGGCGAGGGCCGCGACGGCGTTGTGCGCGTAGTGCCGGCCGGGCACGGAGACGGTGAAGGTGAGCATCCGGCCGTCGATGACGACGGTGACCTCGCTGGTCAGCCCGCGCGGGGTGATCTTGGTGATCTGGACGTCGGCGGTGGGCTCCTCGCCGTACGTGACGATCATCAGGTCGGGGTTGCCGGAGACCCGCCCGGCGATCTCGGCCGCGCCCGCCTGGGCGTGGGCGATGACCAGGGTGCCGCCTGCCGGGATCTTGCCGACGAAGGTCTCGAAGGACTCGTAGATCTCGTCCATCGACGCGTAGTTCGCGTGGTGGTCGAGCTCGGCGTTGAGGATGATCGCGACCTGCGGCGTGTACTTGTGGAAGCTGCGGTCGCTCTCGTCCGCCTCGGCCACGAAGATGTCGCCCTCGCCGTGGTGGGCGTTGGAGCCGGGGGCGTCCAGGTCGCCGCCGATGGCGTACGAGGGGTCCAGGCCCAGCGCCGAGAGGGAGACGGCCAGCATCGAGGTGGTGGTGGTCTTGCCGTGGGTGCCGGCGACGGCGATCGGCCGCAGGCCGTCCATCAGCCCGGCCAGGGCGTCGGAGCGGTGCACGACGGGGATGCCGAGCTCGGCGGCGCGGGCCAGCTCCGGGTTGTCGGCGCGGATGGCGCTGGAGACGACCACGCAGGTGGCGTCGTCGGCGAGGTGACCGGCGGCGTGCCCGATGTGGACCGTGGCACCGTGGGCGCGCAGCGCCTGGGCGGTCTCGGAGTCACGGGCGTCACTGCCGGCCACCTTGGCGCCGCGCTGGGCCAGGATCTTCGCGATGCCGGACATGCCGGCGCCGCCGATGCCGATGAAGTGGGGCCGTTCCATGGCGGTCGGCAGGCCGGGCTTCATTCAGGTAGCTCCAGGATCGAGTGCGTACGTACGGCAGCCGGAGGCGCGCGATCAACCGCGATCGACGGGGACGCGCGGTCCGGCCGCCTCCACCCTATTCCTTGTGGGCGAAGAGCTTGAGCACCGGAACGCCGACCTTGTGGCGCGCCCGCGAGGCCCAGTCCCGGTGGAAGAACTCCTCGACGTAGTGCGGGGCGGTCAGCACGATCACCTCGTCGGCGTTGGTCTCGGCCACCACCGCCTTCAGCTTGTCGAGCGGGTGGTCCTCGACGATCTGCCCGACGGCCTTGGCTCCCTTGGCCCGCAGCGAGGCGAGGGAATGCTCGATCGCCAGTTCGGCGGGGCCGCGGGCCGCGTCGCCCTCCGGTTCGTCGCCCTCGTGAATGGCCTCGGGAAGCTCACCGAGCGCTACGTCGTCGATGGCGCGCAGCAGCCGGTCCCGGTCGCCGCGGGGCTGCATGAGGACGATGAAGGAGACCTGCTCGTCTCCGTGGAGGGTGGTGACGAAGTCCACGTCGACGGGGGTCAGCGGCTGCTCGATCATCAATACGCTCGTGAACACGGACGCCCTCTCCTTCGTGGGCCGAGACCGGCCGGCCGGCCCCTGCGGAAACCATCCTGCCCCGCTGTCGCACGGGGCCTGTGCGGTTATACCTGCCCACTACTGTGCCCAGCGGAAGCTAAGCGGAACGACAAATTCCGCCTCTCTTCAGATCCGACGGTAACGCGTGAACAGAAACCCGGCCTCTTCCAGCAAGCAGGCCGGTGCGAGCCGGTGCGGAACCGTGACGGAGGGGCCGCCGGAGATCCGCTGGGCGTCACCCGCCGTGAGCATCGGCGAGATCGTCAGGCACAGCTCGTCCAGCGCGTCCGCGGCCACGAACTGACCCAGCAGCCGGGGCCCGCCCTCGGTGAGCTGGCGACGCAGCCCCCGGTCCGCGAGTTCCCGTACGGCCCGGGCCGGGTCCACGGCCGCCCCGTCGCCGGCCACCACCACCTGCGCCCCGGCCTTCACGGCCTCGGCGACCCGGTCCGCAGGGGCGGCGGCTCCGGTGAGCAGCAGGGTGGGCGCCAGCGGGGCGGTGAACAGCGGCAGCGAGAAGTCCAGGTCCAGGCTCGCGGAGACCACGGCGATGGCGGCGGCGGGCCCCTGGCCGGCCGCCTCGCGGCGGGCGGCGAAGGCCTCCCGGGCCCGCGCGGGGCGGTAGCCCTCCTGGCGAACCGTTTCCGCACCGACGACGATGACATCGGCCAGCGCCCGCAGGGTGCCGAAGATCCGCATGTCCGTCTCGCCGGAGATCGGCTGCGAACGGCCGTCGTGCTGGGCCGCGCCGTCCAGGGTGGAGACCATGTTGGCCCGCAGCCAGTGGCCGCGGCCGTCCGGGCCGAGCTCGGGGTACTCGTACGCCTCGGCGAGTTCGTCCAGCGACCATTCACGGTCGGTCTGGTCCGCTGATGTCTGATCGGTCACAGGGAACAGGCGTCGCATCGGTGCAGTGTGCCACGCCCCGTAGAGTTAAGAGCTGTGTCAACCTCTCTCTCGCCCTCAGCGTCAGCCTCCGGGCGGCCCCCGATAGCCGACGCGGGACCGCAGTCCCTGTGTGCCCGCGAGCCGCGGGTGCCCGCCGAACGGCTCGTGGCCGAGATGGTGCCGCCGCCCCGCTTCGACTCGGTGCGCTTCGACACCTACGACCCGGACCCGGCGCAGCCCAGCCAGTCCGAGGCCGTCACCGTCCTCGCGGACTTCGCCGCGGGCCTCGGCGGGGCGCACGCGAGCGGCTCGGGCAAGAAGCGGTGGTTCTCCAGGACCCCGAAGAGCACGGCCCCGACCGGACCGCGCGGGGTCTACCTCGACGGCGGCTACGGCGTCGGCAAGACCCACCTGCTCGCCTCCCTCTGGCACGCCACCCCGGCCGAGCCCGCGCTCAAGGCCTTCGGCACCTTCGTGGAGCTGACCAACCTGGTCGGCGCGCTCGGCTTCCAGCAGACCGTGCAGACCCTCGGCGGGCACCGCCTGCTGTGCATCGACGAGTTCGAGCTCGACGACCCGGGCGACACCGTCCTCGTGTCCTCCCTGCTCAGCCGCCTGGTCGAGCAGGGCGTGGCGCTGGCGGCCACCTCCAACACCCTGCCCGGCAAGCTCGGCGAGGGCCGCTTCGCCGCCGCCGACTTCCTGCGGGAGATCCAGGGCCTGTCCGCGCACTTCCGCCCGCTGCGCATCGACGGCCAGGACTACCGCCACCGGGGCCTGCCCGAGGCTCCCGCGCCGTTCTCCGACGAGCAGGTCACGAAGGCGGCGTACGCCACCGAGGGCGCGAGCCTCGACGACTTCCCCGGGCTGCTGGAGCACCTGGCGCGGGTCCATCCCAGCCGGTACGGGGCCCTGACCGACGGCATAACGGCCGTCTGCCTCACCGATGTCGGCCCGGTCCCGGACCAGTCGACGGCGCTGCGGCTGGTGGTCCTGGCCGACCGGCTGTACGACCGGGAGGTCCCGGTCCTGGCGGCGGGCGTTCCCTTCGACCGGCTGTTCAGTGACGAGATGCTGAACGGCGGCTACCGCAAGAAGTACTTCCGCGCCATCTCGAGGCTCACCGCACTGGCACGCGACGCGAAGCCCCTGGTGTCCCAGTAGGTTTGGGGTCGCCGGGCCGTTCCCACGGCCCGGCCGTACCCACATTCCGTGAAGGGATCCACCATGGCCACCACGCGTACCGCCCACACCAACTGGGAGGGCAACCTCCTCAAGGGTTCCGGCGTCGTCTCCCTCGACTCCTCGGGCCAGGGCTCGTTCGACGTCTCCTGGCCCTCGCGCGCCGAGGCCGCGAACGGCAAGACCAGCCCGGAAGAGCTGATCGCCGCCGCGCACTCCAGCTGCTACTCGATGGCCCTCTCGCACGGCCTTGACGGTGCCGGAACCCCGCCCACCCGGGTGGAGACCAAGGCCGACGTGACGTTCCAGCCGGGCGAGGGCATCACCGGCATCCACCTGACCGTGGTCGCCGAGGTGCCCGGTCTCGACGCCGAGGGCTTCGCCGCGGCCGCCGAGGACGCCAAGAAGAACTGCCCGGTCAGCCAGGCCCTGACGGGCACGACCATCACCCTCACCGCGACGCTGGCCTAACCCCGCGCTCCGCCCGGGCGGGCCGATGGGTCCCGTCCAGGCGGACCCCGGCCCGCGCGGCGCGGCGAGGACGCCGGGGCGGCGTGGTACGACGGGCCGGTCGAAGACCGCTCCCCGCACCCGGAGTCACCGATGAACCTCAGCCGACGCAGCCTGATGGCAGCCGCCTCCATCTCCTTCGCCGGATCGCTCGGCGTGCTGTTCGCCGGAGCCGGACCGGGAGCGGGAGCCGGAGCCGGAGTGGGAGCGGGCTCGCGCAGCAACGGCACGGGCCCGGGTACGGGTACCCGTACAGCCGGCCCCCTCTCCGCCCGCGGCTACGGCCCGCTCGTGGCCGACCCCGCCGGACTGCTCGATCTGCCCGCCGGGTTCGCGTACCGCGTCCTCTCGCGCGCCGGCGACCCGCTGCGTTCGGGCGAGGGCACCGTCCCCGGCAACTTCGACGGCATGGCCGCCTTCGACGCCGGGCGGGGCCGCGTCCGGCTGGTGCGCAACCACGAGAACCGCACCACCGCCGCCCTGCGGGTCCCTCCCGTCGAGGGGCTCACCTACGACCCGCACGCCCTCGGCGGCTGCACGCTCCTCGATCTGGACCCGGCCGGCCGGGTCACCGCCGAGCGCGTCGCCCTCGCCGGCACCGCCGTCAACTGCGCGGGCGGCCGTACCCCCTGGAACACCTGGCTGTCCTGCGAGGAGACCGAGGACCGGGCCGGCACCGCCGGCTACACCCGCGACCACGGCTACGTCTTCGAGGTCGACCCCGCCGACCCGCACCGCTCCGGCGCCGTCCCGCTCACCGCGATGGGCCGCTTCGCACACGAGGCCGTCGCCGTGGACCCGTACCGCGGTGTGGTCTACGAGACGGAGGACGCCTTCACCGAACCCTTCGGGCTCTTCTACCGCTTCCTGCCCGCCCGTCCCCTCGGCGGGCTCGGCTCCCTGTGCGCGGGCGGCGAGCTGGAGGCCCTGCGGGTCCCCGGACTGGCGAACCTCGCGGTGGTGGACGAGCCCGGGGCCGAGTTCCCGGTGGAGTGGGTACCCGTCCCGGACCCGTCCGCGTCCGGGACCCCGATCCGGCTCCAGGACTTCGGTCCCGGCGGGATCACCCACGCCCAGAAGCTGGAGGGGTGCTATTGGGGCGACGGCGGCGTCCACTTCGTCTCCAGCTACGCCCGCACCCGCGAGGGCTCCCCCGCCGAGCACCACGGCCAGGTGTGGTTCTACGACCCGCTGCGCGCGCGGCTCCGGCTGGACGTGGTCTTCGGCCCGGCCGCCGACGTCCGGCTGCCCGGCGATTCCCCCGACAACATCTGCCTGGCCCCCGACGGCGGACTGATGGTGTGCGAGGACGGCGGCGGCGCGCAGTACGTCTTCGGCGTGACCCCCGGCGGCGAGGTCTACCCGATGGCCCGCAACGCCGCCGACATCGGTAAGCCGGGGGCGCCGGAGTGGGGCGAGTTCGCCGGGGTCACCTTCTCCCCGGACGCCCGGACGATGTACGTGAACGCGTACACGCCCGGCACCACCTTCGCGGTGACGGGTCCATGGCGGTGAGCCGTACTGCCTTCCGGCCCGCCCGCACCGCCTTCCGGCCCGCCCGGCCTGGCCTTTCGTCACGTCGCGGCGCACCGCGTTGTGGTGGAGGATCGTATGGAGTCGACGGATCGAGGTAGGTAGCGGTGGCCAAGAAGGACAGCAAGGACGAGAAGGCCGGGAAGCCTGCCAAGGCGTCGAAGTCGGCCGCCGCCAAGGCGGGGAAGTCCGCCAAGGCCGACAAGCCGGAGAAGGCTGCCAAGGCCGGGAAGTCCGCCAAGGTTCCGAAGGCCCGCAAGGCCTTCAAGTCCGCCTCCGAGGAGGCCGCGGAAGCGGCCGCCGCGCCCGCCAAGGGCGAGAAGTCCGCCAAGGCGGAGACGAAGGCCGATCCCGGCAGCGACGCGGGCACCGCCACCACCACCGCCGCGACCGCCACCGGTGGGAAGCCGAAGTCCAAGCCCCTCTCGCTGCGCGAGCTGCTCCGCATCTCCGCCGAGAACGGCAAGGGCTCCAAGGGCGCCGCCCGCAAGTCCGGCGGCCACGGGCACGGCCACGGACCGGGGTACGAGTACGGGTACGACACCCCCCTGAGCCCCGTGCTCCGCGTCCCCTCCGGCGAGCGCGTCGACCTCGGAGCCTTCCACCCCGGTGCGACCCCCGCCGGTCCCACCGACAAGGCGGCCGGCGTGGCGGACACCGCCCGGATGGGTGAACGGCTCGCCTCCCTTCAGGAACGGCTCTACGCCGCCAGCACCGCGGGCGACCGCCGGCGCGTCCTGCTCGTGCTCCAGGGCATGGACACCAGCGGCAAGGGCGGCACGGTCAAGCACGTGATCGGCCTGTTCAACCCCTCGGGCTGCCGGATCAAGGCCTTCAAGGCGCCCACGCCGGAGGAGCAGAACCACCCCTTCCTCTGGCGCGTCATGAAGGCGCTCCCCCAGCCGGGCGAGATCGGCATCTTCGACCGTTCGCACTACGAGGACGTCCTGATCGCCCGCGTGCGCGACCTGGTGCCGCGCAGTCAGCTGGGCCGCCGCTACGCGCAGATCAACCGGTTCGAGAAGTCCCTCGCCGACGACGGGGTCACCGTGGTGAAGGTCTTCCTCCACATCGGCTACGCGGAGCAGCGCAAGCGGCTCCTGGAGCGGATCGACAACCCGGACAAGCACTGGAAGTTCAACGCGGGCGACATCGAGGAGCGCTCCGTGTGGCCCGCGTACCAACAGGCGTACGAGCTGGCCCTGGAGCGCTGCTCCACGGACGCCGCGCCCTGGTACGTCGTCCCCTCGGACCGCAAGTGGTACCGCAACTGGGCGATCAGCAAACTGCTGCTGGAGCATCTGGAGGGCATCGCGCCGCAGTACCCGAAGGGTGACTTCGACGTGGAGGAGTGCCGCACCCGGCTGCTCGCCACATAGTCATATATTTTGCGCATGTGACCATCTCAGTGCGCAGGACGGCCGCCGTCGCGGCCGTAGCAGCTCTCAGTGCCGCCCTCGCCGCGTGCGGGGGCGGCACCGGTACGCCGGACGCCGGCGGCCGGGCCCGGATGGGAGCCTCCCCGGCCCCTTCCGCTCCGGCCTCCGCCGCCCCTTCCACCGCGGGCTCCGCCGCCCCGCCGGCGAGCCCCCGGAGCAGTCCGTCGGCGTCCCCGCAGGCCGGTGCCCCCGGCAAGGCGCCGACCATGGCTCCTGGTCCGGGCGGTCTGACCCCCGTCTTCGACCGGGCGAAGCAGCGGACCGACAAGACGGTGGCGCTGACCTTCGACGCCGACATGACCTCCGACCAGGGGGCGCGCGCGGCGGACGGGGAGCACTTCGACAACCCGCAGCTGATCTCCACGCTGCGCAGGCTCAAGGTGCCCTCGACGGTCTTCATGACGGGCCGCTGGGCCGAGGAGTACCCGGACCAGGCGAAGTCCATCGGCACGGACCCGAACTTCGAGATCGCGAACCACTCGTACAGTCACCACGCCTTCAAGTCCCCCTGCTACGGACTCCCCACCCTCGACGAGGCCGCCGCCCGCGCCGACGTGGACCGGGCCTTCGAGGCCTTCCGCAAGGCGGGCGCGGTCAACACCGTCCCGTACTTCCGCTTCCCCGGCGGCTGCTACGACGACCAGGCGCTGCGGGCCATCTCCACCGCCAAGGTCACGGCCGTCCAGTGGGACGTGGTCAGCGGGGACGCGTTCGCGAAGGATCCCGACGCGGTGGCCGAACAGGTCCTGGCCGGAGTGAAGCCCGGCTCGGTCGTGGTCATGCACTGCACGCGCAGCGCCGCCCCGGTCACCGAAGAGGCCATCCGCACGATCGTCCCGGAGCTGCGCAAGCGCGGCTACCGCTTCGTCAAGGTCTCCGACCTCATCGGCAAGTAGCCCGCGGCCCCCGCTCCGGCCCTGGTCCGGCCCCCGCTCCCGGCTCAGCCGGAGCAGGCCGTGCGCTGCGCGTCCTGCCACTCGCACACCGGACACAGCACCACGCCCGGGGTCGCGACCCCGTACTCGGTGGGCTTCCCGCACTCCACGCAGTCGGCGTAGGGCGGCCCGGGCACCCGCCCGGCGGGGGCCGCGGGGGCGGGGCAGTACGAGGAATCGGGCACGTGCCGCTCCGTCTGGTCCATGCGTACGAGCCTACTGCCCGGTCAGTGGGCGACGGCCGACTCGGTGGCCTCGCTCGGGCGGACGATGACGAAGCCCTCGCCGCTGAGCTTCAGCTGGACGGCCTCGCCGGAGCCGCCGCGGATCATCGAGCCGACGGACTGGGAACGATGCAGCGTCGTCTCGAGGCGGGCGCTCCAGCCGACCACCGCGTCGGTGTCCACGTACACCGGGGCCTGCGGGGTGACCGGGATGATGATCGGATTCCCGTCGCAGACGACGGCGAGCTTCCCGGTACCGGTGAAGAGGCTGTTGAAGAGGCCGCCGCCGGTCATGCCGGCGCCCTTGAGCATCTTGATCTCGTAGCCGAGGGTCGGGTCGAAGCACAGGACGTTGCGGCCGTTGACGGTCAGGGCGTCGCCGGGCTCGAACTCGATGACGAAGCAGTGGCCCGCCCGGTGCGCGAACCAGGCCTCGCCCTGCCCGCGCACGGACATCAGCGCGAGCCCCTCGCCCGTGACGGCGCGCTTGAGCATGCCGCCTATGCCCTGTCCCTTGCGCTCGAACTGCAGGTTCCCGCGGAAAGCGACCATGGAGCCCTGGCGGGCGAGCATCTCGCCGTCGACGGTGTACTTCACCGACTTGGCGTTCTGCAGGGTCATACCGGGTACGGCAGACGGCTCGACGAGGTTCTCTGACGCGAAAAGATCACTCTTCATGCCGTCGATCCTCGCCCGGCCCGGGCCCCTCGGGCATCAGCCTGGAGGTGGAGGCTGGCAAACTTGGCCGGATGAGCACCGAGGACACGCGCCACGACACGCAGGTACCCGCAGTCGGGTCCGACAGCCCCTTCCGGCAGGAGCGGATCGCCCGCGACGACGCACCGCAGTACGTCCTCCCGCTGGTCGTGCGGATCGAGAAGACGGAGCCGCCGGCCCGGACCGACGCCCTGGAGACGGCCGCCCGCGCGGTGCTCGTGCTGCTCACCGACGAGCGGTCGGCCGGCGAGGGCGAGTGGGCGGCGGCGGTCCGGGACTGGCAGGACGCGCGGATCCGCAAGGTGGTGCGCAGGGCGCGCGGGGCGGAGTGGCGCAAGGCCGGGACCCTGCCCGGCCTCACGGTGCACGGCGCGGACTCGGAGGTACGGGTCTTCCCGCCGGTCCCGCTCGACGGCTGGCCCAAGGAACTGGCCAAGCTCCAGGTGTCGGGCACCGACCTGGACGACCCGGAGCCGGTCGCCCCGGCGGAGGCCGGGCTGCCGGTCCTCTGGCTCAACCCGGACCTGGAGATGTCGGCCGGCAAGGCCATGGCCCAGGCCGGACACGCGGCGCAGCTCGCGTGGTGGGAGCTGACCGGCCCGGAGCGGACCGCGTGGCGGGAGTCCGGCTTCCGGCTGGCCGTACGGACGGCCGCGCGCGAGCGGTGGACGGAGCTGTCGGGGAGCGGGCTGCCGGTGGTGCGGGACGCGGGGTTCACGGAGATCGCACCCGGCTCGTGCACGGTGGTCGCGGACCATCCGGCGCTGCGGGCACGGCTGTAGCGCGGGGCCGCGGGCACGGCCGCGGGACGGGGTCACAGCGGCCGCGGCGGCGGGCCGCGGACCCGTGCGTCCCGGCATGCGGAACGTCGTCCGGGCCGGGAACCTCAAATGTTGCTCTGAACGTCCCCCTGGGCGGGTTGGCCCGGCTCTGCCGGGGCCATGACATCGGCACACGGACCGATGAGAGGGGGCGAGGGGACATGAAGCCCATGGCACACCTGGGGGTGGGCATCGGCTGGCGGCCGGAGATCGCGGGGGCGGTGGAAGGCCTGCCGGGGCTGGACTGGGTCGAGGTCGTGGCGGAGAACATCTGCCCCGGCCACCTGCCGGAGTCCCTGCTGCGGCTGATCGAACGCGGGGTCCGCGTGGTGCCGCACGGGGTCTCGCTGGGCATCGGCGGCGCCGACCGCCCCGACCCGGCGAAGCTGGCCGCGCTCGGGGAGCGGGCGGTGGCGCTGGGGGCTCCGCTGGTCACCGAGCACATCGCCTTCGTACGGACCTCCTCGGTGGCGCCGGGACCGGTGCTCGAAGCCGGGCACCTGCTGCCCGTGCCGCGGACCCGGGACGCGCTGGACGTGCTCTGCGAGAACGTACGGATCGCGCAGGACGCGCTGCCGGTGCCGCTCGCGCTGGAGAACATCGCGGCGCTGGTGTCGTGGCCCGGGGAGGAGCTCACCGAGGCGCAGTTCCTGACCGAGCTCGTGGAGCGGACCGGGGTGCGGCTGCTGATCGACGTGGCCAACCTGCACACCAACCGGGTCAACCGAGGGGAGGACCCGGTCGCCGTGCTGGACGGCATCCCGCTGGAGGCGCTGGCGTACGTGCACGTCGCCGGGGGCGTGGAGCGGGGTGGGGTGTGGCACGACACGCACGCGCATCCCGTGCCGGCGGCGGTGCTGGACATTCTCGCGGAGCTCCGGGCCCGGGTGGACCCGCCGGGGGTGCTGCTCGAGCGGGACGACGACTTTCCGGCCGGGGCCGAGCTGGCGGGTGAGCTGGCCGCGATCCGCGCGGTGCTGGACGGGGGCCCTGCGGGGGCTCTCCCCTCCCCTCCCTTCCCCCGTTCCCCGGAGCTCCGCCCCGGACCCCGCGCCTCAAACGCCGGCGAGGCTGCATCAGGCGACGGCGGAGCCGGATCGGACGGCATGGCCGGGGCCGGGCTTGACGCCGCGCGGACTCGGGTCGGGATCGGGCAGGCCGCGCTGTTGTCGGCGCTCGTGGCCGGGACTCCCGTGCCCGAGGGGTTCGACCGGCAGCGGGTGCGCGTGCAGGCGCGGGCACTCGCGGCCAAGCGGGCCGATGTCGTGGCGAAGCTGGCGCCCGAGCTGCCCGGGATCCTGGGCGGGGAGGACCCGTACCGGGAGGCCTTCCTGCGCTATGCCCGGCAGCGGCCCATGACCGGCGGATACCGGCGCGACGCGATGGAGTTCGCCGAGCACCTGCTGATCCGGGACCTGCCCGCCGACCCCGCCGCACGGCGCCGGCTCACTCTCTGGTGGCGGGACCGGGCCGGGGCGCGGCCACCGGGCCGGGCCGTGCGCTGGGCCCGCGCCCTGGTGGGGAGGGCGGCGTGAACTTCTTCGACTTGCTCGCCGTGGCCGTCTGGATCGGTGTCATCACCTCCTGCGTGCTGCTCCTGCGCGGCCTTCGGCGGTCGCGACCGGCCGCCGTCGGCCCCGCCCCGCGCCTGCACGACCTGTCCGAGGCCGCCTTCATGGCCGGCGGGCCCGGCGCCGTGGTGGACGCCGCGATCGTCTCGCTGCTCTGCGACGGCCGGATGCTGGTCGGCGGGCCCGGCATCGTCCAGGTCCGGCCCGGGGTGCGGGGCGGCGACCCCGCCCAGCGTGCCGTGCTCCAGGCCTGCCAGGGCGCCCCGTCCGGGTGGCTCTACCAGATCCGCTACGCCGCCATGCGGGACCCGGCCGTGCAGGAGACCGGCGACGCGCTGGCCGCCCGCGGGCTGATCGCCGCACCCGGCGGCCGCCGCCGCTGGCTGCGCCACGGGGTGGTGCAGGCCGTGGTGTGCGGGGTGCTGCTGGTGCTCTCGCTGCCGCTGTCCTTCGTCGCGTTCGCGCTGCAGGACGGGCCCGTGAGCTTCCCCGTGCCGTTCATCGTGGAGGTGCTGCCCGTACTGCTGGGCGGGATCGTGGCGGGCACCGTCGGGGCCTCCCGCGCCCGGCAGCGCATCACCCCGGCGGGGGCCGAGGCGCTGCGCGCCATGCGCGCCCACTACGGGGCCGACCAGAACCCGTACGTCCAGACCTCGCTGTTCGGGCTGCGGGGCCTGCGGGACCCGTACCTGCGCGAGCAGTTGGTGCCGGCGGCCCGCGGGACCCGGCTGGCGGCCGCCCAGTCCCGGTCGCGTCCGGGCGGCTCGGGGTCCGACTGGGACGCGGGTGCCGCGATGGTCCCCGTCGTCTGGTGCGCGGGTTCCGACGGCGGCGGGTCGGGCGGGGCGGGCTGCGGGTCCTCCGGTGGGAGCGGCTGTTCCTCGGGGTCGGGCTGCGGGTCCAGCGGGTCGAGCTGTTCCGGCGGGTCCGGGGGGTCTAGTTGCTCCAGCGGCTCCGGCGGGTCGAGTTGCTCCAGCGGATCGAGTTGCAGCAGTTCGTCCAGTTCCAGCTGCGGCAGCAGTTCCTGACCGCCCATCACGGACCCGTCACGAGCTGCTCACACCTCGGCAGAGGGCTGTACCTGGCCGTTCCACGTCTTGTAGAACTCGGACATGTTCTGGGTCCTGTTCCTCCTCCTCGCCTGGGCAGGGCTGCTGTTCGCGTGCACCCGCCTCCTGAAGGCCGCCTCCGAACTGGCGGAGCCCCCGCCGGGCACGGACGCGCGACACCACCACGACGAGCTGAACCTGTACGAGGCCGCCTATCTCGCCGGCGGCCCGGACCGGGTGGCCGAGCTGACGCTGCTGTCGATGCAGCGTCAGCGGCGGCTGCTGCTCGCGCACACCGGCTGGGCGACGGTGGTCGACCCGGTGGGACGCGATCCGCACGAGTGCGCGGTGCTCGGCGCCTTCGGGCCGGACGGGCAGGAGCCCGTGACCTCCGTACGGTCGGCCGTGGCGCGGGACGCGGCCGTACGGGCCCTCGCGGAGCGGCTCGGAGAAGCCGGGCTCGCGTCGCGCGACGAGGCCCGGCAGGACGTCGAGGCAGGGGTCCGGTCGGTCCGGCAGGCCACCGGGATGGTCCTCGGCATGATGGTCGCCGCACTGTGCGTGCCCGATCCGGGGACCACGACCAAGATGATCCTGTGCTGGTTCGCGCTGCCGCTGATCCTGGCGCTGGGCTGCCTGGCCATAGCCCGCGTCGAGGGACACGGACAGTCCGGGTGGGCCTCTCCCGCCGGCCGGCGGCTCCTCGTGGAGCTGGGGCGGGAGCAGGGTGCGCGGGGCTCGCTCACCGCGGTGGCCCTGCGGGGGCTGCGCGCCGTCACGGATCCCGAGCTGCGGGCGGCTCTCACCTACGGCAGGCGGGGGCGGATTCCGCGGCAACGGGGGCATTGAGCGCGACACCGGCCGGTGGTCCTGTACAGGAGGCCGCCCGCCGGATCTCATCGGGAGGTCCGATGAGATGAAAGGCCCGCCATGCGCATGCCCCGGGTGCCCGCCACGGTCGCGCTGGCCGCCCTCGCGCTGGCCGCCTCCCTGCCGATGACCTCCGGCGCCGAGGCCGCTCCGCCGAGCCCGCCCGGGGTGACGGCGCACGCACCGGCTCCGGGCGCACCGGCTGCGGACCCGACTGCGGACGCGGCGCCCGCGGACCCGCCCCCGGGCCCCGCCGGAGCCGCCCGGACGGCCGCCGAGGCCGCCGGGGCCGAGCTCGTGGCCCGGCTGGCCGCGGCCGCGGCCTCCCCCGCGCGCGGGGGGCCTTCCGGCCCGGACCGGGATCCGGCACCGGACCGTCAGGGTGCCCGTCACCGGCTGGAGTTCGGTCCCTGTCCCGTCGCCGAAGGGCTCGGCCCGGACGTGCGGTGCGGCTCGCTCCGGGTTCCGGTCGACTACGCCCGGCCCTTCGGGCCGCAGACCGAGATCCTCGTCAGCCGGGTCGCCGCCTCGGGCGCGGGCGGGGCCCGGCGGCAGGGGGCGCTCGTGTACAACCCCGGCGGCCCGGGCGGGAACGGCCTGTTCTTCCCGCTCGTCGCCGACCTGCCGGAGTGGCGCCGCGTCGGAGCCGCCTACGACCTCGTCGGCTACGCCCCGCGCGGGGTGGGCCGCTCGGGGCGCCCGCTGTCCTGCCAGGACCCGGAGCGGTTCGACCGGGCCCCGGCGGCGGCCGCCGGCGCGCGGCCGGACGCCGCCGCGAAGGAGACCCGGATCGCCGCCGCGCGGGCCTACGCCCGCGGCTGCGCGGAGCGGGCCGGAGCCACCCTCGGCTCGTACACGACCCTGAACAACGTCCGCGACCTGCACGTGCTGCGCGCCGCGCTCGGCGAGAGCGGGCTGACCTTCATGGGGGCCTCGTACGGCACCTACCTCGGCGCGGTGTACGCCACCCTCTACCCCGGCCACGTCCGCCGGATGGTCTTCGACTCTGCCGTCGACCCCGACCCCCGCAAGGTCTGGTACCGCAACAACCTCGCCCAGACCCCCGGCTTCGAGCGCCGCTGGGCCGACTTCCGTGCCTGGACGGCCCGCCACCACGCCGCGTACGGGCTCGGCTCCACCCCCGAAGCGGTGCAGGCCAGTTACGAGCGGGTGCGCGCCGCGCTGGCCCGTGAACCGGCGGGCGGGGTGGTCGGCACCGGGCAGCTGCACTCCGCGTACCTGCGGGCCGCGTACTACGACGAGGTCTGGCCGGGGCGCGCCGCGGCCCTGGCGGCGTTCCTGCGCGGCGATCCGCGCCCGCTCGTCTCGCTGGCCGCCCCGGACCCGGCGGCGGCCGTCGAGGGCGAGAACGCCACGGCCGTCTACACGGCGACCCTGTGCAACGACGCCCCGTGGCCCGCCGACTGGGAGACCTGGGACCGCGACAACACCGAGCTGGCCCGCACGGCCCCCTTCGAGACCTGGGCCAACGCCTTCCTGAACCTGCCCTGCGCCTTCTGGCCGGTGCGCGCACGGCAGCGGCCGGTGGACGTGGGGGTACGGCCGGACGCCCCGCTCCCCCGCACGCTGATCGTCGCGGCCGAACGGGACGGCGCCACCCCGTACGGGGGCGCGCTGGAGCTCCAGCGGCGGCTCGGGCCGCGGGCCGGGCTGGTGACGGAGGCGGGGGCCGGCACCCACGGGGTGGTCGGCGGACGCAACGACTGCGTGGACGCCCACGTGGAGCGGTACTTGCTGACGGGTGACACGGCGGGGTCACGTGTCACGTGTGCGCCGCATCCGGAGCCCGCACCGGTGTCGCTGGACGACCGGGCAGCGAGTGTCCGGGGGCACCCCAGGGCACTGCTGCCGCCAGTCGTCTGAACTTCCGGGCGGGATCTCCGGCTGCGTCGATTCGGGGGCAGGGCCTCCCGATCCCCGGAGGACGCCGGTCAGGCGGTCCTCCGGTCCTTCCCCCCAGGGGAGGTCTCTAGGCGAGCCCGTCCACCAGATCGGCGACGGACTTGCGGCGCCCGGTGTAGAAGGGCACCTCTTCGCGGACGTGCATGCGGGCCTCGGAGGCGCGCAGGTGGCGCATGAGGTCGACGATGCGGTACAGCTCGTCGGCCTCGAAGGCGAGCAGCCATTCGTAGTCGCCGAGCGAGAAGGAGGCGACGGTGTTGGCGCGCACGTCGGGGTAGCCGCGGGCCATCATGCCGTGGTCCTTGAGCATGCGGCGGCGGTCCTCGTCGGGCAGCAGGTACCAGTCGTAGCTGCGCACGAAGGGGTAGACGCTGACGTAGTCGCGCGGCGTCTCGTCGGCCAGGAAGGCCGGGATGTGGGACTTGTTGAACTCGGCCGGGCGGTGCAGGGCCATGTTCGACCAGACCGGCTCCAGCGCGCGTCCCAGCTTGGTGCGGCGGAACAGGTTGTACGCGGTCTGCAGCTCGTCGGAGGTCTCCGCGTGCCACCAGATCATGATGTCCGCGTCGGCGCGCAGGCCGGAGACGTCATAGGTGCCGCGGACGGTGATGTCCTTGGCGGCCAGCTGGTCGAACAGCTCCTGGACCTCGTCGGCGAAGCCGGCGCGGTTCTCGGGGAGCACGTCCTTCAGCTTGAAGACGGACCACAGGGTGTAGCGGATGACCTCGTTGAGGTCCTTCGCCTTCTTCCCCGCGTTGGGAATCTTCTCTGGTGCAGTCATGTGTCTATTGTCCCGTGTGCTGATCAGTGGTCGGTGCCAGGGGTACCCCACCGGCCCCCAACGTGGCGATCACCACGTCCACGGCCTTGCCCGCGCTCGCGATGCAGGCGGGGATGCCGACCCCGTCGTAGAGCGCTCCGCACACCGCGAGGCCCGGCAGGGCCGCGACGGCGGACCGGATCCGGGCCACCTTCCCGAGGTGGCCGACGGGGTACTGGGGCAGGCCGCCGTCCCAGCGGGTGACCGTGGAGGCCACCGGGCGGACGGTGGGCGCGAGGCCCACGGCCTCGCCGAGGTCGGCGCGGGAGACCTCGACCAGTTCCTCGTCGGAACGCTTGAGATCGCCCTCGTCGCCGTGGCGGCCGACGGAGGTGCGCAGCAGGAAGAGGTCGGGATCGGTCCCGGCCCAGGCCCACTTGTTGCTGGAGAAGGTCGAGGCCTTGATCGTCCGGCCGTCCACGGGCGGTACGAGGAACCCGCTCGCGCCGCCGTCGGCGATCCCGCCCGGCAGGTCGGAGCGGCGCAGGGCCATCGTGACCAGGGCCATGGAGGCGTACTCGACCCCGCGCAGTTCGGTGGCGGCGGCGGGCGCGATCCGCTCGAGCAGCCCGGCGGCGGGCCCGGCCTGCACGGCCACGACCACCCCGTCGGCCTCGATGACCTCGGCGCCGCCCGGGGCGTCGGCGACCACGCGCCAGCCGGTGGCGGTACGGGTCAGCTCGCGCGCGGGGCTGTCGAGGAGGATCCGGGCTCCGGCCGCGCGGCAGGCCTCGGCGACGGCGAGCGGGAGCCTGCCGATGCCGCCGTCGATGCCGGAGAAGACGGGACCGGTCTGCCCCGCCCGGGCCGCCCGGGCCTGCAGGTCCCGTACGCCCTCGCCCAGGGAGGCGTGGGTGCGGGCGGCTTCGAAGAGCTGGGGGACGGCGGCCCGCATCGAGATGCGGTAGGAGTTGCCGGCGTAGACCCCGCCGAGCAGCGGTTCCACGAGCCGGTCGACGACCTCGTGGCCCAGCCGCGCGGCGACGTACTCGCCGAGGGCCACGTCGTCGCCGATCTCCTGCGGCTCCAGGGCGTCTTCGGCACCGGCCCGGGCCAGGCCTTCGGCGGAAAGCACTCCGGACGCGGCGAGCGGGCCCAGGTCGCCGGGGACGCCCATGACGTGACCGCCGGGCAGGGGCCGCAGGGCGCCGCGGGTCCAGAGGCGGGCGGTGGCGGTGGCGGGCGGCTGCAGGGCCTCGCCGAGGCCGACCGCGCGGGCCAGTTCGAGTGCTTCGGGGCGGCGGGCGAGTACGGATTCGGCGCCGAGGTCCACGCGCAGGCCCGCCAGTTCGCCCGAGCGCAGCTTGCCGCCGAGGCGCGGGCCGGCCTCCAGGAGGGTGACGCGAAGGCCCTCGGCGAGCAGCCGGTGGGCCGCCGCGAGGCCCGCGATACCGCCGCCGATGACGACGACGTGGGCGGCGGGGGCCGACCGGTCCGTACGCGTGTCCGCTTCGTGCATGGACACATCGTCTCAGACCGCTCACCGGGCGGTCGCCGAGGCCTGACCGTGACCGCTTCGGCATCAGCTCGGGACCGGGCGTACGAAACCCGGGAGGGGACGCCGGACGTCAGAACGGCGACAGCGGCGCGGCGGCCTGTTCGCGCATCCGGCGATTCCTCGGGGGCACACACGATGCACACCCAGCACAGACGGTTCGGACGGCGCCCGGCGACGGCTCTGGCCGCGCTCTCGTTGGCAGGGGCGCTCGCGCTCACCGGCTGCTCGGCGGCGGGCGACGACAAGTCCATGGCCAAGGCGGACGCGGCCCCCCAGCAGGAGGCGGCGGTCGGGAACGGTGCGGCGCCGGCTCCGGCGGCTTCGGGCGCACCGGCGCCGTCCGCGGACAAGAACCAGCCGCAGGCTCCCGCCGTCCGCACGCAGATCATCCGCACGGCGACGCTCGGCGTGGAGACGGCCGACGTCCAGAAGGCGACGGCCGGTGCCCGGACGGCGGCGGAGAACGCGGGCGGATACGTGGGCAACGAGGGCACCACGCGCGCGCCCGACGGGTCGATGACCTCGACGGTGACCCTGCGGGTGCCGGGCGAGCGCTTCGACGCGGTGCTCGCCTCGATGGAGGGCGCCGGGAAGCTGCTGGAGCGCAAGGTCGAGGCGCAGGACGTGACGCAGAAGGTCGCGGACGTCGACAGCCGGGTCAAGTCCCAGCAGGCGAGCGTGGTGCGGGTGCGCGAGATGATGGAGAAGGCCTCGGGGCTGAGCGAGGTGGTGACGCTGGAGTCCGAGCTCAGCAAGCGCCAGGCCGATCTGGAGTCGCTGCTCGCCCAGCAGACGGCGCTCAAGGACCAGACCTCGCTCGGCACGATCACCCTGACGTTCTCGGAACCGGGGAAGCAGCCCGTCAAGGAGAAGGAGAAGCCGGATCCGGGCTTCTCCGACGCCCTGGCCGGCGGCTGGAAGGTCTTCGCCGCGGCGGTCCTGTACCTGCTGATGGCGCTCGCCGCGGCTTCCCCGTTCCTGCTCAGCGGCGCGTTCTTGCTGCTCGCCTTCCGGCTGTACCGCAAGTGGCGGCCGGCGAAGGTGAAGCCCGGCGCCGCGCGGCGCCTTCCCGCACAGGGCGGACCGGCGTGGCCGGGGCACACGGCCGCCACCCCGGCCCAGCCGGACGCGACGCCGCCCCCGGTCCGGGACTGATCACCCGTGCGCCCGTAGCGTGGTCCCCGCAGACTTCGGCGGTGGGGAAGGACGGTACGGGCACATGGGGAACGGCACGGAACGACTGGTGGTGGTCGGCGGTGACGCGGCGGGGATGTCCGCCGCGTCACAGGCCCGGCGGCTCAAGGGCCCGGCGGAGCTGGAGATCACCGCCTTCGAGCGCGGGCACTTCACCTCGTACTCCGCCTGCGGGATCCCGTACTGGATCGGCGGCCTGGTCGACGGTCCGGACGAGCTGATCGCCCGGACGCCCGAGGAGCACCGCGCGCGGGACATCGACCTGCGGACCCGGACGGAGGTCGTGGAGCTGGACCTCGCGGGGCAGCGGGTGCGCGCCCGGGATCTGGAGTCGGGCGCCGAGTACTGGACGGGGTACGACAAGCTCGTCCTCGCGACCGGCGCCCGCCCGGTCCGCCCCCGGCTGCCCGGCATCGGCGCGCACGGGGTGCACGGGGTGCAGACGCTGGACGACGGGCAGCGGCTGATGGCGGACCTGGAACGGACGGCGGGCCGCCGGGCGGTGGTCGTGGGCGCCGGGTACATCGGTGTGGAGATGGCGGAGGCCCTGCTCGGGCGGGGCTTCGAGGTGACCGTGCTGCACCGGGGCGAGCAGCCGATGTCCACGCTGGACCCGGACATGGGCGGCCTCGTGCACAGCGCGATGAACGCCATGGGCATCCGTACGGTCGCCCGCGCCGAGGTGACGGAGATCCTCACCGACGCGGAGGGCCGGGCCCGTGCGGTGGTCACGGCGGCCGGGGAGGAGCACCCGGCGGACGTGGTCGTCCTCGGCATCGGCGTCGAGCCGCGCACGGCGCTGGCCCGCGCGGCGGGGCTGCCGCTGGGCGAGTCGGGCGGGCTGCTGACCGACCTCTCGATGCGGGTCCGCGGCCACGAGAACATCTGGTCGGGCGGCGACTGCGTGGAGGTCCTGGACCTGGTGGCGGGCCGGATGCGGCACATCGCGCTGGGCACGCACGCGAACAAGCACGGCCAGGTCATCGGCTCGGGCGTGGGCGGCGGCTACGCGACCTTCCCGGGCGTGGTCGGCACGGCCGTGAGCAAGGTGTGCGACCTGGAGATCGCCCGTACGGGGCTGCGCGAGCGCGACGCCCTGGCCGTCGGGCTCCGCTTCGTCACGGCGACGATCAGCTCGACCAACACGGCGGGCTACTACCCGGACGCGACGGAGATGACGGTGAAGATGCTGGCGGAACGCCGCACGGGCCGTCTCCTGGGCGTCCAGATCGTCGGCGGCCCGGGCTCCGCGAAGCGGGTGGACATCGCCGCGGTGGCCTTGACGGCCGGTATGACGGTGGACCAGATGGTCTCCCTGGACCTGGGCTACGCCCCGCCGTTCTCCCCGGTCTGGGACCCGGTCCTGGTCGCCGCCCGCAAGGCGGTCTCCGCGGTGCGGGCGGCGGGGGTCTAGCCGGCGGCGTCGGATCTGCGAAACGTCGGCCCGTGCCATGTCCTGCGGGGCACGGGCCGACGTCGGCGCAGCCTCGGGTCAGACCGCCGTCTGCGTGTGGACGTAGTCCACCAGGCGGGTCAGGGCGTCCGGGTTCGTCGTCGGGAGGACGCCGTGGCCCAGGTTGAAGATGTGGCCCTCCAGGCCCGCCGCCGCGTCCAGGACCTCGCGGGCCTTGGTCTCGATCGCCTCGGGGGTGGAGAAGAGGACCGCCGGGTCCAGGTTGCCCTGGAGCGCCTTGCCGGGGCCGACGCGGTGGACGGCGTCGCTCAGGGAGACGCGGTAGTCGACGCCCATGACGTCCGCACCGGCCTCGCCCATGAGGCCGAGCAGCTCGCCCGTGCCCACGCCGAAGTGGATCCGCGGGACCCCGTACGAGGCGACGGACTCCAGGACCTTCGCGGAGGCGGGCATTACCGAGCGGCGGTAGTCCGCCGGGGCGAGCGCGCCGACCCAGGAGTCGAAGAGCTGGACCGCCGAGGCGCCGGCCTCGATCTGGACCTTCAGGAAGGCGGAGGTGATCTCGGCGAGGCGGTCGAGCAGGTCGGCCCAGAGCTCGGGGTCCCCGTACATGAGGGCCTTGGTGTGCTCGTGGTTCTTCGAGGGGCCGCCCTCGACGAGGTAGCTCGCGAGGGTGAAAGGCGCGCCGGCGAAGCCGATCAACGGCGTGGAGCCCAGTTCACCCGTGAGCATGCCGATCGCCTCGGTGACGTACGAGACGTCCTCCGGGGTGAGGTCGCGCAGCTGTGCGAGGTCCTCGCGGCGGCGGATCGGCTGGGCGACGACCGGGCCGACGCCAGGCTTGATGTCCAGGTCGATGCCGATGGCCTTCAGCGGGACCACGATGTCGGAGAAGAAGATGGCCGCGTCCACGTTGTGGCGGCGGACGGGCTGCATCGTGATCTCGGTGACCAGGTCGGGCCGCATGCAGGATTCCAGCATCTGCGTGCCCTCGCGCACCTTGCGGTACTCGGGGAGCGAGCGCCCCGCCTGTCGCATGAACCACACGGGGGTGTGCGGCACCGGCTCGCGCCGGCACGCCTTCAGGAAGGCGGAATCGTACGTCTGGCTCGGCGTGCCCGTGGGGCGGGTGTTGGCGCTCACGACTCAAATCTTCGCACGTATGAAGAAGTGCCCGGCCCGGCACGGGTGTGGCTGCGCCGTACGGGGGCTCGTTCCGCCTAGTCTTCCCCGCATGGCTGCGGCTCAGGGACGATTTTCAGATGGCGCTGACGGTACGGACAGCGCGAAGGACAGCTCCGTCCCACTCCCGTTCCGGCGGGCGGTCGACGGCTTGAAGAAGGCGAGGCTGCGGCAGGGGATCGAGATCGACCCCACCAAACCGCCACAGAGACTGGCGCCCCACGCGTACGCCCTGGAGGCGGCGGTCGTGGACGGCGACGAGGACCTGGCCGACGGCCGGCTCATCCTCCTGCACGACCCGGCCGGGCACGACGCCTGGCAGGGCACCTTCCGGCTGGTGACGCTCGTACGGGCGGAACTGGAGCCGGAGATGGCCGTGGACCCGCTCCTCCCGGAGGTGTGCTGGTCCTGGCTGACGGGGGCGCTGGACGCGCGCGGGCTCACGTACGGGGAGGCGAGCGGGACCGTGACCATGGCCGCCTCGCACTACTTCGGCGGGCTCGGAGAGCGGCGGCCGGCGACCCAGATCGAGATCAGGGCCTCGTGGACGCCGCGCGAGGGAGTGGGCGGCGTGCCCGACACCGCCGCACACCTGTCGGCCTGGTGCGAACTGCTGTGCCAGATCGCGGGGCTGCCGCCGGTCGGCCCGACCGAGACGGTGACCGGCGTGGTCTCGCTGCCCCAGCGGCGCGGCCCGCATCACCCTCAGGGGTAGTTCCGGGGTGGTTCCGGAGTGGCTCCCGGGTCGTTCCTCGAGGCCGGGGCCCTGCCGGACCCGCGCCGGACGCCCGCCGGACCCGCGCCGGCCCGCACCCCGATGCCGGGCCGGATGTCGTTACGGGGCGTCCGTTGCGGGCTTCTGATCACCCTATGATCGATCGTGCGTCCGAATTGCCCGAATTGTTACTCACCAAATCGTGATCATTCCCTAAAGCCGGGCGGGTGACGTGCCGAAGGAGTCATAGACCATCCGCACGGTTCGCACCGGCTTCCTTCCCCGAGCCGGCCGTCCCGCCACTCCCCCCCAGGAGGCCTAGGTGTCCGTTCTTCTCGAGCAGCCCGCAAGCCTGGTCGCCTACCGCCCGAACAAGCCGACGGCCATGGTCGTCGTGGCCGACCCGCGCGTGCGTTCCACCGTGACCCGCCATTTGTGGGCCCTCGGAGTACGCGACGTGATCGAGGCTTCGTCCATCGCGGAGGCCCGTCCACGCATCGGCAGCCCGCGCGACATCTGCGTGGCCGACGTACACCTGCCCGACGGCTCCGGTCTCACCCTGCTGTCCGAGACCCGGGCCGCCGGTTGGCCGAACGGCCTGGCCCTGTCCGCCGCCGACGACATCGGCGCCGTGCGCAACGCCCTCGCGGGCGGAGTGAAGGGTTACGTCGTCACCGGCACCCGGACCAACATCGGGCTCCCGTCCCGGCCCGGCGCCGCCCCCATCGGCGCCGCCGCCGCCCGCATGCACCGCCGCCCCCCGGGTGCCCCGAGCCACCCGGGCGGCTACCGAGAGCTCTCCGGCCGCGAGGTCGAGGTCCTGCGCCTCGTCGCGGAGGGCCAGTCCAACAAGGCCATCGGCGTTTCGATGGGCCTTTCCGCCCTGACCGTCAAGTCCCACCTCGCACGGATCGCCCGCAAGCTGGGCACCGGCGACCGGGCCGGGATGGTCGCCGTCGCCCTGCGGACCGGGATCATCCACTGACCCGGCCGATATCCGCCGGAGGACCCCGGGAGAATTCCCGGCGAACCCGCGGAAACGTCCGCACTTCCCCCTCGCGCCCGTCGCCGGAACGTTCCGGCGACGGGCGCGTTGCATCCACGGATACCCTTGACCGGTGACAGACGCCCAAGAAACCGCAGCAGGCCTGCGCACCACCACCGGGGGCGGCCCCCCGGACGACGAGGTTTCGTCCGACGGGCTGCCGATTCCCTTGCTAGAACCCCGTGAGGGCATCCCTCCGGTGGTGGCCGACGCGGCCGCGCTCGCCGAGGTGGTCGCGGCCTTCGCCGCGGGCACCGGCCCCGTCGCCGTGGACGCCGAGCGCGCCTCCGGCTACCGCTACGGCCAGCGCGCCTACCTCGTACAGCTGCGCCGCGAAGGCGCGGGTTCCGCACTGATCGACCCGGTGGGCTGCCCCGACCTCTCCTCCCTCGGCGAGGCCCTGGCCGGTACCGAGTGGATCCTGCACGCAGCCACCCAGGACCTGCCCTGCCTGCGCGAAATAGGCATGGCACCCACCTCCCTCTTCGACACCGAGCTGGCCGGCCGCCTCGCCGGCTTCCCGCGGGTCGGACTCGGCGCGATGGTCGAAGGGGTCCTCGGCTACTCGCTGGAGAAGGGCCACTCCGCCGTCGACTGGTCGACGCGTCCGCTCCCCGAGCCGTGGCTGCGCTACGCCGCGCTCGACGTGGAGCTGCTCGTGGACCTGAGGGACGCGCTGGAGAAGGAGCTGGACCGGCAGGGCAAGCTGGAATGGGCCCACCAGGAGTTCGACGCCATCTGCGCCGCTCCGCCCGCGCCGCCGCGCAAGGACCCGTGGCGCCGCACCTCGGGCATGCACAAGGTGCGCCGGCGCCGGCAGATGGCCGTGGTCCGGGAGCTGTGGGAGTCCCGGGACCGGATCGCGCAGCGACGTGACGTGTCGCCGGGCAAGGTGCTGGGTGACGCCGCGATCGTCGAGGCCGCGCTCTCCATGCCGCTCAACGTGCAGGCCCTCTCCGCCCTGCCCGGCTACGGGCAGCGCATGGGCCGGCGCCAGCTGGACCAGTGGATGGCGGCCGTGGACCGGGCGAAGGCCCTGCCCGAGGCCGAACTGCCGCAGCCGGGGGCGACCCCGGCGGGTCCGCCGCCGCCGCGTTCCTGGGCGGACAAGGACCCGGAGGCCGCGGCGCGGCTGGCGGCGGCCCGGACGGCCGTGTCGGCGCTCGCGGAGGGGCTGAACCTGCCGCAGGAGAACCTGATCACCCCCGACACGGTCCGCCGGCTGTGCTGGGAGCCGCCGCTGCGGCTGGAGGCCGACGCGGTGGCCGAGGCCCTGGCGGGCTACGGAGCCCGCCCGTGGCAGATCGAGCAGGTGACGGACGCCCTGGTCACGGCCCTGGCCGCGACCGCGCCCGTGGCGCCCGAGCCCGAGCCCGAAGACTGACGCACCCGCGCCCGTGACGTGTGGCGGAGCCCCCCGGTCCTGGGACCGGGGGGCTCCGCCATGTCCCGGTTCCGCTACAGCCGACCCCCGGCTCCTTTTGAACACGCTCAAAGAGCATTAGTTTTTGAACGTGATCAAACATGGGTGGGGACACGACACGTGGCTGGCCGACTTCGAGGCCGAACGGGAGCGGCGGGCCGAGCGCGGCGATCCGGACTGGCACCGGACCGCCGCGCTGCCACCGGAGCTGGTGCGGAGCCTGCAGCGGTTCCAGGTCGGAGAGGACGGGGACGGCTCCGCACTGATCGGCAAGGCCGACCGGGCGGGCGACCCGGTGTACGCGCGGGCCGTACGGCTCTTCGTGGCCGAGGAGCAGAACCACGCGCGGATGCTGGCGCTGCTGCTGGAGGCCGGGGGCGCGGGGACGCTGGCCGGGCACTGGAGCGACACCGCGTTCGTCCGGCTGCGGCGGCTGCTGGGCCTGCGGGTGGAGCTGCTCGTCCTGATGGTGGCGGAGGTGGTGGCGCTGCGGTACTACCGGGCCGTGCGCGACGGGGCCGCCGATCCGCTGGCCCGCGAGGTGGCGGGCCTCATCCTGGCCGACGAGGAACGCCACGTCCCCTTCCACTGCCTGCGGCTGCGCGAGGCCCTGGCACCCCTCCCCGCGCCCGCCCGCCGGGCCGCCCTGCTCGGATGGCGGGCCCTGCTCGCCGCCGCGGCCGCGGTGGTCGCGGTCGACCACGGCCCGGCGCTGCGCACCCTCGGCGTCCGGCGGCGCGCCTTCACCGCGGACACCGTCCGCTCCTCGGCGCCCCTGGCCGCCGCCATCGCGGCCGCCACCACCGCGGCCTCCGACGCCGCCGCGCGCTCCTTCGCACCGCGCGTGCGGCGGGGCGGCGGAGTGTGACCTTCGCCGCTCCTCCCAGGGGGGCTGTGCATGCCGGTTACCGGCAAGTAGCATGATGAGGTGAGCGGGCGCTCAGTGATTGGGCGCGCCCCCGCGCAGCAGTGCACACCCGCACCTGGAGGAGAGCCAACGTGCCTCGTACCGTCAGGGACGTCGTCTTCGTCGACGGCGTCCGCACCCCGTTCGGCAAGGCGGGCCCGAAGGGCATCTACAACGAGACCCGCGCCGACGATCTCGTCGTCAAGGCGATCCGGGAGCTGCTGCGCCGCAACCCGGACCTGGACCCCGCGAAGATCGACGAGGTCGCCATCGCCGCGACCACGCAGATCGGCGACCAGGGCCTGACGCTGGGCCGCACGGCCGGCATTCTCGCGGGCCTCCCGCAGTCCGTCCCGGGCTACTCCATCGACCGCATGTGCGCCGGCGCGATGACCGCCGTGACCGCCGTCGCGGGCGGCGTGGCCTTCGGTGCGTACGACGTCGCCCTCGCCGGCGGTGTCGAGCACATGGGCCGCCACCCCATGGGCGAGGGCGTGGACCCGAACCCGCGCTTCGTCTCCGAGAAGCTGGTCGACGAGTCCGCCCTGTTCATGGGCATGACCGCCGAGAACCTGCACGACCGGTACCCGACGATCACCAAGCTCCGCGTCGACGAGTACGCCGTGCGCTCGCAGGAGAAGGCCGCCAAGGCGTACGCCGACGGCAAGATCCAGCCGGACCTGGTGCCGATCTCGGTGCGCAACAACAACGAGGCGGCCGGTGAGACGGGCTGGGGCCTGGTCACCGCCGACGAGCCGATGCGTCCGGGGACCACCCTGGAGAACTTGGCGGGCCTCAAGACCCCGTTCCGGGTCCACGGCAACGTCACCGCGGGCAACGCCGCCGGTCTCAACGACGGTGCCACGGCCGCGATCATCGCGTCCGAGGACTTCGCCCGCGAGAACAACCTCCCGGTCAAGATGCGCCTGGTCTCGTACTCCTTCGTGGGTGTCGAGCCGGAGGTCATGGGCTACGGCCCGATCCCGGCCACCGACAAGGCCCTCGCGCAGGCCGGTCTGACGATCGACGACATCGGCCTCTTCGAGGTCAACGAGGCCTTCGCGGTCCAGGTCCTGGCGTTCCTGGAGCACTACGGCATCGCCGACGACGACGCCCGCGTCAACCAGTACGGCGGGGCCATCGCCTTCGGTCACCCGCTCGCCTCCTCCGGCGTCCGTCTGATGACCCAGCTGGCCCGCCAGTTCGAGGAGCAGCCGGAGGTCCGCTACGGCCTGACCACCATGTGCGTCGGCTTCGGCATGGGCGCCACGGTCGTCTGGGAGAACCCGAACTTCACCGCCGAGGGAGACAGCAAGTGAGCACCACCACCACTGAGCTCCTGAAGGGCGCGGCCGAGCTGTTCCCGGACGAGGTCGTCACGCGCGCGCTCGTACGCCACCTGGACCTGCCCTTCGGCGCCGGGCGCTTCGCGCTCGTCACGCTGGACAACGGCCTGGACCACACCAAGCCGACCACCTTCGGCCCGCAGTCCCTCGCCAACCTGAACGCGGCGATCGACCAGGTCGAGCAGGAGGCCCTCGCGGGCTCCATCGTCGGTGCGGGCATCACCGGCAAGCCGTTCATCTTCGCGGTCGGCGCCGACCTCAAGGGCGTCGAGCTCCTGAAGAAGCACGACGAGGCGCTCGCCATCGGCAAGGGCGGCCACGACGTCTTCAAGCGCCTCGCGGCGCTGGCCGTCCCCACCTTCGCGTACTACAACGGCGCGGCGATGGGCGGCGGTGTCGAGGTCGGTCTGCACTGCACCTACCGCACCGTCTCCAAGGCCATCCCGGCCTTCTCGCTGCCCGAGGTCTTCCTCGGCCTGGTTCCCGGCTGGGGCGGCTGCGCCCTGCTGCCGAACCTGATCGGCGCGGACCGCGCGGTCTCGGTCATCATCGAGAACTCGCTGAACCAGAACCGCCAGCTCAAGGGCAAGCAGGTCTTCGAACTCGGCATCGCGGACGCGCTGTTCGAGGGCGCGGACTTCCTGGAGCAGTCGCTCCTGTGGACCGCGAACGTGCTGAACGGCACGACCGAGGTCGTCCGCGACGAGATCGACCGCGGCGAGGCCTGGGACGCGGCGGTCGCCCGCGGCCGCTTCATCGCCGACTCCAAGGTGCACGGCGCGGCCCCGGCCGCCTACCGCGCGCTGGAGATCATCGAGGCTGCCAAGGACGGCGACCTGCAGAAGGGCTTCGACGCCGAGGACGCGGCCCTGGCCGACCTCATCATGGGCGGCGAACTGCGCTCCGGCATCTACGCCTTCAACCTGGTCCAGAAGCGCGCCAAGCGCCCGGCCGGTGCCCCGGACAAGAACCTGGCCCGCGCGGTCACCAAGGTCGGCGTCGTCGGCGCGGGCCTGATGGCCTCGCAGCTGGCGCTGCTGTTCCTGCGCCGCCTGGAGGTGCCGGTGGTCCTCACCGACATCGACCAGGAGCGCGTGGACAAGGGTGTGGGCTACGTCCACGCCGAGATCCAGAAGCTGCTCGGCAAGGGCCGCATCAACCAGGACAAGGCCAACCGCCTGACCGCCCTGGTGACCGGCGTGCTGGACAAGGCCGAGGGCTTCGCGGACGCGGACTTCATCATCGAGGCCGTGTTCGAGGAGATGTCCGTCAAGCAGAAGGTGTTCGCGGAGGTCGAGGCGGTCGCCCCGGCGCACGCGATCCTCGCCACCAACACCTCCTCGCTGTCGGTCTCGGAGATGGCCTCCAAGCTCCAGCACCCGGAGCGCGTGGTCGGCTTCCACTTCTTCAACCCGGTCGCGATCCTCCCGCTGCTGGAGATCGTCCGCGGGGAGCAGACCGACGACGCCTCGCTGGCCACGGCCTTCGGTGTCGCGCGCAAGCTGAAGAAGACCGCGGTCCTCACCAAGGACGCCCCGGCGTTCGTCGTGAACCGCATCCTGACCCGCTTCATGGGCGAGATCCAGAACGTCATCGACGAGGGCACCCCGGTGGTCACCGCCGAGAAGGCCATCGAGCCGCTCGGCCTGCCGATGTCCCCGCTGGTGCTCCTGGAGCTCGTGGGCCCGGCGATCGGTCTGCACGTCTCCGAGACCCTGAACCGCGCCTTCCCGGAGCGCTTCACCGTCTCGCCGAACCTGGCGGCCGTGGTGAAGGCCGGCAAGCGCGGCTTCTACAAGTACGACTCCGGTAAGCCGGAGCTGGACCCCGAGGTCGCCGCCCTCCTGGTACAGGGCGATGTCGTCCTGACCGAGGAGCAGGTCCGTGACCGCGTCCTGGACGCGGTGGCGCAGGAGATCGGCCTGATGCTGGAGGAGGGTGTCGTGGCCGAGGCCCAGGACATCGACCTCTGCCTCATCACGGGCGCGGGCTGGCCCTTCCACCTGGGCGGCGTGACCCCGTACCTGGACCGCGAGGGCGTCTCCGAGCGGGTGAACGGCAAGAAGTTCCTGGCCCCGGGCCTGGCGAGCGTTCCGGTCTGATCCGGACCTCACGTACGACGAAGGCCGGTGCCCGCCGCCCCGCGAGGGGTGGTGGGCACCGGCCTTCGTCGTACGGCCGTGGTGACGCGCGGCCCGCGGGGCTCAGCGCGGGAAGAGGGCCAGTGCGTTGGCCACGGGCCGTTCGATGACCTTCCCCGGGGTCTCCCGCGGGTTGTTGCGCAGTTCCCCGAGCACGACCATGCTCGTGGACCCGCCGCCGTCGAGGCCGATCGCGTCCTGGGCGCCGAGCGAGGCCATGAGTTCGGCGGCCTCGGCGAGCGTGGCTCCGGCGTCCACACCGGGGTTGCGGCCGTCGATCGTGACCAGGAGCAGCGCGCCGTCCTCGGTGATTCCGGCCAGTGTGCGCGGAGCCTTCCTGGGGGTGGAGGCGGCGGCGCCGAGTGCGGACTCGCCCTCCTTCAGCAGCCGGTAGCGGCCGCCCACCGCCGTCTCGACCTGGCCGCCCACGGGCAGGCCGACCATGTCGTTCATCTGCACGGAGCGCTTGAGCCGGTCGCCCCTGCGGGCGTGGGACTGCAGCCAGTCCACCGATTCGCCCGTGGCGTAGAGCGTGCTGCCCTTCGCGGGTACGCGCCCGCCGGCGGGCTTGCGGAGGTCCACGACCCGCCCGTCGGCGTCGAGGACCGCTTCCATGCTGCCCGCGGGACCGGGGGGCGTACGGTCGCCCCATTCCTCGGTGAAGGCGACGAGCTCGTCCATGTCCGTGCACAGACCGCCGTACGGCTCCTCCATCGGCTCTTCCGTGACGGCCAGGCGGTCGCCGCCCACGCCGCCGCAGCCCAGGACCCGGCCCGCGACCCGGTTGATGCCGTCCAGTTCCCCGCGTGCGCCGTCGTCCGAGATCACCTGGCCTTCGGTGGTGACCTCGTCGATGCGGGCGTCGAGCCTGCCGTCCCGGGTGGAGAGCAGCAGGGCCGTCCGGCCGTTCGTCGCCTCGCTGAGCAGCCGGCCGCCCTCGGTGTAGAGGCCGAGCGGGTCCCCGTCGTAGCCGCCGTAGTTCTTGCCGGTGCTGATGTCGAAGTAGGAGGCGTTGACGGCGGCCACCGCTCCGGCGGCCTCGGCCATCTCCCGTACCGTCTCGGCGTGGGCGAGGGACGTGCCGTGCACGGCCCCGACCCGGACCTCCGCGTCGGGGCGGATCGCCAGCATCTGGACGTGGGACACCGCGCGGCCGTCGAGTTTGCGGGTGAACTCCTTGTAGGTGACCCCTCTGGGCAGTGCTCCGTCCGGGACCGGCGCCCGGGAGGAGAACCCGGGCTCCGGGAAGCCGTCCGATCCGCTGGAACATCCCGCCAGTGTCACGGCCATGACCGTGGCCAGGGCGGCTGCCAGGCGCGCGCGCCTAGCCACGGAAGGCACTCAGTGCCCCCGGTGACATGCCCAGGTCGCCTATCCGGATGGTGACGTGCGAACGCACGGAGTGGCCGGCCTCGTCCTCGTAGGTGCAGGTGAAGAAGTCGTAGCCCTGGTAGGCGGCGGGGGCCTGGTAGACCACCGTGCCGTCCGGGGCGCAGTGCAGCATGCCCTGCCGGGGGATGCCCACGCCGGTACGGCGCAGACCGTGCTCGGCGTCCGGGGGCAGCGTGACCTGGGCGCCGGGCGGCAGGTGCAGGGCCCGGCCGGGCACGCTGTGGCGGCGGACCCAGAACCCCTGGTCCTCGATGCCGGAGCTGGGGATCAGCTTGTCGCCCTCGGCGGGCATCAGGCCGACCACCACGCGCGGGAGCGTGATCGCGCCGTCGGGGGCGTCCGGCTTCACCTTCACGGTGCAGGTGTGGGTGACGGCCTCGGTGCCGGAGGCG
This sequence comes from Streptomyces sp. NPDC002886, assembly GCF_042888445.1. Classification (NCBI taxonomy): domain Bacteria; kingdom Bacillati; phylum Actinomycetota; class Actinomycetes; order Kitasatosporales; family Streptomycetaceae; genus Streptomyces; species Streptomyces sp. NPDC002886. Next base: position 109,148 of record NZ_JBIAPV010000015.1, read on the forward strand.
AAGCCCATGTAGCGGCCGTTCTTCAGCAGCCGCAGGCCGTTCAGACCGCCCATGACCACCCAGTCGCCCAGGGTGTCGCCGAGGACGTAGCCGTAGGTGCGGTACGCGCCGCCGCTGGGCGTGAGGGTCATGGCCAGGGTGAACTCCTGGCCGGGGACCAGCGGCCGGCCCGGGTCGGCCGAGGCCGCCAGGTCGAGCACGCCGCTGAAGGCGCCCTGGGTGATCCAGGCGCGGACCACGGGGAACCAGGTCGTCGCTTCGCTGCTCATGCCGCCGCTCCCACCATCGCCGCGCCGACCCGCTCCTTGGTAAGCCGGTCGAATTCGACGTCGTCCAGGAACTGCACGGCCTGGTTGGCGTCGAACTGGTTCTCCAGGTTGCGGAAGAACGGGGCGGGCAGCAGCTCGCGCGAGCGCAGCTCGCCGGCGACGAACCGCGCGCACTCCACGGCGCCGACCGGCCGCATGTGCGAGTTGTCCCCCACCCCGTCGGGGTAGTTGGGGTGCTCGCCTGGTTCGAGGTAGAGGAAGACCTGCTTGCAGCCCTGCGGGCCGAGCTGGCGCCACCAGGCGACGCTCCACTCGTTGAGGTCGATCAGCGGCACGGACATCTGCGCCGCCACCTCGCGCTTGGCTGCCGGGTAGAGCTTCAGCGGGCGGCGGAAGTTGCCGAACCGGTCGAAGACCGCGCGCTCGTGGCTGGGGACGAGCACGGGGTGGGCGCCGCGCAGCCGGGTCTCGATGACGTAGCGGCGCAGGTTGCCCTGGTAGTCGTCGAAGGGCTCGGTGTGCAGTCCGGCGCCGGGCTTCATGTCGTTGGGACCGAAGGAGATCAGGTGCAGGTCGCCGGGACGGATGTTCTCCATGATCCAGCCGAGCCTGCCGCGCTCCATGAAGCTCTTGGTGCTGGCCCCGGCCCGGGCACAGTTGATCACGTCCGCGCCCTGCATGAAGATCGGCATCGCCTGTCCCCAGCCGGTCATGGGCGCCATGCTGCCCTGGCGGCTGCACACGCTCGATCCGCCGGACAGGAAGATTGCCGTCATGGTGCGTCCTTCATGTGTCTCAGAACTCCCCGAAGCCTCGTGCCCCGAGGTGCAGCTGCGCCCGCTGGTCGCCGACGATGTTGGCGTCCATGGATTCGATGACCTGGAAGGCCCGTTCGCAGTTGGAGGTGTCGCGCAGGACGAAGAACTCCTCGGCGCGCCGCCGGTACTGCGGTTCCACCTCGAACTGCCGCTCGATGGTGGCGATGATCTCCTGGACGGCGTGGTCGACCGTCCGGCAGGCCGGTCCGAAGCCGTCCCGCGCCAGATCGAAGTAACCCCGCTTGTAGTGCTTGCTGTAGAAGGACTCGTCGTCGAAGTTCGTGTAGACGATGGGCTTGCCCATGTACGCCACGTCGAAGAACACCGATGAGTAGTCCGTGACCAGCATCGAGCACTCGCGCATCGCGAGCTGCACGTCGCGGCCCGTCGTGGACACCGTGACCGACGGATGGTCGATCTTGAAGTGGTTCAGGTAGGGGCGGATCTCGTAGTGCGGCATGAACTCCAGTTCCACGCCGTAGTACTGGATCGCGCTCAGCAGCCGTTCGTTGCGCAGCAGTGCGGAGAAGAACCGGTAGTACTCGGACGCGGCGAAGGGGATCTCGGGCTTGGCCGCCTTGTTGTACGAGGGCGCCACGATGTCGCGGCGCCAGGTCGGCATGACCAGGATCCGCCGCGGTCCGTTCACCGGCTCCAGGGCGTCGAAGCGGGGCAGGCCGGTCGCGGCGACGCGCGGGTAGCCGTAGCCGCAGTGCTCGGCGTAGTACGAGCGCTCGCTGCGCCCCGTGGTGAGCACCATGTCGACGTTGGTGGCCTGGCCGTGGATGGAGGCCACGACGTCGTTGTAGACGACCCCGTGCTGGAGGAACACCCGCTTGTAGCGCAGCAGGTCACCGTAGCCGCGCAGGAACGCCCGCTTGAGGAGGCCCGGGAAGCCCAGGTAGGCCTCCAGGTCGTAGGCGTTGATCAGCCGTTCCGCGTGGAGCAGGTAGGCACGGTGCTTCCATGACAGCCGGTCGATGACCTGCCCGTACCGGGCGACCTTGTCCCAGTCGGGGGAGTCGCCGTTGATCGAGTAGTAGACCTTGGTCTTGGGCCGGTTCTGCCGGATCCACTTGAACAGGTGGTAGCTGTTGTCCTGGGCCGTGTCCTCGCGCTCGCCGATGATCCAGATGCCCCGGTTGTGCAGGTAGGGGTACGTGAACCAGTACATGAGGCGGGTGCGCCAGCCGGGCCGGCCCGGCAGCGAGTTGCGCAGCTCCCACTTGAACCGGCGCAGCTTGTCCTTGCACCGGGCCCCGAAGCCGCGTACCCAGCGGACGGTGACCTGCTCCTCGTCGTCGATGGACACGACGAAGCGCTTCTTGCCCTGGGTGTGCACGCCCTTGAAGCGGTGGAGCATCTGGCGGGCCGCGAGCAGGACGTCGTGGTGGCGGTCCTGGTCGACGACCCGGATCACCATGGACAGCTCGGTGTTGGCCAGCGCGTCGAGGGTGCCCGGACGGGCCGTGGCGCGCCAGCCCGAGAACCAGTCCTGGTTCTTGCGGGTGCGCCAGCGGTCGCGGCGGTAGTTCTGCTCCACGGGGAGCGCCACCTCGCGCTGCCCGTCGGAGAGCACGAGCTGGATCCGGTTGGTGTACCGGGCGTTGATGTCCACGCCCGAGAGGACCAGGAGCCCCTCGAAGTGGATCTCGCCGCCGGTCCAGTCGAAGGTCTCCAGGACGGCGCTGGCCCGCGGGACGCGCAGCAGCGTGGTGCGCACCGGGTCGGACACCAGTCTGCGGTAGACGCCCTCTTCGTCGAGGAAGAGCGTGGGCAGGTACTCCGGTGCGCCCAGCGGGTCCGCGAAGAGGTCGAGGTTGCCCGTGACGATCGCGTGGTGCTGGACCTTGGACTGCGGGTGGACGGCGTACTGCAGGATCACGTCGTCGGGTATCTGGCTGTAGACCGATCCCAGCAGGGGCAGTACCGAGGCGAGCTCGGGCCTGCTCATGATGCGGTGCATGTTGCGCACGTAGGGCTGGAGGGTACGCACGACGAAGCGCTGGGCCAGGACGAGGGTCCGCGGCGGGGCTCCCTGCACCGAGGCCAGGACGTGCGCGGCCAGCCGGACCCGGTCCACCGTTTTGACGGGGTCGTTCCAGGGCGAGTCGAAGAGCGAGTTCTGGTTCTGCTCGTCACGCTCGAAGAAGCGGGCGTCCGGGGCGATGGCCATGCCCCGCGCGTAGAGCACGGCCGGGACGGTGAACCAGTCGTCCTCCATTCCCGGGCCCGGGCCGCCGCGGAAGCCGTGCTCCCGGATGTAGGAGGTCTTGAAGAGCTTCCCGCCGAGCTGGGTGGAGAAGACGAGGTACGGGGCGTCGGCCAGCCGGCGGACGTTGTCCTTGGCCGTGAAGTACCGCTGCCACGGCTCGTCCTCGCTGCGCCAGGGGCCGGGGAAGTTGTCGGCCTGGCCGGCGATGACATCGGCGGTCTTGACCTTGCGGGCGGCCGCGAGCAGCCGGCCGATGGAGTCCTCGCCCAGGATGTCCCGGGCGCGCGCGAACATCACGTAGGGCGCGGCGGCGTACTGCAGCCCGTGGTCGAAGGCGGCGCTGGCGCCGAGGCTGTGCTGGGTGACGACGTGCGCGTTGGGGTAGTAGGCGGCGAAGGCCGCGAGCTGGCGGCCGGTGCTGTCGTTCGATCCGTCGTCCACGAACACGGTCTGGGTGCGGGCGAAGCTGCGCTGGGCCACGAGCGAGGAGAGGAACTCGCGCAGGTGGTACTCGTCGTTGTGGCAGTGGACGACCAGGGTGGCGCCGTAGCTCTCGGGCAGTTCCACGGGGCCGGTCGGGGCGACTTCCTGCCACCAGCGCCACGGGGTGCCCCGGTCCGAGGTCTTGACCCGCTGTTCCCCGGTCTCCGGGCGCAGGCCCAGGTTGCCGCTGACGGTCTCGTAGACCTCGAAGACGCCCGCGTCGCAGGTGTGCCGCATGCCGGCGACGTCCACACCGCTGATGTTCAGCGCGGTGGAGACGCGCTCTCCGGCGTGCCGGAGCTGGACGAAGAAGTTCCAGTTGCCCACCCGGTCGGTCTTGTCCAGGGTGGCCTTGAGGTCGATGGTGGTGTGGTACCGGATCCAGTCCTTGTCGATCTCCACACCGGAGACGGGGAAGTGGTGGTCGGCCTTGGTGCTGCGGCGGCGCAGCACGGCGATGAGCTCGGCCTTGTCGTCGGCGGCGAACCGGCCGAACTGGTTGCGGATCGCGCCGGAGATGTGCAGCTCGCCGTCGACCATCTCGATCGACTCGGCCTTGTTGTACATGCGGGAGTCGGCGAGCTTGTGGCCGGTCAGCTCCAGCTCGGTGACTTCGAGGAAGCTTTCCGCATCCGGGTAGCCGAGCAGCGACCGGGACCAGAACACCCGGCCGTCGCGCTCCACGATGTCCGAGCTGATGACGCTGCGGCGCTTCATGTAGTCGGAGGCCGACACCGCGATGTCGACCCGTCCGTGCATGAGGCCGAAGGCGCGGATCCGCTCCATGGGGCCGCACAGTTCGAAGGTGCCCGCATCGAGGCTGTGCAGGTACGGGCCGACGGCCGCGAGGAACCCGCTGTGGAAGGCGTGGTCGCCGGTGCGCAGCTCGGGCGTGTACAGCCGCAGGTCGTGCGAGAGGAACTTGGCGCCCTTGCGGGCCAGCAGGTCCGGGCGGCCGACGCTGCGCAGGAAGCTGTCGGTGTACTGGTGCACCAGTACGCGGTCGCCGATGCTGCGCAGCTCGTGGCGGCGGTTGGTGATCGACGGCTGATCGGACTCCCGCTCCCACATCCACCGGTAGACCGGGGTGGCCAGGATGGTGAAGGAGCGCGCGTGGAAGTTCGCGACCGTGGAGAAGTAGGTGTCCTCGAAGAAGACGCCCTCGGGAAAGCGGATCCCGTAGTTGTCGAGGAAGTCCCGGCGGTACAGCTTTCCGGCGGCGATCGGGTCGTCGATCAGTTCGGGCATGCCGCCCAGGCCCGCGACCGTCTGGTCGGCCGGGTACAGCTGGGGCTGCCAGACGGTGAGTTCGTCCGTGGCGTGGTTGATGCGCACGACGCGGCCGGCGGTGATCTCCGAACCCGTGGCGAGCGCCGAGGACAGGAGCGTCTCGGCCGCCTTGAGCGGGAGCTCGTCGTCCGCGTCGAGGAACATCACGAACTGGCCGGAGGCCGCCTCGATGCCGTTGTTGCGCGGTGCGCCGCAACCACCGCTGTTCTGCGGCCGCTCGATGACCCGGACGCGGCCGTCCTGGGCCGCGAACTGGTGGGCGAGGGCGAGGGTGCCGTCGGTGGAACGGTCGTCGACGACGAGTACCTCGACCCCGCGGTGCGTCTGTCCCAGGGCTGACTGGAGGGCCCGGGCGAGCGTGGCACTCGCGTTGAAGGCCGGTATGACGATGGTGACGCCGTAGTGCGATATGTCGACCGGGAAGCTCATCGAGAGTAGTGCTCCGGTTCGACGTAACCGGGCCGCAGGGCCTGGGCCGGAATCTTGGAGAGCTGCATGGTGTCCGTCACCGCGCCGGTGTACTCGTCCGGGTAGGGCATGGGGTACGGCACGAAGCCGGGGTCCTCGTACGGCTCGGGGGCGGGGAAGCGCTGGGCGGCTTCCTCCACCTCGCGCAGGTCGTCCTCGCCGCGCCGGCGATGGCGTCCGGCGTGCAGGTGCTCGGCTATGGAGCCGGCGCGCGTCGGGATGTTGCCGGGGTCGAGGCGTTCCATCGTGCGCGTGAAGTCCCGGGTGGAGAGCCAGAACTTGAACATGATGACGAGCTCGAAGCCGCCCATCAGCACGGCCGACACCGCGGTGGTCCACAGGATGTGGCCGATGACGGGACCGACGATGAAGATGAACATCTGGAACTCGATGCCGCTGATGAGGTGCGGCCGGATGCGGCTCTGCACCAGCGCGTGGCGCACCCGCGCGTACCAGGGGAACTTCTCGCGGAACTGCTCGTGCAGGTCGATGACCTCGGCCTGTTCGGCGTCCGTGCTCTGGCGCTTGAGCTCGTCGGCCTGGCCCAGGGGGTTCTCGCGCAGCAGGTCCTCGATGAAGACGACCTTGCGCTCCTCCTCCTCGACTCCCTGTTCCGCCTGGCGGGCGAGGGTGACGGCGGCGATCTTGGTGCGCATGGACATGCGCATCTTGTAGATCTGGAGGGCGTCGACGTAGCGGAGCATGTCGAGGAAGATCACGACGAGGGCCGCGAGCAGGTACACCTCCTCGTCGTGCTGGACGAACTGCCCGCCCATCAGGGTCAGCGCGCAGATCAGGACGCGGATTCGGTCGAAGACGTAGTCGAGCCAGCCGCCGAAGATGGTCCCGTTGCCCTTGAGGCGTGCGAGCTTGCCGTCGATGCAGTCGAGGATGAAACTGAGGTGGTACAGGGCGGCGCCGATGCACAGCGAGACCCAGTCGCCCTGGAAGAAGAAGTACGCCGAGCCCAAGCCCACGAAGAGCGCGCCCCACGTCACCCGGTTCGGGGTGACGAAGTTCCATCGCGCCAGCACGCATACGAGACGGGTCGCTATCGGGTCTACCAAAAGTACCGTCCACCAAGCGTCCCGCTTCTTGCAGGTGAGCTTCTGGACAGCCTTCAGTGACAGCTTGGACATAACCCCTCAGTCATCGACACCGGCACGGGATGTGACAGGCAGAACCTTCATCCTGTGATCACGTGTGACGGCAAGTGGCGGTCAGCGACCCCAACCAGTCACTTATGGTTCAGGTAAAGGGCTTTCTTCAGACTTTAGCAAGACGTGGCAGAAGCCAGCTAGGCCAAAAGTCGACGGCCGCCCCCCTTAAACCCGCGCAGGTCCGGACCAAGCGGCCTTACTGGACACGCCAGGGAGTGAACTCCAGGCCATCGGATCCCAGTTGCTGCCGGGCGACACGCAGACGTCCGTCCATTCCCACCGTGACGATCACCACACGGCCCTGGCCGTCGAAGGCGGCGGCGGGCGGGACGATCGAGCGCTCCCCCGACGGCGACCACCACACCCCCGTGTCCGGCCGCCCGTCCGGGTGCGCGCCGATCGCCGGCACTCCCCCGAGGCCGCCGCGCACGAGCACCGTGCAGCCCCAGCCCTGGATGTCGGCGCCCACGACCCCGGAGACCGGTCCTTCCCCGTCGGGTCCGCCGAGGCCTATCGGCGCATGGGCACCCGGCCACCAGACGCAGACCTCGTTCGTCGCCGCGTAGCGGAAGCGCACCGTCCCGGATTCCGGGGCTGCCGACAGGCTGCCGGCGCGCGGGCTCACCGGGATGCGGCGGTTCTCCTGCCACCCCGTCGCCGTGCTGCCGTGGTACCAGTGCACGGCGGCATCCCCGTCGCGGGTCCGGGCCACGAGGTGCACGCCGCCGTCGGGCGACGCGAAGACCGCCAACTCGTCGGCGACCTTTCGCCCGCGCAGGGCCTCCCAGCTGGTCAGCACCCCCTTCGGGGACTGTTTGAGCACGCTGATGCCCCGCCCGAAGTTGCGGACGAAGACGTGCATGAAGCCGTCGGCGGCGAAGGCTGCCACCGGGAACCCGATGGAGCGGGCCACCTGCCACGACGTGTGGGGGTTGCCGAGCTTGACCCACGGCCCCAGCGGCCGGCCCGTCTGGTACTGGGCGGCGTACACCACCTCGATGTCGGCGCCGCCCTCCTTGCGGTCGGTGCGGCTCAGACCGATCAGGTACGCGTAGCCGTCGGGCCCCTGGACCACGGTGAGCCCCGGCATGAGGTCGGGGCCTTCGAGCAGCTCCGGTCCGCTCCACCCCTCGGCCTCGGTGCGGCCCTCGGTCCACCGGACGACGCCGGCGGCCGTGGGAAGGTACGCGGACAGCCGGCCGTCCTTGCCGCTGACCAGCCACCGGGACGGCAGCGGATAGCGGGTGCCGGCCTCCGCGGGAAGCGCGGGGTCGGTTCCGGCCGCGCGGCATTCCACGAAGACGGGCACGCCGACGGCCTTCTGGTACCGGCGGGCCGCCCTCAGGGCGCTGCGAGCGACCTGGCCGCGCGCCGGAGGCTCGGTGACGACGGGGAGCTTGCGCTCCTTGTCGTAGCCGACGTGCGTGGGGTCCGGGTCGAGGGTCCGCACGCGCACGGGCCCGGTCTCGTGGAAGACGTCGAGGATCTGCCCGGTGAGGCCCCCCGCTCCGGCGTCGAGGACGTAGGGGTCTCCCGAGAACCGGCAGCCGCGCCGGCGCGCCTCGGCCGTGGCCGCTTCCAGGGCGCGGTACTCGGAGTCGCTGCCGCCGTCGAGGCAGACGACCTCGATCGCCGAGCCGTCCGGCTCCGAGGCGATCAGGGGAACGGCGTCACCGGGCGCGGCCACGACGATCGCCACCGGAGCGGAACGGGCGGCTCCCGCACGAGGGCCCGCCGGGACCTGCTCGGGGGACGTGGCGCCGCCTCTCGCCCGACGTCCGGTCGCTCGGACCATTGGCTCTGCTCCCCATTCCACTCGCGGCTGCGCTTATCCACTCCATACCGACCCCGAAGACGATAAGCGCTCTCCCGTTCGAGTTGAAAATCTGCCTATAGTGCAGCGGCATCCGGCCCACCGCGCCGTCAGTCAGCCGACCGAGGCCCCGAGGATTCGAGCAGTATGACCCAACAGACCGCCACGCCCAGTCATCGCAGCACCGGGCGACGAGGGGCGCGTCCCCCCAGGTCGCGCGGCCGCCGCGCGCTGAAGATCGTCCTGGTGGTGGTCGTCCTGCTCCTGCTCGGCGCCGCCGGCACCGGCTGGTGGGCGTACAACCACCTCAACAAGAACATCGACAGTGTCGACCTGAACCAGACGATCGGTGCCGACAACCGGCCCGCGAAGGTCCCGGACAGCGGGCAGAACATCCTGGTGCTCGGCTCCGACTCGCGCGCCGGCGCCAACGGCGAGCTCGACCACGGCGATGTCAGCGGCTCCCGCTCGGACACCAACATGCTGGTGCACATACCCGAGGGCCGTAAGAAGGCCACCGCGATCAGCATCCCCCGCGACACCCTCGTGACGCGACCCGAGTGCAAGGACAAGAACGGCAAGTCGATCGCCGGCGCGAATCGCGTCATGATCAACAGCGTCATCGGGACCGGTGGCCCGGCCTGTGTCGTCAAGACCGTCGAGACGATGTCCGGCATCCGCGTCGACCACCTGGTGAAGGTGGAGTTCGCCGGCTTCAAGGAGCTCGTGGACGCGCTCGGCGGCGTGGACGTCACCCTCGACAAGCCCATCAAGGGCGGCCTGAACCTCGACGCCGGCACGCACCGTCTGAACGGCACGGACTCGCTCAAGTTCGTTCGCACCCGCCACGGTTACGGCGACGGCAGCGACCTCGGACGCATCGACCTGCAGCAGAAGTTCATGATCGCGATGCTGTCCGAGATCAAGAAGCAGGACGTCCTCAGCAGCCCGGCCCGGCTCTACAAGCTCGCCGACGCCGGCACCAAGGCGCTGACCACGGACTCCGAACTCGACTCCCTCAAGGGCCTGTCGGACTTCGCCCAGAGCATGAAGGGCGTGGACCCGGAGACCATGGAGACGATCATGCTCCCGGTCAACTACGACAAGATCGACAAGAACCGCGTCGTCGCCGTGGAGCCGCAGTCCGGCCAGCTGTGGGAGGCCCTGCGCAACGACCAGCCGATCCCGGCCTCGGCGAAGAAGTCCCCCGCCACCGGCGGCTGACCGACACCGCTCGCGCGGGCGAGCCCCGGCCCCCGACGGGGGCCGGGGCTCGCCCGCGTGGGGACCGGTCCCCCTCACGAACCGTCGCCGCCCAGAGCCACGCGCCAGTTGCCGCTCGCGTGCCACTGCCCCGGCGGGTACTCGAACCGCACCTCCCCGAGGAGCGTGAACCCCGCCGCGCGGCACACCGCGTTGGAGGCCGGGTGGCCGACGGACGGGAAGGCGTGCAGGTGGCGACGGGTGCCGTGGACGCCCGCGTGGGCAACGAGGGCCCGGGCCGCGCGGGCCGCGAGCCCCCGGCCCTGGAACTCGGGCAGGATGCCCCAGCCGGTCTCGTAGACCTCCTCGCCCTCCCAGAGGCGCTCCCAGAAGCCGACGCTGCCCACGCTCTCCCCGTCGGCCACGACCCGGAACATCCGCCCGGCCCCCGGCTCCCGGGCGCTCAGCGCCAGGTAGCGCCGGTGGCGGTCCTGGAGCTTGGCCTCGGTCTCCGGACCGCCCAGGTGCCCCGTCATGGCCGGCTCGTTCTTGCGCGACAAGAGCCAGAAGTCGCCTTCCGACCAGGGTTCCAGTCCTACGGTGATCTCCATGCCCTCACCGTAGATCGGCGTCAGCGGCCCTCACGCGCGGGGTTCGGGGTCATGCCCTCGCCCCGGCCCAGCCGGCTGTGCTGCTTCCCGTAGAGGAAGTAGACGAAGAAGCCGATGACCATCCAGATCCCGAACCGCAGCCAGGTCTCGGCCGGCAGGTTCAGCATCAGCCAGACCGACGCGGCGATCGACACGATCGGCACGAACGGCACCCACGGGGTGCGGAAGGACCGGTGCAGGTCGGGCCGGGTGCGGCGCAGGACCATCACGCCGAGCGCGACGACGACGAAGGCGAAGAGGGTGCCGATGTTCACCAGGGTCGCCAGCTCGTTGATGCTGGTGAATCCGGCGACGATCGCGATGATCACGCCGAGCAGGATCGTCGGGCGGTAGGGCGTACGGAACTTCGGGTGGGTCCGGGAGAAGAAGCGCGGCAGCAGACCGTCGCGGCTCATCGCGAAGAACACCCGGGTCTGGCCGAGCAGCAGGATCATGCAGACCGTGGTCAGGCCCACGGCGGCGCCGAAGCTGATGATGCCGCCGTAGACCGGATGCCCGGCGGATTTGAAGGCGTCGGCCAGCGGGGCGCTGACGGAGAGCTCCTTGTAGTTCTGCATGCCGGTCACCACGATCGAGACCGCCACGTAGAGCACGGTGCAGATGATCAGCGACCCGAGGATGCCGCGCGGCATGTCCCGCTGCGGGAGCTTGGTCTCCTCGGCCGCGGTGGCCACCACGTCGAAGCCGATGAAGGCGAAGAAGACCACGGAGGCGGCGGTGAAGATGCCCATGACGCCGAAGTTGGTGGGCTCGTAGCCGAAGAGCAGCTGGACGAGCGGGGCGTCCAGTCCGGAGCCGCCCGTCTGGGGTTCGGCCGGCGGGATGAACGGCGTGTAGTTGGACTTCGTGATGAAGAACGCGCCGGCGATGATCACGATGAGCACCACCGTGACCTTGATCGCGACGACCACCGCGGTGATCCGCGCGGACAGCTTCACCCCGATGACCAGGATCACGGTCAGCACCAGGACCAGCAGGAAGGCGAGCAGGTCGAAGTGGCCGCCCGGAACGTCGGGTCCCTGGAGCGAGGCGGGCAGGTGAATGCCGGCATTGTCCATGAGCGAGCGGACGTACCCCGACCAGCCGACCGCCACGACCGCGGTGCCGAGCGCGAACTCCAGCACGAGGTCCCAGCCGATGATCCAGGCGGGCAGCTCGCCGATCGAGGCGTACGAGAAGGTGTACGCGGATCCGGCCACCGGGACGGTCGAGGCGAACTCGGCGTAACACAGGGCGGCGAGCGCGCACACGACGCCCGCGGCCACGAACGCGAGGGCCGTGGAGGGGCCGGCGGTCTCCTTGGCGACCTTGCCCGTGAGGACGAAGATGCCGGTGCCGATGATCACGCCGACGCCGAAGACGGTGAGGTCCCAGGAGGAGAGCGACTTCTTGAGCTGGTGTTCCGGCTCTTCCGTGTCGAGGATCGACTGCTCGACCGACTTGGTACGGAAGGGACCGTTCAGGTTCCTACTCACCGACGCACCTCCGCGAGGCAGACCGCATCGAAACGAAACGGGCCGGAAGGCCCACCCTCCCAGGGTGAACCTCCCGGCCCGTGACGTGCAACCGCAGATGATCAGTCGACGGTGGCGGCCGGCTCGCTGTCGTAGCGCCCGTCGAGCTTGGCCACCAGGCCGGTGACCTGGCGCGCGATGTCCGGGGCGGTCAGACCGATCTCGGCCATGACCTCCTTGCGCGTGGCGTGGTCCAGGAAGCGCTGCGGAATGCCGAAGTCACGCAGCGGTACGTCGACCCCCGCGTCCCGCAGTGCCTGCGCGACGGCGGAGCCCACACCGCCGCTGCGGCTGTTGTCCTCGACGGTGACGACCACGCGGTGGCCGTCGGCGAGCGGGGCCAGGGCCTCGTCCACCGGCTTGACCCAGCGGGGGTCGACCACGGTCGTGGAGATGCCCTGCTTGTCGAGGAGATCGGCGATCTCCAGGCACATCGGGGCGAGCGCGCCGACCGAGACGAGCAGTACGTCCGGACGGGTGACCTCCTCGGCCGGACGGCGCAGCACGTCCATGCCGCCGATCCGTCCGACGGCCGGGACGGCCGGGCCGACGACGCCCTTGGAGAAGCGCACGACCGTCGGCGCGTCCTTCACCAGGACGGCCTCGTTCAGCTGGGCGCGCAGCTGCTCCGCGTCGCGCGGGGCTGCCAGGCGCAGGCCCGGGACCACCTGGAGGATGGACATGTCCCACATGCCGTTGTGGGAGGCGCCGTCGGTGCCGGTGACACCGGCACGGTCCAGGACGAAGGTGACCCCGCACTTGTGCAGGGCCACGTCCATCAGGACCTGGTCGAAGGCGCGGTTGAGGAAGGTCGCGTACACCGCGAACACCGGGTGGGCGCCGCCGGACGCCAGGCCCGCCGCCGAGGTGGCGCCGTGCTGCTCGGCGATGCCGACGTCGAAGATCCGGTCCGGGTAGGCGTCGGCGAACTTCTTCAGGCCGACCGGCTGGAGCATGGCCGCGGTGATGGCGACGATGTCCTTGCGGTCCCGGCCCAGCTTGACCATCTCGTCGGCGAAGACCGAGGTCCAGCTGGCGGCGTCGGTGGAGACCGGCAGACCCGTGTCCGGGTGGATCACGCCGACCGCGTGGAAGCGGTCCGCCTCGTCCTGGACGGCCGGCTCGTAGCCCCGGCCCTTCTGGGTGAGGCAGTGCACGATGACCGGTCCGCTGAAGCGCTTGGCGCGCTGCAGGGCCGATTCCAGGGCCTCGATGTCGTGGCCGTCGATGGGGCCGATGTACTTCAGGCCCAGGTCCTCGAACATGCCCTGCGGGGCGATGAAGTCCTTGAGGCCCTTCTTGGCCCCGTGCAGGGTCTCGTAGAGGGGCTTCCCGACGACCGGGGTGCGCTCCAGGAGGTCCTTGCCGCGGGCCAGGAAGCGCTCGTAGCCGTCCGTGGTGCGCAGGGTGGCCAGGTGGTTCGCGAGGCCGCCGATGGTGGGGCCGTACGAGCGCTCGTTGTCGTTGACGACGATCACCAGGGGGCGGTCCTTGGCGGCGGCGATGTTGTTCAGCGCCTCCCAGGCCATGCCGCCGGTGAGGGCGCCGTCGCCGATCACCGCGGCGACGTGGTGGTCCTCCTTGCCGAGCACCTCGTTGGCCTTCGCGAAGCCGTCGGCCCAGCCCAGCACGGTGGACGCGTGCGAGTTCTCGATCACGTCGTGCTCGGACTCGGCGCGCGAGGGGTAGCCCGACAGGCCGCCCTTGGTGCGCAGCCCGCCGAAGTCCTGGCGGCCGGTGAGCAGCTTGTGCACGTAGGCCTGGTGGCCGGTGTCGAAGAGGACCTTGTCCTTGGGCGAGTCGAAGACCCTGTGCAGAGCGATCGTCAGCTCTACGACACCGAGGTTGGGGCCGAGGTGCCCGCCGGTCTTGGAGACGGCGTCGACGAGGAAGGTCCTGATCTCTGCGGCGAGCCGGTCGAGCTCCTCCTGGCTGAGCCGGTCCAGATCGCGCGGTCCCTTGATGCGGGTCAGCAGCACCCGTGCCTCCTTGCAGTCGCTTGCTGGTCTGCCGAGTCTAATCTTCGCCAGTTGGGCGTAAGTGAAGCGCGGTCCCGGTCAGGTCACACCTTTGTCATACCTGTACACATCAGTACGGAGCCACACCCCCCAAAAGGGGGTATTCCCGCACATCCGTACGTACACGCCTACGCGCAGGTGCCCGGTGCCACATCAAGTGGCACCGGGCACTGTGACGGTTCTTACCGCCGGGTCACACTCCGCGCACGCCGGTCAGGCGCGCCCGGCCGTCTTCTGCGTCTTGCGGGTGACCGAGTCGATCACCACGGTGGCGAGGAGGACCGCGCCGGTGATCATGTACTGGATCGGCGTCGCGATTCCCTCCAGTGCCAGACCGTACTGGATGGAGGTGATGACCATGACGCCGAGGAGGGCGTTCCAGGTCCGGCCGCGGCCGCCGAAGAGGCTGGTGCCGCCGATGACGGCCGCCGCGATCACGTTCATCAGCAGGTCGCCGGCGCCGGCGCTCTGGTTCGCCGCGGCGATCTTGGAGGCCCAGAAGAGGCCGCCGATCGCCGCGAAGGTGCCGGCGATCGCGAAGACCGTGATCCGGACCCGGTTCACGTTGATGCCGGCACGCCGGGAGGCCTCGACGCTGCCGCCGAGGGCGAAGACCTGGCGGCCGAAGGCGGTGCGCCGCAGGAGGAAGTCCGTGCCGACCAGGGCCAGCACGAAGAGCACGATCGCCAGCGGCAGGCCCTTGTACTGGTTGAACACGATGGCCGGACCGAAGGTGAACACCGCGAGGAGACCGGTGCGCAGCAGGATCTCGCCGAGCGGGCGGGAGGGGACCCCGGCCGCCGCGCGGCGCCGGTTGTCCGAGAACGTGGCGAGGAAGTAGCCCACCACGGCGAGGGCCGCGAGCCCGTAGCCGACGGCCACGTCCGAGAAGAAGTACGTGGTCAGCTGCCCGACCACGCCTTCGGAGTCGAGGTTGATGGTGCCGTTGCTGCCGAGGATCTGCAGCATCGCGCCGGACCAGAAGAGCAGGCCCGACAGGGTGACGGCGAAGGCCGGGGCACCGATCTTGGCGAAGAAGAAGCCGTGGAGGGAGCCGATCAGGGCGCCTCCGGCGGTCGCCGCGAGGATGGCCAGCCATTCGTTGACGCCGTTGGTGACCGAGAGGACGGCCACGATGGCGCCGGAGACGCCGGAGACGGAACCGACCGAGAGGTCGATCTCGCCGAGCAGCAGGACGAAGATGATGCCGACCGCCATCATGCCGGTGGCCGTCATCGTGATCGCGATGTTGGTGAGGTTCTCGGCGCCGAGGAAGTTCGAGTTCAGCCCCTGGAAGATGCTCCAGATGATGATCAGGCCGAGGACGACGGGCACGGAGCCCAGGTCGCCGGCCTTGAGCTTGCGGCCGAACTCGTTCACGTACCCGGCGAAGCCCTGCTCGCGTACGAGCAGGCGGGGGTCCACGGCCGGTATGGCGTCGTGGGCGGCGGCCGGATTGACGGGGTCTATGTGCTGGGTGCTCACTTGCGGGCCTCCCCGGTGCGGGCCGCCCGGCGGGTCACGGCGTTGTCCGTGGCCCCGGTGATGGCGGAGATGATCTCTTCCTGCGACGTGTCCTTCACGGAGAAGACGCCGTTGTTGCGGCCCAGCCGCAGGACGGCCACCTTGTCGGCCACGGCCTTCACGTCGGCCATGTTGTGGCTGATGAGGATGACGGCGTGACCGCGCTCGCGCAGCCGCTCGACCAGGTCGAGCACCTGTGCGGTCTGCTCGACGCCGAGGGCGGCGGTGGGCTCGTCGAGGATGACGAGCTTGGGCTCGCCCAGCATGGAGCGGGCGATCGCCACGGTCTGGCGCTGCCCGCCGGAGAGCGAGGCGATGGGGATGCGGACACTGGGGATCCGGATGGACAGGGTGGTCAGGAGCTCGCGTGCGCGCCGCTCCATCTCCACCTCGTCGAGGATGCCGCGCCGCTTGAGCTCGCGTCCCAGGAAGAGGTTGCCGACGACGTCGATGTTGTCGCACAGCGCGAGGTCCTGGTAGACCGTCGCGATGCCCAGGTTCTGGGCGTCGTGGGGCTTGGTGATCGAGACCGGGCGGCCCTCCCACTCGATGACGCCGTCATCGATGGGGTGCACGCCGGCGATCGTCTTGACCAGCGTGGACTTACCGGCGCCGTTGTCGCCGACGAGGGCGACCACCTCGCCGGAGTGGATCTCGAGTTCTACGTCGGTGAGGGCCTGAACGGCGCCGAACCGCTTCGAGACCCCTCGCAACGCCAGTACGGGCGCAGCGGACACATGAACCATCTCCTTGCCGCCTGACCGGCGGGGATGTCGTGCAAAAGAGCAGGACCACGGGGGATTTGAGAGAAACGTTTCTGTGCTGTCCGGCGCCCCGCCGGTGGCGGGATGGAGGCGGGAGCGCCGGACAGGACAGGCATGGGGGCCGCTCGGCGGACCGAGCGGCGGGGGCCCTACTTCAGGCCGATGGCGGCGCAGGCGGCCGCGTACTTGTCGGTGCAGATCTCGTCGATCGTGTAGACGTTGTCGCGAACGACGGTGTCCTTGACGTTCGCCTTGGTCAGCGAGACGACCGGGATCAGCAGCGAGGGAACGCCCTTGGTGGTGGGGCTGTCGACCTTGGCGGTGGCCGTGGTCGCGATCGGCTCGCCCTGGGCGAGCGCGACGGCCATCTTCGCGGCGGCCTCGGCCTCGGGGGCGTACGGCTTGTAGACGCTCATGAACTGCTCGCCCGCGACGATCCGCTGCACACCGGCGAGTTCGGCGTCCTGACCCGTGACCGGGGGCAGGGGGGACACGCCGGCCGCCTTGAGGGCGGTGATGATGCCGCCCGCCATGCCGTCGTTGGCGGAGTAGACGCCGATGACCTTGTCCTTGCCGAGCGCCGAGAGGGCGGCCGCCATGTTGGTGTTGGCGTTCTCCGGCTTCCACTCGACGGTGTCGTACTCCTTGCCGACGTTCACGTTGCCGTCGAGGACGGAGTGCGCGCCCTTCTTGAACAGCGCGGCGTTCGGGTCGGTGACCGAGCCGTTCATCATGACGATCTGGCCGTCCTTGGCCTTGGCGCCCAGGGCCTCCAGGAGCGCCTTGCCCTGGACCTTGCCGACCTCTTCGTTGTCGAAGGAGGTGTAGGCGTCGATCGGGCCCTCGGCCAGGCGGTCGTAGGCCACGACCGGGATGCCGGCCTCCTTGGCCTTCTTGACCGAACCGGCGATGGCCTTGGAGTCCACCGCGTCGATGATCAGGACGTTCACCTTGTTGGTGATCATCGTGTCGACCTGCGAGTTCTGCGTGGTCGCGTCCTGCTTCGCGTTGGCGTAGACGACCTCGCCCTTGCCCGCGGTGAGGTCCTTGACCGCCTTCTCGATGAGCGGCTTGTCGAACTTCTCGTAACGCGCGGTCTGGTTCTCCGGCAGGAGCAGACCGACCTTCACCGCGCCGCCCTTGACGGCGCCGGAGGCGTTGCCCGTCTTGTCGCCGGCCTCCTTCGCGCTGCCACAAGCGGCGAGCGAAACGGCCATGGTGCCGGCGGCTACTGCGACGGCAACTCTGCGCATACGCGTGTTCATTACTTGAACCTCCCTGACGAGGCCGCAGCACTGCGGCCGAGGTGGATGTGAGTCAACCCCGGCCGCGAGTTTGTCGTCAAGGAGTGAATGCTTAACGAGATGACAACGACGCCATTCGTTATCTAACTGAAGACAAGACGGCGGGAGCTCGCACTCCACTTCCATTTTCCGCCAAAAGCGTCGAATCGCCCATCTCACTCAGTACGAGGGCCAGCGCGCCCAGCACCTCGGCCCGCCCGCCCAGGGACCCCGTGAGCACCGAAAGCTGCCGGGCTGCACTGGGGATCGCGTACCTCCCCACGGATTCACGGATGGGGGCCAGGACCAGTTCACCGGCGTCCGCGAGCGAGCCCCCCAGGACCACCCGGCTGGGGTTCAGGAGGTTGCACAGGCTGGCCACCCCGCTGCCGATGTGGCGGCCCACGTCCGTGATGACCCGGCGGCAGCCGGGGTCACCGTCACGGGCCAGCTCCACCACCCGCTCCATCGTCAACTCCGGCCCGTGGCTGCTCTGCAGGAGCGGCAGCACGTACCGGGCGGCGGCGAAGGTCTCCAGGCAGCCGCGGTTGCCGCAGCGGCAGACCGGACCCGATTCGTCCAGCGTGATGTGCCCTATCTCGCCGGCCGTGCCACCGGGCCCGCGGTAGATCTGCCCGTTGATCACGAGGCCGGCGCCGACACCGCTCGCGACCTTGATGTACGCGAGGTCCTTGACCCCGCGCCCGCTCCCCCAGACCAGCTCCCCCAGCGCCCCGAGGTTCGCGTCGTTGTCCACGTAGACGGGTACGCCCAGGCGCTGCGAGAGCTCGCGCCGCGGGTTGATCCCGGCCCAGCCCGGCAGGATCGCGGTGGACCCGAGGGTGCCGGACTCCACGTCGATGGGACCGGGCACGCCGAGCCCGACGCCGATGACCTTGTCGCGGCCGATCCCGATGCCCTCCACCAGCCGCCCCACCAGGGCTTCCGCCCGGTCGAAGCCGTCGACCCAGGAGGCGTCCACGTCCAGCGGCTCGGACTCCTCGGCCAGCACCTGGTGGGCCAGGTTCCCCACCGCCACCCTCAGATGGGTGTGGCCGAAGTCGACGCCGATCACGATGCCGGCGTCACCGCTGAGCGAGACGCTGCGGGCCCGCCTGCCACCGGCGGAGGTGTCCGTGACCTCGACGGTCCCGGCCTCCTTGAGCTCCCGGACGATGTTGGAGACCGTGGCCGCCGACAGTCCGGTGCTCCGGGCGATCTCCGCCTGGGTCAGCGAACCGGCGAGCCGCACCGCCCGCACGACGCGCTCCAGATTGGCGCGATGCAGCGAAGACTGCGATCCGGGAGTCTGCACGACTCATCCACTCCTGCCCATAAGCAACGGCAAGCCGTCGCCCCCCGGCCAGGGCCGTCAGCGGCTGCGTGCTCCGGCTGACACGAGACCCCGGCGTCTCTCCAACTTGTGAACCTTAAGTCGAGCCTTTGCGCCTCGCGACGTCAAGAGGTCACCACAGTACGAAATCGGCCACTACCGGTCATAAGTATGAGAGAAACCTCCATCCTGATCGTGCTACGGTCGCCGAGGCGCTTGTCCTTCTGGTCTTCACGGCCGGGCAGAGCGCCCCCTGTCATGACAGCGCTACGCAAGGAGGTGTTCGGGATGAGTCCCGATCGAAGTCCTTGCAGCGCTCTCTTCGGCTGACCGTCGACTCTGATCTCTCCGAGCGACCGGCCTCTCTTCGAGTGTGCACGCCCGCGGCCCCGTGTCGCCTCCGTGCGTTTCTGCATTCATCTTCGTAACCCCTTCCGCACGCCCTGACGCTTCCGTCGGGCGCGCGTCATCCATGCCCACCGGCGTGCCCCGCGGCCGTACGTGCCGCTCCGCGCCGACCCATGATCACTCCACGTGACCGCGCGGCTCCGCGCTGCCCGGACACCGTGGAGGGAGGTTTTTGCCATGACCATGCTCACCCCCCGTACCCCCACGAAGCTCGCACCCCCGGGCCGGGCCCGCCGCGAGCGCAAGGCCGCCGAGCTGGAGGCCCGCACCCGGGTCGTCGGCGAGCGGCTCGCCGGGATCAGTGCCCGTCCGGGCGTCGAGGTCCTCCAGTCCGTCGACGCCTCCCGCAACGGCCTCACCCACGCCGAGGCCGCGCTGCGCCTGGAGCGCCACGGCTCCAACGTCATCGCCCAGGAGCGCGCCCCGCGCTGGTACGTCCAGCTGGCGAAGGCGTACGCGAACCCCTTCATCGCCGTCTTGGTCTTCCTCGCGGCCGTCATGTACTGGCAGGACCCCGGCGACCCGGGCGTCGTCATCCTCTCCGTGATGGTCGGGATCAGCGGCGTGCTGCGCTTCTGGCAGGAGTACCGCTCGGGCCGCGCGGCCGACGCCCTCAAGCAGCTCGTCACCACCACCTGCGCGGTACAGCGCCGGGCCGGCAGCGGTTCCGGACCCACCGCCTTCGAGATCCCGATGGACCGCGTGGTCCCCGGCGACCTGGTCAAGCTGGCCGCCGGCGACCTGATCCCCGCCGACCTGCGGATCATCACCGCCAAGGACCTGATGGTCAGCCAGGCCGCCCTGTCCGGGGAGTCCCTGCCGGTCGCCAAGGCCGACACCCGGACGGACGACCTCGGCCAGCACGAGACCACCGACCCCGTCGAGGCCGACAACCTCTGCCTGATGGGCACGTCGGTGACCTCCGGCACCGCCACCGGGCTCGTCGTCGCCACCGGCTCCGACACCTACTTCGGCTCGATGGCCGGCTCCCTGGTCGGCGAGCGCCCGGAGACCAACTTCGACACCGGGGTGCGCAAGGTCAGTTTCCTGCTGATCCGCTTCATGCTGGTGATGGTCCCCGTCGTCTTCATGATCAACGGTTTCACCAAGGGCGACTGGGAGGCCGCCTTCCTCCTCGGCATCGCCGTGGCGGTCGGCCTGACCCCCGAGATGCTGCCCATGGTCGTCTCCGCCAACCTGGCCCGCGGCGCCGTGGCGATGTCCAAGCGCAAGGTGGTCGTCAAGCGGCTCAACGCCATCCAGAACCTGGGCGCGATGGACGTGCTCTGCACGGACAAGACCGGCACCCTCACCGAGGACCGGATCGTTCTGGACCGCTACCTCGACGTGCACGGCGACGAGGACAACGAGGTACTGGAGTACGGCTACCTCAACGCGCACTTCCAGACCGGCCTGAAGAACCTGATGGACCAGGCGGTCATCGACCGCGTGGGCGAGGCCGAGGAGGTTGTCGTCGACGCTCGGTTCTCGATGGTCGACGAGATCCCCTTCGACTTCGCCCGGCGCCGGATGTCCGTGGTCCTGAACCGCAACAGCATCGTGGGCGGCTCCGGACGGCCCGAGCACGTCATGATCACCAAGGGTGCCGTCGAGGAAGTCCTCGCGCTGTGCACCCACATGACGGACCGCGGGCAGCGGGTCGAGCTGACCGAACAGCTCCGGTGGCACGTCACCCGCATCGCCGAGGACAACAACCGCCAGGGCCTGCGCGTGCTCGCCGTCGCCACCCGCACGATGGACACGCCGCGCGACACCTACGCGGTGGCCGACGAGGACCGGCTGACCCTGGTCGGCTTCCTCGCCTTCCTCGACCCGCCGAAGGCCGACGCCGCCCGGGCCCTGCAGGGCCTGGCCGACAAGGGCATCGCGGTCAAGGTGGTCACCGGCGACAACGAGCTCGTCGCCGCCCGGGTCTGCGCCGACGTCGGCCTCACCGTCGGCCACGTGGTGGGCGGCACCGAGATCGACGCCCTCGACGACGCGGAACTGCGCGCGCTGGCCGCCCGTACGACCGTGTTCGCCAAGGTCAACCCGGTCCAGAAGGCCCGGATCGTACGGGCCCTGCAGGCCGACGGCCACACGGTCGGCTTCCTCGGCGACGGCATCAACGACGCGGCCGCGCTGCGCGACGCCGACGTCGGCATCTCGGTGGACACCGCCGTGGACATCGCCAAGGAGTCCGCCGACATCATCCTGCTGGAGAAGGACCTGACCGTCCTGGAGCAGGGCGTGATCCAGGGCCGGACCACCTTCGGCAACACGATCAAGTACATCAAGATGACGGCCAGTTCCAACTTCGGCAACGTCTTCTCGGTCCTGGTGGCGAGTGCCTTCATCCCCTTCCAGCCGATGCTGGCGATCATGCTCCTGGTGCAGAACCTGGTCTACGACATCGCCCAGCTGGCCACCCCGTGGGACCGCATGGACGAGGAGTACCTGCGCAAGCCCCGCAACTGGGACGCCAAGGGCATCGGCCGCTTCATGCTCTGCATCGGCCCGATCAGCTCGATCTTCGACATCGCGATGTTCGCCATCATGTGGAACGTGTTCGCCGCCAACACCGAGGCGCACGCGGCGCTCTTCCAGTCCGGCTGGTTCATCGAGGGCCTGCTCTCGCAGACCCTGGTCGTCCACATGATCCGTACCCGCAAGATCCCCTTCATCCAGTCCCGCGCCTCCTGGCCGGTGATGGTGATGACCGTCCTCGCGGTGCTGACCGGGCTCTTCCTGCCCTTCTCGCCACTGGCCGCCTCGCTGGGCTTCGTCCCCCTGCCGGCGAGCTACTTCCCGTGGCTGATCGGCGTCCTGCTGGCGTACTGCACGCTCACGCAGCTGCTGAAGACCGTGTACATCCGCAAGTTCGGCAGCTGGCTCTAGGAACCGCGCACACAGGAAGGGAGAAGGCCGATGATGCTCACCGAATGGGAGATGGCAGGGCACCTGGTCGCGGCGCTCGGATTCGGGGCGGCCATCGGCCTGGAACGGCAGTGGCGGGCCCGGATGGCGGGCCTGCGGACCAACGCCCTGGTGGCGGGCGGGGCCGCGCTGTTCGTACTGCTCTCGCAGTACGGGTTCATGAGCGAGGTCTCGGAGGTCCAGTACGACGGCTCGCGGGTCGCCGCCCAGATCGTCTCGGGGATCGGTTTCCTGGGCGCCGGCGTGATCATGCGCGACGGGCTGAGCGTCCGGGGACTGAACACGGCCGCCACCCTGTGGTGTTCGGCGGCCGTGGGCTGCCTGGCGGGCACCGGGATGTTCGTCCTGGCGGCCTGCGGCACGGTGGGCGTGGTGGGGGCGAACCTCCTGCTGCGCCCGCTGGGCCGGCGGATGGACCGCGAGCCGGGGGGCGGGGCCGAGGTGGCCACCGACTTCCACTTCGAGGCCGTGTGCCTGGAGGCGGAGGAGGCCCACATCCGCCACCGGCTGGTCGACGCGCTGGGCCGGCCGGGCTATCAGCTGCGCTCGATCCGCAGCCAGGACGGCCCGGAGGCCGGCCTGGTCACGGTGTCCGCACTGCTGACCGCCGAGGGCGAGGGGGGTCGGATGCTCGAGGAAGCCGTCAGCAACCTCTCTCTCGACCCCTCCGTCTCGGCGGTCAGCTGGTCGGTCGTGCCCGACCCCTCCGCCGCGTGAGCGGAGGCGCTACTTGAGCGTGGCGGAGGTCAGTCCCGCCTGGATCTGCCGCTGGAAGGACAGGTAGACCACCAGCATCGGGATCATCGCGATGGTCACACCGGCGAACAGCACCGGCAGGTCCGTCTCGTAGCCCATCTGGTACTGCAGCTGGATCAGGCCCTGGGTGAGCATGTAGCGCTCGGGGTCCGATCCGGTCTGCGGCTGCATCAGCACGGACGGCAGGATGTACTGGTTCCACTGCCCCAGGACATTGAATATCCCGACGCTGATCAGGCCGGGCTTGGCCATCGGCATCATCACCTGGAAGAAGATCCGGGTGTGCGAGGCCCCGTCGATCACGGCGGCCTCGTGCACGGCCGTCGGCAGCGTCCTGAAGAACGAGTGCATGAAGAAGACGGTGAACGGCATCGAGTACGCCACGTAGACCAGGATCAGACCCTGGAACGTGTTGAGCATGTCCAGCCGCTTCACCATGAAGAACAGCGGGACCAGCGCCAGGAAGACCGGGAACATGGCCCCGCTGACGAAGAAGTAGTAGATCGGCCGGTTGCCCCGGAAGGGGTAGCGGGCCAGGACGTACGCGGCCATCGAGCCGAGCAGCATCGTCAGCGGAACCGAGAACACCATCACGATGAGGGTGTTGGCGAAGTAGCTGCCGATGCCCTTGTTCCAGGCGCGGGGGAAGGCGTCGAAGTGCCAGTTGGCCGGCCAGCTCAGGGCCGACTCGCCGATCTGCACGTCGGTCTTGAACGAACCGAGCACCAGCCAGATGAGGGGCAGGATGATCAATATCCCCCACACGGCGAGGAAACCGTGCGAGAAGACGTTGAGGACCATTCCGTCGGAACCGCTCTTGCGCTTCCCGCCGGGGTGCCCGGTGGCGGAGGCGCGCTTCTTCTCGGCGGCCGCCTCGCCCGGTGCTTTGACAACTGTGGTCATCGTGGTCTCCCGCTAGAACTCGACGTGCTCGCGGCGAGTGGCCCGCAGCGTGATGGCGGAGAGGATCAGGGTGAGGACGAGCATCACGACCCCCATGGCGCAGGCGTAGCCGGCCTTGCCGAAGTAGAGGAAGTTACGCATCAGCACCGTCGCCATGACCTCGCTGTGGTGGTCCGGTCCGCCGCCGAACTGGCCCGAGGTCATGGTCGACACGAGGACGAACATGTCCATCGCGGCGATGCCCAGATAGACCGCGGAAGTCTGTACAGAATCCCACAGCAGGGGCAGCGTGACCTTGAAGAAGGTCTGTGCGCGCTTCGCGCCGTCGAGCAGGGCGGCTTCGTAGATGTCCTTGGGGATCGACTGCATGGCGGCCGAGAAGAGGACGAGGTAGAAGCCGACCCCGTGCCAGACCACGACGAGCAGCAGGCACCAGAGGACGAAGTTCGGCTCGTTGAGCCATTCGATGGGGTGGGCCGGGTCGACCAGGCCCAGTTTGGTGAGGAATCCATTCAGCAGCCCTCCCTCGTCGCTGCGGTACACGGCTCCGAAGAGCACCGCGAGGATGGCGAGGGAGAGGACCTGCGGGAAGAAGTAGATCACCTTGTAGAGCGCGGAGCCCGCCACTCCCTGGACTCCGCCGGCTCCGCCGCGCCCACCGGCGTTCAGCATGAAGGCGAAGAACAGGGAGATCAGGATGGTGATCGTCGGGACGAACACCAGGAGCAGCAGATTGTGCAGCAGCGCGCCGCGGAAGACCTCGTCCTTCATCAGGGCCGAGTAGTTGTCCAGCCCGACGAAGTCGAAGGTCGGTGACTGACCCGTCCAGTTGGTGAAGGAATAGCCGAACGTCTGAATGTACGGCCAGATGACAAAGGTCAGGTACAGCGCAAGGGGCAGGATGAGGAAGCCGGCGATGAAGCCGCCCCGCCCCTTGCTGTTAGCTACGTGGCTCATGGTGTCCGTCCCTGGTGTTTCCGGGTGCCCGGTGGACGCGGTGTCAGCTGCGCTTGTTGTTCTTGGCGTTCGGGTCCTTCGTGGCCTTGTCTACCGCAGCCTGGGCCCGCTTGATCCATTCCTTGGGCTGGATGCGCTTGGCCATCAGCTCATTGGACGCGTTCTCGAGCTCCGTGCCCATCTCGCTGTACCAGTCCGCGTAGCGGTAGTTGAAGGTGTTGTCCCCCGCCGCCTTGAGCGCGCCGACCGCCGACTGCGTACCCGGACGGAGCTTGACCGCCGGGTCCACGCCGTCCTTGAGGACGGTGAGGGAGTTGGCCTGCTGGGCGAAGAGGGTCGACCACTCGCGCGACAGCATCGAGCGGAGGAACTCCAGGCCGCCGGCCTTGTTGGCGGCCTTCTCCGGGACGATGAAGGGCTCGCCGGCACCGGCGCGGATGGCCTCGAACGGCAGCTTGGACCCGGGCAGCACCGGCATCGGCAGGAACTGCATGTCGAAGTCTTCCGGGGTCTGCTTGAGCTGCTCGTTCTCCAGCCAGGAGCCGGAGGTGATGAAGGCGGCCTTGCCCTGGTTCCACTGGGTCTGGGACTCGGTGTGCGTCAGGCCGTTGGTGCCCGGCATCAGGAGGTCCTTCTCGACGATCTCGTAGATCGCCTCGACGGCCTCGAGCGCCACCGGGTTGTTCGCGAAGGCGTTCGGCTCCAGGTTGTCGATCGCCTTCATGGCATCCAGGCCGCCCTTCTTGGCGATCAGGTCCATGATGGCGACGTTGATGTAGTACGGGTACTTGCCCTGGTGGGCCAGGCCGCCGATGCCGGCCGCCTTCGCCTTCTGACAGATGTCCATGAACTCGGGCCACGTCTTGGGCGCGGTCCAGCCCTTCTCCTTGAAGAGCTTGCCCGAGTACCACAGGCCCCAGACCGTGTAGACGTACTGCAGGGCGACGAACTTGCCGCCGATCATGCCGCCCTCGATGGTCCCGGGCATCAGCGTGTCCCGGACCTTCTTGGTCGGGTCGTCGAGCGACGGGGCGTCGAGGACCACGGTGAGGTCGGCGAGCTGGTTGCCCTTGGCGAGCACGTCCAGCTTGATCTGCTGGGCGCCGGAGTCGTCGACGACGTCCGGCGGGTTGCCGCCGTTGAAGCGCGGCTGCAGCTTGGAGGTGATCTCCTGGGTGGAGAGGTGCGAGGAAGTGGTGCCCCACTTCTTGTCGAACGCCGCTTCCCAGGCCTTGGCGTAGTCGTCGCCGTAACCGCCCTTGAAGACGACCACGTCGAGCTTGCCGCCCTTGGCGACGCCGAACGGGTTCTCCTTGGTGACGGCCACCTTGGACTCGTTGCCCTTGGTCGTCTCGTCGGAGCCGGAGGCGCAGGCGGACAGGAAGCTCATCGTCGGAACCGCGATGAGGCCGAGTGCCGCGGAGCGCTTGATCAGGTCCCGGCGGCCGAAGCCCTCACCGTTGCTGTGCTCGCCGTGGGCGGAGGTGGATCCCATGCTCAAGTCCTCGCCTTCGTCAGGAGTGTGAAGGAGGAAGGAAAGTGCGACTGCTGCCGCCCAGCGGACATCACCGCAGGTCCCCGCCGTCCCCCCGTCCGGAGCCGCTCGTTTCGCGGTGACCCGGACGGGCACAGGTATAGTCCACTTCCGCTCCTGTGAGCAAGATCATGTACCGGTATGGGCCCCGGCTTTTCCGAGTTGAGACCTCACCGTCACCTGACTTGGACCGTCGGAGCCGCCCGCAGAAACGGAAGGGCCGTACCCCCTTAACGGAGGTACGGCCCTTTGGTGCCGGTATGCGCCGGGTGCTTAGCCGCGGATGAGGTTGCGGAGCACGAACTGCATGATGCCGCCGTTGCGGTAGTAGTCCGCCTCGCCCGGGGTGTCGATGCGGACGACCGCGTCGAACTCCACGCCGGTGTCGGTGGTCACCTTGACCGTGCGCGGGGTGGTGCCGTCGTTCAGCTCCTCCACACCGGTGAAGGAGAAGGTCTCCTCGCCGGTGAGGCCCAGGGAGGCCGCCGTGACGCCCTCCGGGTACTGCAGGGGCAGGACGCCCATGCCGATCAGGTTGGAGCGGTGGATGCGCTCGTAGGACTCGGCGATGACGGCCTTGACGCCGAGCAGCGCGGTGCCCTTGGCCGCCCAGTCGCGCGAGGAGCCGGAGCCGTACTCCTTGCCCGCCAGGATGACCAGCGGGATGCCGGCGGCCTGGTAGTTCTGCGAGGCGTCGTAGATGAAGGAGACCGGCGCGCCCTCGACGGTGAAGTCGCGGGTGAAGCCGCCCTCGGTGCCCGCCGCGATCTGGTTGCGGAGGCGAATGTTGGCGAACGTACCGCGGATCATGACCTCGTGGTTGCCGCGGCGGGAACCGTACGAGTTGAAGTCGCGGCGCTCGACGCCGTGCTCCGTGAGGTACTTGCCGGCCGGGGTGTCGGCCTTGATGGCGCCGGCCGGGGAGATGTGGTCGGTGGTGACCGAGTCGCCCAGCTTCGCCAGCACACGGGCGCCCGAGATGTCCGAGACCGGGGTGGTCTCCATCGTCATGCCCTCGAAGTAAGGGGGCTTGCGCACGTAGGTGGACTGCGGGTCCCACTCGAAGGTGTTGCCGGTCGGGATGGACAGCGCCTGCCACTGGGCGTCACCCGCGAAGACGTCCTGGTAGGACTTGCTGAACATGTCTTCGCCGATCGCGTTCGCGACGACGTCGTTGACCTCGGCCTCGGTGGGCCAGATGTCCTTCAGGAAGACCGGGTTGCCCTCGGAGTCGGTGGCGATGGCGTCCCGGGTGATGTCCACCTTCATGGAGCCCGCGATGGCGTACGCGACGACCAGCGGCGGGGAGGCCAGGTAGTTCATCTTGACGTCGGGGTTGATGCGGCCCTCGAAGTTGCGGTTGCCCGAGAGGACCGAGGTGACCGCCAGGTCGGCGTCGTTGATCGCCTTGGAGATCTCCTCCTCCAGCGGACCCGAGTTGCCGATGCAGGTGGTGCAGCCGTACCCGACGAGGTTGAAGCCCATCTTGTCGAGGTACGGGGTCAGGCCGGCCTTGTCGAAGTAGTCGGTGACGACCTTCGAGCCCGGGGCCAGGGTGGTCTTGACCCACGGCTTGCGGGCGAGGCCCTTCTCGACGGCCTTCTTCGCCACGAGCGCCGCGGCGACCATGACGTAGGGGTTCGAGGTGTTGGTGCACGAGGTGATCGCGGCGACGGTGACGGCGCCGTGGTCGATCTCGAAGGAGGTGCCGTCGGCCAGGGTCACCGGGGTGGGCTTGGTGGGCACACCGTTGGTGGACGCCGGGGAGTCGGACGCCGGGAAGGACTCCTTGCCGGACTCCTCGTCGTCGTTGACGTAGTTGCGCACGTCCTGGGCGAACTGCTGGGAGGCGTTCGCGAGGATGATGCGGTCCTGCGGGCGCTTGGGGCCGGCGATGGAGGGGACGACCGTGGAGAGGTCGAGCTCCAGCTTCTCGGAGAAGTCCGGCTCGGCGGCCGGGTCCAGCCACAGGCCCTGCGCCTTGGCGTACGCCTCGACGAGCGCGACCTGCTGGGCGTCGCGGCCGGTCAGGCGCAGGTACTTCAGCGTCTCGTCGTCGATCGGGAAGATCGCGGCGGTGGAGCCGAACTCCGGCGACATGTTGCCGATGGTGGCGCGGTTCGCGAGGGAGGTGGCGGCGACGCCCTCACCGTAGAACTCGACGAACTTGCCGACGACGCCGTGCTTGCGGAGCATCTCGGTGATGGTCAGCACGAGGTCGGTGGCGGTGGTGCCGGCCGGCAGCTCGCCGGTCAGCTTGAAGCCCACGACGCGCGGGATCAGCATGGAGACCGGCTGGCCGAGCATCGCGGCCTCGGCCTCGATGCCGCCGACGCCCCAGCCCAGCACGCCCAGGCCGTTGACCATGGTGGTGTGCGAGTCGGTGCCGACGAGGGTGTCGGGGTACGCCTGGCCGTTGCGGACCATGACCGTACGGGCCAGGTGCTCGATGTTGACCTGGTGGACGATGCCGGTGCCCGGGGGGACGACCTTGAAGTCGTCGAAGGCCGTCTGGCCCCAGCGCAGGAACTGGTAGCGCTCCTTGTTGCGGCCGTACTCCAGCTCGACGTTCTGGGCGAACGCGTCGGCCGTGCCGAACTTGTCCGCGATGACCGAGTGGTCGATGACCATCTCGGCGGGCGAGAGCGGGTTGATCTTCGCCGGGTCGCCGCCGAGGGCCTTCACGGCCTCGCGCATGGTGGCGAGGTCCACGACGCAGGGGACGCCGGTGAAGTCCTGCATGATCACGCGGGCCGGCGTGAACTGGATCTCCTCGCTGGGCTGGGCCTGCGAGTCCCAGTTTCCGAGCGACCGGATGTGGTCGGCGGTGATGTTCGCGCCGTCCTCGGTACGGAGCAGGTTCTCCAGCAGGACCTTCAGGCTGTAGGGAAGGCGGGCGGAGCCCTCGACCTTGTCCAGCTTGAAGATCTCGTACGACTCGTCGCCCACCTGCAGCGTGCTGCGGGCGTCGAAGCTGTTCGCCGACACGACAGTCTCCTTCATGCATGAATTCGCGCGTATTGCCGCAATCCTGCCGCGAGGCACTCTGGCCATTCCGCTAAGGTGAGGCTAAGTTAGGTAACCCTTACCAGCGGGGCGGCTGCGGCACGTCCGGGGCAGATATCTCGATGTCGAGATAACTCTAGTACATGCCAGGGGGGCGGGACGAGGCACGCACCCTCAGGCCCGCCGGGACGGTCAGTCGGCCGGTGGATTCCGCATGTCCGGATTCGATCAGCTTGACCAGGGACGAAACCGCCGTTCCGGCGATCCGCTCCGGATCGAAGGTGACGGTCGTCACGGACGGTTCGTTCTCGGCGTACGCCGGGTCCTCGCTGGCGCAGACCAGCAGCAGGCCTCCCTCGACCGGTCCTCTGCCCGCTGCGGCGCCGGGTATGCCGATGCCGTGGCGTGCGGCGGCGGCCAGCACCTGCCGGCCCCCCGGGTCGTATGCGCAGTACACGGCGTCCGGCCGGTCCGGGCCCGCGAAGGCGGCGTCGAAGGCGTGCCCGGCCTCGTCATTGGGGTCGAAGGGGATCACCAGCGGAGCCCGGCCCCGCTCGGCGCACCAGTGTTCATAGGCTGACGTGACGGCCCCGGTGTAGAACTCCCGGCCGTAGCCCGCGTGCAGCGCGATCCGCCGGGCGCCGGAGGCCGCCAGGTGGTCGAGCACCTCGCGGGTGGTGGCGGTGTGGTCGTTGTCCACCCACACGTCGCCCGGCCTCGGATCGGCCGGAGGCCCGTCGAAGACCACCGGCAGCCCCCGCGCCCGCAGCGCGCGCAGCACCGGGTCGTCGGCCGGGCTGTCGAGCAGCAGCATCCCGTCCACCGCCAGGGTGTGCCACAGCGGCTCGGCGCCGCGGTCGGCGGGCAGGGTGGTCAGGGCGTAGCCGTGGGCGTGCGCCGCCGAGGTGGCGGCGATGAGCAGCCGGGCGTAGTAGGCGATCCGTGCGAAGTCCCAGGCGAAGCCGGCGTACGTGGTCACGGCGATGCCCAGGCTGCGGTTGTGCGGGCCGCGCCGGGCTCCGTAGCCCAGCGCCCCGGCGACCTCGCGCACCCGGCGGCGGGTCGACTCGCCGAGGCGACCGGTGCCGTTGAGCGCGTGGGAGACGGTCGCGGTGGAGACCTCGGCGGCGCGGGCGATGTCGGCGAGGGTCGGACCGGGCACCGGCGCGGGTGGTGGCATCGGGACATGTCCGGATGCGTGAAAGGGGGCGGGCACGGCGCCATCGTACGGATTTCGTCGCCGGAGGCGGCTTCTGGTTAAGCCCTTAATCAAACAGCGTCCTCGCCACGCCAACGTTTGGAGTGTGCATGCGGTCTTCTCCTTCCCCCCGGCCCCTGTCGTCGTCGCTGTCCGCGCAGTCCGCGCAGTCCTCCCCGTCCTCGTCGGCCCTCCTGTCCCGCCGGGGGCTGCTCGCGGCCGCCGGAGCCGCCGGAGCCGCGGGTCTGCTGGGCGCGGGGCCCGCCGCGGCCGCCTCCGCCCCGCACGGCGGCGGGCGGAACTCGGCCGCGCTGGTGATCCGCAACGCCTCCGTTTTCACGGGGGTCACCGGGCCCGGCCACCGGGGGCCCGTACGGGCCGTCGCGGTCGGCCGGGACGGGAAGATCCTGGCCACCGGGACCGACGCCGCGCTGCGCCGGTACGTGGGCCGGGACACCGAGGTGGTCGACGCCCGCGGCACCACCGTGATGAGCGGGATCCACGACGGTCACGTGCACCCGCTCGGAGCCGGCGAACGCTCGCTGTCGCCCTCGCTGGAGAGCGCGGAGACCACCCCGGCCGAGCTCCTGGAGATCCTGGCCGGCTTCCTCGCCGACACCGGCGGCGCGGGCGCCGAGCCCGACGGCTGGCTGGTGGTGGAGGACTGGAACCCGGTCGGGCTGCTCCCCACGGGCACCGCTCCGCACCACTCGATGCTGGACCGGCTCCCGACCCGCCGGCCCATCGTCCTGATCGGCGGCGACGGGCACAACTGCTGGGCCAATCAGCGGGCCCTGGACATCGCCGGGATCACGGCGGCGACGCCCGACCCGGTCGGCGGCAAGGTGGTCAAGGGCGCGGACGGGAAGCCGACGGGTGTCCTCAAGGACGACGCCCAGGGCCTGGTCAGGCACCTGATACCGGAGCACACCCGCGCCGAACTGGTCGCGGCTTGCGCGCAGGTGCTGGGGCTGGCCGCCGCGTCCGGGGTCACCACGATGATGGACGCCCTGGTGGGGCGGCACGAACTGGAGCTGTACCAGGCGCTCTCCGCGGCGGGCAAGCTGCCGCAGCGGATCGTCCCCGCGATCCGGCTGGACGCGGACCAGGCCAAGGACCCGGCGGGCTCGCTGGCGTACGCGCGGGGCCTGCGGCGGGAGTTCGGGAGCGTGCGGGGGCTCCGGTTCGGGATGATCAAGGTGTTCCTGGACGGGGTCATCGAGTACCCCGCGCAGACCGCCGCCCTGCTGGAGCCCTACCTCGACGGGAACGGCAAGCCGACCGCGAACCGGGGCGAGCTCTACACCTCGGCGGCGGACTACGGCCGGCTCAGCGCCGCCTTCAACCGGGCGGGCTGGCAGATGCACGCCCACGGACTCGGGGACCGGGCGGTACGTACCGCTCTGGACGGATACGCGTACGCCCGGCGGGTCACGGGGCAGCGGGACGCGCGCAACGCCGTGGCGCACCTGCAGATCGTGGACCCCGCCGACCTGCGGCGTTTCGCGCAGCTGGGGGTCGCGGCGTGCATGCAGCTCCAGTGGGCCGCGCGGGACACCTGGACGGTGGAGGCGCTGCTTCCCTACATCGGGCCCGAGCGGCACCGGTGGCTGTACCCGGCGCGCAGCCTGGAGAAGGCGGGCGCACGGCTGACGGGCGGTTCGGACTGGCCGGTGGACGCCCTCCAGGTGTGGAACCAGCTCCGGACCGCGATCGACCGGCAGGGCTCGGAAGGGGCCGGCGAGCTGTACCGGGAGAAGGAGGCGCTGAGCCGGGACACCACCTTGCGGATGCACACCTCGGGCACCGCGTGGCAGCTCCGCCAGGAGGAGCTGACCGGCACCGTGGAGCCGGGCAAGGCGGCGGACCTGGTGCTCCTGGACCGGGACGTGACCCGCTGTGCGGTGGCCGACATCAGCGGGACGGGCGTACGGATGACCCTGGTCGGCGGCCGTGTGGTGCACGAGGCGGATTCGGCGTCGGGCCGGGCGGCTTCGGCCCGGCTGGCCCGCGCCGCGGCGGCGGGCGCGCGCCCGGCCTCATACGCCTCGGTCCACGGCGGCGGGGGCAAGGGGCGGCACCACGCCTGCGGGCACTGAGGGTTCCGGGGCGAGGGTCCGGCGGGGTCCCCCGTGCGGCCCCGCCCCGGCCGTTCAGCCCGCAAGGGCGGTCGGTCCGCAAGGCCGTTCAGGCCGCAGGGCGGTCGGTCCGCAAGGCCCTTCAGCCCGCGAGGCCGTGGCGCGCGGCCCAGGCCGTGACGGCCGCGGCGATCTCCTCGGGCCGGTCCTCCGGGCAGAGGTGGGCGGCGGCGCCGCAGTACTCGGTCTCCAGCGCGGAGATGTTCTCCTCGCTCCACGCGACCAGCTCCGGGCCGACCATCAGGGCGGGCGAGCCGTCGAAATGGAGCAGGAGCTTGGGCACCTGCGGGCTGGCGGCCAGCCAGGCGTCGTACGCCTCGACCCGTGCGACCACGTCCGCCGGTTCGCCGCCGATGGGCAGGGACCGGGCGAACCGGAGCAGGGGGACGCGGCTCCCGGGGGTCGGGTAGGGGGCGGCGTAGACCGCGTGGTCGGCCTCGTCCATCGGGTTCAGCACCGTCTTGCCGATGCTGTCCTCGATGAAGAGGTTCCGCTCCAGGATCATCTCCTCTCCCACGCCCGGGGTCCGGATCGCCTCGAACCGGGCGCGGGCGGCGGGCGGGTACTCCTCCCAGGTCATCGGGCGCAGGATCGTCTCCATGAAGGCGAGCCCCCGAACCCTCCCGGGGTGCCGGGCGGCCCGGTCGAAGGCGAGCGCGCCGCCCCAGTCCTGGCCCACGAGCACGGCCTCCCCGATGCCCAAGGCGTCGAACCAGGCGTCGAGGTAGCGGGCGTGGTCGGCGAAGCGGTACTCGCCGCCGGGCTTGCCGGAGCGGCCCATCCCGATGAGGTCGGGGGCCAGGACGCGGACCCCGCCACCGATCCGGGGCAGCACTCCCCGCCACAGGTGGGAGGAGGTCGGGTTGCCGTGCAGGAAGACGAAGGGGACGCCGTCGGGGACGCCGAGCTCCTCGTAGTGGACGGTCGAGTCGAGTACGTCGATGACGGGCATGGTGAACCATCCGTTCCAATTCATTCGTGCAAGAAACGTTTCTACCACGAACGTTCGCGGCACTAACGAACTTAAATCGTTAGTGCCACGAACGCAAGGGGTACGATCCCGGCATGACCACGGAAGAAGCGGACCAGGGCGCCTCCGCCCTCCCGGCGCGACTGCGCGAACTGCCCAGCCGACTGCTCTCGCAGGCCTCGGCGCACGCCACGCGGCTCGTCACCGAGGGACTGAGCGGGGCAGACGCGCACAAATGGCACTACTCCACCCTGGTCGCCCTGGACGAGTTCGGACCCGCGAGCCAGGCGGCCCTGAGCGGCCGCACCGGCATCCACCGCAGCGACCTGGTCGCCGTCATCAACGAACTCGCCGCACGCGAGCTGGTCGAGCGCACCCCCGACCCCGCCGACCGGCGACGCAACGTCATCACCCTCACGACCGCCGGACGGCGCCGGATGCGCAAGCTGGAGCAACTGCTCGCCACGGCCCAGGAGGAGCTTCTGTCCCCTTTGTCCCCACAGGAGCGCGAGCAGCTCATCGGACTCCTCGGCCGGCTCGTCGCGCACCACGCACCCGGCGGCCCCACGATGGAAGCTGACGACCGGTAACACCCATCACGGCCCCACCGCCACCCGTCTGCCACACCCGACTCGATCGACATCTCATATCTGAGATACGGTGCGTCCATGGCAGACGACTACCTCGTACGCATCGGCAAGCTCATCCGTGACGCCCGGCAGCACCGGGGCTGGACACAGAGTCAGCTCGCGGACGCCCTGGGCACCAGCCAGAGCGCCGTGAACCGGATCGAGCGCGGCAACCAGAACATCAGCCTTGAGATGATCGCGCGCATCGGGGAAGCCCTCGACAGCGAAATCGTCTCCCTGGGCTACGCCGGCCCGATGCACCTGCGCGTGGTCGGCGGTCGCCGCCTGTCCGGCGCGATCGACGTCAAGACGAGCAAGAACGCGTGCGTGGCCCTGCTGTGCGCCTCGCTGCTCAACAAGGGCCGTACGGTCCTCCGCCGGGTCGCCCGCATCGAGGAGGTCTACCGCCTCCTGGAGGTCCTGAACTCCATCGGCGTCCGCACCCGCTGGATCAACGACGGCGTCGACCTGGAACTCGTACCGCCGGCCCGCCTCGACATGGACGCGATGGACGCGGACGCGGCCCGCCGCACCCGCAGCATCATCATGTTCCTGGGCCCCCTGCTCCACCGGATGGACCACTTCAAGCTGCCGTACGCCGGCGGCTGCGACCTCGGCACCCGCACCATCGAGCCGCACATGATCGCCCTGCGCCGCTTCGGCCTGGACATCACCGCGACCGAGGGCATCTACCACGCCCAGGTCGAGTCCGGGATCTCCCCGGACCGCCCGATCGTGCTGACCGAGCGCGGGGACACCGTCACCGAGAACGCGCTGCTGGCCGCCGCCCGGCACGACGGCACCACCGTCATCCGCAACGCCTCCTCCAACTACATGGTCCAGGACCTGTGCTTCTTCCTGGAGGCCCTCGGCGTCCGCGTGGACGGCGTAGGCACGACGACCCTCACCGTCCACGGCGTCCCGAACATCGACGTGGACGTGGACTACTCCCCCTCGGAGGACCCGGTCGAGGCGATGAGCCTGCTGGCCGCCGCCGTGGTCACGGAGTCCGAACTCACCATCCGCCGGGTGCCGATCGAGTTCATGGAGATCGAGCTCGCGGTCCTGGAGGAGATGGGCCTCGACCACGACCGCTCCGCCGAGTACACGGCCGACAACGGCCGCACCCGCCTGGTGGACCTCACCGTCCGCCCGTCGAAGCTCGAAGCGCCGATCGACAAGATCCACCCGATGCCCTTCCCCGGGCTGAACATCGACAACGTCCCCTTCTTCGCCGCCATCGCGGCCGTGGCCCAGGGCCAGACCCTGATCCACGACTGGGTGTACGACAACCGCGCCATCTACCTCACGGACCTCAACCGCCTCGGCGGCCGCCTCCAACTCCTGGACCCCCACCGCGTCCTGGTCGAGGGCCCCACCCGCTGGCGCGCGGCGGAGATGATGTGCCCGCCGGCCCTGCGCCCGGCGGTGGTGGTCCTCCTGGCGATGATGGCGGCCGAGGGCACCTCGGTCCTGCGCAACGTCTACGTCATCAACCGCGGCTACGAGGAACTGGCAGAGCGCCTCAACTCGGTGGGCGCGCAGATCGAGATCTTCCGCGACATCTAGGACCCCGAAGAACCATCACCACAGACCAAGGCCCCGCCACCCTTCACCGGGTGACGGGGCCTCGCTCTTTTCAGCCTCAGCCAACGCAAAACGGCCACGCGGCACGCTCGCACGCGATACCTTCCGATGCCCCGCTCCGGCCGAATCGCGCCCCTGTGGGCGCTTCGCTCCGGCGGCAGCGGAGCGGGCACCGTCTCTCCCGGCGCCTTCTGCTCGCCCCCGGTTCGACGGGCGTCAGCAAGAAGGGCGTCACCTACACCTGCAAGGGTCCCGGTCAGGCAGCACGTCAGCGGCTTCTCGACAGCGGTGACGCTCTTCGCCTACCTGGGGTCGTCGGTTTCCCAGGGGTAGACAAGGAGGCCGGGCTGGATGCCCCATGCCTTGAGGACGCTGCTCAGCTCCGATTCGTCCGGGGCCTCAGCCGACCTGATGAGGGCTGCGCCGAGGTCGTAGTCGAAGCCGTCGACGAGCTCGTGGTCGTACTCCCAATGCTGTAGCCGAAAGCTCCGTCCGACGTCGCTGCGGACCCATCCCTCGTCCCGTGCCTGGACATCGGGCTCGCTCTGCGCGGGGCGGATGTCCACGAACGCGCGGCGATCCGGTCGCGATGCCGGGACTTCCGCGACCAGCCGCCTCCCGAGTCGGAGCGCGGTCAGCTTGTCCGTCGGCCAGTCCGATCCGTCATTCATGGGACCCATTCTGTTCCTGCCTGTGGGGACCTGAGGAACGGAGACCGGGCGGGGGCCTTTCGCATGTTCCGGGATACCGGCGCGGACTTCTCGGGCGGGCGTTACGCTCCGTCGAATCCGGCGACGTGTCAGAGGAGCCTCGTGCCCAATCCCTACGGCCAGTCCCCGTCGGACCAGCCTGCGCCGCCGGGGCGGTTCGGGTCCCCCCAGAGGTCCGTTCTGGGGTGCGGGGCGATGGCGACGGGCTTCCTCACGCTACTGCTGATCGTCGCGGCGTGCTCCGAAGCGAACCAGGCGGAGCCCGCGCCGGCGCCCACGGTGACCGTCACGGCCACCGTCACCGCGACGGCGGCGCCCGTGTCGCGCCCCATGCCCCAGGTCGTGGGGACCACGTACGCGGCCGCGGCGCAGCAGATCGAGATCCTCGGTGGAGGCGCCCTCCAGGCCCGGAGCGTCTATACGGACGTCACCCTCCCCGCCGATGTCGGCGCCTGGCTGGTGTGCGTCCAGGGGCCGGCCGTGGGAGAGGCGATCACGAACGGCGGGCAGCGGGTGGCGCTGGTCGCGCCGGATGCGAAGTGCCCGGCGGGAGAAGGGACTCGGCTCCACCCGGAGCCCCGTCCCACCCCCGCCCCCACTCCTCCTCCGGCGCCCGCGCCCGCGCCGCCGAAGGACGGCGACGGCAAGGGGGCGGCCTCCGGGGGCGGGAGCAGTGGCGGCAGCTCATCCTCCGGGGGCGGCGGCACGAGCGGAGGGGGCGGCACGGGCGGCGGGGGGACGGGCGGTGTCCAGTTCGGCCGCTTCTGCTCTCCGGTCGGCGCCACCGCGACGACCACGGACGGCCGCCCGGCGAAGTGCTTCATGGGCAAGGACGGCCGCGCGCGCTGGGGATACCGCAGCTAGCCGGACCACGCGGCCGAACGAGAGCCTCAGCCCGGGTAATTGGTGCGCCAGGGTTCGTAGTACGGGTTGTCCTCGCAGCGGTCCATGATTTCCACCTTCTTCACCGTGTCCACCGGGCAGACGGCCACGATGAACGAGCGGGCGATGCCGCCCGGGAAGGCCACCTCGACCTGGGAGGCGTACTTGTGGGTGTCGCCGATGGTCTGGTTGACGTCCACGCCGCCCGGGGCGTCGATGTAGTAGTTCCAGCCACTCTTCCAGGACTTGTAGAGGTCGTGGTTGTACGTGGTGGAGACGTACGGGGAGGGCTGGTTGACCAGGACGTAGCTCTCGATGTCGTACTGGCCGGTCACGGTGTCCCTGGGCAGGAAGCCCTCCTCGAAGACCACCGACGGCGGACGGCCGTCCGAGCGGTAGAGCTGCTTGCAGTTGATCCGCCAGGAGGGGGAGGGGGTGATGCGTTCCACCTCCACTCGTTCGTCGGCGGCGGCGAAGAGGTGGTTCGTGACCCGGGGGCAGGAATGGGCGGGAGCCGCCGCGCGGAGCGATCCGGGGGCGGCGGCCGGGACGGACGCGGAGGCGGAAGCGGGGGGCAGCAGGGCGGCGGCGAGGGCCGTCGCGAGCACGGCGGCGCGACGGCGCAGGGCAGACATGATCATGCGGCCACCCTCCCGCCCTCACCGCGCCCGTACGGGCATCCTCACTCGATGGTGAGCGTGTCGGAATGCGGGCCGACTGCCTTGAAAGCAAAGTGAGTTGGTGGCGTAACGATCCTTCGGCGGGCGGCCGTCCCGCGCACCCTCGATCCGGCGAGGGACGTCGCCGTGACGGCGATGGCGGGTGCGGTCGCCTGGTCCCTCGCCGGCTTCGGAGGCACGCCCGCGGAGAGTTCCGACAGGCCGGGCCCGGCGCCCCTGATGACCGCGCCCGTCCGCAAGAGCGCCTACGAGGCCGGGCTCCTCGTCAGCTCCGCGCGCTGCGGCGATATTCGGCCGGATGGGGCGGGGGACCTCGCACTCAGTGGGCCGCCGCCCGCAGAATCGGCCTTTCGGCACAGTTCTGAGGGCGGAGCCATGGCATCAGCAGCGCGAGCACCACGGGCAGGTACGGGGACGGACGCGGGTGGCGGCGGCCGTAAGGAGATACCCCGGCTGGAGGGTTCCCCGCTGCTCGGGTCGCTCGCCGATCTGAGGTCGGACGCCCTCGGTACGTACCAGCGCGCCCGGCAGCGGCACGGGGACGTCGTGCGGATCACGGCCGGTCCGCCGGGGCTGCGCACCGAGCTGCACTGCGTGTTCTCGGCGGAGGGGGCCCAGCAGGTCCTGGCCTCGCAGGCGGCCAATTTCCGCAAGGACAACGCCCTCTACCAGGAGGTCCGCGACGCCCTCGGCAACGGGCTGCTCACCAGCCAGGACGAGGACTACCTGCGCCAGCGGCGGCTGGTCCAGCCGCTGTTCACCAAGCGCCGGGTGGACGGGTACGCGGACGCCGTCGCGACCGAGACCGCCTCCACCCTCGCCGCCTGGGAGGCGTCCCCGGACGGGGTCGTCGACGTCGCGGACGAGATGATGACGCTGGCGCTGCGCGCCGTCGCCCGGATCCTCTTCGGCACCGACGTGGACGCCACCGCCGACGTCGTGGACCGGTCCTTTCCGGTCATCACCGCCTACGTGATGCGCCGCGGCTACTCCCCCGTCAACCTCCCCCGCGACTGGCCCACTCCGGGCAACAAGCGGGCGGCCGCCGCGATGGACGAGCTGTACGCGGTGTGCGACGGGATCATCGCCGAGCGGCGCAGCGACAGCGGCGCCGGCGCGGGCGAGGACCTGCTGTCGCTGCTCGCCGCCGCCGGCAGCGACGACGACGGGGAGTTCGACGCGACGGAGCTGCGCGAACAGGTCCTGATCTTCCTGCTCGCCGGGCACGAGACGACCGCCACCTCGCTCGCCTTCTCGCTCCACCTGCTGGCCCGCCATCCCGAGTTCCAGGACCGGGCCCGCGCCGAGCTCGCCGCGGTGCTGGGCGACCGTACGCCCGGGGCCGCCGACCTCGACCGGCTCCCGTACCTCACCCAGGTGCTCAAGGAGGCCATGCGGCTCTACCCGGCGGCCCCCGCCCTCGGCCGCCGCGCGGTCGCCGCGGCCGAGGTCGACGGGCACACCCTCCCGGCCGGCGCCGATGTGATCGTGGCGCCCTGGGTGATCCACCGCCATCCCGAATACTGGCCGGACCCGGAGCGTTTCGACCCCGACCGGTTCACCCCGGAGGCGGAGGCGGCCCGGCCGCGCTACGCCTGGCTGCCGTTCGGCGGCGGCCCGCGCGCCTGCATCGGACAGCACTTCTCCATGCTGGAGTCGGTGATCGCGCTGGCGATGCTGCTGCGGGCCTACGAGTTCGAGGCGGTGGACACCGAGGTCTCCGTCGTCGCCGGGATCACCCTGCGCAACACCAGTCCGGTGCGCTGCCGCATCCGCCGCCTGGAGACCTGAGGCGTACGGGAACCCGGCGGTCAGGCACTCGCCGCCGGTGTGTGGTTGCCCTGGAGGCGGGCGAGGTCCGAGGGCCGTACCTGGATGACGAAGAGCGCGATCAGCGCCGTGACCAGGGTGAACGCGGCTGCCGCCACGAAGGCGGCGCTGACGCCCGAGGTGAGGACCTGGTCGCTCCAGGGCTTCGGGTACTGCTTGGTCTTGGCGAAGAAGAGCTTCTGCTCGGGTGTGGCGGTGCGCAGGAAGCTGCCGGCCTGGTCCCTGGCCTCGTTGCGGCTGGCCGTGCCGAAGACGGTGACCAGGATGGACAGGCCGAGCGAACCGCCTACCTGCTGCATCGCGTTCAGGAGGCCGGAGGCCGCGCCCGATTCCCGGTCGGGGACGTTCGAGAGGGCCATCAGGGTCAGGGACACGAACTGCATGCCCATGCCCGCGGCGAACAGCAGCATCGGTCCGAGGATGCTGCCCAGGTACGTCGAGTGGATGTCGGTCTGCGTGAGCCAGGCCAGGCCGGCGGCCGAGAACAGGGAGCCGGCCACCATGAAGGGTTTGGGCCCGAACTTCGGCAGCCCCTGGGAGGTGATCCCCGCCGTCACCGCGATCATCGCGCTGACCGGCAGGAAGGCGAGCCCGGCCCGCAGCGGGCTGAAGCCGAGCACGTTCTGCACGAAGAGGGTCAGGAAGAAGAACATGCCGAAGATCGCGCAGGCGAAGAAGAGCATGATCGCGTACGTGCCGGCCCGGTTGCGGTCGGCGAACATGTGCAGCGGGGTGATGGGCTGGGGCGAGCGCTTCTCGTTGACGACGAAGAGGCTCAGCAGGACCACGGCCGCCGCGAAGGAGGCGAGCGTCAGCCCGTCCTGCCAGCCGTCCTGCGACGCGCGGATGAATCCGTAGACCAGGGCCACCATGCCGAGGGTGGAGAGCAGGGCGCCGGCGAGGTCGAAGTGTCCGGGCCGGCGGGCGGATTCGCGGATCACCCTCGGGGTGACCAGGGCGATCAGCAGGGCGATCGGGACGTTGACGAAGAGCACCCAGCGCCAGTTGAGCCATTCCACGAGCACCCCGCCGGCCAGCAGCCCGATCGCGCCGCCACCGGCCGAGACGCCGGCGAAGACGCCGAAGGCCCGGTTGCGTTCGGGTCCTTCGCGGAAGGTGGTGGTGATCAGCGCGAGGGCGGTCGGGGAGGCGATGGCGCCGCCGACGCCCTGCAGGGCCCGGGCGCCCATCAACTGGCCGGCGTTCTGGGCGAATCCGCCCAGCAGCGAGGCCAGGCCGAAGAGCAGGACGCCGAAGATGAAGACGCGCCGCCGGCCGAGGATGTCGCCGGTGCGGCCGCCGAGGAGCAGCAGCCCGCCGAAGGTGAGGGTGTAGGCGTTGACGACCCAGGACAGGCTCTCGGTGGAGAAGTCGAGCGCGGTCTGGATGTGCGGCAGCGCGATGTTCACGATGGTGATGTCGAGAACGACCATGAGCTGGCACGAGGCGAGCACGAACAGAGCTAGTCCGCGATGACCGTCGTTGCCTTGGACCTTGCCGTCGGTCCCGGTGCTGGTACTGCTCGGCGTAGCGTTCGGGTCCACTTTTTCGACGCTAAACCCGTATCAGGGGTGTCACCACTCGAACGGCCTAGGCCATGTGGCATGCACTGTGTGATATATACCGTGTGGTATTTCACATGACACACTGTTTCCATGGATCGCATGGATGACTTCCTCAGGCTCTCCGCGAGCACCGCCCGGTTCACCTACGGGGCTCCCCGCGCCTTCTCCTTCGGCGACGAAGGCCGGCTCCTCTGGTTCCTCCGCTCCACCGGCCCCACCGACCCCTTCGACAGCCTCTGGGTCCTGGACACCGCCACCGGCGCCGAAACCCTGCTCGCCGACCCCCGCGAGCTGTCCCCCGAGCCCGCGCCCCTCCCCGTCGTCGAGCGCCGGCTGCGCGAACGCTCGCGGCTCGTCGCCGCCGGGATCGGCTCCTACGCGCTCAGCGCCGACGGGCGCACCGCGGTGTTCGCGCTCTACGGCCGCCTGTACGAGGTGACCCGCGCCGCGAACGCCGGAGCGCCCGCGCAGCCCAAGGAACTCCCCACCGCCGGGCCCGTCTTCGATCCGCGCCCGAGCCCCGACGCCTCGCGCATCGCCTACGTCACCGGCGACGCCCTGCACACCGTCCCCGGCGGCCGGATCAGCCCCGACGACGGAGCCCGCTGGGGCGTCGCGGAGTTCGCCGCCGCCGAGGAACTCGACCGGCACCGGGGGCACTGGTGGTCCCCCGACGGGGAGCGCCTGCTGGCCGCCCGCGTCGACGAATCCGCCCTCCAGCGGCGCTGGTTCGCCGACCCGGCGCACCCGGAGCTGCCGGCCGAGGACTTCGCGTACCCCGAGGCGGGCGGCCCCAACGCCGACGTGCGGCTCTGGGTCCTCGGACCGGACCGGGACACCGCCGTGCGGCTCGACTGGGACACCGAGACCCATCCGTACGTCTCCGACGCGGAGTGGGACTCCCCCGACGAGATCCTGCTCACCGTCCAGGACCGGCTCCAGCAGAACGTCCTGCTGCTCTCCGCCGACCCGGCCACCGGCCGCACCCGGGAGCTGTCGCGCACCACGCACCCCCAGTGGGTGGACCCCCTGCTCCCCGGCACCCCGGCGCGCCTGGCCGACGGCCGGATGCTCACCTCGGCCGACACCCCCGGCGGGACCGCCCGCGCGCTCGCGCTGGACGGCGTACTCCTCACCGGGGACGGGCTCCAGGTCCGCAAGGTGGCCGGCGCCCACGGGAACCGCCTGCTGATCGAGGCCGGGCAGCGCGACCCCTCCGAGCAGCAGGTGCTCCTGCTGGACCCGGACACGGGCGCGCTGACCCCGCTCGCGGACGGGCCCGGGGTGCATTGCGTCCTGGCCGCCTCCGCCGGGGCGCTGCTGCTCGGCTCCGCCGACGCGGACGGCATCCGGCGCGTCCTGCGCACCGCCGACGGACGCGCCACCGACCCGAAGTCCGGCACTCCCGGCGATCTGTCCCAGCCGCTGCCCTACCGGGTGGTCCCGGTGCTGGAGCGGGTCACCGAGCACGGGGTGCCCACCGCCTTGGTGCTGCCGCGCGGGCACGTCCCCGGCACCCGGCTGCCCGTCCTGATGGACAGCTACGGCGGCCCCGGCATGCAGGACGTCAGCGCCGAGCCGCGCCGCTGGCAGCACCGG
This sequence comes from Streptomyces sp. NPDC002886, assembly GCF_042888445.1. Lineage (NCBI taxonomy): Bacteria > Bacillati > Actinomycetota > Actinomycetes > Kitasatosporales > Streptomycetaceae > Streptomyces > Streptomyces sp. NPDC002886. The sequence goes on from NZ_JBIAPV010000015.1 coordinate 152,263, forward strand.
CAGTGGTGGGCCGACCAGGGCTTCGCCGTGGTCACCGTCGACAACCGCGGCACCGCCTACGTATCACCGCGGTTCACGCACGCCATGTACCGGGGCTTCTCCGAGGTCACCCTGGAGGACCAGGTCGCCGCCCTGCAGGCGCTCGGCGCGCGCCACGCCGACCTCGACCTGACCCGGGTGGGCGTCCGCGGCTGGTCGTACGGCGGGTACCTCTCCGCGCTCGCGGTGCTGCGCCGCCCGGACGTCTTCCACGCGGCGGCGGCCGGGGCCGCGCCGACCGACTTCCGGCAGTACGACACGGCGTACACCGAGCGGTACCTGGGTCTGCCCCAGGAACGACCGGAGGTGTACGAGCGGGACAGCCTGCTCGCCGACGCGCCGGGGCTGCGCCGGCCGCTGCTGCTGGTCACGGGGCTGGCCGACGACAACGTCCACCCCTCGCACACCCTGCGGCTCTCGCGGGCCCTGACCGACGCGGGCCGCCCGCACCAGCTCCTCGCGCTGCCGGGGGTCACCCACATGACCCCGGGCGGCACGCGGGAGAAGGTCATGGCGCTGGAACTGGACTTCTTCCGCAAGGAGCTGGGCCTCGGCTGAGGCCTGCCGTCGTGGGGGGGGGGCCCCCCCCGCCCCCCCCCCCCCCCCCCCCCCCCCCCCCCCCCCCCCGGCCCCCCCCCCCCCCGGCCCCCCCCCCCCCACCCCCCCCCGGGGGGGGCCCCCCCCCCCGGCCCCCGCCCCCCCCCCCCGCG
>NZ_JBIAPV010000016.1:0-99170 GCF_042888445.1 Streptomyces sp. NPDC002886
ACGGCAGCCCCGCCGGCGCCTGGACCTTCTGGCAGAACCACCACTGGTACTAAACCACCAGCGGAACGCGGGGACACGAAACGCTCGGCCGGACATTCCGGCCGAGCGTTTTCGCATGCGTACTCCGCCCTCGCCGGACGCGCTGCCCGGACGGTCAGTGCACCGCGGGGTCGATGTTGCAGCTGGCTCGGCGGCGCCCGATGGTGACCAGGGCATGGTGGAGGGCGTCGAGATCTCCACGACGGACCTCGTGGATGGCCCCTTGGACCGGCTCGAGTCCCGGGCCGATCGCCTCGGCCGCCTCGTGCGGGTCGCGGCGCAGGATGATCCCCGTGGGAGGGTCGAAGGAGCGAAGGGCGTGAACGAGGGTCCGGCGGTCGCGTTCTCCCCGGGCGTCCGGACGGTGGAGGGTGACCACGGCGATGTCCGGCAGGAGCACGCGGGCCTGGGCCAGTGCGACGTCGGCTTCGTGGGTGTGGGCGACGATGCGGAAGTGCGGCCCCGTGTGAATGCACGTACGGAGGGCTTCCAGCTCGGCGCCATCCGTCACACCCGTCACCAGAACGGTCATCATTTACCCATTCTTCACGAATTCACCAATTTTGGTAGAGGTGGTGAGGTGGGTGGCCGAGTGCGGCGCGGTAGGGACGGGGCCGCGAGGCTAACGTCACTGTCATGACATCTGACTCCCTGCGCTCCGTCACCGTCGAGCGGACCGGTCCGGGCATGTTCACCGCGACCAACTCCCGCGGTGAAACGATCACCTTCGGCACCGGATCGGGCGGGGGCTTCACCCCCGTCGAACTCTTCCTCGCCGCGATCGGTGGCTGCTCCGCGGCCGATGTGGACGTCGCCACCAGCCGGCACGCCGAACCCACCGAGTTCTCCGTCGCCGTCCACGGGCACAAGGCCGAAGACGCCGACGGCAACCGCCTGACGGACCTGGAAGCAGCCTTCACGGTCCGCTTCCCGGCGGGCGAGACCGGGGACCGGGCCCGTGCGATCCTGCCTCGCGCGGTGAAGACCTCCCACGACAAGCTCTGCACGGTCAGCCGCACGGTGGAGGCCGGAACCCCGGTCGCCGTAAAGGTCGTGGACACGGACTGACCAGCCGAAACGGGTGGCAGGGACCCGAGCCGCGAGGCGTCGAGGGTGGCGGTCTGCCCGGTGCGGCCGGTCTCCCCGCACCAGGCACCCGCCGACGGCGGCCTCGGCCCGCCGGTGGTCGGCCGCGCGGTGTCCTGCGACCGTCACACCGGCCACCCCCTCCACGAACGGAAATCCCCTCCCGATGACCACCATCCGCCTCACCACCGCCGTGGCCGACGCCTTCCCCGACACCCTCATCGCCGTCGTCACCGCCACCGGCCTGCGCGGTCGCGAGGCCTGGCCCGCTACGGCCGCCGCCCAGGAAGACCTGGAGCGGCAGCTCGCCGCCGGCACCTGGGCCCCCGCCGACGAGACGGACCCGCGCATCGAGGCATGGCACACCGCCTACCGCTCCTTCGGCACGAACCCCCGCCGCATCCGCCCCAGCGTCGACGCCCTCGGCCGACGTCTGGCGAAGAAGGGCTCCCTGCCTCGGATCAACCCGGCCGTCGACTCCTACAACGCCGTCTCCGTCCGCCATGGCCTGCCGGCCGGCGCCTTCGACCTCGACCGCGTCACCGGCGACGTCGAACTCCGCTACGCCGACGGCGGCGAGGCCTTCACCCCGCTCGGCGAGGTCGGCACGGTCGAGAACGCCAAGGCCGGGGAGATCATCTACATCGACACCACCGACGTCCTCACCCGTCACTGGAACCACCGTGACGCCCACCGCACCCGCGTCACCGAAGACTCCACTCACGTCGCCTTCGCCCTCGAAACCCTGCACGCCATCCGCGACGGCCACCTCCTCGAGACCGCCGCCGCCGAACTGCGGGACCTGCTTGCCGGGCACTCCACCCAGAGCGCCGTCCACTACCTCAGCCCCGCACATCCGCAGATCACCGTCTGAAGTCAGGCCGGCGCCGGAGGCTCTTGCCGATCGGGGCCTGCCGCATCATGGCGAAGATCGCGGCGAGTGCGGCGAGTGCGGAGGGTTGGAGGGTGAGGCGGTGGGTGGCGCGAAAAGTGCCTGGACGGTCTCGGTGGCCAGCTCGCGCAGCCAGGTGTGGGCGCGGTCGTCGTCGTAGCGCTGGTGCCACAACAGGTACAGGGGTACGTCGGGCAGCGGGAGCGGCGGCACCAGGGCGACCAGGCCGAGTCGCTCCCGGGCCGTACGGGTCACCGCGTCGGGGAGGGTGACGACCAGGTCGGTGTCGAGGGCCAGTCTCAGGGCGAAGGCGGCGGTGGGCCCGGCGGCGACGACGCGACGTTCGAGGCCGCGTGCGGTCAGAGCGTCGTCGATCGGGTCGCGGAGGCTTCCGCGTCGCGAAACGGTGAGGTGGTCGGCGGCGGCGTAGCGCTCGAGGCTCAGCGGGCCCGTGGTGAGCGGGTGACCCGGCCGGACGGCGACGACGAGCCGGTCCGTGCCGACGAGGCGGTGGCGTATGTCGGGGAGCGTCGGGGGGCTGGAGCTCGATTCGAGGTCGACCTCACCCCGGCGCAGCTCGGCGTCGTCCGTCCCGGGTTCGGCGGACATGCGCAGCCGCACGCCGGGGGCCTGGCGGTGGACGGCGGTGATCAGGGCGGTGCCGGACGCCGCGGTCAGGGCATCGTGCCACCGCACGGTGAACACCCTTTCCAGAGCCGCCAGATCGAGTTCCCGCTGCGCGGAGAGAAGCCGGTGGGCCTGCTGTACGAGGGCGTGGACCTCGGCGCGCATGGCCAGTGCGCGGGTGGTGGGGACCATGCTGCGGCCGGTGCGGACCAGGATCTGGTCCCCGGTGGCCTTCCGGATCCGGCCCAGGGAGCGGCTCATCGCCGGTGAGGTGACGTGGAGGCGTGCTGCCGCGCCGGCGACGCTGCCCTCTTCCAGCAGGGCGTCCAAGGCCGTGAGCAGGTTCAAATCCAGTTGCATGGCAGTAACTCTACAAGTGACAAGCATGCACTTGTTGTTAACGATCGGGCGGCCTACCTTCGAAGTGCGGGCGAGACAACCGCCCCGCTTCTCCAGACATCTACAGATCTCCGTAGATCGCGTAGATCTCCACAGATCCCCAGGGAGTCCGCCATGAGCACAGCCATGCCTTTCGCCGCCGGTACGACGCTGCTGTCCGACGTGACCGCCGTGGTGAAGACGGCCGGCGTCACGCTGCGCGACCGCTACACCACCCAAGCCCGTGGCGTGAGCCTCGACGAGGTCGTGGGCGAGATCCACGCCAACGACGACGCGGTGCTGGAGGTGCTGCGGGAGCCGCTGCTGCGGGCCCGCCCGGGTTCCCGGTGGGCCGAGGACGAGCTGGCCGGCGGCGCGCTTCCGCCCGGCGAGTGGTGGGTGGTCGACCCCGCCGAGGGCAACATCAACCACGTCCACGGGATGGACGACTGGGCCGTCACCGCCACCCTGGTCAGCGACAACCGGCCCGTACTCACCGTCGTCCACCTGCCGCTGACCGGCGACACCTACACCGCGGTCGCCGGGGGCGGTGCCCATCTGGGCGACCGGCCCCTGAAGGTGTCGGCCAAGACCGACCTGGGCGCCGCACTCATCGGCACCGGCCAGGCCAAGCCCGGCGAGGACGAGCGCACCTTCCGGCGGATCGGTGACTCCGTGACCGCCATGCTCATCAACGGCCTGGTCGTACGCGTGTCCGTTCCCGCCACGATGCAGCTCATCCACGTCGCCGCCGGACGCATGGACGCGTTCTGGCAGTTCTCCGACGTCCGCTCCGGCCTGGTCGCCGGCGCCCTGCTCGTCTCCGAGGCCGGAGGCACTGTCACCGACCTGGCGGGCGAACCCTGGACCACCGCCAGCAGCGACTTCCTGGCGTCCGCGCCCGGCATCCACGCCGCGGCCTTGAAGGTCCTCGCGCCGATCGTCTGACCTGCGGCATCCGCACTTCCACCCACCCCACCCCCCTGATACCGCAAGGAGCATGCCCCCATGACCAGCATCGGCATCCTGGGCGCCGGCCGCGTCGGCACCAACCTCGCCCGCAAGCTCTCCGCAGCCGGGCACCACGTCACCCTCGGCGGCCGCGGCTCCGAAGACGCCACCTCCCACACCACCGCGCACACCGACGGGCTCGCCCCGCGGATCGCCTTCGCCGATCAGCGCACCACGGCCCTCACCTCGGAGATCGTGATCAACGCGACGCCCGGCGACAGTTCCCTGGACCGCCTCGCCGACCTGCGCACCGAACTGGCCGGCAAGATCCTCGTCGACGTCTCCAACGCCACCCGCAGCGACGGTGACGGCCTGCCCGGGGACCTGTGCTACCCCGGCAGCAGCCTCGCCGAGAAGCTCCAGGCCGCGCTCCCCGACACCCGCGTGGTCAAGACCCTGAACACCATGCTCTTCATGGTCATGACCGCCCCCGAAATCCTGGCCACCCCACCGACCGCCTACCTCTCGGGCAACGACCAGCACGCGAAGGCAACCGTCACCGGCCTCCTCGCCGACCTCGGTTGGCAGCCCGAACGCATCGAGGACCTCGGGGGCATCACAACGGCCCGCGCCACCGAGGCCATGATCCTGGTCGTGCCCCACATCCTGCGCCGACACGGGTTCAAGCCCTTCGCCGTCTCCCTGGCCCGCTGACCCGCCGAGACCGGGGGCTTCGGGCGCAGGCGAGGACGTCGGCCACGGCGCGCTCCGCGCCCGGGCCAGGCGCCGGGCCTCGGGCCTCGGGCGAATCGGGGGACGGCGCGGCCACCCGCGCCGCTGTCGCCCGCACATCCGAGTCCGTCAATCGAAGTGAACCGAGCCGGAGCGACCCAGCGGCCCCGTGCCTTCAGGTGTGGATCGGGAAGGACGCCTGGAACGCCAGACGATGGTCAGCCGCGTCGCCGATGCGAGTGAGAACCTCGTCGAGCGCCATGAACTCCTCCCATGACGCTCGCCCGGTCGCTCGGGCCAGGCGTGCCACGACGAGGTCTTCCAGGTCGGGGACGCGCTTGTTCTTCCAGATCTTGTCGGCGAGGCTCACCACCAGGTCATCCAGGCCGGCCCGCGCGTCCGTCCATGACGCGTGAGTGGCGGCGAAGCGCGCCAGCTCCGGACTGAACCCGTGGCCGATCAGAAGGGCTTGCCCGGCCTCCTCGTGCGCCGATCCGGGCCCGGAGAGTTCGGCGAGGTGCACCGTCTTTCCCACGTCATGCGTGGCCGCCCCGAAGAGCACCGCCTCGCGGTCGAAGACCACGGCGGGGGCGTGCCGTTCCACCCAGTCGACCAGCTGGTGCGCGACGTCATGGACGGCGCGCAGGTGAGCTCCCAGCCGTGGTGGGCTTCCCAGCTCCGAGAGAAGGTCGGCGACACGATCCGGCAGAGGGAGCAGCGGCGGGCGGGCGGTCCCTCTCATCGCCCTAGACAAGGGGGTGTTGGTCATCACCGCGTCAGGGTACTGACAGCCGCCCGCGCCGATGGCCGCTGCGTGCTGGCCCAGCGCCACGCGGTGGGACGAGGGTCAGGCGAGCCCGAAGCCTTCCGCCACGTCGTGCAGGGGGACCAGGGTCTCCACCACCCCCATCGCCGCGAAGCCCTCGGGGTCCGACACCCCGGCCGCATGGTGGGCGCGGACCCGGGGCGACGCCGTACGCACCATGGCGACCAGCAGCGCGCCGCACGCCTCCAGCACTTGCACCAGCCCGGCCGGTCCCGCGTCACGGTCCGCGTAGAGGAACTTCACGGGTCCGCCCGGCCTCTTCCGGCTCAGCGCGAAAGGAACATGGGTGTCCAGCGGCGGGCTCTGCGGCCCCAGCCAATCCCTGCTCGCCAGGGCGTGCGGGCTGTCCGGGATCACGTCGATCCGGGCGCCATCTGGACGGGCCGCCCGGACTCTCCCGAGCGCGGCCCGGGAGGGGCCGATGCGGGTACCGATGGCGATCCCGATGGTGATGGCGACGCTGATGCCCTTGTGCCGCCACCGATGGGTGGCCGCCGCCGGCCCGGGCTCAGCTGGCCCGCCACGAGCGCGGCCAAGGCGAGGCCGAATCCGGCGAGTTGGCCCGCGGTGAAGGCCTCGCCGAGCAGCACCGCGCCGATGACCGCCGCGACGAGCGGTGACAGCAGGACGAGCATGGCCGTCGCGGTGACCGGAAGGCGCCCGAGGCCGCGGAACCACAGCACGTGGGCGATGAAGCCGCCCACGGTGCCGAGCCACAGGTAGCCGGCCACCGCGGACCCGTCGAGGTGCGGGGGAGCCCCTTCGAAGACGGCGGCGAGCGGAAGCAGGACGAGTCCGCCGGCCGTGAGCTGCCAGCCGGCGAGCGCCGCCGGGCCGACTCCGGCGGGACGCCCCCAGTGCTTGGTGAGGACGATCCCCAGCGCCATCGACCCCGCCCCGGCGAGCCCCGCGAGGACTCCGACCCCGTCGAGCCGCGCGTTCGGTCCGAGGATCACGAGCCCCACCCCGGCCACTCCGGCGACTCCCCAGCCGATCCGCCAGGCCGAGGCCCGTTCCCGCAGCACCACCACCGCCAGCCCCGCGACCATGATCGGCTGGACGGCGGCGAGGGTTCCCGCGACGCCGCCGGGAAGCAACTCGGCGGCCACGAACAGGAACGCGTAGACGGCGCTGATGTTGAGGGTGCCGAGCACCGCCGCCTTCCCCCACCACGCGCCGCGCGGCAGGACGCGGGCGACCAGCGCGAGCAGCAACCCGCCGGGCAGCGACCGCAGGAGAGCGGCGAACAACGGGTGCCCCGGCGGCAGGAGTTCGGTCGTCACCGCGTACGTCGTCCCCCAAGCGGCGGGCGCGAGCGCGGTGGTGGCGATCAGTGCGACCGTGCCGCCGGCCCGGCGCCGCACCCGGGCGGAGCGTGCGGTGGGCGCGGGCGAAGGGATCTGCTTCCGGGGCGGGAAAGGGGTCATGCGGGCAGTTTCGGCCCGCCGTGATCCATGCGTCCAACACATGATTGGCATCGAACCGATCGCGGAGGAAGATGGATCGCGTGGAACTCCGACAGCTCCGGTACGTCGTCGCCGTCGCGGAGACCCGGAACTTCACCCGGGCCGCGGCGCGTTGCTTCGTCGCCCAATCGGCGTTGAGCCGTCAGATCGGCAACCTGGAGCGCGAGCTGGGGGCGAAGCTGTTCGCCCGGACCAGCCGGCGGGTCGAGCTCACACCGGCCGGCGAAGCCTTCCTGGTCGGCGCGCGGCAGTGTCTGGAGGCCGCCGAGCGGGCCGTGACCGACGCGGCCGCGGCGGTGGGCGAGGTCCGCGGCCGGCTGCTGATCGGGACCGTTCCCACGGTGGTCGCGGTCGACATCGCCGAGGTGCTCCAGCGGTTCCGGGAGCGGCATCCTCAGGTGCGCGTGGGCCTGAACGTCGGCGCCAGCGACGCCATGACGGCCGAGATCGCCGCCGGCGACCTGGACGTGGCCTTCCTCGGGCTGCCCGCCGGCCACGAGCCCCGGGGCGTCGCCGCACTGGAACTGGCCCGGGAACAACTCGTCGCCGTGGTCTCACCCACGCACGAACTCGCGGACCACGACCGGGTCAGCCTCCACCAACTCGCCACTTCTCCCTTCGCCGACTTCCCGGCGGGCTCCCCGGGCCGGGCGCAGAGCGACCGGGCCTTCGAAGCAGCGGAGTTGGAGCGCGAAGTCGCCTACGAAATGATGTCCGTCGACCTCATGACGCGCATCGTGGGCCGAGACCTGGCGGTCGCCCTCCTCCCCGCCGCCGTCGCCCGTGGCAACCCGTCGGTCCGCGCCCTCCCACTCACCGACGGGCCGAGCCGCGTCGAATACCTCGTCTGGAGCGGCTTCAACCCGACACCCGCGACCAGGGCATTCCTCTCCACATTCCGGCCGTGACCCCGCGCCGCCGTAGAAGTACTCGTCGTGGACCACGGCGATCCGGTCGACGGCCGCCTTGCACCAGCGGGCCGGCCGCCCGCCACCCGGTGCGGACCCAGGAGGGTCAGGCGTCCTCCGTCCGGCCCGTCCGGCCACTCCGGTCCGTCACCACCCGCAGGGTCATGGCGGCCGCGACTCCCGCCACCAGACCCCAGGTCAGGGCGGCCGGAACGCCACTGCCGAGGGCGGCGAACAGGCGCGGAGCCCCCCAGGGCGCGCCCGAGTCGGCCGCCTCCATGAGGACCTGCAGCAACTGGCTCGCCACCAGACCCAGGACGGTCGCGCACACCGCGCCCACTGCCATGGCCGGGACAGTGACTCGGGTGAGCAGCCCCGGCAGCCTGCGCAGGGCCCCCCACACCACGGCGAGCAACACCACGTCGGGGACGCGGTTCAGGAGCCAGCTGCCGATCGACCCGCCCTCCGGACCCGCCCATGCACCGAGCAGCAGCCACAGCCGCAGGAGGTCGCCGGGATCGGACAGCAGCCCGGAGGCCGTGGAGGCCTCCTGGATGGCGGCGGCGACCGGGTGGTACGACAGGACCACCAGCGACACGGCGATCAACGAGGTTCCGACGGTGGCGGCCAGCCGGGCCGCACGCGCCGGTACGACAGCCTGTGGCAGCGGGCCCGCGCCCTTGGCGGTGACCCGCGCCAGGAGCACCGTGACCGCCGCCGCCAGCAGGGCGGTCACCACCAAGACCTGGGCTCCGGAGGCGATCACACTCGCGATCTGGGGGAGGAAGCGGTAGCTTCCGTGCCCTTGCCCGGCGATCAGCCAGGGCGCGGAGACGGCCCGCCCCAGCATCCCGGCCACCAGCCCCCAGGCCCACACGGCGAGCAGCGTCGCCCACACGCGGCCGCGCAGCGGCGGCAGCCTGCGGACCAGGAGCAGCGCCCCGAGCACGAAGAGAGCGAATACCGCACCGAACCGGATCTGGACCGCGGTCTCGTACAGCGAGAGGTACCGGGACGAGTCGCCGCTCCCGACCGCGTAACCGCCGCCGACGACTGCGCTGTCCGCACCGTCCGCACCGGGGGGATCGTACGACCAGGGGGCGAGCCAGTGTTCGAGCTCGGCGGCGGTATCGATGCCGAGGACGCGGCTGCTGCCCGGCAGATGCAGTGCCGCCGCGCTCGCCCCCGCCCACCACAGGAGCGCCGCCAGGAGCAGCCCCCCGGCCAATGCCGGTATGGCCGCGCGCCGGTATGTCATGTACTGCCCCCGCTTGGTCGTGCACCCCGTGTGCTTCCTGATCAGCGGGAGAGTACGGGGTGGCGACGACACGCGGAAAGGCACCTGGTGCGCTCCACCTGCGAGCAAGGAAGACGTCTCAGGGTTCGGCCGTCCACCGAGTGCACACTCCGGTCGGTGGCCGGCCGGTGCTGGTGACTCGTCTGGTCAGAGGTCGACGCGGTGCTCGGCGGCCGATGGGTCATCGACTGATCCGTAGCGCAGGATGACATGGGCCGGGCGGTACGGGAGGCCGTGGAGGATGGGGGCCATCACCGCGAAGAGCGCGTCGGCGTCCGGTCCGTAGGTATAGAGCACCACCTCGCCGCCCCCGTACTCGTTTCCGTCGAACTCTCCGACCTCGGCCTGCTCGATCGCCTCGGTCAGCAGGGTCTCGGCCTCGCGGACGGCCTCCCGTTGGCGGGGCTCGCCGAAGCCTTCATCGGCCAGTCGGTAGCGCGCGATGACGGCGTGCTCAACGTCGGTGTCTGCTTCGTCGGTGTCGGCCATGCGGGAAACGATCGCATCCCGGACCGCAGCCCCGAACACGATTGCCCCTGGCGCAGTTGCCGGAGCATCGGTCGCCGGAGGGGCCCGGTGCGGGGGAGTCGGCCCGTCGCTTCGTGGAGCTCGCTCATCGGCGGCGCGGTGTCGTCGCGTTGCGTGCCGTGTCGGGTGTTGTGCCGCTACGCCCGCTCTGACCTCGGCTTATCCATGGCCTGAGCTATTGCGGAGAGTGATCACTTCGGGAATGATCCCGGCCGTGACCATCTTCCTCGCCGTTCTGCTCGGCGTGTTTCTCGTCGGGCTCCTCCTCTCCATCGCTCCCGGCGCTGCCGACCGCTGGGCCGAAAGACACTTCGTGGCATCCGCCTACGGCCTCCCGCCGCGTGAAGCCCTCGACAACCGGCGCCCCGGTCCGCCCGCGCCGGAACACCGAACGCAGGAGAGGCAGGCTGTCGCCGACGCGGCGTGGCAAGGTGACTGGAAGGCGGCCGAACGGTACGTGCGGGCCGCGGGAGAGGACTGGGACGAGCGCTGGGAGCGGCTGGAGCTCCTGCAGCACGTCGCCCGGCGGGACAGCGACTGGCTCGACGCCTGGCGCGCCGCCGAGCCGGCCGACTGTGACGCGATGACCCTCCACGCGAGCCTCATGGTCCACCGCGCCTGGGAGATCCGGGGCAGCGCCTTCGCCCACGCGGTCCCGCACGAGGACATGAAGCGCTTCCGCGCCATGCTCCCGGCTGCGATCGAGGAGGCCCGCAAGGCCGCGCTGCTCGACCCCGCGAACCCGGGCCCCTGGGTCGTCATGATCACAGCGGCGCGGGGAGCCCAGTACAACCCCTCGCAGTTCAAGCCGCTCTGGCAGGAACTCGCCGCCCGCGCGCCCCACCACTACGAGGGGCACTGGCAGGCCCTCCAGTACTGGTGTGCCAAGTGGTACGGCAGCAACCGGCAGATGATGCGGTTCGCCCGCCAGGCGGTCCGCAAGGCCCCGTCCGGCAGCCCGCTCGCCGGGATCTACCTGCACGCACTGAATGAACTCGCCGACCGGTCCTCCGCCGTCGCGCTGCCCGTCACGCCCATGACGAGGAGCACGCTGAAGCGGATCGCCGCGTCGTTCGACCAGGTCGCGCCCGACGACGAGCGCCTGCCGCTGCTGCGCCACCTGCTGGCGCACTACATGCTCCAGTCGATGATGTACGCGCCCGCTCTCCGCCAGTTCCGCGCGATCGGACCGTGGTGCGGAGCCGACCCCTGGCGCAAGGAGGGGAACCCGGTCATGGCGTTCGACACGGCTCGGGGCCGGGCCGTGCGGCTGTCCCGGAGCCGCCCGGCCGCGGCGGCGCGGGATCTCGGCATGGCGCGCTGACGGATGGTCCGCGGGACCCGGCGTCCGGCCGCGGGCCGGGTCTTCGCGTAAACAAATGTGCGATCGTCGGGCGGGCGTGATAATCACTTCTCTCATGGAGGGTGATCCATGCTCTCCCTGTGTGGATACGGCAAGGGGTGGGGACATGGCGTTGCTCCGTCAATGGGGGCTTACGCTGGGGAAATGGGCCGGCAAGCCCGTCGCGCGGGTCCAGGAGGACTCGGGCGATCCAGACGTACGGCGCGTGCGCGCGGCCGCCGCGGCCGCGGACTGGACCGCCGTGCGCGAGGTGCTCGAAGCACGTTCCGAGAGCGACGACCGGACCGAACTGCTGTGGGCCGTCGGTGATACCGCCGGGGTGGAGCGGTGGATCGTCCCGGTCCTCGAAGCGGACCAGAACGCGCCGCTGGCCCGGCTCGTGGCGGGGATCCGTCACATCAGCTGGGGATGGGAAGCCCGGACCGGCGCCCGGGCCTCGGAGGTCTCGAGCCAGCAGTTCGACGTGTTCCACGAGCGTCTGCGCACCGCCGAGCAGTGGTTGTACGAGGCGGCCGAGCGCGAACCGAGGTGGACCTCGCCCTGGTACGGCCTCCAGGTCACCGGCCGCGGCCTCCAGGTCGGGTCGACCGTCGCACGCCGCCGCTTCGAGGCGACCGTACGCCGTGACCCGCAGCACCTGGGAGCGCACCAGCAGCAGTTGCAGCAGGTCTGCGAGAAGTGGGGCGGCTCGCACGAGGAGATGCACGCCTTCGCCCGGGACTCCGCGTTCGGCGCGCCCGCCGGCACGCAGCTGGGCCAGCTCGTGGCCATCGCGCACATCGAACAGTGGCTCTCCCTCGACTCCGGACCGGACGCCGCGTACATGCGGAGGCCCGAGGTCGCGGCGTCGCTGCGGGAGGCCGCCGACCATTCCTTCCGGCATCCGGACTTCGTCGCCCGGGCCGGGTGGGCGCAGATCCTCAACACCTTCGCGATGGCCTTCTCGATCGCGGGGGACCGCGAGGGGGCAGCGGAGTGTTTCCGTGCCACCGACGGTCGGGTCACCGAGTTCCCCTGGTACTACATCAACGGCTCCGACCCCGCCGCGGCCTACCGGAAGCATCGTTCCTCCACCGGCGGCTGAGCACGCCGAGCCGCCGACCACCGCCGTACGCCTCCGTACCCCCGAAAGCCGGCACGGTCACCCACGGCACGGTCACTCCAGGCCCGGCCCGGCCCAGCGCCGCGACCGCGCGGTGACGCGGGCTCCGAACGGCCCGCGCCCTGACGGCCCGTGCTCCGGTTCCCGACCGCGCGCTATGACGGCTTGTGGTCCCGGTCCGGCCCCGCGCGTGGAGACGCCGGACGCTCGGTCCCGCAGGCCCGCGCCACGCACCCCTTCCCGCAACCTTCCCGTCCGCGTCGCCCACGGCGCGGGCGGGGCCCCACCGAAAGATTCCGCCAGGTGCCCGATTCCGAGACGTCCCACACCTTCCAGGTCGACCTTCGCGGCCTCGTCGACCTGCTCTCCCACCACCTCTACTCCAGCCCCCGCGTCTACCTGCGCGAGCTGCTGCAGAACGCCGTGGACGCCATCACCGCACGCCAGGCCGTAGCGCCCGGCTCACCGGCGACCATCACGGTGCGCACCGGCGAGACCCTCACCGTCACGGACACCGGCATCGGTCTGACCGAGGCCGACGTGCACCGGTTCCTCGCCACCATCGGCCGCAGCTCCAAGCGGACCCCCGACGGAGCCCTGGACGGTGCGGGACTCGACGCCGCGCGCGGGGACTTCATCGGTCAGTTCGGCATCGGACTGCTCGCCTGCTTCGTCGTCGCCGACGAGATCACGGTGCTCAGCCGCACGGCGGCCGACCCCTCGGCGCCCGCCGTCGAATGGCGCGGACACTCTGACGGCCGCTACACCATCCGTACCCTGCCCGCCTCGGCGATGCCGGAGCCGGGCACCACCGTGCGCCTCACCCCGCGCGCCGACAACGCCGAGTGGACCAGCCCCGAGCGGGTCGTCTCACTGGCCAGGCACTACGGCGGCCTCCTGCGCCACGAAGTCACCGTCGTCGGACCGCGCGGGGAGACCCACAAGGCCAACGAGACACCCCCTTGGGAGCAGACCCACCGCTCCCCGCTGGCCCGCCGCGAGGCGATGACCGCCTACTGCCGGAAGCTGTTCGACTTCACCCCGCTCGATGCCATCGACCTCGATCTGCCGGCGGCCGGGCTGCGCGGTGTCGCGTACGTCCTGCCCACGGCCATGAGCCCCGCGCAGCGGGCCGGCCACCGCGTCCACCTCAAGGGCATGCTGCTCACGGACCAGGCGCCCGAACTGCTCCCGGAATGGGCCTTCTTCGTCCGCTGCGTCGTCGACACCAGCAGTCTGCGGCCGACCGCCTCGCGGGAATCCCTGTACGAGGACGGCACGCTGTCCGCCGTACGGGACGCCCTGGGCGACCGGATCCGCGAATGGCTCACCGGGCTCGCCGCCAGCGACCCCTCCCTCCTGCACCGCTTTATCGAAACGCACCACCTCGCCGTGAAGGCGCTCGCCCGCTACGACGACGAGCTGCTGCGCATCGTCCTGCCGTGGCTGCCGTTCGAGACCACCGACGGCAACGTCACGCTGGAGGAGTTCGCGCGCACCCACCCGACCCTCCTGGTCACGCGCAGCGTCGAGGAGTTCCGCCAGGTCGCGCCCATCGCCGCGGCGGCCGGACTTGGCGTCGTCAACGGCGGCTACACCTACGACCGCGACCTCGTGCTGCGCCTGCCGGAGATCCGGCCCGGCACGTCCGTCACCGACCTCGATCCGGCCACCGTCACCGCCCACCTCGACGCCGTCGACCCCTCCGCCGAACTGCGTGCGGCGGCCTTCCTCTCCATCGCCCGGGAGACCGTCGGCGTCCACGACTGCGACGTCGTCCTGCGCGACTTCCAGCCCGTCACGGCGTCCGCCCTGCTCCTCGACAACCGGGAAGCACGCCACGAGCGGACCAGGTCGAGCCTGGCCGCCGACAGCGACGGAGTGTGGGCGGACATCCTCGGCTCCCTGCGCAGCGAGGCCCCCCGGGCCCAGCTCGTGCTGAACCACCTCAACCCGCTGGTACGCCAGGCGATCACCATCGCCGAGCGCGGACTGGCCGTCACGACCGCCGAAGCCCTCTACGGCCAGGCGCTGCTGCTCAGCCGCCGCCCGCTCCGGGCCAGCGAGAGCGCCCTGCTGAACAGGGCCTTCATCGGCCTGCTCACCCACGCCATGCACCACAGCGGTACGGCGGCACCCGGCTCCGAGCCGCGGAAGGAACTGTAGATGCTGGACACCCCCGAGGCCGTGGTCGAGGCCCTCCGCGAGAACCACGACCGACCGCACGGCCTGCACCGCACCGTGACCGCCGAGGAGATCGTCGACGCGGCGGAGCTCCTCGACGAGCCCGACACCCTCGTCACGGCCCTGCTGGAGCTGATGAGCTCGTACGAGTTCACCGGCGAGCACCGCAAGTCGCCCGTGGTCTTCGCCCGGCTGCTCAAGCTGTGGGACACCGACCCCGGCACCTTCAGCCAGTGGGAGGCCCATCAGGTCTTCTGGCGCTTCAAGTGGGTGGCGACCTCCCTCCTGCAGGTGCCGGAAGTACCTCTGGCCGCGATCCACGGCTGGCTCGAGACGATGCGCGGCCGCTACGCGGCGGCCGACCACGGCATGCAGCCGGTCGCGGCGATGCGCTACCACATCGCCCACCACACGGGCACCGGCCTCGCCGATGCCTACGACCTGTGGGCCACGCGCCCCCGTACCGAGCTGAGCGACTGCGAGGCCTGCGAGATACGGCACCTCGCCCAGCACCAAGTGGAGTCCGGTGACCTCGGCGGGGCGCTGGAGATCTGGGGTCCGGTCCTCGACGGGGAGACCGGCTGCACCGAGGAGCCCCAGCTGAGCCGGTCGCGCGCGCTCCTGCCGCTGCTGCGCTCGGGCCGCGCGGACGAAGCCCGCTCCCACCACCTCAGCGGCTACCGCCGGGTTCGCGGGAACACCGGCACGCAGGAGGAGGTCGGCCTCCACCTGGAGTTCTGCGCCCTCTCCCGCAACGAGGGGCGCGGGCTGGAGATCCTCGCGGAGAACCGCCCGCTGTTCGAGGCGACCGGCGCACCACTGGCCCACCTCGGCTTCCTCACCGGAGCGGGGGTGCTGCTCACCCGCCTCGTCGAGGACGGACACGCCGACACCGCCGTCGCCGGGCCGCCCGGGCGCGACTGGACCGCCGAGGCTCTCCTCGCCCACGTACGCTCCGAAGCCGGCCGCATCGCGGCGGCGTTCGACGCGCGCAACGCCACCAGCGCCGTGGGGGACCGGTTCCGGACCCGTCTCGCGGGGCGCCCGCTCCTCGACGAGCCGCTGCCGCTCGGCCTGCGCACTCGGGTCACGCGTCCTTCCGCGGCCGTCACGGTGACGTCCGCGGCCGCCACCGTGACGCCCACCGCCGGAGCGGACCTTTCCCAGGACTTCCCCACCCTGGTCCGCGAGGCGCGCCGGCTGGCCGCGGCGGGGCACCCCGGGGAGAACAGGCTCTGGGAGCGCATCGAGGCACGACTGGAGGACGGCAGCGCCGCCCACGACGAAGAGCTCGGCCCGCGGGATCTCCTGATGGCAGAGCTCGCCGACCAGCGGGCCTACAAGCTCGCCGGGAAGGAACGCGACGAGGAGAGCGTCGTCGAACTGAAGCGGGCGGCCGAACTGTACGAGGGCCTGGGGATGCCCTGGCACGCGCTGTCCGCGCGTTCCCGCTCCCTGGCCTGGCGGAACGATTCCGACGACGCGGACCACGACGCGGCCCGCGCGGACCTCGACGAGGTCGTGGCCGAAGCCGAGCGCCTCGCGGCCGAGGCCCCGCTGACGGAGGAGACCGCGCTGGAGTACCTCGCCGTGCGCTACTCCGATGTCTTCGCCGCCTACCAGGAAGCGCTGCGGGACCTGCCGGAGACCGAGGGGGCCGGCGCGGCGCGGTTCCGGGAGCGGGCACGTACGCTGCGCGCCGAGGCGGAGCGGCTGTCCGTACCCCACCACGTGGCCAACGCGCTGCAGCTCACCGCGGACCTGTCCGGCCGCGGCGGCGACACGGACGCGGCCGAGGAACTGCTGCGCGCGGCCCTGGACGCCGTGGAGGCCTCCGCGCGGCCCTGGCGGGGTACGCGCCCGCGCGCGCTGCTCGCGCAGTTCCTGCTGTCCAAGGGCGAGCCGGACGAGGCGGCGGAGCTCCTGCACCGCGCGCTCGCCGACGCGGCCCGGTACGACGACACGGACTTCGCGCTGGCCCCCACCTACTCCCTGCTCGGCCACGCGGCCTCGCACCTCGGGGACCTGAGCGGCGCCGTACGTCATCTCTCCGAGGCGGCCGCACTGTTCGACCAGGACGGGAGCCAAGCCGAAGCCACCGACGTACGCCTCCAGCTCGCGGACGTCCTGGGGCGCGGCGGCCGGCCGGAGGACGCCGTCGCGGTCCTCGAATCCCTCCTGGCGGACGAGGCCCCCTCCCCGGACAACGAACGGGCCTTCGCCCAGGCCCGCCTGTCCCTGGGCCGCGGCCTGCGGGATCTCGGTGAACACCTGCCCGCGGCGGAGGAGTTCCTGCGGCTGGCGGACACCGTCGCCGCATGGGAAGACGACCGCGCGGTCCACACCCTGGTGGCGGCGGAAGCGGCCGTCACGCTGGCGATGGCCGACCGGTGGGACGCGGCGAACGCGGCGTACGAGCGCGCGGTCGCCTCGCACGCCGAGGCGCCGAACCCGTCGCTGATTATCCACATGATGGGCCAGTTCGCGCGTCTCACCGTGTCGGCCAGGGGAGCCGAAGGCCTGGACGCGGCGCTGGAGCACCTCGTGCGGGCGGACGCGGTCCGCGCCGGAGTGCCCCAGGACGCCGAGGACTTCGCGCACTGGTACGAGCGCGGCACCGTGCACTACCGCCGGGCCTGTGTCCTGGCGGAGGCCGAGCGCTACGAGGAGGCCCTGCCCCAGGCGGAGGCGGCCATCGCGGCCCACGAGGAGGGCGGCGAGCAGGGCGAGGTGCCGCGCGCCGAAGCGGTACGGATGGCCGCTCTGATCGAAGGCAAGGGCCTCGGCCACTTCCAGGAGGCCGTCGGCCGCCTCACCACGGCGGCCACCCGCTGCCGCGCCGCCGGTCTCACCGAGGCCGCCGACATCCTGGAAGCCCTCCGCCAGGACTACCAGCGCCGCTGACCCCTCGCCCCGGCCGCCCCTCGGTTCGGCCCCTCTCGCCCCCGACCGTCCGGCCGGGGGCGAGAGGGCGTTGCTCTACATCCCGTTCGCGTGCTTGACGTGGTGCACGCTCCTGGCCGGGCCACACCGAACTGAGCGGCGGCCGGAGCGACCGGCTCGCCTTCACCGGGCAGGCGGGCCGCATCATGACCGGCACGGAACCCACGGGGGAAGCACTGACGAGCGAGCAGATCCTCGCGGTCTGCCGACTCCGGTCCTGCTGCTGCCCGGGCTGCCGTACGCCGTCGCCCACGCGCGGGCCGAGCGGAGCGGCCCCTCCGCCGACGAGGTTGCCGTAGGCCTTCCAGACCAATGACGGGCTCCCCGTTCGGGACTCCTTCGCGTATCCGTGCAGGTGGCGCACCGACACGGTGCCGAGAGAGCGCAGCCGGGCGTCAAACGAAGCCGGGACTCCCGCTTCCGGAGCCGCCGGGGCCGGACGCCTCCGCCGTGACCGGCAGGCCGAAGCGGCGGAGGTCGTGCGTCGAGCGGACGCCGGTCGGGCGCGGCGGGAGCGTGGCGAGGGCCGACAACAGGCCCTCCCATGCCTCGGTATGACCCGCGTCGACGGCGCGCCCGTAGGCCTCCCGCGCCTCGGCCATGCGTCCGGAGCCCGCCAGAAGCGGTCCGAGCGCCGCGAGCGCGGCCGTGTCACCGGCCGCCGCCCCGCGCAGGTAACAGCGCTCCGCGCCCGCCGTGTCGCCGCCGTCCTCGCGCACCCGGCCCAGTGCCGTCCAGGCCTCCACCGCGCCCAGGTCGACCGCCCGCCGCACGGCCCGTCCGGAGCCCGGACGGTCCCCGGCGCGTTCACGCATCCGCGACAGAGCGCCCCAGGCCAGCGGGGATCCGTGCTCGGCGGCGTGCTCGGCGGCCGACTCCGCGGCGTCCGGAGCCCCCTCCAGTTCGCGCGCCCGGGCAAGGCCGGTCCACGCCTCCACGCCACCCACGAGGGCGGCCTCACGGGCCGCGTGATCGGCGCCCGGCAGGTCGCTCCGGGACTGCCGTAGCTCCGCGAGCGCCGTCCACGCATCGCCGTCACCGGTTCGGGACGCCAGGGCGGCCCACTCCTCGGCCGCCGGCCGGTCGTCCGCCCGCTCGGCCATCAGGGCCAACCGTGACCAGGCGGTCGACATCCCCAGTCCGACGGCCGCACGGTACGCGGCCGCCGCCCCGGCCGGGTCGTCGTCCGCCTCCTGCAGCCTGGCCAGGACGGCCCACCCCTCGGCTTCCCCCACGGCGGCGCCGAGGCGCGCCGCCTCCTGAGCCGCCGCACGGTCCTCGCCGTTCCAGTGGAGCCGTACGAGGAGCGGGTGCGCGGCCGTCATCCCGGCCGCGGCGGCCCGCTCGGCGTGGCGGACCGCCTCGGCACGGTCGCCGTCCCGTTCCGCGAGCCGGGCCAGGCCCATCGTTCCCCAGGCGTCCCCCAGCGCCTCGGCCCGTTCGAGCGCCCGTCGTCCCCCGGACCGGTCGCCACGTGCCTCCCGGATCCGGCCGAGCACGCGCCAGACCACCGTATGACCGGCGGCAGTGGCCACCTCGGCGACCGCGTCCCCGGATCCGTCGCCGCCCTCCCGGATCCGGGCCAGTGCCGACCAGCTCCAGGCGTCACCCAGCCCGGCGGCCCGCGCGTACGCGGCTTCGGCCGCGACCGGGCCCGACGCGTCCTCACGGGACGCTCCCAGGGCCGCCCACGCGCCCCGGTCCCCGGCCGCGACGGCCTCGGCAGCCCCGGGACCGTCGGTGATCTCGAGGAGTACGGCCCAGGAAGCCCTGGCCCGTCCCGAACCGAGCTCCGCCGCCCGCTCGTAGAGGGACAGCGCGACGCCGTACCGCCGCCGGTCCGCCGCGGCCGTGGCCAAGGCGTGGGCGTCGTCTCCGGTACGCGCCCAGCGGGCCGCCTCCCAGAATCCGGCCGGTGGCACGCTGAGCGCCCGGACGCGGCGGGCGTGCTGGTCGAGGTAGTCGTCGGGCCGGTAGCCGTCTGGGGCGCCCACCCCGGGCCGGTGCCGTTCGGCGATCAGCGCGGCCGGAACGGCGGCGTGCGCCGCGGTCAGCGATTCCACCGCCGCCGTGAACCAGCCCGGGTCGGCCGTGGCCCGGGCCCGCGCGTCCAGGTACCCGGCCGCCGCCCCACTGAGGAACCGGGCCGGAACCGCGCTCGTGTGGCCCAGTCGCCGTGCGTCCAGGGCCGCGGTCAGGACGGCGTACTCGGCAGCGCTGAACCAGTGGTCCGGGCCGCTCTCCCAACGTCCCACCAGAGCGGGGCCGGACGTGAGGTGCTGCAGCATCCGTCCGCTGGAGCCCGCTGCCCGCAGCGCCGCGGCCACCCGCGGATCCCGGGCCGCGGCACCCGTCAGCCCCGGCAGCCGGGCGGGCAGGGCGTCCGGGACGTGGATGACGACATGACGCCCGGTGAGCAGGGCGCGGACGTGGTGCCCCGCACCCGCACCAGCCCCCGCACCAGCCCCCGGCCCCGCTTCGGGGCCGGGCCCCCACCGGTCCTGACCGCCCTCGGTCAGCCGCCGCAGGTGCTCGGGCCAGATCGTGCCCACCACCGCGAGCGGAGCGACCTCCTCCATCAGCCGCAGCACCGCGCGGGCGGCCTCCTCGCCGCTCGCCCCCGACAGGTAGCGCTGGGCTTCGTCGAGCCACAGCACCGTGCGTCCGTCGATGCCGTTCTGCGCCGTCCACGCGGCCAACTCGCGGGCGTCGGACGGGAAGAGCACCGGCCAGTCGGGCAGTGCTTCCCGTACGCCCTCCCAGGCGGCCCGGGTCTTTCCCGTCGCCGACCGGCCGACGAGCAGGACGAACACGGTGGACCCGGACTGTGCGGCATGCCCGAGGCGGCGGCGCAATGTCACGTCGTGCGGGCGTTCCAGGTACACGGGCAGGGGTCCGTCGCCGGAGCCGTCCGTGTCCGGTGCCGGATGCACCCCGAGCCGCAGTGGGTCCCAGCGGGCCGCGGGGCGGAGCGTCGTCCCCCGCTCCAGCCCGGCCCGCACCCACAGGGCCCGGATCTCGGTGTCCACGGCCGCCTGTTCCTCACCGGCCGCGGAGGCGAGTACGGCGGCCACCGAGACCGTGTCCTCAAGGGAGGCCAACTGGGCACTGCCGAGCAGCCGGTGAACCGTGTCCTTGGAGGGCGCGCCGGGCAACTCGTCGTCCTGGGCGACCCATTCGGCGATCCCCACGACGGAGGGCGCACCGGCTGCCCGGTACAGCGTGTGCAGCCGCAGCTTGAGCGTGCGCAACGGCCCCGGCGGCAAGCGCGGTACGGGCACCGGCCGCGGCCTGCGCACGGCCGACCGGGTGGCGGGGGAGCGGCCGTCACCACCTCCGGACGGGCCCTCGCGCCCGTCCGTCCCCCGTTCCCGCGCTTCTCGCCCCTTCGTCACTCCTCGCCTTTCATCGCCACTGGTCGCCTTCGGGCCGCCGACAGCAAGGCCGCGGAGCCCTTCCGTCGCCACCGATCGCCACCCGTCCCGGCCTTCCGGCCGGGCCGCACGGTGGGTCTCACGGCTCGTCACCGACGCACGCCGCCCGTACCCACCAGGAGGTTCCCGTGCTCACCCCCCTGCTGCTGTCCCTGAGCTCCCGAGCCACCGTCTCGACGCTGCGCACCGTCCTCGTGACCGTCCTGCTGCTGCCGGTCCTCCTGTTGGTGACGGCGGCGTGCCTGCCCGCACTGCTCGTCCTTCCCTTCCGTCCGTCCCGGGACACGCACGTCTTGGGCCTGTTGCGCGAGTTGCGGATCTTCACCGTCGCCCTGCTCCGTGGCGCACGGTGAACCGGCTCGTCTCACCTGGTGCGGCGTCCGCGTCCCCGGCACGACGCCCCGCGCTCAGCAGTCGGCTTCGAAGTCCGAGCGGGCCCGGGCCAGCACCTCCAACGCACGCTCCACGGTGTCGTAGGTGGGGCCCCACCGGCTCAACCGGATGATGCGGTGGGGCTTGCCACGGCCGTCGTCGTGGCAGACGACCGCCAGCGCACCGCCGTGCGCGGACGCCCGGTTGCGCGCGCCGTTGAGGACGGCGACGCCGGACGTGTCCATGAACTCGACCCGGGTCAGGTCGATGACCAGCCACACGTGTCCGAGGATGGTGAGTTCGGCGGAGCACTCACGGAACAGAGGGTGGGTGAAGACGTCCAACCTGCCCTCAGCCACCACGTGCGTGACGTCATCGGGCAGATGCTCGTGAGACAGGCGCAGATCGTCCACCGCCTCACGCTAGTCGACGACAGCCCGCTGCCAGAAGGTGCCGGACGGTGCCGGTACGCGGAGAGACACCGGCTGCGCCGGATGGCTCGGCTGATGGTGGATCACAACACCGCATCGGATGAGGTGAGTCCTCCCTGCCGGTGAAATCCTGGAAGAGCGTCTCGGCGAAGCGCCTGTCGAGCTCGAGACGACCCGACTCGCACACGTCACCCACCTGGAAGGGGAGAAGAGAACCCGATGACGCACCCAGCCTCCCGCAGAGCGGCCGCCGCCGTACTCGCCGTCGCCGCGTTGTTCGTCACCGGCTGCGACCAGGACAGCCCGGGAGGCGACGCCAAGCCGGTGCCGGTCCTGGCCGCTCTCCCGGACCGCACCCCCGATCCGGAGGCTCCCGGCCCGCCGGACGCGATCGCCCTCGCCTACATGACCCTCAGCCGTACGGTCACCGCCGCCGACGCAACCACCCCACACCGTCGCGCCGAGGCGTACATGACCTCGGACAACCCCGAGCGCGAGACCGGCCGGCCGGTCCACGACGTGCCCCCTCCAGGGGTCACCCGCCAACCCGCGGACATGAAGGTGTCACTGGCCCGCCCGCAAGAGGACCGGCTCATCTACCAGGTCACTTACACCCCCGTCCTCACACGGGACGGCAAGATCATCAAGGTCGAGCCCACGGTGACCACCTACGTGGTCTGCGACTGGCAGCCGAACAGCACCTACCTCGTCTCCCGTGAGGACCCCGACATCAACCCCCAGATCGACAACTAGGACTTGTCCGGTCCCAGCCCCTAGAGGATGTTGTAGACCTGGAAACCGCCGCCGATCTTCACCGGCTTCTGGAACGGCGCCGAGGCGTTTCCTGTGCCCGAGTACCGGTACAGCTCCCCGTTCGGCTTCCGCGCGACGAGATCGGTCGTGCCGTCCGCGTCCAGGTCACCGACCGACACCAGTCGGTCGTAGATGTTCCAGCCCGCCCCCACCTTGGTGCGCGGCGCGAAGGGTGCGGTGTAGTTGCCGGTGCCCTGGTACAGCCACAGCACGCCGTAGCCGTCCCGGGCGACGATGTCGGCCTTGCCGTCACCGGTCAGGTCGCCCTGCCCGGCGATCTGGGAGTACTGGCCCCAGCCGGCGCCGATCTTGATCCGGGACGTGAGCGACCCGCCCGGGTAGCCGAGGTACTCCCACAGCACGCCCGCCTTGTCGACACCCAGTAGATCGGCTTCCTTGGCCCCGCCGAGCTGACCCGGCGAGAGCAGCTTGCCGGCGTAGATGTGGTAGCCGGTCCCGACCTGCTTGATCTTGGCGACGTTCTCGATGTCGTCGATCCAGGAGTAGGTCAGCTTCCCGTTCTTTTCGGCGTCCCAGCTACCGTCGCTGTAGCCGTTCTTGTCGTTGTCCACGTTGATGAAGTCGTCGAAGCTCGAATAGTCGAGGTCGATGGTGTGCGCGGGCTCGAAGCCGCCTGTGCGGTCGGCGAAGAACATGTCGAGCTGGGCGTTCTTCTTGTTCACCGCGTACAGCGGGAAGGTGGGCGTTTCCACCGACCCCCCGGCACGCTTCGCCGGCGTGCCCTGCGCCCGCTGCTCGGCCCGCTGGGCCTTCTGTACGGCACCGGCCGCGGCGGGCGCATCGGCGGCGAACGCCGAACCCGCCGCGACTCCTACCGCCACCACGAGGGCGGTTCCCGCGACCAGCCCGCGACGTCCAACCGAGTTCATGGAATTCCCCCTGTTTGGTACTGGGCGGTGCGATGTGCCCCGCCGAAGATCGAAATCAAGCGCACCGGGCGCCACACAAGGGGAGACCCACGACGCCGCACAAGGGTTGTACGGGCTCCGAAGAAAGCGGCCGGCCGCGCATGGCTGTCACGAGGCGGCCGGGCTGTTTTCAGTAAAGGGTGAGCAGCACTTCGTCGATTTCGCCGCCCCGCGCTTGGCCGAAACCCCTTCCCTGCCCGGTGACGACGAAGCCGCACTTCTCCAGTACGCGGATCGAGCCCGCGTTGTCGGCTGCCGCGTGGGCACGCAACGGCCGAACGCTCACGAGATCGACCAGCGCCGCGAGCGCGGCTGTGGCGATGCCACGGCCCCAGTGCTTTCGATCGATCCAGTAAGTGACTTCGCGTTCGTCCGGCGGTCCGTACACCGCGGCATGGCCGACCACCTCGTCGTCGGCGAGCACGGTGCGCATCAGGACATCGGGGTTGGAGCGGATCCTGGCCCAGTGGCTGTCGAAGTGCTCCCTGTCGTAGTGGTACGCCCTGGTGACAGCGGCCACGTGCTGCGCCTCGGGGTCGGAGAGGTGCCCCCAAAAGACAGGCAGGTCGCTGTCGAGCACTTCACGCAGGGAGATCATCTCGGCGGTGGCTCCTGTGGCAAGTCCGGCACCCGGTACTGCGTCGAGTACGGCGTCCGAAAGCTGATCAAACTCATCGAGTGTACCCGTGGCCCGGGAAGGCCGGTCGGGCTCCCGTCCCACCGGACCTGCGGCTCCGCCTCCGAGTGCGAAGAGTCGGGCCGCCTCGGCGCCGGTGCCGTCGGTACCTGAGCGCTCTTGACAGCCGGGACGCCCACACGTCACTCTTTCACTACTTCCCTAGTGAAAGGGGGATGGTTGACGTGATCGAGTACCGCATCGACCGGCGCAGTGGTGTGGCCACCTACCTCCAGATCGCCCAGCAGACCAAACAGGCCCTTCGCTTGGGCCTGCTGGAGCCGGGGGACCGCCTACCCACTGCCCGTGAGGTGGTCGAGGCCCTTGCCGTCAATCCCAACACCGTGCTCAAGGCGTACCGGGAACTCGAACGCGAGGGGCTGGTGGAGGGCCGCAGAGGGCTCGGCACCTTCGTCCTGCGGACGCTGGGCGAGGGCGGGGCGGCGGACGGGGAACTGCGCACCGAGCTGGCGCAGTGGCTCGCACGGGCCAGGCTGGCGGGCCTGGAGCAAGACGACATCACCGCACTGTTCACCTCCGTGCTGAGCGGATCCGGCAGTGAATCGAACGAATCGAACAAGGGGGACGAGGAATGACGGCAGGCATCGAAGCGCAAGGCCTCGGACGGAGGTTCGGCCGCGATGGCTGGGCCCTGAGGGACTGCTCGTTCAGGCTTCCCGCCGGCCGTATATGTGCCCTGATCGGCCCCAACGGGGCGGGTAAGTCCACCCTGTTGGCCTTGGCCGCGGGCGTGCTGAAACCCACCGAGGGCACGGTGACGACGCCGGCCCGCGAGGCCATTGCCTATGTCGCCCAGAACAAGCCGCTCTACCCGCAGTTGACGGTCGCCGACACCCTCCGGATGGGCGCCGACCTCAATCGCGACCGCTGGGACCCGGTCGCCGCGGGCGACGTGGTGGAGGCGGGAGACCTCGATCCGGCCCTACGCGTCCGCGCCCTGTCCGGGGGCCAACGCTCCCGGCTCGCCCTCGCCTTGGCTCTGGGCAAGCGGCCCACGCTCTTGCTCCTGGACGAAGCACTGTCCGACGTGGACCCGTTCGCCCGCCGCGGACTGATGGGGGTGCTGCTGGCGACGGCCGCCGAACACGGCACCACCGTCCTGATGTCCTCACACATCCTCTCCGAGCTGGAGGACGCCTGTGACCACCTGCTCCTGATCGACGGCGGACGCGTCCGGCTCGGCGGACCGGTCGACGGCCTGCTGCGAGCCCACACCCTGGTAACGGGCCCGATCCGCGACCTGGCCCCGCACACAGTGATCTCCACGCGCTCCACCGGGCGCCAACTCACCGCCCTGATCCGTCCGGAGGGAACCGTGAACACCGGCAGCGACGGCTGGCTGGCCGTCGAACCCACCCTGGAGGAACTGGTGCTCGCCCACCTAGGCGCCCCCGACGCCCCGGTCCTGCTCACCCCGGCCGTGGAGGCGGCGGCATGACCCTCCTCGAACTGCGCGGACCCCTTCGCGTCACCGTCCGTCTGCACCGCCACGTTCTGTGGGTCTCGTTCGCCCTGGTGCTGTCCGCCGCCATCGCCCTGCCCGCCGGTCGCTGGTACGTCCAGTCACTGGCACAGGACTTCGCGGCGACAGGTTGCGAGGTGGAGAACACGGTGTCGGGCTGCGGCATCCAAGTCCGCAGCTTCCTCTCCCGCAGCCTGTACGTCCAGAAGATGTTCGACTTCGTCGCGCTCGCCGTCAGTGTGCTGCCCCTGCTCCTCGGCGCGTTCGTCGCGGGTCCGCTGATCGGGCGCGAGTTGGAATCCGACACCTACCGACTCCAGTGGACCCAGTCGGTCAGTCCGGCCCGCTGGCTGGCAGCGAAGCTGGCGGTGCCTGTCGCCGCCGTGCTCCTCGTCCTGCCCGTGTTCGTGCTGCTGACGGCCTGGATCCGCCGGGGAACGCTGGACACCTGGTACCCGATCCAGTGGTACGACCTCCCCATGTACGGGGCGATCGGCCCGGTGGCGGTGGGATACGCCCTCCTCGGCATCGCCATCGGCGCCTTGGCCGGCCTGCTGATCGGACGCACGCTGCCCGCCATGGCCGCGGCCGTGACCGCGGTCGGGACCGTCTGGGCGGTGATCGGCCTGCTCCGCCCCCGGCTCTGGCCCGCCCTCGACGGCCTCCCGGGCGCCGGGAACCACTGGAACCTTTCCGATGGGGTCGACCAGATGGAAACCCGCTACCACCCGGAGTCCCACTTCTGGCCGCTGCAACTGGTCGAGAGCGCGATCCTGCTGACCCTCGCCGCCGCAGCGATCGTCGCCGCCTTCGCACTCCTGCGCCGCCGACACCGCTGACCGGCCGCAACCGGTCGCGGCCCGGTCCGCATCTGGTTCCGCACGCGTCAACGACGCTGCCGACACCGTCGAGTGGGCCTCGACACCAGGAGAGCGAGCCGGCGCAACTGCCGGCAGTACTGGGCTCCTACAGGGTCATCGACCTCAGGGATGACTCGGTCCAGGTCCTCGATGCGGCTCTGCAGGAGGATGCTGTTCTCCGAGTCGAGAGCGCCGCCGTTGTCGAGCCAGCGAACAACGCAGCCGGCGATGTCGAATTCGATGAGCCACACGTCCGTGCCACCGAAGGTGACATGCCGCAGGCTGTCGGGGAAGGGCTCTTGGCGGAATTCCCGCCAGAGGTGATCGGCGGTCTGCACCTGCTCGGTCGATTCGCTCACTTGAGCCATCTTGCCGTAGCCGTTGATCCGGGTTGGTGCTCATTTTCAAGCAGCGGTGACGGATGAGGCCAGCGGCGATGCCGGGGTACGGCGTGCCGCGTCGGCGAGGGCGTCGGAGACGACGGAGTGGAAGAAGTGCGCAGGGGGAAGCGGCCGGGGTGGTCCGTCACGGGGTGGCGTACGCCGACCTGGGGAGGGGCGTGTGCAAGCGGCACGACTGCGGGGAGTCGTTCCAGTCCGCTGGGGCTTTGGCGACCTGGCGGTCCTCAGCACGCCCTTCCGGGCGGCGTACGGGCTCAGCCCCGCTCGGTCCGCGCCGAGAGTTAGGCAACCCCGCGCTGATCGTCAAGTGCCGCGATCGGCTCCTGCCTAGATTCTGTGACGTCCGACCAACGTCACAGACGTCATCCGGGGGAAAATCGTGATCACCATCAAACGCGCCAAGTCGCTCCGAAACCTTCTTACCGTCGCGGGCGTCGCAGGCCTCCTGCTGGCCGCGGTCCCGGCTTCCTCCGCCTCGGCGGCGATCCCCGGCCACACCATCCGGAACTTCAACAGCGGGAAGTGCATGGAGGTGGCCGACTGGCGCACCGACAACGGGGCGCCGGTCCGCCAGTGGGACTGCACCGGCGGCGCGAACCAGAACTGGGCGCTGATCCCCCAAGGCGGCTCCTGGTACAAGTTCGTGAACGAGGCCAGCGGGAAGTGCCTCGAGATCGCCGACTGGCGCACCGACTACGGCGCGCCGGCCCGGCAGTGGGACTGCACCGGCGGCGCGAACCAGCAGTGGCGGTGGGCTTGGTCCGACCGGGATGGGGACGGCATCTACACCCAGCACATCTGGAACCGGGAGAGTCTGCTCGTTCTCGAAATCCCGGCGTGGCGCACCGACAACGGTGCTCCGGTGACGCAGTGGGGCTACAACTACTCGCCCAACTTCAACCAGGAATGGCTGTAGCGGGGGGACGGAAACTCGGATCTACGGCGGCTACCCATTCACCGTCCGGTTCCTGGTCCAGGACACCAGTTCGCCGATGCGCTCCAGGCTGTCGGCCTGGAGGCAGGCCGCCCGGGAGTCGGGGAAGGCGGCCGCTCAGCGCAGGTCGCGGCAGGACAGAACACGGCAGCGCAGGTCGCAGCAGCACAGGTCGGGGCAGGTCGGGGCGGTCGGGTCCGCAAGTGGAGTTCATGCCACTGTCATACTCACCCCTTGCCACCCCCTCGTCCGCTCGCTGATGATCTGCGCATGCCAGCAGACCTCCGTGCCCACCGCGCGCCGGCCCCGCCCCTGCCGCGTCGCGTGCGGATCGGGTACGGCCTCGGCTCCCTGTGCACCGGCACGTTCGCCACCGTGCCGGGGCTGATCCTGCTCTACTACCTGACCAACATCCTCGCGGTCCCGGCGGCCGTCGCCGGGGCGGCGGTCTTCCTGCCCAAGGCGTGGGACGTCCTGATCAACCCGCTGGTCGGCGTGGTGTCCGACCGCAGCCGGCTGCGCGGCGGCCCCCGCCGGCCCTTCCTGCTCATCGGTGCCTGCACCCTCCCCCCGCTGTTCGTCCTGCTGTTCGCGGCGCCCCCGCTGCGCGGTGCGGCCGCCGCCGGATACGTGGCCGTGGTCTTCCTGCTGGCCGCCACCGCGTACGCCGTCTTCCAGGTGCCCTACGTGACGATGCCCGCCGAGATGACCGAGGACCCCGCCGAACGCGGCCGGATCCTCAGCTGGCGCGTGGGCTTCCTGGGCGTCGCGATCCTGCTGTCCGGAGCGCTCGCGCCGGCCCTCGCGCAGGCCGACGGGGGCAGTCCGGCGAGCTACCGGCTGATGGGGGCCGCCGTCGCCGTACTGCTTGCCCTCGGCATGTTCGGCGCCTGGTTCACCACCCGGTGGGCACCGCGGGCCGCCCGCAGCGAGTCCGAGCCGTCGTTGCGCGCCCAGTTGGCGACCGCCCGGTCCCACCGGCCGTTCCTCCACCTGGCCGGCATGTGGACGCTCCAGGCCCTCGCCGTCGGCGTGATGCTCGCCGGTGTGCAGTACTTCGCCACGTACACCCTCGGCTCGCCCACCGCCGTCACCCCGCTCTTCGCCTGTCTGATCGGCCCCCTCGTCCTCTTCATGCCGCTGTGGAGCGGGCTGTCCCGGCGGTGGGGTGTGAAGAACGCGCAGTGGGCCGCCTCGCTGCTGTTCCTCGCCGGCGCCCTGCTGCTGGCCCTCACCCCGACGGCCGGTGCCGGTCTCGGCTACGCGGCGGTCGCGGTCGTCGGAGTGGCCTACGCCGGACTGCAGCTGCTCCCCCTGACCATGCTGGCGGACACCCTCGCCGCGGACGCGGCCCGCACCGGCAAGCGCCGTGCCGCTACGTTCACCGGGCTGTGGACGGCCGCGGAAACCCTGGCGTTCGCGCTCGGCGCCGGCGTCTTCGCCCTGGTCCTCGCGGTGACCGGGTTCCGCTCTTCCGACGCGGACCACCGGGTGGCCCAGCCCGAGGCGGCCCTCACCGGCATCGCGGCGGGCATGAGCGTGCTCCCCGCCGTCCTCACCGCCGCCAGCCTGTGGCTGCTGCACCGTTACCGCGAGGACCCCACCGGGGCCACCCCGCACGACCCCTCACCCGGACCCGTACCGTCCGCACCGCCCCGGCAGGAAGAGAACAACACCCGTGTCGACTGAATCCACCCGCGCCCTGCCGGGCGGCCGTACCCCGGACGACGTGCTCGCCGAACTGCGCTCCCTGCGGGAGGGCGACGCGCCCACCCGGGGCGGCCGGACCTTCGCCTACGTCTACGACGCCGGCCTGGAGGGCCTCGACGAGTTGGCCGCCGCCGCGTACACCGCGTACGCCACCGTCAACGGGCTCGACCCGACCGTCTTCCCGAGCGTCGCCCGACTGGAGAACGACCTGGTGGGCGCCGTCGCGGCGGTCCTCGGGACGCCCGGCGCCCAGGGCACCTTCACCAGCGGCGGGACGGAGAGCATCCTGCTCGCGGTGAAGACCGCACGGGATCACGCGCGGGCCGTGCGGGGGATCAGCGCGCCTCAGCTCGTGCTCCCGTCCACCGCGCACGCCGCCTTCCACAAGGCCGCCCACTACCTGGGCCTGGAGACCGTCGTCGTCCCCGTGGACCCGGTCACCTTCCGCGCCGACGCCGACGCCATGGCCGCCGCGCTCACCGACCGCACGGCGCTCGTGGTCGCCTCGACGCCCTCGTACGCCCACGGGGTCATCGACCCGGTGCCCGAGATCGCCGCGGCAGCCGCCCGGCGCGGCGTGCTCTGCCACGTCGACGCCTGCATCGGCGGCTGGCTCCTGCCCCACCTGCGACGGGCCGGCCGCGAAGTCCCCCCGTTCGACCTGTCCGTGCCCGGGGTCACCTCCCTCTCCGTGGACCTGCACAAGTACGGGTACGCGGACAAGGGCGCCTCCGTCGTCCTGTACCGGGACGCCGAGCTGCGCCGGTACCAGTACTTCGCCCACGCGGGCTGGCCCGGCTACCCGGTGGTCAACCCGACGGTCCAGGGCACGAAGTCCGGCGGCCTGCTGGCCCAGGCATGGGCGGTGCTCCAGTACGTCGGTGAGGACGGCTACACCGCGTTGGCCGCCCGGGTGGCCGAGGCGTCGGACCGGCTGCTGGCAGGGCTGCGCGGGATCGAAGGCCTGCGCGTCCTGGGCGAACCGACCGCCGGACTGGTGGCGTTCACGACCGGAGCTCCCCGGGGCGCCGGTGCGCTCAGTGGCGGCCCGGAGTGCGAAGCTGCCCCCGACCTCAGCCTGCTGCTGCACCTCGCCGACGAGATGCGGGAGCGCGGCTGGTACCTGCAGCCCCAGCTCTCCTTCGACGGCCTGCCGCCCAACCTGCACCTCACTCTGACCCCGGCCACCGTCGGCCAGGTGGACGCCCTGGTCACGGACCTCGCCGCCGCCCTCGCCGCGAGCCGCGCGCTCCCACCGGTGACCGTGGACCCGGGTCTGGCCGAGTTGGCCGCCGGGCTGGACCCGGAGACCCTCGGGCCCGACGAGATCGCCGGCGTCCTGGCCTTCGCGGGCCTCGGCGGCGACGGAAAGCTGCCCGCCCGGACGGCCCCCGTCCTCATGCTGCTGGACGTGCTGCCGGGTCCCTTGAAGGAACGCCTCCTGGCGGAGTTCGTGGGATCGGTCTTCCGCGTCTGATTACGGCCGCCGGTAGACCGGGAGATCCACCGGCGTCGCACCGCTGCGATGTTCGTAAGCAACCAATTCCTCGCCCGATAGAGATCAAATGCTCATCGGACGAACGGGGGTTGCTCTTCTTTATGGCGTCTTATGGCGTGTCATCATGAATAAAAATTGGGAGTAAATGCCCTTATTGTGTGCGAATGATCTCGCTAAAAGGCTTCTCGCTGATGGGACCGGAGGGGTCGGTATTCGGTCCCCTCGACGCCGAGATCCGTAAGGGGCAGTTGGTCGCGGTGGTGGGCCCGGGAGGTTCCGGCCGGTCCAGCCTGCTGATGGTCCTGGCCGGCCGGTTGAAGGGAGGCCGGGGCGAGGGTCCGGGCGCCGACGTGCGCGAGATCGCCTCCCTGGCCCGGATCACCGGCGTGGTGGAGACCGACGCGTACCGCAAGGTGGGCCAACTTCTGCGAGACCAGGGCCTGAGCGGCGAGCTCCCGGGTGACCAGGACCAGCGGTACAGCGAACTGTCCGCCGCGGACAGGCTGCGGATCGACGTCGGGCTGGCCCTGGCCTCGGGAGCCGAGGCGGTCTTCGTCGACGACGTGGACGACGGCCTGGTCCCCGCGGATCTGGAACGGGCCTGGACGTATCTGCGCGAGGTCGCCGCCTCCGGTGTGGCCGTCGTGGCGAGCGCGTGCGCGGCTCCGGCCGACGTGGACGCCGTGATCGACCTCGGGCAGGGGGCGGCCGGATGAGCGCACTGCGGCTCGCCGCCGTCGAGCTCGCCCGGTTCACGACCGGTCCACTGGTCCGCCGCCTGGTCCCCCTCGCGCTGGTCCTGCTGCCGACGCTCTACGGCGGGCTGTACCTGTGGTCCAACTGGGACCCGTACGGCAGGCTGAAGAACGTACCCGTGGCGGTGGTGAACCTGGACCAGCCGGTGGCGGCGATGGGCAAGACCGTCGACGCGGGCAACAAGTTCGTCGAGGAGCTGACCCAGGACCACACCCTGGGCTGGCGGTTCGTCAGCGAGGACGAGGCCCGCCGCGGGCTCGAGGACGGCACCTACTACTTCATCGTGACCGTGCCCCGGGACTTCAGCGCGGACCTGGCCAGCCCCCTGTCCCTGGAGCCCCGGCGCGCCCACCTCACCTTCACCTTGAACGACGCGCGCGGGTTCACCATCGGAAAGATGGGCGAATCCGCCGAGCCGGAGCTGCAACGCCGCGTCAACTCCGCGGCCTTCAAGGCCTACACCCAAGGCGTACTGGGGAAGCTGCCCGAGCTGCACGACCAGATGACCAAGGCGGCGGACGGCGCGGCGAAACTCTCGACGGGCACGGGCACGGCGGTCGGTGGAGCCCAGAAGCTCGCCGACGGCATCACACAGCTCTCCGACGGCTCGAAAACCCTGGCCGACGGCGCCGGACAGGTGGCCGACGGCACCCAGCAGCTGGTCGACGCGGTCGACGAGGCCGTGGCGATGGCCGAGGGAGAGGCCGCGCACATCGCCTCCGCCGTCCGGGAAGGAGCGGGCGCGGCATCCTCGACGGTGGAAGTGCTGACCCAGCTGGCGGACAAGGGGGTCGTCGACACCGCGGCCGTGTTGACGACGGTCAAGCAGCTGTGCGCCGGAGACCGGGGCCCCGTCTGCCGCGACGCGATCCAGGCGGCGACCACCGCGCACCGGACCACCGTGAAGGTCTCCAAGGACCTGCACGCCCTCCAGCGCCTCCTCACCAAGGCCACCACGGTGCCACCCACGCTAGGAGCGCTCGCGAAACTCCTCGTCACGGGCGAGAACACCGTGCTCACGCTCTCTGACGACCTCACCAGAGCCACCACGAAGGCGGCCCGAGCGGCCGCCGCGGTCCACCGCCACGTCAAGCACAGGTGTGCGGGCGACCCCGGCCCAGTGTGCAGCGGACTCGTCGAACTGACGAAGGACGTGAAGATCGCGGCCGAATGGGTCAACACGTCCCAGCACCGGATCAACGCCGCCGTACGGCGCCTGGCGGGCATCGTCGACCAGGCCGCCGCCCGCATCGCCGAGCTCCCGGGCACTGTCGCCGAAGCGCAGGCAAAGGTCCAGCTCCTCAACGACGGCGCCCACCAGGTCGCGGACGGCGCGAACCTGCTCCGCGACAACCTGGGCAAGGCCAAGGACGGCGCGAACGAGCTGACGACCGGCTTGGTCCGGCTCAAGACGGGGGCGAACGAGCTGGCGAACGGACTCGACGCGGGCGTGAAGAAGATCCCCTCGATCCGTCCGGACCTGCGGGCCAAAATGGCCGACGTACTGTCCAACCCCGTGGAGATCCGCACCGACGTCGAGAACCCGGCCCACGTCAACGGCCGCGGCCTGGCCCCCTTCTTCTTCGGCATCGCCCTATGGGTCCTCGGGCTCCTCGGCTACCAGATCCTGCGCCCCTTCAACTCCAGGGCGCTGGCCGGGGACCTGCCCTCGACGACCATCGCCCTCGGGGGCTGGCTGCCGATCCTGGGCATCGGGGTCCTCGCGGTCGGCGTCCTCTACGCCGCCGTCGACCTGGGCCTCGGCCTCGACCCGCTCCAGCCCGTGCACACCGTCGGGATCATGGTGCTGGGCGCGGCGTCGTTCACCGCGATCTCCTACGCCCTCAGAGCCGCCCTCGGCGTGGTCGGCGGGCTGCTCTCGCTCGTGCTGCTGATGCTGCAGCTGACCTCGGGGGGCGGCACGTACCCCGTCCTCACATCACCACAGCCCTTCACCTCCCTGCACCCGGTTCTGCCGATGTCGTACCTGATCGACGGGCTGCGCGTCTCCATCTCCGGCGGCAGGGAACAGGACTTCTGGTTCGATGTGCTCATGCTGACGGGATACCTCGCGGGGGCGCTCGCCCTGGCCGTCCTGATCGCCCACAACCAGCGCACCTGGACCTTCGGCAGGATGAAACCCGCCGTGGAGATGTAGCGCGGCGACGCACCGTGACATCCCGCGGCCCGATCCCGGGAACCGGGGTCGGGATGTGTGTGCAGAACCGTTTGTCTTCTGGGTCGTTGAAGGGGCCGAGTTCCCTTGTGCGCACCCGTCGGCACCCCTGACCGTCCGATGCGCACCTGGGTCTTCACGGCAGCGGGGGTCGCGGGACAGGACCGTCCCTGATGCCGGGTGCCCGGCAATCCACCCCCCTCCTCGGAGTGCCGGGCACCCACCGACTGCCATGGGGTCGGTCGAACCGGCCGCCTGTCATTGACTATTCCCGCGGATCAAGCCCCCGCCCTAGACTGCGACCGCTCCAGGACTTGGCGATCATCGAGAGGGCGTACGAGATGAAGCGAGCACTGATCAGCGCATTGGCGGCCGTGGGGTTAGTCGTGTCCGGGGGGAGCGTCGCCACCGCTTCCGACGGCGCTCCGCCGCGCACGACGCACGGCCCTTGCCAGTACACCCAGACCCCGGACGAGCCGCCGGCGCGCTCTGTTCCGCTGCCGCCCGACCCGCGGCGCACCCCCAGTCGGGGCACGGTCGACATGGCTGTCCCGACCAGCCAGGGCCCGCTCCCGCTGCGGTTGGACCGGGCCAAGGCGCCGTGCACGGTCCAGAGTTTCCTGCACCTGGCACGGCACGGGTTCTACGACCGTACGGTGTGCCACCGTTTGACGGCGTACCCGACGCTGAAGGTCCTGCAGTGCGGTGACCCCACCGGTACCGGTGAGGGCGGGCCCGGGTACAAGTACAAGGACGAGCTGCCGGTGGACCTGCCGCCGGCACCGACCGATCCGACCGGCGCGCGCCGCCTCTACGGGCGCGGCCTGCTGGCGATGGCCAACGCCGGTCCGAACACGAACGGTTCGCAGTTCTTCGTCGTCTACGGCGATTCCGCGCTGCGACCGAACTACACGGTGTTCGGCACGGTCGGCACAGACGGCCTGACGACACTCGACAAGGTCGCCGCCGGAGGCATCGAAGCGACCGCGGAGGACCCGGCGCCGGTCGACGGCGCACCCGTACTGCGGACCGAGCTGCTCCGCGTCCGGCCGTCCTGCCGGCATTGACGCACCGAGGCGCGGCCACGTCCTCAGCGTGACGACACCTACGGGCCGCCGGCGTTGGGTGTCGCCGCGCTAGCGGCGGGGTCCCAGGCCCGGCGGCGTCCGGGGCGGGGACGTGGCGCGGGGCTGGTGTCGTCCCTGTCTGCGCCCTTTCGTCCATGCGGCCCCTCCACCGTATGTGAGCTGCGGATTCTTCCGCTCCGAAAGGGCATGGGGTGCCGAGCGCGATGTCAGAGGGGCGTGCGATGATCCTTCGACTTCGCGCCGGCAAGGGGTTGCCGGTGCACACGGCCGCCCCTGACGGAACACAACCGCGGGGGCGGCGCGTATCCGTAGGCAACACGAACAGACAGCATGCAGGGGTGGGGAAATGAGTACCAGGACGATGGCCGGTTTCGCGGTTGCGGCGGCCGTGGTGGTGGGGACGGCGGGCTGCTCGGCGGGGGCCGTCACGCAGAAGGCCGGTGAGAAGGCCGGCGAGTCCGCCCAGGCGATCCTCGGGGCGCTGTCCCACGCGTCCGATGAGGCCTCGCGGGCGAGCTCGGCCGACATCATCGCCACGGTGACGAGCCCGGACACCGGCGGGAAGCCGGTGACGATGAAGGGCCTCTACTCCTGGGGCGACGGCGTGGCGATGGAGACCGTGATGCCGGCCAAGGACCTCCAGATGGAGGAGATGGTCGAGGACGGCACCGTGACGATGCGCCTCGCGAAGGGCGCCTACTACTACGAGGTAGACCGGATCGAGGAGGGCCCGTACAAGGGCAAGACCTGGATCCGGGTGGAGATGTCCGCGGTCCTCGGCGAGAAGGGGGCGTCCGCCGCACAGGGTGACCCGACGGCGGCCCTCAAGAGCCTGAAGTACGCGAAAACCGCATCCCTGATCGGCGCGGAAAGCGTCAACGGGAGGAACACCAAGCACTACCGGGCCTCGGTCCCCGCCGCGAAGATGGGTGCCGCCGCCAGCGACATGTACAAGCACCTCGGGGTGTCCGGCGAGATCGTGACGGACGTGTGGCTGGACGACAACGGGATGCCGGCACGGCTGAACCAGGCCATCGGCGCGATGAGCATGAAGATGGACTTCCTCTCCTTCGGGACCGCGAAGACCGTCGAAGTGCCCCCGGCCTCGGACGTCGCGGACATGACCGACTTCTACAAGGAGCAGAAGCAGGGCAAGGCAGCCTGATCCGCCCCGGTTGGTACGGGCGCCGGGTCCGCGGTGCCCGGGGCTGCGCAGTGACGTTTCCCCGGTGAACTGGTCTGACCGGACGGGTGAATCCTTCTTCGCGGGCCTGCCACTGACGGTGCCGCAGCGGCTAGAACCGGCCCATGACGATCAAGAAGCGGGCTGCGGCTGCGGCCGTCGCGGCCCTCACGCTGTCCCTGCCCGTCACCATCGCACAGGCCACCGAGACGAGGACCGCGGCCGGGCCGCACCTCGTGCCGACCGGTGTCCCGGTGTCCGCGCCCCGGCCTGGCGCGGGTCCCGCCCCGGACGACGAGGGTGAGCTGCTGATCCTGTCGAACGAGGAGTACGCCAGGCGCTTCGGGAACCAGCCCCCGCGGACGGCCGGTGCGCCGGTGCCTGCCGTCCCGCTCGCACCCGCCGCCCCCGTACTCCAGGACCGGGATCTCCAGCAGCCTTGGCACACGGTCGACTGGTCCCTCCACGCCTGGGACGTCAACAACCGGTGAGGGCAGGGCCGGGCTTGAGCGCTCAGCGCAGTACGGCCGCCAGCAGGTCGGAGCCCAGGGCCGTCAGGTCGGGCAGGTTGAGGGTGTAACGGACGTAACGGCCGTGTCGGCGGGCCGTGAGCAGGCCCGCGCGGCGCAGGACGGCGAGGTGGCGGGAGACCTCCGGGGGTGAGAGCTCCCAGGCGTGGGCCAGTTCACCGTTGGTGTGCGGGCCGCGGGCCAGGGTGCGCAGCAGCCGCAGCCGTACCGGATGGGCGAGTGCGTCCAGTCTCAGCGTGACCGTTGCCAGCGATACGGGTTCTGCCGGGCCCGGCTCCGCCACCGGGTACTGCACCACCGGCTGCCATCCGGGCGCGTGGACCGCGACCAGGTGCGGGCGGCCGAAGACACTGGGGATGAAGGTGAGTCCGGTGCCGTGGGCCGAGGTCGCGTTGTCCTGCAGCTTGTCCACGATGACGCAGTCGCCGTCGGGCGCCAGGGTGACCGCGCCGGAGACCGATGCGAGTGCCGCCCCGATGCCCTGGCGCTTGAGCAGGTCGTTCTTCAGGCGCAGGTCGGTCGCGAGTCGCACGGCGACGCCCTTCCAAGCTGCGTCGAAGAAGGCCTCGGCGCACTGTTCGAGGGTGTCGCGCACCCGTGCCCGTACGGCGGACGGGTCCGCGAGCAGCCTTTCCGCGAAGGCCTCTTGGAGCGCGCCGCGGGCCTGGGCCAGGTCCAGTACCCGCTCGCGCGCCGTCGGGTCGGCGAGCGGCGACGGCGCGGCGAAGTGGACCCGGTTGCTGCCGCACGTGGTGACGAGCGCGGCGGTCACGTACGTTTCGTCGTCGATGCGGTCCACACCGTCCAGCTCCTCGGCGAGGGTCGCCTGGGGCCGGGCGGGGACCAGGAAGTCGGCCCGTGAGGACCGCCAGAGGAACTCCGCCTCCCGCAACCGCTCGGCCAGCTCCGGCCGCAGCCCGGTCCAGACGTCCCCGGCCCAGCCGGCGAGCTGCGGGTGATGCCCGGGTTCGGCCAGCACGTGCAGCATCGCGGTCAGCTCGGCCAGCGGGGAGGCGGCGAACCGCAGCCGCTCGGACGGCAGTCCGCCGATGTCGATCCTCAACGTCACCCCCTCATCATCACCGACCGGTCGGCGGACGACAGCGACGGTTGACGATGTCCGTCAACCGTCGCACCCCGCCCGGCACCCGGACGCACCGTGGGGCCATGGCAACCACCACCACCACCAAGATCCGACCCCGCGCCCTCGTCCGTGCCTCCGGAGGTCCCCGCTACGCCGTCGCCCTGGCCGTGGACGCACTCGGCACCGGCCTGCTGCGTCCCTTCCTGCTGCTCTACGGGGTGACCGTGCTGGACCTGGCCGCGCCGGCCACCGGAATCGCCATGACGGCAGGCATCGTCGTGGGGCTGGTGTGCATGCCCGCGGTGGGCCGATGGCTGGACCGGGGCGCACGCAGCGCGGTCGTCGCGGCGTCGATGCTGGTACGGGTGCTGGGCGTGGCGCTGTTGCTGGCCACCCCGGCGGGGCACGTCTGGCTGTTCGCGGCGGCGGCGCTCTTCCTCGGCATGGGCAACCAGGCGTGGCCGGCCGCCCACGCGGCTGTCGTGGCCACGATCGCCCAGGGCCGGGAACGCGACATCGCCCTCGCGGCAGGGCGCGCCCTGCGCAACGCGGGCCTGGGCGTGGGCGCGCTCCTCGCCACCGTCTGCCTGGCGGGCGGCGCCACCGCGTTGCAGGCGCTCGCGGCCGTCACCGGGCTCGCCTACCTCACGGCGGCGGCCCTGACATGGTCGGTCCACCTGCACGCGCGCCCGGCCGCTGCCCCGGCCAAGGACGGGGAGGGGTGCGGAAGCGGGGACGGAAGCGGGGGCGACGGGCCCGCACCACGGATGCGCGGGCTGTTCGCCGCCAACGTGGTCTACGTCTTCTGCCTCAACGTCCCCGAAATCGCCCTCCCTCTGGTCCTGTTGACTCAGCTTCACGCGTCCCCGGTGTGGTCGGCGGCCATCTTCGTGGCCAACACGGTGCTGGTGGTCGCCCTGCAGGTGCCGGTCACCGTCCTGATGTCCCGGTTCTCCCGGCGGACCTCGCTGGCTCTCGCGGGCGTGGTACTCGCCGCGTCCTACCTCGGCTTCCTCGCGGCCACCTCACTTGGACACGGCTGGGGTGCCCCGGCTGTCGCCGCGGTGTCCGTCGTTTGCACCATCGGCGAGATCCTCTACGCCGGCAGCGCCACCGCCCTCGTCACGGCCCTCGCCCCGGCCCCTGTCCTGGGCCGCGCCCTCGCCCGCTTCCAGCTCTCCACGGGGTTCGGCCTCGCCGTCTCTCCCGCGGTCATCACCTCTCTCGCACCCCACGGCCCGTCCGCCCTCTGGGGCAGCCTCGCCGCCGCGACGCTCCTCTCCGCCACTGCGGTCGCCACCGAGAAGGGCCAAGGACCAGGGCTCGGCGATCGCCCGGCCCCCGAAGGGCGGTGCTCGCCAGAAGCCGGGAGGGTGCCCACCGTTCGACTGCCATAGCGCGGCCGAGGGCCGACGGCGCTCATCCGCGCCTTCGTCGTCGAGGCCGAACCGAAGCGACCGCGGGGACGACGAAAGGTCCTCTCCGAACAGCGGGTCGGGAACCGTCTGGCGTGATCGTGCGTGAGCTCTTGATGGACAGTCGGCTGGTGGAGGGGAATCTGATGAAGATGAAGACGCGGGTTTGGGCGAACGCGGCAGCGGTATCGGCATGCGTGGCGCTGCTGACGTGCGGGTGCGGTCCGGACGAAGCGAAGGAGGGCGCCGCCGCGAAGCCTTCGCCGCCGTCCGCGTCCACACCATCGGGCGTTCCGTCGGGCACGCCGTCCGCATCCGCCGGAACCGGACAGCCATCGGCCACCGTGAGCGCCGACCTGCCCGCGCCCAGGACGAAGGAGCGCGCGATCCAGCGGTACGAGCAGTACCTCCACGCCCTCGGTCGTGAGGACATCGGCACAGTCTGCGAGGTGGCCGGGCCAGGAGCGAAGAAGGCAGAGGATCAGGGGTTCGGTCCGTGCACGACGACCTACGCGATCGTGTTCCAGATGATTTCACCCGAGCAGAAGAAGGCCCTGCAGACCGCGACGGTCGATCCGCAGCGCGTTCGGGTGCGCACCCTCGACACGATCGAGATGCCGCTCGAAGCGGTCAGGTCCTCCGCCACCTTCTCCGAGGAAGACCTCGGCAGCTACGTCCTGGAATACCTCAAGGACGACTACTACATCACCGACGGTCAGTAACGCGTCAGTCGCGGGGACCCGCCAGAGGCTCCAGGCTGCCGAGGCCGAACGGCCGGCACCCGGTCCGCTTGGTGATCACTTCAGCCGGGACGACCTCACCGCGGTGGTCGCGGGTCGGTGCCCGACGGCTCGCCGTGTCGGTCCTGGCCCGCGTTCCGGTTCAGCCAGTGCCGCAGAGCCCTGATCTCCGAGAGGGTGTCGGCCGCCATCCGGCGTGCCTCCGGTGAGTCCTGGTCCGTCCGCAGGCGGTGGGCGTACCAGCCGGAATACCAGGAGGCGAACGCCCCGATGACGATGCCGAACAGGGCGACGGCCACGATGCTGAGCCCCACCGCCGCCAGCCTCCCGACGGGCGTGATCGGATACAGCTCCCCGTACATGGTCATCGTCATCGTGGTGGCCGCCCAGTAGGCCGCCAGCCCGAGGCTCGTGATCGTCGCGCCCGGCGCACCGCGCTCCGCGGCCAGGGTGACCAGCGCACCCGCCGTGCACAGCAGGACGGAGGCCATCCCGGCGTACAGCATGAGTTCGACGTCCAGACCGCGGCGCACACGATGGCGCAGTGTGGAGACCGCGGTGAGCTCGCGCACCGCACGTACCGGCCGCAGGAACGGGAAGAACACGATCAACAAGTCCGACAGGTGTCTGCCGAACCAGGCAAGGCGGTTGCCTGCCAGGGCGAGCCGGACGAGATAGTCCACGAGGAACACCGCCCAGGTGGCCATCAGGCCGATGAAACACATCTGCCGCATCGCGGCGGTCAGGTGCTCGTCGGCGATCGGCACCGCGAAGCAGGCCATGAACAGCACGGACACGACCAGGAGCGGAATCTCCCCGGCCGCCTCCCAGGCCGCCACCCGCCCGTTGTCGGAGGCCTCCCGGGAAGATGCCCCGTCCGCCCCCGTTGCCTGCGGTGCTTCGCTGGTGTTCACGCCGCCAAGCCTGCCGTGAGATCACGTCACCGACGGCCGTACACGCCGCGAAATGCGGCGGCGTCGGGGGCTGTGGGTCCAAAGTAGGTCAGAATCTGTCCTATCTGGCCTCTAACCTGCGGCTTATGCAGAAATACGAGGACGGCGTCGAGATTCTTGTCCCCGCGAGCCCGGCAGAGCTGGAGGCATGGCTCGACGAGCATCACGGGGAGCGGACCGCGCTCTGGGTGAAGATCGCCAAGAAGCATACCGGCATCCCGTCGCTCACCTGGGAAGAGATGGTCGACACGGTGCTCTGCTTCGGCTGGATCGACGGTCTGCGGCGCGGCTTCGACGACACGTACTTCCTGCAGCGCACGACACCCCGCCGCCCCCGCTCGCCCTGGTCGCAGGTGAACGTCGCCAAGGCAGAGGCCCTGATCGCCGAGGGACGGATGCGCCCCCGCGGTCTCGCCGAGGCCGAGGCGGCGCGGGCGGACGGTCGCTGGGCGACGGCATACGCCTCGCAGAAGAACGCCACCGCACCGCCGGATCTCGTCGAGGCGCTCGACGCGAACCCGGCGGCGCGGGCGTTCTACGAAACGCTCGGCAAGTCCGACCGCTTCGCCCTGTATCTCAGCCTGGTCACCGCCCGTACGGAGAAGACCCGGCTGGCCCGCCTGGAGCGGATGGTGGCGACGCTGGCGAGGTCCGAGCGGCCATCGTGATCAACCGTACTGGGGGTCCAGCGGGCCCGTGCCGCGACTGACGAACCTGGCGAAGGGGTGTGTCCTACCGGCTCGAGGCGCGGCCAACCGCCCTGCTGCCTCCTACTTCTCCTCAGGCTCCCAGGCGCGGAGCAGGTCGAGCAGCCCTGCGTCTCCGTCAACGTGCAAGGAGTCGGCCCGGATCCGGTCGTACAGGTAGAGGACCAGCTCACTGGCCGTGCCGTGGACGGAGGCGCCGGCGGCGTCCGAGTCTTCGCCGGTCGCGGCTGTGGGCGCGGGTATGCGGGTGATGCGTGCGCCGTCGCCGTCGACGCTGAGGCGCCAGGAGCGGCCCTCGGCGGCGTGGAAGTCGAAGGCCGTGGGCTTGTGCGGCCAGGCACTCGGCGTTGCGCAGACGGTGAACAGGAACTCCTCCACACCGTCGAGTGCCAGCTCGACCGGCAGGGGCTGCGGGGCGCCCCCGGCGAGCTGGGCGTCGTAGGTGTGCACCGCGGTCTCCTGGACCCGGTGCCGGGCAGTGCCGCCGGCGGTCCGCGGTGACTGCGACGCGGGCCACCACGTCCAGCAGCCGCTCTCCGGTCCCGCCGCGCGCAGGGCGCCCAGCAGAAGCTGCGTCGACGCGTCCAGCCAGGCCAGCAGGGCCTCACGCTCCTCTGGCACTTCCAGCGCGGCGCGCGCGGCGACGGCCTCGGCCGGGGGAGCGTCGGCAGGCCCCGCGCCGACGATGGCGGCCCAGAAACGGTCTCCGCCACCCAGGTGCTTCACCAGATCGAACAGCGTCCACCCGGGGCAAGACGGCACCTGCGCGTCGAGACCGGGCGCGGCGGCGACCACGGCTCGGAAGGCGGTCGACCGTTCATCGATCAGTCGCAACAGGTCGGGGAACTCAAGATTCTTTTCCACGCCGGTTGTCTATCACCGTGCTCCGGTGATCGGACAGCGATTTTTCGCGGTCGCCGCCGGGG
Source organism: Streptomyces sp. NPDC002886 (assembly GCF_042888445.1). Taxonomy (NCBI): domain Bacteria; kingdom Bacillati; phylum Actinomycetota; class Actinomycetes; order Kitasatosporales; family Streptomycetaceae; genus Streptomyces; species Streptomyces sp. NPDC002886. The sequence continues at coordinate 42,422 of NZ_JBIAPV010000016.1, forward strand.
TGTTGAACGCGTGGGCTGGTGGCAGCGGCTCGGCGTCGGCAAGGCGATGAGGGCTGGTCCTTCTCATACTGCGTTCCGGTAGTGATCCTGGCTGTCGCCGGGTGCCCAAGTCGCTTCTGGGATAGGCGAACAGGCGCATTGACCAGGCGAGCGCAGGCGGGCCGAGGGCAAGGGGCACGAGCAGGCGCTGCCGACGCTCGCCCGACGCGGGGCCAACGTCCTGTGGGACGTGTTCCGCGACGGCGCGTCCACCGATCCACACCACCAGTCAAAACGCCGACTTGACCACCTCCTGGGCCGCGACACCGGCACGAAACAGACGTCCAGCTACGAGGTCGGTCGGTCGAGGCCCGTGCCTCGGGCGAACCGGCAGGCCGACGGCTCGCTCCGAGATGGGGATGAGCTGGGGTGAAACCGGTTCACGGAACCTGCGCCAGAACCGGGCTTCGACAGCACTTCGGCGCTTGACCGGCTTTCCCCCTCGGCATGCTCAGGGCGCGGTCACAGCGATGCCCGCCAGCGCTTCTCGATCGGCGATCACCTTCACCTCGGTGATCAGCCCGCTCTCCCCGTTCACCGCGAACCACAGCACCAGGCGCAGCCTTCGCCCCTCGGCCATGACCAGCCCGAACTCTCCGTCCAGGAGCGCCACTCCGGTCGTCGCGGCCCGCCCGATCGCCGCCATCGCTCCCTTGGCAACGGTGTGCGCGCCGAGTACCACGACCGGTTGGGGTGTCGGGATCACGGCCGGGTCCGCGGTCAGCACCACGTCCGGATGCAGCAGACCCACCAGTGCCTCGAAGTCCCCGGCGCGGGTCGCGGCGAGGAAGGCGTCGACGGCCTGTCGCTTTCGGCTCTGGCGTTCCGGTTCGGTGGGGAGCTCGGCGCCCCGGACGCGCCGTCGAGCGCGGCTGGCCAGCTGGCGTGCGGCGGCCGGCGTCTTCTCCAGCATCACGGCGATGTCGTCAAACGACACCGCGAACAGATCGTGCAGCACGAACGCGAGCCGCTCCGCCGGTCCCAGTACCTCCATGACCACGAGGAGCGCCACACCGGCCTCGTCCGCCATCTCGGCCTCGGCGGCCGGATCGATGGCCCCCGGACCGGCCTGTGCCAAGGGTGCCGCGTCGATGCCTTCCTCGCGTCGAGCCTGGCGGGCACGGAGAAGGTTCAGGCAGACCCGGGAGACGATCGTGGTCAGCCAGCCGCCGATGTTACGGACATCAACGATGTCGGTCGTGCTCACCCGCAGCCAGGCTTCCTGGAGTGCGTCGTCGGCCTCGGTGAGCGAGCCCAGCATGCGGTAGGCCACCGCCCGCAAATGGGGGCGCTCCGTCTCGTACCGCTCGGCCTGAAGAAATTTCTCCGCCATCTTTCACATCCCCTCGCGCAGCCGTGGCAGTGAAGCAGAACGACCACGGCAGACCCCGCACCGATGCCCCCGGTGCCAAGTTCGAGGAGACACCATCATGACCGGCAAGATCAACACCTCCATCCTGGTACCCGGCGGCACCGGAACCATCGGCCTCCTCGCCGTCCCGCTCCTGGTCGCGGCCGGGTGGATCGACGTCGGCTGATGTCCGGGCGAGTGTGGGGGGTGCCGTAGACCGAGGTCCCTCGTTGGAAGGACTCCTGCCGGTGTTGGTTGTGTCTGTCCTGGCGGGTGCCGATATCCGGGAAGGACTATGCATCTGCCACGAACGGATTTCCATGCTCATCATCACCTTGCGTGCCGCTACCGGCGCCGCGGTCGCTGCCGGACTCCTCGCCTTCGCCACGCCGGCGCCCAGTACCGTGCTGGTAGCCCATGCCGCGGAGCCGGCACGCACGGCCCGGGCCGGGGAGTGCCTGTATCAGCCCGCCAAGGGGCAGGGAACCAGGAATGTTGGCCGGCCGCCCGCCAAGCCCGCGTACACCGGCGCCGTGCCCGTCACGCTCCAGACCAACCTCGGGGCCATCGGTCTGTCGCTGGACGGCGGGAACGCGCCCTGCACCGTCAACTCCTTCACCTACCTGGCGGGGAAGAACTTCTTCGATACGACCAACTGCCACCGCCTGACCACTGGCGCCCTGAAGGTCCTGCAATGCGGCGACCCCACCGCCACCGGCTCTGGCGGGCCGACCTACCGGTACGGCGACGAGAACCTCCCCAGTCCTGATCCCGGCAAGGGGACAGCCACCTACGCCAAGGGCACCGTGGCGATGGCCAACGCGGGTCCGGGCACCAACGGCAGCCAGTTCTTCCTGGTCTACGGCGACACCGTGCTGCCCCCCAACTACACCGTCTTCGGGAAGGTCGACAGCGGCATGGCCATCCTGCGGGACGTCGCGAAGGCCGGAACCGACAACTCCAACGGCGAGGGCGACGGAGCGCCCAAGAAGAAGATCACCATCCAGAACGTGACCATCGCGCGCTGACCGCCCTTGCAGGGAGCCCGACGCACTGAGAGTGCGTCGGGCTCGGCTGTTGGTGGGGAGGCCTCAGCTGCCGCGGGGGAGCGAGGTGACATCCTGGCCGGGTTACTGCCCGTCAGGTGGGCTGTCGCCGGCGATCCGTTGGGCAACCCGGATTGCCTGCGCGGTGGCGTCGCTGGGGGAGGAAATGTAGACCGCGATGGCAACTGGGCGGCCGGCCGGTGTGCGCGTGGCAGACAGGGCCCAGGAGGCGGATGCGGAAGGAACCCATGCGCTGAACGAGCTTCCGACGGCTGAACGGAGCTGCTCTGTGGTGCGCTCGGAGAGCGCGCGGTGCGGGGGCATGGACCACTTCGGGTCGGTCGTGATCCGGGGGTGGACGCGGAGGCCGCCGTTGGAGATGAGGGCCATCACCATCGCCATCTGCATCGGGGTGACCTTGACTTCGGAGAGTCCGCCAGCGGCGAGAGCGAGCTGGGTGGCGTTCTGCGGCTCGCGCGGCCAGGTGCTTTCGAAGGCGCGGACCGGTGTGTCCATCTTGTCGTTGTTGAACCCGGCCTCCTCGGCCGTGGATGCCAGAGCGTCGGCTCCGAGGTCGGAGGCGATGTGCGCGAAAACGTTCTCGCACGCATATCGCAGAGCTGCTCGCAGGGTGGCGTTGGTGCAGTGGGCCGGGTCGCCGGAGAACCGGGTCGTACTGCCCGGAGCGATGTAGACAGCCGGGTTGTTCGTCGGCGCGTCCACGGATGCCAGGAGTCCACTTTCCAGGGCTGCGGCAGCGACGAGGACGTGGATGGCCGACCCGGGATTCTCCACCTTGCGCAGGGCGCGGTTCCGCAAAGGGCCGTCGACATCCTTGAGCGTTTCCCAGGTCCGTGCATCAGCTCCGGAGTTGCCGCTGAACGCACCGGGATCGAACGACGGTGTGCTCACTTGGCCGAGGATGGCCCCGGTCTCCGTGTCGAGGACAACCGCCGCGCCCCGCTGGTCACGCAGGCCCTCGAAAGCCGCACGTTGCACGTTGGGGTCAATGGTCGTCGGCACGTCTTTGCCGGCCTGGACATCGTCCGCCATGACGCCGTCCAGGCCGACCCTACCGAAGGCCATCGACCAGTAGCCCGTGACCGTGGAGTACAGCTCTCCTTCGGTGTAGGTGCGTTGGAAGGGGGCACCGGGATGTCCCGTCGCCTTCGACCCGGTGATGGGGCGGCCGGCCACGAGGATGTCGCCGGGGCTTCCGTCCGTCTTGGGGGGTCGGGGTTTTGCATCCTGCGTCAGTCCCGTCGGGCTGCGCGAGAGGCCGGGGCGGGCCTCCGCCGGCTCGTCCTGACCTTCCCCGCACCCGGAGATCCCGATGAGCAGGGAAAAGAGCGCGGTGAGCGCGGCGCCGGAGCGGCGGGAGGGTGCAGGCATGCGGGCAATCCTATGAGGCCCTGCCGCAGCCTCAGTTGCAGCGCTGACGCCCTGTGGTCTTGGGGTGTCGGGTTCCTGGTTGGGCGTCTTCCCGGTACCCGTGTCCCGGGTACCGGGGACGCCCCCCGCTATGCAATCGATACGAAACGGACCGTTGCGTGATCATTGTGTGGCCGGAAGTGAAAGCTGTCAACACGAGACGTAGCGTTGCGTTCGGATAGGGTCGGTCCGTGAGCCCCGCAACCCGCAGCGAAGAGTCCCGTCAGGCCATCATCGAGGCCGCTCTCAGCCTTTGCGTCGAACGAGGATTTACCTCGACCACGATCGAGGGCATCGCGGCCCGGGCGGGTGTCGGTAAGACGACCATCTACCGGTGGTGGCCCTCCAAGGCCGCCATCCTCATCGAGGGCGTCGAGAACGCCCGGGACGCCGCAGCCGGCTTTCCCGACACCGGGGACATCCACGCGGACCTGGCCGCACAGACCTCGAGCGTCATGCGACTGTTCAACACGGAGTTCGGTCAGATCTGGCGGGGGCTCATCGGCGCCGCCCAATCCGACGAAGCCGCGGCGGACGGTGTCACCCGGATCCTGAGGGTCTCCATCGACGCATGCGTCGCGCGCCTCGCCAAAGCGCGCGATGCCGGGCAGATCCGCCCCGACCTCGACCTCGAGCTGGCGGTCGAGCTGCTCTACGGGCCGATTTACCACACCTGGCTCCTGCGCACCCGCCCCCTGCCGGAGGGGTACATGGAAGGGGTTCTCGCCATGCTTCTGCCCGCGTTGGTACCCGCGCCCGGCGAACGCTGACCTACGGTCGCCCGCCCTCTACCAGGCCGACGCCGCGCCCTGAATCCAACCCTGTCCGTGATGTCAGGAGGCGTGCTGCACGTGGCGGACCAGCCACGTCAGCAGGGTGTCCAGGTCGGCGGCGGCCGAGAGGACCCGGTCGAGCGCCTCGGAGGTGTGGAGCCACTCGTCGCAGCCGAGGGGGCGGGCGGCGATCAGAGAGCGATGGCGCAGCAGGTCCGTACGGGAGTGGTTCGTCGGATAGCCGCGCGGGGGACGTTTCATCACGTCCCCGGAGATGTCGTAGCCCATCCTCCGAAGGTCCTCGACGATGGCGGACAATTCCCGGCCGCTCCCCTCGGATGCCACGGCCTTGCGGAACCGGTCCACCTGGCCGGGATCGGGGTACCACCAGGCGCCCTGGATGCGCAGGCCGTCCAGGGAGAAACGGAGACCGATCTCGATCTTGCGGTCGAGCCTGATCGCCGCGCTCTGGTTCTGCCACCACCAGGAGTCGGTGCGGTAGTGCCAGACGGAGAAGTCCTCGTATCGCGGGTCCGCGTCCGCGACCTCGTTGAGCAGGGCGATCATCGGCTGGCGGACCAGGCGCTCGCGGTCCGCGCGACAGCGCTCGCGGATCGCATGGCTCGGTTCGCCCTGGAGCTGCCCCAACACGTCCATGGCCTGCTCAGGCCAGCCGGTGAACTGTGCGCGCATGCCGGCAGGTTAGCTCAGCTCGGCGATCTCAGCTCGGCGATCTCATTCTTCACGTCACCAGGTGCAGCGATGTTCCAGCGATACCCAGCCGTACGCTCTGGCCCCAGGTCAGCTCCAGCGCATCGCTCTCCATCCCGTCGCCGAACACCACGATCCGGTCCGACTCCACGGTCAGCTGCAACCCCTGACCCCGCCCCAGTTCCCCGGCGACCCTCGTCGTGCCGGTCGTGGGAGAGGGCCAGGCCTCCCGTACGAACCACACGAGCCGCCGCTCGCAGGGCGCGGGCAGCCCCGCGGAGCTGCCGCGCTCCAGCCACAGGGAACGCAGCCAGCCGGTGGCGCCCGTGCCTGTGCCCACCAGCACCCCGGAGGATGCCTGGGCCTCACCAGGGCCGTTGTCGCCGTCGGAACCCAGGCGGTAGCGGGCCGTCTGGTGACCGTGCGAGCCCAGGTAGATCTCGTTCAGCGCGAGAAGACGCTGGGTGTCGTCGGCGACGGCCTCGACCATGGTCAGTTCCTCCGCCCGGCCGCCGGCAGCGATTGCCGCACGCAGCAGGGCAGCCGTGTCGCCGCAGCGGTGCCGGACCAGGACTCCCGGGTTTCGCCCCGGGTCGGTGTCGATGCCCACGACCGGCTGTCCGCGCAGATACTTCGCGGTATTGGCGACCAGGCCGTCCTGGCCGACCACGACCACCACGTCCTCCGGGGCGAACAGGAAGCGGTCCAGGTCCGCCCGTTCCACCCGGGAGCTGCGCCAGGTGAGCGGCACCGCCGCCGCCACCTCCCGCAGCGCCTGTCGCGTGCGTTCGTGGCGGCGGACCACCTCGTCGATCGACCGGCCCCGGCTGGTAAGGAAGAACGCGGCCTGCCCGTGCGTCCCGTGCCGGGCGAGAAGTTCCTCGTACTCGGTTCTGCGGTGCACGAGCACCGCCCTTGGGGCCAGGCTCACGCTCCCGCGCCGCCTTCCGGGCGTCCGAGCTTGGCGAGGAGCCCGGTGAGGACGTCAGGAGAGAGGGTGATGCTCTCGATCCGCGGCAGGTTCTCCGCCAGCCGGGTCGCCGCCAGGGCGTGCAGCGTGCCCGGGCCTGCTTCGTCGTGCACGCGAAGCCAGGCTGCCTGGACCTCGGCGCGCGCCGCGCCCGTCTCGCGCGCCGCCTCGGCGTCCGCGCGGGCCAGGCAGACCTTGCGGGACGCCTCGGTCTCGGTCCGGATGCCGTCGGCCGTCGCCTTCTCCTCGGCCTCGCGGCGGGCGTTGGTGCCGCGCTGGTCGATCAACTGCTCCTCGCGCCTGGCCAGTTCGATCTGGCTGGCCAGCTCGTTCTCGGCGATGGCACGCTCACGCTCGACGGCGACGGCTCGCCGCTCGTAGGTGGCCCGGTCCGCCTCCTGCTGGATCTGCTCGCGGGCCGGGGTGCGCAGGGCGCGCTCCACCTCTGCCTCGGGGCGGATCGCCACGACCCGCACGGCCACCACATCGATGCCGGTGGCCGGGAGTCTGGGCTCGGCGGCGAGACCGGCGGTGACGTTCTCCCGTACGGAGGCGACGCCGTTCACCAGGGCGACGGCCAGCGGAGTCCGGGCCAGTACGTCCAGCGTGTGCTGTTGCGCGGTTTCGGTGAGGAGGGTGGCGATCTGCTCCAAGGGGGCTCCGCGCCAGCTCCCGGTGTCCGGGTCGACGGAGAAGTCGAGTCGGGCCGCGGCTTCGGCCGGGTCGCTGATCCGGTAGGTGACGGTGGCCTGCACGGCGACGTCCTGAAAGTCGGACGTACGGGCGTGGAACGCCATGGCCAGCTCCCGGTCGTCGACCGGGACTTCGGACAGCGCCGCCGAGAGTGACCGGTACCAGAAACTGAGCCCCAGCCCGTCGTGTACGAGTCGGCCGCGCTTGTGGTGGCGGATGTGCGTGGTGGGCGCGGAGCGCAGATGGCGCCAGCCGAAGCGCCGGGTGATGTCGGCCATGGCGAACCCCCTTCATTTCGTCAATGCGACGATAACGAGATGCGTCGATATCGTCAAGAGGACGAAAAGGGTGGGGGTGAGGCGCTACCCCGACAGCAACGGAAGCCGCACAGAAGGACCCTCGGCCTACGTCCCGTCAGGAGCGGCCGAACCAGCGGCGCTTGCCCCGGGGCGGGGGCGCGGGCGGGGGCGCGGCGCCATTCGCCGGGGCCGCCGGCGGGTCGTCGTACTCGCGGGAGATCGCCTGGACCTGGCCCGACTCGACGTCGTGGCGCACCGTGTCCAGTCCCTGGCGGTCCAGTTGGGCGATGGTCTCGGCGTGGGTGGTGATGTTCAGGGCGAGCATCCCGACCTTCGGGTGGCTCGGGCCGAGCTTCACCTCCTCGCCGAGCAGGATCTGCATCAGGCGGTCGGCGGAGTCGGAGGGCAGGTCCTCGTCCACGGCGACGTGCAGCATCAGGTGCTCCTCGCCGCTGGCTCGCCACCGGACCTGCCCCACCCATACCGAGCGGACGGCGGGGAATTCGCGAATCCGCCGGACCAGTGCGTCGCGCAGGGCGACCGCTACGGGGTCGGTGGACCAGTCGAGCTTCATTTCCGCCCCGGGCCCGTAGGCCGCCCAGTCCCGCAGCACCTGCTCAGGAAAGATCACCTGTCCGTTTCCGGAGCGGACCCCCAACACGGCGACGCCGGTCTTCTCCAGGATGTCCGTCAGTCGCGCCGCGTCGCAGTGCACCATCCCGGCGGCCGTCGGAAGCAGTTGTGCGCCGAGCGCCGCGTCGGTGAAGCCGAGCAGTGTGGGTGGCTGCTCGTCGTCGGGGAGGAACAACACCGATCCGGTGTCGGTGACGGGAACGAACACCCCGCCCTCGAACAGTGCGGAGAGCACCGTGTCCGGCGCAGGCTCGTGCCCGTCCGCACGCCGGTCGAGAAGGTCGGCGAGACGTACGTTCGAATGAGTGATCACGGGTGGAGCGTAGCGCCCAGACGGCCGTAGTCGGCCCCGCCCTTTGGGCATCCGACCACCGTTCCGCGCGGGCTCCCGGGCTACGAGGGGCCGTGCGAGATCCGCGATCCCCGACCCTGCCCGGCGCCCGGATGCGCGGGTGAGTGGTACGGTCCCGACCGGCCGGAAGTCGAGGCCCCCGGAACGGCGTCGTGGGGGTGCGCGCACACCCTCCAACCCTTCCCCCTGGCTGTGGTGTCAGTGGGCCGGGCTATTCTTCCGGGCACCGCACACCGACCTTGAGGACCACCAGAAGTGACCGGCCTGTCCGCTTTTCCGCTGCCCTTCCAGACCTCCCGTTCCCCGGTGTTCGCGACACCGCGGACGCTGCGGGAGCTGCAGATGATGGAGTGCAGCTCGCACTTGCGCGCCAAGCCCGTCTGGTTCGACAAGATGAAGGACGCCGACATCATTGCCAGATGGACGCGGGAAGCGGTGGAGCAGGGCCTGACCGAAGCACAGATGCGCTACGTTCTCGCCGAGCTGGGGCACTACGCCGCGTTGCGGGACGCGCGCACGGGCATCGAGGTGTCCGCGGTCGACGGGGTCTGGCAGTCGGACACCCTCGTCGACGAGCAGCTCAGGTCCCGGCTGCGCGACGCGGTCCGGGTCCTGGAAGAGGTCCCCGAAGCGGAGCGCGACTGGCATCCCGGATCCGACGGCCAAGTGCTGGATCTCGTACACCCCTCCCTGTTCTGCCTGGTGAGGGATGCGAGCGGAGGGCCCGAGCGGGCCTGGCAGAACCCGACGAACCGCTACTCGAAGTACGAGTTCTCGGAGAGGTTCCAGTGGCTGCCCACGGACGTCGACGTCACTGACGACGGCGCCGTCGCCTTCCGCTCGTACGTCAACAACGTCCACCCCGAGGAGCATCGCGCACTGGCGAACGTCCTGCCGGACGTGCTGGCGCGCCTGCGCCCGCTGTTCGAGAACGTGCTCACCGATCTGCGGCACCCGCGGCCCCTGCGGATCGAGGCCGATCCCTACGGCTGGTACGACTCGGAGCCGGAGTACCCGAGCCGGTCTGCCTACAGTGACGACGCGGCCCACATGGATGCCCGCGATGCCTGGGAAGCGGCCTATGAGGCCTGGCGGGAGGACCGCAGCCCGATCGTCCCGGACGCCCCGGTGTACAGCCCGCCCGCACTGCCCGATGCCGCAACCCGGGTCGACCTGCGCGGCCGCCGGCTCCAGGTCATCGTCAAGCTAGCCACCATCCACCTCACCCCGGACCAGCCCGAGTACCCCGGCGGTTCCTGGCATGTCGAGGGCATGCTGAACGAGCGGATCGTCTCGACCGGCATCTACTACTGGGACAGCGAGAACACCAGCGAGAGCCGGCTGGGTTTCCGGGCCGCACTCGACGACCCGCACTATGAGCAGAACGACGACGCCGGGCTGCGCGAGGTCTATGGCCTCCAGGACGAGGACGCGCTGAATCAGCCGCTCGGCTCGGTACCGACCCCGGCGGGCCGCTGCCTGGCGTTCCCCAACGTCCTGCAACACCGCGTGGACGCGTTCCGCCTCGAGGACCCCACCCGCCCGGGACACCGCAAGATCCTCGCGTTCTTCCTGGTCGACCCGGCGGAGCGGATCGTCTCGACCTCCGACGTACCGCCGCAGCAGCCTTGGGCCGACTCGTCGACCATGACGCTGGAGCACGCCAAGGCGTACCGCGAGGAACTCATGCGGGAAAGGAAGTTCTTCGTGGACGAACACAACGAGCAGCTCTACGAACGGGAGTTCTCCCTCTGCGAGCACTGAACCGCGGGTTGGCAGGAGCCCTACCGGCTCCCCACCGCTGGCAGTGGCTTCTGCAACCCGCAAACCGGCCTCTGTCTCGACCTGCCCGCCGCCAGCACGGACAACGGCACCCCACTAGAAGTCGCCGTGTCGACGATCTGCGGGAGGAGGCCGACCGCTTCCAGGTGGAGCCGGCCGTGGCTGAGCGGGAGTGGAACGATCGGGTCATCGCCCGCTCACGCGTTGGCGAGGTACTGGCCCAGGCAAACAACGCCGTCGTCGGCCTCGCAGCCTCCGAGGGTCTGCCGGTCCCGGTGTGCAGCCGGCGATTCCCGCCGTCGCCGACATCGTCACCGGACTCCACGATCGCGGGTACACCTTCGTGACGGTCTCCCAACTCCTCGCACCGGCCCACCCCGAGCCCGGCAAGGTCTACCGCCCGTAGGTGCCTGTGCCTGGGCATGGGCCCGCAGGCGCGCCTCATCCCCGTCCCACTTCTGCCGACGGGCGCACTCCTCGGGTCGCATCGCCGCCATCAGCTCACCGAGCGGAACCCCCTGACGCAGGCCTCGCGACACGACCGGCGACCGCCTGCGGAACCCGGCGGGTCAAGAGCCCAGGCCGACGAAGCCGGCTGCGGAGGTGGGTGCGGCAGGCCGACGAGCGGGCCGGCCGCGGGCCCGCCCGTGGAGGCGAGGCGGCCGAAGGCCGGGACGAGGAGCTGGTTCGGCTGCGGGCGTGCTTGGCAGGCTGCGCGAGGCCAGCCGGATCGCACCGCGTGATCTCCCCATCGGCGTCGCGGGCCCCGAGGCGGCGGCCGAAGGCGTGCAGAAGCAACTGCAGGAGAAGCCGGGCGCGTTCGAGATCCATCGGTACGCCGACGAAGCCGCGGCCCGTGCGGCCATCGAGGCCCGGACGGTCTACGGCGCGGTCGTCGTCACCCAGCAGGGCCCGAAGCTGCTCACCGCCTCGGCCGCGAGCACGGTGGTGGCCCAGCTGCTGCAGCAGGCGGTAACCGCTGGGAGCCCGCAGGGCACGCAGGTTCAGATCACCGACGTGGTCGCGGCGCCGGCCAAGGACCCACGCGGCGCCGTACTCAACTCCAGCCTGCTGCCGATGACCCTCGCGGGAATCGCGGCCGGCGCCGTCATTACACGCCGGAGCCGGGGACGTGGTCGGTGGCCTGGGGGAGCATCGGCTCGAGGGCCGGTACCGGCCTGTGGTGGGAGTCGGACCCGGCCCTCGTCAAGCGGTTCCGCAAGGGCGGTGGCGCCTGACGGAGAAGACCTCGGGGAGGCCTTCTCCGTCAGATGGGGTGCTCAGACTCCGGTCGCCGTCAGCACGGCCGGACGTGGTACACGGGGTTGTAGTCGTAGTTCCAGTTGTGCTGATCGGGCCCGGCCAACGGGTAGATGGTCGAGCCGTTGCCGCGCATGAACCGGGCCCACGTGTTGCCGGTCTGGCGGCTGTACCACCCGCCGATCCCGTTCCAGTTGTACAGGTTGTACGTGGTGCAGTGCGGCAGCTCGAAATGGACACCACCGATCTGGTTCGTGTAGATGCAGATCGCGCCCACGGGGCAGGGCACGTCCTGGGAGTAGGCGGGCAGCCAGCCCTCCTGCGGCCCCCACACACTGGCGCTTTCATTGTCGCCGTCGGCGGTGGCGGAGGCCGACCCGGTCAGCCCCGTGGTCGTCAGCGCGAGTGCCGCGGCGGCCACCGCGACCGCGGTGCGGGTGCTTCGAAACTTCATGGTGACTCCCTTGAACGGATGGGGGTTCAGGCGGTGGCGCAGGTGGGGACGCCGGCCATCCACGCGTCCCCCTTGAGGTAAATGTTGGTGATCCATCCGCCCAGGTCGGGCAGGTAGGACCAGGCGTCGTTGGTGACGCCTTCGGCTGTGATGGATTGGGCGTGCATCTGGCAGGAGATCAGCACGCTGGTGCCGCCGGTGATCGTGGTGACCACGGCCGCGCCGGTGTTCGGCTGGGTCCGGATGTTCAGGGTGCCGCCCCAGGTGGCGTGTCCGATACTGCCGCCGGTCGAGCCTCCGGAGTCCCCGCAGGTGGGTACCCCGGTCATCCAGGCCGGCCCCCTGAGGTAGATGTTGGTGATCCAGCCGCCCAGTTCGGGGAGGTAGGACCAGGCGTCGTTGGTGACGCCTTCGGCGCTGATCGACTGCGCGTGCATCTGGCAGGAGATGACCACGCTGGTGCCGCCCGGGATGCTGGTCACCACGGCCGCCCCGGTGTTGGGCTGCGCCCGGACGTTGAGCGAATCGCCCCAGGTGGCGTGTCCGATGCCGCTTCCTCCACCACCCGCGTCCGGAACGGGTACGTCACGACAGGACGGCACGTCGGTCATCCAGGCCGGACCTCTGAGGTAGATATTGGTGATCCACCCGTGCAGGGCCGGGAGGTAGGACCAGGCGTCGTTGGTGACTCCCTCCGCCGTGATCGACTGGGCGTGCGCCTGGCAGCCGATGAAGACGCTGGTGCCGCCCGCGATGGTGGTCACCACGGCCGCCCCGGTGTTGGGCTGCGCCCGGACATTCAGCGTGTCGCCCCACGTGGCGTGCTGGATCTGACCGGTGTCCCCGCCTCCGCCGCCGGGGTCGGGAGCCTTGGACTGCATCCGCAGGGCGCCCGCGTAGTCGTTCTTGGAGCCCCAACGGAAGTCCGAGACCATGATCTTGGTGTCGGACTCCTTCGCCTCGACCATCAGTCCCGCTCCGAGGTAGATGGCGACGTGGTGGATCGCTCCAGGTTTGCCCCAGAAGAGGATGTCCCCCGGCAGCAGCGGGGCGGTGCCCGCGGCTGCGCCGAAGCGTGTCGAGCCCGGCGGGTACAGCCCGTAGAGGTTGTTCGTCAGGCCGGGGGAGCCGGCGATGTCGTAGTCGTAGGCCTGCGCCAGGGCCCAGCGCACCAGGCCCGAGCAGTCGAATCCCGTCCGGAACGGATCGTTCCTGGAGCGGACGGGATCGGACCGGTCGATCGCTCCCTTGGTCATGCCCGGCTTCGCGCCGTGCCCGCCGGTCCAGACGTACCAGATGTCGGAGTCGGCCACGGCGCACGCGGCCCGGACGGTCTCCGCGGCGATCTCCGAAATGTCGTCCTCGTGTTCGCGGGGCTGGCACAACCCCGCGGCGTGAGCCGGTGCGGCGAGCGCCGTCGACGTCACGACGCCCCCCAGCACGGCCAGCAAGGCCGCCAACGCGAACGTGGTCAGCCTGTGCACAAGTCTGCGCACGTCGATCCCTTCTGCTCTGGTTTGGGGCCGGCCAGCCCCCGTGTTCGCGCTCGCGCCGCTCGCCCCCCGCAAAGGGCAGACGTCGTCTGACTCGGCATCGATTCCGCGCCGACTGGCCGGCGTGCTCACTGTGAGGGGGCCCGCTATGCGTCCGCCAATCACCCGCTACACGCCGCCGCTAACCGTCCCGAACAGGAAGAACTCCGGTGAACGGACCCGGCCGACCGCCATGTCTGTAGTCCCCATTCGAGCCAGGAAGGGTCGTGAGGGCGTTACGCCGCCGGAGCGCGCGGCTTTAAGATCGCCCGGCACTTGTGCTTCTAGGGGGAGACGGACATGCGGTTCACGGTTCTGGGACAGGTAGGGGCACAGGGCGTCGACGGGGTGATCGAGGTCCAACGCCCCCAGCGGCGCGCGGTGCTGGCCTATCTGCTCCTGAACGCGGGGCAGCCGGTCACCCTCGAACGGCTCATAGACGCCGTCTGGGCCGACGAGGCGCCGAGCAGCGCGCGGACCCAGGTCCACAGCGCGGTCTCCTCGCTGCGCCAGACCCTGCGCGGAACCGACCTGGCGGACCGGATCCAGACCACGGCCGACGGCTACATCTGCGCCGTCGACGACACGGAACTCGATCTGCTGGACTTTCGCGCCCGGGTCCGGCGGGCGGCCGAGGAGATGACGGGCCGGGAGGAGGAGCAGGCGTCGGAGACCCTGCGCGAGGCGCTCGCGATGTGGCGCGGTGCCCCGTTGGCCGGGGTCAGCGCCGCGTTCGTGGAGCCGGCGCGGGCGCGGCTGAACGAGGAGCGGCTGGACGCCTGCCAGCAGCTGGCGGCCTGTGAACTGGGCCTCGGGCGGGAAGCCGAGCTGGTGCCGACGCTGACGGAACTCGTCGAGGCCAACCCGCAGCGCGAGCAGCTCGTCGGGCAGCTGCTGATCGCCCTGTACCGCACCGGGAGGCAGGCCGAGGCGACACAGCGCTTCGCCGACACCCGGCGCTTCCTCGCCGAGGAACTCGGCCTCGACCCCGGGCCCGAGCTCTCCGCCATCCACGCGGCGATCCTGCGCGCGGACCCCGGACTGGCGACGGCCGCGCTGTCCTCGAGGACTCCCCGGACCAGCCCGGCCGTTGAAGCCGCCCCCGCATCGGAGGAGACGCCCGCACGTCTGCGGCGCGGCGAGCACCCCGCAGATGACGACCTTCCCGTGGTGTCCTCGGAGGGACCCGCTGCCGCGACGGGCGTGCGCGGGCCGTGGGGCCGCCGGATCCGGCTGGGGCTGGGGGCGGCAGCCGTCGTCGCCGGCGTGGCCGCCGCCATCGGGTTCGTGCTCCACGACAGCGGTGCCCCCCGTACCGGGGCGGCCGCCCCCGGCGCCACCGGTCGGGGCCCGTCCGCCTCGCTGTCCGGCCCGCCGTCCGGCCAGGCGCGGCCCGCGCCGACGGGCCCGGCCGGGAAGCTGGAGCCCATCCGGGTGTTCAACATCGACGGCGACTGCAAGACCCAGACCGAGCGCCTTCCCGCATGCCGACTCAGCCTGGCCCGGAACCCGTACGTCACCTACGACCTGAACAATGTCGTCTCGCACCGGGTCTGGCACGGCGACGTCCTGATGGCCGACTGCATGGTGGTCAACGGCATCCGCATCGAGGACGAGCACGGCGTGGGAACCCCCAACTGGTTCCGTGTGCACCTGACGGACATCCCCGAGGCCACCGCCTGGCTGCCGGCGGTACGCACCCACGACGACCCCGGACTGCCCGTCTGCGCCGCCGCCTGATGCGTGGACGGGCCCGACCAGGAAGCGGAACCGCTTCGTCAGGGCTGAACGCCACCGCCCACACCCGACCGGTGTGCCCGCGCAGGATGGTCCGCGTCACGCCGGTGGCCGTGTCCCACAGGCGCGACGTTCACCGCGTCGCAGGCGGCGACCCGGCTGACCGGATCGGTCATGGCCCCGGCCCCCGGGGTCGGCGTCACGAGAGGTGCCTCCCTGCCATCCACGAACGTAGCCACGTCCTCCGGGGCGACGAGAAGCTTCGGGTGAAACCGCAGGGCAAGCCGCCGTCCCTGGGTCGTCCGCGCCGGCAGGGGAACCATGGTGTCTCCCTGGGCGTTGCCACGACGCTGGGAGTGGGCCGGAGGCAGCGCGGCCGGCCCGGCGGATCCGAGATTTCGAAGTTTTTGAGGGGAGCGCCCATGAGTACGGCCAAGGACTTGTGCATCATCGCCATGGACGAACGGCCGGGGGCCGGTGTCGGGCAGGGCGACTTGTCGCTCGCGCTCGCGGGTGCCGAACTGATCGATCTCCTCGCCGTGGAGGCCGCTTCGCTGGACGGCGACTCCATCGTGCCGGGCGGCCCGTACGAGCCGCATGACGAACTCGTCGCGGAGGCCTTGGCGGCGCTCATCCGGGAGATCCCGTACGAGAGCGTCGAAGACTGGCTGTGGCGCCGCGGCCGGGACCTCTCCGATACCTACCAGGCAGCCCTGGAAGCCGCCGGTCAGTTGACGCGGGGACGGCGCGCCCTGCTGCCCTTCGGAAACGATCGCCTCGAAGTGGCCGAGACGCCCGTCCGGCGCCGGGCCCAAAGCCGCTGGGAGGCCGGCGAGCCCACGCTCCTCGCCCTCGCCAAAGCCGTGGGCATCGCGGACACCCGCTGCGAGGACTCGAGCGAGCACGCGAGCGAGCCGGTCCACGAGCACGAGGCGGTGACCACCGTGCTGGCGATCGTCAACGACGCGGTGATGGAGCTGGAAGCCGTAAGACAGCGGCGTTCCATCGAGAACGCGGCCTTCGCCAACGTCTGGCGCGTCCCTTAGGGCCAGTCGGTGGCCCGGTGCGCACCAGCCGACAGCCGGCCGAGGCGGTTGACCAGGGGCCCCATCGTCTGCGATCTCGGCCGCGATCGCGCGTGTGCCGGTCCGCTGGGGCAGGCCGGTCGCGCGCGGTATGGCCGGGGCCCGAGCCGTGCGGGCGGCGGTATCGGCACTCCTCCGGAACTCCTACTGGCGGGGTACGTGGTTCAGTCGCGGGGCGCGGGTGGGTTTATGTGCCGCCTGGCCCCGGCGTCGGCGGCCGGGGAAGGGGTTGCGTCGTGCGGGCACGCTTGGCGCCAGGACCAAGAGGGCGATGACCGCGAGGGTCGAGGCGATGATGATGACGGTACCGAGGACCATGGTCCTGCCTTCCGGTGCTTTCTGATGGCCTATAGCTACTTGGTGTTACCGAATCTCGGGCAATCAAACACGCTGGGTGACTTTTGTGTGGCGGCGGCCGAGCATCCGCCAGGAGGTATCCGGGGGAGCGGAGTGGCAGGCCTGTGCGTGACCGGGATCGCGTGGTGCGAGTTCGGCATGAAGAATTGGGGGTAGTCGGGTGGCACTGGAGATCCGTCCTATGTGAGGAGTTGCCGTGACCAGCTTTGTCATCACGGTCCCCGGCACGTTCGTGTCGGACGTTGCTGATTCCGTGCGCTTTGTCGTCGAACGGAAGTTGGCGTCCCGGCATACGGAGGTCAGCGAGAACGAAGGGCTGCGCCTTCTCAGCGTGAACGACGACGGCACCTTTTCCATCCGGCTCGAGGTTGAGGCCCCGGACAAGTACGAGGCGGAGCTCGACGCCATGCGGATCGTCACGGCGGCGCTGAAGGAGGCAGGCCTCTCACAGTCTGAAGCCCCGCTCGGCCCGCCGGCCGTGACCGGTATCGACAGCGGCTTGTGATTCCCTTGGGGCCGAGGGACGCGAACGCCTGGTCTCCGCCGAGAAGCCACGGACCGCCGGAGTGACGGCCTGGGACCGGCCGGAGCCGGCATGGCTGATACGGCGGTTGATGCAGCCGCCAGGGTCAGGAGCCCGCGGACGAACGCCCGTCGGTGGCGGGGCGCCCTCGTAGGATCGGTTCTCGCGTCCGGGTAGTCGGACGGCCGTGAACGTTCCCTGCGACCCGTCCTGACCCGGCCGTCGGGCACGACCCGCAGGGCTGAGCGGCGCGGAGGCTCTTGTCATGTGCCCGTGGACACAAATGCAGGACTTCAGGGGCCCGGACACGTGACACCGAGCACAGGATCGAAGGCCGCTTACGAAGCTGCCTGGCAGAGGGGTGAGCGAGCTCACCGGTGAGGCGCACCATCGGCTGCCGGCTGCGCCGTCATGTGCTGACCCGGCCGGACGGCGGATCGAGCACGCCGGCAGGAAGGAGGGCCGCAAGGTATTCGCCCTGCCGGGCCTGCCGGCCGCCTGAGCGCCCGCAAAGGGCGCAGTGTCCGGTTCCGGGCGGGTGACCTCGGGCCAAAGCCCGCCCGGCCCCCGGATCCCGCCGCGATACTGGCGGCCATGACGAACACCCCTGCCACACCCGCCCCGTTCTCAAAGATCAAGATCCGGACCGCGGCGCTGGTGTTCTGCGGAGACGATGTCGCCCTCATCCGCCGCGACCGCGCCGACTCCACCCACTACACCCCGCCCGGCGGCAACGTTGAACACGGCGAAGACCTCACCCGCGCACTTGCCCGTGAGCTCGCCGAGGAACTCGGCCTGGATACGTCGGCAGCCGTGGGCGGGGACCTGATGTGGGTCGTCGACCAGCGCGTGACCCGCCCGGGCCCGACCCGGCCGCCCCGCAAGCTCCACCTGATCTACCGCTTCCACATCACCCCCGACACCCGCGCGACCCTCGCCGAACAGGAGCTGGACGAGCTCCCCGACGGCAGCCACGAGGTCGGCGTCATCGAGTGGATCGACTACCGCAAGACCGCCGAGCTGCCCATCTTCCCGCCCATCGGCCCCGCCCTCGCCGCCCTGACCGATCCGCACGCTGCCGTCACCAACGCGGCACTGGACGCCGTCACCGACGCGAACTACACCTGGGTGTAACCCTCAGACGCCCCGGCTCGGCACGAGGTTCTCCCCGCAGCGATACGCAGGACGCCCAGGCCGACCGGGTCAGCGCCGGATCCGGTCGGTCTGGGCTTGTTGTACGGGACCGCGCCAGGACGGACATGTGGCGGTGTGGACCGCGGCGGCCCGGATATCTCCTCGCAGGTCTCGGCCGGCTGCGTGCTACCGGAGATGTTCCAACTCCGGGCAGACCTGCGCGAGCACCACCCGGCCCAGTGGCTGCCGCCGTCGCCCGACGCGTGGTGCCGGTACGGCGCGGAGCGAGCCGCAACCAAGCTCCGCTGGGGCCTGGCGGTGGACGAGGCGGAGCGGGACAGGCCGCAGGACGTCGCGGCCGGTTGCGGCGGTACCGAGGTGGAATTCACCCCGGCTGCGTAGCAGGACGGGCGTTGCTGCCCGACCTGCGGTGAGCGCATCGGCGGTGACCGGCGAGGGAGGTTCCCTCGCCGGTCCGTCGGAGTGTGCGGGCGCCAGTGTCGGTGACAGCGGCCCCCTTCTCCCGATGCTCAGCGACGTCGGCTACGGGTCGCCCAAGTGCCGCCGATGCCGGCCACGTGGAGAGCGAGCAGCATGAGGCCGAGGATCATGAAATTGCCGGACGAGAATACGTGGTTCGTCGAGATCTCCGCCACGTTGATCAAGAAACTGATGAAGAACAGCACGGCGGCCGCAATGCCAAGCATCATGACTCCTTCCAGAAGGTGTCATCCGTATGCCCGTCAGCTCCGACTGCATGCGGGCTCGTTGCGCTCTCGTCGCCCCACTGGTCCCTGCGCTCGCCAGACTGTGCCCGCTCCATGGGGACCGCGGTGTGCCGCGTGCCGGGCAGTCCGGCGATCCGTTGTCTGAATCCCTCGCTGAGGCCCCGCAGTCGGCCGCGGCCGCGACCGCGGCCGCGGTGCGCCTGTGCCTCACCGTCGCCGACCCGGTCCGCCGCGCTGCCCAGAAGGCCCGCCGGGGCGGGGAGGGGGCACTCGTTTGGTGTCCAAGGCGGGGTCAGGCTCGTGCATGCGTGCGTGCGCGAGTGGGTGGTGGTGAGGCCTCAGGTGAGCGGTTAGGCGGTGGTGTGGCGGGTTTGCTGGATGAGCACGGTGGTGGCCCTCTCCAGGAGTTCGCGCAGTGCGGCGTGTTCGGTGGGTGTGAAGGCATCGGTGAGTGCGCGTTCAAGGATGATCACCTCCTGGTAGGCGCGGTCCAGGAGGGCCCGGCCCTCGTCCGTGAGGGTGGCGATCTGCACCTTGGCGTGGACCGGTGAGGTCTCGCGGCGGATGAGTCCCTTGGTCTCCATGTTGGTGAGCACGCTGCTCATGCTCTGCTGGGTCACCCCGCAGGCGCGGGCCAGTTGGGCGCCGGACATGCCGCCCTCGCGCGCGAGGGTCAGCAGCACGGTGTACTGCGTCATCGTCAGCCCGTAGGTACGCAGTACCGCCTCGTGGTGCGCCATCAGGGCCTGCTCGGACCGCCTGATCCGGGTGCAGAGATCATCCTCGACCGGGTCTTCCATCATGACTCCCACTCCAACAACAGGTACATGCCTTGACTCAGGAACCTTATACACCTAGGGTCCTCGACTATAAGGATACTGAGTCAACACAGGGGGCTGTAAGAGTGAAGGCTGTGCTTTTCGACACCGAGGACCGCTACCGCATCGCCGAAACCGATGAGCCCGTCCCGGGTCCCGGGCAGGTGGCGATCCGCGTCGCCTACGCCGGGATCCAGTGGGGCGACACCATGGTCCGGGACGGCCACTTTCCCGTGCCGCGTCCCTTCGTGCCCGGCTTCGAGGCATCCGGGCACATCATCGCGGTCGGCGATGGCGTCGACCCGGGCCGCATCGGTGAGCCCGTGGCCGCGCTGACCACCGCGGGCGCCTACGCCGAGGTGGCCGTGGCACCCGCCGTGCTCACCTTGGAAATCGGCGCCATGCCGCTGCGGACCGCCGCAGGCCTTGGCTGGGGTGCGCCGACCGCATACGACCTGATCAACGCGGCCTCACGGGTACGCCCCGGCGAGAGCGTGCTGGTCCACGCTGCCGCCGGCTCGGTCGGCACCCTGGCCGCCCAGTTCGCCCGACTCGCCGGCGCCGGCCGCGTCGTGGGAGTGGCGGGCAGCACCGCCAGGGCCGCATACGCCGCCCAGTTCGGCTACGACCAGGTCCTGCTGCGCGAGGACCTCCCGGCCGAGCTCGGAGAGGAGAAGTTCGATGTGATCCTCGACCCGGTCGGGGGCTCGACCCGGCAAGCCGGCCTCGAGCGGCTCGCAGCGCACGGCCGACTGGTGGCCTACGGAAATCTCAGCACCTACGAACCCGTCCTGGCCAACACCAACGACCTCCTCATGCAGGGGAAATCCCTCCTGACCTACAACAGCAACCTCCTCGGCCAGACCCACCCGGAGCGACTCGCCGACAGCGCCCGCCGCGCGCTCGGCCTCGTCGCCGACGGGCACGTACGCGTGGACGTCACCGCCGAGTACGCCCTGACCGACGTGGCCCGTGCCGTACAGCGGCTCGCCGACGGCTCCACCCACGGCAAGAGCGTCCTCCGAGTCTCCTGACAAGCGGCGGCCGGTGCGTCGTCGCGGTGAACCCGGTGGAGATTTCGTGAAACGTCGGACGTGCGGTCCGCAGGGAGCGGAGCGTACCGGGCATGGCCTGGGCAAACCGGGTCAACGGCATCTGATCATCAGGAGATGCGAATGAAGTTGCCGAAGAAGCGATTACGCAAACCGCAGGTGCTGGGCGTCGGCGTCATGGCGCTGCTGCTCGGTCTCGTTGCCTCCCCCACCGCACAGGCGGCCCCCGCCGCCGAGCAGTGCAGCGGAAGCTGGGACGGCAAGACGTACTGGGCCAAGAATCCGGCGGGGCGCGACGGGGGTGGCTACGCGCGCACCTACTGGAACGGTTCGACCAAGAAGAACTGTGTGAAGTTCTGGTCCAGTCCCTACGACGGCCTCGCCTCGCACGTCACCGTGGCGATCTTCGACGAGGGCGGCGACTACTCCATCGATCCGCCCAAGGAGCATCCGGCCAACCTGCACTACTACGCCGGACCGTTGTACACCTGGTTCAACTCGACGGGGCAGTGCATCCGGGTGAGCGGCTCGCTGGTACGGGGCGGAGTGAAATACAACCTCAACACCGGACCGATCCGCTGCGGATGATCCGCCGCCGCCGGCCGTAGCGGTACCGGCGCCGCAGGGGGAGCGGTGACGGGGCGGGCCGCCGCCCGGTCACCCGGCATCGCCGGCCGCGGTCCGCTCCGCGGTCCTGCGCCGCAGTGCGTCTTCCACGCGGGCCCGCCACAGCCTCAGCGGCTCCGGCATGCCGATGCCCACGAGGGGTGTGCCGGCCGGGGCTCCCTCGTGCCCGCGGCCCGCCTTCTGGTTCCTCTCGTACAGGGTCACCAGGTGCGCCAGCTGCGGCGTGTCCCGGCGCAGCCGGTCGGCCCGTCCGGGCGTCAGGAAACCGTGGTTGACGACGAACCGGCCGTCGTCACGGGCCGTCGTCACGTACATGAGGTGGCCGTCCGGGGACCAGAAGTACCGGATGTGGGGGTCCCGGCTCCAGCCCGGCGACGGGTGCCGGGACAGGGCCTCGTGACGGGCCGCCGCCTGCTCGTGGGTCATCCACGACCGCACCCGCCCCGCGTCCTGGTACTCCTCCTCGGTGAGCGGGACTCCGAACTCCCAAAGTCTGGGCAGCAGCTCCAGCTGGGCGACCTCTTGGAGGTACTGGGCCTTGGCCCGGGCGTCGCCCCGGCGGCCGGCGGCCTCCGCGTCGTGCCGGCGGCCCTCCAGCCCCCGCTCCTGGTCGAACTGCAAGAGGGCTGCCCAGTTGAGCTCTTCCGCGGCGGTCATGCGAGCCTCCCCCGGCCCCCTCGTAGCGGGCCCTCGGCCGGGCCGCCGCCGGTCGGCGGCCCGTGCCCACAGGATGATCCTCCGCCTGGAGAGCCGGCGCCAGACGCCCCGGGGTGGGCCCCGCCAACCGCCCGGCCGGTTGACCGGGCCGTGCCGCGCTCTCCCGGTTCCGTGCCGGTGGGGTGAGCGCCGGTGGTGAGCCGGGGCAGCTCCCTCTGGTGTCAGGGCCTTGCCGTGGGGACCTCCGGTGCGAGCGAGTTGCCCGCGGGGATCCGGCCGCAGTCGGACGGGGGCGTCTTGCCCGCGAACCTGTCGTTCAGCCAGCCGAGGGCGGCGGGTGCCCACGGAACGGCGGCGCCGACATGGCTGAGCAGCTCGTACTGGCGGTACTTGATGGCGGTGTTGCCCTTGTCGCAGTACTGCCGGACCAGCGCGCGCACGTCGCCGGCGACCATGACCCCGTCACCCGTTCCGATGCCCGGGAGGTTGCTGAAGGTGCCCTCCAGGACGCCTCCGTTGCCCTGGACGATGAACCCGGGAGCGCTGGGTGTGGCGGCCGAGCCGAGGTTGAGCTTGTTGACCGCCTCGACGAAGGGGGGAACCGAATTCGGATTCGCGTACTCCGGCTTGACCATCTTCTTCCAGGTCAGTCCCGGGTACTGGCCCAGCGCGTTGACGATCGACCCGCGTTCGAGCTCCTTGAACACCTGTCGACCGTAGGCGTTGAGGTAGGGCTCGAAGTCGATGTCGTAGGAACGCGCGGCCCCGATGACGGCCATGGGCGCGACGCCGGCCCAGATGGAACTACCGCTGACGTACTTGAGGTTGTGTGCCGGATCGACGAGCAGACCCCCTTCCGCGTATCCGACCAGCCTCCTGTCGACGTCCGGCGCGTAGCCCGGCGCGAGCGCGGCCGCCCAGTGGGTGGCGATGGCTCCGCCCGAGTAACCGGCCAGGCCGATCCGGGTGTTGGAGTTCAGGCCGGTCTGCGGGGACTGGCTCGCGGCCCGGATCGAGTCCAGCGTGTTCGTTCCGTACTCCGGGCCGGCCGCGAAGTCGGCGTTCTGACCCTCGCTGTCCGGGATGATCACGTTGTAGCCCGAGAGCAGGAGCGGCACCAGGAGGAGGGACTCGCCGTTCGCGATCAGGCCGCCGAGCGAGACGTCGCCCGCGATGGCCCGGGAAGGGGAGTCCGCGGGGTTGAGGGAGTCGTAGAACGACTGGTACGAAACGGCCTTGCTGCCGTCTCCGTTGGGGCTGCGCACGATCGACGTGACCCCGGCGGACGGGCGGCCCTGCGCGTCGACGGTGCGGAACAGCAGCTGGATCGCGGTGACCGGTGTCGGTATGCCGAGGACGTGGTACTTCAGCGTCCGGGTCTTGAGGACGGCGCCCGGTGCGTACGAGGACAGGGGCGTGCTGCCGTCGTACACGTAGAACGAGTCGCCCGCCGTGACCGTCGACGAGGCGGACGGAGCGGCCGCGGCCGCCGGAGCGGCGGTGACGGCCAGAGCGGTGGCAACTGCGGCTGCCAGCTTCCCCATGGCGATGCGGTGCATGGTTCCCTCGGATTCGTCTCGTGGATCACCGGGACAGTCGTCGTGCGTTACCGGTGGTAACGGCGTCGTAAGTTACCAGCAGGTAAACGGCTTGAACAGGCCTGCGGCACGGCTCTGTGCCACCCGAGCCCGACAAGGCCGCGAGGTCTCCGTCCAGGCGATGCCGGTCACGTGAATCCGGGACCGTAAAGAGGCGACTTCACCCCAATCCGCACCGTTCCTAGGCTGAAAGGGCAATCAAGCGGAGCATGCGCCGCGTACCGGGCACCGGTGCGGCGTCGAGGGAGTTGTCTTGGCCAGTCACGTTCCGATCGAACGCCCTGTGGAGCCGTCGTTCAGCGCGTTCCGCGCATCGGCAGCCCAGCAGCGCATGTACTTCCTCCAGCAGATGGAGGAGGGCCGGCCGACCTACCACATGCCGGTCTTCTACGGCCTGGAAGGGCTCGTGGACGAGACCGCGGTCCGCGACTGCGCGCAGGAACTGATCGGCCGGCACGAGGCGCTGCGCACCCGCTTCGTCCTGCGGGACGGCGAGTTGTGGCAGCACATCGACACCGGGGCCGTGCTCGCCTGGTCCTCGGCCACCGCGGCCGGCGACCGGGACGTCGAGGAATGGATGGCCGCCGAACACCGGCGGCCCTTCGACTTGGAGGCCGGACCGCTCTTCCGCGCGGCCCTGCTGCACACTCCCGACGGCGCCGTCCTCGCCCTCGCCATGCACCACATCGTCGCCGACGGCTGGTCCGTCGGGATCCTCGCCCGTGAACTCCTCGCCGCGTACGCCCGGCGCGCCGACGGTCCGCTGTCGGAGCCGGCCGAGGAGGGCCCGGAGTACCAGTACGCCGATTTCTCCGAATGGCAGGAGGAATGGCTCGGCGGCGAGACCGCCCGGCGCCAGCTCGCCCACTGGGAGGCGCAGTTGGGTGGCGAGCTGCCCGACGCACCCCTGCCCCGGGACGGCCGACCCGGGGCAGGAGCGGCGCCCGGCGCGGCGGCGCTGCACTCCTTCGACGTGCCGGACCCGGTGCTCGCCCGAATGGAGCGCCTGTGCCGCGACACGCACAGCACTCCCTACATGCTGATGCTGGCGGCCTTCCAGATCGTGCTGGGCCGGTACACGGGCACCGACGACGTGCTCGTGGGGACGCCGGTGGCGGGCCGCAACCGCAAGGAGTTCCAGGACACGGTCGGCCTGTTCGTCAACACGCTGGTGATCCGCGCGGACCTGTCCGGCAACCCGGCGTTCCGGATCCACCTCGAACGCGTACGGGACACCGTGCTCGACGCCCAGGACCACCAGGACCTGCCCTTCGAGCGGGTCGTCGACCGGATCGCGCCGGGGCGTACGGGTGAGGACGCGCCGCTGTTCCACGTCATGTTCGGCTTGCACGACGAGGACGGCATGACCGACGGTCTGCCCGGACCGAAGGTCCGGATGCTCGAAGGGCCCGCCGGGACGGCCAAGTTCGACCTCACCTTCGACGTCGTCCGCAGCGGCGGGGCGACGAGCTGCCGGCTGGAGTACCGCGCCGACCTGTTCGAGGCGGATACGATCGAGCGGTTCGGCCGGCACTTCGCCCGCCTGCTCGACGCCGCCACTGCACACCCCGAACTGCCGATCGAATCCCTGTCGATGCTGTCGGGTGAGGAGCGCGCCGGCATCGGATCCCCGCTCACCGGCGATGCTCCGCGCCCGCCCCGCGGAATCCTCCCGCAGGCTCCGGGTGAACTCCGCTGTGTCCACGAGCTCTTCGCGGACCACGCCGCCCGCACCCCCGACGCCGTCGCCCTCGTCCACGAGGGCGCGTCCCTCACCTACCGTGAGCTCGACACCCGGGCCAACCGGCTCGCCCACCGGCTGCGCGCCCTCGGAGTGGGCCCCGACACCCTCGTCGGACTGTGCCTGCCCCGCTCCGCCGACCTCGTCGTCGGCCTGCTCGGCATCCTCAAGGCCGGCGGCGCCTACCTCCCGCTGGACCCCGACAACCCGCCCGAGCGGCTGCGCCACATCATCGGCGACGCCCGCCTCGCGCATGTCGTCGGAACCACCGCCACCCGGGATCTGTGGGACACCCCCGGCGCCGTCCCCGATCCCGCCGACCCGCACTCCGCCGCCGTGCCCGCCGCCCTGCACACCGTCGACCTGCTCGCCGACGCCCCGCTCCTGGCCGCCCAACCGGACACCGCCCCGCAGACCGGTGTGACCCCGGACCATCTGGCCTACGTCATCTACACCTCCGGCTCCACCGGCCTGCCCAAGGGCACCCTCGTGCCCCACTCCAACGTCACCCGGCTGTTCTCCGCCACCGACCACTGGTTCGGCTTCGGTCCCGAGGACGTGTGGACCCTCTTCCACTCCATCGCCTTCGACTTCTCCGTGTGGGAGCTCTGGGGAGCCCTCGCCCATGGCGGCCGCCTCGTCGTGGTCCCGTACGGGACGAGCCGCTCGCCCGAGGAGTTCCACCGGCTGCTGCGCGCGGAACGCGTCACCGTGCTCAACCAGACCCCCTCCGCCTTCTACCAGTTGGCCCGTGCCGACGAGGAACGCCACCGCACGGCCGGTGCGACCGGGTCCGGACTGAGCCTGCGGCACGTCGTCTTCGGCGGGGAGGCCCTCGACGTCGCGGCCCTCGCCGGCTGGTTCGCCCGGCACGGCGACAGCGCACCCCGCCTGGTCAACATGTACGGCATCACCGAGACCACGGTGCACGTCACCTACCGTCCGCTGACCGCCCGCGACGCCGAGGAGGGCCGCGGCAGCGTCATCGGCGTGCCCATCCCCGACCTGCGCCTGCACCTGCTCGACGCACGCGGCCGGACCGTCCCGCGCGGAGCCGTCGGGGAGCTGTACGTCGCCGGCGCGGGCCTGGCCCGCGGCTACCTGCGGCGGCCCGAACTCACCGCCGAGCGCTTCCCCACCGTGCCCGCCGACGGTACGGCCGGCCGCGTGGCCGACGCCCCCGCCGGGCTCTCGGCCGGCGAGCGGCTGTACCGCACCGGCGACCTGGCGCGCGCCCTGCCCGACGGGGACCTCGAGTACCTGGGCCGCATCGACCACCAGGTCAAACTGCGCGGCTTCCGGATAGAACTCGGCGAGGTGGAGGCGGCCCTGGCCGCCCACCCCCGCGTCGACGCCGCGGTCGCGCTCGTCGCACCGGATCCCGCGGGGACCGACGTCCTCGTCGGCTACCTCGCCGTGACCGGGGCCGAGGACGGCGCCGGTCCCACCGTGGAGGAGCTGCGCGCCCACCTCGAGCGGCGACTGCCCGGCTACATGATCCCCGGCGCGTTCGTCACCCTGCCCGCCTTCCCGCTGACCGCCAACGGCAAGACCGACCGCCGCCGCCTGCCCGCCCCCGGGACGGTCGCACGGACCCCCACGGCAGCCTACGAAGCACCCCGCGGGCCGGTCGAGACCGCGCTCACCGAGGTCTTCGCGCAGGTCCTCGGGCACGAACGGGTGGGCGCCCTCGACAACTGGTTCGCCCTCGGCGGGGACTCCATCCGCTCCCTCCAGGCGCTCGCCAGGATCCGGGAACGCGGCTTCGACCTCACCGTCGCCGACCTCATGCGCCGCCAGTCGGCCCGCGCGCTCGCCCCCGTGGTGACCCGGCCGGCGCCGGCGCCCGACGGCGCGGCCCCGTACGAGCCGTTCGCGCTGCTCACCCCCGAGGACCGCACCGCCCTGCCCGGGGGGCTGGAGGACGCCTACCCGATGACCCGGCTCCAGGCCGGCATGCTCTACCACAGCGACCTGCCGTCGGCCGGCGGGCGCGTCTACCACAACGTGGCCTCCTACCTGGTCGAGGCGGCCTTCTCCGAAGCCGCCTGGCGGACCACCATCGACGTCCTCGCCGCCCGGCACGAGATGCTGCGCACCTCCTTCGACCCGCACGGATTCACCGAACCCCTCCAGCTCGTGCACCGCGGCGCCCGTCCGGAGATCACCTTCGAAGACCTGTACGGCCTCGACCCCGAGGCGCAGGACACCGCCGTCGCCGCCCGCTACGCCGCGGAGCGCGACCGGCCCTTCGCCTGGGAGCGCCCCCCGCTCATCCGCTTCCACGTGCAGCGGCTCTCGGACACCCGGCTCCGCCTGTTCGTCGCCGAGCACCACGCCGTCCTGGACGGCTGGAGCGAACGCTCGCTCCTGACCGAACTGGCCTCCTGCTACACCGAGGCGCTCGCCGCCCGCACCCCCGGGCAGGGCCCTTCCCCGGATGCGGGCCCCCGCTCCCGGTTCGCCACCTTCGTCGCCCTCGAACGAGCGGCCCTGGCCGACCCCGGGCAGCGCGCGTTCTGGACCGGCAAGGCCGCCGACGCCCCCGAGACCCGGCTGGCGCGCCCGGCGGCCAACGGCGGACCCGCCCGCATGTCCTGGTACCTCGCGCCGCTCCCGCAGGGGCTGCACGCCCGGCTGACCACCCTGGCCGCCGAGTGCGGCGTACCGCTGCGCACGGTCCTGCTCGCCGCCCACCTGCGGGTCATGGCCCTGCTGGGCGGTGGCGACGCGGTCACCACCGGAGTGGTCCACAACGGGCGGGCCGAGGAGACCGACGGGGACAAGGTCGTCGGTGCCTTCCTGAACACCCTGCCGCTGAGCGTCGAGGTCACCGGGACGCACTGGCGCGGCCTCGTCGCGCACGTCGCCGAGCTGGAGGCCGAACTGCACGCGTACCGGCGCTTCCCGCTCGCCGAGATCCAGCGCCTGTCCGGGGGAGGCCCGCTCTTCGAGACCTTCTTCAACTACACCCACTTCCACGTGGAGCAGGACGGGCCCACCGGTGGGACCTTCACCGTGCTGGAGGAGACCGGGGAGGCCGGCACCGACTTCGCCTTCGGCGCCGAGTTCTCCCGCAGCCCCGACGGCTCCCTGCTCGAACTCGGCCTGCGCTTCGACGCCGCCCAGTTCTCCGAGGAACAGATGGAGAGCGCGCACGCCGCCTACCGGGCTGCCCTGTGCGACCTGTCCGAGGCCCCGGACCGCGACTGCACTGCCGCCGACCTGCTCCCGGAGGCCGAGCACCGCCGCTACGCCGAGTGGAACCGGACCGCCGTCCCCTACGCGCGGCCGCACGTCCTGACCCGGCTGATCGATGAGCAGCTGGACCGGACCCCCGACGCCCCCGCCGTCCGCTTCGAGGGCGCGGAACTGACCTACCGCGCCCTCGGCACCGAGGCCGACCGGCTGTGCGCGGTCCTGCGCGAACGGGGCGCCGGCCCCGGTACCTTCGTCGGCCTGCTGATGGAACGCTCCCTCGCCCTGCCCGTCGTCCTGCTCGCCGTCCTGAGGTCCGGCGCCGCCTACGTCCCGCTCGACCCGGAGCACCCGGCGCCGCGCGTGCGGTCCCTGCTCGCCGAAGCGGGCATCGGCCTGGTCGTCACCGACGGAGGGTGGGCGGACCGGCTGGAGGGCTCCGGGGTCACCGTCGTACGGCCTCAGGACGGCCCTCAGGACGGCCCTCAGGACGGCCCTCAGGGCGGCCCTCGGGACGCCCCTCAGGACGCCCCGGCCGCCCCGACGGCCACCCCGAGCGGCGCCGTGGACGCCTCCGGTCCCGGCACGGGCCCCGGCCCAGGCCCCGCCGACCCGGCGTACATGATCTTCACCTCGGGATCCACCGGCAAGCCCAAGGGCGTCGTGGTCTCCCACCGCGCCATCGCCAACCGGCTGCTGTGGATGCAGGACGAGTACGGCCTGACACCGGGGGAGCGGGTGCTCCACAAGACGCCGTACACCTTCGACGTCTCCGTGTGGGAGCTCTTCTGGCCGCTGCTCACCGGCGCCACCCTGGTCCTCGCCCGACCGGGCGGCCAGCGCGACCCCGCCTACCTCGCCGCTCTGATCCACGACGAGGGCGTCAGCACGGTGCACTTCGTCCCGTCGATGCTCAGCGTCTTCCTCGACGACCCCGCCGCCGTGACCGGTGCGGCGGGCCTCACCCGGGTGGTGTGCAGCGGCGAGGCCCTCCCGTACGAGGTGCAGCGCAGGTTCTTCGAGCGGCTGCCCGGAGTGGAACTGCACAACCTCTACGGGCCCACCGAGGCGGCCGTCGACGTCACGTACTGGCAGTGCCGGCCCGACGGCGGCGACACCGTGCCCATCGGCCGGCCCATCGCCAACATGCGCACCCACGTCCTGGACCGGCGCCTCGCCGAGGTCCCCCTCGGCGTCACCGGAGAACTCTTCCTCGAAGGCGTCGGCCTCGCCGACGGCTACCACGGCCGACCGGAACTGACGGCCGAGCGCTTCATCGAGCACACCGGCCCCGACGGCGTCACCCGCCGCCTCTACCGGACCGGCGACCTGGCCCGGCACCGCCCCGACGGCGCCCTGGAGTACGCGGGCCGCACCGACCACCAGCTCAAGATCCGCGGCTTCCGCGTCGAGCCGGGGGAGATCGAAGCGGTCCTCGCCGAACACCCCGGCGTCCGCGACTGCGCCGTCCTGCCCCGCGGCGAACGCCTCGTCGGCTACTTCGTCCCCGAGTCGGCCGGACCGGGCACCATCGCCGCACCCGACCCCGGTGACCTGGCCGCCCACGCCCGCGAACGGCTCCCCGCGTACATGGTCCCGTCCGCCTGGGTGTCCCTGGAGACCCTCCCGCTGACCGCCAACGGCAAACTGGACCGCGCCGCCCTGCCCGACCCGGACCCCGCCGACCTGCGCGGCGGCGTGGACCCGACCCCGCCCCGCGACGCACTCGAATCCCGCCTCGCCGAGATCTGGGAGCGGCTCCTGGCCGCCGGCCCGGTCGGCGTCCACGACGACTTCTTCGAGTCCGGCGGGCACTCCATCGACGCCCTGCGCCTGATCGGCCGGATCAACCAGGCCTTCGGCGAACGGCTCGGCGTCTCGGCCGTCATGGAACACCCGACCGTCGCCCGGCAGGCCGGCCTGCTGCGCGGCCGCCACGCCGGGGCGGCACCCGACCCGGTGGTCCGCATCCGGCCCGAGGGCACGCTCGACCCCCTCTTCCTCGTGCACCCGATCGGCGGAAACGTCTTCTGCTACCGGGCCCTGGCCGCCGAACTGGACCCCGGCCGACCGGTGTTCGGCCTGACGGCGCCCGGGCTCACCGCCCCCGACCCGGTGTCCGAGGCCACCGTCGAGGAGCTGGCCGCGGTCCACGTGGAAGCCCTGCGCCGGATCCGGCCCGAAGGCCCCTACCACCTGGCCGGCTGGTCCTTCGGCGGGCTCCTCGCCTACGAAATGGCCGTCCGGCTGAGCGCCGCCGGGCAGGAGGTGGCGACCCTCGCCCTGCTGGACACCGGCCACCCGGAGCCCGCCCACGTCCCCGCGGACGAGTGCGACCTGCTGGAGTGGTTCCACGAGGACCTGGCCCGCTCCGCCGGCTTCGACCCGTCCGACGAGGGCGTGTCGGCCCTGCGCGGCGAGCTGCGGGGCGTCACCGGCACCACGGCCCGCCTCGCCGTCCTCACCGAACAGGTGGAACGCGAGGGCTTCGCGCCCGGACTGGACCCGCGGGACCTCGCCCGGCACTACGCGGTGTTCCGTACGGGGATCCGCGCCGCCGCCGCGTACGAACCGCCGGCCGCCCCCTGCCCGGTCCTGTTCCTCCAGACCCGCACCGGGGGCCGCGAAAACGCCGCCGACCGGTGGGCCGGACGGGCCGCGGCCGGCTTCACCCGCCACGACATCGCCACCGACCACTACGGGCTGATGCGGCCGCCGCACAGCAGCCGGGCCGCCGCTCTGCTGAGCACCGCCCTCGCCACGGCCGACCACCGCTGAGCCGGGCCCGTAGGCCCACCCACTTCGCCCTCGCCCCGCCCCGCCCCGCCCCGTGCCACGCCCTCGTGCGCGGCGCGCCGACGAGGCATGCGCCGACGCACCTCGCGCCCCGCACCAGAACAAGAACGGAAACACCACGTGACGAGCGATACTCCGGGGCCCACCACCCCCGAACTGAGCGGCCGCATCCGCGGCGGCCCCGCGGAACTCCTCCACGACGAAGTGCTCGCACCGCAGTTCGCCTTCGAGTCCCGCCACCTGCTGCGCCACTACGTCGCCATCGAGAAGACCCTGGCCGCCGAGTACGTCCGCATGGACCTGATCACCGTCGAGGAGGCCCGCCGGATCGCGGCCCTGCTGGACTCCGTCGGCCCCGACACCCTCAGTGCGCAGCCCGGCGCCAACATGTCGGACATCGCCTTCGCCCTCGAACGGCACGTCGAGGCGGGCCTGCCCCACCCGGTCGTCGCCTGGCACGCCGACCGCAGCCGCAACGACCTCCAGGCCTGCGCCCAGGTGATGTACGGACGCGACCAGCTCACCCGGTTCGCCGCGTCCCTCCACGAACTCGGCTCCGTCGTAATCCGGTTGGCCGAGAAGACCTGTGACCTGCCCATGCCGGGCTACACCCACTTCCAGGCCGCCCAGATCATCACCCCCGGCTTCCACCTCGCCGCGCTCTCCGAGCACCTGCTGCACACCCACGCCCGGCTGCTGAACGCCTACGACGGCATCGACGCCTCTCCGCTGGGCGCCGGTGCCATGGCCGGCCAGGAACTGCCCTGGGACCGTGACCGGATGGCCCGGCTGCTCGGGTTCTCCCGGCCGCAGCCCCACGCCCTGACCGCCGTGGCCTCGCGCCGTTGGAGCGCCGAACTGACGGCGGAGCTCAGCCTCCTGGGCAGCGCCCTGAGCCGCTTCACCACCGACCTGCTCACCTGGGGCGGCAGCGAGTACGGCTTCATCGAACTGCCCGACGAACTGTCCGGCATCTCGTCCGCCATGCCGCAGAAGAAGAACTACCCCGTCCTGGAGCGGATCCGTGGACGCACGGCCCACCTGACCGCCTTCCACTTCGACGTGCTCCTGGGCCAGCGCAACACCCCCTTCTGCAACCTCGTCGAGGTCTCCAAGGAGGCCGGCACCCACGTGCTGAACGCCTTCGACTCGGCCCACGGCACCGTCCGCCTCCTCACCGAGGTGCTGCGCCGGCTCACCTTCCGCGCCGACCGCATGCGCCAGGTGTGCGCAGCCGAGTTCCTCGGCGGCTTCAGCCTCGCCAATGCCCTGTGCCTCACAGAAGGGGTGCCCTGGCGCACCGCGCAGGTCGTCGCCGGCAAGTACGTCGTGCTCGCCGCGACGGCCGGCGCCGCTCCCGCTCCGGGCGAGCCCGCCCTGCTGGCCGAGGCGGCCGCCGGACACGGCATCACCCTCACCGACCCCGCCCGGCTCCTCGCCGAGGCCTTCGACGTCGACCGGGGCCTGCAACGCATGGTGTCCGCCGGTTCGGCCCGCCCCGAGGCCGTACGCGCCGTCCTGCGCACCCAGCAGGAGACGTACGAAGGGCTCGCCGCCGAGTGGGAACGGCGCGCGGCCGCGATCCGCGCGGGCGCCGAGGAGGGCGACCTCGCCCTGTACGGCGCGGCCGGCACGGCCACTGACACCGGCACGGCCACTGACACCGGCACGGCCACCGACACCGGCAAGGTCACCGCCACCGAGACCGAGACCGATGAGCAGGAGGACGGCGATGACACCCGCGCCCGCGTACGGCACGCGCACTGACACCGCCGGGGCGCTCTCCACCGCCCCCGCCGGAACCGGCAGCGCCTTCGGCACCTTCGGCGAACTGCTCCAGGGCGCCCTGCCCCACCCGCAGGGCGACTTCCTGGTCACCTTCCCGCTGGCACGCTGGGCCACCGCCGTCTTCCGCCCCGTGCCAGGCCGGCGCGACGTCCAGGTGCGGCCCGCGCACAAGGCCAAGTCCCGCCGGGTCGCCGAAGCCGTCCTCGCCGCCCTCGGCAGCACGGACGGCGGCCTGCTGGAGGTGGCCGGCGACCTGCCCGAGGGCAAGGGCCTCGCCAGCTCCTCCGCCGACCTCGTCGCCACCGTACGGGCCGTCGGCGCGGCCCACGGCCGCGCCTTCACCCCGGCCGAGACGGAGGACTTCCTGCGCGGCATCGAACCGGCCGACGGGGTCATGTACGACGAGATCGTCGCCTTCCACCACCGCGAGGTGCGCCTCGGCCGCCGCCTCGGCGTGCTCCCCCCGCTCACCGTCGTCGCCCACGACGAGGGCGGGCAGGTGGACACCGTCGCGCACAACCGGGCCGCCCGGGCCATCGACTCCGCGGACCGCGCGGAGTACGCGTTCCTGCTGGACCGGCTCACATCGGCCGTGGCCCGCGCCGACCTCCAGGAGGTCGGCGCCGTCGCCACCCGCAGCGCGGAGATGAACGCCCACCGGCGCCGGCGCGCCGGGTTCGCGCACCTGCACGCCCTGTGCCGAGAGGTCGACGGCCTGGGCCTGGTGCTCGCCCACAGCGGCACCATGCTCGGCGTCCTCCTGGAGGCGGGCGACCCCGCCCTCGCCGGCAAGACCGAGCACATACGGGCCGGCTGCGCTGCCCTCGGAGGAGAGATGTCCGTCCACCGCTCCCTCGGCGGCGGCGACAGCTGGAGCCCGACGGCCGCGCCCGCCCACCCCACCGAGCTGGAGATCTGAGCATGCTGTTCGACACCGTGACGGACGCGATCGGGGCCACCCCTCTGGTCCGGCTCCGCCTGGGCGAGGCCCGCGGCGTGGAGGTCTACGCCAAGCTGGAACTGCAGAACCTCTTCGCGATGAAGGACCGCGTCGCCCGCAACATCCTGCTGGAGGCCCGGCGGCTGGGCACCCTGAAGCCGGGCGACCCCGTCATCGAGAGCTCCTCGGGCACCATGGCCCTCGGCGTCGCCCTCGTCGGCCGCTCCCTGGGCCACGAGGTCCACATCGTCACCGACCCGCGCATCGACCCCGTCACCCTCGCCAAACTCCGCGCCCTGGGCTGCCGGGTGCACATCGTCGGGGCCATGACCAGCCACGGCTGGCAGAGCGCCCGTCTGGAGCGGCTCGCGGAGCTGCTCGACGAACTGCCGGGCGCCTTCTGGCCGCAGCAGTACACCAACCCCGACAACCCCGGCGCCTACCGCACCCTCGCCGGTGAACTCCTCGAAGACCTCGGCCGGTTCGACACCCTCGTCGGCGCCGTCGGCAGCGGCGGCTCCCTCTGCGGAACCGCCCGCGCCCTGCGCGCCACGCTGCCCGGCCTGCACGTCGTCGGCGTCGACTGCGTGGGCAGCGCCCTCTTCGGCCAGCCCGACGTACCGCAGCGCCTACAGAGCGGCCTGGGCAACAGCCTGCTGCCCAAGAACCTGGACCGCACCCTCGTCGACGAGGTGCACTGGCTCAACGACCACGAGGCCTTCGCCGCCACCTGGGACCTCGCCCGTGAACAGCAGATCTTCGGCGGCAACACCTCGGGCTCCGTCTACCGGGTCCTCACCGGCCTCGCCGAGCGCGCCGAACCCGGCACCCGGATCGTCGGCATCCTGCCCGACCGCGGCGACCGCTACGCCGACACGGTCTACAGCGACGAGCACTGGGACGCGAACCGGCTGCGCGAGGTGCCCACCGCCACCGCACCGGCCGCCCTCGGCCCCGACGCGACCGCCCGCACCTGGTCCACGCTCGCCTACGCCCCGCCCGCCGGGATCCGCCGGCACCTGCTGTTCGTGGAGTCCAACACCACCGGCACCGGCATGCTGGCGCTGGAGCGGGCTCGCGAACTGGGCACCGTACCCGTCCTGCTGACCGGCGACCCCGACCGCTACCGGGGACTCGCGGACACCGGCGCCGAGGTGGTGCGCTGCGACACCAACTCCGACGCAGCCCTGCGCGCCGCCGTACAGGAACGCTTCCGCCGCGAGGAGATCGCCGGCGTCACCACCACCAGCGACTTCTACGTACCGGCCGCCGCCCGGATCGCACAGTGGCTCGGCCTGCCCGGCAACCCGCCCGAGGCGGTGGCCCTCTGCCGCGACAAGTCGGCCCTGCGCGAGAGGCTGCGGGCCGCGGGCGTCCGCCAGCCCCGCTACGCCCTGGTCCGCGAGCCGGAGGGGGCCGCGGCCGCCGTCGCGCTCACCGGACTGCCCTGCGTGGTCAAGCCGGCCGACGACTCGGGCTCCACGAACGTCCTGCTCTGCGCCGACGAGGACCAGGCCCGCGCCCAGATCGAGCGGATCCTCGCCATCGACACCAACGTACGGGGCATGCCCACCGCACGCACCGTCCTCGTCGAGGAGTACCTGGAGGCGCCCGAGTACAGCGTCGAGATGTTCAGCCGGGACGGGCGGGCCGAGTGCGTCGGCATCACCGCCAAGTCGGTGACAGCGACCCCGTACTTCGTCGAACACCGCCACCTCTTCCCCGCCCCGCTGCCCGCCACCACCGCGCAGCGGATCACCGAGACGGTGACGGCGGCCCTGGACGCGGCCGGGATCCGGCTGGGAGCCACCCACACCGAGGTCAAACTGACCGCCGACGGACCCGCCCTCATCGAGATCAACCCCCGCCCGGCCGGCGGCATGATCCCCGAACTGATCCGGCTCGCCACCGGGGTCGACCTCCTCGGCGAGCAGCTCCGCGCCGCACTCGGACTGCCCCCGCACCTGAAGGCCGAGGACGCCGGCCACGCCGGCATCCAGTTCCTCCTCGCCGACACCGACGGCACGCTCACCGCCGCCCACGGCACCCCGGCCGCCGAAGCCGTCGACGGGGTCGAGTCGGTGCTGGTCACCGCCGCCCCCGGCACGCCCGTGCGCAGCCCCCGCAGCGCCTCCGACCGGCTCGGCCACGTGATCGCCCGCCACGCGGAGCCCGAAGGCGTGCACGCGGCCCTCGACGCGGCACGCGCCCTGATCCGCCTCGACATCGAGGCCGCACCCCGCGCCTGATCCTCCACCCCCGCCCCTCCTACAAGGCGCCGGGCGCCCCGTACGCGCACACCCGAACCGAAAGGCGAACCGCCGTGAGCAACCCCTTCGAGAACGACAACGCCTGCTACCTCGTCGTCCGCAACGACGAGCTCCAGCACTCCCTGTGGCCCGCCGCCAACCCCGTCCCGGCCGGCTGGAACGTGGTGCACGGCCCCGACGGCCGTCAGGCCTGCCTGGACCACGTCGAGCGCGTCTGGACCGACATGCGCCCCGCCTCCCTGGTGGCCGCCCTCGCCGGAAACACGCCCCGTGGCTGAGCCCGCCCACCGCAACGGGCCGCCCGCCGGGACCGACCCCGTACGGACCCTGCGCACCCTCTTCGCCGACGTGCTCGGCCACGGCGAGGTCGACGCGGGCCACAGCTTCACCGGGCTGGGAGGGGACAGCATCCAGGCGATCCAGGTCGTCAGCCGCGCCCGCGCGGCCGGCCTCGTCCTCACCACCCGCGACGTGCTCCGCGCCGAGAGCGTGACCGCGCTCGCCGCCACCGCCCGCGTCCACGGCCGGGTACGGGCCGGCGCGGGCCCGGCCGTGCCCCTGCGCAGGCTGGGCCCGCTGACCCCCACCCCCATCATGGGCTGGCTCGCCGAACTCGGCGGTCCCGTCGACACGTACAACCAGTCGCTCGTGGTGCGCACCCCGCCGGGCTTCGGGGCGGCCGACGCCGAACGCACCGTACAGGCCCTCCTCGACACCCACGAGATGCTCCGGCTGAGGCTGCCCGACGGGATCGCCGCGACCGGCGCGACCGGCGGGACCGGCGCCGAGCCGGTCGTACCCCCCGCGGGCTCCGTCACCGCGGCGGACCTGCTCGACCACGTGGACGCCCGCGGCAGGGGCGACGCGGAACTGCCCGCCCTGACCCGGGAGCGGATGCGGGCGGCGCGGCGGCGGCTCTCGCCCCGCGACGGCCGGATGCTGCGCGCCGTCCTGATGGACCGGGGAGCCGGACAGCAAGGGCGCCTCGCGCTCGTCGTCCACCACCTGGTCGTCGACGGAGTCTCCTGGCGCATCCTCCAGGACGACCTGCGGACCTGCGCGGCGGCCCTCGCCGAGGGCCTCGAGCCGATCCTGGAACCGGCGCACACCCCCTTCGTGCACTGGGCCGACCTGCTGCGGGCGGAGGCCACCTCCGGCCGCCGGACCGCCGAGGCCGACCGCTGGGCAGCGGCCCTGCGCGAGGCCCCGCACGCCCTCGCCGGGGTCCGCGCGCCCGGCGGCCTCGACCCCGAGAGCCCCGAGCACACCCTCACCCTCACCCTCGGCCCGGACGTGACGGGTCCCCTGCTCACCACCGCGCCCGGCCTCGTCAACGGCACCGTCAACGATGTCCTGCTGACCGCCCTGGCCCTGGCCGTCCTCGGCCGGCGCGGCGCGGACGGACCGGACGGGCCGGACGGACCGGACGAGGAAGGAGCCGTCCTCGTCGACGTCGAGGGGCACGGCCGGGAGGACGTCGCCGACGGAACGGACCTGTCCCGCACCGTCGGCTGGTTCACCACCGTCTTCCCCGTCCGCCTCGCCCTCGGCAGCCCCGACCTCGAAGAGGCCCGGGCCGGCGGACCGGCGATCGGAGCCGCCCTGCGCCTCGTCAAGGAGGAGCTGCGCGCCGTACCGGACAAGGGCATCGGCTTCGGCCTGCTGCGCCACCTCAACTCCCGCACCGGAGCGGACCTCGCCGCGCGGGGCATTCCCCAGATCGGCTTCAACTACCTCGGCCGGTTCCCGATGGGCGGCGACGCGCCGTGGGACGCCGCCCCCGGGCACGCCTTCGCCCTGGACGACGCCGACGAGGGACTTCCGATGGCGCACGCCGTCGAGGTGAACGCGGCCGCCCACGAGGGCCCCGACGGCCTCACTCTCAGCGCCACCTGGACCTGGGCGGGCAACGCCCTCCCGGGCCCGTGGGTCCACGGCCTCGCCCAGGAGTGGTTCACCATGCTGCGCGCCGTCGTCACCCACGCCGCCCGCCCGGACTCCGGCGGACTGACCCCCTCCGACGTGTCCCTCACCCGGGTCAGCCAGGCCGACCTCGACACCTTCGAATCCCAGCTCGGAGCCCTGCTGTGATCCCTCTGTCCCACGCCCAGCATCGCTTGTGGTTCCACGCCCGCGACGGGGCCGACGGCGCGCTCTACCACATCCCCGTCGGGCTCCGGCTCAGCGGCGCCCTCGACCGCGCCGCCCTGCACGCCGCCCTCGCGGACGTCAGCGCCCGCCACGAAGCGCTGCGCACCGTCTTCCCGGACGAGGCGGGCCGACCGTACCAGCGAGTCCTGGCCCCGGCGGACGCCGCTCCGGCGCTCACCGTCACCGACTGCCCGGCCGCCGACCGCCCCGGGTGGGCCGCGCAGGCGTCGTCCCGCCCCTTCGACCTGCACACCGAACCACCGCTGCGCGCCGACCTCTTCACGGACGGGGACGAGGACCACTACCTGCTCCTGGTCCTGCACCACATCGCGGGCGACGGTCACTCCGTCAACATCCTCGTCCGCGACCTCGCCGCCGCCTACACCGCCCGGACCGCCGGCCGGCCGCCCGAGTGGCCCGAACTGCCCGTCCAGTACCCGGACTACGCACTGTGGCAGCGTGAACTCCTCGGCCCGGCCCAGGACCCCGACTCCCTGCACGCCCGGCTGCTCACCCACTGGGCGACGGCCCTCGAAGGCCTCCCCGACGAACTGGCGCTGCCCGCCGACCGCCCGCGCCCGGCCGTCGCGGGCCACCGGGGCGCGGTGGTGGAGGCACGCACCGACGCCGCCGCCCACGCGGGTCTGGCCGCACTCGCCCGCAGCGGCCGCGCCACGCCGTTCATGGCCGTCCAGGCTGCCTTCGCCGTCCTGCTCACCCGCCTCGGTGCCGGCACCGACCTGCCGCTCGGCTGCCCCGTCGACGGCCGGGACGACGAAGCCCTCACCGACCTCGTGGGGCTCTTCGTCAACACCCTGATCGTGCGCGCCGACACCTCCGGCGACCCCACCTTCGGGGAGGTGCTCGACCGGGTGCGCACCGCCGCCCTGGCGACGTACGCCCACCAGGAACTGCCCTTCGAATCGCTGGTCGAACGACTCAACCCGGCCCGTTCGGCGGCCCGGCACCCACTCTTCCAGGTCGCCGTCGCCGCCCAGCGCACCGAGCCGCAGATCCCCGCCTTCGCGGGCCTGACCGTGCGGGCGGAGGCGCTGCGCACCGACACGGCCAAGTTCGACCTCACCCTGGAGGTCGAGGAACTCCACGACCCGGCCACCGGAGCACCCGGGGGCCTGGCCCTCGGACTGGAGTACGCGAGCGACCTGTTCGACGAGGGAACGGCCCGGCGCCTGCTGGACCGGCTCGTCCAGCTGATCGGCGCCGTCGTCCGCGAGCCCGGGACCCCGGTCTCCGCACTCGACGTACTGCTGCCGGGGGAGCGGGCCGACCTCCTCGAGCACTGGCAGGGCGCGCCCGTCGCCGCCGACGCCCGCACCGTCCACGAGGTCTTCGCGGAGCGGGCCGCCGCCCACCCGGACCGGCCCGCCGTGCTCTGCGCGGGCCGTGGGACCACGTACGCCGAACTCGACGCGGCGGCCGAGCTGTTCGCCGGCCGGCTGCGCACCCTCGGCGTCCGCCCCGGCGAGGCCGTCGCCGTCCTGATGGACCGATCGGCCGACCTGGTGGCCGCCTGCCTGGGCATCCTCAAGGCCGGAGCCGCCTACCTGCCGCTGGACGCCCGGGCCCCCGTCGCCCGTACCGAGGCCGTGATCGCCGCGTCCGGGGCCGCGGTCCTCGTCACCGACGTCCCGGAGGGCGAGCCCGTTCCGGCGGGGGTGCGCCACGTACTGCGCCCGGGGCGGCCCCCTGCCGAAGGCGACGCCGAAAGTGCCGCGACGGCCGGCCATCCCGACGCGCTCGCCTACCTGATGTACACCTCCGGCTCCACCGGCGCCCCCAAGGGCGTGGCCGTCTCCCACCGCGAGGTCGTCGCCCTGGCCACCGACCGGCGCTGGCGCGGTGGCGCGCACGAGCGGGTCCTCTTCCGCTCCCCGCACGCCTTCGACGCCTCCACCTACGAGCTGTGGGTGCCGCTGCTGAACGGCGGGCTCGTCGTCGTGGCGCCCCCCGGCGACCTCGACGTCGACGCGCTGGCCCGGCTGATGACCGAGGAGCAGGTCACCGGGACCTTCCTCACCGCCACCCTCTTCAACGTCCTCGCCGACCGCTGCCTGCCCGCGCTCGGTTCCCTGCACGAGGTGATGACCGGCGGCGAGGCCGCCTCCCCGTCCATGGTCCGCCGGGTCCGCGAGGCCTGTCCCCGCACCACCGTCACCAACGCCTACGGCCCCACCGAGACCACCACCTTCGCCGCGACCTTCGCCGTGGGACCCGGCCAGGACGCCCCCGACGGGTCGGTGCCCATCGGCCGCCCGCTCGACGGCACGCGGCTCCACGTCCTCGACGAACGGCTCGGCCTCGCCGCGCCCGGCGTCACCGGCGAGCTCTACATCGCCGGCGCCGGACTCGCGCAGGGCTACCTCGGCCGGGCCGCGCTCACCGCCGAACGCTTCGTCGCCTGCCCGTACGGCCCCCCGGGCGCCCGCATGTACCGCACCGGCGACCTCGCCCGCTGGAACGCCGACGGCCAGGTCGAGTACCTGGGCCGCGCCGACCGGCAGGTCAAGATCCGGGGGCTGCGCATCGAACCGGGGGAGATCGAGCACGCCCTGGCCGGCCACCCGGCGGTGGGCCAGGCCGCCGTCACCGTCGTGGACACGCCCGCCGGCGCCGCGCTCGCGGGCTACGCGGTCCCGGCCGGGGGAGCCACCGCACCCACCCCGGCGGAACTGCGCGAACACCTGCGTGCCCGGCTGCCCGACTACATGGTGCCCACCACCCTGACCCTGCTCGACGCCTTCCCGGTGACGGCCAACGGCAAGACCGACCTGGCCGCCCTGCCCGCGCCGGACCCGACGGCCGGCGCCGCCAGGGTCCACCAGGAGCCGCGCACCGATGAGGAGCGCGCCCTGTGCGCGATCTGGGAGCAGGTCCTCGGCCTGCCGCGGATCGGCGTCCACGACAGCTTCTTCGACCTGGGCGGGCACTCCCTGCTCGCCACCCAGCTGCTCGCCGAGGTCCGGACGCGATGCGGAGCCGCCATCGGCATCCGCCAGTTCTTCAGCGGCCCCACCGTCGCCGAACTCGCCGCCGCCCTGCCCGCGGCGGCCGCGGGCGCCGCGCAGGACCCGCCGATCGTCCGCCGGGCCCGCCGCACCCAGACCGCCTGACCCCAGAAGGAACACCACGATGAACCACCCGCCGTCCACCCCCGCTCCCACCGCCGCGCCCGCCTCGGCTCCCACCCCGCCTCCCGCCGCCCGCTCGCTGGTCGAGGACGTCCTGCCGCTGTCCCCGCTCCAGGACGGCATCCTCTTCCACGCCCTC
Source organism: Streptomyces sp. NPDC002886 (assembly GCF_042888445.1). Classification (NCBI taxonomy): domain Bacteria; kingdom Bacillati; phylum Actinomycetota; class Actinomycetes; order Kitasatosporales; family Streptomycetaceae; genus Streptomyces; species Streptomyces sp. NPDC002886. The sequence continues at coordinate 84,236 of NZ_JBIAPV010000016.1, forward strand.
TTCGACGAGGACGAACGCGACGTCTACGTCGCCCAGTTGCTCCTCGACCTCGACGGCCCCCTCGACCCGGACCGGCTGCGCGCCGCCGCCGACACCGTCCTGGAACGGCACGCCAACCTGCGCGCCGGCTTCCTGCGCCGCGCCACCGGCGAACCCGCCCAGGTCGTCCGGCGCGGCGTACGGACCCCCTGGCAGGAGGTGGACCTGACCGGGCTCGACGAGACCGGGCGCGCAGCCGCCGTCGACACCCTCCTCGCCGAGGACCGGGCCACCCGCTTCGACCTCGCCCGGCCGCCGCTGCTCCGCTTCACCCTCATCCGCACCGGCCCGCTCTCCCACCGGCTGCTGCTGACCTACCACCACATCCTGATGGACGGCTGGTCCTGGCCGGTCCTCGTGCGCGAACTCCTCGCCCTGCACCACGCCGACGACGCGCCCCTGGGCCCGGTCACCCCGTACTCCGCGTTCCTCGGCCGTCTCCACGGCCGCGACACCCTCGCCGCCCAGGACGCCTGGACCCGCGCGCTCGACGGCCTCGCGGGCGGCACCCGCACCGCGCCCGTGTCCCCGCCGCCCGGCACGGTCCTGCCCGACCGCGTCGAGACGTACCTCCCCGCATCCCTGACCGAACGGCTGGGCACCCTCGCGCGCGGCCACCGGATCACCTCCGGAACCCTCCTCCAGGGCGCCTGGGCGCTGCTGCTCGGCCGCCAGATCCGCTCGGAGGACGTGGTGTTCGGCGCCATCGTCAGTGGCCGCGACCCCGAACTGCCCGGCGTCGCCGACATCGTGGGCCTGTGCATCAACACCGTGCCGGTCCGGGTCCGCATCGACCCCGCGGAGCCGCTCGTCGCGCTGTTCGAGCGGCTCCAGGACGAGCAGGCACGGCTGATCGACCACCACCACCTGGGTCTGGTCGAGATCCAGCGGCTCGCCGGAGCCGGAGAGCTCTTCGACTCCTGCGTCGCCTTCCAGAACTACCCGGTCGACGCGGCCGGCCTCGCCGCCCTCGGCGCGGGCGGGCTGGAGGTCACCGGAGTCGACCCCCACGACGCCGCCCATTACCCGCTCTCGCTGACCGCCATCCCCGGCGACCGGCTCCGTCTGCAGATCGACTACCGGCCCGACGTCTTCGAACGGGACACCGCCCAGGCCCTGCTGGAACGCCTCGCCCGACTCCTGCAGGCCGTCGCGGACGACCCGTCGTGCCCGGTGGGCACCGTGGACCTGCTCTCCCCGGCCGAACGCCACCGCGTCCTGGTCGAATGGAACGACACCGCGCGCGACGAGCGGTACGCAGAGGTCGTCGAGCGGGTACGTCAGCAGGCGCGGCGCCGCCCCGAGGCCGTCGCCACCACCGACGACACCGGCCGCGAGCTGAGCTACGCGGCCCTGGTCGCCCGCGCCGACGCCCTCACCCTCGCCCTGCTCGCCGACGGGGTGCGCCCCGGCGACCTGGTCGCCGTACTCAGCGAGCCCACCACCCGCGTCCCCGTCGCGATGCTCGCGATCCTCGGCGCCGGAGCGGCGTACGTCCCCCTGGACCCCGAGGGCCCCGTCACCCGTACCGCCGACCTCCTCGCGAGCGGCGGGATCAGCCGGCTGCTGGCCGCACCCGAACAGCGGGCCCGCGCCGAGGAGATCGCCGCGGCCGTCCCGGGCGGCCTTCCCGTCCTCGTGATCGACTCCATCGACCACACCGACGGCACAGCCGGGTCCGGCGAACGCCCGGCGCCGGCCGGCGGCCCCGACGCCCTCGCCTACGTCTGCTTCACCTCCGGCTCCACCGGCAAGCCCAAGGGCGCCATGGTCCACCGCCGGGGCATGAACAACCACCTCTTGGCCAAGGTCGAGGACCTCGCCCTCGGCGAGGGCGACCGCGTGGTGATGAACGCACCGCTGACCTTCGACATCTCCGTGTGGCAGATGCTCGCGCCGCTGATCACCGGCGGACAGGTCCACCTCGTCTCCCGGGACACCGCCCGCGACCCCGCCGCCCTCTTCGGCGACGCCGCCCGCCGGGGGATCACCGTCATGGAGACCGTGCCGTCCTTCGTCCGCGCCGCCGTCGACCTGTGGGACACCGGGGTGCAGCCGCCGGCCCTGCCCGCGCTGCGCTGGTTCGTCGTCAACGGCGAAGTGCTGCCTCCCGAACTGTGCACCCGCTGGTACGCGCGCCACCCGCGCGCCGCGATCGTCAACGCCTACGGCCTCACCGAGTGCTCCGACGACAACACCCACGCCTTCATCGGGCCCGACGTGCACGCCCAGCTGGAACACGGCCGGCTGCCCGTCGGCCGCCCGCTGCGCAACAACACCCTCTACCTGCTGGACGCCGCTCTCGCTCCCGTACCGCCCGGCGTGCCCGGCGAGCTCTTCATCGGCGGCACCGGCGTCGGCCCCGGCTACCTGCGCGACCCCCGCCGCAGCAGCGAGCGCTACGTCCCCGACCCCTTCAGCGCCGTGCCGGGCAGCCGCATGTACCGCACCGGCGACCTCGCCCGGATGCGGGCCGACGGCCAGCTCGACTTCCTCGGCCGGCAGGACCACCAGGTCAAGATCCGCGGCAATCGCATCGAGCTCGGCGAGGTGGAGACCGCGTTGCGCGCCGTGCCCGGTGTGGGCGAGGCCGTCGTCGCCGTCGACCGGGACCACGCGGGCCAGCAGCGGCTCGTCTGCTACTTCACCGGAACGCCCACCGCCGAGCGGGTCCGCACGGAACTGGGCCGCAGCCTGCCCAACTACATGGTCCCGTCGCTCTTCCTGCACCTGCCGCACTTCCCCCTGACCGTCAACGGCAAGCTCGACCGCAAGGCGCTTCCCGATCCGGCCACCGTGCACCGCCCGGCCGGCCGGCTGCCCTCGACGCCCGAGGAGAAGGCGGTCTGCGAGATCTTCGCGTCCGTCCTCGGCCTCCAGGAGGCGGGCATGGACGACGACTTCTTCGCCCACGGCGGCCACTCCCTCCTCGCCACCCGGCTGACCGGCCGCATCGGCACCGAGCTCGGGGTACGGCTGGGCATCCGCGACCTCTTCGAGACGCCCACCCCGGCGGGCGTCTCCGCCCGTCTGGCCGAAGCCGCCGAAGCCCCCGCCGCCCCCGCCCGCCCCGCCCTGCGCCCCCGCTCGCGCGACGGGGCCTGACCGCGCCCGACCGGCCCCGGCCGTGCCGCGCCCCCGGGAAGAGCTGCCCGCATCCCGCCCGTACCCCCAGGAGACACCACCACCATGAGCCCCACCGAGACCACCCCCGTGCCCCTGCGCATCGCGCACCGGGCCGGGATCACACCCGAGGCCACCGCGGTCCGAGCGGCCGAGGGGGAGCTGACCTACCGCCAGTTCGACCGGCGGGCCCGGGCGGTGGCCGAGGAGCTGCGCGCCGCCGGCGCCGGACCGGAGGACACCGTGCTCCTGGGGGTGCGCCGGGGCCTCCACTGGGCGGTGGGGCTGCTGGGCATCTGGTACGCGGGCGCGGCCGCCCTCCTCGTGGACCTCGACGCCCCCGACGAGCGGCTGCGCACCCTGCTGGACGCCGCCGGCACCCGGCACGCGGTCGCCCCGGACACGTACGCGGCCGCGATGCTGCAACGCCGCACCGGGCGCGAGCTGTTCTGGGCCGCCACGAGCACCGCAGCCCCCACGGCGGCGGCCGAGCCGCCCGCCGGCATCGACCCGGGCTCGCTCGCCTACGTGCTCTTCACCTCCGGCTCCACCGGGCTGCCCAAGCCCGTGGCGGTCGGCCACGCCGGACTCGCCGCGCAGGTCCGCACCCTGGCCGAACGCTACGGGCTGACCGCCGGGGACGCGGTGCTGCAGTTCGCGGCCCCCGCCTTCGACGTCAGCCTGGAGGAGGCACTGCCCACCTGGTGCACGGGCGGCACGGCCGTCTTCGTCACCGACAACGTCCTCTCGCCCGCCGAACTGGAGCCGTTCCTCGCGGAGCAGCGGATCAGCGTCGTCAACCTGCCCACCCCGTACTGGACGCAGTGGGCCAAGGACCTGGAGCGCGCCCCGCGGGCGCTGCCGGGTGCGCTGCGCCGCGTGGTGATCGGCAGCGACGCGGGCCGGACCGCGGACCTGGTGCACTGGGCGGCCGCCGGGCTCCCCCCGGTGGTCAGCTGTTACGGCCTCACCGAGTCCACGATCACCGCCACCTCCTACGAGCCCGGAGCGGCGGAACTGGCCGGCTTCGCGGGCGACGAACTGATCCCGCTCGGCGAACCGCTGGCGGGCGTACGCGCCTACGTCCTCGACGAGGAGCTGCGCGAGGCGCCCCCCGGCACCCCGGGCGAGCTCTACCTGGCGGGCTCCTGCCTGGCCCGCGGCTACCACGGCCGGCCGGCGCTGACCTCCGAGCGCTTCGTCGCCGACCCGTTCGCCGAGGTCCCGGGCGAGCGCATGTACCGCACGGGCGACCGGGTCACGCGGGCACCCGGCGGCCCGCTCGTCTTCCTCGGGCGCGCAGACGACCAGGTCAAGATCCGCGGCCACCGCGTCGAACTCAAGGAGGTGGAGGCGTCCGTAGCCGCCCACCCGGACGTGGTCGACGTGGTCGCCCGCGCCGTCGCGGCGGCCGGCGGACCGCAGCTGGCCGCCTGGGCCGCCCTCACTCCCGGCAGCGCCCTGACCCCGGACGCCCTGCGCCGTCACCTTTTGGCCAAAATGCCCGGGTACCTCGTACCGGCCACCGTGATCCTGATGGAGCGGCTGCCGCGGACCCCCGGCGGCAAGCTCGACCCCCGGGCGCTTCCCGCGCCCGCCCCCCGATGAACCAGCGACCCGCGGACCCCGTCCGCACCCAGACAAGGAACGCACCCGTGTCCGTCACCACCGACGAGTCCACCGATTCCGTGCACCGCGCGGAGCACCGGCAGCGCAGGGACTTCCGTCTCTTCATGTCCTCGCACATCTGCAACGAGCTGGGCAGCAGCATCACCTACGTCGCCCTCCCGCTGATGGCGGTGCTCACCCTGGACGCCTCGGCGATGCAGGCGGGCCTGCTGGCCGCCGCGGAACACGCGGCCTTCCTGGTACTGGGCCTGCCGGCCGGGGCCTGGGTCGACCGGATGCGCAGGCGCCGCGTGATGATGGCCGCCGACCTGGCGCGCACCGTCCTGCTGACGGCGCTGCCGGTGGCCTACCTGCTCGACCTGCACTCGATGCCGCTGCTGTACGCGGTCGCCCTGCTGCTGGGCTGCGCCCGGCTGTTCGGAGACGTGGCCGACCAGAGCTACCTGCCGACGCTCATCGGCAAGGACACCCTGACCGCGGGCAACTCGAAGCTGGAGACGGTCCGGTCGGGCGCGGAGTTCGCCGGCCCCGGCATCGCCGGCTTCCTGGTGCAACTGCTCGGCGCCGCAGGGACGCTGGCCGGCCAGGCCGTGACCTCGCTGGTTTCCGCGGTGCTGCTGGGGCGGATCGGCGTCCGCGAGGAGAAGCCGGAGCCCGCCCCCCGCCGCCACCTGCTGCGGGACATCCGTGAGGGCCTGGACTACGTCCTGAGCCACCGCATCCTGCGGGTCATCGCCCTCAACACCGCTGCCGTCAACCTGTTCCTCAGTGCGGTGATGGCCATCGAGGTGCTCTTCCTGACCCGGACCGTAGGGCTGCCGCCCGCGGCCGTCGGCTGGGTGCTGACGACGGCCACGATCGGCTCGGTGCTCGCGGCGACCGTCGCGGACCGGGTGACCAGGGCCGTCGGCGCGGCCCGGCTCACGTGGCTGTCCCTACTGGTGACCATGCCCTTCGGGCTGCTGCTCCCGCTCGCGGACAAGGACTGGAGGATCGGCCTGTTCGTCCTGGGCTCGTTCGTCCAGTCGGCCGGTGTCACCCTCTACAACATCTGCCAGGTCACCTACCGGCAGACCGTCTGCCCGCCGCACCTGCTCGGCCGGATGACCGCCACGATGCGCTTCCTCGTGTGGGGCGTCCTGCCGGTGAGCGGCCTGCTGGCGGGGTTCCTCGGTGAACTGCTGGGCGTACGGGACGCGCTGTGGCTGTGCGCCGCCGCCCTGTCGGTGGCCCCGCTGGTCCTGCTGTGCTCCCCACTGCGCCGGATGCGCGAGTTCGAGGACGAGGCCCCGGGTACGGGGGCCCCGGATACTGGGTCTACGGATACCGGGTCTACGGATACCGGGTCCACGGATACCGGGTCCACGGCCGGGCGCGAGGCTCAGTAGCCCAGCCGGAAGGCGATGTGGGTGAGCTGGGTCCGGTTGGCCGAACCGGTCTTGCTGCGCAGCCGCCGCAGGTAGGTGTCGACCGTGTGCGGGCTCAACCCCATCTGGCAGGCGATCATCCGGTACGTGTGCCCCTGTGCGAGGTAGGCGAGCACCTCGTGCTCGCGGGGGGTCAGGGCGGGCAGTTCCGGTGCGGGGGCGGTGAGTGTGCTGTCCAGCATGTGGGGCTCCGGATTCCGGATCGATGGTGAAGGTGAAGGGGAGCGGCAGGGGTGCCCCCGGGCGACGGTGCGATCACGCTGTGCGTGATCGCACCGTTTCGGTCGTCCCGGGCCCTGAAGTGGCCTGATCGCCGCTGCTGTTCGTCTCGTACAGCCTTGCCCGCTGCATATCCTGGCGCCAGGGGGCGGGTACCTCACCAAGGTGCCTGGCAGCAAAGCGACCCGGGGTGAAAAGTGCAAAGTAGGGCAATGCAAAAATCTGACGCGGAGCCGGATTCGAAGAGCACCGATGCTGACATCGATGTCTACGGCTGGGTGCTCGAACACCGCACGGTGGACGAGGCCGCGGTGGCCGCCGGAACGGGCCTCGACCGGGCCGACGTCTGCCGCAGCGTGGAGCGTCTACGCGCGTCACGGCTGCTGCACGTGAGCCCGGTGGACCCGTCGGTCGCCTTCGCGGTGGCCCCGGACACCGCCGCCGAGCAGCTCGTCGCGCCCTTGGAGGCGCGGATCCGAGACCAGCAGCGGGAGATCAGCGGGATCCGTGAGGACTTGGAGCGCTTCCTGCCGCACTATCTGGGCCGGCGTTCCACGGGGGAGTCCTTGGAGGTCCTGGAGAGCCTGGAGGACGTGCGCGGGGCGCTGAACCGGGCCTCGCTCAACTGCGCCACCGAGATGCTCAGTTCGCAGCCGGGGGGCGGCAGCAGGGTGCCGGAGGCGATGCAGGAGGCACTGCGGCGGGACGAGACGATGCTCCAGCGGGGCATCTCGATCCGCACCCTCTATCACCACACGGCCCGGTTCAACGGGCCGAGCCAGGCCTACGTCGCGGCCACCTCCCCCCTGGGGGCGCAGTACCGCACGGCGCACGAACTGTTCGGCCGGCTCATCGTCTTCGACCGGGAGCTGGCCTTCATCCCGGTCGCCGACGGAAGCTGGGGCGCCGTGGTGATCCGTGAGCCGTCGACCGTCACTTACCTGTGCAACATCTTCGACCAGACCTGGGACCTGGCCTCGCCGTTCTCGGCCGCGGCGGGCCAGGGGCTGGAGGAGGTGGCCCGGGAGATCCATGAAACGATCATCCGGCTGCTGGGGGCCGGGCTGAAGGACGAGGCCATCGCCAGGCGCCTGGGCATGTCGCTGCGCACGGCCCGGCGCCACATCGCCGACATCATGCAGGAGCTCGGTGCGGGCAGCCGCTTCCAGGCGGGCGTGGCGGCTTCCGCACGCGGCCTGCTGGACCGGGGCCCCGACGCCGAACAGGCGTCCGAGGCGGAGTCGGAGGGCGCGTAGCACCCGGCCCACCCGGATGTCACGCGTTCTCGTGTCTGTCGCAGGTGGCGGGCGTGTCGCATGCTGCTGGGATGAGAGCTGCCGAGTCGCCGAAGCAAGAGGGACGTGCCATGGACGTGACGGACGCGGGCCGCGGTCGGGAGACCCCGCACCTGCGGGAGATCGTCCTGTTCCTCTCGGTCCACCTGGACCGGGCGCCGGGTGTGCTGTGGCCCGAGTACGACAACCCGGCGTTCGGTGACGCCGACGACGCGGGCGCCCTCCCGGCGCAAGGCGGTGTGCGGCCGGCCCAGGCGGACCGCTTCACCGCCGAACTGGGCGCCCTGACCGGCCTGTCCGTCCGGCTCGACCGGGTGGAGACCCCCGGATCCACCCCGGGCGGGGGTACGGACGCCGTCTGGACCGCGCAGCACGGGGGCCGGGAGCACCTCCTGCTCCACCAGATCGCCGGCGCCGTGACCTGGCAGCTGACGGGTACCGGCGAGAGCGGCCGGCCGGAGTCCTTCCAGTGCCGGCTGCTGCCGGGCGAACTGCTCTACGTACCGGCCGGGTGGTCGCGCCGGTACATCGAGGCGCAGGGAGCCCAGTACGCCGTCGTCTGTCTCGGGCCCCAGGGCGGCTGAAAGGGGAGGGGGAGGAAGCATCGCGACGCGATGCTTCCTCCCCCTCCCCTTTCAGCCGCCCTGACGGGCCGGCCGGGTCAGCCGCCCCAGGAGCTGTCGGCCGTGTCGCGGTTGCGGTTGCCGAGCGAGCCGGTGCCGACCGTGAACGCCCGGCCGTCGGCCGTCACGATCTGGCGCGTCGTCGGGGTCGCAGTGCTGCTCTCCCCTCCGGTCGCGGTCGTCGCGGTCGCGGCCGAGGTGTCGTCGGCGGCCTGCGCGACGCCGGCCGCGGGCAGCAGCAGGGCAGAGGCGGCCACGGACAGGGCGATGACAAAACGCTTGAGCATGGGATCCCCAGGAAGGCGAGCGGTCTGGTGTGCGTGCGGACCGCTTCGTGGGCCGTCCGCACCGGTCGGTGCAGGACCAACCTTGCAGTGCCCGGGGCGCTTTGGCGGTCGGCCGGACAGCTCATCAAGCTGCCTGGCCCGATGGTGAGGGGCCGCAAACGCGGACCAACTATGTCCATTCGGTCAGAATTCCGCCACCCGACGGGTCCGCCGAGCCGCCCCGACACCCGGCCGGCCCCTCCGAACACCGAGACGGCGACCCCCACCACGACGGCCGTCATCGCAGCGCTGTGCACAGCCGCGCGGCAGGGGCGCGCCGCGGAACTCCCGGCAGCCTAGGACAGGCCCGCGAGCGGCCGGAGGAAGCGGCGCTCGTACCGCTTGATGCAGCGGGTGTCACGAGCCAGTTCGAACGCTTCCTGGCACTCCGCGTCGGACATGCTGTCCGTGCGGTACTGCTCGTACGCGGCCAGGCTGGGAAAGGAGAAGAGGGCGTAGGCGATGTCGCTGTCGCCCTCGCTCGGCAGGAAGTAGCCGTGGTGCGTCCCGCCGAAACGGTTGACGAGCCGGACCCAGCGGCGGCCGTACTCCTCGAAATCCTCAAGCTTGTCAGCGTCGATCTCGTACTTCAGATGAATAGTGATCATGCCTGAATGATGCCGTGTGACGGTTCGGAGTTCGTGATCAGAACCAGGGGGGTACCCGCTGCTCACGTAGTGCCCGGCGGGGAACCACGTGCCCGGACACAGAAGCCCCGCGCGTCACAGATCAGCCACAGCCCGTCCGCACCGGTCCCGGCGCCGACACCATGACGCCATGCGAACACACCACACCATCACCCTCCTCGCCGCCGGCCTCCTCGCCCTCACCGGCTGCTCCGAGGCCGTCACCAGCGAGCCCAAGCCTGACGACAAGGTTGCCGCCTCGCCATCCGCATCGCAGTCGAGCCTCGCCCCCGACGCGCTCAGTTCAGCAGCCGCAGCCGCCGGGATCCCGCCCAGTCCCGCCCCCGAGCAGCGCGCCATCTACCTCGCCGTGCTCAACAAGATCGACCCCGAAATCATCAACGGCAAGGACGACAAGGCCATCAGCCGCGGACTGAGTCAGTGCCAGTCCATGAAGGACGAGAAGGACCCGACCAAGCGCGTCGAGTCCACGAACCGGCGCTTCATCAGCCCAGATCATCCGGACGGCTTCGGCCCCACCAAAGCCGCCTTCATCCTCGCCGCCGTACAGACCAACCTCTGCCCCTCGTACTGACGGGGCCACAGACCACCAGACCGGCTGTACCGGATCGGCCTGTAGAGCCGTGGTTCCCAGGGGGAGGGCAACGCTCCCCGACGATCCGGGAGATCGGGGTGATGGCCGGCCTTTCGGGCATCTCGTCCGTCGAGAATTCTGCCGCGTGTCTTCGGCGGCGGGTCACCGGCCGTAGGTCTGCCGGCACAGTGCCGTGATGGCGGGGCTGTTCACGCCGTGCGCGGAGCGGCACAGCTCGGCCATTCCCCCGGCCCGCACTCCAGGGGCGGTGTGGCCGTGTGGGCCCCTGGTGCGTTCGGCGGGGGATCGCTGCGCTCTGTCGGCTCGGAGTGGCTGCGGGGGGGTGGCGGGCGGGGCGACCTGGGAGGGGGACCGCGAGGGAGGCCCGGGGTGGTGCTCTCACCTGACGAAACGGCACACCGAGTGAACGTCAGGACTGTGCTGGTTTCGTCATTCGAAGCCCCGCTGTCGGTGGGATGCATGAGACTGCCCCCGTGTTCACGATGGGTCTTGTCGTTGCGCTTTCCCCATGGCTGTTCTTGGTCGGGATGCTTCTGCTCGCCATTCCCGGACCGGTTCAGCGCTGGGGGTCAGCAGCTTGGGAGCGCTTCGAGCGTCGGCGCGCCGACTCGGGGGTGCGCCGCGCTGCTCCACTGCTGACCCAGATGCTGCTGCCGCCTCGAATCCTCGATCGCGTCGGCGGCAACGGATTGACACCTTCGTACGTCGTGCGGTGGTGGCGCGCTCGGCCTGTAGCCGGGCCGATCAAGACACTGCGGTTTGCCGTACTGCTATTCATCCTGCTGCACGTCGAGGATATGGCCGACTGGGGGCATCTGCGGTGGAGCGCCGATCCAGGACCGCAGTCCGGCTCGGTACAGGAGCTGCTCAGCGGTTTCGTGGCTCTGCCTGCGACGGTACTTCCCTGGGACTCTTCCGCGATCGGCAGAGTCACAAAACTTCTGTTCTGGGCCTTGATCCTGGCCGCTGAAGTACGGCTCATCAAGCGTACGAACCTCACCAGCTCCGGCAGGGGTGCGACGCTTTCCGCCTACGACCTGGACGGCCTCACCAGGTACGCGGCCGGGGAGAGCGCCCGCGCGGAGGATCGGCGCTGCTGGCCGGTCGTTGCTCTGCTGACGGTCGCAGCCCAGTGCGTGGTCGTGCTTCGCCGGTGGGAGGAAACCCAGCCGGACTGCCAGATCCCGCGAGTCTCCGTGCAACCGGTCGAGCGCGCCGTCTGGAGGGCCCATCGCACCCGTCGCGCCAGAGCCAGACGCCACAACGAGCGTCAGTTCAAGGCACACGCCGCACTGGTAGTGGGCGCGCTACGAAAGGCCGAAGCCCGGCAGGACTCCGATCCAGGCCGCGCCCTTGAAGACCTCACCGTGATGCTGCTGACAATCGCCGAACGCTACGCCGAGGGTCGCATCGACGACCTCCTCGACGCGGATCAACTCGCTGATGTGGTTCCAGCCGCACCGAGAGAGCGGATCCGTGCGGTAGTGGTGGGTCTTACGGTCGTAATGGTGATGGCTGGTGCGGCCGTCCTCGGATTGCCCGAGGCTGCGCTCATCCCTCTGTTGCCACTGGTGGCCGTGTTCGTCGCTGTCGTCTTCAACCGTGGTCGAGTCCCCACCGCGGGGCAGTTCACCGATCTGATCATTCCTCGGTGAAGGTCGTGTTCGGCGACCGCAGCCCGTTCCAGAAATGCGGAACGCGCGGCCCCACTGCCGGCCCTCGTTCGGGGTCCCACCCGGACCTGCCGCCCACGAGCCCGACCTCGCCAAGGCGCTGAACAACCTCGGCGTTCATCTGGCGGCGGCCGGACGGCGCCACAGCCGAAACCGGAGAAGCCAAACGAAGGGCGATGGGTGCGGGCTGCGACCAAGTGCCTTTCGCGATGAGTTCAGGCGTCACCAGCAGATGAGTGGGGCATCCCTCGGCCCTCTTGTTGAGCGACGTTCTGCATGAGCAGGAACGACGCCTTGGTGACGGTCGTGGTGGCGACGTTCATCCGGGGCGGATAGCGGGCCGGCCGGATGCGGGGCGGTTGGCACCCACACGGAAAACGCTTGGACGGCGCGGACGGCATCGCGGGAGACTGTGATTTCCGTAAGCAAGTGACTACGTAGGGTGGCCATGAAAGCGTCTCCAGCACGAGGGGGTCCGCCAGGCAGGGGGCCGGTGGTCCTCGCACTCCGCTACTACGGGCGGGAGTTGGCGCGGCTGCGGTGGCTGACCGCGCCCGCCATGCTGATGCCCGCCCTCGGCAACATCGGCATCAACTACATCGCCCCGTTGGTCGTCGCGAAGCTGGTCGGGCGCATCGCGGGTGGCGCCGAGCTCGGCCTCGGCGCCTGCCTCCCGTACGTCCTGGGCTTCGCCGGTGTCCTGCTGCTCTCGGAAGCGGCGTGGCGCCTCGGCCTGCACTGCCTGAACCGGCTCGACGCCCTCGGCATCGAGCGGCTGTACATCGTCGGCATGGACGAGCTGTTCGCGAAGGACGCCGCGTTCTTCCACGACAACTTCGCCGGGTCACTGACCAAGCGGGTACTGAGCTTCGCCTCCCGCTTCGAGGAGTTCGTCGACGCGCTGACCTTCTCGGTCGTGGGCCGGTTCGTACCGCTGCTGTTCGGGTCGGTGGTGCTCTGGCACTACGAACCGCTGCTCGTCGTGGCGCTCCTGGCGATGATCGTGGTGACGGGGGTGTGCGTACTGCCCCTCATCCGGCGCCGCCAGGCGCTCGTCGCCCGGCGAGAGGAGGCGATCGCCCGGGTGTCGGGGCACGTCTCCGACAGTCTGATGAACATGGACACGGTCCGCGCGTTCGCCGCGGAGGAGCGCGAGGCGGCCGAGCACCGGTCCCGGGTCGCGCAGTCGCGCGCGCTCACGCTGCGGTCGTGGGACTACGGCAACCTGCGCATCGACACTCTGGTCGCACCCATGTCCGTCGTGACCAACGCGCTGGGCCTGCTGATCGCCGTCACGATCGCCGGGAGCGGCGGCGGGGGCGTGGGGGGAAGCGGGCACGGAGTGGAGGCGGTCGTGGTCGCGTTCACCTACTTCTCCAACGCCACCCGGATCATGTTCGAGTTCAACCAGATCTACCGCCGCCTGGAGAGCTCGATGACGGAGGCCGCGCAGTTCACGCAGCTGCTGCTGACGCCGGCGACCGTACTCGACCCGCACACCCCCGAGCCGGTGCCCGAGCCGGACCGGGCCGGCGAGGTGCGCTTCGAGAAGGTGGGCTTCGCCCACGCGGGCGCGGAGCCGCTGTTCGAGGGGCTCGACCTGGACGTGCCCAGCGGGGCGAAGATCGGGCTGGTGGGCCGCTCCGGTGGCGGCAAGACCACACTCACCCGGCTGCTGCTGCGGATGACGGACATCGACGCGGGCCGGATCCTGATCGGAGGCCGGGACATCAGCAGGCTGCGCCAGCGCGATCTGCGCGACCTGATGGCGTACGTCCCTCAGGACCCCGCGATGTTCCACCGCACCCTGCGGGAGAACATCGCGTTCGCCCGGCCCGGTGCCACAGAGGCCGAGATCCGGCGCGCGGCCGAGGCCGCGCACGTCACGGAGTTCGCCGACTCGCTGCCCGACGGCCTCGACACGATGGTCGGCGAGCGCGGGGTCAAGCTGTCGGGCGGACAGCGCCAGCGCGTCGCACTGGCACGGGCGATCCTGCGCGACGCGCCGATCCTGCTGCTGGACGAGGCGACCAGCGCCCTGGACTCCGAGAGTGAGGTCCTCGTACAGGAGGCTCTGTGGCGTCTCATGGAGGGGCGCACCGCCCTCGTGGTCGCGCACCGGCTGAGCACGGTGGCCCACATGGACCGGCTCATCGTCCTCGACCGCGGCCGCATCGTCGAACAGGGCACGCATCACGACCTGCTGGCCTGCGATGGCACGTACGCGAAGCTGTGGCAGCACCAGTCGGGCGGATTCCTCGACGAGAGCCCCGCACCCCCCGCACCGCGGCAGGGGGATTCCCGGCGGTAGGCGGCGATCAGGTCGAGGACGACGTCGGGCGGACAGTCGGGCCGGGTGATCAGGGGGCGCCGGGCCACCGCCGGGTGAGGCCCGTGGACGTCGTCCCAAGCGCCGTTCCGAAGCTGCGTCGGCGCCCCTGACGCTCTCCCCGCCTAGGCCCTGCGTCTCCTGGACTGGCGCGGTCGAAGAGGGCGTGACAGCAGGGCGGGGGCGACAGCTTCAGCTGTCGCCCCCGCCCTGGGGTACCCGTGTCGGTGCCACACCCTGTTACAGGTGGTGCGGGGCGTCGTAGTAGCCGCCGACCTGGCGGTGGTAGTCGTTGTCGTGGAGGTGCTTGTCCTTGTCGAACTCGGGAGCGTTCTTGATCTGCTCCTTGGTCCGGTCGACGTAGATCTTCTCGTCGTTCGCGTCGATCCGGCTGATCGTGCCGGCCGGCAGGAGGACTTCCTTGCCGAAGATCCACGGCCCGGTGTCGACCACGATGTAGGAGGAGCCGACCTCGTCCGAGTGCTTGTCGACCTTGCCGATGGAACCGTCGCTCGCCTCGACCTTGTATCCCGTCAGATCCGCACCGGCCAGACGGCCGGCGGTCTCGCGGTAACCCCAAAAGTTCTCAGTCATGCGAAAAACAACTCCTTCGGTCAATGGGAGACGGGGGAAATAGTCCCCACCGACTCCTCTTTTTCCGTACTGCGTTCACGGAACCGCGTTCACGGCGGAACTCGCGTTCCGTCATGGCCTCCGCCTGCCCCGCATTTTTTCCCGTACACATTTTGATTCACATCCGGGACCGGGGCGGTCGTCGATCATTGGAGGTGAGCAGGTCCCCTGCTGCGTCACGGCGACCGTCCCGGCACGGTACCCATTACCCCTGATATCCGTTTTCACCCGGTAGTCGATCGATGGAGCCCGGACATGGCGACATGGCGGTGGGGGGGGGGGGCCCCCCCCCGGGGGCCCGCCCCCCCCCCCCCCCCCCCCAAACACCCGCGGTGAGGGAGAGAGAAACCCCAAAAAACAACCCCCCCCCCCCCCAA
>NZ_JBIAPV010000017.1:0-86067 GCF_042888445.1 Streptomyces sp. NPDC002886
CCCGTTCCGCCAGGGCGGTGGCGACCGCGGCCGCGGACGACCGGGCCAGCGCCTCCGTGTGGGCGTCCCGCGCGTGCTCCAGCACCGCCGCCGCGCGGGCGGCGGCCCGCGCGGTTGGATGCCAGCCGAGCAGGTGCCTCCACACCAGCGGGCTCCCGGCGAGCGGCCGGGCCACCACCCCGGGGGTCACGGGGAACGTCGCCCGGCACAGCCCCACGGCCCGCCCGACCTGGACGAGGTGCACGCACGATGCCGTGTCCGTCTCGTACACGCACGCCGGGGTGAACCCGGCGCGCACGCACGCCGCCGCGAAGCAGTCCCCGAAGCACCCGTCGCCCGGTACGTCGGTCCAGGCCTCGGCGGCCAGTTCCGCCAGCTCGATCCACGGCCGCTGTGCCAGCGGGTGGTCCTCGGCCAGCATCACGTGCACCGGGTCCCGTGCGACCTCCCGCCACGCGAGCCGTCCCGGCCCCGGCGGGGCGCTCTCCCCGCACACCCCGACCAGGGCGAAGTCCAGCCTGCCGGCGGCCACGCCCCCGGCCACCTCCCGTTCCGACCACGAGGTGTAGGTGGTCACCGGCACTCCCGGTTCCTGCCGGACGATCCGGTCGACGAGCCCGCCCAGGAGCGGCCCGTGCGTCCCCCCGAGCCGGTAGCCGGCCGTGCCCTGCCGGGCGAAGCGCACCGCCTCCTCCTGAAGCTCGCACACGGCCGGCAGCACCACGCGGGCCCGTTCCAGCACCAGCTCCCCGAGCGCGGTGGCCCGTACCCCCTCCCGCCCCCGGAGGAAGAGCGGCCCGTCCAGCGCCCGCTCGATCCGCTTGAGCTGGGTGCTCAGCGCGGGCTGGGTGAGCCCCAGCACGGTGGCCGCGCGGGTCAGGCTGCCGGCGTCGGCGACCGCTCTGACGATCTTGAGATGCCTCAACTCCAGATCCATGACCCGAGCTTGGTCCAGACCTGTACACATCCGCTACGGGTCTACCGCATCCGGAATCGGGCCGGCGGACGGCATCGGGTGTCTGCCCTGCTCAGGAGGGTGCGATGCTTCTTGCACACCGGCATCGAGCCGGCTCGATGAAAGGTGACCCTCATGGCGGCAGGATTCTCGGAGTGGAAGGTCAACCGGCAGTATGCGGAGAACGACCGCGTCGTTCACTTCGGCAGGCAGTACCGGTGCTTGGTGACGCACAAGTCCAATTCCGCCAGCAACCCGGCGACGACCGTCAAGATGTGGCAGCCCTACGCCGGCTGAGCGGCCCGCGGCGAACCGGGCGGCATCCTTTTGGAAGCGCTCTCATTCCTCCGCCCGTCCCGGCGCTAGGCTGTAGACGATCCGGCGACGGCGCAGGTCCGCACCACCTTGCGCGTCGCCGCCCCCGTCCACGAGGAGCGACCGCCTTGCCCGAGCCGTCCCCCGGGTCCCGCCCCACCCTGGAAGCCGTCGCGGCGCGTGCCGGCGTCTCCCGGGCCACCGCCTCGCGGGTCGTCAACGGGGGCGACGGGGTCCGCCAACCGCTGGTCGACAAGGTGCTCCGGGCGGTCGACGAGCTCGGCTACGTCCCCAACCACGCGGCCCGGACGCTGGTGACACGGCGGACGGGCGCGGTGGCCGTCGTCATCGCGGAGCCGGAGGTGCGGATCTTCTCGGACCCCTTCTTCTCCCAGCAGATCCGGGGCATCAGCAAGGAGCTGACCGCCCACGACACCCAGCTCGTGCTGCTGCTGGTGGAGGGGCCGGGCGACTTCGACCGGATCACCCGGTACCTGTCCGGCGGGCACGTGGACGGCGCCCTCGCCTTCTCCCTGCACACGGACGACCCGCTGCACGCGATCACCCGGCGAGCGGGGATCCCGACCGTGTTCGGGGGCCGGCCCGGCTGGACCGCCGGCCCCGGCGAACGGACCGTGCCGTACGTCGACGCCGACAACCGGGGTGGGGCCCGGGTGGCCGTGCAGTACCTGCGGGACCTGGGGCGCGAGCGCATCGCCCACATCGCCGGGCCGCCCGACCAGACCTCGGCGACGGACCGCCTCGACGGCTACCGGGACGTGCTGCTGGACATGGATCCGACGCTCCTCGCCGAGGGCGCCTTCACCGTGGAGAGCGGGGCGCGGGCGATGGCGGAGCTGCTGGACCGGCGGCCCGACCTGGACGCGGTGTTCGTCGCGAACGACCTGATGGCGTCGGGGGCGCTACGGGTCCTGCGGGATCGCGGGATCGCGGTGCCCGGGCAAGTGGCGGTCGTCGGGTTCGACGACATGGATCCGGTGGCCAAGGAGACCGACCCGCCGCTGACCACCGTCCGGCAGGACATCGAGGGCCAGGGGCGGCTGATGGCACGGCTGCTGCTGCGCAGCCTCGACCGTACGGGGAACGGCGCGGGACCGGACTCGGTGATCACCCCGACCATGCTGGTCCGGCGGGCCTCCGCCTGAACCCCGCCGTGCGCCGCGTACGGCGGGTCTCCTTTCCGAGGAGCCGGAGGCCCGGAGACCCGCAGCCCCGGAGACCCGCCGCACCGATCATGCCCGTACTACACGTACGGGATCCTCAGCACCGCCGCGTCCGTGCCCGTCTGCACCTGCGACGTGCCGTTGCCCAGCGCGTTCCAGATCTCCAGACGGACGGTGCCGTTCTTGAGTTCGCCCAGGCTCCCGGTGACGGCCTGCGCGCCGACCGCCTGCGTGTACTCCTCCCAGCCCGCGACCGGGTCGGTCGCGAAGTAGCGGAAGGTTTCGGTCCGGTCGAAGGTGCCGTCACCGGTCAGGTCGTAGCTGACTCGGACCTGCGGGGCGAGCCCGACCTTGGCGCCGGCGTCCACCCGGAGGCGGAAGGCGGTGGAGGCCCCGGCGGAGACCTTGCCGGTGACCTGCTTCGCCTCATAGACGGTCGGCCGGTACGGGGTGCCGTCCCGGTTCACGCCGTCGGCGGAGGCCA
Organism: Streptomyces sp. NPDC002886; assembly: GCF_042888445.1. Lineage (NCBI taxonomy): Bacteria > Bacillati > Actinomycetota > Actinomycetes > Kitasatosporales > Streptomycetaceae > Streptomyces > Streptomyces sp. NPDC002886. The sequence goes on from NZ_JBIAPV010000017.1 coordinate 2,939, forward strand.
GGGTGTCCGCGCCGGCCGGGTCGGTGGTGGCGGTGGTGAGGACGCCGCCGGTCTTGAGGCGGAAGGTGTTGCCGGTGGACGGTCCGGGCTCCTCCGGGTCCGGGTCCGGGTTTCCGGCGCCGGTGCCCGTGGCTGTGGAACGGGCCGGTACGGAGAGGGTCTTGCCGTCCGAGAAGGTCACCGTACGGGCGGTGGAGCCGTGGTTGTGCGCGGTGTAGGTGCGGGTGCCGTTCTTGGTGAAGACGGCTGAGGTGGGCAGGTCGCCGCTGACCGTCATGTCCGGTGCGCCCAGGGTGTTGAGGGTGTTGATCCAGTGGTAGGTGTGGGCCTTGGACTCACCCTGTTCGGGGGTGTAATTGCCGTTCACGCCGTCCCATTTGGTCTTTGCCGACGCCGGATCGGTCAGTGCCTCGAACTCCCAGAGCAGGTCGCGCCACTCCTGGGCCGGGCCGCCGTTCTCGCGCTCCATCTCGGCGATGTTCCGTGTGATGGCGGCCTTCTCGCGGGCCAGGTGCAGTGAACCTCCGGTCACCGGAAGGACGTTGATGCCGTGGATCTCCTCCGGGTTGGCGGTCCACCAGGTGGAGTAGGCGGCGCCGCTCCCCCAGACCATGCCGACCGTGCCGTACTTGTAGGAGGCGGGGAAGACCTGCTCGCTCGCGTCGAACCAGTACTGGGTGATGGCCTCGGACTCCGTCGTCAGCAGGTAGCTGCCGAGGTCGCGGAGCGAGGTGTCGCCGGTCGCCGCGCCCCAGAGCACCAGACCGGCGCTGAGGTTGATCGACTCCGACGAGGACTCCTGGTTGTTGCCCGCCGCGAAGCCCTGGTGGCCGGAGGCCCAGCTGTGACCCGCGTACACGTCGAAGCCGCGCAGGAAGGGGTACGCCGCATCCGTGCGGCTCGGATTGGCGGTGTCGCGGATCAGGTGCTTGGTCATCGCGCCCCAGGCCGAGTCCGCCGCCCAGGCCGGGTCGTACTGGGCGATGATCGCGGCGGCGTAGACGTAGTAGCTGTAGTGGAAGTGGTGGTCGTTGAGCTCGGTGTCGCTGCCGTACGAGGCCGGGTAGCCGGTGAGGGTCTTCCAGTCCTTGTCGTAGCTGAACTCGCTCGCCCCGCCCGCCGTGAACCACTCCTGAAGGCGGCCCTTCATCAGGCCGAGGAGTTTGTCGCGGGTCGCCGTCTGGCCGATCTGGTCGGCCACGGGCACCAGTTGGGCGAGCCGGCCGAGCGCTTTGCCGGTCCAGTAGGTGTCGGTGGCCCCGGAGAACGGGTCGGAGGCATTGGCCACCTCGTTGAGGTAGCCGGTCAGCCGGGCCCGGTCGACGCCGCTGGAGGCGGGCAGGGCGGGCAGCACGCCGTTGTTCTTCTGGCTGGTGGTGAAGGAGGTGGACTCGCGCACCTTCATGGTGCCGCGCGGCGAGACGTACGTGTACGGGGTGAGCGCGTCGGTGGTGTGCAGCCACTGGTGGCGGTAGAGGGCCTGGAGCGTGCCGCGCTCGGTGCCCTCCTTCGCCTCCGTGGTCAGGGTGTAGGTCGCCCGGACGTCGCCGCCGGCGTTCTGCCAGGCCACCTGGGAGCCGGTGACGAAGCTGAACGCGTACTTGCGGTAGGTCGCGAGCGCGTCCGTGGAGGGCAGGACGGCGAGCGAGAAGTAGTCCTTGCCCGCGAGTCCGGCGGTGATCGTGGTGCCGGACACGGTCCAGTCGGCGCCGGTCGGGGCGAAGAGGGCGTAGTGGTGACCGGCGACCGTGATGCCGAGGACGTTGCCGTTGTCCGCGAAGACGGTGGGTGGGGAGGCGGTCGTGACGCGGGCGTCGCCGCCCGAGCCCTTGGCGTACACGAACGGCATGCCGTGGCCGATGGTGGCCCGGAAGGTGCGCGAGCCGTCGGCCCAGTACGGGGTGACCGTCCAGTCCGACCAGGCGTCGGCCTTGGTGTCGGGAGAGTTCAGGCCGGTGAGGCCGACGGTGAGGTCGGCCTTGTGGGCGTACTCGTACTGTCGGCCGTCGCCGACGATCGCGGGCGCGGTCGGGTAGCCGACCTCCAGACCGGAGGCCTTGGCCTGGTAGGTGAGAGGGTGACCGTACATGGGGGTGGAGTACGGGTTGTCGCCGTAGCGCTGGTAGGCGAGGGAGGTCCACCAGTCGTTGGTCGGGACCGGCTTGTCCCGCGCGGCGGCGGTGAGTTTGGGGGTGACGGGGGCGCCGGTGTTCGTCGTGGGTCCCGACGTGCCGGCAGGGCGCGCATCGGTGTAACTGCCGGACCCCGCGGGGATGGTGGCGGCGGCCGCGGGGGAAGCGGCGGGGCCCAGGCCGACGGCGGCCAGTCCGATGGCCAGGAGCGTCGCCACTGCGGGTCTGGAGAGGGAGGCTCGCACGAAACTGCACCTCGATCACGTGGGGGGAAGAGCGCGTTCGAGAGCGCTCTCAAGTGTCATGGAACGTAAATCTTCTGAAACCTGGGTGTCAAGAGAGCGTGCATAAAGGGCAGTTAGCCGCAACGCCAAGCTGTTATGTGTTCGAGTCTTGACGGGGAGGGGTCGGCGGGAGACGCTCCAGACGCACGAACTGAGAGCGCTCTCAGTCAGCTCTCAAGCGTTCTGTTCATCCCGAAGTCAAGGGAGGCTTCCCATGCCCATCGCCCGAGCCGCCAAGAGAGCCACGGCCCGCCTCGGCGCCGTCGTCCTCACAGGAGCCCTCCTCGCCGCCTGTGGGTCCGGCGCCTCGCCGGACTCCTCCGACGGCGCGGGCAAAGAGGTCACCCTCACGGTCGACCTCTTCGGATCCTTCGGGTTCAAGGAGGCGGGCCTCTACGAGGAGTACCAGAAGCTCCACCCCGGCGTGACGATCAAGCAGAGCGACACCCAGGACGAGGCCGACTACTGGAAGTCGCTCCAGACCCGCCTCGCGGGTGGCGGCGGGCTCGCGGACGTGCAGGGCGTCGAGGTGGGCCGGATCGCGTCGGTCACCCAGCAACAGTCCGACAAGTTCCAGGACCTGAAGGCGTTCGGGGCCGACAAGCTCAAGGGCCAGTTCGCCGAGGCCAAGTGGTCGGCGGCGACCACGAAGGACGGCAAGGTCCTCGGCCTCGGCACGGACGTGGGCCCCGAGGCCATGTGCTTCCGCACCGACCTCTTCCAGCAGGCCGGTCTCCCCACCGACCGCGAGGAGCTCGCGAAGAAGTGGTCCACGTGGGACGGCTACCTGGAGCTGGGCAAGGAGTACAAGAAGAAGGCCCCCGCCCAGAGCGCCTGGCTGGACAGCGTCGGCTCCCTCTACGGGGTCATGATCGGCCAGGAGAAGGAGCGGTACTACAACGCCGCCGGCGAGATGATCTACGAGACGAACCCGGCGGTCAAGACGGCCTGGGACACCTCCGTGAAGGCGGCCGAGGCCGGCCTGAGCGCCAAGCTCGACCAGTGGTCCCCGCAGTGGAACCAGGCCTTCGCCGCCGGTTCGTTCGCCACCATCCCGTGCCCGGCCTGGATGCTCGGTTACGTCAAGGGCCAGGCCGGCGCCGCGGGCCAGGGGAAGTGGGACGTCGCCAAGCTCCCCGGCGGCGCGGGCAACTGGGGCGGCTCGTACCTCGCCATCCCGCGTGCGGCCAAGCACAAGGAGGAGGCGTACAAACTGATCGAGTGGCTCACCGCCCCCGAGCAGCAGGCGAAGGTCTTCCAGAAGCAGGGCAACTTCCCCTCCTCGACGGGCGCGATCGCGAAGATCTCGGACGCCGTGGACCCGTACTTCTCGGGCGCCCCGATCGGCCGGATCTTCGGTGACGCGGCCAAGGAGTCCCCGGTCCAGGTCTTGGGCGTGCACGACCAGAACGTGATGCAGCAGCTGACGAACGCGCTCAGCGAGGTCGAGCGCAAGGGAGTCTCCTCGGACAAGGCGTGGGAGACGGCGAAGAAGGGCGTGGCGAACGTGACCGGCTGACGCCGGCCGCGGGACCGGCCGCCCCCGGCCCCACGGCCCTCCTGCCCTCCTGTCCCCTTGGCTCCTCCCACCCCCTCACCCCCTCCTGCCGCGATCCACCGAAGGGCCGCTTCGTGTCCCCCACCTCCACGGCGAAGGCCGGACCCCGCCCGGCCAGAACCGGATCCGGCCCCGGATCCGGCCCCGGGAACGGCCCGGACGACGGTCCGGCCGCCGCTCTCCGTCGCAGCTGGCGCAAGGCCTCCCCGTACGCCTACATCGCCCCCTTCTTCACCCTGTTCCTCGCCTTCGGCCTCTTCCCGCTCCTCTACACGGCGTTCGTCTCCCTCTACCGCGTCGAACTCCAGACGAGCGGCGAGATGGAATGGCGGGGCATCGCCAACTACACCGCGCTCTTCACCGACGCGTACTTCTGGACCGCACTGCGCAACACCTTCACCATCGGCGTGCTGTCCACCGTGCCGCAGCTCGCGATGGCACTGGGCCTGGCCCACCTGCTCAACTACAAGCTGCGCGGGCGGACGTTCATCAGGACCGCGGTCCTGCTCCCCTACGCGACGTCCGTCGCCGCCGCCACGCTCGTCTTCGCGCAGCTCTTCGGCCGCGACTTCGGGCTGATCAACTACGTGATCGGGCTCATCGGTGTCGGCCCGGTGGACTGGCAGACGGGCACCGTCGCCTCGCAGATCGCGGTGTCGACGATCGTGATCTGGCGCTGGACCGGCTACAACGCGCTGATCTACCTGGCGGGCATGCAGTCGATCCCGCACGAGCTGTACGAGGCCGCGGCGATCGACGGGGCCTCTCGCTGGCGGCAGTTCATCCACGTGACCCTTCCCGGACTGCGGCCGACCATCGTCTTCACGGTGATCGTTTCCACGATCGGCGCGACCCAGCTCTTCGGTGAGCCCCTGCTGTTCGAGGGGTCGATCTCCGGCGGCATCTCGCACCAGTACCAGACCCTCGGCCTGTACATGTACGAGCAGGGCTGGGGCTTCTTCCACCTGGGGCGGGCCGCGGCCATCGCCTGGGTGATGTTCGTCCTGATCGTGGTGCTCGTCGGGGTCAACGCCCTGATCGCGCGCCGCCGCGCACGCAAGGAGGCCGGCCGATGACCGCGCTCGCCCCACCGCCGGCCGCACCCGGGAAGCACCGCCCTCCGCGGGAGCGGCCCGCCAGTCGCCCGTGGTACCGGTTCCGCAAGGGCGGTGGAGCCGGGAAGACGATGACGGGCGGCTGGATCGCCTACCTCATCCTCGGATTCGCCCTGCTGGTCTCGGCGTTCCCCTTCTACTGGACGATCGTCGCGGCCAGCCGGTCCAACGCGGACCTGGCGCAGGTGCCGCCGAGCCTGCTGCCCGGCCCGAACCTGATGAAGAACTTCGAGGCGGTCCTCGAAGAGGCCGACATAGGCAAGGCGCTGCTGAACTCGCTGATCGTCTCCGGGTCCGTCACCGTGGGCACGGTGCTCTCCTGCACGCTCGCCGGCTTCGCCTTCGCCAAGCTGAGGTTCCGGGGCCGGGGCGCGCTGCTGACGCTGACGATCGGGACGATGATGATCCCGCCGCAGCTCGGTGTGATTCCGCTGTTCATGCTGATCGCCGAACTCCAGTGGGTGAACCAGCTCCAGGCGGTGATCCTGCCGGGCCTGGTGTCGGCGTTCGGGGTGTTCTTCATGCGCCAGTACCTGATCCAGTCGTTGCCGGACGAACTGATCGAGGCGGCGCGCGTGGACGGGGCCTCCACGGCACGCGTCTTCTGGTCGATCGTGGTCCCGATCGCGCGGCCCGGCATGGCGGTGCTCGGGATGCTCACGTTCATGGCGTCGTGGAACGACTTCTTCTGGCCGGTCGTCGCCCTGTCCTCACAGGAGCCGACCGTGCAGGTCGCGCTGCGGCAGCTCGGCGGCGGCTACGTCAACGACCAGTCGGTCATCATGGCCGGCACGCTGCTCGGCACCCTGCCGGTGCTGCTCGTCTTCGGCCTGCTGGGCCGGCAGATCGTCGGCGGCATCATGCAGGGGGCCGTCAAGGGCTGACGCGTCCGTGCCTTCCGGCGCCCGGTGCGAGCCCGGCCCCACCAGGCCCCGTCCGATCGTCCCGCCTCCTTCCCCCCTCCCCCTACTCCCTGGAGTGTCCGTCTCATGACCGCTGTCGATGCCCGCCCGGCGACCTCCACGGGCACCCGCCCCGGGACCGCGACGGGGCTCCGTTTCCCGACCGGATTCCGTTGGGGCACGGCCACCTCCGCCTACCAGATCGAGGGCGCCGCGGCCGAGAACGGCCGGACGCCCTCCATCTGGGACACCTTCAGCCGTACGCCCGGCAAGGTCCGCAACGGTGACACCGGTGACATCGCCGCCGACCACCTGCACCGGATGCCCGACGACGTGAAGCTGATGAAGGAACTGGGCGTCACGGACTACCGCTTCTCCGTGTCCTGGCCCCGGGTCCAGCCGACGGGGCGGGGCCCGGCCGTGGAGCGTGGCCTGGACTTCTACCGCCGACTGGTGGACGAGCTGCTGGCGAACGGGATCAGGCCGGTCGCGACGCTCTACCACTGGGACCTCCCGCAGGAGCTGGAGGACGCGGGCGGCTGGCCGGAGCGGGACACCGCACAGCGGTTCGCGGATTACGCGGACCTGGTGGCCCGGGCGCTGGGCGACCGGGTGACGACGTGGACGACGCTGAACGAGCCCTGGTGCGGGGCGTTCCTCGGGTACGGAAGCGGGGTCCACGCCCCCGGCCGCACCAGCAACCTGGCCGCACTGCGCGCCGCCCACCACTTCAACCTGGCGCACGGCGGCGCTGTCCGCGTCCTGCGGGACCGCCTCCCGTCCACAGCCGAGATCTCCCTGACGCTGAACCTCCATGCCCTGCGCCCGTTGACGGACACCGCGGCGGACCTCGACGCGGTACGCCGGATCGACGCGGTGGCGAACCGGATCTTCATGGACCCGGTCTTCCACGGGCGCCTGCCCCAGGACCTGGTGGAGGACACGGCGGGGGTGACGGACTGGTCGTTCGTCCGGGACGGTGACCTGGAGGTCACGTCCACCCCGATCGACTCGCTCGGCGTCAACTACTACTCCCCCAGCGTGGTTTCGGCCGGCTCATCGGCTTCCCCCGCGCCCTGGGCGGGCGCCGAGGACCACGTGGCGTTCACCCTGGCGGCGGGCCCGCGCACGGCGATGGACTGGCCGGTGGACGCGAACGGCCTGTACGAGCTGCTGACCCGGCTGCGGGACGAACTCCCGCACCTCCCCCTCCTCGTGACGGAGAACGGGGCGGCGTACGACGACTACGCGGACCCGGCCGGGGAGGTCCACGACCCGGAACGGGTGGAATACCTGGACGCGCACCTGACGGCCGTGCACCGGGCGATCCAGGACGGGGTGGACGTACGCGGCTACTTCCTGTGGAGCCTGCTCGACAACTTCGAGTGGTCGTACGGCTACGGCAAGCGCTTCGGCATCGTCCACGTGGACTTCGCGTCCCAGCGCCGGACGGTGAAGGACAGTGCGCGATGGTACGCGGGGGTGATCGCGCGGGGCGGGCTGGCGCGAGACTGAGGGGACGTCTCCCCTGCTCGCGGCCCTGCGAGCGCGCCAGGGCCGCGAGTGCCGCAAGTCCCGTGAGTGGCGCGAGTGCCGTGAGTGGCGTGAGTGCCGCTCCACGGGAGACCTCCGCGCCGTAGTCTCGGGCCGTGCACGAAAACGAGATCAAACTCAAGGCCATCGCCGCGCTCACCGCCCTGCGCGCGGATGTCGGCGAAGGCCTCGCCTCCGAGCTGCTGGCGGAAGTGACCCCCGATCACTTCCTGGTGCCGGAGGGAGCCGCCCCGGAGGAAGTCGGCAGTGCCGTGCTCGATCAGCTCTCCGCACCGCTGAGCGCTCTGGTCAACGGTTTCATCGCCGCCTTCGCGGCGGTCGCCTACGCGTACGACCAGACCGGCGCGGAGCCCGGTACCGATGCACTCCTCCAGGAACTCGCGCTTCGACTCTCCCGCGAGGACGGTCCGGAGTCGCCCTAACCGGTACGCGCCTCCCCGCCGAGCGGGGGCGGCGGTCTCAGCGCAGATCCGGGCGCGGCGCGCGGGATCCCCTCGGCGCGAGGGAATCCCGCGGGGGCACCGCCCGTTCTTTTCCGCTCTTCTCCGCATCCCGCGATTCGGCTCGCGCACGGGCGGCCCGTAGGCCACGGTGGACCTTCCCGCACCATTCGTGTTCCGAGGAGGCCCGTCATGAACTGGACGCTCGAAGTGGTTCCTGTCCCTGTCACCGACATGGACCGGTCGAAGGAGTTCTACGCGGACAAGGTCGGCTTCACCGTCGACCTCGACAGCGAGGTCGCGCCCGGCATCCGCATCATCCAGCTGACCCCGCCCGGCTCACGCTGTTCGATCGCGCTGGAACACGGGATGCCCCCGGCGCCCGGTACGCGCCAGATGGCACCGGGCACCCTGCAGGGGCTGCAGCTCTGCGTCACCGACATCGAGGCCGCGCGGGAGGAGCTGACGGCGCGGGGTGTGGAGGTGTCGCCGGTGCGGCACGTCGGGGAGAAGGGCTGGGAGGACGGCAAGGGCGACACCTGGAACTCCTTCCTGACCTTCGCCGACCCGGACGGCAACGGCTGGGTCGTCCAGGAAGCGCCCTCGGAGCTGTCGGCTCGCTGACGGCGCACCGCCAGTATTGAACACGTTCAAACCTTCTGCCAGTATGGGCGTCGCGCACCTGTCGGAGCAGCGGGACACGACCCCCTGCCCACCGGACGGGTTGCCACGAGTTCTGGGGGGCTCGCCGCATGCTGATCATGTACGCCGTCTACCTACTGGTCGTCCTCGTCGCTACGGCCGCCCCGGGCGCGATCCTCGGCTTCGGGTGCGTCGCCGCGAGCCGGGCGTGGGCCCGCACCACCAGGATCGCGCTGCTCCTGACCCTCGGGGCGGCCTGCGCGGGGCTGTGGCTCCTGGCCGTGGGCTTCGACAGCCAGTGGGCACCGCCGATCGCGGGCATGTCCTTCGCCGGGACCCTCGTCGCGGGGTTCACGACCCTGGGGCGCCAGGACCGCAGGCTCCTCGCCCAGCAGTACGAGGCCTTGCCCTGGCCCCCTTTGCCGGCGGCGGCCAGGCGCCAGGGCCCCCCTTCGACGCCCGCCGGCACGACCGGCGGGCGGGGCGACGGCGTCAGTGGTCCGATGCCGGCGCCGGCGTGGCCGGGATCGGGACCGGCCCCTGTTCCCGGATCGCCCAGGGAGATCCGTACGCGGTGAGCAGGTCGAGGAAGGGGCGGGGCGGCAGGGCCTCCGGGCCGAGGACTCCGGACCCGGACCACACCTCGGCGGCGAGCAGTTCGAGTGCCACGACCGGGTTGACGGCGGTCTGCCAGACCACGGCCTGGGAGCCGTACTCGCGCATGGACCACTGGTTGTCGACCACGTGGTAGAGGTAGACCTCGCGGGGCAGGTCGTCCTTGGTGCCCTTGACCCAGGTCCCGGCGCAGGTGCGGCCGGTCATCCGGTCCCCGAGGGTCGCCGGGTCGGGCAGGCAGGCCGCGACCACGTCGCGCGGTGAGACGCGGACCGGGCTGCCGTCCTCACCGCGGACGGTGACCGGCTCGGTGGAGTCCAGGCCCAGCGCGTGGAGGGTCTTGAGCTTGCCGATGAAATCGTCGCCGAGGCCGTACTTGAAGGTGACCCGGCGGGCTCCGACCCAGCGCGGGACGAGGAGGACCTCCTCGTGCTCGACGTTGACGCACTCCACGGGGCCGATGCCCTCGGGAAAGTCGAAGACCTCGGGCTCGCTGAAGGGTTCCGTGGTGAACCAGCCGCGCTCGCGCTCGTACACCACGGGAGGGTTCAGACACTCCTCGATCGTCGTCCAGATGTTGAAGGACGGCGCGAAGTCGTAGCCCTCGACGGTCAGATCCGCTCCGTCGCGGATGCCGATCTCCTCGATGTCGTCGAAGAGTTCATCGGCCGCGTAGCGGGCGAAGACGTCCGAGAGACCGGGCTCCACACCCATGCCGACGAGCGCGAGCCGGCCCGACTTCTCCCACTCCGCGGCCCGTTCGAACTGCTCCTCGCCGAGCTTCACCCCGCAGGTGCCGTACGGGTCTTCGGGGTGCGGGCGGGACAGGGACATGGCCATGTCCACGTAATGGGTGCCGGCCGCGAGCGCGGCGTTGAACAGCGGCATCACGAACCGCGGGTCGGTGGCGTTCATCAGGACGTCGCACCCGTGCTCGGTGAGCAGCCGGGCGATCTCCGCCTCGTCGGAGGCGTCCGCGCGGCAGGCGGTGAAGCGTCGCTCCGCCTCGCCGAGGGCGGCGACGGCGGCCTCGGCGCGGGCCAGGTCGTAGTCGGCGACGACGAATCGGTCGAAGAAGCCGCGGCGGGCGGCGATCTTGACGATCGCGCTCCCGACACCGCCGGCACCCACAAGCAGAACACGCATGACGAGGTCCTCTCTCGGTGGGGCGTGCGCCCCAGGGGGCTGATGGAACCGCCTGCGAGGAGTTAAGGTCAATGCTGTTGGCATAAGGCTGCGACACGAGGGCACCAAAGGGTCCGGGAGGCGAGTCCGCGATGCCGAAGGACGTGGTTCCGGAGGAGGCCCGCCGAAGGCGGCGGCCGACCCGGCAGGGCACGGTGCTCACCGAGCGGCTGATCGTCGAGACGGCGCTGCGGATGGTGCGGGAGCACGGAAGCGCGGGCCTGACCGCCCGGCGGCTCGGCACCGCCCTGGGCGCGGACCCCAGCACCCTCTACCGCTACTTCGACGGCATGGACGGGCTCACCCTGGCCATCGGCGAGGAGCTCATCGGCCGGGCTCTCGCCGGCTGGGCCCCCACCGGGCGGTGGCGCGAGGACCTGCGCTCCCTGGGCCTGCGCATCCACGGCGCCTACCTCGCCCATCCCCAGGCCGCCCTGCTGACGGCGAGCCGGGTGACCGGGCGGCCCAGGGAGATCGCGGCCGACGAGGCCATCCTCGGCAGTCTGCGCGGCGCGGGGTTCGGCGACGAGGACGCCGTGCGGATTTATCACGCCTACATCGACCAGTGCCTGGCCTTCGCCGCGCTCGACGCGGGTTCCCTGGCCTTGACGGAGCAGGCTCGGGAGTCCGATGAGGAGCGGTGGGAGTCGACGTACGCCCGCCTGCCGGCCGGGACGTACCCGAACATCGCGGCCACCGCCGGGCTCCTCGCGGCCCGGATGCCGCACAGCGCCTATCCGGTCGCGCTGGACATGCTGCTGGAGAGCGCCGAGCGCGAGCTGGCCGGTGCGGGCGGGACCGGCGGGCTCTGAGCACGGGCTCCGAGGGGCCGGCTCCGAGGGCCTGCTCCGAGGGCATCACCTTCCATCGCCTTCACCGCCTTCGGAGCCGGGTCGTCCGTGTTGGGTCAGTGGCTTCCCAGGAGTTCGGCGCCCAGCGGGGTGACGGTGTGCACCACGGACTTGCCGCGCCGGCTGGTCGTGATCAGATGCGCGTTGCGCAGGACCGTCGCGTGCTCGCTCGCCGCCGCGATCGAGACGTTCAGGCGCCGCGCCAGCTCCGTGGTGCTGCACCCTTCGGCGGCCACTTGCAGTGCGGCGGCCCGCGTGCGCCCCAGCAGTGCGCCCAGCGACTGGTCGGCGGACCGCGCCGCACCCCACAGGGTGGCCGCCGCCGCCGTGTCGCCGACGGTGGGTAGGGCGAGCGTGGGCGCCGCGGTGTCGTCCTGCGAGTCCCACAGGAGCCTCGGCTCCCGCCAGAGGAAGACCGTGGGAGCGATGACGAGACCGCGCCCCCCGAGATGGACGTCGACGTTCCGGTGGTACGGCATCTCCAGTACGGGAGCCCGCCACCGCACCAGGGGGGCGCACATGCCCTCCAGCAGGCGTTCGATCCCGCCGTCGAGCAGGGTCCGGGCGAAGGTGGTCCGTACGCCCTCCAGATGGGCTCTCGCGCTGTTCCAATAGGGCGCCACGAGCGCCTCGTTGCAGGCGGTGAGCCCCGCGGCGAAGTCCCTGCGGGCCTCGAGGTCGCCCTCCGCCAGCTTCCGGGCCCACGGCAACTGCGAGGGGTGGAAGTCGATGTGTTCGAACTCGGTCCGCAATCGGGCGGGCGATGCCCGGAGCAGGTTGTCGATTCCCTCCTCGACGGATGGCGTGTCACCCATCAGCACCGTCAAATCGACATCCGGTCCGTCCAGGGCCAGCAGGCTCGTGACCGGGCGGGCCCGCTCCCCCAACCGCCCGCGGACGGCCTCCCGCCAGGGGCGGAAGGGCAGGGCCGCCGCGGCGCAGTCGCGCAGCAGCCTCAGGCCGTACATCGTCTCCGAGGCCGCTCCGATCGTCACGGACACGCGGGTCCGGGCCAGATCCTCGGCGGTGAAATATATGCGCAGCACCGAGCATCCCCCCAACGCAGTTCGCTCGAGCGCCACTTGATCGTCAAGCGCAGTCTGCGCCCTGCCCGGGACTCCGTCCAGGACCTATTCCGGCCAAGACGACCGGGGCGGTGGTGCGGTGCGGTTCCGCGAACGGAACCCGAGAGGGCGTCAGTTCAACGCCCGGCGGTAGAAGGCGATCTTCTCGCGGACGTAGGCCTGTTGTCCCCGCAGGTGGGCGATGTGCTCCTCCACCTGCTCGTCGTGCCGCTCCAGCAGGGCCAGGCGATCGGCGAAGGTTCCGTCGCCGTCGCGGACGAGGCCGGCGAAGCGCCGCATCTCGGCGATCGGCATCCCGGTGTCGCGCAGGCAGCGCAGCACGGCGAGCCACTGGAGATCGTGCTCGGTGAAGCGGCGGTGGCCGGTGCGCGAGCGGTGGACGGCGCCCAGCAGACCGATGCGCTCGTAGTACCGCAAGGTGTCCAGGCTGAAGCCCGACCGCTCGACCGTCTCGGCCGGGGTCAGGTACTCGGTCGTGGGTGCGCTCATGCGGGGATCATGCCATCGGCGGTAGCGGGCCGCCGAGCGGTTTGACCTGGACCGCGCTCCAGATGACACCGTTCCTCACGCGGCTCCCGGCGACCGACGCCGATGGCCCGCCCGCCACCCCACCCACGTCCGCAGAGGAACTCCCATGCGTTTTCGCACCCTTGGCCTGCGCGCTGACGGCACCCCCGGCCCCACGGTGAGCACGCTCTGCCTCGGCACCCTGCCGTTCGGCACCCGCATCGACGAGCGGCGCGCGATCGAGCTGCTGGACCGGTTCGTCGAACGCGGCGGCACCTTCATCGACACCGCCGACTGCTACTCCTTCTGGCTCGACGGCGCGAACGGCGACGAGAGCGAGCTGGTGATCGGACGCTGGCTCGCCGCGCGCGGCAACCGGGACGAGGTCGTACTGGCCAGCAAGGTCGGCGCCCGGCCGACCGGACCCGGCGCGTGGCCGGGCACCGCGGAGGGGCTGTCGGCCGCAGCCGTCCGGGCCGGCGTCGAAGGCAGCCTCGAGCGGCTCGGCACCGACCGGCTCGACGTCCTGTACGCACACATGGAGGACCGCCGGCCGCCGCTGGCCGAGACGGTCGCGGCGTTCGGCGGACTCGTCGCCGACGGCACCGTCGACGTCTTGGGCGTCAGCAACCAGCTCACCTGGCGCATCGACCGGGCCCGTGCGCTGGCCCGCGAGCAGGGAGTGGCCGGATACAGCTGCGTACAGCAGCAGTACACCTACCTCCGGCCCCGGCCGGGCGCGACCTTCGGTTCCTGCGAGCACGCGACGCCGGAACTGCTCGACTACGTCCGCAGCGAACCCGGCGTCACACTGCTCGCCTACACCTCCCTGCTGGCCGGCGCGTACACGGACCCCGCCAAGCCCGTCCCGAGCGGCTTCGATCACTCGGGCACGGCAGGCCGGTTGGCCGCGCTGCGTGACGTGGCCGCCGAGACCGGCGCGACCGCCAACCAAGTCGTCCTGGCCTGGCTGCTCGGTGGCGACCTGCCCGTCCTGCCCGTCGTCGGTGCCTCGACCCTCGCGCAGCTCGACGAGGCCCTGGACGCCGTCACCCTGGACCTGACCCCGGCGCAGCGCGCCCACCTCGACCAGGCGTAGGGCCGGCCGGCGCGAACGGTCGCGTGGTCAGCGCCGGCCCGGCCCCTGCTGGGCGCCGGGCCGGCGGGCGGCGAGGGCCCCTGAACCGCCGAGCAGGCCCAGCGCGAGCAGGAGCGGTGCCCACGGCGTCCCGGCTCCGTGCGCTTGGGGCGAGACCCTGCGCCCCGGGTCGTAGGAGACCTTGATCCGTTCGCCCTGTGGTGCCAGGCGGCGGTCGCCCTTGAGCTCGGTCGGGTAGCCGTCGGGGCAACTCAGCACATGGCGGTAGACCGTTCTGGGCGGGGGGCCGCCCTCGCCCGAGGAACCCTGCGTCTTCTCGTGAACCTCGGAGACCAGGCAGTCGGCGACCGCCCCCCGCACGACCGTCCGATCGGCCAGGGCCACCAGCGTCAGCAGCCCCAGCACCAGGAAGATCGCCCCGAAGATGCCGGCACTGCCGTGGACCAGCCTGACGTACCCGACCCAGGCGCCCACGAGCATCACCGCTCCCACGGCGACCGCGACCGGTAGTGGCTGTGCCATCTCCGGAGCGGGGCTGATCGTCGGAGGGTACAATCCCTGCGACCGATGCGCGCCAGGTGACCAGGTGGTCTCACCCGACGGCATCGGTCTCCCGTGGGGGGACCTGCCATGGGCGCCGGGGAGCAGACGCCTCGCCGCTTCGCGTGCCTGGGACGCGGCTCACTTCCAGGCAGCGCACCGCAGTGTAGAAATCATCAGAAGAATGAGACGGACTCATGGCCCATGCCGCAATAACGTCGACGGATGGGCATGTTCCGCCCACGCCCGCAGCCTCCGGCCCGGCGCCCGCGGAGACGGCCGGACGGAGGTCCGCGCCCCGCCTGTACGCGCTCGACGGGCTGCGTCTGCTCGCCGCCCTCGCCGTCCTCTCGTTCCACTGGACCGCCTTCGCGGGCGTACCCGAGGTCTGGGGCGGCAAGGTCCCGTCCGACTTCATGCCGGACATCGCCCGGGTCACCTCGTACGGCTGGCTCGGCGTGCAGCTGTTCTTCATCATCAGCGGCTTCGTGATCTGCATGAGCTGCTGGGGGCGCAAGCCGGGCGACTTCTTCGTCTCCCGGGTCATCCGTCTCTTCCCCGGCTACTGGGCGGCCGTCCTGCTGACCGCGGGCGTGCTCCTGCTGGTGCCCCACCTCGGCCGGCCCGGGGCTCGCGCCGGTCTGGACCTCCCGACCGTGCTCGCGAACTTCACCATGTTCGTCAGCCCGCTCGGCTACCACTACGTCGACGGCGTCTACTGGACGCTCTGGATGGAGCTGCAGTTCTATCTGCTCTTCGCCATCGTCGTGACCATGGGCCTCACCTACCGCCGGGTCGTCGCGTTCTGCGGCATCTGGGCCGCGGCCGCGCTGCTCGCCCCGCAGACGAAGATCCCGCTCCTGGAGAGCTTCGCCATGCCCCAGGAGTCCCCGTTCTTCATAGCCGGCGTGGCCATGTTCCTGATGTACCGGTTCGGACCGAACCTGCTCCTGTGGGGCATCGTCGGATTCTCCTGGCTCGTCGCGATGAGCCGCATAGGCGGGATGAAGCACACGTACGAGAACGCCACCGGGCACCCGCTGTCCTGGACGGTCGTCGCCGCGATCATCACCCTCTGCTATCTGGTGATCATCATGGTCGCCCTGGGCCACCTCGACCGGATCCAGTGGAAGTGGCTGACCGTCGCCGGAGCCCTCACCTACCCGCTCTACCTCATCCACCAGGAAGCCGGCTGGACCCTGATCCACTGGCTGCGCACCCTGGGCATCGGATCGGGCGCCGCGCTCGCCGTCGCCCTGGCCGTCGCGCTCCTCACGGCCTGGCTCATCCACCGGGTCGTGGAACGACCGCTCAGCGGTCTGATGAAGCGCGGGCTGAACAAGTCCCTCGGCACGATGCGTGCGGCGTCCGACGCCCGCGACCACCAGCAGTAGGCCTGTCAGCAGGTCTTTCGGTAAGGGAGATCCGGGAGGTAGGTGCGCCAGTCGGAGCGGGACAGTCCCGTTCCGGCCCGGGTGCAGACGGACTCCGCGAGTTGGACCGGGGCCACCTGGTGGGTGCGGACGGTGCTGTGTTCGCCCGCGCTGTGCAGGGTGTGGCCGTCGGGAGAGAAGGCGACGGCGACGATCCCGTCGCCGGGGGTCGGCAGCGGTGATCCCAGCGGCCGGCCCGAGTTCACGTCCCAGAGCCGGAGCGTGCCGGAGGCGGCCGCCACCGCCAGGGTCCGGCCGTCGGGGGAGAAGGCCAGGGCGGTGACGGCCTTGGCTGAGTCGGAGCCCACCGCGTCGAATCCGGCCGGGAGGGTGGCCAGCCGTCGCTCGGCCCGTCCGTCCCACAGGGTGACCGCGCCGGTCGTGTCACCGACCGCCAGGCGCGTGCCGTCGGGGCTGTAGGCCAGTACCCCGCCCGGTTCCATGGCGTGGCCCCGTTCGGTGCGCCGGCCGGTGGGGATGTCGTAGGTGGTCGAGGAGGTCGCGAGCAGTCGGCCGTCGGGGCGGACCGTGACCGGGGCGGACCGGGTGCTCCGGGAGGCCGCCATGGAGGAGCCCCGGTCCTTCGTGAGGTCCTGCGGCCGGGTCCGGCGGCCGCTCGCCAGGTCCCGGACGTCCAGGGTGTCGACGCCCGCGCGCGTCGTGAGCAGGGACCGGCCGTCGGGTGAGACGGCCATGCCCGTGATGGGCATCCGGGCGGCGAGCGACGGTTCCGGGTCCGTGGGGAGGGGGCGGGCGGTGTTCGCCGATATGTCCCACAGCGCCGGCTCCCGGGCGCTCTCGCGCCGTCCGTCTCCGGCCTCCGCGCCTTCGGCGAAGTCGGTCCGGGCCTGGGCGAGGGTGCGTCCGTCGGGGGTGAGCGCCAGGAGGACGCGGCAGTCGTGCGCGGTGGGCGATTCCTCGGGTGTTCCCGTGGACGCCGCCGGCGCCGCCTTCGGGCAGTCGGCCGGCGGGGTGCGGGCGGTGCGCCGGCCGTCGGCGACGTCGTAGGCCTCGGACCAGGTGCTGTCGCCCTGCCGGCGGTCGACCGCGACGGTCGTGCCGTCCGCGCTGAAGGTGCCGGTCGATGCCGGTTCGGGGTTCCAGTCCGGTGTCGTGGCCGGTCCGTAGGAGATCGTACGCACCGTGGTGTCCCCGAGCCGGCGTTCGGTCAGGTACCTGAGGACGCCGTCTTTCGGGTCGATGCGGAGCTGGGAGGCGGCCCCGTTGGCGAGGGAGTACCGGAAGACCGGCCGGTCGGGCGCGGCGATCCGCCACATCAGGATCTCCCGGCCGTCGACGGCCGCGGCGAACCGGCCGTCGGGGCTGGTGGTCACCTCGGTCAGGCCGTTGTGGTTGATCCCGGCCGCCTCCCGGCCCGTGACCGGGTTCCACAGGCTCAGGCCGCCCGGCTCGTGGCTCATGAGGACGGCGCCGTCGCCTGTGAACCGGAACGACTCGACGGCGCACCCGCCGGGTCGGGCGGCGGGCAGCTCGGTGCCCCGGGCCACGTCCCAGACCCGCAGGGGCACCTCGCTCCGTTCGAAGGGGCTCGCCGCGTCCCCTCCCCTGGCGCACAGGGCCAGGTGGCGTCCGTCGGGGCTCAGTGCCCACAAGGGATGCCGGCCGGTCGGCACCTCCAGCAGGGTCCGGCCGCTCCGTGCGTCCCGGAGCGAGAGCCGGCCGGTGGCACCGTTCATGTCCAGGTTGGCGACGACCTGGTCGGCGGCGGTCCAGACGATCGAAGCGCCCGCCGGTCGGGGCGCGGCGTCCAGCGCCTTCCCGGACACCAGGTCCAGTCGGCGGGCCCCGCCACCGGCTACGGGATCCGCCTTCCCCTCGCCCCCTTGCAGCAAGGCGGTGCGGCCGTCCGGAGAGATCCCGCGGAACAGGGCGGCCGGGTCGAGGGCCGTCTCCGGGCCGATCGCCGTCCTCTTCGTGACGTCCCAGGCGCGTACGGAGTCGATGTCGACGGTGACCGCGATGCGGCCGTCCGCGCTCAACCGGACCGGGAGCGCCGGGTGGGAGGTCCAGGGGCCCGCCTCGTCGGGCACGTCGTAGGCGTCGGACTCGGCCTGGACGGACGCCGCCAGCAGCGCCGACCGGGTCTCGGCGGTCTCGGCGACCCGCCAGGCGGCCAAGCTCAACCGCATCGCCAGGGCGGGGTCGGAGCTCCGTAGCCCCTGGGCCACGGCCGCCAGTTGACCGGCGGCGAGTTCCTCTCCCTTGGCCCGCCGGATCTCGGCGTCGACCCGCTGGCGGACGTTGTCGCGGCCCTGCTGCCAGGCGTTCGTGCTCGCCACCGTGAGGAGGACGAGCAGGAGGGTGACGACGGAGGTCACGCCGCGCCGTATCCGGCGGGTACGGGCCCGGGACGCGAGGCCGGCGTGCAGGAACTCCCGCTCCACCGGGACGAGTTCGGCAGCGCGGTCGGTGTCGCCCGCGAAGGTGGCCTCGGCCTCGGCCAGTTCCCCTCCGCGCAGGAGCGCCCCCGCGTCGCGCCGGCGGGTCAGCCAGTTCTCGGTGGCCTGGGTCAACCGCCGGTGGCGTCGCATCCGTTCGCGGTCGGTGTCGATCCAGCCGCTCAGCCGCGGCCATGCGGTGATCAGGGCTTCGTGCGCCAGGTCGACGACGTCCCGGTCGAGGGTGACGAGCCGGGCCCGGGCCAGCCGGTCCAGCACGGCCCCCGCCTCGCCCGCCTCCGGCGAGTCCGGGGGCACGAGGGTGTCGCGGGGTACGGGCCGCCGGGTGTCGGGGGCTCCGTCGCCGGGGCCGCCGTCTCCGGAACCTCCGTCTCCGCGGCCTCCGTCGCCGGGGGTGATCAGGTTCAGCAGGAGGCGGCGCGCGACGGGGGCGCGGTCGGGCCCGAGCTCCGCGTACACCTCCTCGGCGGTCTGGGCCAGGGCGCCGCGCAGCCCGCCGGCCGCCTCGTGTCCGGCCAGGGTCAGCGTGCGCCCGCGACGGCGCCGCCAGGTCTCCAGCAGGGCGTGGGAGAGCAGCGGCAGGCTGCCGGGTTCGCGGGTGACCTCGTCCACGAGCCGGGCCGTGAGGGCGCGTTCGACGGTGAGGCCGGCCGCCGCCGCGGGGCGCACGATGGCGCCGCGCATCTCCTCGGCGGTCAGCGGGCCCACGGGGAGGGTCGCGGCCCGGGCGGCCTCGGCGAGGGCGGGGTGGGCCAGGCAGTTCGCGTAGAAGTCGGCGCGCACGCCGAGCACCACGCGGATCCGGCTTCCGGGGTGGCGGGCGGCGAGGAGGGCCGCGAGGAAGTCCTCCCGTTCCTCGGGGTCCGCGCCGAGCGTGAAGACCTCTTCGAACTGGTCGACGATCAGCCAGGTCTCGCCGTCCGCGGCGGCCGGGGTGAGGACCGGCGCGTGGGTCCGCATCGGGTGTTCGCCGGGGGTGAGGACGCGCAGGGCCGCGGCGGGCGGCAGCGGCGGCTCGGAGCGGCGCAGCCGCGGGATGAGGCCGGCCCTCAGCAGGGAGGACTTGCCGCTGCCGGAGGGGCCGAGGACGACGGTGAAGCGGTGTTCGGCCACCAGGGCCGTCAGGTGGTCGGTCAGGCGTTCCCGGCCGAAGAACACCGACTCGTCCTCGGGTTCGAAGCGCGTCAGGCCTCGGTAGGGCGGAGTTCCGCCGCCGTCGGCGCCGAGCGCGAGGCAGGCGGCTTCGGTCTCGGCCGCGGTCTCGGCCGCGGCCTCGCGCCAGCGTCGTTCCCATTCCGCACGGGCGCCGCCGCAGGCCTCGGCGTAGGCCAGCGTCACGGGCAGGCTCGGGAGCCGGTTCCCGGCGGCGGCCTGGGAGAGGGCCGTCACCGAATAGCCGGCCCGCGCGGACAGTTCCCGGTAAGGGACGAAGCCGGCCGTGCGGCGCAGGGCGCGGAGGTCGGCGGCGAACCGGGCGGTGGGGCCAGCCTGTGGATCGAGCGCCTTCTCCGGCCTTCCCGCACCGCTTCCCATGCCGCTCCGCTCCCCCGAGATCAAGATCTTTTCCACCGTAGGAGGCGGACCCGGCGGCCACAAGGGCCTCTTCGGCCACGGAAAACAATTGTTCAGTCGCCCGGATGGAGGCTGCTGAACAATGCGCGAGCCGGTGGACTGCTGTCGTACGCCGGTCGCCGCACGGCCCGAACGGCTCGTCCCGCCCACCTCCGCCGCTCCCCCTGGTGGCCGGTGGGAAACGGCCGACCGGGCCCGGCGCCCGGCGTCACCCCAACGCCACCGCACGCACCGCGTACGCCACGTACGCCACACGACGGGGCACGCACCACGGCTCCGGCCGCCGTGCACGCCTTCACAGGAGCAGAGTTGTTCATACGGACGCACAGGGCTCGACGCGCCGCCGGGGCCCTCGCCCTCGCCACCGCCGTCGTCGCCCTCAGCACGGGGCTGACCGGCCCCGCGGGAGCGGCATCGGCCGCCTCCCCCACGAGTGACACCCCGCCCACCGCCACCACGGGCACCCCCGTGACCGTCACGCTGATCACCGGCGACCGGGTGACCGTGGACGGCAGCGGCGCGCTCGTCCGCTTCGAACCCGCCAAGGGCCGTGAACGCGTACCGGTCCAGATCGAACGCGCCGACGGCCGCACGCTGGTCCTGCCGGCCGACGCCCAGGCCCTGCTCGCCTCCGGCAAGCTGGACCGGCGCCTCTTCGACGTCACCACGCTCGCCGACCCGATCCTGCGCACGCTGCACCGCGACGGACTCGGCCTGATCGTCCAGTACGAAGGCGCCGCCGCGGCGGCCCGAGACGAGCTGCGGTCCGCCGCCGGCAAGGGAGCGGGGCGTGCCCTCCAGACCGTCAACGCCGAAGCCGTCCAGGCGTCGTCCGCTGACGCCGCGAAAGTCTGGGAGGCCCTGACCAACCCCACGGCGCGTGGCGCCCGGACCGCCGGGGCCGGCATCGGCAAGGTCTGGCTGGACGGCGTGCGCCGGGCGAGCCTGGACAAGAGCACCAAGCAGATCGGCGCCGACCGGGCCTGGCAGGCCGGGTTCGACGGCAAGGGCGTGAAGATCGCCGTCCTGGACACCGGTGTGGACAAGACCCACGCGGACCTGAAGACCCAGGTGATCGGGGAGAAGAACTTCTCCGACTCCCCCGACACCGCGGACCGGGTCGGCCACGGCACCCACGTGGCCTCCATCGCGGCCGGCACCGGGGCCGCGTCCGGCGGACTCCTCAAGGGCGTCGCGCCCGGCGCCAAGGTGATCAGCGGCAAGGTTCTCGACGACCGGGGCTACGGCAGCGACTCCGCCGTCATCGCGGGCATGGAGTGGGCCGTCGCCGAGGGTGCGGACATCGTCAACCTCAGCCTCGGCAGCCGTGACTTCCCCGGCGTCGACCCGGTCGAGGCCACCGTCGACCGGCTGTCCGCGGAGAAGGGCGTCCTGTTCGCCATCGCCGCGGGCAACGACGGCGCCGGCGCGTCCACCGTCGGCTCGCCCGGCAGCGCCGACGCCGCCCTGACCGTCGGCGCCGTCGACCGCAAGGACGTCCTCGCGGACTTCTCCAGCAGGGGCCCGCGCGTCGGCGACGGTGCGGTCAAGCCCGACCTCACCGCGCCCGGCGTCGGCATCGCCGCCGCGGCCGCCGCGGGGAGCACGCTCGACACCGATCCCGGAGCCCAGCATCCCGTGCCGGGTTACCTGGTGCTCAACGGCACCTCCATGGCCACTCCGCACGTGGCCGGAGCCGCGGCGCTGCTCAAGCAGAAGAACCCCGGCTGGACCGGTACCGAGCTCAAGGGCGCGCTGACCGCTTCCACGAAGGCCGGCGCGGCCGGCGTCCAGGAGCAGGGCACGGGCCGCGTGCAAGTGGACAAGGCCCTCACCCAGACGGTGATCACCGAGCAGCCGTCGGTGTCCCTCGGCACGGCCAAGTGGCCGCACGCCGACGACAAGCCGCTCACCAAGAAGATCGCCTACCGCAACCTCGGCAAGACCGACATCACCCTCGACCTCGCGGTCACGGGCACCGACTCCCGGGGCAAGCCCGCCCCGGCCGGGTTCTTCGTGCTCGGCGCCAAGAAGGTGACCGTGCCCGCGGGGGGCCGGGCCGAGGTCGCCCTGGCCGCCGACACCCGGCTCGGCGAGGTCGACGGCGCCTTCTCCGCCTACGTCACCGCCACCGGCGGCGGCCAGTCGGTGCGCTCGGGCGCGGCAGCCGTGCGTGAGGCCGAGGCGTACGACGTCACCATCACGACGGTCGACCGCGACGGCCGCCCCGCCCGCGAGTTCGCCCACTCCCTGTTCGGAATCGGCGGCGCCGCCGACGGCATCTGGGAGGGCATCAGCAACGAGACCGGCGCCCGCACCCTGCGCCTGCCCAAGGGCACCTACGCCCTCCACGGCGCCGTGTACCAGGACGGCTCGGACCTCACCAAGGGCGTGGACTGGCTCGTCCAGCCGCGACTCGAGGTCACCGGAACCACCAAGGTCAAGGTCGACGCGCGCACCGCGAAGCCGGTGGACATCACCGTCCCCGGTCTGGCCACGGCCGACTTCGCCCTGCCGTACTACCAGCAGAAGGTCGGCGAAGGCCACCTCGGCAACGGCTGGGTCCTCCCCAAGGGGTACACCGGGTTCCGCTCCGCCCACATGGGGCCGGCCGTGACCGACGGCTCGCTCACGCAGAGCTGGCTCGCGACCTTCCTGAAGGCGCCGGCCTCCCAGTACAACGTCGCCCTCGGCGGCGTGACGAACCGTCTGGCCACCGGCTACCAGAAGCACCTGAAGTCGGCGCAGCTGGCGAAGCTCTCCGTGGAGATGGGCGCGTCCGCCCGCGGCAAGTCCGGCTACGCCTACGCCGCCCCCACCCTGCCCGGCATGTCCCAGGGCGACTTCTACGGGGCCGTCCAGCCCGCTCCCGGCACCCGTACGCTCCTGCTCTCCGCCCTCGACGGCGCGACCTGGCGCAGCGGGTTCTGGCAGCTCGGCGCCCCGAACGCCGACGGCGACCAGCGCCTCGAGGCGGACCAGGCCTCCCTGGAGCCGAAGCGCTACAAGGCCGGCTCCTCGTACCGCGAGACCTTCAACACCGGGGTCTTCGGACCGGTCCTGGGCAAGGGCCTGGGCGTGTTCCGCAGCGCACCCGACCCGGAGACGGGGAAGCAGACCATCACCGGCGCGGTGCCCCTGTTCGGTGACGGCGCCGGCCACCCGGGCTCATCGGCGCTCACCAAGACCACCACCACCCTGTACCGCAACGGTGTCAAGGTCGCCGAGAACGCGGACCCGCTGAGCGGCTGGGAGCCCTTCACGGTCGACGGCGCCGCCGCCAAGTACCGGCTGACCACCTCCGTCGAGCGGTCCACGGACGTCTCGGCCGTCTCCACCCGCATCGACACGAGCTTCACCTTCCGCTCCGGCCAGGTCGCCGCCCACACCGCGCTCCCGGTCTCCACGGTGCGCTTCGACGCGGCGCTCGACACCGCCTCCCGCGCTCCGGCGGGCAAGGTCACCCGGATCCCCGTGACCGTGCAGGGCGCGGCCTCCGGGAAAAACCTCAAGTCGCTGACGATCTCCGTGAGCCTCGACGGCGGCGCGACCTGGAAGCAGGTCAAGGTCACCGACGGCGCGTTCTCCGTCCGGAACCCCGCCAAGAACCAGGGGATCTCCTTCCGGGCCCAGGTCACCGACAAGCAGGGCAACGTCTCCGCGGTCACGGTCGTCAACGCCTACCTCGGCAAGTGATCCCACTTCCCTGAGCCGGCGGCTGTACCTGCCACCGGACGCCTGCCTACCCGCCCGCCCGCCACGCATCGTGGCGGGCGGGCGGTACGCGTTGTCGTGCCGGGTCGTCTCAGCCCGGGCCCTGAGGGCTCTGAGCGGACAGGAGGCTCCCCGCCCCGTCCGCCCGGAAGGCCCTCCGGTAGGCGGCGGGTGTGGTGCGCAGGGCTTCGTGGAAGCGTCGGCGCAGGTTGACGGCCGAGGAGAGGCCGACGCGGTGCGCGATGGTTTCCACGGGCAGGTCGGTCTCTTCCAGCAGGGCGCGGGTGGCGGCGATCCGCCGGTCCAGCAGCCAGCGTCCGGGGCTGATCCCCAACTGTTCGGTGAAGCGCCGGGTCAGCGTGCGGGCCGAGACCTGGGCGCGGACCGCCATCTCGTCGACGCTGACCGGCTGGTCCAGCCTCCCGGTCAGCCATTCCAGCAGCGGGGCCAGCGAGTCCGCCACCGGCCCGGAGGTGGGCAGTTCGGCGTACTGCAGCTGGCAGCCCTCGCGGTGCGGGGGCATCACCATCTGGCGGGCGATCCGCATCGCGTACGCGGCGCCCTGGTCGGTGCGTACCAGGTGGAGGCAGAGGTCGACTCCGGCGGCCGATCCGGCGCTGGTCGCGACGTCGCCGTGGTCCACGTACAGCACGGCGGGATCGACCCGGACCCGCGGGAACCGGGCGGCCAGTTCCGGTGCCTGGGCCCAGTGGGTGGCGGCTCGCCGCTCGTCCAGCAGTCCGGCGGCGGCGAGCACGAAGGCGCCCGAGCAGATGCCGACGACCCTCGCACCGCGACCGTGTGCCCGCCGGATCAACTCGATCAGCGTGGTCGACACCTCGGTTCCGGCGGGCTGTTGCCAGCCCGGGATCAGCACCGTGTCCGCGCGCTCCAGGGCGTCCAGGCCCGTCGGCACCAGGAGGTCGTACCCGGCCTGGGTCCGTACCGGGCCGGGGTGCTCGGTGCAGACCTCGAACGCGTAGCGGGAGGGGATGGCCGGGCTGTGGTCGGCGAACACCTCGGTCGCGCAGGCCAGCGGGAAGGTCGACTGCGGAGGCTGCAGCACGGCCACGACCCGGTGGAGCGCCGGGGACTTCGGCAGCGGACGAGACGTCATGGCGCGAAAGTACCCCATCATGTCGTTCGGGACACTGGAGCGAGGAGATTGGTCTAGTCCAGCATCGTACTGTGACGAACGTACAGGCACAGGCGCAGCAACAGACAGACCCCCAGACGCAGACACACACGCAGACACGGAAACAAGCGGCGCAGACCGAGCCGCCGGGCGCCGGGGCCTCCTTGTGGGACCGCCGGTTCACGCTCTACTTCACCGCCCGTGCGGTCTCCTTGGTCGGCGACGCGATGATGCCGGTGGCCGCCGCGCTCGCGGTCGGCCCGCTGTACGGGATCTCCGGGGTCGGCCTGGTGCTCGGCACCTGGACCGGCACGTTCGTCCTCTTGGTCCTGTTCGGCGGGGTCTTCGCCGACCGGGTGGGGGCGCGCCGGATGATGGTGGGTGCAGACCTCGTCCGGGTTGTCACCCAGGGCGTGCTGGCTGCCGCGTTCTTCGCCGGGACACCACCGTTCTGGCTGCTGGTGACCATGGCGGCGGTGGCCGGCGCGGCGGTCGCGATGTTCCAGCCGGGCGTCAACGGCATGGTTCCGCTGGTCGCACGGGAACCGCAACGGGCCAACGCCACCCTCAAGGTCGCCGACGCGCTCGCCCAACTGCTCGGCCCGGCCCTGGCGGGACTGCTGATCGTGCTCACCGGCGCCGGGACGGTCTACGCGATCGACGCAGGCACCTTCGTCCTCAGCGCCCTGTGCCTGGGGCTCATCCGCTTCTCCCCCGCCGCCGCGTCCGAGGAAGCCCCGGCCGGCGCCGGCTCGGCCGCCGCCAAGCTGGTTTCGCTCCGTCGCGACCTGCGCCAAGGCTGGCGGGAGTTCCGCTCCCGCACCTGGATGTGGGCGGTGATCCTGATCTGGGTGGCGTACGGCGTACTGCTCTTCGGCCCGCTGGTGCCGCTCAGCTCGGCGGTGATCGGGGCCCGGCTCGGCCCGAACGCCTACGGCCTGGCCGTCTCCTTCCTCGGTGTCGGAACGGTGCTCGGCGGCTTGCTGGCCATGCGGCTGCGTCCGGCCCGGCCGCTGGCCGCGGGCGCGCTGGCCATGGTCCTGTTCGCGGTGCTGCCGCTCTGCGTGGCGCTGGGCGCCGGACTGCCGGTGCTGCTGGCGGGCCACGTCCTCGGTGGTGGGGCCTGGGCGTTCTGGTCGGTGATGTGGGCGACCAGCGTGCAGACCCACACGCCACCTGAGGTCCTCAACCGGGTCACCGCGTACGAGCTGGCCGGCTCGGTGTCCGGCATCGCGCTCGGTCAGATCCTGGCGGGCCCGGCCACCGAGCTGGCCTCTCCTCGCACACTGCTGCTGGTCTCGGCGGGCACCTGCCTGGCCGGCTGTGTGGCACTGCTGTCGATCCCGGCCATCCGCACCCTGCGCCGCGTCACTGGCGCCGACAGCGCCGAACCGGCGCCACTGACGCGCTGACGCGCTGATCGGACCTGGCCGGACCTGGCCGGTCGATAGGCTGCGACGGCCTCGAACAGACCCGCCGGAGAACGAGAACACGATGGACCTGATCCTCGACCCGCCGCACCGGGTGCACCCCCTGCGTTTCGGCATGGCCTTCGACGAGGCGATGGCCGCCGTGGCCCCGTGGGGCGAGCCGCGGGTGATCGGGCCGCGCCCGGGGCGCCCCGAGCGGCGGGCGCTGGGCTCCTTCGACGGGGTGGGCTACACCGCCTCCTTCGACGGGGAGGGCCGCCTCGACGCGGTCGAACTGTGGTGGCCGGGTGAGGGGCAGGCCACGACGACCCGGGTTCTGTTCGACGGCCTCGACGTGTTCGCCGACCCCGCCGACGAGATCCTCCGCCGGGTGCGCGAGCGCGGCTGGACGGTGACGGCCCCGGACACCGAGAGCCTGATCGTGCCCGGCGTCTCGCTCGGCTTCACCCGCCGGACCTCGCAGGAAGTCCACCGCGACGCCGCCGGGTTCCCCCGCTCCTTCACGTCGGTACTCGTCGCGGGCGCGGGCTACTACGACTTCCTCGCCTCCTCCTGAGCCCTGTCGCCGAGAGCCCGCCGACCGGTCTCGGTGCCGGGCCCGGTGCTGGGCCCCGCCTCACACTCGACTCCCGGCGTGTCCATGGGCTGGAGCATGCCCACCCGGACCTGACACGCACACAGAACCCCCTAAGAGGACGCTAATTGCGGCCTCGCGTCTGTTTTTTGCGCAGGATCATAGACTTCCTCCATGTGGAGTCGTAGCGTCCCGGGTTGAGCCACTTCCGCTCCCGCCGATCGAGCCGCAAGGACGTGCGTGCCCGTGCCCCAGCCCCCACAGAGCAATCCCCCGACGCCCGAGCAAGTCCGCTCCCTCAGACGGCGGGCCAGCGCCGTCTTCCTGGCCCTGTCCCTGACCGGAACCGCCGGCCTGACCGCCCTCACCTTCGGCGCCGCCCCCGCGGCGCACGCCGCCGGGGTACCCGCGCCGTCTCCGGTCGGCATAGCCGGGCGGGGCGCGAGCGTGCCGTTCACCGAGCTGGAGGCCGAGTACGCGGCCACCAACGGCGCGCTCGTCGGCCCCGACCGGCTCTACGGGAATCTCCCCTCGGAGGCGTCCGGCCGGCAGGCCGTGACGCTGAACGCCGTCGGCCAGTACGTCGAGTTCACTCTGACCAAGCCCGCCAACGCGATGTCCCTGCGCTACAGCCTCCCGGACACCGGCGACGGGAAGGGGCGCGACGCGACCCTGGACGTACGGGCGAACGGGCAGTCGGTGAAGACCCTGCCCGTGACCTCCAAGTACAGCTGGTACTACGGCGGTTACCCCTTCAACAACAACCCGGGCGACACCAACCCGCACCATTTCTACGACGAGTCGCGCACCTTGCTGGGCTCCACCTATCCGGCGGGCACCAAGATCCGCGTGCAGGTCACCTCGACCGCGCAGTCGCCCACCTTCACCATCGACCTCGCCGACTTCGAGCAGGTCGCCCCCGCGACCGGCAAGCCGGCCGGGGCGCTCGACGCCGTCGCCGACTTCGGCGCGGACCCGAGCGGCGCCACCGATTCGACGGCCCGCGTGCAGGCGGCCGTCGACGCGGGGCAGGCCCAGGGCAAGACGGTCTACATCCCCCCGGGCAACTACACCCTCTACGACCACGTCGTCGTCGACGGAGTCACGGTCCAGGGCGCGGGCCCCTGGTACTCCGTCTTCGGCGGCCGCGACCCGGTGAACCGCAACCGCGCCGCCGGCTTCTACGGCAAGTACGTCCCCGGCGGCGGCTACACGGGGCCGGTCCGGTCGCACGAGGCGAACGGACCCAGCAAGAACGTCACCCTCAAGGACTTCGCGATCATCGGCGACGTCCGCGAGCGGATCGACGACGACCAGGTCAACGCGCTGGGCGGCGCGATGTCCAACTCCACGGTGGACAACCTCTGGATCCAGCACGTGAAGGTCGCCGCCTGGATGGACGGTCCGATGGACCGTTTCACCATCCAGAACAGCCGCTTCCTCGACATGACCGCGGACGGCGTGAATTTCCACACCGGTGTCACGAATTCCCGAGTCACCAACACGTTCGTGCGCAACGCGGGTGACGACGGCCTGGCGTCCTGGCCCCAGGACAAGCCGAACACCAACATCAGCTTCGACCACAACACGGTCGTCCTGCCGATCCTCGCCAACAACATCGTCACGTACGGCGGCAAGGACTTCACCATCTCGGACAACGTCATGTCCGACACCATCAGCAACGGCGGCGGCCTGCACATCGCCAACCGCTACCCGGGGGTCAACTCCGGCAAGGGCACCGCGGTGGCCGGCACCATCACCGCCGCCCGCAACACCCTCATCCGCACCGGGAACAGCGACTTCAACTGGAACTTCGGTGTCGGCGCGATCTGGTTCTCCGGCCTGAACGAGGCCGTGCAGGGCGCCAGCATCAAGATCTCCGACACGGACATCCTGGACTCCTCCTACGCCGCGATCCACTCGATCGAAGGACCGATCAGCGGGGTGGAGTTCACCAACGTCAACATCGACGGGGCCGGGACCTACGCCATCCAGGCGCAGTCCAACCTCGCCGCGAAGTTCACCGGCGTCACCGCCAAGAACATCGCCCAGTCGGCGACCCCGATCCACAACTGCATCGGTGCGGGACTCCAGATCACCGACGGCGGCGGCAACTCCGGCTGGAACACGGGGCAAACCTGCTCCGGGCTGTGGCCCGCGCCGGTGTGGACCAACGGCGGTGTTCCCAGCAACCCGACCACGCCTCCCACCACGCCGCCGACGACCCCGCCCACGACGCCTCCCACCACGCCGCCGACGACCCCGCCGACGACGCCTCCCACCACCCCGCCGAACGGCAACCTCGCCCAGGGCAGGCCGGCCACCGCTTCCTCGGCCGTCCAGTCGTACACGGCGTCGAACGCCGTCGACGGCAACGCCTCCTCCTACTGGGAGAGCAACGGGAACTCCTTCCCGCAGACCCTCACGGTGGATCTCGGTGCCACCAAGCGGATCGGCAAGGTCACCCTCAAGCTGCCTCCGTCCTCCGACTGGGCCACGCGGACCGAGAGTCTCGCGGTGCTCGGATCCACCGACAACGCGGCCTGGTCCACCCTGCGGGCCTCCGCCGGCGTCACCTTCAACCCCGCCTCCGGCAACACCGCGACGCTCTCCCTGGACCCGGCCGACGTCCGCTACGTACGGCTGAACGTCACCGGCAACACCGGCTGGGCGGCGGGACAGATCTCCGAGTTCGAGGTCTACGCGCCGGCCGACGGCACCCCGACCACACCGCCGACGACCACTCCCCCGCCGACCACCCCGCCGGCCGGCACCAACCTCGCGCAGGGCAAGAGCGCGACCGACACGACCCACACCCAGGGCTACGTGGCCGCCAACGTCACGGACGGGAACCCCGGCAGCTACTGGGAGAGCAACAACAACGCCTTCCCCCAGTCGCTCACCGTCGACCTCGGCTCCACCCAGACCGTCGGCCGACTGGTCCTGAAGCTCCCCGCCTCCTGGGGCACCCGCGGCCAGACCCTCGCGGTGCTCGGATCCACCGACAACGCGGCCTGGTCGACGCTCAAGGCCTCCGCCGCCTACACCTTCACCGAGGGCTCCAACACGGTCACCGTCACGCTTCCCCCGTCCGGTGTCCGCCAGCTGCGCCTGACCTTCACCGGCAACACCGGCTGGCCCGCGGGCCAGCTGTCGGAACTGGAGGCGTACAGCTCGTAGCGCGTCCGCGCACCCCATACCGACGGCCGGCCCGGCTCCCTCCGGGCCGGCCGTCCGTGCGCGTGGGGGGGGCGGCCGGGCGTGAGGTGTCACTCCAGGCGGTCGAGGAGCTGGTGCAGGCCCTGGACCAGCCGGGCCCTGCCCTGCGCGTCGGCGAGGGCCCCGCGCCCCGAGGACGCCGCCGACAGGCGGCGACCGGTATCCGCCAGGGAGCAGGCCGACAGGTCCCCGTGTTCGGATCTGCTCCTCAGTCCGGCGGCCCGGGTGATCAGCTCGTCCTGGAGCACCCGGGCGTGACCCGTCAGTTCGAGCGCCGCCAGGTCGACGTCCCCGGCGGGCGGCACCGTCGCCGCGGTCCAGCCGAGTACCGCGGCCGCGAGCCGCAGGTGGACCTCCCGGTCCACCGGCATGCCATGCCCTACTTCTCCACCCGGATCGTGCACGAACCCCGTACCGGCCATCACAGCCCTCTTCCCGTTTCGGCGCCCTGCCGTCCTCGTTCCGGCGGGCGGCAGTCCTCACAGCGGAAGCGCTCACAGCGTTCCCGTTCCTCCTTCGGAACAGGGGAGCCCATCGGATGGGTGTCACGGGGAACTTTCCGGTTTTGCCGGTCGGCGCTCCATCCGGAAGGATCGCGGCATGTCCAGCGATCGTCTGATGCGTATCCACAGCGCCGAGTTCAAGGCCATGGCCGAGAGGGTCCTGCGGGTCACCGAACTCACCTCGCGCCTGAACGTCCTGCCGTTCGAGGACGAAGCCGGCAAGGCGCGCCTGTTCGAACAGATCCTCGGCAAGCCGCTGCCACCGAGGGTCACGATCTATCCGCCCTTCTACACGGACCACGGCCTGCACCTGGAACTCGCCGAGCGGGTGTTCATCAACCAGAACTGCACGTTCCTGGACTACGCCGGCATCCGGCTCGGCGAGCGCGTGATGGTCGGCCCGAAGGTCACGTTCATCACCGGCGGCCACCCCGTGGATCCCGAGGAGCGACGGCTCTACCTCACCGGCGCGCCCATCGACGTGGCGGAGAACGTATGGATCGGCGCCGGTGCCACGATCCTTCCCGGCGTCACCATCGGCCGGGACTCCGTGATCGCCGCCGGCGCCGTCGTGGCCGACGACGTTCCACCGGCGAGCCTGGTCACCGGCGGCAAGGCCACCGTGAACCGAAGCTGGTGACGCCCGGCGGACATCCGCGCGCGGGCGCGTGCACGGCCGCCTCCCGGACGGCACCATGTTCCGCCACACCTCGACGGGCAACGCGGGCACCGCGACCTTCGGAACCCGGGTGAAGGTCGGCTCCGACGCCCGTCAGGACCGCGTCGCCCTTGCGCATTCGTCCACGGAGGACTCGCCCCGTACGACCGGTCCGGCGCGGTCGTACGGGTCGACCTCCGTGCCCGGCTCGGTCGTTCGGCCGTCCGTGCCGAAGGGCGGTGTGAGGTACCCGGTGGGGGCGCCGCAGCCGCCGTTGGTCATGCTGTATTTGTACGAGACGACCGAGAAGGTGCCGGGCGCGGTGAGCACCTTGTCAGGGTTGTCCCAGCTCAAGACCAGTTCGCGCCGGACGATCGTGCGCACGATGTCGTCATCGCCGCCCTCGCCCGCGCGGGTGACCGGGTAGACGAAGGTGACGTCGGCGGTGACCTGGAGCCCGCCGTGCTCGCCCTCCTGGTACGTGAGCCGGCCCCGGGTCTTCACCACGTCGCCCACCAACCGGGCGTGGGAGGGCTGGAAGCGGCTGAAGAGGAAGACGGGGTCGTTCCCCTCGCTCGGGCTGCGGAAGGCGGTCGCCAGAAGGTTCTGGACGTCCTTCTGGTGCGGGTTGATCAGTGCGATCGCCTTCTCGGGGTGCTCGCCCCGCAGCACCCCGGGGTCCAAGTTGGACGCGACGAGGAAGTCCCGGCTCCGCGTCAGGTCCCGTTCGACCTCGGCGGCACTCATCCGGCCGACGGCGGCTGCCTCCGGCACGCTGATCCCGGCCTCCCCGCTCGCCCAGCTCTCCGCAGGTGAGCCGCGGAACGGCTCTTCCCTGGTGGGGCGTTCGGCGGCCGTGGCCGGTGGCGCCTGCGTCGGGCGGGCGGTTTCACCCGCCAGCGGTGCGGAGTGGGACTCCGCACCGTCGAACAGGTCCAAGACCCGTTCCGGCGCGAGGGCCACCACCAGCAGCGCCAGCGAGAGCAGCAGCCCGGCCGCGTACCGGCCCGTGCGCCGCTTGGGCCGCGCGGGCGTGTAGCTGCGCCAGCCCGCCGGGCCGGCCGCGGGTTCCGAGCGGAGCCTCCTCGCCACGGCTCGGGCTCGCGCGGACGGTTCTTTGGGGGCGTCGGCGGTACCGGCCACCGACTCGCGCAGAAACCTCTCCCACTCCTCGTCGGATCTGGAAGAACCGTCCGGCTCCGTACCCGCGCCCATCCCCAAGCCCCCATTGATCTGCGATCGGTCGACAATGGTCCACCCCTCGAACCATGTTCGAATCATGACACGGGGTAGCCGGCGGTGATCTCTCGGCCCCGGGCAGCACCGCGCCGCGCGCGGAGGGTGGTGTGCAGGGCCCAGGCCGTCACGAGCGCGCGGGCGACAACGGCCGCGATGCGTACGGCACTCCAGGTGTGCGTGGCGACGGCCCCGTCCGGTTCGGGGTCTCCCGGCAGCCGCAGGCTCATGTCGACGATCGCGATCAGCGGAACCGTTAGCCGGAAGACCTGCCCGCGCAGATGCGACCGGCGAGCCGGCTGGATACGTACGCCTCCCCGGCGTGTACGGCGCGGACGGCCTCGTCGAGCCGGGTCTGCGGATCCTCCTTGAGGATCAGCCCCAGCGCGGCTCGTGCCGGAATCGTGTGCTCCGCCGGTCCGGCACGTGGGGCGTTCGCCCGTACCGCCTGCGGACCCGGTCCGCCGGCTACCGGCCGGCGCCGGGGCGGGCGATGTCGAGGAGGAGCGTGGAGAGCTCCTGCGTGACCGCCTCCACCGCCAGGATCTGTTCGCGCACCGGTGGGGGAAGGTGCGTTCGCTCCCACAGGGTCACGGGCTGGTCCGCTGGGCGGGCCGTCCACAGTTGCTCCAGGTCGGCTGCCGGCTTTGCCAGCGAGTGCGCCGCGTGGTGGGCGACGGCGCCGACCGCGCTGCCCAGGGGGTCTCCCGAGTCGCCCTTCGGGCCGAACAGCTCGAACTCGGGCAGGTCGGTGAGGGTGAGGACGGTGGAGGTGATGTGGGGCATCCTCAGTACCCGCTGAACCCAGATGGGGCCGGGCGCCGTTTCGGGCAGGCTCGGATAGTCGGGGGCGGCGGTCAGCGTGACGTACAGGATCCCGGCGAAGGCCCGGTGCGGCCGGTCGGGCGTCCAGAGGCCGCCGCTCAGGGCCGCCGCGAGCCGGTCGATCCGCGCGCGGGCGTAGGCCACGTCGCCGGCCCATTCCGGTTCCAGATCCGCGATCCCCGCGGCCCGGACCGCGCGGGCCCGATCCCCGATCGTCAACGGAACCGGGCCCGTTCCGTCACGGGGTTCCTGCGCATCCACTTTCTGCGCATCCGAGTCTTCCGCATCCGCGTCTTCCGCACTGCGGGCCTCGATGTGGGCCTCGATGTGGGCGTCGAGGACCTCGTGGGCACGGCGCCGGCGCTTCTCGCCACCGACGAGGTCCAGCCATCCCGCCGCGGTGCGCCCCCGCGGCTCGCCGGTCTCCAGCGGGCCCTCGTGCAGGCGCCCGGTGTACGCGCCGTCGACCCAGCCGACCAGCGCCGACAGCTCCACGTCGTCGACCAGGACGTCCGCCTCGCGAGCGGCCCGGCAGGCGGCGAGAGCCAGCAGCGCGACGACGGGCATCCACTGCGACGTGAACCCCGCGCCGTCCGGTGCGTCGGGGCGGCCGGGGCGCGGTCCGGGCGGGCCGGGCACGGGCCGGTTGTCGTAGCCGGTGTGCCACACCACCAGCGCGCCGCAGGTCAGTACGGCCCGCCGCCACGCCACCGTCCCGTACGCGGCCCGGTTCCGCTGCTCCCAGTCCTGCCCGTCAGCCATGATGCGTCCCTCCCAGGGAACCGGCGTGCTGCCGATCCCCTGGGAGGCTAACGCCCCTGCCTCAGGCGCGGGCCCTCCGGCGGGGCGGCAGCGGTCAGCGGCGGCCGGTGGACAGGATGACGAGGAACTGGCCGCCGCCGGCCTGGATGTCCGCGGTCACCGGGAGGCCCGGTACCAGTCGGGAGAACCGGTCCACCAGCCAGTCGGCCGCCTCTTGGGCGTCCTTCTTGGTGGGACAGCGCCCCACCATCTCGCGGCCGCCCTTGCGCTCCAGCCTCTCGGCCACGGTGATGAGCGGCGCGGGTTCGACCACGTACAGGCGGTCGGGCCAGGCGATGACCACCTTGACCGCGCCCTTGCGGGTGTTGCACCCGCGGTGCGCGAGCCGCTCCGCGACCTTGGCCTTCTTGTCGGTGGTCCGGCTGTCGACGCTGGGCCCCCGCGGGTCGTTCACCGACTCGTCGGGGTCGACGGGTTCGTCACACACCCAGCACTGCCAGTTGTCGCGCTCGGCCACATCATCAAGGAGACTCATCCGAGCAAACTACCTGCCCTGTCGCCACCCCGTGCACCGGGGCCGCGCCGTGAGACCGCTGGTGGTGGCCCACGCACGACAAGTGCGGGCCGTGTGGTCGGGCCTGCGGGTCCGGTGGACGTCTTCGTCGGCCGAAAGAACGGTTTCCCCTGCGCGATTCAGCCGTCGAGGGAAGCGAGCCAGGTGGTCAGCAGGCGGTTGACCTCGTCGGGACGCTCCTGCTGGATCCAGTGCCCGCAGCCGTCGAGCACGTGGGAGGAGGACAGTCCGGGGAGGGTGGTGCCGTGGGCCTCGATCGTGTCGGCCATCCAGGTCGTGGAGGCGTCCAGGGAGCCGCCGATGAACAGGGACGGCTGCTCGATCGGGGCGCCGGCGTACGGGGCCAGGTCCTCCCAGTCGCGGTCCATCGAGCGGTAGCGGTTGAGGGCGCCGGTCATGCCGGTGCGCTCGAACTCCCCCGCGTACACGTCGAGATCGTCCTCCGTCAGCCAGCCGGGCAGTGTGCCGACGGGGAAGCGGTCGCGCAGCCGGCCGCCGGCGCGCACCACGAAGTGCGGGTCGGGCTCGCCCGGGGCGGGCATGGTGTCGGCGGAGAGGGCGGCGTAGAAGCCCGCGAGCCAGCCCCGGACGTCGGGCTCCACCTCCGCTTCCGCCCGGCCCGGCTCCTGGAAGTACGAGACGTGGAACTCCTCGTCGCCGCCCATCCGGGCGAAGAGCTCGGTGGGGCGGGGGCCTCCGGGCGGCGCGTAGGGAACGCTCAGCAGTCCGACCGCGCGGAAGACCTCGGGGTGGAGGAGGGCGGAGGTCGCCGCGATGCCGGCGCCCCAGTCGTGCCCGACGACCACGGCCTTCTCCTCGCCCAGTGCGTGCACCAGGGCGACGTTGTCCTCCACCAGGTCGAGCATCCGGTAGGCGTCCACCGCGGCAGGCCTCGAGGAGCGGCCGTAGCCGCGGACGTCGAGCGCCACGGCCCGGTACCCCGCGGCCGCGAGGGCCGGGAGCTGGTGGCGCCAGGAGTACCAGGACTCGGGGAAGCCGTGCACGAGCAGGACCAGCGGACCGGCGCCCTGCTCGACCAGGTGCAGCCGGCCTGGAGGTGCCTCGATGGTCCGGTGGCGCGGGCCGGTATCCGGCGCGGGCTGGTGCATGGCTTCTCCTCGGTTTCACGGGCCGTCTCGGTTGCCCACCGATCATGCGGCGGGGCGGGCTCCCGACGCGAGCGGCGTTGCCAATCTGGCAAACTCGCAGGACAGCGGGGTGGACGCGGTGCGGCCGGAGGGAGCGGGGAGACGGTGACGGACCACGAGGCGACGGCGACGGACCACGACCCGGCCGCCGCGCTGACCGCCATGGGCCCCCGGCTGCGGGCCGCCCGCGAGCGGATCGGTGCCACCCTCACCGGCGTGAGCCGTGCGACGGGCATCTCGCCGAGCACGCTGTCGCGGATCGAGACCGGCCGGCGCAAGCCGACCCTGGAGGTGCTGCTGCGGCTCGCGCAGGCCTACGGCGCCTCCCTGGACGCGCTGGCCGGAACCACGCCCGCCGCCGCGACTGGCGCCGCGCCCGGCGCGGCGGCCGGACCGCGCACGCCCGTACCGCAGCGGCCCGGCGACGACGACAAGGCGGTGTTGCCGCTGACCCGGTACGTGGGGGGCCTGCACGCCCACAAGCACGTCCTGCCCGCCGTCGACGCGCCGCCGGCGCGGCCGCGGCAGGTCTCCCACGACGGGTACGAGTGGCTGTGCGTCCTGTACGGACGGCTGTGGCTGGCGCTCGGCGACCAGGACCTCGTCCTGAGCGCCGGAGACGTGGCCGAGTTCGACACCCGCACCCCGCACGGAGTCGCGAACGCCGGACCCGGCGGACCGGTCGAGTACCTGATCATGTTCGGGCCGCAGGGAGAGCGCCTACGCCCCCGCACCCCTCCGGCCCCGCACCGGGCCCGGTAGCACGGATCGGCCTGGGCCCCAAGCCCCGGGCAGGGGCCGCTTCCCCGTCGTCGACATGCCCGGACGCCGTACGCCGCGGCGGAGCTCACCGTGGGTGTCCTTCGCCACCCGTCGGGGACGGCGGCCGGGGTGGTGGGGTCATCGCCCACCGGATCGTCCGGGTCAGCGCCTGCCCGGAGAGGCGTACGCAGGTGTCCACCGGGGCGCTCGCGCGGCGCAGGCCCAGCATCTCCGGTGCCCACGGGGGCAGCAGGGCGATCGCGTTCGCGGCGAGCAGCGCGTACGGAGCCCTGGCCGGCCGGGGTAGCGGCGGGTCGCGGAGGATGAACCGCGCGGCGTCGAGCGCCTCGGGCGTGGCCCGCAACTCCGGGCGGTACCCCGCCAGGAGGGCCCGTAGCGAGGCCCGGTCGCGGGGCGGGTCCAGTACACCGAGGGCCGTCGCCACCCGCGCGGTGTCCGCGACGTAGGCGTCGTATCCGGCCGCGTCCAGCGGGTGCGCGCCGAAACGCTCGTGCGCGCGAAGGAAGCTGTCGACCTCCGCGGCATGCACCCAGCCCAGCAGGTGGGGATCGGCTGCCCGGTAGGGCTCGCCCGCCGCCGTCGTTCCCCTCACCCGTTCGTGGACCGCCCGGACCCTGTCGACGGCGAGCTGTGCGTCCCCGGCGGTGCCGTAGGTGGTGACCGCGAGGAAGGTGCTGGTGCGCTGGAGCCTGCCCCAGGGGTCGCCGCGGAAGCCGGAGTGCGCCGCCACGGCGGTCATGGCGAGCGGGTGCAGGGACTGGAGCAGGAGGGCGCTGAGGCCTCCGATGAACATCGAGGCGTCTCCGTGGACCGTCCGGATGGGGCGGTCGGCGTCGAACCAGCGGGGGCCGGGTGTCGTGTGGATCCGTGCGCGGTTGGCGGGGCCCGAGGGTCCCGCCACGCGGCTGAACAGCACCGAACCGAGCCGCCCCCGTAGGCTCCGGTCCGCGCCGGAGGACGTGTCCATGGTGGTGTCCTGCCCTCCCGGAGCCCGGTTCAATGCTCCGCCCGGGTCCGGCCGGAAGCTCCCGTCAGCACGCGTCCTCCCTGTCGGGGGCGCGGCTGAGCCTGCCGGGCCACCACGCGGCCGGCCCGATGTCCCGGACGAGGGCCGGTACCAGGAGGGACCGGACGAGCAGCGTGTCGAGGAGCACCCCGAAGGCGACGATGAAGGCGATCTGGAGCATGAAGGCCAGCGGGATGACCCCGAGCGCGGCGAACGTGGCGGCGAGGACGACTCCGGCGGAGGTGATCACGCCGCCGGTGGCCACCAGTCCTCGCAGCACTCCCTGCCGGGTGCCGTGCAGAAGCGATTCCTCGCGGACGCGGGTCATCAGGAAGATGTTGTAGTCGACCCCGAGGGCGACGAGGAAGACGAAGCCGTAGAGCGGTACGGAGGAATCGGTCCCGCTGAACCCGAGGAGCCGCTGGAACACGATCGCGGAGACGCCCAGGGTCGCGACGAAGCTGAGGGCCACGGTGGCCACCAGGAGGACGGGCATCAGCACCGAGCGCAGCAGCCCGACGAGGATGATCAGGATGATCACCAGGACCACGGGGATGATCAGCATGCGGTCCTGCCCGGCGGTGCGCTGGGTGTCGTACTGCTGCGCGCTGCGGCCGCCGACGATCGCGTCCGCATCCGGTACGGCGTGGACCGCCTGACGCAGCCGGACGACGGTCTGCTGGGCCGCCCTGCTGTCCGCGGGTGCTTCGAGCGTGGCGTCGAGGCGGACCTTGCCGTCCGCCACGAGCGGTGCGCCGCCCGGCGGCCCGGGTGCGGTGAAGGGGGTGACGGCGGCGACACCCTCGGTGCGCTCGGCCGCCCGCGTGACCTCGTCCAGTCGGCCCGCGTCCGCGATCACCACGGCCGGGCTGCCCGATCCCCCGGGAAAGTGCGCGCTCAGGGTCCGCTGGGCGGCCACCGACGGGGCGTCGTGCACGAAGATCTCGTCCAGCGGCACGCCCTTGGCGTTGAGCGTGGGCGCGAAGGCCGCGCAGGCGAGGAGGACGGCGAGGCTCAGGGCCCAGACCTTGCGCGGGGCACGGTCCACCACGGCCGCCACGGCCTTCCAGATCCCGTGGCCGGCGCCGTCGTCGGCGCTGTGGCCGATCTTGGCGGGCCAGTAGGCGGCCCGGCCGAGCAGGACGAGGACGGCGGGGAGGAACGTCAGGGTGCTCAGCACCGCGCACACGATGCCGATCGCCCCCACCGGGCCGAGGGCGCGGTTGTTGGTGAGGTCGCTCAGCAGCAGGGCGAGCAGGCCGAGCGCGACGGTGCCCGCGCTCGCCGTGACGGGGCCGACCGACCGGCGCAGGGCCGCCCGGACGGCGGCGAAGCGGTCCGGGACGGCCTGGAGCTCCTCGCGGAAGCGTGCCGTGAGGAGGAGGGCGTAGTCGGTGGCGGCGCCGATCACGAGGATCGAGAGGATGCCCTGCACCTGTCCGTCGACGCGGACGACGCCCCGGTCGGCCAGCACGTAGACGATCGCGCAGGCGAGTCCCAGGGCGAACACCGCTCCCACGATGATCACCACCGGGAGCAGCAGGCTGCGGTAGACCAGCAGGAGGATCAGCAGGACGGCGGTGAGGGCAACGGCCAGCAGGAGTCCGTCGATTCCGGCGAAGGCATCGGAGAGGTCGGCCTGGCTCGCGGCCGGGCCGGCCACCTGCGCGACGGTGCCCGGGACCTTCTCCGCGGCCGCCTCGATCTCCTTCAGGGTGCGGGGCAGCTCCTCCCCCAGATCGGGCTTGAGCGGTACGACGCCCTGCA
Organism: Streptomyces sp. NPDC002886; assembly: GCF_042888445.1. NCBI lineage: Bacteria > Bacillati > Actinomycetota > Actinomycetes > Kitasatosporales > Streptomycetaceae > Streptomyces > Streptomyces sp. NPDC002886. Next base: position 42,207 of record NZ_JBIAPV010000017.1, read on the forward strand.
GCGCCCGGCCGTCGTTGGACAGAACGGCGGCGGAGGCGGGGCCGGCGGAGAAGGAGTCGCCCGCCGGCAGGCCGGCGCCGCTCAGACCGGCCAGGGCCCGTGATGCGGCCGCCTGTTGCTCGGGGCCCAGCTTCGCGCCGGGTGTCTTCGCCGTCCAGACCACGATCGCCGGCAGGCTCTCACCCTGCCGGAAGGCCTCTTGCGCCTCCACCACCCGGGTGGACTCGGCGCTGCGGGGCAGGAAGGCGGTCTGGTCGTTGGTGGCAACCTCGCCGAGCTTCCCCGCGTACGGGCCCAGCCCGCCTCCGACGAGCAGCCACGCGACGAGCAGGACGACGGGTACCAGCCATCGGGTGAACCGTGATGAGGCAGACATGACGCTCCGGGAATCCATCGATCCGTCGATCCCTCTCGACAGGTGGCCGTCCCGTGAGGGAGACGGGTAGGACGACCGGCGTATCACCGGCGACGACCGGCGACGCGTCAGCCGGGAGGGCCGGCGCTGTTCGCCCGTACCACCATCTTCTCCGGGAAGGGCCGTTACGGATGCGGACCGGCCGGCGCCGGCCGGTGGGCCAGGGCGAGCAGGTGCATGCTGGTTACGGCGAGTTCCGGATGGCCGTCGGCGAAGCGGGCGGCGGCGAGAGCCTCTTCGAGTACCTCCGGGCCGAAGTTCCGTCTGCCGGTGTGGCGCTCCCGGGCTTTCAGCGCCGCGTAGGCGGGACCTTGCAGCCCGTGGACGACCGGGTCGGCCAGGCCCGCCTGCCGGGCCTCTTCGCACAGCTCCGCGAGGAGGTGGTAGGAGGTCGTCGGGCCGTTGCGGCGGGTACGCAGTCCGGTCGCCGCCACCTCCAGGGCCCCGTCCGCGCCCGGGTCCAGCAGCCTGGCGTACCGGTTGAGAGCGGCTGCGGCCACCAGGCCTCCAGGCCTGACGGTCCGGTGCGCCTCCCGCCATGCTCGTGCGCGCCCGGAGGCATCGGGCAGGTGGTAGAGGGGTCCGAGCAGCAGCACCGCGTCGAACGACGCGTCTTCCTGGTCCAGTCGCCGGGCGTCCCCGACGACGGCCGTCAGCCCGTCGTCGCGGGCGCGGCGAACGTGCTCCTCCACGGGGTCGACCACGGTGACCCGGTGGCCGTCGTCCGTGAGCCACCGGGCGTGCACGCCCGGGCCGCCGCCGACATCCAGGATGTCGGCGGGCGGGTCCGGCAGGCGACGGCGCAGCAGCTCCCTGGTCCGGAGCAGCTCGAGGGTCCCGATCGTGCGGCCCGAGGTCAGCCGGGTGGCCTCGTCGCCGCCGCCGTAGAAGGCGGTGATCTCCGGCAGCAGCGCCACTTCGGCCTCCTCGGGAAGGACGGACGTCCGGGCGTCCCACTGGCTTGTCCGTCCCGTCCCGTCCCGTCCATCCGGTCCATCCGAGAATGCCACCGGCCGCGCCAGGGTCGCCACCCGCGCCACCCCTGGGTGGCGTGTCTCCCCCGCTTGCCCAGGGCGCGGGCTATCGCCCCCTCTCGGCCGGGCCCTGCGCGTTGCGGCGGAGGGCGTCGCGGAGGCGGGCGGCCTGGGTGACCAGGCGGGAGCGGCCCGGCCGGGCGGTGACATCGGCGAGGCCCCGGGGTTCGGGCGACGCCGCTCCCGACTGTTCCACGCAGTCGGCGGCCGTCGCGAGGAGGTCCCCGGCGCCCCTCGGGTCGGCCGTCGCGGTGAGCAGCGCGGGGAGCAGCGCGGCCAGGACCGCCCACGTGGTCGCGCAGGCGCCGGTCGCGGCGGCCGTGCGCAGCGAGTCGGCGAGCCGGTTGGGTTTGACCGTGCCCAGGTCGAGGAGTTCACCGAGGTCTCCTCCCAGTCGCCCCGCGTCCAGTTCGTCCCGGGCCGCGAGGGTGAGCAGCGCGTCCACGGCCCGCAGCCGGTCCTCGGGGTGGCGGGCGCCCAGGCCGGTGGCCACGGCGAGGTGCAGGGCCGGACCGGCGGGTCCGCCGGCCGCGGCGAGGCCGGGGAGTGCGGCGAGGCCGCCGCGCCCTTCGTGGACGGCGCAGGCCGTGATCTCGGGGAGCCACCAGGCGGCCAGGGTCTCCCGCTCCTCGGGCAGGGCCGCGATCAGCAGGGCCTCGTCCCCTCCGTCCCAGCAGCGGCCCGTGGCCTCGCGGGCCCGTGCCAGTCCGTGGAACGCGTCCGGGAACTCCCGCAGCACGGTGGCGCGTTCCGCCGTGTCGAGCACGAGGTGCGCCGGGGTCTCCCCGTAGGCGTAGGGCACGGCCGACGCGGTGCGGCGGGTGAGGGCCGCGGGCTCTCCGGCCTCGCCGAGCCAGGCGGCGAGCCGGTCCCCTTCCGGTGTGCCGAGGGCGGTCGCGGCGGAAACGGCGGCGGCGTCGCGACGGACCCGCAGCAGGGCCTGCCCGAAGTCCACCGGGGCGGGCCGCTCACCGAGGCGCCCGTACTCGGCGAGGCGCTCGACGAGCACCCCGGGGTCCAGGGTGCCGCTCTGCCCGGTGGGGGTGGCGAGAAGGAAGGGCAGCGGCCGGGTCGTGAAGTGCCGGGCGGCTTCGGCCAGGCGCGCGTGGCGGGCGACGGCGAACGCCGTGTGGTGGCAGTCGCTGCGCCAGGCAGCGAGCAGCTCCGGTGCCCGCCCCGTCGGGCGCCCGTCAAGGACGGCGGCGGCGATGTGCGCCAGTCCCTCCAGGTCACCGGTGGACCAGCGGGACCTGGCGGGGTCGAGCCACCACTGGTCGGCGAGCGCCGGACGCAGCGCTTCGGCGAGGGCCGCGCGGTCCCGGTGGACGTGGCGGACCAGGCCGTCGAAGCCCCGCTCGAACTCCTCGACGGTCGTCGTACGGGAGTTGAGGACGGCGGCGACGAGTTCCACGGTCTCCGCCACCGTCCCGGGGGCCGGCGCGAGCCGTGCCTCGACCGGCGGCGGCGGAAGGAGCTCCTGGTAGGGGCCCGCGTCCTCGGCGGGGGCGGCCGCGTCCTGCCCGAGGAGTTCGACGGCGCGGGCCCGGTGGGCCGGGCTCAGCAGCCGGGCCTGCGCGGCGAGTTCGGCGCATAGGGCGGGGTCGTCGGTGAGGTGAAGGGCGGCCAGCTTGAGCGCGCGCTCCTGGATGTCGGTGTCGGTGTGCCCGAAGGCTTCGCCGAGCACCGGCAGCAGCTCGGAGGCGGCGGCCGGGTCACGGCGCAGCTCCTTGCCGATCAGTACCAGCTGGGCCCGGACGAGCTTCTTCTCGGGCCGGAAGAGGACGGCTGCCGACATCTCGGCCAGCAGTCGGGGGGTGAGGTGGCCCGCGGCGGCGAGCCGGGCCAGGGTCTGCTGGGCGTGCCCGGCCACCGGGGACGGGGCATCGGCCGTCAGCGCGATCCAGTCGGCCGCGCGCTCACGCTCTTCCGGCTCGGTGGGCCGGAGTCCCTGCCAGATCGCCTGATAGGGCTTCAGCTGGTTGTACTTGCCTCCGCGCAGGAGACGGGCCGTACATCCGTCGAGGAGGGCGGCACGGTCCACGATGCCGTCCGCGGCGAGTGCGGCCAGGGCCGCCGGCCAGTGGTGGGGATCGTGCGGATCGCACCGCCAGCCCAGGGCGCGGACCGGCTCGGCGGTCTCGAACAGGTGCGGTACGAGGGCGCCGGCGTGGGCGTCGCCGCGCAGGGCGCGCGCGAGCGGGGCACGGGAGGTGCCCACGGCCATCGCCCAGCCTTCGACGCAGCCGTCGGTGGTGGGCATCGGGCAGTCGGCGATCCGGACGAGTTCGCTGATCAGCGGGTAGTCCTGCTCGACGGTGGAGGCCCGGGCCGCCAGCCGGTGGGCGAGGTCGCCGAGCCACTGGGGGTCCCGGTCGGCCAGGACGTCGAGCAGTACTCCCATGGGCACCTGCTGCCAGCGGCGCATGTCCCGGGCGCCGATCCAGGCGGCGGCCGCTGCCGCGCCGGTGTGGCAGGCGGCTCCGGCGACCACCAGGGCCGGGCTCATCAGGTCCCGTTGCTGCCAGCCGTCCCAGCCCTGGGCACGCAGTTCGGCGCGCAGCTGCTTCAGGCCGACGAGCAGGTCCCGGCGCCGCGTACCGTCCATCGGCCGGAGGAGACGGGGCAGTTCGGCTGTGCGTCCCGTCCGCACCGCGTCGAGGACTCCGTCGGTGGAAGCCTGGTCGGAGGTGGTGGCCCGCTCGGGGGCGGAGGTGGTGTTCATCGCGCGACTCCGGTGGTAGCGGTCGAGGTAGCGGAAGCGGTGGAAGCAGCGGAGGCGGAACGGGCGGTGTCGGTGTCCGCCCGGAGGGCCATGCGGGTGGCGAGGGCGTGCTTGCAGGGGCCGCGGCGGCCCCGGTGGTCGGCCCACCACTGGCAGGTGCAGCTGAGTGCCCCTCCGGACTCGCGGACCTGGTAGCGGCGTTCACCGGAGGCCACCACGGAGGTGCCGGAGCGGTCCAGGGTGACCGCGCCGGCGTCGAGCAGCGCCCGGGCGGCGACCAGGCGCGGGTTGTGGCGCTCGGCGCGCCGGGCGTCGTAGGGCAACTCGCGGTGGAAGTAGGCGGCTTCGGCGATGTCGTAGCCGACCCGTCCGGCGGTGCCGAGCCGGGTCAGTGCGGCCCGGACCCGATCGACCGGGAGGCCCGACTGGTCGGCGAGGTCTGCCGGGTCGATGCGGGGTTCCCAGGCGAGCAGGACGGAGATCAACTCGGCGTCCTCGGCCGCGGTGTCGGTGGCGAGGGCCTCCAGGACGGCGCCTTCGCCGGAGAATCCGCGGTCGGCCTCCGGGGAGAGCGTGAGGGTGAGCCGCATGCCGGGCAGGCCGATCTCCCAGGCGGAGGCGGTGGGGTTGGCGCCGTCGGCCGCGGGGCCGTACACGCGCAGACCGGTGGCCTGTCGCAGTACCCGCTGGAAGGCGCCGAGCCGCTCCGGGCCGGGCAGGCAGACCGCGCCGGGGACGGGCCGGGTGGTGGGGCGCAGCGCGCGGCCCGCGGGAACCACCCACAGGGGGCGGCCCGCGGCTCCGCCGCCCGCCGGGGTGCGCGGGAGGGAACGCAGGAATCGGGCCGTTTCGGCGGCGTCCAACTCGGCGCGCAGGTCGAAGCCCGTGGTGATGGCCTGGGACTCGGCGAAGCCGCGTAGCCAGCGGTCGGGCAGCGGCACCTTCTTCTCGACGACGGCGCCGGCCAGGGTGGTCACCGCCAACGCGTCGGGGCCGACCCGCAGGTGCAGCGGATCATCGCCGGTGAGCCGGGACAGCGCCTCGCGCAGCGGGTTGTTGACGTCGACGTTGGTGGTGCCGTGGCCGGTGTCGGCGCCGCGCAGACCCTCGGGCAGCACGTCGAGCCGGGCGTACACGCCACAGCAGCCGGAGAAGGATTCGAAGCGCAGCCGGTCGCCGTTGCCGGTGACCACCGGGTCGAGGGAGGCGCGCAGCGCGCGGCGGTGGTAGCGGGCCGCGGCCACGTCCGCGACGGCGAGCAGCGCGCGTGCGGCCGCCTGAGGGGCGCTCAGGAACCCGGCGAAGAACTGCGGGTTGGCCTCGGCTCCGGCCGGGGTCAGGCCCCCCGCGGTCTCCAGTCCGAGGGACTGTCCCGTCGCGGCGGAGGTCAGTGAGGAGGGACGGACATAGGCGAGCGTGTGAGCGGTTCGCGTCATGAACGGGACGTTAGGCGGAGCCACTGACAACGCCGCGGAGCGTCCACAGGGGTGGCTCCCCGGCCTCGCCACGCATGAGCCCGAGCCCCCTCCGCAGGCCCCGCGCCATGGGGCGCAGCAGGTTGGCACCCCGGACCGCATCGATCAAGATGGCTGGTATGCGGGGCCTGTTCGTCGGCGCGGACATGGCCCCGATGGCCTTCGAGGTGGCGCCCCCTCCCTGCCGCCCCGGCTCGTCGAGGAGTCCGGGCGGTGCGGGCCAGCAGCCGGATGGAGATGACCCGCTCCGGCGCGGCCATCGTCGGCCCCGCCCTCGCGGGCTGTCCCGGACCCTCACCGCCGCGGCCTTCCTGGTCGGCGGACCGCCCATCGCGATGACCCGCGCATGAGAGGCGTGCGGGCCCTCGCGTAGGGCGGGTTGCACGGCGGGGCGCAGGAGCGGCCCGGTGGGCTCGTCGCCCGCCGGCCCCGACGGCCTAGGAGGACCTGCGGCGAAGGAGCATGCGGACGCCGAACACGATCACGACCAGCACGATGACGAGGAGCACGACGATCAAGAGGCTCTTGAACAGCCCGCCCTTCTTCTTGCTCTTCTTTTTCTTCTTGTTGCCGGTGGTGGCCTGGACCCGGGAGGACTCCGGCGCCCGGAGCACCGTCACCGTGCCGGCGCCGGCGAGGAGGGAGCTCCCCGAGAGGGCCGCGGCCGCGGGAGCCTGACGAGCGGCCGACGAGACCGACGCGGCCGCCGTGGCGCTCGCCGCCGGGCCCAGCAGCAGGCCCGCGAGCACGAAGAGCGGTACCAGCGCGGCCACCGCCGCTCGTGAACGCTTCCTCGGAATGCTCTGGTTTGTCACTGAATCCCCCTATGGTTTCGATGCCCCGCCAGGGGCCCGGTGGAACCAGGCCTGAAGGGGCCTTGCAGCATCGTCGGCGAGTCCGACCGCCCCGGCAAGGGGATGAGCGGGGAACGGCTCGGCGGGCCGGGCCGAGACCTCCGAACCGGAGAGCAGGAGAGCCGGAGAGCTGGAGTCCCGGAGGTTCCCGTACCCCTTCCAGAACTTCTACAAAATGTTGACGCACCTCTATCGGAAAGGCGTCGTCCCGTCGGACGATTCAGGTAGCCTGCCCGCCTTCACCTGACCCCCTGTCAGCGCGGGCAAGGGCCTATTGCACCCTCGTGCGTTGGGAGGCCACAAGCCATGAACCCGCTCAGCGAGTGTCCCGAACCCGCCCCGTTCCCCTTACCGGAAGCCCGTGTGCCCGTGCCGAAGGCCGGGGCACCCAGTCGTCGCAGCGTCCTGGGCGGCCTCGGCATCGCCGCGACCGCTCCGCTCGTCCTGGGCGCCGCGAGGAGCCGTCCGAACGGGGGAACACCCCCGGGCCGGGCCGTCGTACTCAGGAACGCCTCGCTCGTGCTCACCATGGACCCCGCCCTCGGCGACGGCCCGCTGGGTACGGTCGAGCAGGCGGACGTCCTCATGCGGGACGGCGCCATCGCGGCCGTGGGGAAGCGGCTGCCCGCACCACCCGGCACGCAGGTGATCGACGCCTCGGGCCACCTGGTGATGCCGGGATTCGTGGACGTGCACACCCACCTGTGGCAGTCCTCGATGCGGGGCGGCTGCGCGGACCGCGACCTCTTCGGCTGGCTGGCCGACTGCAACCGGGCGACCTTCTCCCGGATCACGCCCGCGGACATGTACCGCTTCGTACGCCTGGGCGCCCTCGACTCCCTGCAGTCCGGCGTGACCACGCTCGTGGACTGGGTGGACGCCCTCCCGTACGACACGACGGTCCAGTACGTGCGGGCCCTGGCCGGCACGGGAGTGCGCTTCACCTACGCGATGTTCCAGGGCGAGCGGGAGGCCTCGCTGATCTCGCGGACGAAGAAGGAGCTCCTCGACCCGCTCCCCCTCGCTTCGGCGCAGGTGGCCACCCACGCGGCGCGGGCCATCAGGGGCCTCAACCAGGTGCATTGGGAGATCGCCCGCGACCTCGGAGTCATGCTCAACAGCCATGTCCTCGAACGCTCCGAGCAGCGCGCGGACGACCCGATCGGCACCCTCACGGACATCGGGGCACTGGGCCCGCGACTGCTCATGAACCACGCGATCCACCTCACCGACGACGAGATCTCCGCGCTCGCCGCGCACGACGTACGGGTCGCCCACTGCCCGCTCAGCAACATGCGCCTCGCCTCGGGGATCATGCGGCTGCCGGACCTCGGCCGGCGCGGCGTCAAGGCCGGGCTCGGCCAGGACGGCGGTACGAACGACTCCTCCGACTTCTTCGCCCTCATGAAGGCGGCCATCGGCCTCCAGCGCGCACGCGCGCAGGACGCCTCGGTGTTCCCCCAAGTGCAGGACGTCCTACGGCTTGCCACGCTCGGCGGAGCCGAGGCGATCGGCAAGGCCGACACGGTGGGATCCCTGAGTCCCGGCAAGCGCGCCGACGTCATCGTGATCGACCCCGCCGCCCTCAACTTCGCGCCGCGCTTCGACTGGATCAACCAGATCGTCTTCAACGGCCGCCCGGAGAACGTCCGGGCGGTCTTCGTGGACGGCCGCCCCCTCAAGCTCGACGGCCGCCTGGTCGGCATCGACACCGAGCGGGTCGTACGGGAGGCGGAGTCCGCGGCGACCCGTCTGCGCGCCGCGTCCTGATCCGAACCGTACGAAGAGCTGCGAACAGCGGGGCCCCGGGGGGCGATCGACGCTCCCCGGGGCCCCGTCACTCATGTGCGCGCCGGCGTGATCAACGTCCCTGGAGGGACTTGACGTTGTCGCCGAAGGTCCAGCCCTTCGAGCCGTCCCAGTTGATGGACCAGGTCATGAGCCCCTTCAGCGCACCGCCGAAGGCGTTCCACGACTGGCCGACCAGGCTCGGCGTCATGTGGCCGCCGCCCGCGCCGGGCTGGGCCGGCAGGCCGGGCACCTGCTTGTCGTAGGGCACCTTGATGGTGGTGCCCTGGATGGTCAGGCCGTTGTTCAGGCAGGTGGTCTGGGCGGTGAAGCCCTGCACGGTGCCGGCCTGGTAGGAGTCGCCGGAGCAGCCGTACATGCTGCCGTTGTAGTACTGCATGTTCAGCCACCACAGCCGGCCGTTGTCGGCGTACTTCTTGATGATCGGCAGGTAGGAGCCCCAGATCGATCCGTAGGTGACGCTTCCGCCGGTGACGTACGCGGTTTCGGGGGCCATCGTCAGGCCGAAGCCCGCGGGCATCTGGGCCAGCACCCCGTCGATGATGCGGATCAGGTTGGCCTGGGACGCGGACAGCGTGTTGATGTTGCCGCTGCCGGAGAGGCCGGTCTCGATGTCGATGTCGATGCCGTCGAAGTTGTACTTCTTGAGGATCGGCACGACGGTCGCCACGAACTTGTCGGCGACGGTGCTGGAGCTCAGGTCGATGCCGGCGGTGGCGCCGCCGATCGACATCAGGATCGTCGCTCCGGCCGCCTTGGCCTGGCACATCTCGGCGGGGGTGGCGACCTTGACGCCGCTGTCCATGCCGTCGTGCCACTGGACGGTGCCGTCCGAGAGGATCACCGGGAAGGCGGCGTTGATGACGTTGTAGCCGTGCGCGGCTATCCGGCTGTCCGTGATGGGCACCCAGCCCATGCCGGGGTGGACACCGTTCGCGGCGCCGTCCCAGTTCTCCCAGTAGCCCTGGAGGACCTTGCCCGACGGCTTGGGCTTCGTGGCGCAGGTCTCGCCGGGCGGGGCGGTGGTGGGAGGCGTGGTGGTGGGAGGCGCCGTGGTCGGGGGCACGGTCGTCGGCGGCGGGGTGGTGGGAGGCACCGTCGTGGGCGGCGGCGTGGTCGGCGGCACCGTGGTGGGCGGCGCGGTCGTCGGCGTGGGGCTGCTGCCTCCCGGGCCGGTGAGCGAGACGTCGTCGGCGTAGTACGCGGGCTGCCCGTACCAGCCGTGCAGGTAGACCGTCACCGAGGTGGTGCTCGCCCCGGTGGTGAAGCCGACGCTCAGCTGGCCGTACGAAGGGCTGCTCGGCGTCCAGGTGGACGGGGAACCGGTGATCCCGGTGCCGGTGGCGCCGAGGTAGACGTAGCTGCCCTGGACGTAAGCACTCAGCGTGTACTGCGAGTTGGGCTGCACGCTGATGGTCTGGGTGCACTGGGCGTTGTCCTGGCCGCTCGGCGTTCCCTTGAGCGCGGAGGTGCCGGAGCGGACCGGGCTGCCGACGGCCGCCCCGGATCCCGCCGAGCAGGTCCAGGCGGAGAGGCCGTTCTCGAAGCCGGAGTTGACCACCAGGTTGGGGGCGACGTCCTCGGTCGTCGCGGCGCCGGCCGTGACGGCTCCGGCCGCGGCGATGCCCGCACCGATGACGGCGGCGGCGCTCACCCCGGCGAGGGTGCGGTTCATGACGGTCGCTCCGCGCGGGGCGCGGCCGGTCCGGTCCCTGCGGGGGCCGATGTCGGCCGACGGGCGCGGAGTACGTGATCTCCGACGGAACATGGTGCGCTCCATTCCCGCCGGGCGTCAGGGGCATGACGACGCGTGGGGGCGTGACGCCCGGCATGGGGGTGAGGTGAGAACAGGTGGGGCTGTGCCGACCGGATCGTAGGAGCAACGACCCGGCCGGTCAATAGGTCTGGACCAATACTAGGAACTGGCGCGGTCGTGAGGCGCCTTCAGGGGAGCAGACGGGAGGCGAGGTCGCGCACGGTCGCCATGTCGCTGAACGGGATCAGCTCCTCGCCCACGATCTGGTGCGGTTCACTGCCCTTCCCCGCGATCAGGACCACGTCTTCGGGCCGGGCCGCCGCGAGCGCGAAGTCGATGGCCCGGCGCCGGTCGGCGGCGCGCTCGTACGGCGTGCCCGTGCTCTCGATGCCGACGGCGATCTGGTCGAGAATCGCCTCGGGGTTCTCGGTGCGGGGGTTGTCCGAGGTCAGGACGCACAGGTCGGAATGGGCGCCGGCGATGCGGCCCATCTCGGCGCGCTTGGTGGTGTCGCGGTCGCCGCCGCAGCCGAAGACCGTGATGACGCGCCCCTGGGCGAAGCCCCGGATGGCGGTGAGGACCTTGTCCAGGGAGTCGGGCGAGTGCGCGTAGTCCACGATCACCGAGGTGCCGGCGGGGGTGACGAAGCGCTCGAACCTCCCCGGTACGGGCGGCATCTGGGCGAGCGCGGCGACCAGTCCTTCCAGGTCGTGCCCCAGCACCCGGCAGGCCGCCACGGCCGCCAGCGCGTTGGACACGGAGAACCGGCCCGGGACCGGGATCTCCGCCGGGTACTTGGCGCCGTCGTGGTGCAGCGTGAACCGCGTGCCGGAGGCGTCCGCGATCAGGTCCGTAGCCCGGAAGTCGGCCTCCTCGTCGAGGCCGTACGTCGTCACCGCGCCGGGCATCAGCGCCCGGATGCCGGCACCCACGGCATCGTCCGCGTTGACCACCGCGTGCCGGCACAGCCCCTGGAACAGCCGCATCTTGGCTTCCGTGTAGTGGGCCATCGTGCCGTGGTCATCCAGGTGGTCCTGGGTCAGGTTCGTGAAGACGCCGACGTCGACGAACGTCCGGTCCATCCGGTACGTCTGCAGGGCCATCGAGGTGGCCTCCAGCACCACGCTGCCGGTGCCCTGGTCCCGCATGCGGCCCAAGAGGTACTGCAGGTCCGGCGATTCCGGTGTGGTCAGCACGGTGGGCGGCATCGGGATCATCTCGTCGCCGATCCGGCTGCCCGCCGTCCCGATCACGCCCACCGAGGCGCCCTCGGAGATCTTGAGGAGCGACTCGACCATGTAGGAGATGGAGGTCTTCCCGTTGGTCCCGGTGACCGCCACCATGTCCATGTGCCGGCCCGGCTCGCCGAAGTAGCGGGAGGAGACGACGGCTGCCGCCTTGCGGGTGTCGCGGACCCGTACGAGGCACACCTCCGGCCGCAGCTCACGCCCGGACGGTGCGGCGGCGGCTCCCTCCTCGTCGACGAGCACCGCCACCGCCCCGCGCGCGAGCGCCGCACCGATGGCCGCCGGGCCGCCGCCGCGGTGTCCGGGTACCGCGATGAAGAGCGAACCCGGCACCACCCGGTCGACGTCGAAGGTGGTGCCCGCGGTGATCCCCGTCGACTCGGTGTCGCCCTGGATGACGTGGTGTTCATGGCCGGTCAGCAACCCGCTCAACTTCACGGTGGTCCCTTCGAAGGCGGCTACGGCCCGGCGCACGGCCCTAGCCTGGTGGCGGCGCCGACGGAGCGTCGGGACCGCGGTGGTGGGACGGGGAGGGCGATGCGTCGCCCTCGGGGCGACGGGGCCGGGGGCCGGACTCCGTGATCGGGCCGGGCCGCCGGGGCAGGGCCCGTCGCTGAGGATGGTGCGGCGGGAAGGACTGGGCCCGGGCGCGGTGGGAGAGCGCTAGCCGTGGCCGTGCAGGACGCCGCGCCCGACCGTGGGGGCCTGGGCGTCGGCGGCGGTCCGGAGGCTGATGCCCGTCCGGCCCGCGGCAGCCGCACGCACGCCGGGGGCGGCCTGCGGCAGGCGCTCCCCCGTGTCACGTCGTGTGCGGCTCATCTGCCGAGTGTACGTGCGCCCGCCCGGTCCGGACGCCGCGCGGGCGAGGCGCACCGCCCCGCCGGCGCCGGGCCGGCCGGTGACTTCGACGCGACCCACCCTGCCGGTGACCTGGGCCTCGAGGGCAACCGGCTCGCGGGGACCCGCGTGGAACTCCGTGAGGTCCCGGGCCGCGGCGACGCCCTTGCCGGTGCCCGCCTACGCGGTGCCGGCGTATCCGCGGGCGCCTTCGCGGCCACGTCCCGCCAGTAGACGCCCTCCGCCGCCGCGCCCCGGAGCGCGGGCCGGATCAGGGTGGCGAACGTCGTCGTGGACGGCCGCGCCGGTGGCTTCCACCACGGCAATGCCCTGGGCGTAGGTCGCCACCTCCGCGTCCGTACCGTCGGGCGGCGCACCGCACAGGCTCTCGGTGTACACCTCTCCGCTGCTCGGAGCGAGGCCGGGGAGGGCCCCGCCGGCCCGCTCACATCGCACCGCTTCAGAAGCCGTTGCGTCATACACGCAATAGCGACTTAGTGATCATTTGGTGGGATTTGATCTATCTTGGGGCCGATCCCGACCTGAGCGGGTGGTCAGGCCTGGAGCCGGCTCGCCGCCAGGGCGTCCTTGACCTCGCGCACCACGCGGGCCGCGTCCTCGGGCTTGTTCACCACGTCGGTGTTGTTCATGTCGACGACGAGGACCTCACTGGCCGAGTAGTGCTTGTGCACCCAGTCGTCGTAGCCGGCCCACAGCACCCGGTAGTACTCGACGAGGCTCTCGTCCTGCTCGAAATCACGGCCCCGCAGCCCGATGCGGTGCAGCACCGTCTCGAAGTCCGCCTTGAGGTAGACCATGAGGTCGGGGGCCTTGCGGTACGGCAGGCCGTCGATCTCGCGCATCATCTCGTTCAGCAGACCCTCGTACACGCCCATCTCGAGGGAGCTGATCCGGCCCAGGTCGTGATTGACCTTGGCGAAGTACCAGTCCTCGTAGATCGAGCGGTCCAGGACGTTGTCGCCCTGCTTGTACGCCTCCTTGATCGCGGCGAACCGCGTCTGCAGGAAGTAGAGCTGCAGGAGGAAGGGGTAGCGCTTCGCCTGGATCTCCTCGGGGCTCGCCGTGTAGAAGAGCGGGAGGATCGGATTGTCTTCCACGCTCTCGTAGAAGACTTCGCTGCCCAGCTCCTTGGCGAGCAGCTCGGCCACGCTCGTCTTGCCGATTCCGATCATGCCTCCGACGCAGATCACTGGCATACCTCACTTCTCCCTGGGGGTCTTCTGGTTCGCGGGCGCGTGGGCCGGGCGCCCCACCCCACTGAGACACGTGTCGGCGGTCGCTCGATTCCCCATGATCGTCATGATCGTCGATCAGTGTCACGCGGCCCCGGTCCGGACCGGGGCCCGGACGCGGAACGCCCTCCCCGACGGACCGGGCCGGCCGTTCCGTGGATGCCGCGGACAGCGACGAGCCACCACCCCGCGGCCGCCTTGAAGCATAAATGACGTCGCGACACCCGCCCGCCGGGGCGCCGTCGGTCGACAACCCGGGCATTGACTGAATTTTCAGTTAGGGCCAGGATGTGCGACGCACCACCACCCCTTTCCCGTTGCCCGTTGTTCACCAGGGAGTCCCATGAACACCCCAGCCACGTCCCGACGCAGGCTCCTCCAGCTGGGCGCGGCGGGCCTGCCGCTCGCGGCCCTCGCCTCCGCGCTGCCGGCGGTCGCCCGGGCGGCGACGGCCCCGAGCGGCTCCGACACGCTGCGGATGCCCGCGGAGGAGGGCCGGCACGTCCGCACCTTCATGGCCTGGCCCGCGCTCTCCTCCGTGTGGCGCCGCAACCTCGGCGGGGTGCGCCGGGACATCGCGAAGGTGGCGTACGCGATCTCGCGCTACGAGCCCGTCGTGCTGCTGGCCCGCCCCGAGCAGGCCGCCGACGCCCGGTACCTGTGCGGGAGCGGCGCCTACTACGGCATCGACGTCATCGAGATAGCCAACGACGACCTGTGGATCCGGGACTTCGGCCCCACCTTCGTCGTGGCCCCCGGCGCGATCGCCGGGGTCGACACCAACTTCAACGGATGGGGGAAGACCACCGCGCCGTACGCGCAGCCCTTCGCCAACGACGCCGTGGCCGCCGAGACCCTCCTCGGCCAGTACGGCGTCCAGCGGATCCAGGCGCAGTTCGTGGGCGAGGGCGGCTCGCTGGAGACCGACGGCGAGGGAACCCTGCTGGCCACGGTGAGCTCGCTGGTCAACGACAACCGCAATCCGGGCAAGTCCCAGGACCAGGTCGAGCAGGCGATGAAGGCCGCGCTCGGCATCGACAAGGTGATCTGGGTCCCGGGTCTGGCGGGCCAGGACATCACCGACTGCCACATCGACTGCCTGGCCCGCTTCACCGCACCCGGCAAGGTCATCCTGGACAAGCCCGGTGCCGGGGCCGACGCCAAGTGGATCGCCGTCTACGAGGAGACCGCGCGGATCCTGCGCGGCGCCACCGACGCCCGGGGCCGGGCGCTGACCGTCACCGAACTCCCCGGTCCCGACCGCGCCGCGATCCGCGGGCGGGGCGATGAGTTCCTGTCCAGCTACACCAACTACTACACGGCGAACGGCGCCGTCATCGCCCCGCAGTTCGGTGACAGCTACGCCGACGGCCTGGCCTACACCATCCTGCAGGCCGCCTATCCCGGCCGGACCGTCGTCCAGCTCGACATCGACAACATCGCATCCGGCGGCGGCGGAATCCACTGCGCCACCCAGTCGCAGCCGGTCGTGCCTCCGTTGGTCTAGGTGGTGCGCGAGGGGGGCCGGTCGCTCCGCACGGGTCACGGCTCGTGCAGGGAGGCCGGGTTGGGGTGCGGCGGCATCGAAGGGCAGCGGAAAACCTCGCGTGTTACCTGCCGGTAGGCCATGATGGCGGACGACCATCCACACGGCGGAGGCTGAGGCAGCGGTGACCACTTTCGACGGACCGACCATCGTGCACGCGTTCCGGGACGACGCCCTGGGAGAGCACGACGCCGTCGGTCTCGCCGCGGCGATCCGGCGGGGCGAGGTCTCCCCCGCCGAGGCCGCCCGTGACGCCGGTGAGCGGGTGCGGGCGGTCGACGCACGGCTGGGTGCGGTGCAGGTGCACGTCAACGGACCGGCCGGATCGGCCGGATCGGCCGGACCGGCGCACGCCGACGCGACGGGCGGCGCCTTCGCCGGCGTTCCGACCTTCGTCAAGGACAACACCGACTACGAGGGGCTGCCCACGGGCCACGGCAGCGCGGCGTTCCGGCCGAGGGCGGCCAAGCGGCACGCGCCGTTCACCCGGCAGTTCCTGAGCAGCGGTGTCACGGTCCTGGGCAAGACCCGGCTGCCCGAGTTCGGGTTCAGCCCGACCACCGAGTACGACGGTGCGGAGCCGGTGCGCAACCCCTGGCACACGGACTACTCGGCGGGCGGCTCCTCGGGGGGCAGCGCGGCTCTGGTCGCCGCCGGCGCCGTGCCGATCGCGCACGCCAACGACGGCGGCGGCTCGATCCGGATACCCGCGGCCTGCTGCGGCCTCGTCGGCCTGAAGCCGTCCCGCGGGCGGGTCGTGGCCAGCGACCTGGGCCGCCGGCTGCCGCTCGACATCATCTCCGACGGAGTCGTGAGCCGCTCCGTGCGGGACGCCGCCGCGTTCCTCGCCGCCGCGGAAACGTACCGGCGGAGTCCCGCGCTGCCTCCCGTGGGCCTGGTCGAAGGACCCTCGGCGCGCAGGCTGCGCATCGGATTCGTACTGGACTCCCCGAACGGCGTGCACTCCGACGCCTCCACGCGGGCGGCGGTGAAGGAGACGGTGGAGACGCTGGGACGGCTCGGACACACCGTGGAACCGGTGGAGTTGGGCATGGATCCGAGCTTCACCGACGACTTCCTCACCTACTGGGGGATGCTGTCCTTCCTGCTCGGCGCCACGGGCCGGACCCTCGGCGCGGACTTCGACCGCCGCCGCATGGACGGCCTCAGCCAGGGACTGCGCGAGGAGTACGTACGGAACTGGCGCAGGACCCCCGGCGTGCTGAGGCGGTTGAAGCGGACGAAGGAGGCCTACGCGGCGTCCTTCCGCGGGCTCGACCTCGTGATGTCGCCCGTGCTCGCCCACACCACGCCGCCGATCGGCCACCTCAGCCCGACCGTTCCCTACGCGAAGCTCATCGAGCGGATCCTCGCGTACGTGGCGTTCACACCGGTCGACAACGTCGTCGGCACTCCGTCGATCTCGGTGCCGACCGCGAGCGCGACACCGGACGGGCTGCCCGTCGGCGTCATGTTCGCCGCGCGGCCCGGCGGTGAGCGGAAGCTGCTGGAGATCGCGTTCGAGCTGGAGGCGGACCGGCCCTTCCGTCGCATCCAGGACCGCTGACCGCTACCCGGCGGCAGGGGGCAGGTGTTCCACGCGGAGGGGCTCGAAGGCGATGCGGGTCAGTGATCCGTCCTGCGCCCACCGGACCTCGATCGCTCCCTGGTCGGCCGTCACCACAGTCACCGCCCGGCTCGTCGGCTCCTCGCTCGTCGACGCCGGATCCGGCTCGCCGCTGAGGGTGGCCAGCGCCGCGTACAGGCGTGTCCCGCTGGCCCCAGCCGTCAGGCGGGGCACGCTCGCCCACCGGGTGAAGGCGGTCCCGGCCGGCGCCCGCGCCTCGTCCCGGACCTCCCAGCCGTGCACCGGGTGGAGTTCCGAGCGCAGGGGTTCCTCGGGCCCCGTGGCCCAGCCCGTCTGTTCCACGCGGGCCTCGGGCGGGGCGCCGGACGAGGCTCCGTACGGTGCTCCGGACACCCGGTGCACGCGCAGTTCGTGCGGGCCGCGGACGAAGGTGAGGCTCTCCACCCGCAGGCCGGGGACCGATGGCGCGCCGCCCGGGAAGACGGGCCGGTGCCAGGACGCGGCCCAGCCCCAGCCGTCCCCCTGGCCGGTGCCCAGCGGGTGGATGCGCCGCCGGACGCTGCGGACACCGGCCACGACCACGGCGAGGTGGTTGTCCGGGGCGTTGGCGCTCGCGGTGGGGCCGCTGCGGGTGGAGTAGGCCTGACGGGAGTAGAGCGGGTCCTCGTCGCGGGCCGCTTCCGGCTGGTCCGGCCCGACGTGGTCGCTGCCGTGGTTGTGCAGTCGTACGATCCCGTCGGCGCGGGTGGTCTGGATCAGCAGCCCCGGGGCGGGCAGGGCCAGTACCCGGTCCGGGCCCTCACTGGGCGCACGCTCCTCCGTCGCCGTCCACAGGGGGTGCGTCGCCGGGGCGAGCAGGCAGACGAAGGCCTTGGAGGCCCAGTACGGCGAGGCCGGCCCGGAATACCGCTGCAGGGTCGCCCCGTGCGGGCCGTGCCAGCCGAGGCTGAGCAAGCCGTCCGCGCCGACGGCGCCCCGGTCGAGGAAGTAGCGCAGCGACCCGCTGATCAGGCGGCGCGAGGTACCGGGGGCGAGCGGGGTGTGGCCGGTGACGGCGCCGAGGCCGACGGCCGACGCGGCGGCGAAACGGTAGGTGAGGGAGCGCCCGAAGTGGATCGGCGCCCCGTCCGCCCCGAAGAGGAGGGAGAAGCCGTCGAGGTGGGCCCGCAGGCGGTCACCGTACGGGGCCTTGCCGTCCGGCGAGGCGTCGGGGCGGGTGTCCGGGCGCAGGGCGAGGGAAGCGTCGGGGTCGGCGTCCAGGCGGGCGTTCATGTGAGCGTCGAGCACCGGATACAGGTGCAGCGCCCAGCCGTTGTAGTGGTCGAAGGCCCGGCCGTCGCCGTCGGCGTACCAACCCTGGCCCGCGTACCAGCCCTCCATGAGGTCCAGGGCCCGGCCGCGGGCCCGGGCCGTCTCGGCGTCGCCGCGGCCGACGGACTCCAGGAATCCGGCCACGGTGTACGGGAAGAGGTACCAGTTGTTGGGGCTGGGCAGATGCCGCAGGGCGCCGCGCAGCCACTCCTCGGTCCGGTCCTGCACCGCACTGTCGAGGCGGTCCCACAGCCACGGCCGGGTCAGCCGGAGCCCGAGGGCCACCGATGCCGATTCGACCATCGGCTGGCCCCCCGCGTGGACGTCGCGGATGACGGGCCAGGATTCCGCGTCGTCGCGGCCCGGCGTCCGGGTGCCGGCCGCGAGGCCTTCCGCGTACCGCTCGAGCCAGCCGTACGGGTCCGCTCCCCCGGCCCCGGAGACCCGGAAAGCGGCGGCGAGGAAGGTGCGGGCGTAGCCTTCGAGTCCGTCGGAGCGCACCCCGGACGCGGAGGGGGTTCCCGGCAGGTCGAGCAGGGCCCCGCGCGGCGTGGCCCACCGCCAGGCCGCACGCAGCAGCCCGTCGGCCACCGCCTCCCAGTGGCCCCGGCCGTAGCCGGTGTAGGGGCTCGACTCGCGGTCTTCGCGGGGCAGTCCGGGAAGGGTCATGCGGGGATCTTGATCGAACGGCCACATCGGGTCAAGGGAGCGGATCGCGGCGGGCCGCGAGCGGACGCCGAGCCGCTGCGAACGGCGAGCGGACGGCGGGCCGAGAGTGGACTGCGGGCCGCTGCGAACGGACGGGAGGTCAGGCCGAGGCGTTCCAGGCCGTCGTCAGCCCGTCCAGCCACGCGGGCGGCAGCTCCGCCGCGTCCCACTCCTCCCGCAGGGCCTGCGGCTCGGCGGCGAGGCGTTCGAGCACGGCGATGCTCGTGGCGGAGTGGACGAGCGAGAAGCGGCCGTGCACCGTGATGGCACTGCCCGCTCCGAACGTCGTGAACAGCCGCCCCAGCCGGGCCCGGTGGGCGTCGGTGAACTCCGTCAGCCGCCCGGCGTAGCGGGCCCGTTGCCTCGGGCTCATCGTGGCGAGGACGGCGGTGAGCACTTCCTCGGTGGCCTCCGGATCCAGTTCCGAGACCTCGGCGAAGGACAGGTAGAGGGGCGTGAGCGCCACCTGCGTCCGCTCCACCTCCATGCGCCTGGCCCGCGGGCGGTGTCCGGCCGCGTCCTGTTCCCCGTCCGGGCTCACCACTCGGAGCAGGGTCCGTTCGGTGACCTCGCCCAGCTCGGCCAGGAGGTCCCCGGCTCCGTCGAGCCATCCCGACTCGTACGGCTCGCCCTTGTCCCCCGGCGCGCTCCGGTCCCGGCCGCTCAGGTCCTCGTACGCGAGTGCCAGCGCGCCCGCTTCCAGCAGGCCGATCAGTTCGCTCGCGTCATCGGAAGGGACCCCCGCTCGTGCGAGGAGTCGCAGGAGCGTCGTCCTCGCGTTGTCGACACTGACCTCGTCCGGCCACTGCCGGCCCTCGTCGGCCCCGCTCATCAGTTCGTCTCCGTTCTCGGCCACCACACCGCCCAGCGCCTCATTGTGACCGAGAGCCGCCGGGGAAGCCGGAACCAGCGGCCCCCGGTTCATCCCCGCGGCTGCCGGAACTGGCTTCCTGAGCTGGGACTCTATGCGGCGACGTGCTGTTGTCGAGCACTTTCCCCCCATCCGGCAATCTACCCATAACCGCACCGGGCCGCGGCGCCGCCTCCATGCGCCGGCCGTACGCGAGCCCTTAACCCAGGGGCCCCCTCACGCCTCCCGTACGTACGCCCCCGCGCGCGCGGCCGCCACCACCGCGGCCGCCGAGCGGTCGGCGTGGGCCTCGTCGAGCGGGAGGGTCGTGGTCAGGAGGCGGTAGTAGAGGGGGGCGGACACCGCGCGGACCACCTCGTGCGGGTCGGTCCCCCCGGGCAGTTCTCCGCGGACCACGGCCTCCCCGACGCACGGAGCCCACTCCTCGACGCGCACGGCGTAGAACCCGTGCAGCGATTCGGCGGCCTTCGGGTCGTACGTGGCGGCCGCGATCACCGCCTTGAACAGGGCTCCTTGCCGGGGGTCGGCCAGGGTGCGGCACACCAGCCGGGCATTGGCCGTCAGGTCTCCGAGGAGCGATCCCGTCCGCGCTCGCGGGACGGACTGTTGCGCCATGTCCGCGAGCAGGTCGGCCACGAGGCCGGCGACGGTGCCCCAGCGGCGGTAGACGGTGGTTTTGCCGACGTCCGCGCGCCGTGCGACGTCGGCGAGGTCCAGGTGCGCGAAACCCCGCTCGGCCAGCACGTCCTCGGCGGCCCGGAGCACGGCCTCCCGCACGCGCGCCGTACGGCCTCCGGGGCGCGCGCTCCCCGGCCCGGCCGCCGGGGTGGCCGGGCCCTCCGCCCTGTCCGATCCGGCTTCGGCGAACTCCATAACGGGACTCCAGTTCCATTAGCTGCCAGGACTTGCTACGCTCGGGCCATCTTAACGGAACCGCAGACCCATTAGATGGACGTGCGGGCGATGAGAGGATGCGTCATGGAGTACAGGCGGCTGGGTGCGTCCGGGCTTCTGGTCCCGGAACTGAGCTTCGGAGCGGGCACCTTCGGCGGGCAGGGGCCGCTCTTCGGCGCCTGGGGCGACACCGGCGTGCAGCAGGCGCGCCGCCTCGTGGACATCTGCGTCGATGCCGGGGTCACGATGTTCGACACCGCCGACGTCTACTCCGCCGGCGCCTCGGAGGAGGTCCTGGGAGCCGCCCTCAAGGGGCGCCGGGACCAGGTGCTCATCTCCACCAAGGCCGGCCTGCCCACGAGCGACGGCCCCGGCGGGGCGGGGACCTCCCGGGCCCGCCTGATCACGTCCGTCGACGACGCGCTGCGCCGTCTGGACACCGACTACATCGACCTGTTCCAGCTGCACGCCTTCGACGCCGGCACACCCGTCGAGGAGGTGCTGTCCACCCTGGACGACCTGGTCCGGGCGGGGAAGATCCGCTACACCGGCATCTCCAACTTCTCCGGCTGGCAGGCCATGAAGTCCCTCGCCGCGGCCGACCGGCACGGCCGCCCGCGCTACGTCGCCCACCAGGTCCACTACTCCCTCGTCGGCCGCGACTACGAATGGGAACTCCTGCCCCTGGCACTCGATCAGGGCCTGGGCGCGATCGTCTGGAGCCCGCTCGGCTGGGGCCGGCTCACGGGCAAGATCCGCCGCGGCGTGCCGCTGCCCGCCGGCAGCAGGCTGCACGAGACCGCCGACTTCGGCCCGCCGGTCGAGGACGAGTACCTCTACCGCGTGATCGACGCCCTGGACGAGATCGCCGGGGAGACGGGCCGGGCGGTCCCCCAGATCGCCCTGCGGTGGCTGCTCCAGCGGCCGACCGTGTCCTCCGTCATCATCGGCGCCCGCAACGAGGAGCAGCTGCGCCAGAACCTCGGCGCCGTGGGCTGGACGCTGACCCCGGAGCAGATGGCGAAGCTCGACGCGGCGAGCAGCCGGACGGCCCCCTATCCCTACTTCCCGTACCACCGTCAGGAGGGCTTCGCCCGCCTCAACCCTCCGGCGGTCTGAGCCCTCAGAGCCCTCAGCCCAGCCACAGGACGTTCAGCACGGACAGGCGGTGCAGGGGCCGGTTGATCCAGTAGGTGAGCGAGGTCCGGCCGACGGAGGCCAGGCGTACGTCCCGCCCCTCGGGGTCGTCGGGGTCCCACTGCGGGAATCCCCAGGGATCGGCCGCGGCGGCGTCCAGGATGTCCCAGACCACGTCCTCGGCGTGCTCGGGGAGGGTGTCGAGAACCTTGGCGGCCGGCCCGGAGAAGCGGATCGCGTACGGCTGTCCGGTCACCGGCGCCTGCTCCGCAGCTCGGTCGCCTCCACGAAGGCGGCGTCGTCGTGGCCGGAGGCGACGAACGCGTCGACCGCGGGGGCGGAGGCGAGGCGGGCCTGCCAGACCTGGAGGGTGTCGTACAGCGCGGCCAGGGAGAACGTGCGGCGGGACTCCTCCAACGCGGCGGTCCACTCCCGCTCGAAGGCCGGTACCCACTGCGGGGCACGCCGGTCGTCGCGCAACCGGTCGAGGAGTTCGGCCGGGGCTCCCGGCGCGGGGGCGTACGGCGTGACGGTGGCGTGGTCGGGCTGCGCGCTCATCGGCTGGTCCTCCCGGCGGGTCGTACCCCCACGGTACGCGCGCGGCAGTGCGCGTGACGGCTGCTCACGGCGAGCCGTTCACCGGCACCAGGAACGCCGTCACCGCGGCCCTGGTGAGGGTCCGGTAGCGGCGCTCCGCGGTCCGGGCCGGGAAGTGTCCCGCGAGTTCCAGGGTGATCGAGCCGTGGGCGGCGGCCCAGATGACGTCCGTGACCTCCTCCACGTCCACGTCCGGCCGGAAGACTCCGCTCTCCGCGCAGGCGCGTACGGCTTCGCGGAGGACTTCCAGGCTGGCGGCGGCGACCGCGCGGGCCTCGGGGGTGGGGGTGAAACCGGGGATGAGGCCGGCGAACATCACCTGGTAGAGGTTGCGTTCGGTGAGGGCGTTCTCGCGGTAGGCCCGGCCCAGGTCGGCGAGGTGCGCGGGCGGGTCCGCGGACGGCGGGACGGCCTCCAGGCCGCGGCGCAGCCGGTCGAAGCCTTCCTGGTACAGGGCCGCGGCGATGCCGTCCTTCGCGCCGAAGTGGCGGTAGAGGACCGTGGTCGAGCAGCCGGCGGCGGTGGCGATGCGGCGCATGGTCAGGGCGGCCGGGCCTTCCGCGGCGAGGAGTTGCGCGGCCAGGTCGAGGAGGGCCGCGCGCAGCGCCTCCTGGCCTTCGAGCTGGGCGCGGGCGAAGAGGCCGCCGCTCATGCCCGCTGCCAGTCGCCGAGCGGGCGGTAGATCGGGATGCCCGCTTCGGTGAGGGCGGTGCGCTTGGCGAAGTACTCGTCGCCCATGGGGTCCGTGCCGCGCAGCGGCATGGTTCCGCGCCAGATCGTCAGGTCCTCGGGGGCGAGGTGCTCGGCCCGTGCGAAGTGCCGTTCGGCGTCCGCCGTTCGGCCGGCCCGGTGGAGCCAGAGGGCCAGGGCCGCTTCGGTACGGGCCGACTGCTGGGTCGCCGTGGCGCGGCGGGTGTGGCGGGTGACGTCCTCCTCGGAGAGGCCGCTGTCGCCGGTGAGGACCCAACGGTCCAGTGCGGCCAGCGCCGCGCCCGAGTCCAGACCCGACAGTTCGCGGAACAGGTCCGTCGCGAACTGCGTGTCGTTGGGGCGGGCGACCTTGCCCTTCTCGTCGATCCACAGGACGGTCGGGACGTTCAGGACGTCGTAGAGGTCGGCCACGACGCCGTCGGTGTCGATGAGCGCGGGGTGGGTGACGGCGGCCTCGGCGATCCACGGCGCGGCGTCGGCGACGCGGCGGTCCACCGCGACGCTGAGAACGCTGAAGCCGTGCTCGGCGAGTGCGGCGTGGCGGCGCTCCCACTCGGGGAGGTCGTAGCGGCAGCCGCACCACGAGCCCCAGAAGACCAGGGCGACCTTGCGGCCGCGCAGATCGCTCAGCGAGTGCGGCACGCCGTCGGCGTCGGGGAGGGTGAAATCGGGGGCGGTGGCACCGGCCAGGGCCTGGGAGCGTTCTTGCGCGGAGACTCCGAGGGCGATCACTCCGGTGTCGGTCGCGACCGGACGGTCGAGGATCCCGGCGAACGCCACCGGGTCGAGCAGCCCCTCGTGTTCGGCCCGGGCGGCGGCCGAGGACGGCACGCAGAGGTCGCCCCGGCACCAGCCGTGCGGTTTGCGGACCCAGCCGAGAGCCCGTTCGGCGTCCTCCGCGGTCAGGAGGACGCGGCCCGCCGGGCCCTCGTGCGCGGCCACGACGGTTTCCCTGCCGCCGTCCAGGATCGTGACGTGCGTGCCGTTCATGACAACCCCCGATGCGCTCGTACGAAAACTGCGTGCTGTAAAAATAACAACGTTATCGAGGGCCTGGCAAGGGGTGGGGACATCGGTACGCTGGCGGCATGCGTACGCGCCCCACCTTGAGCTGGACCCCGACCGCGGACCTGCCGCCCGCCACCACGGACCCGGGCCCGGTCGCCGACGCGCTGCGGGCCGGCGGGGTGCTGGTGCTCAGCGGGGCCGGGATGTCCACGGAGTCGGGCATCCCCGACTACCGGGGCGAGCGGGGCAGCCTGCGCCGGCACACGCCCATGACCTACCAGGAGTTCACCGGCGGCGAACCGGCCCGGCGGCGCTACTGGGCGCGCAGCCACCTCGGCTGGCGCACGTTCGGGCGCGCCGCGCCCAATGCCGGGCACCGGGCCGTCGCGGCGTTCGCGCGGTCCGGGATGCTCGCAGGCGTGATCACCCAGAACGTGGACGGCCTGCACCAGGCCGCGGGCAGCGAGGGGGTGGTGGAACTCCACGGAAGCCTGGGCCGGGTCGTCTGCCTCTCCTGTGGGGACCTCAGCCCGCGCCGGGAGCTCGCCCGGCGGCTGGAAGAGGCGAACGCGGGCTTCGCTCCGACGCCCGCCGCGCTGAACCCGGACGGTGACGCCGACCTCACCGACGCCCAGGTCGTGGACTTCCGCCCGGTGCCCTGCGCGATCTGCGGGGGCATCCTCAAGCCGGACGTGGTGTTCTTCGGCGAGAACGTCCCGCCGCGGCGCGTCGGGCACTGCCGGGAACTGGTCGACGCGGCGACCTCACTGCTGGTCCTGGGATCTTCGCTGACGGTGATGTCCGGGCTCCGGTTCGTCCGCCAGGCGGCCCGGGCGGGGAAGCCCGTACTGATCGTCAACCGGGACCCGACCCGCGGCGACCGCGACGCCGCCGTGCGGATCGCCCTCCCCCTGGGAACGACCCTCACCGCCCTCGCCGACGGGCTGGGCGTCCCCCTCGACGAGCGGACGAGCGGGCCGGGCACCACTGAGGGGTGACCCCTCGCCCACATGTGCCCGTGGAGGCGGGGGCGCGCCCGCGCCTAGAGTTACGCGCTGTCCGCTACGAGGGAGGCCCTTCATGGCCAGCGCGTTTCAGGAGCAGAAGCTCAGGGGGATGTTCGCGGCGTTCGACGCGGACGGTGACGGCTATCTGCGCGAGCAGGACTTCGCGGCGCTCGTCGACCGCTGGAGCCGGCTCCCGGGAGTGGGCCCCGGGACGGAGCTGCGCGCACGCGTCGAGGCGCTGCTGATGGGCTGGTGGGCGGCGCTGCTCGAAGCGGGCGACGCGAACGGGGACGGCGCGGTCGACATGGGCGAGCTGCTCTCCCTCGTCGACAGGCTGCCCGCGA
Source organism: Streptomyces sp. NPDC002886 (assembly GCF_042888445.1). Taxonomy (NCBI): domain Bacteria; kingdom Bacillati; phylum Actinomycetota; class Actinomycetes; order Kitasatosporales; family Streptomycetaceae; genus Streptomyces; species Streptomyces sp. NPDC002886. The sequence continues at coordinate 67,331 of NZ_JBIAPV010000017.1, forward strand.
TGGTCGCGGAGGTCACCGCGACCGCCGACACCGTGTTCGCCGCCGTGGACTCCAACGGCGACGGCCGCATCTCGCCGGAGGAACACCACCGGCTCGTCGAGACCTGGAACGGGCAGCCCGTGGACATGACGGGCGTCTTCGAACTGCTCGACCTGAACGGGGACGGGCACCTCAGCCGCGAGGAATTCGCCCTGCTGTGGCGGCAGTTCTGGATGAGCGACGACCCGGCGGAACCGGGCAACTGGCTCTGCGGCCGGTTCGCGCACTAGGTCGTCTCTTTCGGGTCCTGCGGGCCCGGCAAGATCCGGAGGAGACGGCCCAGGTCGTCCCTTTCGGATCCCGCCGCGTCAGGCCAGCGGGCCGAGCACCTCCTGGGATTCGATGAGTCCCTGCTCGCTCGGGGGCTTTCCGTCGCCGAAGACCCGTACCCCCTGGCGCGCCCTGAACTCGGCGTGCGCCTCGGCGGGCTTCGCGTAGCCGTATCGGGTACGGGCCTGCTCGGGGGTGAGGACCTCCTCGACGCGGGGCGGGACGCCCAGCTTGACGGGCGCGACCACCGTGACCGTGGAGGGGGAGAGCATCCCCAGCAGGAACAGTTCGACGCGCGGGCTGAGGTGGGCGAGCGCGAAGGACGCCTTCATCACCGGGACCACGAGCACGTCCAGGACGCGCGACTGGCGGATCTGCGCCATCTCCCGCATCCAGCGGGGCATGGTGGCGATGGTGGCGATCCGGTGCGTCCTCGCCACCACCGTCCGCGCCGGCTTCATCCACCACTGGGTCGGCGGGAGGACGAGGTCGGTGTTCAGGAGGTGGTTCATGGCCTGCCGGGCGATCGGGCTGGCCTCCAGCCGCGGGCGCATGCTCTCGAAGTACGCCCGGATTCCCGCGCGGTCGCGCGGGACGTCGTCGGGCGAGCAGGTCTGGAACTCCGCGGCGAGGGCGCAGGACTCCCAGTACTCCTTCTCCTCTTCCGCGGTGAGCTTGCCGGGCCCGTACTTCTCGTAGGCGTAGAGGATCGAGTGCCAGCCGGTGAGCTGTATCCACAGCTGCGAGGCCGGGTCGTTGGCGTCGTAGGTGCCCTCGCCGTAGGGCAGGTGGCCGATGGCCTTCGAGTGGACCTTGACCAGGACGTCGGCCGCCTTGCACACCTGGTCCGAGCCGGCGAAGGCCACCATGGCGAAGTAGCGCAGGGTGCGGTCGTAGCGGGTGCGGGTGCGGTCGTAGATGCCCTGGGTGCCGTGGACCGCGGCCACCAGCGGCGGGTCGAGCTCCTCGACGACCACGGAGCGCTGGAAGCCGACCGTGGGCGCCGTCGGGTAGCTCCACACCTTCCAGACCACCGAGCCGGGACCGAAGAACCCGTAGTCCGCGTGCGGTTCGACTTCTTTGCCGTGCAGTCGGGCCATCGGGACGCTCCTCGTGTTCCTGGCAGCGGGTGCGTACCGCTCCCCCAATAAGACAGGACTGTCTTAAATTAAGACACGACTGTCGTAAGATGCCAAGGTGTCGACACCGACCTCTTCCAGCGACAGGCCGCGCAGGCGGCGTCCCTACGCTCCGCGCGTCCCGATCGCCGAACGCCGCGAGCAACTGCTCGACGCCGCCCTCGCCGTGATCGTGAGCGACGGGTACGGCCGGGTATCGATCGACGCGATCGCCAAGCGGGCGCAGGTCGCCCGCTCGGTGGTCTACGGGGCCTTCGAGGACCTGGACGACCTGCTGCTCACCCTCCTCGACCGGCAGCAGGAGCTCGCGTTCACCCGCCTGCTCGGATCCGTTCCCGACGCCCGCCGCACCCCCGACCCGGTCGAGTTCGCCTGCGAGGCGGTGCACCGGATGGCCGCCATGCTGCGGGAGGACCCGGACACCTGGCGCCTGATCCTGCTGACCACGGCGGGCACTCCCCCGGCCGTCCGCGCGCGCGTCGAAGCGGACCGCGAGCGGTTCCGGCGCCGGGTCGCCTCCTGGATCGCGTCCGCGCCGGACACCCGAGGGCCGGCGCCGGACCCAGAGATCCTCGCGCACGCGCTGGTCGCCTCGGCGGAGCACTTCGCGCGCCTCGCGCTCACCTCCGCCGACGCGTTCGACGCCACCCGGCTCGCCGGCCAGCTGCGGCTGCTGCTCGGCGGCATCTGGTCCTGAGACCCGCCGCCGCCCTCCGGTCCGCCGCGCCGCGCCAGACCCGCCGGTCCGCGCCTGACCAGCCGTCACCGCCCATACTGGCCGGGCGCCGGAACCTGGCGGCGCGATCCGCCCGACCGCCCCCGGGACCAGGCCCGCAGCCCGCCCCACCCCCTGCGCGGGGGTGGCCGACGTCGGGAGCAGGAGTCGACTCCGCAACCGCGGCCCTCGCCCGCAAGCCCGCCTCCGACCCGCAGGCGCTATGTCATCGCGGCCGTGGGGTGCGCGGCGGGGATGGTCGGTCTGGACCAGACCGTCATCGCGGTGGCCCTCGATCCGATGGCCCACAGCCTCGGGCTGACCACCTTCATGATGCACGGCGTGGTGCTCGTCTACATCCTCGCGCTGGCGGCGTTCGTGCCGGTCGGGGGCATGCTGGCGCGCCGGATCGGCCGGCTGACCACCTTCCGCGCCGGCGCCGCGCTCTTCGCCGCCGCCTCGGGGCTCTGCGCGCTGGCCCCCTCGGGCGGCGCCGCCGAGCCGTACCTGGTCACGGTGCGGGCCGTACAAGGCGTCGGCGGCGCGCTGATGATGCCGGTCGCCACGTCCGTGATCGCGGACGTGTACGAGGAACGGGACCGGGGCAGGGCCCTGGCCGTCTACGCCGGTCTGGCCCAGCTCTTCCTCGTCCTCGGCCCGATCGTGGGCGCCGTCCTCACCCAGCTCCTGGGCTGGCGCTCCGTCTTCCTCGTCAACCTGCCCGTCGGCGCGGCGTGCCTGTGGATGATGGCCCGGGCGCGGCTGAGCAACCGGGCGCAGGGCGGCGCCCTGTCCGTACTCCAGCCGCTCGTGGTGATCCTCTCCCTCGTCGTGCTCGTCCTCGGGCTGTACCAGTGCGGGGTCTGGGGCTTCACCGACGCCAGGGCGCTCACGGCGCTCGCGACCGGCGCCGGGGCGGTGCTCCTGGCGGTGCGGCTCATCCTGAGGTCCCGCCACCCCCTCCTCGACCTGCGACTGCTGGGCATCCGCCCGTACGCCGCGGCCGTGGCGCTCACCTTCCTGGTGCAGGCACCCCAGCTGATCCTGCTGGTGCACGGCACGGTCTACCTGCGCCAGGCCCTGCGCCTCTCGCTCCTCGCCACCGGCATCTCCCTGCTCCCCCTGGTCGCCGCCTCGGCGGCGGGAACCTTCCTCTCCGGGTACCTGCTGGACCGCTACCGCTCCCTCCGGGTGCCCGTCCTGCTCGGTCTGACGGCGGCCACCGTCGGCGCGGTGGCCTGGACGGCCGTCCTACCGTCGCGCGAGTACCTCTGGCAGGTCCCCGGGATGCTCCTCGCGGGAGTCGGGATGGGGCTCCCGGTCCCCGCCCTGAGCGCCGAACTCATGCGCGCGGTTCCCCCGGACAAGCGGCCCGACGCCTCCGTCCTGCGCCAGAGCATCCGGCAACTGGGCGGCGCGGTCGGGCTGGCGGCGGCGGGGGCCGCCGCACTGGCCGCCAACGCGGACGCCGCCGACCGGGCGGGCGTCATCACCGTCGCCGCCACCTCGGCGGCCTTCGCGGTCGCCTGCTGCGTCCTGGCCGTCACCCTGCCGCTGGCCGTCGCCACCCTGCCGCGCAGGGCCCGTACGGGCGGGCGGCGGAACGCGGGCCCTTGAGCCCCGGCCCGCCGTCCCCGCAACGGCACGGCCCGCCCGCGCCGCGGCTGCTTCAGCGCAGCCAGACCGCGGTGTCCGGGGGCAGGGTGCCGTTCTCCATGGGGCCGCCGGCGACCAGGACCTCGGTGTGGTCCGGCAGCACGAGCGGCGTTCCCGAGAGGTTCACCAGGCAGCGTACGGAGGACCCTCCCGCGGTGCGGGCGAAGGCGAGCACGCCCGCCGGGGCGGGCAGCCAGGCGAACTCCCCTTCGCGCAGGGCCGTCCGGGCGGACCGCAGGGCCAGGGCCCGGCGGTAGAGGCCGAGCATCGAGTCCGGGTCCGCGCTCTGCTCGCGCACGCTCAGGGCGTCCCACGCGGCCGGCCGGGGCAGCCAGGACCTCGCGTCCGGCGCCTCGTCCCCCCACGGGAGGGGGACCCGGCAGCCGTCCCGGCCGAGGTCCTCGCCGCCGGTCTGGAAGAACGTCGGGTCCTGTCGGAGCTCCGGCGCGATGTCCTCGACCTCGTCGAGGCCCAGCTCGTCGCCCTGGTAGACGTACACGCAGCCGGGCAGGGCCATCGTCAGCAGGGCCGCGGCCGCGGCCCGACGGCGCCCGAGGCCGAGGTCGGCGGTGACGCCGTGGACGCGACGGCCGTCGAGGGCGTAGGAGGTGTCGGCGCGTCCGTAGCGGGTGACGTGGCGGGTGGTGTCGTGGTTCGACAGGACCCAGGTGGCGGTGGCGCCGACCGGAGCGTGCTCGGCGAGGGTGGAGTCGATGACCGTGCGCAGCGCCGTGGCGTCCCAGGGGCTCTGGAGGAAGGGGAAGTTGAAGGCCGTGTGCAGTTCGTCCGGGCGCAGGTACCGGGCGAAGCGTTCGGGGTCGGAGGTCCACACCTCGCCCACGAAGACCGGGTCGTGGTCGTAGGCGTCGAGGACCTTGTGCCAGGCCCGGTAGATCTCGTGGACGCCGTCCTGGTCGGCCCAGGGGGTGGGTCCGCTCTCGTGGTCGGGCAGCGCCGGGTCCTTGACGAGGTTGTCGGCGACGTCGATACGGAAGCCGTCGACGCCCCGGTCGAGCCAGAAGCGCAGGATCGACTCGAACTCCGCGTGGACCTCCGGGTTCTCCCAGTTGAAGTCGGGCTGTTCGGGGGCGAACCGGTGCAGGTACCACTCGCCGGGCGCGCCGTCGGCCTCGGTCACCCGCCGCCAGCCGGCGCCTCCGAAGACGGACTGCCAGTTGTTGGGCGGCAGTTCGCCGTGTTCGCCGCGACCGGGTCGGAACCAGAAGCGCGCCCGCTCGGGCGAGCCGGGGCCGGCCTCGAGGGCCGCGCGGAACCAGGGGTGCTGGTCCGAGCAGTGGTTGGGGACGATGTCGACGATCACCCTGATGCCCGCGTCGTGCGCCTCGGACACCAGCGCCTCCGCATCGGCCAAGGTGCCGAACACCGGGTCGATGTCCCGGTAGTCGGCGATGTCGTAGCCGCCGTCGGCCATGGGTGACGGGTACCAGGGGCTGATCCACACCGCGTCCACGCCGAGTCGGCGCAGGTACGGGAGGCGCGCACGGATCCCGGCGAGGTCGCCGATCCCGTCGCCGTCGCCGTCCGCGAAACTGCGCGGGTAGATCTGGTAGATCGCGGCACTGCGCCACCAGGCGGAAGGTGAAGCGGAACGGGATGCGGTGGCCGTGGTGAAGGCCTCGGGAGTCGCCATGCGGCGAATCTAGGGAGGGCCCTTCGCCGTCGTCAACGGTGCGTCTGAATCTTTTGATCGAATCGATCGATGCGATCGGAAACGTACGGAGATTCGCTCACGCCGTCGTACGGTCCGGGGCGGTCCGGGAACGGAAGGTACGGCGGTAGGTGTCCGGCGGCACGCCCACCGTCCGGGCGAAGTGCCGGCGCAGGGTGGTGCCGGTCCCCATGCCGGTGGCCGCCGCGATCGTGTCGACGGTGTCGTCGGTGGTCTCCAGCAACTCCTGGGCGTGGCGGATGCGCTGGGTGAGCAGCCACTGCAACGGGGTGGTGCCGGTCACCGACTTGAAGTGGCGGCCCAGGTGGCGTGAGCTCATCCGGGCCCGACGCGCCAGGTCTTCCACGGTGAGCGGTTCGTCGAGGCGTTCCAGCGCCCAGGGGAAGAGGTCCGCGAGCGGATGGTTGCCGGGGGCGGGCACGGGGGTGGTGACGAACTGGGACTGGCCGCCGTCGCGGTGCGGCGGGACGACCAGCCGGCGGGCGATCTTGTTGGCGACGGCGGAGCCGTGGTCGAGGCGCACCAGGTGCAGGCACAGGTCCATGGCGGCGGCCTTGCCGGCGGAGGTCAGCACGCTGCCGTTGTCCACGTAGAGGACGTCGGGGTCCACGGTGACGAGGGGATGACGCCTGGCCAGTTCCTCGGTGTGCGCCCAGTGGGTGGTGGCGCGCTTGCCGTCCAGCAGGCCGGCGGCGGCCAGCACGAAGGCGCCCGTACACAGGGAGGCCACGCGCGCGCCGGCCCGGTGAGCCGCGCGTACCGCGTCGATGAGCTCGGCCGGCGGGTCCCGGTCGACGTCGGCCCAGCCGGGGACGATCACGGTGTCCGCCCGCGCGAGGTGGTCGAGGCCGTGGTCGGGTTCCAAGCGGAAGCGGTCGATCCGTACGGCGTCCGGTCCGCAGAGCGAGAACTCGTACCACGGGTCCACGAGGTGGGTCAGGTCGGATCCGAAGACCTCGCAGGCCAGGGACAACTCGAAGTGCAGCATGCCGTCGGTGACGGCCAGTGCGACGTGGGGCATGTCCGGAAGTGTACGGGTCGTGTCGTTCCGGACAGTGGTGAGCGGATGATGTTCGCGACAGGATGTTCATGACAGAGCGCGGCGGGCCCCCGGAGGGGCCGCGGCGGGTCATCCGGGTACGGGCGATTGACGGGGAGCGGGACCATGGGATCAGGTCAGACGGTGGCTGTGTTCGGCGCGTACGGGCACACCGGGCGGTTCGTGGTGGCGGAACTGGTGGAGCGCGGGTTCGTGCCGGTGCTGTCGGGCCGCGACGAGGAGAAGCTGAAGGCGCTGGCGCACGAGACCGGTCTGGAGGCCCGGCCGGCGACGGTGGGCGACCCCGAGGCGCTGGACCGCGCGCTGGCCGGCACGGCCGCTGTGATCAACGCCGCCGGGCCCTTCGCCTCGACGACGGGCCCCGTGATCGAGGCGGCCCTGCGGGCCCGGATCCCCTACCTGGACGTGGCCGCCGAGCTGGAGGCCAACATCGACACCTTCGCGCACTTCGCCGACCGGGCGCGGGACGCCGGCGCGGTGATCGTCCCGGCGATGGCCTTCTTCGGCGGCCTGGGCGACCTGCTGGCCACCGCGGCCATGGGCGACTGGACCGAGGCCGACGAGGCACACATCGCGTACGCCCTGAGCAGCTGGCACCCCACCGCGGGGACGCGGCTTTCGGGCGCGGTCTCGCGGGAGCGGCGCGGTGAGCGGCGCATGCGGTACACCGGCGGGCAGTGGGAGTACCGCACCGACGCCGCGCCCACCGTCGAGTGGCGGTTCCCCGAGCCGATGGGTGCCCGGCAGGTGATCGGGGAGTTCACGATGGCCGACGTGGTGACCGTGCCCAGCCATCTGTCGATCCCGGACGTGACCACCTACATGACCGTCGAGGCGGTCCGTGACATCGCGGCCCCCGGCACGCCGGCTCCGTCCGCGGCCGACGACAGCGGACGGTCCGACCAGACCTTCCTCGTCGACGCGGTCGTCCGCTCGGGCGGCGCCGAACGCCGCGCCGTGGCCCGCGGTCAGGACATCTACGCCGTCACGGCCCCCCTCGTCGTGGAGGCCCTGGAGCGCGTCCTGACCGGCCGCACCCGTACGGTCGGCGTGGCCTCCGCGGGCGAGATCTTCGACGCACCGGACTTCCTGCGCGCCCTGTCCCCGCACATCACCCTGGAGCTGCTCCCGTAGTGCTCGCCTCCGCACTTCCGGCCTCGGCGCGAATGTGACGACTTTCGAACGGCCGGGGTCGGGCCCGTCCCCGGGTGACCCCGCTGATCGATAATGGGACGGCGCCCTGCCTGCGCGGACGAGAGGATCCCTTGATGACCACACCGCGGGACTTGCTGATCATCACCATGGACGCGGAGTCCGGTCGGAGCGTCGAACAGGGCGAGCTGTCGCTCGCGCTGGCGGGGGCCGAGATCGTCGACCTCCTCGCGGCAGGGGCCGTCGGGCTCGACGGCGATCACATCGTGCCGGAGCCGGGCGAGCCGGCGCCGCTGGGTGATCCCCTGTTGGACGCGGCGGCGGAGTCGCTCGTACGGGAGGCCCCCTACGAGTCCGTCACCGACTGGCTGTGGCGCAGGGGGCTGGGCCTGTCCGCGGGCTATCAAGCCGTCCTCGAGGAGGAGGGGCAGCTCGTACGGCAGCGCCGCCGCGGGTTCTCCTTCCGGGCCGGTGAGCTGGCTCCGGCCGATTCAGCGGCCCGCCGGCGGGCCGAGGAGCGGTGGAAGTCGGAGGACCCCGTGCTCGTGCTCCTGGCGGAAGCGCTCGGGGGCGGCGACGACCGGGACGCGGACGCTCCGGACGTGGCCGACGACGCCGTCGCGACGGTACTGGCCGCCGTCAACGACGCGGTGGCGGAGCTGGCGGGCGTACGGCAACGCCGGGCCATCGAGAACGCGGCCTTCGACAACATCTGGCGCGGCCCCGGCGGATGACCCCGCTCAGGGCGACGCCGGCGGGGCGACGCCGACGGTCCACCACCAGGCGATCGATGCGATCGGCGGGGGTGCGGCGGGGGCGTCGTCCGCGGGGCCGTGGGCGGTTCCGGTCGGCCGGGGCCGGTGCCGGCCGGCGTCCGGTGGCCCGGGGTGGTAGCGGGAGGTCTCACCACACCAGTCCCGCGCGCCGCCGACGTACTGGGCGAGCACGTCCAGATACCGCTGGATCCTCGGGTCTGCCGGGGCCCGCGCGGTCTGCCGGCCCAGGTGCAGGAACCGGCGCGCGATCGCGTCCCGGAGCTCGTACGCGGCTCGCACCCCCTGCCCGGGGAGGGTGATCAGGTTGCCGCTGCGACTGCCGCGCCTGCTCTCCTTGGCGAAGGAGTGGATATCGCTGTCGACCACGACGATCCCCGCCGCCATCTCGGTCAGCGCACGGATCCGCCGGTCCTCCCACAGCGGTGCGGGCAGTGCGGAACCGGCCGCGTCCAGCAGCACGGGTACGGCCAGGGCGGCGCCGGAGTGCATGCGGGTGAGCAGGTAGTCGCTCACCTCCTCCGGGCCTCCCGGAGGCGCCCCGTCCGGGCCGATCCGGGCCTCGGCGAGGAAGTAGCCGCGCATCGCGTCGACCCACCGCCTGGTCTGTACCGGGGTGGCCATCGTGTCCACGCGGAGCCGGATGTCGCGCAGGGCCAGGGCGAAGGGGTCGTCGCCGAGGGGGACTTCGGGGGCTTCGATCGTCCGCTGGAGGCGGGCCACCATCGTGAGCATCTGCGTGGAGGTGAGGTTCGGGAGCTCTTCGTCGCAGAGGTCGTCGAAGGCGAACACCCACGCGGCGAGGTCGCTGAGCAACTGGGCCGCGAACGGATCGGCGTACGGGGCGATCCGCACCGCGATCCGGTTCAGCCCCGCGCTCATCCGCGCCCGTCGCTCCGGCCCGCCGCCCAGGCCGAACCGGCTCATGAACTCCGCGGCGCGTGCGTCGAAGTCGGAGCCGTCCGCGCCCGGGTGGGCGGGGCCGCCCTCCCGGGCCTTCGGGACGGTCGGGCGTTCCGTCGGGGCGCGTCCGCCACGGCCGTCGGCGTGGTCGGCGTGGTCGGCGTCCTGCGTCCGCGTTCCTGGCATCGGTCTGCTCCCGGTGACGGTGGTATCCCGCGGCATGGGTGGTGCGCGGTCGACCCGCACATCTCATGGAACGCGGAACGTTTCCTCAGCCACAACGGGCGACCGGGAGCACTCGTGGGGCGCCAAGAGCGCGCCGCGCGCCGCCCGGGCCGCCGGGTGCGGAGCGCCGGGACGGGAACGTGCCTACGCTGGAAGGGATCGCTGAGAGGTGAGGTCATGGCAGCGAATCCCGCCCCCGCACTCGGTTCCAGGCGGCGGATGCCCGTGGTCGCCGTGGTCTGCGCCGTCGCCGCCGCGTGCCTGGTCGCCGCCGGCCCGCAGGACGGTTCCTGCCGGACCGCCCCGCCGGACAGCTTCTGGCACGCTCCCGTGGACGCGCTTCCCGTCCACCCGGACTCGGACCGCTACGTCTCCTCGATCGGGGCCGCCGAGCCCCTGCACCCGGACTTCGGGGCGGGGCTCGTCGAGGGCGAGCCCTTCGGCATTCCCATCACCGTCTCGGACACGACGGTGCCGGAATCGGCGGTCTCGCTGGACATCGCCGAGGAGAGCGACGCGTCCGGGTACCGGATCCCGCGGGACGCCGCGATCGAGAACGGTCCGGCGAGCACCGGGGACCGCCACGTCGTCGTCTGGGACCGCGCCCTGTGCAAGTCCTACGAACTCTGGAACGCGACGCAGCAGGGCGACAACGCCTGGCACGCCGGCTCGGGCGCGGTCTTCGACCTGCGGAGCAACGCGCTGCGGCCCGCCGACTGGACGTCGGCCGACGCCGCCGGCCTCGCCATCCTGCCCGGGCTGGTGCGCTACGAGGAGGCCTCGGGCGGTCAGGTCGACCACGCGATCCGGATGACCGTGCCCCGCACGGACCAGAGCTACGTGTGGCCGGCCCGGCACCAGGCGGGTGCCGCCGCGGACCCGTCGCTGCCGCCCATGGGGCTGCGGCTGCGGCTCAAGAGCTCGGTGGACACCTCGGCCCTGGGACCCCAGGCCCTGGCCGTCGCCGAGGCCCTCAAGAAGTACGGGGCCATCGTCGCCGACAACGGGTCGGCCTGGTACCTCACCGGCGAGGAGAACCCCGGCTGGGACAACGCGCAGCTCAACGCGCTGAAGGGGTTCAAGGGTTCGGACTTCGAGGCCGTCGACGCGTCCGGACTCCAGCGGTCCCCGGACTCCGGAGCCGTGGCACCCCGCTGAGAGGACCCCCTCATGCCCGCAGAAGCGTCCGCGGCGGCACGGAAGGGAGCGTTCATCGCGGTCGCCGTCGCCCTGTTCTGCGTCCAGCTCGACTTCTTCGCGCTCAACCTGGCCGTTCCCGGCATCGCCGCGGAGCTCGGCGTCACGGTGTCGGCCGCGCAGTGGACCTTGTCCGCGTACATGCTCGCCATCGGGTGCTTCTTCATCATCGGCGGCCGGGTGGGCGACGTGTTCGGCCGGCGGGCGGCGCTGCTGGCCGGAACCGCCCTGTTCACCGCCGGGACCGTGGGGTGCGCGCTGGCTCCCGGCCTCGGGACGCTGGTCGCGGCCCGGATCGCCCAGGGGGTGGGTGCGGCGTTCGTCTTCCCGGTGGCCGTGTCGGTCATCACCAACACCTTTCCCGAGGAGTCCCGCGGCAGGGCCTTGGGCGCCGTGTTCGGCGTCGCCAACATCGGGACCGCGATCGGGCCCTTCGTGGGCGGCGGGTTCACCGAGGGGCCCGGCTGGCGCTGGATCTTCTGGATGATGGCGCCGCTGAGCCTGCTCTCGCTCCTCACCGCTCTCGTGTACGTCCCGGACTCCCGCGACACGTCGGCGCCGCGCGAGCTCGATGTGCTCGGCTGCGCCCTGGTCATCGGCGCCCTGGCCGCCGTCACCCTGACCGTGGAACGGGGCGACGCCTGGGGCTGGAGCAGCGCCCGCGTCCTCGCCGGGTTCGCGGTGGCGGTGGTGTGCGGCGGGCTGTTCCTGGTGCGCGAGCGGCTGGCCCGGCACCCGCTGGTCGATCTGGGGCTGTTCCGCGACATCCCGTACGTCCTGGTCACCGGGATGGGCACGGTCACGAACATGGCCTACGGGGTCACCGTCTTCCTCGCCACCCTCTACCTCCAGGGCGTACGGGGGCTCTCACCGCTCATGGCCGGCACGGTCTTCCTCGCTCCGGCCCTGCTGGTGGCGCTCAGCGGGCCGCTGGGGGCGCGGCTGGGGCGGCGCCTGCGGCCGACGACGGTGATGGCGCTGGCCGGGATCGGCGCGGGCACGGGGATGTACGCGCTGACCCAGGTCACCGCCTGGTGGCTGTACGTACCGGTGTTCGCGTGGTGCGGGCTGGGCCTGGGGCTGGGCTGGACCTACGCGAGCGTGGCGACCCAGCAGCTCGTCCCTCCGGCCAGGGCCGGGGAGGCTTCGGGGGTCCTGCTGACGTTCCTGGTCACCGGCGGCGCGATCGCGCTGGCCGGGGCGGCGGCGGGGATCTCCGCGATGACACCGCAGCGGTCGCCGGAGGAGGCCTACGACGCGATCCTGCGGCTGGGCGGTGCGGCCGTGCTCGCCACGGCGGTGCTCATCCTGGCCGTACGCCACCGGCTCGCGGCGCGGGGCGGGCAGCGCTGACGATGCCGACACCGCGGGGGCGGTGGACGTCGCCGTCCTGCCGCCCCCGCGCGCCGGCCGGGGCCGGACGGTCCTAGTTGGCGCCGAGGTGGCCGCCCTTGACCCACTCGCCCTCGCCTTCCTTGGCGCAGGAGGAGGTGTAGGCGGGACCGAACGGCGCCGGGACGGCGGCGGCGGAGGAGCAGTTGGACGAGAAGGCCTTGTGGCCGCCCGAGAAGTAGTCGATGTCGACACCGTCGTTGGCCAGGGCCGCGCCGGCGCCGCCGAGCAGGATGCCGGCGGCGAGGACGGAAGCGGTGACGGCGGAGCGAATACGCATTGGTTCCCCTAAGGACTCAGGATCTGGCGACGCTCCCATGGACGGACGCGTCAGCCGATTCAACGCCCGGCGGGGCCGACAGGAACGACCGTTCACTCGAACGCCACTGGCGTAACGTTTCGACACGTCACATGACGCGTCGCGCGGCCCCGTTCGGGTCTGGGCGCGGCCCCTCGTCCTGGCTCGGAGCCATGATCGATTGTCAGTGGTGGGTGAGACGGTAGGAGCATCCAGTCGGAAACGAGGGGGAGCTTCCATGTCCGGAAACCAGAACTACATCAACCACGTCGCTCTTGTGTTGGACGCCAGTTCGTCCATGTCGCACCTGAGCCGCAAGGTCGTCGATGTGGCCGACCAGCAGATCGCGTACCTGGCCCGCCGTTCGGGTGAGCTGGACCAGGAGACCCGCGTCACCGTGTACGTCTTCGCGGACAAGGTGGAGTGCGTCGTCTACGACAAGGACGTGCTGCGGATGCCGTCGCTGAAGCAGCTGTACCGGACCGGCGGCATGACCGCGCTGCTGGCGGCCTCGCTGAAGTCGCAGCGCGAGCTGGCGCAGACCGCCCAGCTGTACGGCGACCACAGCTTCCTGACGTTCGTGCTGACCGACGGCCAGGAGAACGCCAGCCACCGCTCCCCGGACGCCCCCTCGAAGGATCCGCGCGCACTGGTGAAGGCCGTGGCCGAGATGATCGAGAAGCAGGAGGACAACTGGACGCTGGCCGTTCTCGTGCCGGATCAGATGGGCAAGCGGGAGGCCATGCAGTGCGGCTTCCCCAAGGAGAACATCGCCATCTGGGACGCCACGAGCACGCAGGGTCTGGAGGAGGCCGGGCAGGTCATCAAGGAGGCCACCGAGAAGTTCATGGTGGGCCGCGCCAAGGGGATCCGGGGATCGCGGGCGGTCTTCTCCACGGGCGCGGAGGTGGTCAACAAGGACACCATCGAGGCGGCCGGTCTCACGCCGGCGGATCCCTCCGAGTACCAGCTGATCCCGGTGGCACGCGACGCCGCCATCCGGGAGTGGGTCGTCGAATCCGGGCACACCTACAAGACCGGTGGCGCGTTCTACCAGCTCAGCAAGGCGGAGAAGATCCAGGCGAAGAAGCAGATCGCGGTGCTGGAGAAGAAGACGGACCGGGTGTACACGGGGCCGCAGGCCCGTGCCCTGCTCGGCCTGCCCGCCGTGGAGGCGCGGGTCAAGCCGGACCACAACGACGAGTTCACGATCTTCGTGCAGAGCACCAGCGTGAACCGGAAGCTCGTATCGAACACCCGGCTGCTGCTGATGGTCTGACGCCTCGCGTCCCCGCCTCGCTGCCTCGCACCGGGCCCGGATGGCGGGCCGAAGGGGAGCGAGGGAGCCTGGGGGTATGCGTTGGCGTGTGCCAGGGGCCGCGGTGGCCGCGGTGGCCGCCGTACTGCTGGCGGCCGCCGCGCCGCCGCCCGGCGGTGATGACACCGGGCAGCCGTTGGACATCGGCGGCGGGCGGAGCCTCTACCTGCGCTGCTCGGGCTCCGGAAGTCCGACCGTGGTGCTCCTCGCCGGGCTGCACGAGGCCTCCGACCCGTGGTCCCTGACCGACACCGCACCACCCGTGCCGAAGGCCCCGGCCGTACTGCCGGGAGTCGCGGCGTTCACCCGGGTGTGCGCCTACGACCGGCCGGGGACCATCCGCTACACGGAGCCACCCGAGCTGACGGACCGCAGCACGCCCGTACGGGGTACCCGGGCCCTGGCCGCCATGGTCCAGGACCTGGACCGGGTACTGACGGCCGGGCACGTGCCGGGTCCGTACCTGCTGGTGGGGCACTCCTTCGGCGGGATGCTCGCGCTGCGCTACGCGCAGGTGCACCCGGAGCAAACGCGCGGGCTCGTCCTGGTCGACGCGCTGGGGCCGGCGCTGAAGCCCGCGATGGGTGCGGACTGGGCGGCGTACGTGGAAGCGCTGCGGCATCCCGGTACGCCCTTCGACGCCGATCCGGATTTCGAGCAGGTGGACATCGAGGGCGGGGTCACCGCCCTCGACCGAGGCGGAGCGCTGCCCCCGGTTCCCGTCGCGGTACTGAGCAAGACCGAGCCCTTCGCCGTACCGCCCACGATGTCCGGGGATCTGGTGGCGAAGCTGGAGAAGGCCTGGCCCAAGGCACAGCAGGCCCTGGTGGGCCTGCGGCCGCAGACACCTCACCTGCTGGCGACCGGGAGCGACCACTACGTCCAGATCCACGACCCGGACCTCACGATCGCGGCGGTCCGCCTCGTCGCGGACCGGGCCTCGACCCCGCCGGGGACGGCCTCGCCCTCCACCTCGCCCTCGGCCTCGCCCTCGCCCTCCACCTCGCCGTAGCGACGTGGTCGAGGGCACCCGGCTCAGGCCTGGGTCGGGTCTCCGGGGATCGGGTGCACCTCGATCGGGTCGCCGCCGGGCTTCCCTCCCGGGCCGGGACAGGCCGAGGCGCGGGCGGCGATCTCCAGGGCCCGGTCCTCGCTCTTGACGTCGACCAGCCAGTACCCGGCCAGGACGGTTCCCGCGTAGGCCGGCCCGTCGGTCACCTGTGGCTTCCCGTCGCTTCCGGCGCGTACCGTCTTGGCCAGCGAGGGGCCACCGAGCCCCTGTCCGTCCACCCATTCACCGGCGGCGGTGATGTCCTCGTTGAGGGCGTTCATGTGGGCGAACATGGCCTTCATGTCGTCCTGGGAGTACGACGACATGATGGCGTCCCACTCGGCGGCGGGCACGTTCATCTGGATCATGTACTTCATGTTCTTCACCTTCCGGGGCGGCTGCCGGGGTTCCGGTCTCTCACAGGGGTAGACAGCCGGTCGCCGCGAAACTCATCGGCCTCCCCGCACCAGATCACGGAAATGCGGTGCTCGCCCCCGGGGCACCTCTTCCGAGGGGCGGGGCCGGGTGCGTCACTCCCCTTCGGCCCCGGCCAGGGCATCGGTGATCAGACGGGTGGCGAAGTCGGGGTCGTCCGTCATGCGGTTGATGTACTCCGCGAGGAGGAAGGCCGTGGCCTCCAGCGGGTTCATCTCCGCCTCGGTCCACTCGCCGTACTGCTTGCGCCACAGATTGGGGCTCAGGCCGGTGCCCGCGGCGATGACGAGGCCCGCCATGGTGGGGATGGCCTCGGGGCGCACGCTCCTGGTCATCATGCGCAGCGTGGCCACGATGTTCGGAACGACGTACTCGATGACGTCCTTGCCGTGCTCCTCGTGGGCCTTGCGCAGCCAGATCATGAACATGTAGATGAGCGTGCACGCCCCGTCCAGCAGTTCGTCGGCTTCCCTGGGACCGAGCGAAGAGGCGTACTGCTCGATCAGCGCCTGTTGTTCGGGGTCCGTCCCGGTCCTTCCGTCGTGAATGCCCTTGAGCCGAGAATCGATCATCAACAGCGCCGCGCCCACATCACCCGCGGGAGCGTGCTCGGGGTCGTACTGCGATGCCACAGGATTCCTCCACAGGTCGCCACGATGGACGGCTCGCCCTTGCTCGGCACACTAGACGGCCCGAGCGTCCGCGACCCCCCGCTTGGCCTTCCGTCACGCCCAGGTGCGATGCCCGTCGGGCCCTCACCGCTCCGAAGCCCGCTCCGAGTTCACGCGCCCACCCGCGTCCACCCGACCGGACCCAGGGCCGGAGAATGTGCCCATGACCGCAGAACTCGGCGCGATACTGCCGCGCCGCCGCACGGGGGAAGAACCCCTCCACCTGGACGGCTCCGCCCACGGCAACCTGCTCGGCTTCTGGTCGTGGGCCTATTCGGGACTCGTCGGCAACACGCTCCGCGGAGCGCTCGCCGAGTACATCGTCGCGCTCGCGCTCGGGGTGGCCGGCGAGGGCCCTCGGGTGGACTGGGACTCG
This sequence comes from Streptomyces sp. NPDC002886, assembly GCF_042888445.1. NCBI lineage: Bacteria > Bacillati > Actinomycetota > Actinomycetes > Kitasatosporales > Streptomycetaceae > Streptomyces > Streptomyces sp. NPDC002886. The sequence goes on from NZ_JBIAPV010000017.1 coordinate 83,691, forward strand.
GTGGACATCCGGGTGCCCGGCGGCCCCAAGGTCGAGGTCAAGTCGTCCGCCTACCTCCAGGAGTGGGACCAGGCCAGGCTGTCCGCCATCACCTTCTCCATCGCTCCCGCGGAAGGCTGGGACACGGTCACCGGGGCGATCGACCCGGCCCGCCTGCGCCGCGCGGACGTGTACGTCTTCTGCCTCCTCAAACACCAGGACAAGAAGACCCTGGACCCCCTGGACCTCGCCCAGTGGTCCTTCTACGTCCTCCCGACCTCCGTCCTCGACGAGCACAGGCCCGGCCAACGCACCCTGAGCCTCTCCTCCTTGCTCAGCCTGGACCCGGTTCACACCGACTTCGCCGGTCTGCGCGCCGCCGTACTCCACTGATCCGCGGGACCGGAAGCCCGGCCCCTCGTGGCCCCGCCGTGTGAGGATGCAGCCAAGACGACTTCATGATCCGCGAGTTGAGGAGCATCATGCGGATGCGGACCCGAACGACCCCGCCCGTTGACGACCGCGCCGTCCCCCGGGTGCCTGCCGGACGGCTCGCCGGCCTCTCCCTGATCATCGGCTGCGCGCTGCTCCTGACGGCCTGCACGGAGCGGGAGAAAGCCGCCGCGCCGGTCGCGACGGTGACGAGTACGGCCGCACCGTCGGCCGCCCTGGCACTGGCCGACCGGTATCACCGGGCGGGCGGCGACGAGAGCGTGTACGCCATCCAGCAGGAGGCGGGTCCCGACGAGGCCCCGCGCCTGATCCTCCGGACCACGCACACCGATTCGGACAACGCGCTCTTCGAGAAGCAGCGGGACTCCGTCCTCTCCTACCTCACCCGGTCCGAGCAGCTCTCCACCTCCGAGGGCTACCTGATGGACGTGTTCGGCGCGGACGGGTCCCTGCTCCACCGATGGGACGCCCGCTCCTAGGGCCTGTTACGAAAGTGGCTGAGGATGCAGGGTTTGTTCAAAGACTGCGGATGGCCTCGACCAGGTCGGATCCATAGGAGGCCCAGCAGATCACCGAGCCGTCATCGTCAAGCTGCCCCATGAACCACTCACCGTCGTCCCTCACGAGGCACAACTCGTGGAACGCAAGAATCACATCCGGCCGGAGCGGCTCGTAGTCGCCCTGACCGGCCACCTCGACGACTACGAGCCGATCGAGGGAGAGCGGGACGGCGCTTGGGTCTCCGGAAAGAGCGCGCACGCGCTCAAACGTCCATCCGGCCGGGAGTCCTGAGTTCACCGACGCATGGTCCCAGTAGGGCGCCTTTCACAGCCACTCGTTAAGCGCCGCGACCAGCACGGTCGCCTCGTACCGGACGGCGAGCTTGTCGTACCGGGTGGCGACAGCGCGATGTCTCTTGAGGCGATTGATCCCGCACTCGACCGCATGGCGCTGGCGGTAGTCGACCGGGTCGAAATGTGGCGGCCGGCCGCCGCAGGAGCCGAGCTTCTGCCGGTTACGCGCCTGGTCAGCCTTGTCCGGGATGGTGCAGCGAATCCCGCGGTGACGCAGGTAGGCGCGGTTCGTCCGGGAGGCGTACGCCTTGTCGGCCCGCACCCGATTGGGGCGGACGCGTGGCCGGCCCGGCCCGATGCGGGGCACGCGGACCTTCGCCAGCACGGGTTCGAACTGCGGCGAGACGCCGCGCTGTCCTGCCGTGACCACGATCGGCATGGGCTTCTGCCCCTGCTCGACGGCCAGGTGCAGCTTGGTGGTGAACCCGCCGCGCGAGCGCCCAAGCCCGTGATCACCAGGCTCGGCAAACACGCCACCCGGCGGCTCCTTCTGCAGGTCGCCCTGCTTGCGGGCCCCGCCCGCATGCTGATGAGCGCGGCACACGGTGGAGTCGACGCTCTGGTCCCACGTGATCGCACCTTCCGCGTCGGCCAGGGACTGGAGCCGGGTGAGGATCCGGTGCCAGGTTCCGTTCCGCTGCCACCGGCGGAACAGGTCATAGACCCGGCCCCACGGCCCGTACTCGACAGGCACGTCCCGCCACGGCACACCGGTCCGAACCCGGAACCGTATGCCGTCGATCAGCCGACGCCGAGGCCAGACCGGCGGCCGCCCCGTCCTCGTGCCCTCGGCAACAACGGCTCCAGCACCGCCCACTGCTCGTCCGTGAGATCTCCCCGACCCATGGACCTTGATCATCCACAGCCCAAGATCCACTTTCGACACACGACCTAGGGCGTGCGGCGGATGCGCTCCGGGACGGGCCCGAACGACCGGCCCGCGCGAAGCTGTTCGCCGACAGGCACGCGTTGCGGGCCCGCAGGAAGATCCGCCGGTCGGCTTCCGCGTGGGCGGCCGGTGAGGGCCCTTGCCCACCGCCGCCCCTGATGCGCCGAGTCGGCGACCGCTCAATCCGCTTTCGGCACGCGCC
>NZ_JBIAPV010000018.1:0-83234 GCF_042888445.1 Streptomyces sp. NPDC002886
TCAGCCGGATCGACGCGAACGACGAGAAGATCTACGTCGACCGGACCAAGGAGCAGATCAAGAACGCTCCCGAGTTCGACAAGGACAAGCACCTCGGTGATGCGGAATACCACCGCCAGGTCGGCGGCTACTACGACGGCCCGCACCGCCTGTAACCGACGCGGACACGGCTGTACGAGGCGGGGGCGGCAACCTACTGGTTGCCGCCCCCGCCTCTGTCATGTCATGAGCGGCCGCTGCCCAGCGCGCACTTTCACACGTCGCCGGCCGACGGGCCTCTCTTCTCGGGGCGTGTTGGGATGCGCCGGCACCGCCCTTCGTCCAGTAGGCGTGGACTGGCGGGTCGCCGCGGGAGGTTATGCGGGTGCGGTGTCCTGGCTGCGGGTGTGTGCGGTGAGGGCATGGGCGGCGGTGGAGTGGGCGGGCATCAGGGTGTCAAGGCCGGTCAGGTGGAGGAGCCGCTGAAGACGGTCGGGCACGGCGGCGAGAACCAGGGTCCCGTCGGCTGCCTTGGCGCAGCGGAAGATCCCGACGAGGGCGTTGAAGCCGGAGGAGTCGCAGAAGGTCACGGCCTGGAGGTCCAGGATCAGGTGTCGGTGGCCTTGTTCGATGAGGGCCAGGGCTTGGGTGCGCAGGTGGGGGGCGGTGGCTATGTCGAGTTCCCCGGTGACGTGGGCCAGGGCGAGGTCGTCTTCGGTGTGCTGTGTGGTGAGGCGGAAGTCGGTCACGGTCGGCTCTCCGTCTCGCCGGCGGGGGCGATCGTGTGGGCGGTGGCGATGGCGGTCAGCCCGTCTGTGGACCCGGCGTGGGGGACAGACAGGGCCAGTAGGGCGACGTCGTCTCCGGCGCCGTGGGGCATGGTGTCGAGGAGATCGACGGTGTCGTCTATGACCGCCGTCGCGCTGACGGGTCCGGTGCGGGCGGCCAGGAAGCGGGTCAGGCCCTCGTCGCCGATCATGTCCCCGCCCAGGGTGCGGGCCTCGGTCAGCCCGTCGGTGTAGAAGAGGAGTCCTTCGCCAGGGGCGAGGTGGAAGGTGTGGGAGGCGAAGCGGGCCTCGGCGATCGCGCCGATGAGCATGCCTCCCTTGGGCTGCACCGCTTCCACCATCCCGGGACCGCGCAGGTGGTAAGCCGGGGGGTGGCCGCCGGTGGCCACCATGACCGTGAACCCGCCCTTCTCATGCGGTTCCAGGACACCGAACACGGCCGTGCAAAACCGGGTACCGACGGACGGGTCCAGGAGCAGTGCCGTATTCAGCGAGGTGAGGACTTTGTTCGGGTCCGGGTCGATCTGGGCGGCGGCACGCAGGGTGTAGCGGGTCAAGGAGGTGACGGCGGCCGCTTCGGGACCCTTGCCGCACACGTCACCGAGGAAGAACGCCCACCTGGTGCCGTCGAGAGGGAAGACGTCGTAGAAGTCGCCGCCCACATCCTGCGGAGAGGCGGTGGCGTAGTGGCAGGCCAGCTCCAGCCCCGGCACCACCGGCAGCGCCGGCGGCAGCAGGGTGCGCTGGAGGGTGGAGGCGAACGCCTGGATGGCGGCCGTGTCGCGCTCCGCACGCTCGCGGGCCTCCTCCTGCTCGACGCGCCGCTCCTGCTCGTCGCGCACGGCGTTCAACGCCGCCAGACGCATTTCCATCTCGTCGAGCACGATCGCGGCCAGGTCGGCGAGGGTGGCGGTGTCGTCCTCGGTGATCAGGCGGGGCTTGGTGTCGAGGATGTTGACGGTGCCCAGCCGGTGCCCGTCACGGGTAATGATCGGGGCGGCGGCGTAGAAACGGACCGCCATCGGCCCGGCGACCAGGCCGTTGTTGAAGGCGACGGGATCGGCGAGCGTGTCCGGGATCACCAGCGTCTCGTCGGACAGGATCGCGGACCCGCACAGGCCCGGCTCCCGGCTGATCTCGCTCACCCCGTCCAGGCCGTGGGCGGCTTTGAACCAGATCCGGTCCTCGTCCACGATCGTCACACTCGCCACCGGCACCTTGAACAGCCGGGCCGCCATCGCCGCGACGCGGTCGAACGCTCCGTCCGGCGGGGTGTCGAGGATGTCGTAGCGGCGCACCGCGTCCATCCGGGCCGCTTCTACCGGGCTGAGCGTCGCCCGGCCCGGCGTGTCCGCGGGGCCGGTCGCGTGTCCCGCTTGCGGCATCGTCTGCCTCTCCTCGCCGCGCCGGCCTCGGTGGCCGCCGACGGCGGCAGCCTATGCCAGCCTCCTGTCGTCAAGAAACTGCGCGAAAGCAAGAGATCACACACGAGCGGTGCTCGGCGAGGATGCACTGTTCCGGAGCCTGAACCTGAGGGGCGTCCGCCCCGGACCCTGTCGGGTCGGGTGACGTCTCTGTGCCGTCACCGCGTACACGTCCCCGACGTCACCCGGGACGCTTCCGGTCGGTCGGCCGCACCGTCCCACTGCGCTCGGCGTCAGTTCGCCGGGCGCCTCGCGGCGGTCTGGCTTGCGGACGGTTACAGCGCAGCGCGACTATCGATTCGGGTCATCCCATGCCCGCAACCGCGCCGGCGTGCATCTAGCCGGCTGAGCGGCGAGGTAGTCGACATGGACTTCCGCATGATGATGAGGCGCTACGGGCCGACCGTTCACCTCACCCCGGCCGGTGAGCTCGACCTGGACGGCAGGGCCGCCCTTGACGAAATACAGGCCGGTCTCGACAGTAGCGTTGCCGTCGTGGCCTGCGACATGCGGCACCTGACGTTCCTCGACATCACCGGCCTGAACAGCCTGATTTCCTTCGTCCGCCGGCTCGACGCGCGCGGCATCGCGTTCTTCGCCTACAACTGGCAGACCCAGCCCCGCCGGCTCCTGGACCTCGTCGATGGCCTGTACCCACCCGCGGGCCCGAACGGGAGCCCCCGCCGCAAACCCACCACGCTGCTGCGCCGCTCCCTGCAGGACACCGTCACAGCCCGCCGTGCTGCCGGGGCTGCCCCGGTTCGGGAAGCCGTTCCGCGCTGGGCAGCCGCCGCAAAACCGCCCGGCTAGGCGCGGGGCACCCATCCGGCCCCGAAATCCGCGAGGTCCCGTGTACGCTCCGCCCGCTTTTCGATCAGTCGGCGGAAGGCCGCCAGTGCGTACCGTTCCCCGGTGGCCGAGCCCGGGCCGGGGATCCCGGCGACCTCGGCCATGAGCTGCTGAGGCTGGGGCTGCCAGCCGACGACCAGAACCCGCAGGCCCCGGAGCTCCGCCCGCCGGTGCAGGTCCAGCAGGTGCAGCAGCCCGTCGGAGTCCATGAACAACGTGCCGTGGAGATCGACCATGAGGTCCCGCTCGTAGCCCGTGGCATCGGAAAGCGCCTTCTGGAGTGCCGTACCGGCGTCCTGGTCGAGTTCCCCGTCGAGGCTGACCAAGACCGAATGGCCGCGGTACTGGACGTCCATGGTGATCAACGCGTTCTCCTCCCGCCCGGGGCGCCAGGGCCCTTTCGGGCACCCATCCTGTCGCGGCGTTCCCCCGAACGGGCACGAGGCTCGCTGAAGCTCCGGCATCAAGCTGGCCGGGTACGGATCAACGTCTCAGGTATTGCTTCAACCGGTACGTGGCGAACGGTTCGCCGCCGGATCGAGACCGCACCCATTGGGAAGGTGACCTCGCGAACCAGAGAGGTGCCCTTCCCCTCGTCCGGCTGGGCGGTCGGAGCGGGGTCAGTTCGGAGCATGGGTGATGCGGAGCCGGCCGTCGCTCCGGGCTGTGACGTGATAGCCGGCGGTGGTCAGCACGACGGCCAGGGCCGTGTTCAGGGCCTTGCGGATTCCGACGAGCTCCGGTCCCGTCCCGAAATCCGGTTCGTTGCCGTGGACGTGAGTACCCGGCCGCAGGAGGTCCGCCGGCTGCCAGCCCAGGAGGACCACGCCGTTTTCCACGCTCAGGTGCAGACCTTCCATGCCGTGGGCCGGATCCTCAAAGCCCGCGGACTCCAGTTCCCGGCGCACACCGTGCAGGAGATCTTCTTCACTGGTCACGGTCGAACAGTAGAGCGGGCTGGTGCGGCGGTGCCGTGCGGGGGCAGGGCAGGACCCGGGCGGGCTGATGTTGACTAGGATTCCCGACCGGATCCTGCGTGGTGGGCGACAGCTCTGGGGCAGAGCTCTTCGTAGCGCAGCTCGTCCTTGTCGCGCGTCATCTCGTCTTGGCCGCGGCGATTGAGCTCCTCGGGGCTCTTGCCCGGTTTCTGGTGATGTAGCTCGGCGGAGGGGGCGCGCGGCCGCGCCCGACCTCAGATTTGGCCGCAGGACGCTGGGCCGGCTCCGTCCGGTGCCGGATCACCTCGAGAGCCGTCTGCCTCCGGGCTCGGTGGTTTACGTGGGTCCGGCCATCGACGCGACCAGGGATTGTGCAGGGTGCGGCCTACCTACTTCTTGGCGCTGGGGACGGCGAGTGGTTCACCGGGGGCCTTCTTCTTGGCCTTTTCCATCTGGTCGCCGAGTTCGGTGAGGCGGTTGCGGCCCATGGCTTTGCGGACGTCGGGGAACCACTCCTTCTCCTCTTCCTCGACGTGGTGGCGGACGTTCTCCATGAGGACGGACATCTTCGCGTCGAACCGCTCGTCGGCCGCGTCGAGGTCCTTGAGCTCGGAGAGCATCCACAGCACGACGTGGTGCTCCTCGACGCTTTCGAGAACGTGGTCCTTGGTGTCGGGGGCGGCCTCGCGGGCGGCTGGGTAGAAGATCTTCTCCTCGATCCAGGTGTGCGTGGTGAGTTCCTCGATCACCTGGTCGACGATCTTGCGCTTCTCGGCGTGTGCGTCCTCGCCGGCCTTCTCGAACTGCTTGAACAGCTTCTCGACCGTCTTGTGGTCTTCCTTGAGCAGCACGATCCCGTCCACCAGCGCCTCCTCGGCATCGTCATACCGGGCGCCTGATCCGGCCGCCCCGACGTCGTCTACCCGGTGAGGCGCCGGGTGGCCCGTTTCGGGCACGGGGTTGGCCCGGACAGGCGATGCGCCTACGCCGTACGCCGATCAGGGGGCTGCACGCCACGGCGTGCCTCACTGCGCAGCCTCTGGGCGCACTCCCGCGACAGACGGCCGGCGGGGGCTACTGGTCCAGGGGGAACAGCGGCAGGGTGCCGGTCAGCTCCAGGAGGTGGCGGAGCTGGGGGTTGGGCGCGGCGAGGCGGATGACGGCACCGTTGGGCTGCGCTGCGCGGCGGGCGGTGAGGAGGACGTTGAGCGCGGAGGAGTCGCAGAAGGTGAGGCGGCTGCAGTCGATGACCACGGGCCTGGCGGGTGAGGCGTGGGTGAGGGCTTCGGTGAGGGCGAGCTGCAGGGAAGGAGCTACGTCGATGTCGATCTCGCCAGTGGGCCTGACCGCGACGGCGTGGTCCAGGACCTCCACGGCGATGTCCCCACCGCTGTCGCTGTCCTCCTGGTGAAGGTGTTCGGCCATGCTGGTTCACTCCTCGGATCGTGGGTGCGGTCGGTGGGCCGGCCGGTCCGCGATGGCGGTCACATACTGCGCTGGTCGTGGGTGTTCTGGCGAAGCTGGGCCGTGTGCCGGGTGAGGGTGTCGATGCGTTCGGCGAGGTCGGCGTCTTGGGAGCGCAGGTGGGGCCGGGTGTCGGCCAGTGGGCGGACGAGGCGGGCGGCGTCGTTGTCGGCGAGGGCCATGTTCAGGTTGTCGACCGCGCTGTCGGCGCTGGCGGGCAGGCCCGTGAGGGAGGTGATCTGGCCGGCGAGCCGCCGCAGGTCGGCCGCGTTGTCGCGGGCCCAGGCGGTCACGGTGCGGTCGGCGGCGCGGGTGGTACGTGTTGCCTGGACGCGCTGGTCGCCGGTGCTTCCGGCGGTGCCGGGGCGCAGGCGCAGGTAGCGGCGCTCGGCGGCCTGGCGGCTGGCGACCCCGAGGGGCCCGGCGAGGTCGGCCCAGCTCGCGCCCTGTCCGCGGGCGGTTTCGATCAGTCCGCTCTCCCAGCCGGCCAGCGTCTCGCGGATCTCGCGCAGCATGACCAGCGCGGCCAGCGCCGGGTGCGGGTCGCTGTCCGTGTCCGATGAGGGCTCCTCCAGTCCGTCCCCGGGTGGAGTTGTACACGGATCCTGCGCGCCTCGTACGGAGTGATCGATGGCCTCCAGCGCCGCGGCGGCTGCGAGGAAGGAGGGCTGTGAAGTTGTGACGGGCTCGTTCATAGCACCCTCTCCATTCATGTCACCCTTCTGGTGACATCCTTCTTGTCATCGTTTCGATGACATGTTACAACGGATGCACGTTGAAGCGCATTGGCAGTTTCTGCCTGAACCAACTGGAGGTGTTTCGTGATGTTGATGCGCACTGACCCGTTCCGCGAGATGGACCGGATCGTCCAGCAGCTGTCCGGCAGCTCGGGCACGTGGTCGAAGCCGTCCGTGATGCCGATGGACGCCTACCGCCAGGGCGAGGAGTACGTGATCGCCTTCGACCTCCCCGGCGTGAGCACCGAGGCGATCGACATCGACGTCGAGCGGAACATGCTGACCGTGAAGGCCGAACGCCGGCCCACGGGCAAGGCCGACGGCGTGCAGATGGAGTTTTCCGAGCGGCCCCTGGGTGTCTTCTCCCGCCAGATCATGCTGGCCGACACCCTGGACACCGAGCGCATCGAAGCCGATTACGACGCGGGTGTCCTGACCCTGCGGATCCCGATCGCCGAGCGCGCCAAGCCCCGCAAGATCAGCATCGGCGGCGAGTCCGGCCGCAAGCAGATCTCCGGCTGAACCCTCCAGCACCAGCCGGCCAGCGGAGGGCGGGGAAGCCCCGATCCCCCTCCGGCGACCCGCCCTCCGCACCCCCTTCTTTGACCCCTTCACCCCTTCTCGGAGGTGTCGTGATGTCGATGCGCAGGGAAGCGTTTCTGGCCCATGTTCAGGAACGAGGCGAGTACGAGACCGCGGAAGAGGCCGATCGCGTTGCCCGTGTCGTCCTGGCGCTGCTGGGCGCCCACCTCGCCGGTACCGTCCGTGCCGAGCTCGCGGCGCGGCTGCCCGAGACGTACGCATTGATCCTCCTCAACCCCCTCCAGGCGGCCGAACCCCTCTCGCCGGAGCGGTTCGTCCGGGCTACCGCGGCCTGGATCGAGGGCGCCACCGAGACGACAGCCCTGTGGGACATCGGCGCCGTGCTCTCCACCGCAGCCGCCGCCGCGGGCGACGTCCTCATCCGCGAGGTCCTGCTCCAGCTGCCCCCGGGCTACGACCTCCTCTTCGGCCACCCCCAGCCCACCTGACCGCACCCCAGCCCCCGCCCCAACTTGACCGAGAAAGGCCAGCATCCCGTCATGTACGCCCAGACCAGTCCGGAACGCTCCCTGACGGCCATGACGTACGACCAGCTCCTCGAACGCGTCCGCTACGAGGGCGTCTATCCCACCCGCGAACGCGCCGCGGAAGTCGTCCACCACGTCCTGGCGGCCCTGGGCCGCCAGCTCACCGGCGACGAACGCTTCGACCTCGCCCAGCGCCTGCCCGTCGAGGCCGCCCTCACCCTGTCCGCCCAGGTCCCCGACACCGAGCACCTCACCGGCTGGGGCTTCGTGAAGGATCTGGCCGCCCGTACCGGCGCCACCCCGGCCACTGCCCGCTGGGACGTCGGCGCCGTCCTGGCCGTCGTCGCCCGCCTCGCTGGCCCCGACCTCCTGGGCCGCATCCTGCGCCGGCTCCCCGGCGGCTACGCCCTGCTCTTCGGTCAGGCCGAACTGCGCCAGCCCCAGCCCGCTGCCGCCTGACCAGTCAAGAGGCCTGTGCACATGCGTCTGGGCCGGAACCGCTTCTGCGGTTCCGGCCCAGACGCATGCCCGGGGGTCTGCCAAGTCCTGCCCGGGCCGCTACCGGGGGAGGAGGGCGTGGACGGTCTTGCCGCCCTCGGGACCGGGGATGACGACGACCTGGTGGGCGAGGTCGTTGACCATGTGCCAGCCGAATCCGCCCGTCCCCTCTACGAGGTCGGGAGTCCGCATCCGCGGCATCTGCGGGCTGGGGTCCTGCACCGCGACCTCGATGGCGCCGGGGTGGGCGGAGAGGTGCAGGGTGTAGGTGCCGCCTCCGTGGCGCAGGGCGTTCGTCACGAGCTCGGAGACGACCAAGACGACCGTGTCGGCCTGCTCCCGGTCGATGGCCGGCTGCCCGAGGGCTTCGAGGAACGCCCGGGTGGCCTGGCGCGCCTCGGCCACAGCGGACAGAGGGCGAAGGGCTGTGCGCTCGGCGTGCATCGTGGTCATCGCGCGCTCCGGGTTCTGTCGTCGGTGTCCGGTCCTGCCTGCCCGGTCGTTGTGCCCGCGCCTACAACAGTTCAACCCGACCGCACCCGATTACCTCCGAGACGCGCACATGAAAATCTATGGCGGCCGGAGTAGACATTGCGCGGTGACGTGGTTATGGTTTCTCTCGTGACCCAGTGAAGAAGGGCCCGGCAGAGACGAACTGCCAGGCAGCAGTACCAGCAGTCGCAGTTGCAGTGCGTAGGACGGTGCGGTGGTGGAGTTCCGGAGCCAAGTGGGTCGCATGGCGGTGACGGGACTGGCGACCGGACCGGGTGGCCCGCAGATATCAGGGGCCGCCACAGGCAGTACCGCAGTTAACGCAGTGGTGCAGTACCCGTAGGTGAATGCAGTTCGCAGTACCCAGCAGTAGTGAACGGTGCCTCGGTGAGCGCGTCGAAGCGTGGGCGGGTGAACCGGGAGGTTCGGCAGTGGGGTTCTAAGCCAGAGCAGTTGCAGGACGGGCGACGGGGCTGGCTGCCGAAGGGTGGCGCTCGGACAGGCCGCGAGCAGTACAAGCAGTGAGGGCAGTTCGCAGGACCAGCAGTACCCAGCAGTGAAGTAATTGAGAGCGGTACCTCGGTGAAGGCGTCGGCTGCGGGCGCGCGCACCGGGAAGTTCGGTAGTGGGGTTCTAAGCCAGAGCAGTTGCAGGGCGGGTGACGGGGCTGGCTGCCGGAGAGTGGCGCTCGGACAGGCCACGAGCAGTACTAGCAGTGCGCAGTACAGCAGTTGAGTGGAGCAGTACCCGCAGTTCGCAGTACCAGCAGTTCCCAGTGGTAGGTAGTTGATCATCCGAGGGATGAACGGAGGGATTGGGCGCCATCAGGATCGCCCGGGCCGGCAGGTTGAAGCCCGGGTACCGCAGGACATCGTTTGTGAGGTGGTCTCCGGTCAAGCAACCGCGATCCCCGCGAATCCCGTCCCCGATCGGACGGGCCAGCGGAAACAGGAGGCCGGCGCAGTTCCAGGGCCGGCAGATGGTGTAGTCAGTTCCTTCGGGGCCCTGGTGCCATAGGCGCCAGGGCCCCTCCGTGTTCCAGAAAGAGGTGCGATGACAGCAGACGACTCCTTCGGTCGGCTCGATGACGACGACTACCCCGCCTACACGATGGGCCGGGCCGCAGAACTGCTCGGCACCACCCAGGCCTTCCTCCGCGCCATCGGAGACGCCCGCCTCATCACCCCGCTGCGCTCCGAAGGCGGCCACCGACGCTACTCCCGCTACCAGCTGCGCATCGCCGCCCGCGCCCGCGAGCTCGTCGACCAGGGCACGCCCATCGAATCCGCGTGCCGGATCGTCATCCTGGAGGACCAGCTGGAGGAAGCCCGGCGCATCAACGCCGAGGCCCGCGCCGCGGCCACCGCAGACCCCAAGTCCATGGCCTGAGACCGCGTGGTCGTCGTCCCTTTGCTGCCACGACATTGCCCGGGACGCATGCAGTTCCGGCCGCTCATTCCAGAGCTGAACCGCGCCCCGCAAAGCCCCTGCTGCCGCCGGGGATCGAAATGATCACAAGTTCCGGGCGTTTGGAAGCCTCGGCTTGGTGCAGACGAGTGCTGACACCGGCTCTATTCATACAGGTAGGAGAAGCGCATGGGCATCATTGCTTGGATCCTGATCGGACTGCTCGCGGGCTTCATCGCGAAGGCGCTGATGCCGGGCAAGGACCCGGGTGGGATCATCATCACCATGCTCATCGGCGTCGCGGGCGGTCTCCTCGGCGGATTCCTCGGCAGGGTCATCTTCGGCGTCGACTCCATCGACGGGTTCTTCGACCTCTCGACCTGGATCGCCGCCATCATCGGCTCGGTCATCCTCCTCGCGCTCTACCGGCTCGTCACCGGCAACAAGCGCCACCACAGCCACGCCTGAACCACCCGGCACCTGCCCCGACCCGGACGGCTCCCCCTCAGATGAGGGGGAGCCGTACTGCTGTTCCGCGTCACCGGGCGGTCAGATCTTCGTTTTGTGATCTTGTGTATGGCTGGGGTTTCGGGGTATCTGGCTGGAAGCAGCCGCGTGTGGCTTGCTCTGGATGAGGGTGGCGTATGGCTGCTGTGGTGCCCCAAGACGAGTGTGAGTCGCTGGCCGGCCGGCCGATCGTGTCGGCCATGGCCTTGGACGGCAGTGAACCGATCGCTGGAGCCAGGCGTACTGCCCGTAGTTTCATGACCGAGGTGCAGGCCGTTCATGGGATTCCGGTGTCGGACCGTGCGATGTGCATGGTGGAGCTGGTGGTCAGCGAGTTGGTGACCAACGCCTACAAATACGCGCCCGGGCCGTGCCTGGTGGATCTGGAGGTCCGCGACGGTGTCGTGGAGATCAGCGTGTGGGATACCGACGGGCAGCTGCCCTCGGTGAGCCCGGCTGATCCGGGCAGGATCGGGCAGCACGGGCTGGAGATCGCGATGGCGGTGTGCCGCAGTTTCGAGGTGCGGCGCGAGCCCGTGGGCAAGCGGGTGAAAGTCACCATAGGGCTGGCTGATGACCCCGGCGGGCATCCGGCCGGCCGCCTTGCCTGACGCTGCCGACTAGGCTCTGGCGCACAGGTTGGGAGCGCTCGACCCGGTTGCGCACTGTTTTCGCGAGCCTGCGTCCGTGCGTCCTCCATTGCCGGGGACACCTACGACTACAGCCTCCTGTATGTCCGGACCGCCGGCGCGGAACGGCCGGCGCCCTGTGGGTGCGTTATCCGGCGCTGCGGGTGCCGGGTGGGTCTTGGGGGTCCACGCCGGTGGAGGCGGAGGCGTCTTTGGTTCCGCTGGGGCGCTGGGAGCGGCCTCGCGGGCCGAGGTCGTGCATCCCCTTGGCGGAACCCTTCTTGCTCTGCTCTTCCCCGCGGGCACCGGTGCTCTTGGAGGGGTTGCCGTGAGGGTTGCCCGCTTCTTCTTTGGAGACCGTTCGGCCGGGGCCCTTGGCGGGGGCGTACTTGTCCGGGTGGAAGGAGCGGTGGGCGCTGGGGTTGGCTTCCTGGTGCGTCTCGTCCACATCCGGCGACCAACCGTGCTGCTTTCCCTTGTGCCGGCTGATGCCCTCGCCGTCGCGGGACTGAGACGGCTTTCGTTGCTTGGCCATGGCCTGACCTGCTGTTCTATAAGGGATGGACGCACACGTACGCGCGCTCTACCCGTGGTATTGAAATTCTCCCACCTGCCCGCCGACCGGTCGTGTCAGGCCACAAGGGACTGCCTGCTCGTAGCCCTGTGCTCCGGCTAGGGGTGCCACACACCCGATGACGCGACTTTCTACTTACATCCGCTTTATGCGGGTATGTGCGGGTTACGGCTCCTTCTCTGGAGGTCATCATGGCGTCAACCCACCGTGCACCCATCGAAGAGCACCCCGACCTGATGGAACTGCGTGCCCGTCACGACCGCGCGGCCGCCACGCCCCGCGCTCAGATGGTCGAGGCCCTGGCCCTGCTCACCGGCATCTTCCTTGCCGCGTCCCCGTGGATCGTCGGGTTCAACGGCTTCACGACCCTGGCCGTCACCAACCTCATCGCCGGCATCGCCTACATGCTCCTGCTCGGCGGTCTCGGCAACTCCTACGAGCGCACCCACTCCATGGCCTGGGCCGCGGTCGCCATCGGTATCTGGACCTGCGTCGCACCCTGGATCGTGGCAGGCGACGTCGCCCACACCCGCTCGATCACCAGCAACCTGATCACCGGCGCCATCGCCACCCTGCTCGCCCTCGCCGCCGCCTCGGGCGCCCGCGACCGCGACAGTCGCCGTCGCAGCCTCGGTACTCAGCCGCGCCATCCCGGAGCCCGCTGACCCGCCGGGCGGTGCGCGCTGTCTGGGTGGGGCCGAGGAACAGGTGCGCGGGTCCACGGCTCAAGCAGCCGGTAACGGTATCCAATTGGAGTGCAGGGAGGCAGCGACTGCAGCCGCTGCTCCCAGCCCCCGTGGAGCTGTCGGCTACGGGCAGGTCCGGCAGCCGTCACACGTCGCCTCCCCTGCCCGGCCGGTAGCACCCGCAGTCGTTACCGGCCTGCCTCTCCTCGCTCTGCGCTTGCGGTGGTGGGGTTCCTGGGCGCGGAAGCCTCGGGCTAAACTCCACCGCCGGCGCCGGCCGCCCCCAACGTGTGACGGGACTCCGGCCGTCCGTCCCGGGCCCGCTCAGCCGCGGCCGGCTTCGTGTGTGGTGCAGGTGGCCGTGTCTGCCGGGCACCAGTGGGTGCGGCCGCCGACGAGGTGGAGTTCGAGATCCGCGTCAGCCATCCCATTAAGGTCGAGGGCGGTCCGCAGGGCAGCTGGGGCCGGCTGCGGCGGCAGACCGAGGACGCCGATCACCACGATGCCGTTGCGGGCCTCGACCGATGCGATCTGCCAGCTCCTCTCGGCAGCCCACCGCTCGGCGACGGGCTGTGCGTTGGCGGCCAGAGCGCGATCGCGGGCCACGGTCACCGTGCCGGCCGTGAGCGGCACCGCGATGAGGAGGACGACCACCGCGACGGCACCAAGGGTCGCTCCCCGCAACTCCCCGACGGTCATGCCGGCTTCCTGCGCCGCGGCACGGACGCCGTAGGCGAGGAAGACGACGGTGCCGGTGGCGACGATGGCGGCCACGTTGGTCGCGAACAGGAGCGCGGACTGCCCTGCGTCGTGGTAGCGGTGGGCGGTGATCAGCAGACCGGTCACCGCGAGCGGCGGGACCAGGGAGATGGCGATCGCGACACCGGGCAGCGTGTCGGAGATGTCCGTCCGCACCAGGGCGAACGCACCGACGGTACCGGTTGCCAGCGCGGCCAGGAGATCGATCAGGCGGGGGCTGATACGCGAGGACACCTGACTGTTGGACGCGAACGCATCAGGCGGGGAGACGACCCACCCGAGCAACATCCCGATCGCCACCACCGCCATGGCACCGCCGAGGACAAGGAGCGCACTGCGGACCAGGTGCTCCCGGTCGGCCAGCACCAGGGCCAGCGCGCTGCCGAGAATGGGTGTCATCAGCGGAGCGACGATCATCGCGCCGATCACCGTCGCCGTCGAGTCGCCCACGACACCAGCGCCGGCAATGACCGCCGCCAAAACCAGCAGAACCCAGAACCGGCTCGAACTACGGCTGCGCCACGCTCGCTCGATGAAAAGGGCATCGGTCATGCGCCGCGCCGCTGTCGTGTCCACACCTGCCATGTCTCGCCGTCCTTCGGGGCTGGGGCGGTCTGCCGCGCCGACGGCCGGGCCGCCTAGCCGGTGCGCGGACGAGGTGCCTGCGACGTGACGTCGCCAGTCTGATCAGTGGTCGTGTCAGGAGTTCAGTACGCGGGCCTTCCCAGCCGTGAACTTCTCGGCCGTCACCAGCCCGTGGACGTTGACTTCAATGCGGGCCGTGAACCGCGCGACGCGGTCGGTGGAGCTGGGGTCTGCGCCGCGAGCCGCAGCTGCACCTGGCGCTCGACGGCACCTCGTTGCATGCGCGGGGAGACGCCGGTGCCGGGGCTGGTGATCACGGCGGTAGGTGCCGTCGAGCCGAGCAGCCCAGACCGTCGCATCCGTCGGGGAGGTGGCATGGGTCGTCTCTTCCCTCGTCGGGGGCCACGATGACCTGCTCGACATCTTCCCTGAGGGCATCCTCCAGGGGCAGCAGGCGCCCGTTGGACTCCCCGACCGCGTCGCCAGACGGGCAGCCGGCTCCGGCGGGAAGCTGCAACGTGAGCTCTGAGACGCCTCAACGTAAACGGCCGACTTGGCTCCGTCGCTAGCGTCCCCCCCCCCCGTTACCGTTTTCGTGGCTCCGCAGTGGGGCCTCCGGCCTTCGGGTCCGGCATGGCTTCCCCCCCTTGTTGCGGTTGATGATCCGGGGGGTGGTGTCACCGGGCCCGGAGGCATCGACGGACCGCTGATGAGGGGCTTGAGCACCGGCTTCACCCGAGCCGGAAGAGCTCTCCGTAACGTGGGTGTGGCAGCTCGGTGCCGAGGCAAGGCCGGACAAAGCGTGAGCAGAGGGGCCTGCACGTGATCGACACCAGCGACATCGACGTCTTCCTCGGCCTGGACGTCGGCAAAGGCGAACACCACGCCACCGCCGTCACCCCGGCCGGCAAGAAGGCCTTCGACAAGCGCCTGCCCAACACCGAACCCAAGCTCCGCGAGCTGTTCGCCAAGCTGCAGGCCAAGCACGGAACGGTGCTGGTCGTGGTCGACCAGCCGGCCTCGATCGGTGCCCTGCCGCTGGCCGTGGCCCGGGACATTGGATGCCCCGTGGCCTACCTTCCGGGCCTCACGATGCGGCGGATCGCCGACCTCTACCCGGGTGAGGCCAAGACGGACGCGAAGGACGCGTTCATCATCGCGGACGCCGCCCGCGCGATGCCTCACACGCTGCGGGCGATCGACGGCGAGGACGAGACGATCGCCGAGCTGGAGATGATCGTCGGCTTCGACGACGACCTGGCCGGCGAAGCCACCCGGGTTGCCAACCGGCTCCACGGCTTGCTGACGCAGATCCATCCATCGTTGGAGCGGGTGCTGGGGCCGAGGATGAAGCACCCGGCTGTCCTGGCCTTGCTGGAGCGGTTCGGGTCACCAGCTCAGATCCGCAAGGCCGGACGGCGCCGCCTGGTCACGCTCTTACGTCCGAAGGCGCCGAGGATGGCCGAGCGGCTGGTCGAGGACATCTTCACCGCTCTGGACGAGCAGACCGTCACCGTCCCCGGCACCGAGGCGGCAGCGTTGATCGTCCCAAGCCTGGCCGGATCCCTGACCGCCGTCCTCGACCAGCGGAAACTGCTGGCCGGACGGATCGAGGAACTCCTGGAGGACCACCCTCTTTCGAAGGTCCTGACGTCCATGCCGGGAATCGGCGTCAGGACCGGAGCCCGTATCTTGATCGAGGTCGGCGACGGCAGCACCTTCCCGACCGCCGGCCACCTCGCCGCCTACGCCGGACTCGCACCCGCGACCCGCAGTTCCGGCTCCTCGATCCGCGGCGAGCAACCGTCCCGACGCGGAAACAAGCAGCTCAAACGGGCCTTCTTCCTCTCCGCGTTCGCCGCCCTGGGCGACCCGGCATCCCGGGCCTACTACGACAAGAAGATCGCCCAAGGGAAGCACCACACCCAGGCCCTGCTCTGCCTCGCCAGACGACGAGCGGATGTCCTCTTCGCGATGCTCCGCGACGGAACCTTCTACGAATCCCGGACCACCGCAGCGACTTGAGACCTTCTTGTCCTGCGGACAGGTGCGTGATCAGCTTCGGAGATGGGGGCCGAGGATTCCGAGCACATGAAACTCATCCACCGCTGGCTCGCCGGCGAGGTGGTCAACAACACCGTCGGCATCAAGGTGACCGGCGGCCCGTTCGACGGACGGACCAAAATCGTCCAGCTCGATCAAGACGGGCTTCCGCCCGCACGCCTCCGTGCTCGCGGCGGCCGGGGACAGACACCTGGAATCCCTGCTGCCTGGCACATCTACGAAGCCGTCCCGGCCCCCGATACTGCCGCCGGCTGGACCTACGGATACGCCGGAGCCGACACGACTGACGCTTCCGCCGAGGGCCCCTCAGGCGCCCACACGGCTTGACCAAAGAGATAGGGGCACCCCCCCGGGCACACTCGGCTAGCAGTCGGGGGCTCCGATGGGCAGCACGCGCCTCGTCATTGACGAAAAGGCTGACTGCCGACGCAGAGGCGAGGCTGCCAGCCGCAAACCCTGCAGGAAGGGTCCCTGAGGAGCGGGTCGGTCGCAGGTCAGGCCCCCGGTTGGCGGACAGGGCCGTGTCATGGGGAGTGCGGGATCGTTTCGGCACTCATGAACGACACCCGTCACGTTGGAGTGAGCACCCCGGTCGCCCCGCAGAACCGTGCAACAGCAGGCCCACCCCGACCGCCCACCCTCTACGGGTCGGGACCTACTCGCCGTCTGGCCGGGGGCGGGGTGGCGGAGTGAGGGAGCGGGAGCGCTGGTTCTACTGGTGCCGTGCCTGCCGCCAGCCGCTCTACGCGACCAGCACGGCCACGGCTTCATCGGCCCGGGAGTGGGAGATCGACCACCAGCAGCCCGGCCCCTGTACCCGCGCGCACGCGCTGCCCCTGACGGGTATCGCTGAAGGGCCGGAGGAACTACCGACCGCCTCGACGGTCCTGCGGCACATGGGCCCGTAACCCCTGCCCGTGGTAGCCAGACGGGCATGCATCGTCCAGGAGCGGTGCCCGCCGGGAAGGTCACCAGTTGGCGGCCGTTACGTTCGTGCACCGGCACTGAGCCACTAAGCGCAGTACTCGGCCCAAGATGTGGCTCATTAGGTGCGTCACGCCACCTCGGTGCGGCTACCGACGGTAACTTTGTGAGGCGCTGAGAACGGAAGGGGCACTGCCATGCCAAGCGAGACAGTTCAAGGGTTGCCTCTGGACCTGCCCGAGCACGACTGGCGTCCCCCCGCCCCCGCCGCCGGATGTGAGACCTGCGCGAAGGCAGCCGGGAAACGCGGCAAGGCCCGCGAGGCCGGAGACCGCTCAGCCGTCACCGACCACAACATCACCTTGCGCAGCCACCCCCACACTCGCGCCAGCCAGGTCTGATCCAGCCCTACTATCCCGCCGCCGCGCTCTCACGCCTTGTTCTAGGCCGCGGCGATAAGGCCGGCTGCCCCTGCTCCGGCGGACACCGTTCCGCTGCGAGCTCCGCGGCTCTGGACAACCCGGCGCTACACAGCACGCAGCCGCGCCGATGGCGGGAGAGCGGGCGCCGCTCTCGCACAAGGGATCTCCGCCAGGAGGTCGTTCGTCTGTTCGGGGGTCATGGACACGGGTGACGGGGGCAGGGGAAGGTCTCCCCGGGTACGGCCGGGCACCGCTCGGCCGGCGAAGAGGAAGGAAACCTGTCGGGCCGAAGGCGAGTGAGGGTGACGATAGGGCTGGCTGACGACCTGGGCGGGTATCCGGCCGGCCGCCTGCTGTGACGACGCCGGCCCCGCTCTTCTCGCACCGGTAGAGGAGCGCTCCAGCCGCTCGCGCGCTGCTTGCGGCTCACGATCCACATCCCGGTCAGGGGGAGGCCGTGAGGCCGTTCCGACGATGGCGTGCCGGGCGGCTGCTGCGGTCGTCGGCACCCTGTGAATTGGGTGGCTGGGAGCGGAGCGGGGGGTGGTGATCCGGCGAAGGCTGGTGGGTGTCCGGTGCCGCGTGGTCGGGATCGCTGGAAACAAGGGTCCGTGTGTGACCTGGGGGAGCCCGAGGCGCCGTGCGTGAGGAATGGCTTGACAAATTCTATGGCCGGCCATCCCTATCCGTTCGGCTGACGGTGCTCATCTCGGTGGTTTCGGTACCGGTCCATCCACCGTCTGAGGAGTTCTCCGGGGGTACGGGCCGTCGGCGGCTGCTCGGGGGGCCAGTTCTCCTGACGGATGAGCGGGGTGTAGGGCATGAGGTACCGCAGACCGTCCGTTTCCAGCACGCACAGCGGGATGTCGCCGGGAGCGTCAGGATGCCCGATGCGGATCAAGAACAGTGCCGGGGGATCGGTGGAGATTTCCCCCCGCAGCAACATGGGCGCGTGATGTGCTGCACAGGCCGAAGCCAGCATCTTCCCATCGACCAGGACCTCGGTACAGCGGCGCCGGACATGGTGCACGACAGTGATCGAGTGTCCGTTCTGGTCGAGGTGGTATCGGGTGGGTCACCATGGCAGCCTCTCGGGGCGTCCGACTCCAGGGTAGGACTTCCCGGACCGCCGGAAGACGGCGCTTTTGACGGCAAAACGTCCGTGCCCACCCGCTGTCGTGCCTTGCCATCAGTGCTCGCCACGGAGCTGCGGGTGAAGGCAGCCTGACCTGAATGTCTCGCACGATGCCTAATCAGGGAAGCAGAACTATCACAACTATGATAGTTGGGGTAGGTTGGGTGGATGGAGCCGAAGACGTATACGACGATCGACCTGCGAAAGCAGATGGGGGAGATCCTCGACCGCACCCGGATCGCGGGGGAGCCGGCCGCGATCACCCGCAAGGGCAAAACCCTCGCCTACCTCGTGCCCGCCGAATGGTTCGAGCAGTACACGGCACAGCACCCCTCGACTACCGCCGCCGAGCAGGACGCGGCCTGAGGCCGGACCGCAGGCACACCAGGAGTCCCTTCGCCATGACAGCGCAGCCCATCCACTTCGACGGCCCGGGCGGCGACCAGCCGCGCCGGGTGCCGCTGATGCCCGAACGCACACCCCAGGCTCTGCGCCTGGCTATCCAGGAACACGCCCCGCACCTGCTGCCGGACTTCGAGGCCCACTGGCGTCGCGCGATCGGGGACGCGTTCAACCTCACCCCGGTCCCGGCCTTCATGCGGTTGTGGTGGACCCAGTACGCCATCGCCCGCGACCCCGGCCTGGAAACACACCTGCGTGACCTGGAAGCACGCGCCGCGAAGTGCGAGGACCCCGAGGAGTCCGCCCGGCTCTTGGCCGAGTACAGCCGACTGCGCGCCCGGGCGGCCACCGTGGAGCCCGGCCGGTGACCGACGAGCTCCCACGCCCACCCTGGCAGATGGATTGGACGGCGGAGGCGCTCCACGAGTTCGAGGGCATGCCCGAGGACGGAAAACGGCTGGTCCTCTCAGCCCGGGCCGAGCTCGTCACGGCTACCGACCCCTACTACCGGGGTATCGACGCCGACGTATCCCTCCCTCACTGGATCACCGTCCGTCCGCTGGCCTCGACCAGCCCGGGCGGCCCGCACATCGCCGACCTCGCCGGCGGCCGAGGCTGGCTCGTCTTCACCTTCATCCGCCGCAATGCCGACCCCCAGATCACCATCACCGACGCCTTCTGGGCCTGATCCGGGCACGGCCCTGCCCGCGCTTGCGTGAGCCCGCGCTGCAACGCACAGCCAGGCTCACCTGCCGTTCACGCGCCGGCGCGGTCGCCGGCACCCACCACACCGGCCGCTTCACGAAGGTGCCATGGTTCGCCAAGCTCCTACAAGCCCCCACCCCACCCGACCGGGCGTACCGGCAGCCGTGGTGGCCTGGCCCCCCGGCGCCCGCGCCGATCTTTGGAGCGCCGCCGGCATCTGACGAGTTCAGTGGTTGTTTGCCGTGTCGGCGGCTTGGCGGGCTGCGGGGGTGGGAATTCGATATGTCCTGGCGGCCGTGGCCTCGAACACCTGGCTCAGGGCGTAGGCGGGGACACGAAGGCAGCGCCGGCGTATGCGATTTCGGCCATGGGTTGGATTCCGCGGCTGTGGTAGAAGTCGAATTCTCACATGCGGCTGCGCGCCGAAGTGCGTGAATGCTTCGGTGTACAGGGGGTGAGGAAGTCGGTGAAATTCGCACGGCCCGCGGAGGTTGCGGGTGTGAGCCCGAGGAAGGCCGACCCCCGCCCGGAGACTCTGCCTGTTGGCGTTCAATACGCAGGCACTGTCTGGCTCCGCAGGACGGCTTCCGTTCCCGCGTGCGTGTGACTAGGGTCGTGGCGGAGTCAGGGCGCGCACGTTCCCCGTGGCTGTCACCTCCGCCCACGCGGTTCAGCGGCGCCGTCGGCCATGGTTGAGGCGAGCAGCGGTGGGGACCTCGCCCGGATCGGGGAGCCGTGTTCAAGAACAACTTCGCCGTGCGTCGCCGTCGGGCGCGCCTCTTCGCCGACTGCGTCGGCATTGGCTATGCCGAGGCTCTGCGCCGTCTGGACGACGCCCGCACCGGGGCCGTCGGTCACCAGCACGGCTCTCCGGACCTGACCTTCCTTACCCGGGAGCCTTACAGCGGCGGCCGCATCGTGAATACCGACTTCGCCGCTCGCCTGGTCGCAGCCGCGCAGAGCAGATGCCGCCACTGCCTGATCATGTTGTCGGTCGACGCCCTGGACGACCGCCCCACCGTAGCCGCGTTCTCCGGGAGGGCGTTAGGGATCCTGCCCAAGGCGGGGAGGGTGCGGGAGTCCACCGCGCGGTGGGCGGCTCTGGCTCGGCGCGTATACGGCGACCGTGAGGACTCCGCGGCCGCCTCAGCGGTGTGGGAGGCCGTCGAGGCGATGGACGTCCCTCAGTTGTACGGCCTGCTCGACGACGCGCTCACCCTGTGGGCCATCGCAGGGTCCCCGCCTGTCGTCATCCATCACGGCGAGTTCGGCGATGGCTGGGACGGTGGACCTCTCTATCAGGTGACGGTGGCGTCCAGGGAGGACGGCGGTCACCGGGTGCCCGTGCTCGCGCTCGGCCACGAGGCCGGCCGAGCAGGGCTGGCTCATCTGCGCGAGGTGGGCCTGCCCGACTGGGACTGGGAGGGCCCACCGGTCATGGACCCCAAGTGGGAGCTGCGGGTCAGCCGCGGCTCCCGGGCGTTGGAGGCGATCGTCCGCGTCGACGATGAGGGGCTCGACGACATCGTGCTGTGGAAGGCCGCGAAGCTCGTCCGGCTGTCCGCCGGCTGGTGGGACCTGCTCGACCGCGCGCAGCACGTCGAGGTGGGGGGCCCTTGGGCACCGGGCGCCCCCGAGGCGCCCGAGAAGGTCGCCGTCGTCGCCCGCGTCACGTTCCGGTAAGGGCACCGCCGCAATGCGGCAGAAGCCGCCGGCGCACGCACCATGGCACACCTGGACGCATTCCTGCCCGGCCTCGACGTCCACCTCAGCGACGACATCCTCGAACCGCATCCACGAAATCGTCCCGCCCGGTACCGACACCGGCGCCCCCGACCAGGACTACCTTCCGCCCGCCATCCAGAACGCGGCCGTGCGCCGCCGCCATGGCGAACGCGCAGCCGCCTGCATGCGTGAGAGGTGTTTGGGCCTTCCAGCGGGATGGCCGGTGCCGGGCATGACGCGGTTCGGCGCAGAGGCCCCGGGCTTCTGTGTTGTCTGCGGCCGCTGCTTTCGGCCGGCTCGGTCAAGGGCTTGGGGGTGCTGTCACCCGTTCGGGGGGTCGTTGCAGGCAGGACCCGGCGGGCGGTGTCGTGGGCCCGGGACACTTCGAGGGCAGGGGGTGCAGCGGTGACCGTCTGAAGGAAAGGGTCTTGCTCGTGGTGGAAAGGGCCGGCGAGCCGGTGCGGTCGGGTACCTGCAGTGCGAGGTGGCAGGCGGCCGAGCGGAGCATGCAGAGGTGGGCGGAGCGGTTCGGGCTGGTGCCGGGTGCGGCTGAGCAGCAGAGACTGGCCCGGTGGGGGCAGGGCCGGATGGCCGGCTACGTCGCCCCGGGCGCATCGGTGGGAGAGTTGGAGTTGCTGGCGTGCTGGGGGGCGTTCATCACGCTCGTCGACGACGGCTTCGACCGGCCTCATCCCATGCCGTCGGCGAATGTGGAGGCGGTACTCGCACCGCTGGTAGCAGTGGTCTCGGGCAGCGATTCCGGATCAGCGGGAGCAACACCGGCGGTGACCGCGCTGCGGGATCTGTGGCGGCGCACCGCGGTGGGGACCGGGACCGGGTGGCGGAAGGATTTCGCGGCCGCCTACGCGTCGTTCGCGGAGGCGACTTGCGAGGAGGCCCGCTGGCGTGAGAGCGGCTTCCTCCCTTCCCTGGAGGAGTACATACGGCTGAGGCGCCGCACGATCACGGTCGTCCCGCTGCTGCTGGTGACCGAGCGCCTCCACACCGAGGCCCCGTCGGCCGAGGGCCTGCACGACGTCTGCGCGGACGTCATCGGATGGACGAACGACCTGGCCGACGCCGCCACCGCACACGAAGGCCAACTGGACCTGGTCGACGTCTTGGTCCGGGAACAAGGCTGCGACCGCGGCGAGGCCGCGGCGATCGCCCGGGCGATGATCGAGGACCGCCTCGACGACTTCGACACGACCACCCAACAGCTGCTGGCCGCGCACCCTCACACCACCGGCACGCGCGAGCGGATCGAGCTCCTCCGCACGTTCCTGACGGGCGCGGTGACCTGGCAACACGAGTCGCAGCGCTACCGCGCCCCCCTGCCCGCACAACGCCCGGCCGGCCCGCGCCCGCCCGTCGATCCGGCGGAAGCGGCCGCTCTCCGCCTGGAACGCCGGCTGCCCCTGTCGGTGGCGGCCGGCGGCGCGGTGCGCGACCACTGCGCGGGCCGCGTCCTGGAAACCGCCCTCCTCCTGGCCCTGCTCCGCACCCGCGCCACCCACGACCCCGAACAGCGACAACTGTCCGCCTACCTCGAACAGCGCCGCCCGGCCGCCGACCCTCTCGACGCGCTGTTCATCGACGCCTGCCTGCACCCCAGCACTCTGCCGCCGAACGCCGCCGACGCGGCGAGGTCCGTGGCCGGCGACCCGACCCTGGCCGGGGGCAGTCCATCCGGCCGCCGGGGCCGGCTCAAGCGCAGCATGCTCCATGCCGTACTCCACGTCCTGGGCGGACTACGGCTGAACCCCGCGGACACTCCTGAACCGGCCACCGGCACCCTGTCCTCGTTCACCACCGTCAACCTCACAGCCGTGCGGATCCTCTACGCCCACGCCACCGGCTACCCGCACACGGTCTCCACTGACGAAGGCTTCCGCCTGGCCCACATCCTGAACGAGACCGCAGGACGGCTGGCATGGGAATCGAGCGCAGCCACCCACCTGCTGGGACTGCACGCCCTCAACTCCCACCGGCCCGCCCACCCACTGATCGAACAGGCGGTATCCGGCCTGCTGCTGGCACGCGACCTAGAGGGCGGGGTGCCGTTCCTCGACAGCCAGGACGTGTGGCTGTCCGCCGTCGCCGGCCTCGCCTTCCTCCAACGGCCCGCGCTGCGCCGATACACCCCGCGGATGGGTACTTTCGTCGCCGCCTGGCAGGCACCCGACGGCGGCTGGCCTTTCGCCAGCGGCATCCAGCAGACCGACGTGGACACCGCCACCCGCTGCATGGAGTTCCTGCACACCCTCGATCCCCACCGCTACCGGCACCACCTCGACAGGGGCGCCGCCTACCTCGCCACGAAAGCCGCACCCGACGGCGGATTCCCCACCTGGCAGCAAGGCGACCACCCCGACCTCGACATGACCGCCGGCGCCGTCCTCGCCCTCGCCCCCCACACCCCCTCCCACACCCGCCTCACCGCCGCCGCCACCCGCTTCATCCTCGACGCCCAGCACGAGGACGGCACCTGGACTCCCAGCTGGACCCGCAGCGAAGCCAGCGTCATCCTGCGAGCCCTCGACGCCCTCCACACCGCCCGCACCCTCCCCGGCGCCGACCTGGCCCGCATCCACGCCGCGACCACCCGCGCGACAGCACGGCTCCTCACCACCCAGCAGCCGGACGGCGGCTGGGGCCACACCCCCGACCACGACAGCGACACCCTCTCCACAGCCCAGGCCCTGCCCGTCATCGCCCGCCACGGCCCCCCTCACGCCACCACCGCCGCCCTGGCCCACCTGCTCTCCCGACAGGACGAAACCGGCTCCTTCCCCGCCCCACCAGACCAAGTAGGCCCCCGGCCCCTGCCCTTCGACTATCCCGTGGTCGCCGACCTCCACACCCTCACCGCCCTCAACCGCACCACGCCAGGCGCCCTGCTCCGGGCGCCGGCCAGGCCGCGGCCACGCACACCCGGAAAACCGGTCCGCCCCGGCCCCATGTGAACCAGCCGCGCCAAGCCGGCGAACCTTCCCGGTCACAGCACTGGAGTACGACGGAGGCCTCCGCCCAGGTCCTGGGGGAGGCCTCCGCTTCTGACGGTCGGAATGATCAGAAGGCGCCGTTCAGGCCCCACCCTGAGGTGGCGCGGAGAGGACTCGACGCGCCACGGGAAGGACTGTATCGCGCAGTGGGGAAGGTGCTGCGGCAAGGGGTGGCCGGGGCCGTGAGCTCCACGGCGACAGCGCGGCCCTCCGCGCCAAGGTCGTGTCCGATGGGTTGCGGAATCGCTTGGGCGTTAGAGGTGCGGGCCTTGGCGAGTAGCCGTTCAGCGGTACCTGTGCTGACGGCGTAGCAAGCGGCGAGAGCGTCGGCGGTGACGGCCGGCCCGTCGCAGGTGTGGGCGGTGGCGCGCGCGCCGGTGATTTCGGGCATGCGGGGGTCGGGGGTGTGCGGCGGTCGGTGCGCCGGGGGTACAGCATTTGTGCTGCGCGGGCCACGCGGCGCGGGCTTCGGCGGCCTCGCGGGTCCACCACCACCGTCCGTGCAGCTAGGGGCCAGGGGTATATCGATCGGCTAGTCGGCGATGGCCCAGCCGTAGACGGCTGCCAGTCCGAGGACGAGGGCGATAGAAGCGATCTTGACGGGTTTCACGGCCGTTTCCTCCTGCACGTGGCTGGGCCCCGACCCGGGGGGAGGGGTCGGGGCCCAGCGGGTGGCGGTGGTCCGCTGTGTGGGTGGCTAGTGGCGGAAGGTGTCCTTGACGTCTTCCTTGGCCTGGCGGGCGTTGCCCTTGGCCTGGTCGGCGTGGCCGTCGGCGGTCATCCGCTCGTTGGCAGCCACGCGGCCCATGGCTTCCTTGGCCTTGCCCTTGGCCTGCTCGGTGCGCGCCTTGGCCTTCTCCGTGCCCGACATCGGGACCTCCTCGTGTAGTACCGGATTGGTCGTGACCCTCTCGTGCTCCCGATCCCGGACCGCAAACCTCACCGCTTGGCATCGGCTGGCCGCTGGCTGGTGTCCTGGGGCGGGCATCGGACGGTGTTGCTGTCGGCGTGCGTCTGTTGGGGGTCATGGGCTCGAGGAATGGGGGCAGGGGAAGGTCTCCCCGGGTACGGCCGGGCAGCTGCTCGGTCGGCGAAGAGGAAGGAAACCTGTCGTGTCGAAGGTCGAAGAGCCCATCGAGGTCGACGTCCCCGTGCGTACCGCCTACAACCAATGGACGCAGTTCGAGTCGTTCCCCCAATTCATGGAGGGGGTCGAGCGGATCGAGCAGCGCACGGACACACTGACGCACTGGGTGACGAAGTTCGGCGGGGTGGACCGTGAGTTCGATGCGGAGATCACCGAGCAGATCCCCGACGAGCGCGTCGCCTGGACCACTGTCGGGGGTGAGGTGAAGCAGGCCGGTGTGGTTACTTTCCACCGCCTGGCCGACAACAAGTCGAAGGTGATGCTGCAGCTCGACTACGACCCGGAGGGTTTCGCGGAGAACGTCGGCGACAAGCTTGGCTTCGTCAAGCGGCAGATCGCCGGCGACCTGAAGCGGTTCAAGGAGTACATCGAGGACCGCGGTCGCGAGACAGGCTCCTGGCGCGGCAACATCTGACTGGCCCATCGGGGTGAACGGCGCCCTGATAGGCGCCTTCTCGCAGCTCCCGGGCCGGGGGCACTGCGAGAGCGAACCGCCCTTACCCCGAGATAGGGCGGCCTGACGGGGACCGGGGCGCGGTGCCGCGCCCCGGTCCCCGCTGGCAGGGTCCCGGCGGTGGTTGTCCGGCCGCCGCCGGAAGGCTGCGCGGGTGCGGGCCGGGGGAGTGGCCCATGAGCTTCTCGCCCTTAAGGACCGCTGATGTTGACCTGTATGGCATTTCTGCTCGATTGAGGGGCTGCCCGCCCGGATCGTCACTGAACGTTTCGGCTTTCGATCAGTGTGTCTGTGGCGGTGATGATCTCAGGGTCGCGGGCCTGACGTGTGACGCGGTTTCGCCGACCTCGGCCGGGCAGGTTGAGGAAGGCGCCTGGCCGGCGGGCCTGGGGCCTTCGTGATGGTGAGGTTGCGTCAGCCGGTGCGCCTGGCGGCCTCGATCTTGACCGTTTCGACGGGGACGTCATGGTGGTTGCTGTGGGTGCCGGTCTTGACGTTCGCGATCTTGTCGATGACCTCCATGCCTCCGGTGACCCTCCCGAAGACGGTGTAGCCGGCAGTCTCGCCCGGGTTGAGGAAGTCGTTGTCGCTCAGGTTGATGAAGAACTGGGCGGAGGCCGAGTCCGGGTTTTCGGTGCGGGCCATGGCCACCGTTCCGCGCGTGTTGAGCAGGCCGTTGCTCGCCTCGTTCTTGATCGTTCCCCGGGTGGGCTTCTGGTCCATGTCCTCGGTGAAGCCGCCGCCCTGGATCATGAAGCCGGGGATGGCGCGGTGGAAGATCGTGCTGTCGTAGTGCCCGGAGACGACATACTCAAGGAAGTTCTTCACCGTGATGGGGGCCTTCTCGGCGTCGAGTTCGATCTGGATCACGCCGAAGCTGGTGTGCAGTTCGACGTTCGAGGTCTTGTCGGTCATGGTCTCTCCGCTCAGGTTGAAGGTCGGCTGGAGCATCGTAGGGAACGTTGGGTGATGGAGTGGTCACGTTGAGGCTTCGAGGGCGGCGGTGCGCTTGTCGGCGAAGCGGATGTTGGAACGGGCTCCTTCGAGGCGCTCTCGGAGGGTTCGGTGCTCGCGGGTGAGCTGCTGGACCCGGTGCTTGAGAGGTGTGTTCTCGGTGGTCAGTGCCTGAAGTGACTCGCCAGGGACCGTCTGGGGGTCAGAGGCGTTTGAAGGTCCGCCTGGCGGTGACGCCGTCTGCTTCGCACAACTCGTCCATGCCGGTGTCGGTGAAGGTCCGGGTGACGGTGGCGGTGGAGTTGCCCAGGTGGAGTTCCTGGATCAGCTGGTCGCCGTTCTGAGTGATGGTGCTGGGGCAGGAGAGCCCCTCTACGTCCTCGGTGAACCTCTCGCCCAGGCTGAAGGTGACTTGAGCCTTCCTGATGCTGGTGAGAGTGTTCTTGCGCCAGCGGCTGTCACCCTCGGGGAAGATCTCCACCGTGGGCGTGGCCTTCAGGGCCATGTTCCGCATGATGTGCCCGACCCCCACTGCCTTGAGATACGCCTCGTAGTTGTCCGCGCTGGTCATCTCGAACATGCCGGAAGTGTCGTTCACGCTCGTCCTCCGCTCCGTGGAAAATTCTGGTCGCCAGATGCGTCCCGGGCTCCCCGCCGGGGCTTGGGCCTAGCGTCGCGTCTTGGGGGAAACCATCCGGGTGCCGGACCAGTGCGGGGCGACGCTGAGGGAGGTGGTCCGCGCGAGTCCGGCACTGGTCGCAGCTTCACTGATGTCGCCCGGGTCGACGTAGCCGTCCCGTCCGGACTTCGGGGTGCACAGCCAGATCGCGCCGCTGTCCTCCAGACCCTGGGCAGCGCCGCTCAGGGCGTCGATGAGGTCGCCGTCGTCCTCGCGGAACCACAGCACGACCACGTCGGCCAGGTCGGCATGGTCTTCGCCCACCAACTCGCTGCCGGTGGCCTCCTCGATGCCGGCCCGCAGGTCCTGGTCCACGTCCTCGGCGGAGCCGAGTTCCTGGACCACCTGACCGGGCTGGATCCCCATCCGGGCCGCCGGCCCCGCCTGTTCTTCCGTCGTCGTCATCGCAACTCCTCCAGTGCGCCCAGACACGCCATCCGTGCCCGTTGGTAGTCAGGCGGATGCCCAGAGCGATGATTGTGAATCACCCTCGTCGCACCCGCCCCGCTGACTGCCTCAACGCCCAGGCGGTCAGCGGGCCCGGTGGTGGCCGGGAGCCTCTCGGAGCCTGCGTCAGGGGACGGCGACGGTGAACGGGACGTCCACCGGGTCGTTGGCGTGACTGGTCGTCACGATCGTGATCGTGCGGGTCTGGCCGTTGTCGTTGGTGTTCGTAATGGTGGTGATCATGGTCTGGCTGTTGTTGACCGTGGCGAGCACGGCCGCATCGCGCAGGTTGACGGTGGGGAAGCTGATCCCGGCCCGGCGCCCTTCGCTGCGAATGTGTCCGCGGGCCGCCGCCACATCGGTGGCGGCGGCCCGCACCGTCGTGTGCTCGGTACCGTCGGCTACGGCGCGCTCTCCGGCGGGAGGGTCCGGCGTGGCCCTTTGGGCGGCGTGCGTATCCGGGGCTGTGCGTTGTCGTGGTGCGAGCCGGGCGGTGGGGTGCCGGGGGGCCGGTTATGTGTTGGTGACGGGGAAGACGGCGTCGGCGCCGGTCATCTCCAGGAGCCGCAGGAACTGGGGCTGCGGGTTGCGCAGGCTGATGCGCCGGCCGTGGCCGATCGCGGTGTGGCGAGCGCGGACGAGGACGTTGATGCCGGAGGAGTCACAGAAAGACAGGTCCGCGAGGTCGATGACGATCTCGTCGGGTCCATCGGGCTGGGTGAGCGCCGTGTGCAGGGCCTGATGCAGCATCGGGGCCCGGTCGGCGTCCATCTCCCCTCCGACGTGCACAACGCACCGCGCCTGCCCGTCCTCCCAGACGTCCGGCGCGGTTCTCTCTCGATCTTCCATGCCCTCCATGATGGTGCAGGCTGGGAGGGCCCCTCTTGTGACGGCCCTCGAGGGGCCGGGAATGGTGTGGGGAGCGGGGTGGTCGGTGGGGGCCGGTTGGTGCGAACGGGCGTAGTGGTGGCAGGGGGTGGGCGCCAGTCCCTCAGTGCGTGCGGCGTACCGGGTGAGGGACAGCCTGTCCACGGGTGGCTGCTGTCACGGGGTGACCAGCTTGCTGTCACGGGGTGACCAGCTTGCTGTCAGCAAGCGACTGCGCGCCGGCGAATCAGCTACCACCGGCTCGCACCTTCACGGGTGGGCCGGGTGGGCGGACCTGCCGCTGACCGAGGTGCGATCCGTCTTTGCCATAGGCAGCGAACTGGCATGCCGGATTGAGGCGTGGAGTCGACGGGCGCGGAGCCGTTGCGGGAGCGTCCTCGGCCTGGTGGGGCTGTGTGGGTGACATGCGTTTTAGCCGCACTACATGTGGTTTTAGCCGTTATGGCGATGCCCTGTTTTCGAGTTTTTGTGGCGGTTACACGCTCGTTCGGGATCGGGCACAGCGGCAGCCCAGTAGCTGTTGCGGGCGCCGGTCCCTGAACGGACAGGCTTCATTCCACGGGCCGCGCCCCTGTCGGGCGCGGCTGAGAAAGGCACAACGATGCGTACTCGAATCCTTGCTCTTACCGCCGCTGCTCTCGTGTCGGTTCCGGTCCTGGCCGCCAACGCCTGGGCTGCTCCGACGGATCTGAACGCGCCGTATGCCCGTGCCGCGGCCCGGGTGGGCGGGGACGCAACGCTCCTGGCGACGAAGAACGTGTCGTCGGCGGCGAGGGTCAACGGCCGGCCGGTGGGCTACTACTGCGTCGCGGTGTCCGATGCCACCGTGAACCTGAGTGATGCGGCGGTGCTCGCGACGGTCAACAACAATCGGGCCATGATCACGGCGATTCCGAACAGCAGCTGCAACGGCCAGTCCCGCACGATCACGATCGTGACGACCGACCACGCCAACGCCCCGGTGGATGTCCCGTTCACCGTCGCCGTCCTCTGACGCAGGCCCTCCGGGTGCCCCGGCCGGTACACCGGATCACCGGCCGGGGTCCGGGCGGACGACGCCGCCGGCCCCGGCCGTGTGGCGCAAACGCCGGTAGGGCGCCCCTGGCGGCGCGGTGAAGCAGGCCGCCGTCGGCTGGCTCCATTCGGCGGGTGCGGCGCCGTCGGCGGTGGCGCGCCTACCGGAGGCCGGCGGTCGGGGAGGTTCCCGGGCTGGGGTCGGCTGGGTGTGGTGTTGGTCTTTCAGTGGGAGAGCGGGCGGCTGGCGGCCGTTCGGGAGCGGGAGTGGCTCTCCTGTCGGGCGGTGGCGCGGCAGGGGTAGCGGTCTCTGGATTGTAGGGAGTGGCTGTGGTGGTGCGGGGTGTGGATGTGCTGGTGGTCGGTGCGGGGGTGGTGGGCCGTTCGCTGGCTTTCGCGCTCGCCGAGCGTGAGCCGTCGGTGCGGGTGGTGCTGGCCGGCGACACCGACACCACCCCTGCCGGGGCCGGGGCCGGTAGTGGGGTGGGTGCTTCGGGTGCTGCGGGGGCGATGCTCGGCGCGTTGGGCGAGGTCACCGACCTGGGCATGCGGACCCGGCACGGCCGGCTGCGTATCGACCTCGCGGTCGCGGCCGCACGACGCTGGCCGGCCTGGCGGGACCAGGTCCGCACCGCCGCGGGCAGCAACGCGCCGGCCCGGGACGGGTACGGCTCCGGCACGTTCATGATCCTGAACGCGGTCTCCTCTGCCCTGGACGACGCCTCGTTCACCGCCGTCGCCCAGGCCGCAGCCGACCACAACCTTCCCTGCCACGACACCAGCCCGGCAGACATCCCCGGCTATCGGCCGCTGGACAACGACCGTGCCCTGCGCGCCTGGCACCTGCCCGACGAACAGTTCCTGGACGCCAGGGCCTGGCTCACCACCCTGGACGCCGCCCTCGCCAACCTGCCCCACGTGACCCGCACCCCAACCGGAACGCTCACCGCGGCCCCTGGCGGCGGCTACCTTCTCACCACCCCGGCGGGCGTCTTCCGGGCCCCGCGCGCGGTGGTCGCGGCCGGCGCCTGGACCACTCCGATCCTGGAAGCTCTCGACCCTGATCTGCCGGTCGTTCCCGTCCTGGCGGCGGCCGGTACCGCGGTGACCGTCACGGGCACCGGCCCGCGGCCCGCCGTAATCCGCACCCCCAACCGGGCCTACGCGTGCGGGCTGCACGCCGTTCCCCAGGCCGACGGCTCCCTCTACCTCGGCGCCAGCGCACACCCCTCTCTCACCCCCACCACCGGACCCACGGCCGGAGCACTGCGCTTCCTTCTCGACGCGGCGCTGTCCCAGCTCGACCACCGCCTCACCGGCGCCGGCACCGCCCGTATCCATCACGGGAACCGGCCCCTGGCGCTGGACGGCCAGCCCGTCATCGGCCCCACCCCGCGCGAGGGCCTGTGGGTGGCATCCGGGACGCACCGCGACGGCCTGCACGCCTCCCCGCTGATCGCCGCCCTCCTCGCCGACGCCCTCCTCACACCCGGCAGCCCGCCCGGCCGGCTGCCGCACCCGCTGGCCGCGTTCACGCCGTGCCGCGAGCTGATCGCCGACCTCACCGCGAAGGAGGCGGCCGCCGAGGCCGCCGCCCATCACGCGGCCCTGGCCGCGGAGGCCCGGATGCGGCCCCCGCTGACCGGCCCCTGGCCCGAGGCCCTCGCCGACGCCTACGCCGCCCGGATGGAAACCGCGTACGCGGCCATGCCCGACGGCTACATCCCACCCCCCGACCTGGCACCCCTCGCCTACGAGGAGACCGGCCCGGCCCTCGCGGAACTCGCCGCCGCCCACCTGGCACGCCACGACCGAGCCCAAGCCCTGTAGAGCGCCAAGCGGGTTGTGCCCGCGCCCGGATCGCACCCACCCTGACGGCGCGGTCACGTTCCGGGGGCCCTTGCGAATAGGTCGCTGCAACCCGGAGATCGGCGCGTTCGCGCCACCGGCTGAGGAGGTCGCCGCTGCCATGGTGCACGCCGCGGGCTATGCCGGACACGGCGACGAGCAGGCCCACGAGTGGATCGCCGTGCAGCGCGCGGACGACCACATCCTGAAGGTCCGCCGCCCTGCACCGGCATCCCCGGCGTCGGCCCTGGTGGACCCGGGGTGTGTCGCGGAGATCTCCCCCGGGATGTGGCCGTCTCGCCCAGCTTCACGGTCAGAATGCCGCGCTGATGGGCGAGGTTCGCCGCGACCAGGTCTTGTCAGCTCGGGTCGGTGGCCGGCTTCTGCTCAGCGGCCGGGTTGCCGGCCTTCTCGGGCCAGTCGCAGACCAGCAGGTCCGGGTTGAAGTGCAGGATGCTCGGACAGTCCTTGACGTACCCCACGCCGTGCGAGCAGTGAATGAACTTGCCTGGGTCGCTCGGGTGGGGAAGGAGGTCCCCTTCCTTCCTGCACTGCGGATCGGCAGCGGTCGGGGAGACACTGACGGGCTGCGCCGAGGCGCCGTACGCGGGCAGGCACAGCGCACCAGCTGCAAGGAGGGCGGACGCCGCCAGCCGGGAAACCTTGATCATTTCAGTCCTTCATCGGGGAATTGAGTAGGGAGCGCGCCTCTGCCTCAGGCCATAGCGAGCGGGCGGGCGGCAGCGGGCGCCCCCTTCCTGAACGCCCCCGTCGCCGACTGGTGACGGCCGCCTGGAGAGTTGTCCTGAAGAAGCGGTGGCCCGATAGCAACCGCAAGGGCCGCCACTTTCCCCCGGGGCGGTCGTCGCAGGCGCCCGGCAGAAGGAGACGGACGTCTGCGGCTGCCGCGGCTCACTGGCCGCTCAGCTGCTGGGTCGGGGCCCTTCACTCGATGAGTGCATGCGTTCTGGCGTGGGCGTAGGGGGCAGCGTTGCCGAGCACATGCGCAGAAGGAAAGTCCGATGATCAAGGAGTGACCATGAACGAGCGTCGGCCCGCCGTCACCCTCTACAGCGGGGTCAACTACAGCGGCAAGAGCTACGAACTGAAACTCGACCGCGACACCTCGCTGGAGGAGACGGGCCTGGACAAGATCGCCTCCGTCAAGGTTCCCGCGGATCTCCAGGTTCGGCTCTTCGTCCCCTCTGAGTGGTCGTTAAGTCCGACTTCTCTTCGTTCGTGATCGCTCGATCGTGGTACTGATCGCGGTCCGGGCTCCTCGATGGGCATGTCCATGTTGAGATGCGGGGCGTGATGAGAGAGCCGTATCTCAGCGATTTGTCGGATGGGCAGTGGGCGTTGATCGAGCCGATGATCACGGCCTGGAAGCAGGGCCGGGTGGCTCGGTCGGCGACCGGGGATCCCGGGTCCTGTGACCTGAGGGAGGTGGTGAACGCGATCTTCTATCAGAACCGGACGGGCTGTCAGTGGCGCATGCTGCCCCATGACTTACCGGCCTGGTCGGCGGTGTTCTACTACTTCAGGTTGTGGCGCGAGGACGGGCTTGACCAGCGGATTCAGGAGATCCTGCGCTGCCAGGTCAGGGAGAGAGCCCGCCGATTAGAGGACCCGTCCCTCGTGATCATCGACACCCAGTCCGTCCGCGCCGCGGCGGGTGTCCCCAGGACCACGACGGGGGCTGGACGCGAACAAGAAGGTCTCGGGACGCAAGCGGGGACTGGCCGTCGACGTGCTGGGGCTGATCATCGGCGTTGTCGTCATGGCTGCCTCGGCGCACGACAACACCGCCGGCATCGCCCTGCTCGACCAGGCCGCCGAGCGATGCGGAATGCGCCTGGAGAAGGCCCTGGTCGACCAAGGCAAGGAAGCGGTCATCGTTCACGGCGCACTGCTTGACATCGACGTCGAGGTCGTCCGCCGCAACCCCGCCGACCAGGGGAAAGGGTTCGTCCCGCAGCCCAAGCGGTGGGTGGTCGAGCAGACGAACGGCACGCTGATGCTCCACCGGCGCCTGACCCGTGAGTACGACCACCGGCCCGACACTTCCGCCTCCCGCGTCTACTGGGCCTCCACCGCGAACATGGCCCGCCGCCTCACCACGCCCACGCCGGCCTGGCGCGACACCGTCGGACTGGCCGCGTGAACATCACCGAACTCCTGGTGGACCTTCACATCCGGGAGAACGAGGCCACGGCCCGGGCGGACGAACTTCGCCATCAGATCGCGCACCTCACTGCCACCCTCACCGAAACCGAGGCGCGTCTTGCGGACTTCGCCACCACCCGCAAGATCATCACCGAACTCGCACCTACCGGCATCAAACCCGATCTGCCCGAGTCGAGTACCGCCTACCAGGCCATCGTCGACGCCTTCAACCAGCACCCCGACCAGGCGTTCCGGGCCCGCGAGCTGCACGAACTCCTCGACATGCCCACCGACGAAGCATCAGTGAACATCACCCGCAGCCGCCTCGGACGACTCACCCGCCAAGGCTTCCTCACCCAACCCGGACGAGGCCGCTACCAGAAACGGACTTAACGCCCTCTGAGAAGTTCTCGAAGGGCAAGTACGACTTCACCGCGGACACTCCCGACACCGGCGAGGCCAGCGCAGCTAACTGGGCGCTGGCCAGGGAAATCTATGACGGTCCGTCGTTCGGCGCATCGCAGGGCGATATGGGCGCGGCGCGGCGGGCCTAGCCGACCAGGGTTCTGCGGGCGGTACAGGCGTCGCAGGCGCTGGCGATGGGCTCGTTGGCGATCATCCAGCGGGCCTCGTCCGTGGTGAGGGTGCCGCCGGTATTGCCAGCGATCGCCTCACAGGCAGGCTGATGGAGCCGGATCTTGAGATCGGCCCCCGCCTGTACCCGTTCCCCAAGCCACCGCCCGGAGTCCGCGGCGGCGGCCGGGGTGTGCTCCGGCGGTATGGGCACGGCGAGAGGGGTCGTGGGTGGCAGGCGGTGCAGCTTGGGGACACCTTCGTACGACGTCCCGGGTACAGGACGCACGCGGTCGGCGGGGACGTCGAGTTCGACCATGTCCGCGCTGATGTCCTGCCCGGTACTGGCGGTCCGGCTCGACGAGGCGCGCAGGGCGACCGTGTAGACCCACCGGCCGGCATCGGTCTGCCACCGGCGTACGAGCCGGCCAGCCACCTCGCCATCCGGCAGCAGGACGCGGACAGGCGGGAGCCGGGCGGGCGGCCGGCCTCGGGCGTGCCCGGTCATGGGCGGGTACGGGCGAGACGCTCGTCGCGCTCGTGCTAGCAGGCCTTGCAGAGCGGGTTCTCTGGGGGACAAGTGGTGGTGCGGCGCAGTCCGGCACGAGAAGGTGCAGCTCAGCGGCCACTCGGAGGACGATAGCGTGCGCAACAGGTGTGGCCATCGCCTGATCGAGCGATAGGCGATCGTTGGCGCCGTTCACGGAACGAAGGCGCCGCTCTCTCACCGGCGGGGCTGGGGCCTTTCTGATGGTGAGGTTGCGTCAGTCAGTACGCACGGCGGCCTCGATCTTGACCGCTTCGATGGGGACGTCCTGGTGGTGGCCCTTGGTGCCGGTCTTGACGCTCGCGATCTTGTCGATGACCTCCAAGCCCCCGGTGACCCTCCCGAAGACGGTGTAGCCGGCAGTCTCGCCCGGGTTGAGGAAGTCGTTGTCGCTCAGGTTGATGAAGAACTGGGCGGAGGCCGAGTCCGGGTTTTCGGTGCGGGCCATCGCCACCGTCCCGCGCGTGTTGAGCAGGCCGTTGCTCGCCTCGTTCTTGATCGTTCCCTGGGTGGACTTCTGGTCCATGTCCTCCGTGAAGCCGCCGCCCTGGATCATGAAGCCGGGGATGGCGCGGTGGAAGATCGTGCTGTCGTAGTGCCCGGACTCGACATACTCAAGGAAGTTCTTCACGGTGATGGGGGCCTTCTCGGCGTCGAGTTCGATCTGGATCACGCCGCAGCGAGTGTGCAGCTCGACGTGCGAGGTCTTGTCGCTCATGGTCTCTCCGCTCAGGTTGAAGGTCGGCTGGACCCTACTGCGGGTGCGGCGCTCTTGCCGCCCTCGCCGATGTCGCTCGCCTCGGAGTAGCCGTTCCGGCCGGGCTTCCGCGTGTACGGCCAGATCGCAGCTTGTCCGTCAGGGTTGCGGCTCGCGCCCCGGGTTGCGGGGCGGGGTCAGAGGCGTTTGAAGGTCCGCCTGGCAGTGACGCCGTCCGCTTCACACAACTCGTCCATGCCGGTGTCGGTGAACGTCCGGGTGACGGTGGCGGTGGAGTTGCCCAGGTGGAGTTCCTGAATCAGCTGGTCGCCGTCCTGACTGATCGTGCTGGGGCAGGAGAACCCCTCCACGTCCTCGGTGAACCTCTCGCCCAGCCTGAAGGTGACTACACCCTTCCTGACACTGGTGAGAGTGTTCTTGCGCCAGCGGCCGTCACCCTCGGGAAAAATCTCCACCGTGGGCGTGGCCTTCAAGGCCATGTTCCGCATGATGTGCCCGACCCCCACCGCCTTGAGATACGCCTCATAGTTGTCCGCGCTGGTCATCTCGAACCTGCCCGAAGTGTCGTTCACGCTCGTCCTCCGCTCCGTGGAAAATTCTGGTCGCCAGGATGCGCCCCGGCTCCCCGCCGGGCCTGGGCCTACCGTCGCGTCTTGGGGGAAACCATCCGGGTGCCGGACCAGTGCGGGGCGACGCTGAGGGAGGTGGCCCGCGCGAGTCCGGCACTCGTCGCAGCTTCACTGATGTCGCCCGGGTCGACGTAGCCGTCCCGTCCGGACTTCGGGGTGCACAGCCAGATCGCGCCGCTGTCCTCCAGACCCTGGACAGCGCCGCTCAGGGCGTCGATGAGGTCGCCGTCGTCCTCGCGGAACCACAGCACGACCACGTCGGCCAGATCGGCATGGTCTTCGCCCACCAACTCGCTGCCGGTGACCTCCTCGATGCCGGCCCGCAGGTCCTGGTCCACGTCCTCGGCGGAGCCGAGCTCCTGGACCACCTGACCGGGCTGGATCCCCATCCGGGCCGCCGGACCCGCCTGTTCTTCCGTCGTCGTCATCGCAACTCCTCCAGTGCGCCCAGACACGCCAACCGTGCCCGTTGGTAGTCACTCGGATACCCAGAGCGATGATTGTGAATCACCCCCGTCGCACCCACCCCGCTGACCGCCTCAAAACCCAGGCGGTCAGCGGGCCCATCAGCGGCCGGAGCGTCTCTCGGGCCTGCGTCAGAGGGACCACGCGTTGGCGATGACGCTGGTGGCCTTGCTGGAGCAGGCCACCGCGCACTCTCGGCCAAAGATCGAACCCGATAACTTTGTGTAGTTTATCGGTTACTCAGAGACGCAATACTGGTGGCATGACCAAGTTCCTGAACGGCAACTTCACGATCATCAACACGGAGACGGGCCGGGCTGTGCGCGCACGCCTGGGCAAGTCGGTGGACGTCAGCGACCACCGGCTCGGCACCAAGTACCTCCAGAGCGTTACCGACAAGCCCACCCTCCATCTGGGCGAGGCTGACAACAGCCCTGCCACCGCCTGGTGGCACGAGACGGCCAACGACGGCGCGGAGCGGCTCCCGTTCAACCAGATCGTCAGTCACGCGGTCGGCGAGTACCAGAACATCGGCAACTACTGCGTGTGGCTGCACACCGATGCCCTCGCCGAGGCAGACGACGCGCGCCGGGCTCGGGTCCTGTACGAGGACCGGCTGGACAACATGCCGAAGACGACCCGGGACAAGCTGGATGCGCTGACCCCTCCGGAGTACTGGGCCCATCGGGTCAAGAAGCGCGCCCGGGAGCTGGAGACCCTGGAATCGCGCGGCGGGCTGTACACGCAGGCACGGCTGGACGCGGAGAAGCAGGCTTGGGCGGAGGATGAGGACCCGCCCCTGCCGCGCAAGCTCGCCCGCTACCTGGAGATCCAGAGGATGCTCATGGGCGACGAACCTTGCGCAACGTCCCAGCGGGACGCCAAGCTGCTGGAAGAGTTCGCAGCCGAGCCCCGGGCCGCCCGAGTCATGGCCCGCGCCGAGAAGCTCGTGGACCCGCTGATGCAGAGCAGGAAGCAGGCTCTGCAGGAATCCGGGCGCACGCTGGACGACGTCGTGCGCTGGAACGACCTGTGCGGCTTCGTCGCCTTCGAGGGGGAGAGCGGCGTCATGTTGACGAACACCAACTACCGCACCAGTGAAGACAAGAAGATTTCCGCCGCGGCAACCAGCTACATCAAGGCAGCGGCCAAGGAAGGCATCACGAAGGCCGGCGGCGCCTCCAGCGCCCGCACCGCCATGGACGGCTCCGGCGCCAGCCGCGACAAGGGCAGCACCTACGCATGGGCCTACGACGGTACCTACATCTACGGCGCCGACAGCAGGACCGTGCCCTCCGAGCGGACCTACTGGACCGACGAGAACGGCTACCTGGTTGGCAGGAACAAGGGCGGAGCGGGCCAGAAATGGAAGCTTGCCCCCTGGACCCCCACCCCCCAGCCCACCGACGGCCTCGCCCTGGTACGCACCGGCCTCCTCGGACCACTCGGATTCTTCATCAACCTCTGACCCCAGGCTCCGGGGCCCGGTATGCCTGGCGGACCTGGCCGCGGCTGCCGTGGCAGATCACACGGGCGAGCCGGTAGAGGGACTCCTGCACGGTGAGGTGGTGGTTCAGGCCCTCCGGCTCGATGGTGTCGGGGGCCTGGTCGGTCTCGGCGTCGGGGACGGATAGCCCCGACGCCGGACGTCACCGGCGTAAGGGACTTGGTACCGCTGTGGCGATGACGGGGAACCGCCGCGGGGCTATCCGCACTGGCGGCGGTTGATTCTTTGCGACCTTCTTCGCGTGGATCGCACCGCGCTCCTCCACCGGCAGGTACTCCACCCGGTCGCCCTCGGCGGGTTCGGCGTCCGGCACGGTGTCGGAGAAGACGAACATCACGGCGTCCTCGGGCGCCTCGTCCTGGATGATCCCGAACTTGCCTTCACCGTCTGCACCACGCCAGTCCGCATCCGAGCTCGGCGTCGGCGGGCCACATCGGCGACCGGCTCCCTCAGCCGGTGCACGGGACGAAGCCGGTAGAACAGGCCCCCGTCCTCGCCCGTCGCCTCTGCCGGCAGATCGCGGCTGTCGGCGAGCTCATAGATCTGCCCCAGGACCCCGCGCGGCGCCTCACCCGCGGACACCGCGTACGACAGCAGACCCCGCACGGCGACCAGTACCCGGTTGATCCGCCGCTCGCACCGAACTGGGTCCGCCCCCGGTCCGGATCGCACCACCACGGCAACCCCGTCCCGGGGAGCCGGCGTGTACTTCAGCCAGACCATGAACAGGCCCAGGTCCCGGCCCGCGCTCGGCCACGGTCGGCTCGTTGCCCGGCACCACCGCAGGTACAGCGCGAGGCTTCCGGCGTACGCCTTCGTCGTCAGTTCGGCTCGGTCACGTCCGAACCGAAGGTTCCGCAGCCAGTGATCAGCTACGGGGACGATCTCCAGATCGTCATCAATGACCGTCCAGTACTTCTGCCCGGACGGCATCACCACGGGGAACGCCCGCATCAGCAACTCCTGCATCGAGTCGTGCAACAACCCGCCGCAGAGCCACAACCCCCGAGAACGAGTCCCAGGAGGTCAACGAACCCACCTCACACCACGTCACAACACAGCTGATCCACCCCGAGAGAA
Source organism: Streptomyces sp. NPDC002886 (assembly GCF_042888445.1). Taxonomy (NCBI): domain Bacteria; kingdom Bacillati; phylum Actinomycetota; class Actinomycetes; order Kitasatosporales; family Streptomycetaceae; genus Streptomyces; species Streptomyces sp. NPDC002886. Next base: position 38,885 of record NZ_JBIAPV010000018.1, read on the forward strand.
AGCGGGTTCCCGCCCTCTCCGTAACGGCATGTGGGGGCGTGGCTTCTCTGCACTAGTCAAGGCGAGCCGATCTGAACGGCATCAGTCGTAGCTGGCGTGCACCAACGGGTGGGCAGGGGTCACCAGTCGCGGCTGGAGTTCGCGCCTTCGATCAGCGCTGCGCGAGCGGCGGTCAGGTTGCGCCCGGCAGCTGTCTGCGCTTCGTCCGCCAAGAAGTCCAGAGCGTCGAACAGCTCCTCGCGTTCCACGGTCTCGATGAAGGGCGTGCGGCTGTCCAGCGCGTTGAAGGCGGCTCCGAAGGTGCGCCCGATCTCCACGATGTTGCCGTGGCCTTCGCCGCCGGTGACCTCGGCGAGGAAGGCGTCCCGGGTGGCCTTGTACTGGGCAACGGCCTTGCGGTACGCGGTGCGGGGTATGTGCTCGCGGCCGTCCCAGTCGCGGAGCGGGTTGGCGGCGTTGGCATCGACCCATTCAGGCTTGCGGGCACCGCGGACGTCGAGCTCTACTCCGTGCCGTACGTGGGGACGCCAGGTCTTGCGCATCGCGGCCGCGTAGTCGGCCGGAATGCCGTACAGCGACACCTCCTCTACTTCCGGGACGTGGCGCGGCAGCAGACAGTCGGATGCGTCCATCCCGAACAGCTCACTGATTGTGAGCGCTTGCAGCCGAGGTAGCTGGTTCAGGGCCGCCGCCGAGGTGAGCGTGCCCAGGTTCCCCGACAGCGACAAGCGGGTCAGATCCGGGAAGGCGGAGACGAGGCGGGCGCAGTCGAGCCGGGTGATCCCGCGAACGGTGAGGTGTTTGACGCCCGCCCGCACGACGCCGCAGGTGTGTTCGGCGGAGAGTTCTTCGGCTGTGCACGTCAGCGCGTACGGGGCATCCCAGTCCTCACGGTCGCCGCTGTCCCAGTGTCGCTGCAGGGTCAGCTGTTCGCCCCGCCCCCATACCGAGGCATAGGAGTATGAGGGTGCGGTCACCAGCGAGGGCAGGGAGCCGATCACCGTGAAGCTTCTCGGGAGGACCCACGATCGGTTGCAGTGGGAGAGCTTTCCGCCCCAGCTGTGGTGAGTGAGCCGGAGCGGCTGCACGTCGCCTAGGTCGGCCACGGTCTCAGGCTTGGGCCCGGACCAGTCCAGTTCGAGAACCGCAGCGCACTTCTGGGCGACGTCGATACCGGTGACCTGCGAGGCGGTCCAGGCACCGAGCGCCTCGGAGTACACCGCGACGACGTCGCCGACGGCGACCGGCCTCGGTGGTTGGTCTCGTCTCATGCCCGGATGCTAGCTGGCTGCGTTCGAGCCCCTGCGTCCGAGGGACGGTCTTGGTGGTCATGGGCGGTTGCGGTCAGCCACGTCGATCCGCAGCCGCGAGTAGAGATTGCGCCTTCGGATCGACGAGCTTCAGGCTCTCACTCGGGCCGGCGGGTGGTCGGGATGCCGAGGGCGATGGGTGCCCGTTGGGCGGTTCGGGCGGCGTCGGCCTGCTTGGTGCGGACGAAGGTCAAGGTCATGTCGATGCCTTCGATCTCGCCAAGCCACTGCTCGTCCTCGGCGCGTTTGCGGCGGAGGATCAGATCCTTCTCGATCTCCGTGAGCCGCGGCAGCATCTTCGGGTTGACCCGCAGCATGGGGCATCGGATGCAGGCGTGTTCATGCTGGCAGGGTGATCCGTAGGGGCGAGCGCAGTTGCCGAGTTCGACCTTGCGCTTGTCGAAGTGCTCCTCGAACTCCGCCCACTCCTCCGGCGTGACGTCGAGGTACTCGCCCTCGGGCCGTACGGCTCGGCGGTGGTTCAGGAACTGCTGGTAGTGCTGGACGATGTCCTCGGCGAAGACCGCCACGTAGCCCTGGGTGGTCTGCAGGTTCAGGTGTCCCAGCAGGGCTGCTCCGATGTGGATAGGCAGGCCGCCGTTGACGATTTCGGTGGCGAAAAGCCTGCGGAAGTCGTGCGGTGTGAACTTCGTGTCGGCGAATGCCGGATTCGTCTGTGCGATCTCGTTGCAGCTCCGCTTCAGCATTCCGTTGACTGTGGCTGTTGCGAGAACGGCGTGAGCTGTTCCGAGCTGACGCTGGAACAAGAAGGGCATGGGGTCCGACCAGAGTCGTTCTTGCGGGTCGTAGCGGCTGACGAGCGGGATTGCCCGCTGGTTGCGGGTCTGGCGGCGGACAACCTGAGCGATGGCGTGGAAGAGATCGGGAGACATCGGGATGACGCGTTCTCGCTCGCCCTTGGAGGGAGCGATCACCAACAGGGCGATGACCTCGCCGTTGGGCCGCTGGTACTGGCGGACGCTGAGGTGCGTGAGCTCGGTCAGCTCCTCGATTCGGATCCCGCTGTGCCGGAGGATTTCGACTGCGGCCCATTCCCAGAAGGCGAGATCTTCGACCTGGTCCAGGCGGATTGTCTTGCCGGTGTCCTGGTCGACGATGCGGATCGTCGGCCCCGCCTCGGTTTTGATCCGCCGGCGGTCTTCCGGTGAGTCGCTGCGGGTGTAGTGCCGGCCGCGGTGGACGAACGCAGTGCCCAGCGGGACGGCTCGGGCGGCCTCAAGGAGACTGCTTAGCTGCTCGTGCCGGGACTCGACGTGCTCGACGAGGACGGGCAGCAGAGGCTGGCGGACTCGGGTGCGGTCGGCCATCCGCCGGTAGATCTCGCGGCGGCGTTTCCCGAAGCCCTTGAGTTCACGGGGCAGGATTGGGCAGGGAGCCACCCATCGGGCCCAGCGCTCGGGTTCGGCAACAGCCCAGGTGTGGAGGTCCATGTAGAGGCCTCGGACCGTCAGCAGCACGGTCGCGACGTCTATGCGGACCTTCGATTTGTCGTTCTGCCAGTACTGGATCTCCGCCCGCCACTGGTCGTAGACCTCCGGGCTCAGGGCAAGGTCGGCCTGGTGCGGGTTGATGCGTTCGATGGTGGCCCAGAAGATGCTGGCGAGCTGGCGGGACAGCCCGTCCAGGGTGGTGTAGTCGGTGTCGGACTTGCGCCGCAGCAGGTAGTCGATCAGGAGCTGGCGGACCTCGGCGTTCTTGATCCCGTAGCGGTCCACGAGCCCCTCGATCGAGTGCTGGCCCTGCGAGAGGGTCTTTCGCAGGGTGGGGGCGGTGCCGTTCGGGAAGTGGCCCATGCCGTGCAGCACCTCCCAGGCGCCGCGGGCCGCATACCGGGTTCTATCCCGGTTGCATGCTCCGTGGGTGAGCCCGAGCCGTTTGTTCTCCACGGAGTAGTGCAGCAGCGCCGCCGGGGTCAGGTGCTCCAGGGCGATGCCCTGAGTTGTCAGTGCGCAGGTGACATCGAACTTGGCCCGGTCCTGATGAACCGTGCTGAGCCGGGGGTGATTGCTGGCTGCTTCGAAGAAGGCGTCCAGCCGGGAGTCTTCCTGAGCGAGACGGAACTGTTCGGCGTAGCCGGGGAACCTGTTCGCGCGGAACCCGGAGAGACAGGGCTGGATGATCCGCATGCAGAAGGCCAGCTTCACGGCAGCTACCAGATTGTTCCGCCGACCAGTTGAGCCGGGCGGGGCCAGTACGTTCACCGGCTGGGCATCCTCGCCTTTGAAGACGCTGGCATCCCATCGGTCCTGCCAGGTGGCTCCGGGCAGGGTCTCCAGATAGCCGAAGAGAGCGCGGATGCCGGACCTTCGCTTCTCGGAGACCGACGGGTTCCTGTCTCGCAGGAGTTCGGTGACCAAGGCGCAAAACTCCTCGATCCCGATCGAGGAGAGGTCCCCGAACGGCGCCGGCGGCAGTTCGGGCCGGGCGGCGGGTTGCGCCTGTAGCAGAGCCCGCTGGAATTGGGTTCCCTCTTGCGGTTCGCTGTAGGTATGGCGGCGATGGCGCGAGGTGTAGATCTCGATCGTTGCGCGACTAGCCACCGAATACCGCCTTAAATCGTCGGGGTCGTAGCCCGGTGCGATCGTCCGCTCGACGCGCGGTTGCGTATAGTGGGTCTGGAGGGCGTCGAAGAGGTCCTCGACCCTGGCGTTGAGGTAGCGGCCGGTGGTCGCCAGGTCGTTGTGCCGCAGGATTACCCGGACCTGGGCGAGCGTGAGGTGCGGATCGTTCGCCATCCGCATCGCGGCGGTATGCCGTAGATCGTGCAGAGTCCAGTTCGTGCCGAGCTTGTCGTTCACCCGCTGGATCACCCGCCGCATCGCCCAGTAGGTCAGTGGCCGGTCCGGACCCCGCCGCGTGCGAAGAATCGGCTGATCGGCTGTCGGCAGCCCGATGTGGTCGAGATAGGCAGCCAGGACGGTCATGGCCTGGGGACTGACCGGGACCGCCTCGCGGTCGTCCCGGCCCTTGGTGATCACCCAGATGAGCTGCTTGGACCAGTCGATGTCTCCCGGAGTGACGCCGAGGAGCTCGCCGGCCCGCGATCCGCTGGAAACGTAGAGCAGAACGGCCGCACGGTCCCGGTCGCAGGTCAGGGCGGCGAAGAACTCGTCCCACATCCCGTCCGGAATCGAGCGCGGATCGGTCTTGGGGACCCGCTGGCGCAGTCGGGCCCGCCGGAACTGCGGGACTTCGCTGTCCGCGGAGCCCGGTGGGCCAGGTCCCGGCGCTGTGCTCTCGACTCCGGTACCGGGTTGATCAGGGGGCCGCGGTTGTAGTGCCGGTGGTAGGCATAGAAGCCGCTGATCACGGTCAGGCAGTGGTTGATCGTGGAAGGCGCGTAGCCGGCCTTGAGGTAGGGCTTGCCGGTGCGCGGGTTGACCGAGCCCGGCTGCGGCGAGTTGGGGTTCCGCCGGCGGCGCTGTGGGTTCGGCGCGGTGCGGAGCCATCCGACCAGCGCGGAGGCGTCTGCTTCGGTCGCACGGGCCCAGTCGATGTCCAGGAACCACAGCAGCCTTCTCTGCACCAAGTCAAGCGGACTGCTCGTCGGATCCTGACCGGTTCGTGGGCTAGAGCCAGTCGCCTGTGTCGCGGTGCCGGCCGAGTTCGACTGCGGAGAACTCGTCGACGTGATTGCCCTTGGCGGCGCCGAGTCGCCGCAGCGCCTGAGAGATCGGAGTGCCGGTCGTCGGCGACGGCTCCCCTTCAGCCAGGTGCAATGGGCCAAGAACTACCTTCCCTGCATCCCAGACCTGCGCGCTCTGGGACCCTTCCCCGCCGAAGTATTCGGCCTCGACGTAGGCCACTGGCCCTGCCTCCGAGCATGCGGTCAGCAAGCGATCAACGCCCGCTGGAGCCTGCCAGGAACCGTCGAGTTTGGGTGCTCCGGCGGCCGTGACCGCATCGAACAGCGCGTCGGTCATCGGCAAGAGCCAGAGGTGCTGGCCGAGAGGAACGATGCACGCCTCCGTGATGGAGCCGGCCAACTTGCGGAGCACGGATTCGGTGGCGATGACCGCCTGCAGGCAATACATCCCCTCATTCTTGCCTGGCCGCCGATCGCAGCGCGATGCCGGGTATGCCGAGGTCGACCGGCGCGACCCTGGCGAGTCGACGGGTCTGGTCCCGCTTCTGGCGCAGGAAGGACAGAGTGAGGTCGATTCCTTCGATCTCACCGAGCCACCCCTCTGCTTCGGCTCGGGCTCGGCGGGCCAGAAGGTCGACTTCGATCTCGTCGAGGCGGGGCAACATCTTCGGGTTAATGTTGATCATGGGGCATCTCAGACAGGCGTGCTCATGCTGGCACGGTGTCGAGTAGGGGCGCGCGCACCCTCCCAACTCGACTTTGCGCTGGTCGAAGTGCTCCTCGAAGCCGAGCCATTCGGGTTCGGTGACCGGCCGGTACTCGTCTGTTGGCCGGGCTTGGCGGCGCCGGTCGAGAAATCCCTGGTAGTGCCGGACGACGTCCTCGTTGAACACGGCGACGTAACCGCGAGTCGTCTGTAGATTCAAGTGTCCGAGCAAGGCTGCTCCGATGTGGATCGGGAGCCCGCTGTTGACCAGTTCCGTGGCCAGGAGCCGGCGAAAGTCGTGCGGGGTGAAGCTGGTGGCAAGGAATCCGGGGTGCTGTTCAGCGAGCTCGACGCAGTGGCGCTTCAGCATGTTCACCACGGTGGTGTCGGACATGACCTCGTGCTTGGTGCCGATCTTGCGTTGGAACAAGAACGGCATGGGCGCGCTGCTCTGCCGTTCCTTCGGGTCGTAGCGGGGCAGCAGCGGGATGGTCCGGCCTCCGTCGGCGTGGCGGCGGACGATGGCCGCGACGACAGCGAACAGCTCGGCGGACATGGGGATGACGCGTTCCCGGTCGCTCTTCGAGGGAGCGACCACGAGCAAGGCGATGACCTCTCCGTTGGGCCGTTGGTACTGCCGGATGCTGAGGTGGGTGAGTTCCAGGGCCTCCTCTATGCGCACGCCCGAGTGCCGAAGCACCTCAACGATCGCCCACTCCCAGAAGGCGGCGTCCTCGGCATGGGTGACGTTGATGTTCTTGCCGCTCTCCAGGTCGAGGACGCGGACGTTCGCAAGCCCTCCGAGCCGGATGCGGCGCTCGTCGACCCGGCTCCACAGACGCTGGTAGGTGCGGCCTTCCAGCGTGACGGTCTGTCCGCCGGGTGTGTCCGCGACCTGAGTGAGGAGGTCACGGAGGTGGCCGTACCGGTTCTCCAGGTGTTCCACGAGGGTGTTCAGCAGCGGTTGCCGTTGCCTGGTGCGGTCGTCCATGCGTTCCTTGACGCGTCGTTTGCGGATCCCGTAGCCGCGAACCTCGGCGTCGGAGACGGGACAGGGTGCCACCCAGATCGCCCACTGTTCGGGTTCCGCCGCCGCCCACGCCTGCAGATCGGCATAGAGGGCGCGGACGGCCCGAAGGATGGGGTCAACGTCGCGCCTCCCTTTGCCGTCCACGCGGACCGCGACCCGCTCACGCCACTGTTGATAGAGCTCGCCGTCGATGCGCAGGTCAATCTGGCGCGGGGCGAGCTGTTCGACGGTCGCCCAGAAGTTGCTGGCCAGGTGACGCGACAGGTTGTCCAACGTCGAGTAGTCCAGCTCGGGTTTGCGTCGTTCCAGGTAGGCGACGAGCAGGTGCCGGACCTCGGTATTGCGGATCTTGTAGCGGTCGACCAGTTCTTCGACCGTCGACCGCCCGTTGAGCAAGGCGGCCTTCAGCGTCGCCGGCCCGTGGGAGGGAAAGTGGTCCATCGTGTGGAGCACCTGCCAGGCAAGGTGTCCGGGGAACCGGCTGCCGGCTCCGCGTGCCCCCAGGACCAGGCCCTGGCGGCGGCACTCCCACGCATAGTGCAGGAAAGCCGCAGGGGTCAGGTCGGCCAGCGCGATGCCCTGCGTGGTGAGGGCGACCGTGACGTCGAACAGCGCGGGCCCATGGTGAACCGGGTTCACCGGAGTGGCCTGCACCTCCGCCCAGAACCTCTCCAGCAGCGGGTCGTTCTGGGCGGTGAGGAAGCGCTGCCCGTAGTAAAGGAAGATGTTCGACCGGAATGCCTCCAACGAGGGCTGGATGATCCGCAGACACATCAAGCAGGCAGCGCCGGTGCCGATCTGGCTCCTCTCCCTGGGCTCCGACCGCAGGACGGAAACAGGGTTCCCACGCTGGTTGAACCCGCTGGCCTCCCACCGCTCCTGCCAGGTCCCGCCCGGAAACTGGCTCAGGTGGTGCAAGAGGTCCCGAGCTCCGCGGCTTCGGTTCCAGCGGTTGTCGGCCGACTTCGTCGGCCAGGTCGTGCGTACGGCCTGCGCGATCTCCTCGATAGAGGCCCTCGTCAGATCGCCTTGAGGGCGCGACGGGACCACAGGGGCTGGGGCAGGGGCGGCGGCCGCGCTGACGAAGCGGCTGACCCCCTTCTTGCTCGGCTGGGTCAGAGTGCTGGGTTCAGCCACCGAACACCGCCTTGATGTCCTCCGGGTCGTACCCGGCGGCGAAGGTGCGCTGGGGGCGGGGCTTGGTGTAGTGCTTCTGGAGCTTGTCGTGCAGGTCCTCCACACGGGCCGTCAGGTAGCGACCGGTGGTGTCGAGGTGTGCGTGCCGCAAGATCGTCTGCACCTCGGCGAGGGTGAGCCGTTCGTCTCCGGCCATCCTGACCGCTGCCGTGTGGCGAGCGTCGTGCAAGGTCCAGTTCGTGCCGAGCTTGTCGTTGGCCCGCTGGAGAATGCGGCGCGTCGCCCAATACGTCAACGGCCGCGGATCCCCGCGGCGGGTGCGCCACACCGGTTGCCCCGAGTCCGGCAGCCCGTCGGTGGCCAGGTAGCTGCCCAGGTAGCGGAAGGCGTTCGGGGAGGCGGGCACGGGCTGCCGGATCCGGGTGCCCTTACTGATCACATATATCAGCTGGCCCGACCAGTCGACGTCGTCCAGACCGACCCCCAGCAGCTCGCTCGCCCTGGCCCCCGAGGAGACGTAGAACTCCAGGAGCGCTCGGTCACGGTCACAGCCCATCCCGGCGAACAACTCATCCCACAAGTGATCGGGGATGGACCGCGGAGCCTGCACCGGCACCTTCTGCCGCAGCCGGCCCCGCCGGAACACCGGCGTCGGCTCCAACGGAGATCGGTGTGCGAGAGCCTCACGACGCCCGCGCGAGGCCGGCACCGGATTGACCACCGGACCAACACCGAACCGCGCGTGAAATGCATAGAACCCGCTGACCACGCTGAGGTTGTGGTTGATCGTGCTCGGCGCATACCCCTCCCGGAGTGACGGCTTGCCGGTCTTCAGATTGACCGACCCTGGAGGTGGAGATGCACCGTTCTGCTTGCGGAGCCGCTGCGGGTTGCGTGCTTCGCGCAGCCAGCCAACCAGCGCCGCGACCTCAGCCTCCGTGGCCTTGTCCCAGGGGATCTGCAGAAACCAGAGCAGCCGGTGCCACCGCAACAGCCCGAACCCATAGCTTCGGCAGGTCAGCGGGCTGACGTCCCCCAGCATCAGATCCCTCAGGTAGGCACTGACCGGCCCGATCTCGCAGCCGTCAGCGTCCACCAGGACGAACGGAAGGTCTCTCGCCGTCCCCGCGGCTACGGCACCCAGTTCGGGAACCGAGGACTTCCCTTCCATCAGGGCACGTCTTACGACCTCCACCACACCACGCTCCTGGAAAGACCAGGCGATCCGCCTGGTTCACGATCGAGACATGGTGCAGTTAACAGGTCGGTGCCAGCGGAGCAGGTCGTGGGCGTAGCTCTTCGCCGTCGCCGGACGGTTGTCGTCCAGGATCAGGCTGCGAAGGTACGGAACGACGTGCGCAACGACGGTGCCGTCAGCGTCCACGATGGCGTACCAGGGGATGGTGTCCAGCTCGATGACCGAACCGACACGGGGCACATCGGCCCGGCCTTCAATCAGCTGGTGGCGCAGGTCTAACAAGAGGCGCCTCCTTCAAGACATGGATCAACTCGCTCCGGAATCGGAGTCACTGGTGCAGTTAACAGGCCATTTCGTGCAGGGTCCGGCCTGGCTGGGAGCCCAGGTGACCACCACCGGGCGCGGGAGGGTGGTGGGGGTCTGCTCGCTCATGCCGCGCTCCGTGCCGTGGGGGTGTGGGTGCGGGCGGTGCGGCGCAGCTCGGCGGCGCCGGTCCGCCACTGGGCGGGCGAGGCCCAGTAAGGGTGGGTGGCGAGGCGGAGGTCCAGGAGGACCAGGGCGCGCCGCAGCGCGGCCGTGCCGGTCCCGGCGGGGGCGTGCGCGAGGGCGGTATAGGTCCGGTCCCGTTCCTGCTGGAGGGCGAGGAGATCGGCGGGAAAGCGGTACGACAGGTTCACCTTCCAACTAAAACATATGTTCGAATACCTGTGCGAGCGTCCGCCACGGTTCAGCGGCCGTACGCGTCCTGGCACAAGGCGGTGATGCTGGGGCTGTTCACGCCGTGTGCGGAGCGGCACAGTGCGGCCATGTCCCCGGCACGCACACCGGGGGCAGGGTGCCCGGAGCGGCGCGGTGCGGGTGTACGGGCGTCGGCCTTCGCGGTGCCCATGGTCTTGGGCTTGCTCCTCACGGTGGGGTGGGCGCCGGTCTTGGGCGGGCTGGCCCTGTGCGGCCGTGCGGGCTGCAGGCGGGCCCGGCGAGGAGCACCAGGGCCGCGCTGCTCAGCGGCTGCGGGAGCCCCGTGGGCGCGGCCGGGCGCACGCTGTGCTGGGTCGGTGCGGGGCTCGGCGGGTTGGGTGCTGGGCAGGGGCGAGAGGGGCAGTGCCGCAGGGTCGGCGGCGCGCTGCTCAGGCCGGGCGAAGCCGGGCCGTTTGTGGTCGGCCGCCCCGCTCGCCGGAGCGGCCGGGACGGCCTGCGGGACTGGGGCATGGGCGGGGTGGACGGTGACGCACCCGGGAGCCGCGAGTAACACGGCGAGGAGCAAGGGCAGGGACCAGCGGCGCATGTGATCACGCTCCCGCATCCCCGCCCGCCCGCGCTTCACCGGCTTTGCCGCACCCCCCGGATGGCCGAGCCGCAGACCTTGTCGGGCTGCTTGCGGGCGCGGGGCGGGCGTCTGCGCGGCTGTCCCATTGTCCGGTCGCCGGTATCGACTGGCGCCCGGGCTACCTGGACGGTGGCAGGGGCGGCGGGCCGGTGGGCGTGGTGCGAGGCTGGAGTGGATGGGGGCGGGTGAGCGGAGGTTCCTTGATGCGTCCCATCTGGTCCGGCGCGATCAGCTTCGGCCTGGTCACCATTCCGATCAAGGTGTACCCGGCGACCGAGAGCCACGCGATCTCCTTCCACCAGTTCCACCTTGCCGACGGCGGGCGGATCCGGAACCGGAAAGTCTGCGAGCTGGACGGCCAGGAACTAGACGCCAGCGACATCACCCGAGGCTACGAAACAGCGGTCGGCACCATCGCCCCGGTCACCGACGCCGACCTCGATGCGCTGCCGCTGCCGACCGCGAAGGCGACCGAGATCGTCGTGTTCGTGCCGGCCGCCTCGATCGACCCGATCCAGATCGGCGCCTCCTACTACCTGGCCGCCGAAGGCGTCGCCGCGAAACCCTACGAGCTCCTGCGGCGCGCCCTGGAGCGCAGCAGCAAGGTTGCGGTGGCCACGTTCGCGATGCGGGACCGCGAGCGCCTCGGCCTGCTCCGGGTCATGGACCGCGTGATTGTTTTGCACAGTCTCCGGTGGCCGGACGAGATCCGGTACGCCTCGCAGGTCGACGTCCCGGACGCCACAGTCACTGAGCAAGAGGTCGACGCGGCCGTCAAGCTCGCGGAGACCCTCTCGGGGACGGACGTGAGCGAGCTGCGCGACGAGTACCGCGACCCGCTGGAGAAACTGATCCAGGCCAAGGCCGCCGGCACCCGCCCCGAACCCGCCGAGACACCCGGGCCCGCCGCCGCGCAGGTCGTCGACCTCATGGCCATGCTGGAGCGCTCCGTCAGCGAGGCGAAGGCCGCGCGCACCGGCGGCCCCGACGCCACCGTCCACTACCTCCCCGCGAAGAAGACCACGAAGAAGCCGGCCGCGGCCAAGGCCCCGGCCAAGAAGCAACGCGCGAAGAAGACGGCGGTCCGCAACCCGCGCAGCGCGTGAGAGGCGGGCGCGAAGTGGTCTGCGGGGCCCCGCGTGGGAGACGTAGAGGCGAAACGTTACGCAGGTTCCGCGGCCTTCCGCAATTCGCCAAAAAAGGTCCGGCAATTTCCCTGAAAAGGCTTCAGGAGCCGCTGGCCCGGTTAATCTTGGCTCGCAGTCACACACGACAACGCTCCGTGCGCGCTCCTCGTGACAGGCGGACCAGCCAATTCCGGTTCTCCTGTCACGGGGTGCGCGAAGGACGCGCCCCCGTCCGACGAGGTAGGGGAAGCTTGTGTGTGCTGATGAGGAACCCGGCGAAACAGGGTCGAACCGCAGGTGGGTGTGGACCGGAGTGGTCATCCCGCTCCTTGGCGTCTGCGTGACGCTCGTGGTCGCCCTGGCCGGGAAGTAGCCCGCCCGGACCTGCTCCAATCAGGTCCGGGCGGAGTGTGAGAGCCCGTCATCGTTCAACGGTGGCGGGCTTTCCGCTTTTACGCGCGGCTACGGTAAAGCACCTCTGTAACTTATCTATTTGATGGCTTAGTCATAGGTTAGAGAGGTAGTTAAGTGCGCGGCCATAAGCCTTATGGCTTAGGTGAGTCTAATCTGTCGGGCGTTAAAACTTCCAGGACTTCGCGTACTCCCGGGCGTAGTCGCACCCTCGGGCCGTCACAGGGCCACTCAGGGCCCTTCGCGGGCCTGGTGTGCTCCGTGAGCCCGTGACGTGCGCCGTTGTCCCCTGGCGTGGAGGGCCGTGGGCGTTCGCGTGCCGGCCCTAAGGGTGCGCAGCGGGTCAGCGGCGAAGGCAGTTTTCCGAACGGCCCCTGTCCAACGACAGGTTCTGCTTAACGTTGGGGCACTCCAAGCGCGCAGAGTTGCGTGTACCCCCAACCCCACCTGGGTGGACCGTCCATACCGGAGCTGAGGACGAGAGGTCGACTGGTGCGACTTGAGTTAACGGAAGAGGACTTCCGGGACCGGCCTGAGAGTCGGTCCGGTAGATACGACATCCTCGCCCGCGAGACGGGGCTGACCATCGTGGCCTCAGACCACGAGTGGGCGCTGAGCGAGCAGGGGCTGCTCCAGCAGATCCAGCAGGGCGCGAGGATTCCCGACGACCAAGGATCAGAACGAGAGCCGGCCCCAGAGACACCTGTTGTGATCATGGAGTACGAGCGGCTGCCGCCCGGCGGATGGCGCAAAGCCTGGTGGTTCGATCCTTCACATGCCCGGAGGTTCTTCTACTTCCCCTACTTGGAGTTGTGGGCCACAGCAGGGGGTCGGCTCGTCAAAAGGTTCCCCTCAGGCAGATGGCTGCTCAGCACTGATCAAGATGCTTGGGAGCTGGTCTACAGCTGCCGACGGGACAACCAGATGAGTTCGCTCGATCAGGAGGTGCTGCCTCCGCGCCTCAGGCTCGCCCTCGACCTCGGGCGCTTCGTAAGCGACTCAGCCGAGGCGTGGACTGACGGTGAACCACGCGACGGCGGCCGGACCTATGAAGAAGCGGCCCTGGCCGTGGCCGGGCTGAAGCTCGCGATGGAGGGCCTGCAGCGCAGCGTTCTGCCCGATCTCCGGCTCCAGAGGTGTGATGCCGCGCGTCGAGTCGACCGAGGCCACAGCACCCAGAGTGCGGCGGCACAGGCCATGGGCTTGGACAAGAGCACGTGGTCCAAGCTGATCAGCAGCCGCACGGATTGACGGGGCACAGGAGCCGGCAGGACATCGTGCAAGGTGGCCAACGGGTCACCCGCGCGAGATGACGTCAGGGGCGCCTCGTTCCTCCGGTGAATCACTTCCCCCAGTGGGGTGAGAGTCCGTCCGTAAAGGCCTTGTCGGCGCGGGCCCCGGCGCTATCACCGGGGCGTGATCAAGAACCTTTCCCGCAGCTTCGCCGCCGCTGCCCTGGCCTTCGGGGTCCTCGCCCCGGCCGCCCCTGCGCATGCCGACGAGTACACCCTGACGGACGACATCACCTTGCTGCCGGTCGCAGCCGAGGTTCGCGACGGCTACCGGCGTGAGCTGTACCCGCACTGGAAGGACGATGACAAGAACGGCTGCTCGGCCAGGAACGACGTGCTGATCGCCGAGGCGATCGAGGCCCCGACCGTGGGAGCCGGCTGCATCATCACCGGGGGCGTGTGGCACTCGTACTACGACGACGTTGTCGTTTCCGGACCGGCCGGGATCGATATTGACCACATGATCCCGCTCGCGGAGCTCCACGATTCCGGCGGCTATGGCTGGACGACGGAGCGGCGCCGCCGGTACGCGAATGACATCACCAGCGACGTGACCCTCGTCGGGGTCACCGCGCGCTCGAACCGGCAGAAGTCCGACCAGGATCCGGCCACGTGGATGCCGGCCCCGGCGGTGCACTGCCGGTACATCGGGGAGTGGGTGGCGACCAAGCACCGGTGGGCGCTGTCGGTGGACCAGGCCGAGCGTGAAGCGCTACTGCGGTACGCGGCCGGCTGCCCGAACGCGACGCTGGCCTTCGACCGGGCCGCCTGATTCCGGGCTGATGCCCTTCGCTCCGGACATCTGCGCGGGCTGCGACAGCGGTGGCCCGCGCAGTCCTGCGCCCGCTCTTTCCGAGGGCTCGGGCAGGGGTTTCGCGCCGCCATACATCATTGCCCCCCAAGACCCGCAACCCCCCTCCGACCTGCGGTTTCGCCGTAGCTTGACAGGCTTGCTTCTTCCTCCTTGATCATGCCGTCACGTCGCCATCCGGGGGGCGTGATCCGCAGTCTTCTGCAAGGAGTGACCTGTCATGGGCATGTCTGAAACGGATGGAGTTCCGGCCGAGGGTGAACCGGCCCGGGAGCGGTCCGCTGAGGGTGGGGAGCCGGTGCCGGTGCGGCCTCGGCGTGGGGCTGTCGCGCGCCGCCTGGTCCGTGGCGCGGCGACGCTGTGCGTGCCTGTGGCCCTGGGCGCGGTGAGGGTCGCGGTGGCGCATTGGGCGCCGGAGTGGGCCGACGTGGCGAACGGCGTGGCCGAGGCCGCCCGGCTCGCCTGGAGCCGGGGAAGGTCGCGGCTCCGCCGCCCGCGCGGCTAGCCCCGCGTGGCGGCCCGGGATGCACGAGGGGCCGGTACCCGCAGTCCGCTCGCGGACGCCGGCCCCTTCGCCACACGCGTCACTCCAGCCACGGTTTTGCTGCCTTCCGCCCCCTCCTCCGCAGGGGGCGGGGATGGGGTGGCGGCCCGCTGGGGCGGTACTGCGGGGGTGGGCCGCGCTTGCCCCGCGGTTCACCCGGGCGGGTGAACCGCGGCCTCGCGTACGCGTAGGCGACTTGTGCGGTGCACCCCCAACCAGCTTTGAAATCATGGCTATTAACAACAAACAGGATCTTTCTGGATCTTTCCGGCACGGCCCGATCGGCGGGCCGCCGGTATGTGATCGGAGTGCGATTCATGGCGCGGTCAGTGCGGGAGCAGTACGACGGGAGCCAGGCCGCAGGACGGCTGCGGGTGCCCCTGGCGGCTTGGCGGTGGGCGGCCGGATCGGGCCTGGTCCCGCTGGCAGACGCCGGCTCGGGGCTGTGGTCGCGGGCGGTGGTGGAGGGGGCCGACCCGGAGCAGGTAAGGGCCGCGCTGCGGGGCCCGGTCGGGGCCGGGGTGGCGGCAGACCGGCTGACGCAGGCCCTTGGCGTGCCCCTCCCGGCGTGCCGGCCGAGGGTGACCGCCGCAGCGGTCGGCCACCTTGTCCGGGCCGGTCTCCTCGTCCGCCTCGGCGGCGACTTCGAGTTCCCCGAAGTCCATCCGGACCAGGTGGCTGCCCTCGCGCGCCGCCGGGACCTGCAGGCCCTTCTGGACCGGCACGTCCCCCTCGGCCCGGATCAGGCCGCAGTGCGCCTCGGGGTTCGCCGAACGGACTTCGACCACGTGGTCCGCCTCGGCTGGGTGACGCCGAGCGCCACGGCCGCTGTGGACTTCGGCCGCGCGGCTGGCGGCGTGGTCAACGTGCCGCTGTATTCAGCCTCGGAGGTGGCCCTGCTCCCGCTGGTCCGGCCCTCGGCGGACTGGAGGCAGGTGCGCGGCACGGCCCCCGGCCGCCGCTCCCCGCTCGCCTCTCACACGCCCCTGGTACCGGGTCAGGACACGGTGCTGCTCGCGGAGGTGGCCCGGATCGCTGCGGTGGGGCGCGCCACGGTGGTGAACTGGCGGCGCCTGCCCGGCTTCCCCGCCCCCGTGGACGGCACCAACGGTGGCACCGAGTTCGACCGGCGGGCGGTGGTGGCCTGGCTCTTCGCCAACGGCAAGATCACCATTCCCTCCGGGCCGGACACGGCCACCGTGCCCGTGTCCGTGCCGGGGCCCGGCGGCCGAATGCGGGTGCCGCAGTACTCTCCCGCCACACCTTGCCCGGCCACCGTGCCACCCGCCGCACGTACAGACCGGCTTGACCTGCCTGGAGAGCTGCCATGGACATTGATCCCGAAATGCACATGTACGACTGCCCGGGGCCCCTCCCCGGCGGACGCGGTTGCGAGGAGTGCAAGGGCTGGGAGGGCCGCACGTTCAAGGACATCCGGGCCGAACTCGCGGGCACCCCCGCAGTGGTGCCCGCGTCACGGCCGGCATACGGCGCGCACTCGCTGGTCCGGACCCCGGACCATGCCGATCACTGCGAGCGGCTTACAGACGAGGGCGGCATCTGCACGTGTCACAGCCTGGACGACTACGACCGGGAGCCGGCGAACATGGCCGACCTGGAGGACGGCATCAGCGCCTGGTGGTGAACCCGGCGTCCGTCATACCTGCCCGGGTGCGGGCAACTCCTCCCGTGAATAAAGCCAACAGCGAGATCTACCGCCGCCGCAACACGGTCGAACGCTGCTTCAACCAGCTGAAAGGCTTCCGAGGCATCGCCACCCGCTACGAGAAGACCGCCACCTCCGACGAAGCGGCGGTCACACTCGCATCGCTCCTGCTCTGGGCAAGATCGATTTGAAGACGGACCTAGGATCCCACCGCCCGGCTGAGCGCAGGCAATGAGGCCGCCGATGCTGATGACCCCTGGCGCAGACGGCAACGGCGGCGGACTATTTCTGCCCGCCGCCGTCGTCTACTGGGGGTAATCGATGAAACAGCTGGTGAGTGTTACAGCCTCAGAAGTCGCAAGTATGCACTTCGATGCATACCGAATCCGAAGCATCCTTGAGTAAGCTCGTCTGCCGATCTGCCACATCCGGCCGATTGCTAACTTTCGGACCTGCGTGGATTTTTCATGTAGATCTTCCTCCATGGGTGTCCCGGCCATTCTTCGTAGGGTGGTCCATCGTAGACCTCGGCATCAATGTAGAACCGGCCCTCTGTGAATGCGTCTAGCTCGAACTTGATGTCGTCGATATCTTCTTCCAGGTCAGATGATCTGCTCGATACGGAAAAGTAAAGCGTGATGCGTTCCGTGTCAATCTGAACCGAGATTGCGCGGACGCTGTCCGAGATTAGGCCGAGGCAGGCTTGCATTGCTTGGATGATGAAGTAGTTTTCGCGCTCTAGTGGGTTCAATTTTATGGAGTCCAATTCGGGGTTATTGGGACGATGCTAGGTCGGGCGGTCCCCTTGATCATGAACACATTTGTCGGCTGGTCGAGGTGGCCGGCTCCAGCTCCGGGATTGTTGTTATATCCGGTAATTCCATTGTATCGAATTACAATGTGTCCGTTTTTCGTTGTTCCGAGTACTGTTGTTCGACCTTGATGGTAGGCGGCGAGTATCTCCTGCCCTTCCTTGAAATGCAGTAGATATGAACCAGTGCCGCCGGCATCTAGGTATTCTTTTCGCCCCTTGATGTGTCGCATCTGAGTCTGGGCCAGTTTAGTGGAAATTTTTCCTGCCCCGCCAGGGATGGGAATCGCTGCCGAGAAGGCCATTCTTCCTTGTTCGAGGCCGTATTCGCTGACTCCGTGGCTTTTCGCCCAATTGTCGAACGCGTCATCCAGCTGGCAGGAAGGAAGGTTAGGTCCTGCGATGCACCTGGCATTCTTCGATCCCTGCAGGTTGGTGATGAATCCGCTCAGAAATCCAGCGGCCTCGTCTTTTAGTGGAGCTTGTGGCGGGAGCGGGCTGATGCAGTATTCGCATAGTGGCGGATTGCCCGGAGTTCGCTGCCATTGGGGCTTGCTGCTGCTCACGTCGCGACAGTCCTGGTCGTTGCCGCATGTGCTGCCCTTGACTAGCGGGGGGCCGCCGCCTCTGTATCCGCCGCCGCCGCCGTTGTTCGGGTCCTTTCCGCCGGGTGTTACGGGGTTGCTGGGGGACGTGCCGTCGGGCTTTTCGCTGTGGCCGGTTCCGTCGTCTGTGGCGAGGCCGGTGGGGTCCCAGTTGGTGAGGGGGCTGTTGTTGGCGTATTGGTAGGCGTTGTGCTGGTGGGGGTCGTCGATGACCATCAGAGGGTCGACGGAGAGGAACCGGCCCGCTGCGGGGTCGTATTCGCGGGCCCCGATGTGTGTGAGGCCGGTCGATTTGTCTTGGGTGCCGCCGACGAAGCCCTTCTCACCCGGCCAGGCCGTCGGCTTGGCGCCGCGTTCTTCACCGAACGGCTTGGTGGTGCGGCGCTGGACGGTGAGGGTCGCGGCGTCGATGGAGGTGGTGCCGGTGTTGTGGTGATCGGCCGCGATGTAGGAGAGCTTGCCCGCCGAGGTCCGGACGATGGTCGTTCCACCCGGTGTCGGGTAGTAGCGGGTGCCGGTGATCTTGTCGGTGTTGGTGTCGAGGGTGAGTTCGTCCGTCCCGGTGTAGAGGGTCGTCTTGCCGGGGTCCTTGCGGGCGAGACGGTTGCCTGCCGCGTCGTAGATGTAGGTGGAGGTGCCTGCGTTGGTGGTGTTGGAGGCGAGTTTGCCTTCGGCGTTCCAGGTCAGTTTCTGGGTGGGGCCGCCGTCGCCGGGGAGGGTGTTCGGGGCGTCGCCGGTGTCGGGTCGGGTGAGCGTGTTTCCGGTCTTGTCGTAGGTGAGGTCGGTGGTGACCGGGGTGTTGCTGCCCATCTTTCTGGTGGTGGAGGTCGGGGTGTGCGGGCGCGGGGAGCCGGGCGCAGGGTAGGTGTTGGTGGTGACGCTGGTTTTGGCGGCGTCACCTGTGGGGTCATGGTCTGTCAGGGTCTTGCGGTTGCCGGTGACGTCGTAGGTGAACGACTGCCAGTAGGGAGCCGGACCTCCGATCTCAGCGCTGCTGGGAGTGGTGTTGGTGCAGCCTCCGATGCCGGGCACGCTGGGGCCGGGCTTGGTTGTGGTGGTGCCCTTGTCAGTCCAGGCCTCGGTGAGACGGCCCTGGTAGTCGTAGGTGAAGCACTGGGTGTCCCGTGCTGCGCCCTGAACGTTGGTGACGGAGGTGACGTCGCCGGCGGGGGTGTAGGTGTAGCTGGTGCTGTTGACCGGGCCGGAGGTCTGGTCCTGTTTACTGAGCTCGGTGCTCAGGAGCCTGCCGGTGGCGGGGTCCAGGATGTTGGTGGCGACTACCTGCTTGGGGTCATCGCCGAAGGTGGTGCGCTGTACCTGGCCGAGCTCGTTGTAGTTGGTGTAGTTGACGTAGTCGACGGTGTTGGAGCCGATGGAGACCGGAAGCCCGTTGATGTTGCGGCTGGTGGAGAGGTCCTCGGCAGGCAGTCCGCCCGATGCGGGGAGGTCGGTGCTGGTTTCCAGCCCGGTGATCGGGTTGTAGCTGGTGGAGCTCGTGTAGGTGCCGGTGAGGGCTCCTTCACCGGCAGGAACGATCAGCTTGCTTCCGGTGGGCCGGTAGCCGGTGTCGTAACCGGTGACTTCCTGACGCCACGCTTTGCCGCTCGCCCAGCTGGTGGATGCGGTCGGCAGCCCGGGCAGGAGGGTGTCGTAGTCGTACGTGGCGAGCTTGGTGCCGTCGGCCGCGCTCAGGTTGCGTGAGGTTGGCCGGCCCAGGATGTCGTAACTGGTGAAGATGGTGGTGCCGCGGGCATCGGTGGACGACTCCAGGCGGTCGGCGATGTCGTATGTGCTCGTGGATGTTCCCTTGTCGGGGTCCACTGCCTTGGTCTGACGGCCCTGGAGGTCGTAGTCGTAGGTCCAGTCGTTGCCGGCGGGGTCGGTGATCTGCTTCAGCTGGCCGGCGGCGTCGTAGCCGTAGGTTGTGGCGTCGAATGCCCCGGTTGGGGTTTCGGCCTTGTACAGGCGCAGTTCAGTCTTACGCCCGCGGGCGTCGGTGATCGTGCTGGAGGCGATCCCACCCTTGGGCGGGGTGGTGTCGACGCGGTCGGCGCCCGGGTAGGCGATGGCTGTACGCCACTGCTCTTTCGCCTTGGAGTAGAAGATCCCCGCGACCGGCCGGCCGAGGCCGTCGTACTGGGTGAGGTTCTGGGCGGGCAGCGTGTTCTCGTCGGCGGTGAAGAAGCTCTTCACCGGGTCGGAGTCTTTGTTGACGTAGGTGCCGCTGGTCTTGAAGACGCGGCCGCGGCTGTCGTAGGCGCTGTCGGTGATCAGGCGAGTGCCTGCCGCACCGTTTTGTGGAACCGACTGGGTCTGGACCTGCTGGCCCATCGCGTCGAGGATGTCGATCGAGGTGGCGTAGGACTGGTCGGCTCGGAGTGTCTGGGTGGTGACCGAGCTGGTGTCGGTCTGGTTCAGGTCGTAGGAGAACACCTGGCTGGCGCTCTGGGTACGGGCTCGGCCCGGCAGCCACACCTCCGTGGTGCGCCCCAGTTCGTCGTAGGCAGCCTCGGTGGTGCGGTTGTTCTGGTCGACAGTCTTGACCGGGACACCGCGCAGGGGGTGCAGGGTGGTGGTCGTCGTCCAGTTCTTGGCGTTGGTGACCTTGAGGGTCGTCGGACGGGCCGGCGCTGCCGGTGTGTACGCCGTCTTGGTGGTGGCGCCTGCGGCGTCGGTGGTGCTGGTGACACGACCGTAGGCGTCGTACGCGATCGAGGCCTTGGCGGTGTACTTCGGCTGGCCGGCTTCGAAGCGTTCCAGAACGGCTGTGCTGGTGGGCTGGCCGGGACCGTTCAGGGTGCCGAAGGGCTTGTTGTCGTAGTTGGTGCGGCTGCCGTCGATGGTGTTCGCCTCGGTGGCAGCCACGTCGCACGCTGCCTGGGTCCGCAGGGTCTGCGACACGCGGTCGAGGATCCGGGCGGTCTCGTTGCGCGCGTAGGAGGTGGTGGTGCAGATGTCGGGCAGGCCGTCAGCCTTGTCGAGGACCGACTCTTGCATTCCGTACGCCGCATCGAACGTGACGGCCTGTGACGTGGTCCGCCAGGTCGTGTCGGCGAGCAGCGTTTTGTGCTGGGTGAGGGAGGTTCCCTGCATCCGGGCCGTCAGGGCCGGCAGTGCGGTTCCACGGCTGTGCGTTGCGGTGGCTTCCGGGACCCAGGGGTCGGACGTGACGGTGGAGACAAGGTCTCCGCCGTCGGAGGCGAAGGTACGCAGTTCGCGCAGGGTGCCGGCGAGGTGGTTGTCGTCGGGGATCGTGTTTCCGTTGATCCCGGTGAAGGTGTACACCCGCTTGGTGTTGTTCGCTCTGACGTCGCCGTTCATGCCACGGAGGTAGAAGGCGTGTGTCTTGGAGACGACGTCGGGGGCGGTGCCGGCGCGGGTGATGACCTGCTGGTAGCCGCGGAACTGGTTCCAGGTGCGGTATTTGTCCTCGGTCAGTTCTTCGTCGTCACGGTGCCACGCGGCCAGGCCGACGTACTCGTAGCGGACTTCCTGCGGGCGGGATCCGCCGAAGGGGTCCGTTTCGGTGACTTGGGCGACGACGTATTTGTGGAACCAGTCCAGGCTTGAATCGTTCGGGCTGCGGGGGTCTGGATTCCAGTAGACGGGGAAGCAGCGCTTGGTGTTGGAGTCTGCTGCCGAGGGCAGGCCGGTACCGGGGGAGCAGTCGGCATCGGCGTAGACGATGTCGGTGATCTTCCCGGTCTCGGACTTGATCTTCACGATGCGGTACCGGTTCATGGCCGGCCGGTTGTCGCTGCTGGAGTCGACGCGGTTGTTCCGCAGCTTGCCGTAGAAGATGACCTTGGGAGTGTCCAGTGTCTTCGTACCGTCGTAGCCGGTGTGCTGGAGGAGAGACAGCCACAAGGCCGGGGCTGTTTGGTCCTCCGTCTTGGGGAACTGGTGGCTGAGCGCGTAGGAGTCGACGTTGTCGTACCCGCCGTCACCGCCGAGAACCTGCGTGGTGATCTTGGTGAGCCGCTTGGTGGTCCAGAACGTCGGCGAGTAGTTCTCGCAGGTACCCGTGGACTCGCACTTCTGGTCGAAGGGCACGTCCGGCCACTTCGTCTGGTTGGCCGCGGTCAGTTTCGCGGGCGCGCAGTCGAAGACATCCGCAACCGGCAGGCAGCGTTCATCCACGTCGAAGAGGACCTGTGCGGTCGGCTTGACGGTGTCTGCGTCCGTCAGCTTCGAGCCGTAGGCGATCTTTTTGAGGTTGCCGCCGCGGATGTACGGGGTGATCGTGCCTGTCGGGTTCGTGGCCGAGGCGCCGCGCTTGTAGTGGTTGGTCTCGGTGGCGTAGGTGTAGGTGATCAGGCCGCCGCGGGCGTCGACGACGAAGTCGAGGTTCCAGCGCCATGCCTGCTGGCACCAGGACGCCGCGAACGTCGACTGGTGGCAGTCCTCGCCCGTGTCATTTCCGTAGACGGGCAGGGTCCAGGCGGAGTTCGTGGCCGGGGACGTGGCGCTGTCTGGTTTGCGGCCAGCACCGAAGAAGTACCGGGTACCGTCGGTGGTGGTCACCACCCAGTACTCGCCGTTGTCGTCACCGTTGGCCGCGCCGGCCAGGTGCTCGACCTTCGAGGCGTCATCGTTCTCCAGCCGCCACTCGCCGGTCTTGTCATCCTTGACCAGGACCGAGGACCTGCCGTTCAGGGAGAAAGTGGCGTTCTCCCCGGCCAGGCACTGATCGCCTGACCCTTCCTGGCCGTCCTTCGCGCACGGCTTGAAGCGGCGCTCCACGAAGCCGGGCGAGTAGTCCCAGCCCTCACCGATCCAGGACGCCTGGTTGTTCGTCGCGGCCGTACGGCCGTCGATCGCCTGGGAGCTATAGGACAGTGCGATGCTCGGCTTGCTGCCACCAAGGCCTTCCGGTACGGCGATCGGGTAGCTCCAGGAGAACCCGCCGGTGTTGGAGCCGCTACTCCAGGAACCGGAGGGCGCCAGGCTGGTGGCCGCGAAGCTGCCGGCCGGCCCGCCGGGAGTAGCCGATGCCGCGAAGACTGTCGCCCCGCCTGAGGACTCGGAGCCGGCACTCAGGCTCCGGGCGGCGGGGCTTGGGGCCGCGAGCGGTACCTCGGCGCTGAGGAGGCCGGGCCGGTCGCCGTCCTTGACGGTGGCCAGCGGCGTCTGCGTACGGCATTCCGGCCGCTCGGGAGCCGTCAGGACACACTCGGGCAGCGCGACCAGCTGGGCCCGCGAAAGCCAGTCCCCGCCGAACGAGCCCGCGATGTGCGAGACATCCACGGACACCTTGACCGGTCCGCCTTCGGTCACGCCCTCACCCGGGCGGACCGAGACCAGCATCCCCTGCAAGCCCGCCTTCTCGGCGGTTGCACGGTCCTCCAGCTCTACAGCGGCCTTGCCGCTGCGAGGGCCTTCGTCCCCTGGGGCAGGGGCGACCCAGACGGGTGCGTCACCCGCGCGGCTCGGATCCGGCAGAGGAGCGACAGGCCCCTGGGAGCGGCCTGCGGCGAAGAGCGAGCCGTCCGCAGGGGTGGACGCGGTGGCCCCGAGGTCGACTTCGGCGCTGGTGGCCTGCGGCCAGTACACATCCTTCGGAGTCCAGGCGTCAGCCTGCTGCTCCGGGTCCGCTTCTGCCTTCGGGGCGTCCTTGCCGGGAACCGAGTCGGTTTCGGGCAGTGTGCCGGGTGACCAGAGGCTCGGGTTCTTCGGTTTCCAGTCGGAGGCCTCGGCTGTGCCGAGCCCCAGGACGAGTGAGAGCGCAACGGTAGAGGCGACGAGTATGCGGCGTTTTGCCGCAGATCTTCCTCTGGTTCGACGTAGTTCTGGTGGAGCCTGCACGGCATTCCCCCCACGGTAGCCAAATGATCAATCAGCGGATCCTATGTTGTTCCTTATTCGCAACACATAGATCAATTCGGGCAATCCAACCCTCCTGTGACCTGCGGTGTCTTGAAAGGTGATCAAAATTTGATCATTCGCATACGCGACACTCGAGGTCTGATATCGGGCATGGTGGGCATTTCTGGGCATCTCGCTGGAGTTCTTGGTTCCGGATGGCGGGGGTCGTGAAAATGCCTGGTCAGAGAGCTGTTAGCGTTCGCCGCCAGTTGACCATCGCAACCGCATTGGGAGTTCTGCCGTGGGGGGCATACAGAGAAGCAAACGATCGGCCAACCGGCCGGTCGCACTGACAGGGCTGATAGCACTGGCCCTGTCGATAACCACCGTTGGCGCCGCACCCGCCGCCTTGGCCGTTCCAGCGGTGGACACACCACCCGTGCTGAGCGATCCCACTCCGCCTGAGCGCCCGACGACCGAGCGGGAGCGGGCGGAGGACGCCGCTCTGGCGGAGGCCAAGCGCACGGGCACGCCGGTGCCCGTGCCGGCCGGGATGACCGACACCGACACGGTGACTGCCAATCCCGACGGCACCCTGGGCCTGACCCGCAGCGTCGCCCCCGTACGCACCAAGCGCGACGGCACCTGGGTGGACCTGGACGCCTCCCTGGTCAAGGCAGCCGACGGCACGCTCCGTCCGAAGGCCTCGGTGAGCGGTCTGACCCTCTCCGGCGGCGGCACCGGCCCGCTGGCCACCCTGGATCAGGACGGCAAGCAGCTGGTCCTGAGCTGGCCGGACCCGCTTCCCGTACCGGTGCTGGACGGTTCCAGCGCCGCCTACCGAGAAGTCCTCCCCGGTGTGGATCTGAGGGTCACGGCCGATGAGGGCGGCGGGATTTCGCAGATTCTGGTCGTCAAGTCCGCCGAGGCTGCGAAGAATCCGAAGCTCGCAAAGCTGACCACGGGCCTCAAGGGCGAAGGCGTCACTGTCTCAGCCGACGATCACGGGAACCTGAAAGCAGCCGACGCTGCAGGCCGTACGGTCTTCCAGGCACCGACCCCCACGATGTGGGACTCCACCGCTCCCATAGAGGTCCCGCTCGCCAAGTCCGGCGGCACCGTGGCCTTCTCCCAGGCGGTCACCGCGGACGAGACGCCGCTCGGCACCGGGGAAGAAGAGGCGGTCAAGACCACCTCTGATAGCGACGGGCCGGGCGACTTCGCCAAGACCACCCGCCTGCAGGCCGACCTCGGCACGGACTCCGTCGCCCTGACCCCGGACCAGTCCTTCCTTACCGCCCCCGACACGGCCTACCCGGTGTACATCGACCCGGCGTGGATCCCCGCCAACCGGGAAGTCCAGCACTGGGCCTGGGTCCAGGAGGCGTACCCGACCACCACCAGCTACGACGACTACGCGGACGACTACGATCCCGGTGTCGGCTACCAGCGCTGGCGCAGCAAAACCGGCCTGGAGCGCTACTACGTCCAGCTCGACACCAGCGACCTGGGCGACAAGTCCATCAAGAAGGCGTCCCTCAACGCGACCCAGTCGTACGCCGCCGATGCCACATGCAGCAACACCTACAACGTAGACCTGCACTCCACCGAGCAGCTCCTGTCGAACATCACCTGGAACAACCAGCCCAAGGACTACGGAGTCCTCCGCACGACCTCGATGAACAGTGCCGGCGGCGCGGGATGTTCCAGCTCCACCACGCGCGGTGAGTGGGACGTACGCGACCACCTGGCGGACAGAATCTCGCTCGGCAAAGTCACGTACGCACTCTTCGCCGCCAACGAGTCCAAGAGCAGCGGCAACAACGGCTTCAAGCGGTTCACCCGCGACAAGAACAAGCTGCCGTTCTTCTACATCGAGTACAACCGGCGCCCGTACGACCCGTGGGGGCTCACCACGACCCCGGCGCCCCAGAACCCGAACGGAAACGGCTGCGGCTGGGTCGGCGCCAGCACTTACACCGGCTTCACCGTCGGCGCCTGGGTCGGCGACCCCGACGGCCAGGTCACCGATGCCGTCTTCGAGGTCATCGACAAGGCAAGCGGCACCACGACGTACAGCAGCGGCTGGATCGGGGCCGCAAACGGAACCCACTGGGTATCCGCCCACCCCACGAACATGGCAGACGGCCGTACCTACTCCTGGCGCGTAGCTGGCGGCGACGGCGACATGATGTCGGCCAACTGGATGAGCGGATGCACATTCTCCGTGGACACCCAGCCGCCGTCCGTCCCGGTCGTCACCTCCGCCGAATACCCGCCGTCCGGCACCCTGCCCGGCTCCACGAAGCACATCGGTGAGAAGGGCAACTTCAAAGTCACCGCAGGCGACCCCCTCAGCGGTGTCCTGTACTACGAGTGGGCGTTCAACGAGGACATCCCCGTCGGCGGCGCCAACCGCATCAATGCAGCGGCCGACGGCACCGCCACCATCCCGGTGACGCCCACGTGGTGGGGCACGAACATCCTGCGCGTCCAGGCCGTGGACCGTGCGGGCAACCGCTCGCAGCAGCAGACCTACGTCTTCTACGTCCCCGACGACCCGAACGCCAAGACTGTCCTCGGAGACATCACCGACGACGACCTCGTCGACTTCATCGCCCCCGCCGACAACGGCGACCTCATCGTCTACCCCACCGCGATCGACCCCTCCGCGGGCGGCCTGATCGCCGCCACCAAGGCCAACAGCCCCGGCGGCAAGGGCTGGGGAAATGGCACCCTGACCACACACCGCGGCGGCAACGGCATCACAGTCGATGACCTGTGGACCTTCCGCGACGGACAGCTCAAGGTCTACCGCAACTCCAAGACCAAGGGCGGTCCCTACTTCGACGCCGACAACACCCTGGACGTGGCAAGGCCCGTCGAGGGATGCACCGTCGCCACCACCGACAAGCCCTGCGGGACCGCTTACATCGGCAACTGGAGCCGGGTCAAGCAGATCCTCGCCGTCGGAGACGTACTGCCCGACGCGAGCACCACGACCCAGCGAAACGACCTGCTCACCGTCGAAAGCAACGGAGCAGGCGGTACTCAGCTCATCCTGTTCCAAGGAAAAGCAGGCACTGGCCAGCTCATCGATCCTGGCACGTTCGTCCTCAGCACAAGCGGCTGGGACGACCTGACCCTCATGGCCCCCGGCGACGCCACCGGCGACGGCCTCGCCGACCTCTGGGCCCGGGACGACAGCACAGGCGACATCTACCAGTACGCCAACGTCGCCGGACACCCTGAAGCACTCGGCGACCACAGCAAGCGCACCAGGATCCGCACCGGCGTCACCGCCGCCTCCTTCCCCGTGCTCGGCTCCTCCGGCGACACCAGCGCCGACAACATCCCCGACCTCTGGTCCCTCGACAGCCGCCACCGCCTGCGCACCTGGAACGGCAAAACGACCAGCGGCAAGGTCACCAGCTTCAACACTTCAGAGGTCATGGGCGACGCCCGGATCTCCACCACCCACTGGAAACTGAACGAAGAGACCGGAACGACCGCCATCGACATGCGCGGCCGCAGCAACGGCAAGCTCAGCTCCACCGGCGCCACGCGCATCGCCGGCACCGTCGCGGGCACCCTGACCGACGTCGTCGACCTCGACGGCACCAGCGGCACGGTCACCTCCACCGGCACCCCCGTCGACACCACCAACAGCTTCACCGTCTCGGCCTGGGCCAGGTCCGAGGCGCCGAACATCGTGGTCAGCCAGGACGGACTGCACGCCAGCGGCTTCATGATCTGGCACGACCAAGACGGCACCTGGCGGTTCGGGATGTCCCAGAAGGACGACGACAACTGGGCCTACGACCTGACCGGCGTCATGAACGACGCCGCCAAGGTCCGCACCAAGGAGTGGACCCAGCTCACCGCCAGCTACGACGACACCACGGGCCTGATCGCCCTGTACGTCAACGGCACTCTCGCCGGCACCGGCCACCACGCCAAGGCCAACGTGTGGAAGGCCACCGGCTCCCTCGTCCTTGGCCGGTACAAGTACCAAGGCAAGCCCTACTCCTACTGGAACGGGCGCATCAGCAACCTGGCCGTCTACGACCACTCCACCGTCCCCTCCGCGTCCAGCACCACCCTCGTCTCAGCGGTGGACAACAACAAGTGCGCGGAAAGCGACGGCAGCGCCGAAGGCAACCCCATCACCCTCCACGACTGCAACGCCACCCCCGGCACCTCGCAGACCTTCCAGGTCCTGGAGAACGGTGAACTGCGCGTGGCCGGCAAGTGCGTAACCACGAAGGCCGGAGGGACCGCTATCCGCACCCTCATCCAGCTCAACACCTGCAACGGCGCCAGCGGCCAGCAGTGGCTGCCCACCGCCGACAGTGGCTTCTACAACCCTCGGTCTGGCTTCTGCCTCGACCTGCCCAACGCCCGCACCGACAACGGCACCCAACTAGAACTCTCCGGCTGCTACGGCCTCAACGCAGAACGCTGGCTCACCCCCGGCCTCGCCACACCACTCGGAGCCACCGGCTAACACCAACGACTGACCGTCTGGCCCGCTTCCCCCTGGGAAGCGGGCCAGTAGAATGTTGCGCCCGCCCACAACTCACGGCTCAGCGGCTGCGCTCTCGGCCGCGTACCTGCGCCTGCCCGACGCGATGCGAGGTTGCTCTGCCCGGTTCCGGCCGAGCCGAGACGAAGGGGGGAGACTTCCAGGCATGGACCTGGAGTCGATAGCGGCGCAGCTGTAGAAGCTTGTGCCGTCAGAGTCCACCGGGGCCCGGGGGCGCGTACGGCATGGATGCCGGTGGCCGGTGGCAGGATCCGACGGGTCAAACAGGGCGCGTCGGAGGGGCAGGGCATGGGGTTGAGCCGTTGGGAACGGATCGCCTTGGACGGCTTCCTCCTCGCCGCCGCGGTCACCGCGGCCGGCTGGGGCGCGGCGCACTACGGCTTCGACCGGACCGCGCACCTGGCCTTCACCCTGAGCCTGATCCTGGTTCTCGTCGCGGCCTGCCGCACTGTGTTCCACGGCCTGACCCTCGTACGGCTCCCACAGCCGCGCATTCCCGCGTCGGAGGGGAATCACCGTCACTGACGCGGGCAAGCTCGACATCGACCACATGGTCCCGCTCGCCAACGCCTGGCGTTCAGGCGCCGGTGCGTGGACGGCGGAGCGGCGTAAGGAGTTCGCGAACGATCTGACCCGCCCCCAGCTGCTCGCGGTGTCGGCGGCGACGAACCGGTCCAAGGGGGACCAGGGCCCCGACGAGTGGCAGCCCCCGGCCAAGAGCTACTGGTGCACGTACGCGACAGCGTGGACGAACGTGAAGTCCACCTACCAGCTCACGGTGACCGAGGGCGAGAAGAAGAAGCTGACCGAGATGCTGGAGACGTGCTCATGAGCGACCACCAGCCCGATACCACCCCGCAGCCCGAGCACGGTGCCGCCCCGGACGGGTCGGTCCCGTTGACCGACCACGTGAAGGCGGGCCCCGGCGGGGCGATGACCGACGAGGTCGGCGTCCTCACCGGTGACGTCACCGTGACGACCGAGCCCGGCCCGGACGGAACGGCCACGGTACGGATCCAGTACACCGGCGCCGAGGAGTGGTACACCCTCACCGGGAGCCCCCGCCCCGCTGCCACTCGGCGGCCTCGCCGTCTTCCACAAGGACGTCGTCGAGGCCGTGCAGGCCGGAGGTGCCGCGGAGGTCCCCGCAGCCACTTCGTGAAAACCCACCTGCCACGCAGCCCGGTTGCGGCATCGTCGTGTTCAGGCCGCCCCGCACCGTGGGCTGCCCGAACACGGGGTAGGGGAGGGCAGGTCGTGGTGAGTAGGCGCGAGACCTGGACGACGGAAGAGTTCGGCACCTCCCACACCGGCGCGGTCGAGGCCGTCCTCGCCGACGGCACCGTCCCCAACCCCGTGTACTTCGACAGTGGCTCCGGCGGGGGAGGGGACCCGGTTTCCCAGTGGAGCGTCTACGACGGCCGCTGGCCCCACGTACCGAGAGCCGCAGCGGTGCGCGCGGTGTGCTCCTGTGGCTGGGCCGGTCCCGAACACCTGCTGGACTGGGAGACGATCGGCGACCAAGACTTGGCCGAGGCAGGTGACGAGCAGGCGGACGCCTGCGACCGGGACTGGTACGGGCACACCGACCAGGTAGAGGCGACCACCGTCCCCCTGCCCGAGAGCGTCACCTCGCTGCTGGTCCAGTTGGAGGAGGAGATCGACAGGCTGACAAGGACCTCCCCGGTCGCCGCGGTACGTGCAGCCCGCCGGCTGGAGGTCGTCGCCGAGCGGGTCGGCTACTGGGCCGCCCGCGCCACCGCCAACGATCTCGACACGAAGCAGGCCGCCGCCCAACTCGGCCTCAATGAGGAGGCCGCCCGCAAGCTGCTGGCACGCCTCGGACGCTGGAGCTCGTACCGCTGACCGTGCTGGTCCGATCGCAGGAGACGGCCCGTCCGGGCCGACGTGCGAAGGAAGACCCGGACGAGCTCCACCAACCAGCCTCCCAGGACAGCGCCCCCGTACGTGGCGGCCAAGTAGTTCCCGCCCCGTTCCGCGGCCTACAGGGCGCTCTCGTAGACAGGACCCGCCGGAGCCCTGACCACAGCAGCCTGCCGCCGCCCTCGACTCGCAGGCGATGGTGTGCGACGTCTGCGACACGAGCGCGCTCGCGGCCACCTAGGATCAGCCATCGGCCCTCCGACGGGTGTTCTGGGGTGTGGCAGGAGCTCCACTACGTCCGCGTCGCCGTATGCCACACCGAGCACGGTGTCCACGCCGGACACCCGGATCGTGTCACCCGCCGGCCCCCGCTCGGCGAGATCTGATGAACGGCGATCGGCCCATGCTCCATCCCGCCGGCCTGCGGCCGGATGAGCCCGGAGGCATCCGGACACCGGACACGCCGACGGGCTGTGCCCCACTTGTCACGAATCGGCAACACCGAAGACGGTTGGCTCCGGTAGCCGATCAGATAGGGCCCCTTCGCCACGATCCTCGGGGGGACCATGAACTTCCGTGCTGCCACAGCCGCCGCCCTACTTCTCTCAATCACGGCCTGCACCACAGCGACCGGTACCCGGGCGGCAGAGCCGTCTCCCACAGCCAGCGCCACGCCCATCACCAGCTCCGCCGCCACCCCCAGCAGCGCGACCATCACACCGGCGTGCCGCTCCAAGGTGTCCGACATGCTCCTCGAAGGCCTGGCGGGCAAGCCCCTGCCGACCGTCCGCCCGGACGAGTGCAGCGGACTGAATGACGCGCAGTGGGTGGAGCTGGCAGCCGAGCAGTCCAGAAGACTTGCCGAGGTTTCCGGGGGGACCGCAGGCTCCGCAGCGACGGCACCCGCGGAGGAACCAGCCGTCACCGAGGTCACTTTCAAGGTGTGGGGGAAGGCGCCGTCCGGCACGACGATCACCTACGGCAGCGACAGCCAGAACCTGGAAGGCAGCGGCCTGCCCATGACCCGCACCCTCAAGTTCAAGGCCGACGCGCTGTACTACCACCTCACCGCTCAACTCCACGGCGGCGGCGACATCCACTGCTCTGTCACCCTCGGCAGCCAAACCAAGGAAGGACAGGCCCGGGGCGGGTACAACATCTGCTCGGCGCAGATCAACCTTCTCTGAGGACCCACTGGCACGTCGAAGCCCCCGATCCACCAAGGACCGGGGGGATGCCCCTATGTCTTTGGTCAAGGGAAACGGGGGTGCGTCGGGTCGGTGGGCCGGGCAGCATGGCGGGGTGGCTGATCTGCTGTGGGATGACGTGAAGTGCTTCTTCGACCCGGACTTGATGGGGTCGCTGCCGGACGTGCGTGTCCCGGATGCCTCGGTGGAGGACTGGCAGGCGGTCCTCGATCTTGTCGCGGAGAAGGGCTGGAAGTGCCAGTACTCCGAGGGAGAGACGGTGCTTCCGGTGCCCCGGGCGGAGGCTGTGCTGTCCCGGCCGGCGGATGCCGAGTGCCCGAACCTGCGGGTCTGGCCGACCGCCGACGTGTTGGCGATCTTCCGTTTTCATGCCGACGATGAAGTCGACTTCGACGTCGACCTGCGCGAGTTGCAGGGCCAAGAGCAACTTGATGTGTTCTGCGGCTTCCTTCGGGAGATCGGGCGGCGGCTGGGCAAGCCGGTGCTGATGGACCCGGAAGGCGACTATGGCCATCCGGTGCTCGGCTTCGATGTCGAGGCAGATCGAGTCCTTCTCCTTGCAGACCCGCAGGCTAGGTGACCGCAGCCGACGGCTGCGGTTCGTAGAAGGTCCCGTCCCGGAGCATCGCGAACAGGACGTCGGCCCGGCGCCTGGCGAGGCAGAGCAGGGCCTGGGTGAATCCGGGAGGCTTTCGCACCAGATCGGGTGCTTCGACCTTCCCTGTCCTGCTTCCGTCCCCGCTCTGCCGCAGCTCGTCCACGCCCGGCTCGACGTGCACGGCGCACCGCGCCTCTTCCTTCCGGCGCGGATCCTTGGCCCGCTGGCTGGTCACTGGCCACAGGCCGGCGGGATCCGCGCCAGCGGGCCAAGGGTGTCGCGCTCGGCTAGTCGGCGATCGCCCAGCCGTAGACGGCTCCCAGCCCGAGGACGAGGGCCATGAAAACGATCTTGACGACTTTCACGGTCTTCCTCTCCTGAACGTGGCTGGGCCCCGACTCCGGGGGGAGGGGTCGGGGCCCAGCGGGCGACGGTGGTCCGTCGTGTGTCTGGTTAGTGGCGGAAGGTGTCCTTGACGTCTTCCTTGGCCTGCTCGGCGTGTGCCTTGGCCTTGCAGGGCGGGCGGAGGCCGTGCGCCGGCATTTCACCGTCGCTCTGGTCGCGCTCGCGGACGACGCGGAACGTGAACGGGACCTTGAGGTCGCCGCGCTCGCGGGCGTAGATGACGGCGGCTTCCACTCCGCGGCGCCAGTGCTCGTGTTCGGGGTTGAGGACCCGCAGGTTGGTGAACGCGGCGAGCGCGGCCGGGTCGCGCGGCGTACTGAACTTCAGCAGGGCCTTGGCAGGGGCACTGACGCCTCCGGAGCCGCCGCCGGTCCCGTCGCTCGTACCGCTGCCGTCCTTGCTGACGGGCTTGTAGCGGCTGGGGACCTGCTGTTCGGCGAGGGTCTTCACGACGCGCGCGTCGTGGGCCCTGAGCGCTTTGAGGAGCTCGGCCGGGCCGCCGTACGCCCGGGACGTGAGCATGTTGTCGGCCGTCTCGCCAGGGCCGAGCAGGATCGGCACCACGAGCGAGGCCGTCTTGCCCTCGCCCGGCTGCATCCGCAGGGCGCGGCCCACGGCCTGGACGAGGTCTGGCATGGAGCCACGTACGTCGGCCCAGTACACGGAGTCGCAGTTCTTGGTGTCGACGCCCTCGCCCAGCACCTTCACCGAGCCGAGGTAGCCCTTCTCCACGACGGTGCCGTCCGTCGCGATCCCTCGGCGAACTCCGCCAGGACCCGGCGCCGGTGGAGGGGCTTGTGCTCGCCGCACAGCCAGTCCGCCCAGATCGTGGCCGGGTACAGCTCGGGGTCGCTGACGTGCACCTGCGCGGTGACGTCCGGGAGGCCGGCGGCGAAGGCTTCGGCCTCCTTCACTAAGTGGTGGAAGACCAGGGTCCGGCGGAAGCCCTCCTCCGAGGACGCCTTCACCAGAGCGGTCTGGAGGGCCGCCAGGCGGGCGCCGCGCATCTCGTCGGAGCGGGCCTCGGCGCCCAGGAGCTGCGCGGCCTGGAACTGGGTGTCGGTGACGTCCACGCATACGACCTGGTAGGGAGCACAGATGCCCCGGTCGATGGCCTCTGAGAGCGACAGGGTGAAGCAGCGGCTGCCGAACGGGCCGTTGGGGTCGTCATCCATGCTCGCGACCAGCTCGCCCGGCGAGCCGGCTTCGTCCTCATCCCCGAGCTGCCACATCCGGGGCGTGGCCGTCATGTACAGCCGGCGCAGCGAGGGGATGCGGGTGTTGTCGTGGATGACCGCCCAGGGCTTTCCGATCCGGCCAGATGTCCGGTGCGCTTCGTCCACGACGATCAGGTCCCAGGCGGAAAGGCCGGCGTTATGCGCCTTCTCCAGGGTGCCCAGCCCGAGGGAGGCGTAGGTGGCGTACACGGTGGCCTTCTCCAGTCCCCGAGTCCACTCCACCAGCTCGACCGGGTCCGTGGTGTTGGGGAAGGACGCCTCCTTACCCCGCAGCGAGGACACCCCGATCGTCGGGCCCCGGCGGCCGCCCTCGCGCCACGCGACCTCGGTCTGGGCGAGCAGGTCGAGGGACGGCACGAGAACGAGAACGCGGCTGGCCTTGAGTTCCTCGGCGCTGCGGGTGGCGACGAGGCTCGTCCCGGATCCGGTCGCCATGATCACCTGAGTCCGTAGTCCACGCTCGGGCACGGTCTGCGCCGCCGGGCGCTCCAGCGCGCGCACGACTGCGTCGACCGCCTCACGCTGGTGCGGGCGGAGCTCCTTCGCCCCGTCACGGTGTTTGTTCCCCGGCCGGACCATCTACGACGTCCTGCTTCTGAGGGTGGGGAGGGTCGGAGACCTGGGCGACGGCGGTGTTCCGCTTGCGGCGTCGGTGTTCGCGCTGTGCTTGGGCGCGGGCGCATTCGCGGGTGCAGTACTTGACGCCAGTAGTTCGGTTCTGTCCGTATTCGGCCCGTCCTCGTTGGCGGACGAAGGCGCGCCGGCAGGTTTCGCTGGCGCATTCGCGGATGGTGGCGTCTTCGGCGAGGTGGTTGTAGAGCTGGAGGAATGCCACGGCCAGGAGTGTGGGGTAGCGGTCGTCGAGGCTGCCGATGCCGATGCTGAAGGGTTCCAGGGCCGCGTTGAGGGTGCTGGTCAGGGAGCTGACCTTCAGTCCCAGCAGTTCCTCGCGCATATGGTCGAGGTCGCGCGGCCACGTCTCTGCCTTGTCGCTGTTGGCGACCTGCCACTGGGTGAGTTCTTCTTCGGTGGCCTCCGCTTCGACGAGCGCGTCGAGTCCGCCTTCGTGGCGCAGAGCCAGCCAGGTGGTGATGGCGTCCTGGGCTTCGGAGATGAACAGCGTCGCTACCTCACCGTGGAGGGCGAACGGGCCGCGCTCGGGGTGGAGGCCCTCCGCGAGCTCGGTGAAGTAGTTGTGCTCCTCCGCGTCGAGGCTCAACGAGCCGACTCGGCCTCCCAGATGCCCGTACGCACGCATCAAGGCGGCGACCGCTTCGAGGTCGGCGGGGTCGAGTTCCATGAATTCGCGCAGGTAGAAGTCCTCCGGCAATGACACCGTCCCGTCGCCGGGGTGGCGCAGCCGGGGGCTCCAGACGATCCACCCGTCTTCCGCTCGCGCATCTGGCAGGGGGCTCAACTCCGGGGCGGGAACGGGCGTTCCGGGCCACAGCGTGGGACGAAAGCGTGGGTCAACGTATGCCGCCATGTGCGGCATCATAGCCAGAGATGAGGGAATACGAAAAGGGAGCAGTTCGTATCACGCATGCGGAACTCGATGGAGGGGGAACCACCGTGACTCAGTGGCAGGATCGCAAAGCCGTCGGAGACCTGCACGAACACCGAGTCGCCACCGCACTGCGCGCCAGAGGCTGGACCGTCCACCCCTGCGGACAGGGCACTTACCCCGAAGCTGTCCGCGAAGCCCTGCGGCGTACCCGCTCCGCTCTTCGCCAGTTCCCCGACCTGATCGCCGCCCGCGGCCGCGACATCGTCACCATCGACGCCAAAGACCACATGCCCAGCACCACCACCAACCGCTACTCGATCAGCTCCACCACCATCCACGCGGGCCTCCACTTCACCGCCATCCACGCCCCGACCCCGCTCTACTACGTATTCGGCGACCTCAAAGTCCTCACCCCCGCCGAAGTCCTCCACTACACCGACCACGCCCTGCGCCACTCAAGCGGCGCCTACCACCTCGTCAGCACCCAGCACGCCCACCCCTTCGATCGCGTCTTCGGCCCGGCTGTCGCCCAAGCCGCCTGACCAGGCAGTGCCCGGCTCAGTCCGCCCCACTCGATGCCGGGGCGGCAGCCGGTGGCCGCACGGCGACCAACTTGGCGGACTCCGTGCGTGGTGTGGCTGTGTTGCCGTGCCCAGTACGCCTCGCCGGGGGCTGCCACTCGTCGGGGCCTTGGTCGCCCTTGGACCTGTTCGTCGCCGCCGACACCGCCAAGAGCTGGGGGCGGGTCAGGCCTGGCGGATTCTCAATGGACCACGGCTGGGCCGCGTTTTACGGTACGGGCTGTCCGCGAGAAATCTGGTCGCGCCCCGGTGGCGGAGGCGACAAGATGCGGCCATGGCTGACGATCTCTTGCTCGTGCGCGTCCGAGAGCTGTGGGTGGAGCTGGCGGGCACCCCGGTCGAGTTCTCTCCTTCGGGAGGTACGAGGGTTGTGGTCGCGCCCGGGTCGCGGTTGTGTCCGCCGTCGTGGAGCGGGATCGTGCGGATCGGTGACGCCGCCCTCGTCACTGCGCCGAGCACGCGGGCTGCCGGGATGGTGGGCGACGCCGCGCGGAAGATGACCCACGAAGAGGTCGTTGACATCGCTCGTCTGCGTACAGTGCTGCCCGTTCTCGATGTTCTCGGGCCGGCTTCGCTCTTCTATCTCGACCGGGACAGCTTTCTTCCTGCGCATGAAGGTATTGGGGTCGAGCAGTTGCCGATCGGTGACGGAGACCTGGCCGCGCTTCTGGCCCTGGCTGGGGAGGAGGAGGCCGGCGAGAGCGGTCTGGAGGACGTGTCTTCTCCCGCGTTCTGTCTTCGCCAGGGCGATGGGGTCGTAGCCGCAGCCGGGTACCGGTCCTGGCCGCAGTCGGTAGCCCACCTGAGTGTGCTGGTTGCCCCGCACTGTCGGGGCCGGCGCCTGGCTCGGGCCGTGGCGTCCGCAGCCGTGGCCCATGCCCTCAATGCCGGGTTGCTGCCGCAGTGGAGAGCACGGCCCTTTTCATCACAGCGTGTGGCTCTAGCTCTGGGGTTCCAGGAGCTGGGCGCCCAGCTCAGTCTTCGGCTTGGCGACGTCCCCCTCGACCAGGGTCCGTAAGGACGGAGCCCCTTCCGCTACTGCCATGTCGGGTGAGAACGGCGAGCCCGAGATGCTCAAACGGCATGGCGACAATGCAGGTCAGCATCACGGCACCCGCCAAATGCGCTGCGACAGGACAGGGGTGCTTCAGAGGACCTGATGAGCCCCGATCTGGTACTCGGTGTCTTCCCCTGAAGGTGCGGTCCTTCCATGGCGGGCAGCGTCCGCTACCAGCGAAGATGCCCGTCATGAGTACCGAACAGACCCTCGCCCCGCTGCGCTCGACGCACTCCATGCCGGTGGTGTTCGCCGCCGGGGCCGCGATTGGCGTGCTGGGCGGGATGATCGGTCTGGGCGGCGCGGAGTTCCGCTTGCCGCTGCTGATAAGCCTGTTCGGGTTCGCCGCGCTCTCCGCCGTGATCCTGAACAAGGCGATGAGCCTGGTCGTGGTCCTGACCGCGCTCCCCGCCCGCCTCGCGGCCGTGTCCGCCTCCGAGCTGGCCGCGCACTGGCCCGTCGCGGTCAACCTCCTTGCCGGAAGCCTCCTCGGCGCATGGGCCGGCGCATCGTGGGCGGTGCGGATGCGCTCCTCCACCCTCTACAAGGTCCTCGCCGCGCTCATGGTGCTTATGGCCGCGGCCCTGCTGTTTACCCACTTCTCGACCCTGGGAATGCTCGACCTGCCGCTGGCGGCCCAGGTGCCGCTCGGGGTGGCGGCCGGGTTCGGCATCGGCGTGGTCGCGGCCATCATGGGCGTGGCCGGCGGCGAGCTCCTGATCCCCACGGTCGTGCTGCTCTTCGGACAGGACATCAAGATCGCGGGAAGCCTGTCCCTGCTGGTGTCCCTGCCGACGATGCTGGTGGCCTTCGCCCGCTACAGCCGCGACGGCAGCTTCGCGGTTCTGGGGGCCAACCGCCGCTTCGCCCTGGTCATGGTCGCGGGCTCGATCACGGGAGCGGTGCTCGGCGGTCTGCTGCTCGGGGTGTTCCCGGACGTGGTCCTCATCCCCGCCTTGGCCGCGATCCTGCTCGTCTCCGCAGTCAAGCTCGCCCGCCACGACTGACCCCCCGCTCCACCGCTCCGGCCTCAGGCCAACTGGGTTGCTCAGGGTGTCCAAACTGGGGGGTTCTTGGAGCCCTTCGCCCACCTGAGCAGCGCGGCGAGCTGCTGCTCAGGTGTGTCTGGTACCGGCCGCGTGTACAGCAGCTTCTCCAGTTCCGACCCGATCACCTTGACCCTCCGTCCGCCCAGGACCAGCCGCTACAGCAGGTCTCTCACGAACCAAGTGGCCGGGCGCTCGGAATGCCGATCCTTCCGTCACCAGGTACGGAGATGCGCTACAGCGTCTGGGAGGGCGCCAGGCCAGCTCGGCAGCGACGAGGTTGCACCTTGGCCGCCGCCCGGCCTTCGCCTCAGCGGAGTGACAGCCAGGGGCTGGCACCCGCGGCTCAGGGGGACTTTGGGGGGAGGGGTGATGGAGAGAGCGCCGATTTACCTGAACCAAGGCAAGGTACAGGCCCGGTGCACGACCATGGAGAACGGGGGTGCCGCCAGCAAGGCTGCGCCTGGATCGGTGGAGGGAGACCTGAGTGCGGTTAGAAGTGCACATGGAATCGCGGACGGGGGAACTGCGTTCGTTGCAGGGTTGGCTTCGTTTGGATCCGGCTGTTCGTGGGACGGCCGTGACCGACCTGAGGGGAAGCACTCCCCGTCCGGGAGAGATGGGCGCCACGCTCGATGTGCTGCAGTTGGTAACGGGAAACGGGTGGAGCGCAGCGTCGTTTGTGCTGGCTCTGGTGGCGTGGCGGCAGAGTCGGCCGCAGCGACCGCGGATAGAGATCCACCAAGGTGACAGGATCATCGTCCTGACCGGTTGCTCACCCGAGGAGGTCGAACAAGCGACCCGAGCACTGGATGCTGCTGCAGACGAGGGCCGGCGCGCGTGAGTGTTCTGCCCGACCCCGGGGCCTCACGTGCGGTACTGCTGGGCACGAGCCGCTACGACCACCTCGAGCAGTTGCCCGCTGTCTCGAACAACCTGACCGCCCTCGCCGCCCTTCTGAGCAGCCCGCTGTCCCTGCGCTTACCCGCTGAGCACGTGACCGTCGTCGAAAACCCCCACGATCCCACTGCCGCGATCGTCCCACTGCGCCAAGCAGCTGCCGAGGCCACAGACACACTGATCGTCTATTACGCCGGCCACGGCCTCATCGACCCCCACGATGCCCTCACCCTGGCTTTGCCACACACGCGGCCTGACTGGGTCGAGACCAGCCTCAACTACGACTGGTTGCGGCAAGTCCTTCTGGACTCCGGAGCACAGAGGTTCGTCGTCCTCCTGGACTGCTGCTATGCCGGCCGCGCACTTGGCAGGATGAGCGCATCCCAGAACCTGGCCGACCAGGCAGCGGTGGAAGGCACTTTCCTCCTCGCTGCCTCCGCCGAAACCAGCCCTGCCAAGGCTCCGGTCGGTGACACCTACACAGCCTTCACCGGCGCCCTTCTCGACACGCTGCGCCACGGTATCTCGGGAGGGCCGTCACTGCTCGACCTGGAGACTGTCTACCGCCACCTGCGAGTGACCCTGGAGGCACGAGCACTACCTGTTCCACAGGCCAGGAACCGCAACAGTGGCGCCCAGGTGGCTCTGGGACGTAATCATGCGGATCTTCCCGACATACCAGTTGCGGCCGGCCGCGAGACAGATCACCGTCCGTGGCCTGACCCGACTTCGATCAGTACTGTCACCGGCTTCCTCACGCACCTCGGGGCCGTGCGGGAAGTCAGCGGACTGACCCAGGAGGAGGCTAGCCGCCGCTCAGCCGGACAAATCTCCGTCGGCACTATCAGCAGACTGGTAAACCGCGACGTGCTTCCAACCACCTGGAACACAACAGCCGCCTACCTGGCCGCTTGTGGTGTTCCCAATGACCAAATTCAGCAATGGCACAGAACCTGGCTGACACTTCGCCGCAGCGCAGCCGCACCAAGACAAGCGCACGACGACGTGCGCGCTCCTGCGAGCGCTGAACCCGGCAGTGCGTGGCGACGGCTTACCGCCTTATGGCGCGATCGAGGTCACTGAGCCGTGCCAGCCGGGGAAGTGGCTCCAGACGGACGAGGTTGAGGGGGCGTATTTGTATTCTCGGCGTCACTCCCGACTAGCGTGTTCCAGCCGGCGATGGCCAGCAGAACGGCTACTACGATCACGCCGGCAGACGGCTTCTTCCATCTGCTAGACACCAACGAGGGTTGTACATAGTGCCGGGCCCGGTAGTACCCCTTGCGCTGCTGTGCCACAGTCCCACTCCCCCCAGCGGCAGACTACGGACTACCCAGTCTGGCAGCAGCGCCCCGTCCGCACTGCCGAATGGCTAACCCTGTCCGGATGAGGGGATGAGGTCGTTGGGGTGTAGGGCCCTATCGGACACTGGGAGGTCTAGGGTTCCCGTGACGATGGTGTCGTGGTTGGTGCAGGTTGCGGCCTAGGTGGCGGTGATGAGGGGGGCAGCTGGCGCGGAGGCGAGGATGATGACGCCGCGGGCATCGGCATGCCCTTGGGGGCGGATGTCTCCCAGCTGGTAGGTGATGGTGGCGGATCCGCCATTCACGATGTCGGGCAGGGACGGGTCGGGAACATACAAGGACCTGGCTCCTGGGAAATTGCTGAGTCCCGGGGTGGTGGTCATGCCTATGCTGGCCGTCACGGCTTGCTGGAAGATTGACTTGCGCCGGGCCGATCCGAATGGCGTGGGACGGGTTGGCAGGCCGGTGACGGACTCGTTGCTTGCGTACGAGACGGTTCGGTAGGCGTCGACTTCGCCAGGGATGTACAGACGGAGCTCGACGTCTCTCAGGTTCAGGTTCGTTCGATTGGTCAGGCGCACTCTTACAGGTGTCAGACGGGCCTGGGCTGCACGGCGGACGGCTGTCGCCAGTTGCTCCGAACACTGGGCGATGTACTGCTGTACCTGTGCCCGATAGTCCTGCTCCGAACGTGGGTCTGTCTCCTCGACGTGCCTTTGGATGAGTGCCGTCAATTCGCCGATGGTCAGGCGCGGTGCCGGGAGGTGGGCTACATCGGAGGGCTGCAGCTTCATGCCCGCCTCGGAAGACGAGGTCGGCGCCGACGTGGGTTGAAGCGTCGCCTCGCATTGCCGCTGCTCTTCTTCGAGCCAGGCTTCCTGCGAGACGGGGCTGCTGTCGACGGGTTGCAGCGGAGTGCCGCCAACAGCGGTCAGCTGCAGGACGATCTGGAGTGGTGGCGTCTCCGGCCTGTCCCCCTGCGGGGTTGCGCGTTCATCCTGAGCTGCGGTGAGCAGAGCGTCCCACTCCCGCCTTGCCGTCTTCAGCCACGCCAGGTTGATCCGGTTGTCGTTGAGCAGCGATGGCTCGCCCGCCCACGCCGACCAGGCTGCGATGACGGCCAGCATTACATCGCCGTCCTGTGGCACGACGAACTTCCTTGAGGGGCCGTGAGGAGGAGCCCAGTCGCTGGCAC
This sequence comes from Streptomyces sp. NPDC002886, assembly GCF_042888445.1. Classification (NCBI taxonomy): domain Bacteria; kingdom Bacillati; phylum Actinomycetota; class Actinomycetes; order Kitasatosporales; family Streptomycetaceae; genus Streptomyces; species Streptomyces sp. NPDC002886. Next base: position 79,741 of record NZ_JBIAPV010000018.1, read on the forward strand.
GCTGCCCCCTGAAGTGCGCTGTACCAGCCACACCAGACTGCCGGACGACGTTCTCCAGACTGCTTAGCGAGCTGGAACGGCCAGCGTCTTTGCGCGTCTGCTCGGCGCGTTCACGCAGTTCTCTCAGCCGGAACCACAGCGCCTGACACCGTGGGCCCACGGTCCGCCCTGCTGACTGTTCCATACTCGCCCCTGTCGATGTGCCGACTGCCCGCCCCTCCCGGGGTAAGGAGACGGATGCCCGCGCCTTCGTGGCCGTGACCTGCAGGGTAGCCATGCAAGCGCCCGCCCTGCCCGCGACTTGGGACAGCTGGCGGTCTCCGGCTGAAGAGTGGTACCAACGCCGACCCCGGCGACAACAGCCGAGACGTACCGCCACGGAGGACCCAATGAAGCCCAGTCGCCGGCAGGACACATCCGCCAGGACTGCTCATGCATGCGGCCTAGCTGACCGCTCCCTGCGACGCGCAGCCGTCCGCCAGGCCGCTTTGTCTCTCGTAGCCGCCACTGGACCAGCCCTCGTTACCATCCTCCAGTGGTGGACACGTACCCGCTGATCTGTCCCGCTTCCCATAACGGCTGCCCCAGTCGATCCCCACTTCCCCACCCGGTTCGGCGCTCACCGCCGTCCGGAAGCTGCTCGAGGCCGTCGTCGTGGTGGTCTTGCGGGCTCGTGCGGTGCCGAGGTTCTCCAGTCCACGTGGAGGGCTTCGTTCGCTGCGCGGTAGGTTGTTGGGGTACTGATGATGTGCATTGATTTGTCAGTGATTTTTCGGCGTTGATGTGTCAGTGGTTCTTCGGGGGATTGCCGCTGGTCGGCGGGTGTGTGGGTTGGGTTTTGGTACTGACAGTTGGTGCCGATTTCGCGCTGACGTCTTTGACGTTTTGCCTGGTCAGTTTGGTGCAGATTGGTACTGCGCTTTCGGCGTCTGTCTGGTCGCAGATGGCCCGCCAACTCGCCCTGCTTCAGCAGGCCGGCGTCGGCATGAGTGTCTTCCTGACCCAGCTCGGCAGGGTCGCTTCGACCGTGCGGCGGACTGTCGAGGCGAACTCGGCGGCCATCAGGGCCGCGGGCACCGACCGGTGGGCCGACCAGCTCCGGGCGACGATGCCCGGAAGGGATCGTCCGCGACGCGATTCTTACCTCCCCGGCAACGGGCGTCCCGGTGCGCCCGTACGGCGGGCGGGCCCCCGTGGCGTGCTGTTCTTCAGTATTCGTGGTGGGTGTGGTGGAGGGCGGTGCGGAGGATGTGTCCGGTGGTGGTGATGTGGGTTGTGATTCGGGTGCGTTCGGTGTGTGCTTCGGGTGGTGCGGCGGATCCGGTGGGCCACGCGTCTTTCCAGGTTTCCAGGGCTTGGACGTGGGGTTGGTTGGTCTAGTAGACCCCGCGTTGGAGGGGTGTCCAGAGGGCCTCTGGGAGGGTTACGACGAGTCTGGCGGTGAGTTCGGTACCCGAGTGGGGTCCTGCGCCCCCGAGGGTCTGTCCTGCCCGCTGGGCGCCTTCGGGGATCGGGTCCCAGTCCCGTAGTAGGCCGCGGTGTTCGAGTTCGGTGCGGAGCGCGGGAGTGAGTGCGTGGAGCCGGCTGACGCGGTGCCGGCCGGTCGCGCGTAGGCGGTCGCGTTCGGCGCGGATCCGCGTGCGGGCCGCACGGAGTTGGGGCCCGCACAGAGCGAGGAGGTTCGCGTCCTGTTCGGCGCCGGCCTGCCAGCGGGTCTCGGCGGACTGCTGCTTCTGGACCAGGGCGTCGAGATGGTCAAGGTCAGCGGGGGAGACCGCTACGACCATGAGGTGTGCCATGAGCCCATCCTCGCCTGGTAGATGGGGCCCGGAACCGGTCAACCCCCTCGCCCTCTTCGCACAGCCGGTCCTGTGTATCTATATAGATACTTGAACCCAATCCGCACCGATCCCTTGATTCCAGAGCTTATCCACCACCGAAATTTGAAGCATGCAGGTAGGCAGGGGCACGAAGCGGTCCCGGGCGGTCCGGAGCGAAGCGCAGGACCCCGGCCTGAAGGGCCGACCGTAGCCCGGCCTGTGGGCTTGGAGAACTTCTGATCGGGCCTGTGCAACCTTCGCGCGGCCTGGGTGGTCTTTGAGGTGATGAAAGATGATGCGATAGCTGTTGTGGCTGCACTGTACGAGGCGCACCGCGCGCTTCCCTTCCCTCCGGGTCTTGCCGGTGCGGATAGGGCGGGCTTCGATCTGGTCTTGGTGGATGCCGACATAGCTGGCTGTGTTCACACCTGGCTGGGCAATGGCGCCACGCTCGACGAGTGGCGTTACAGGGTCCTGCACTGGCGTGGATCCCAACTTGATCAGATTTTGTCTGTCCTGGGGCCGGGTGACAGCCCGGCTTACTGGGCCAATCTCTTCCGGATGGCCGAACTTGTAGCATCCACGGATCCCAGGTCGAAGGACTCCTATCCGCCTGAACCGTGGAGACCCCAAGACCCTTCGGCAAGGAGCTGAACCGGCCGCGGCCGACCTGAAGGCGAAGCCGGAAGCCAGGGCGGGGGAGTGAAGCGGACCCGCCAAATGGGCCGGAGGCCCGGACCCCGTGAAACGGGGTCACCTCCCGCGCGCAGCGCGGGAGCCCTTGGGGCTGCGAAGCAGCTCCGCTTCGGGTGGAGCGCAGCGGAACTTGAAGCTAGTCCGCAGCGAAGCGCAGAGCGGGCCCGAAGGGGTCCGCCCGAGCGCAGCGAGGGTTGCGCAGGCGTGCCTGCGCTTCGTTTGGTCTCTTTGCTCGGGGGCATCCGGCCGTCATGGACACCACAACGGATACCGGTGAAGAAGTGATCGAGACTCAGGGCGATGAGCATCATGTCGTGCTCAGTGCTGACGCGAATGGTGACGGGAAGCCCGACGTTTGGATGATCGACACCACTGGTGATGGGAAGGCCGATCTCTATCAGTTCGACACCACTGGTGATGGCCGGGTTGATGTCACCATCGCCGAACGTGGTGAAGAGGCCGGGAGTGACCGCGTGGTCGTCGGGGGAGACGGCGGCCACCCGCAGGAAGTCTGATCTTTCCCGGGCTTCTCCTCCATCCAGGCTATGACCTCAGGGCCTGGATGGAGGAGAAGCCGTAGCGAGGTTCATCGAACAGGGGGTGTTCGGGCATGGAGCTGGCTGGGACGACGTGGCCTGACGGAGCGGTGGGGAAAGTTTTGGCGGTGGCGCTGTTTGTAGCTTTGGTCTGCATGTTCTCCTGGGGCTTGTACCGGAAGAAGCGCTGATGCCCTGGCTGTAGAGCCCCAGTGAAGAGGCTCTACAGCCAGCTGCCCGCGTAGCGGGCTTGGTCCTGGTGGGGAGTGGAGCTGACCCGCCCAACGGGCCGGAGGCCCGGACCCCGTGAAACGGGGTCACCTCCCGCGCTCCGCGCGGAGCGCGGAGGCTGGCGAAGCCAGCCTGCTCTGGTGGAGCGCAGTGGAACCAGAGCCAGTCCGGAGCGAAGCGCCGGACCTCCGGCCGGAAGGCCGGCATGGCT
>NZ_JBIAPV010000019.1:0-13827 GCF_042888445.1 Streptomyces sp. NPDC002886
CGCGGCCGGCTACCCCTCAATTCCCCCCTTTTTCGCGGGGGCCCCGCCCCCCCCGCCCCCCCCGCGGGGCCCCGCCCCCCCGGGGGGGGCCCCCCCCCCCCGGGGGGGGGGGGGCCCCCCCCCACCGCCACACCACATCTGAACTGCGGTTCTATAGATCAACTACCAGCGGTACCACCGGCCGCTACTGCCCTTCGGACGGGCAACGAAACCGATCAGCCACAGGATGAGGACCGCGATCGCGACCCACCAAAGGATTTTGATCGCGAAACCCGCACCAGCGAGAACCAGAATCAGCAGAAGAACGAGAAGCAGGGGAACCATAGTTATCAACCTCCACAGAACCGAATGCCCCTGCGATTCCAGACCATGCACGACTTCTTACCCGTTTCTTATCGACCCAGGCGGGAAGCCGTGTACGCCGGCGCGATCGCCGAGATTTCCGGCCCCCGGGAGCATCCACGACACCGCCTCGGTCCCGGCCGGGGTTCGGCGAGCAGCTCGAACTCCGGCGACTCCCCGTCCGGCCCGAAGCCGTCGGCAACGGCCTCGCCGATCGCCTTCCGCAACCGCACCGACCGCAACCAGCACCGCACCAGGGCGCGTGGCCGGCGGAGTTGCTCCGATGGTGGACGGATGTGGAGTGTCATGTCTGAGAGGCGGACGACAGCGTGGCCGGATCGACTCCGGAGAGTTCGATGATCCGGTGGGCCGGCACACCCGCGGCGAGCGCTCGTCGCAACAGGGTGTCCCTGTTGTCCTCACCGTCGCGGAAAGTGAGCAGCTCCTCCTCGACGCACGCCACATGGTCCGTGGCCGCCGCACGGCGGAGCCGCTGAAGCTCCTCCTCGCTCAGCGGCACCGGGAGCCGCTCGGCGTCCTTGGGAATGAGTGCGCTCTGCTCCGGAGGCACCACGCGGACCGCCGGAGAGGCGGCGCTCAATCCCTGCGCCGCGAACCAGGCCTGGACCGCCGAGGTGTGCAGGCACTCGAGCTCTCCGACGAGAGCCAGCGGCGTTCCCTGCCAGCCTCCCGTGGTCATGACGAGGAAGAGGTAGGCGTCATCAGTCATCTTGGCATCTCCTGGCACAGCGTGGCACTGATCAATCGCCCACCGGATACCCCCTTGCTTCGGAGCCAAGCCGGGCAATCCCTGCAGAACAACAGTGCGGGTGACCGATACGAGTCCACCCGCGCCAAGCCCGGCGGGACTGTAAAGGCCTCGCCCCCACAGGCTCGGCCTACGCGTACGGCGGACGATCTGGGGCATCCGGTCTGCGTGGCGGCGAGGCGCTGAAGGGCAGCCGACGTACATGTGTCGGAGGCGGCGCGGTGAGGAAAGTCCCCGCACGCGTGGCGTACCCGCGGTCGGCAAGTGCTGCACCGAGAAGAAGGATTCATGGTGAACCCACCTCCCAGGCTTGACCCGCGCGGATGGATCGCCCGTGCCAAGCTGGGCCTCACCGGCCTGAGTGAGCGCCGGGCGCAACGTGACGCCCGGCAAGAAGCGGCATATGTCGAGGCGTGGGACGACGCCATCCAGATCGAGGAGCGGCGCTCCGACCGGGTCGCGCCCCGGGACGCGGCCGCGGCGGTGCCGTGGGGTGTGCGGGTGGCCGCCGAGGTGGGCTGGCGGTTGCTGGTGCTGGCCGCCACTCTCTGGGTACTGATGCGAGTCATCGGCGCGGTTCGGCTGGTCGTGCTGGCCTTCGCCGTCGCTCTGCTGATCACTGCCCTCCTGCAGCCGACCGTCGCGCGGCTGCAACGGCACGGGCTGCCGAGGTCGCTGGCCACCGCGCTGACCGCGATCTGCGGGTTCGCCGTACTGGGGCTGGCAGCATGGTTCGTCGTCTGGCAGGTGCTCGCCAATATCGGCAATCTCTCCGAGCGGGTCCAGGAGGGCATCGGCGAGCTGAAGCAATGGCTCATCAACAGCCCGCTGCACGTGACGGAAGGGCAGATCAACGACGTCGCCGACCGGCTGAGCAGCAGTATCGGGACGAGCGCGAGCGAGATCACCTCCACCGGTCTCCAGGGCGTGACGGTGCTGGTCGAGATCATCACCGGGCTGTTGCTCGCCATGTTCTCCACGCTCTTCCTGCTCTACGACGGCAGGCGCATCTGGGAGTGGACGCTCAAGCTGGTCCCGGCGGCGGCACGACCCAGCCTGGCGGGCGCCGGCCCACGCGCCTGGCGGACGCTCACCGCGTATGTCCGGGGCACTGTGATCGTCGCCCTGATCGACGCCGTCTTCATCGGCGTGGGCATCTACTTCCTCGACGTCCCGCTCGCCGTCCCCATCGCGGTCGTGATCTTCCTGGCCTCCTTCGTGCCTCTGGTCGGCGCCGTCGCCTCGGGCGCGCTGGCCGTCGTCGTCGCTCTCGTCACCCAGGGCGTCTTCACCGCGCTGATGGCCCTGGTGATCGTCCTGGTGGTCCAGCAGATCGAGGGACACGTACTGCAGCCATTCATCCTCGGCCGAGCCGTGCGGGTGCACCCGCTGGCCGTGGTCCTGGCCGTGGCCACCGGCGGCCTCGTCGCGGGAATCGGTGGAGCGGTCGTGGCGGTACCACTGGTCGCGGTGGGCAACACCGTGATCGTGTACCTCCGTGCGCGTACCGCAGCGGAGCCGACCGCCACCTTGCCCGAGTCCGTTACCGGTGTGGACGCCGTCGCTGTCGGCCCCTCCGACGGCGAAGCCGGTGGAGCGGCCGATGCCGGTACGGACGTGCCCGCCGAAGGCAGCGGAGAACCAGGCCGAGAGGCCCGGAGATGACCGCCTGGGCCAAGGCCGGTGGCCAGATCCAGGCCGACCAGCACGATGGCCCAGCGGGAAGGGCCCAGAGCCCGCCGGTGGCCGACGGGCGTGGGACGGTCTCAGGCCGCTTCCGCAGAGTTCGCCGAACCAGCCCCATGGCGGCGTCCCGCGTTGATGCGCTGGGCTTCCTCGAGCTGATCTTCGAGGCTCACGATCCGGCAGCGGCCTCGATCGGGGTTCCGCGGTCGACGAGTTCACGGGCGCGGGCGGCGATCCGCAGCTTGTAGAGCGAGTAACGACAATGAACGCGAGGGGATGCAGCGGGGTGATCAGGCGGGCGTCTCAGATGGCGCGGAGGAAGCCCTGAGTGGTGCCGAGAGGTCGCGCCACACAACCGTTTGGTACTCGGCGTTCCTTGTCCTGGGCACGACTGTTGCAGATCTGAAGTGAGCCGGTGTCCGCTTCTCGGGTAGCCAGGATCGTAGACGCGCCGCCGGGCCTGAGGGTGTGGACGATTGCGGGGCCTAGAGGAAGCGGCGTATGGGCTGCACAGCGAGCTCCCGGGCGCGCTGGAGGGTCGGGCGCCTCTTCCAACGGCCCTCTCGGATCAGCTCGCTCGCAGCAATGTCCTCATCGAAATGTCCGTCGAGGACGCCGGTGAAGTTCTCGTCGAGCACGGCGAGCATGACCTCCTCGTCGTGATCGAGGGAGCGCCGGTTGAAGTTGGTGGACCCGATCAGCGCGGCGACACGGTCGACGGTGATGACCTTGGCGTGCATCATCGTCGGCTGGTACTGGTAGATCTTCACGCCACAGGCGATGAGTTCGGTGTAGTGGTGCTGGCCCGCGAGCTGGCAGACCCGCTTGTCGGTGTGCGGGCCCGGGAGCAGGATCTCCACCTCGACCCCGCGCCGGGCAGTGGCACAGAGCAGCTCGATGAAATACGGGTCCGGTGAAAAGTAGGCGGTAGCCAGGCGGAAGCGCTCCTCGGCGGACTCCAGCATGACGCGCATCAGCGTCTGCATGTCCTGCCAGCCGAAGCTGGCCGAGCCGCGCACGACCTGGACGATCGCGTCGCCCTGCGGCCGGTGGTCGATGAACCGGTCCCGGTCGTCGAAGAGTTCGTCGTGGCACTCGGCCCAGTTCTGCGCGAACGCGGCGGCGACGCCGTCCACGGCGGGTCCGCGGACCTCGACGTGCGTGTCGCGCCACTCGTTCTCGTTACGTGCGTTGCCGCACCACTCCTCAGCGATCCCGACCCCGCCGGTGAACGCAGTCTCCTCATCCACGACGAGGACCTTGCGGTGGCAGCGGTGGTTCTGCTTGAGGGGTGAGAGGTACAGCGGCTTCCGGAACCACGCCACCACGACGCCGGCCCGCTCCATGTCGTCCAGCAGCTTCCTTTCGATCAGGCGGCTGCCGAAACCGTCCAGAAGCAGACGGACCCGCACACCGGCGCGGGCGCGCTCGGCGAGCGCCTGGGCGAAGTCGCGGGCTACGTCTCCCTTCCAGTACACGAACGTCATCATGTCCACCGTGTGCTGCGCACCGCGGATACCACGGAGCATCGCGGCGAAGATCTCGTCCCCGTTGCGCAGAGGGGTGAGCGCGTTGCCCTCGGTCGCCGCGATCCCTATCAGGCGCTCCAGGCGACGGCGTAGCCGCGCCACCTTCATCTCGGCCGACGGCATCCGGGGTGACTTGGAAGGGAGCGGGGCCGACTCGGTCGACGCCGGCGGCGTGCTGGTCAGCAGATCTCCTGCCGGAACGCGAGGGGGAATGGGCAGACGCTCTGCACCCGGTTCGGTACGGGCGAGCAGCGACTGGCTGTACCCGGACAGCGCCTCACAGGCTGCGGCCGCTGCTGCCTCCGCCGGCACTCAGGCCGACGCCGCCCAGCCCGCCAACCCGGCGCCAGTTCACTTGCACGGCATCTCCGTCCCGCCATAGCTCGGGCTCCGTGGCTTCGGTCGGAGCGGCCTGCAGTGGTGGAGCGGGAGCCGACCCCTCCGGGGATACCGCGCCCGGAAGGCCGGCCCCGGCTACGTTGTCGGGGCATGGTGTGTCTGCTCGACCAGGCGGCTCACCAGCGCGGAAACACGTCGCGACCGGGCAGAGCGCTCCATCTGCGGCGAGAGCACGTCCGGAAGTGTCAGAGCAGGCGGCCGGCTGGATGCCCACCGGGATCATCCGCCAGCCCTATGGTGACTTTCACTCGCTTGCCCACGGGCTCGCGGCGCACCTCGAAACTGCGGCACACCGCCATCGCGATCTCCAGGCCGTGCTGCCCGATCCGGCCCGCGTCAGCCGGGCTTGCCGCGGGCAGCTGCGCGGCGGTGTCCCACACGCTGATCTCCACGGCGCCGTCGCGGACCTCCAGGTCCACCAGGCACGGCCCGGGCGCGTATTTGTAGGCATTGGTCACCAACTCGCTGACCACAAGCTCCACCATGCTCATCGCACGGTCCGACACCGGAATCCCGTGCTCGGCCTGCACCGCGGTCATGAAACCGCGGGCGGCATGCCTGGCGCCGGCGATCGGTTCACTGCCGTCCAAGGCCATCGCCGACACGATCGGACGGTCGACCAGCAACTCGTCTTGGGGCACCACAGCAGCCATACGCCACCCTCGTCCGGAGCAAGCCACACGGCTGCTTCCAGCCGGATACCCCGAAACGGCAGCCATACACAAGATCGCAAAACGAAAATCTGACCGCCCGGGTGGCGCGGAACAGCAGTACGGCTCCCCCTCAGATGAGGGGGAGCCGTGGTCGGGGCATGTGCCCGATCGTTTCAGGCGTGGCTGTGGTGGCGCTTGTTACCGGTGACCAGCCGGTAGACGGCGAGGAGGATGACCGAGCCGATGATGGCGGCGATCCAGGTCGACAGGTCGAAGAAGCCGTCGATGGAGTCGACGCCGAAGATGACCTTGCCGAGGAATCCGCCGAGCAGACCGCCCGCGACGCCGATGAGCATGGTGATGATGATCCCGCCCGGGTCCTTGCCCGGCATCAGCGCCTTCGCGATGAAGCCCGCGAGCAGTCCGATCAGGATCCAGGCAATGATGCCCATGCGCTTCTCCTACCTCGATGTGTAAAGCCGGTGTCAGCACTCGTCTGCACCACGCCGAGGCTTCCAAACGTCCCGATCTTCTGATCATCTCGCTCCCGGCGGCAGCAGGGACTTTGCGGCGTCCCTGGGACGGGAGCCGTGCGCTGCCGCAGGTGTGGTGGGTTCAGATGGCGGTCAGGACGAGGACGGCTTGGTCATCGTCGATGGTGCGGCCGTTGGTGAAGGTGCGGACGGCGTGGACGAGGGTGTCGATGACGTCTTGTGCGGATGGCCGGGGCGGTGTGTTGTCCAGGGCGGTGGCCAGGCGTTCGTCGCCGAATTGTGCACCGCTGTCGCTGCGGGCTTCGGTGATGCCGTCGGTGTAGAGCAGCAGGCTCTCGTGCGGGTGGAGGTGGAGGTGGTGGACGCGCATCTCGGGGTCGGGGGTGATGCCGAGGAGGAGGCCGGGTGTCTCGATGGTGTGCACGGTGTTGTGGCTGTCGAGGTGGATGGGGTGGGTGTGGCCGGCGCGCACCAGGTCGATGTCGAGGCCGTGGTCGGTGGGGGTGAGTTGGCCGTAGACGAGGGTGACGAAGCCGGTGCCGTGGCTGGCGGGGCGTTTGATGAGGGCGCTGTTGATGGCCTGGACGACGGTGTCGGGGCCGGGCAGTAGGCGGGCGACGGCGCGGGCGGTGTGGCGGACCAGGGCGGTGGTGGTGGCGGCTTTGGCGCCGCGGCCGCAGACGTCGCCGAGGAGGAACGCCCAGCGGCCGTCGTCGAGGGGGAAGACGTCGTAGAAGTCGCCGCCGATGTTGAGGCCTTCGCCGGCGGGGTGGTAGTAGGTGGCGACGTCGGTGCCGGGCACGGCGGGCAGGTCGGGCAGCAGGAGTCCGGCTTGCAGGTCGCGGGCCAGGGCGGCGCGGTGGGAGTACTGGCGGGCGTTGCGGACGGCGGAGGAGGCACGCCGGGCGAGTTCCTCGGCGAGGGCCACGGTGTGACCGTCGAAGGAGTTCGTGCCGGTGGACAGCAGTGTCATGGCTCCGAAGGCGGTGCCGCGGTCCATCAGGGGGACACACAGGTAGCCGGTGACGTCCAGGTCCTGCCAGGGGCCGGGACCTGTGGGGGTACGGCGGGCCACCTCGCTGATGCCGGAGGCCAGGACCCGGGCGACCGCGTCATCGACGGTGTCGTAGACGGGGGTGTGGGAGGCCAGGAGATCGTGCTGACGCTGGTCGGGGGCGGCGGCCGCGACGCGGCGCACCCGCCCGCCCTCGATGGTGTCCACCGTGCACAGCGGGGCGAGCCGGGGGATGCAGGCGTCGGCGAGGCGGGACAGGGCCTGGGCTACGTCCAGGTCGCTGGACAGGGCGGTACTGGCGTCCAAGAGGAAGGCGAGGTCGGCGCGGGCTGCCTTCTCCCGGTCTTCGGCGGCCTGGCGGGCCTGTTCGGCGTGCGCGCGTTCGATGGCGAGCGCGGCGGTGTCGGCGAAGACCCGGGCCAAGGCCAGGTCGGCTGCCTGCGGGGCGCGCGGAGTGCGGTGGTACATCGCGAAGGTACCGAGCAGCGAGCCGTCGCGGGCCAGGATCGGGGTGGACCAGCACGCGGCGAGGCCGGCCTTGTCCGCCAGGTCCCGGAAGTCGTCCCAGAACGGGTCGGTGGCGATGTCCGAGACGCTGACCCGCTGGCGGCGGTGGGCGGCGGTGCCGCAGGAGCCGACGCCTTCCCCGGTGGCAATGCCGTCGATGGCCTGGTTGTAGAAGTCGGGCAGGCTGGGGGCCGCGCCGTGGCGAAGGTGGCGGCCGTCCGCGTCGGCCAGGAGAACGGAGACCAGCACCTCCTCCGGAGCCAGTTCCTCGATGGCGCGGGCCATTCCCTCCAGGACGTCGGGCAGGGGGGCCTGGCGGGCGATCTGCTCGAGCAGAACGCGGTGCTCGGCGGTCAGCCGGGCGGCGTGCCTGACCTGGGTGGTCTCGACCCCGGTCACCTGGACACCCATGGCGTTGCCGCCGGCGTCCAGACGGGGCTCGCAGGTGAAGTCGAAGAACGCTTCGCCGCTTTCGGCGCCCTGGCCGGGCAGGAGCCGGGTGTTGCGCGAGCTGAACGCTCTGCCGGTGCGGTACGCCCGGTCCAGGAGGCCGATGAATCCCTGCTCGACGAGGTGGGGCATCAGCTGCCCCAGCGGCACCCCGGCGCCGGTGGGCTCGATGCCTGCGAGCGCGGCGAAGAACTCGGCGTTCGCCGTCTCCAGCATGTGCGCGGGACCTGCTAGGGAGGCGAAGACGGCTCTCGACTCCCCGAACAGCAGCCTCAGGTCATCCTCCGGCTCGGGCGGTGCCGGCCGGGGTCCGGCCTCGGGGTGTTGTCCGGGTACAGCCGTCATGTGCGCAGTCCTTCATCCGGCTGTATTGGAGCGGTGGCGGCGTCTGCCGCCAGAGCCTGGGGCGTGTCGGCGTACACGGTGAAGAGGTGGTTCAGGCCGGTGATCGCGAACAACCGGGCGGTGGCGGCCGGCACCGATGCCAGCCGCAAGACCCGGCCGTCCGCGGACAGCCGCTGGTAGAGCTGCACCAGCGCGCCGATCCCGGAGGAGTCGCAGAACGTCAGAGCCGAGCAGTCGACCACGACCGGCCCTTCCTGGCGGCCGCCCGCCAGCTCTTTCTCGGCTGCGTCTCGCAGCTGCACCACGCTGTCGAAGTCGAGGTCCCCACGCAGCGCAAACACCACAGCCCGGGCGTCATGCCTTACATCGACCGAGAACATCCCCAGCATCCTCCGCGTGGCGCGCCTGCAACAGGTCCTCATGGTAGAGACCACCAGAGCGGAGCTGCCGTCACGGGGTGACAGGGCAAGAGAGGAACACAGGTTCGCTGCCCCTGGAGCACCCGGCAATCCGCGGATCATCCAGTGGGGCACAGGACCGCGCAGCGCGTGCCCAGGATCCGCCGCCGGAGAAGAACCGGCGGCACATCCCGTCCTGATCCACCCCGGTCGAACCGGTTGGGTATACCACTCTCGGTGATTCGCCATAGCCATCGGCGATCAGGCCGCGGTCATCGGGCTCACCCGCTCGACGGGACGGCGCTGTTCGGCGTTGATGCGCTGGGCCTCTTCGAGCTGGTCCTCGAGGATGACGATCCGGCAGGCTGCCTCGATCGGGGTGCCCTGGTCGACGAGTTCGCGGGCGCGGGCGGCGATGCGCAGCTGGTAGCGGGAGTAGCGGCGGTGGCCGCCGTCCGAGCGCAGCGGGGTGATGAGGCGGGCGTCTCCGATGGCACGGAGGAAGCCCTGGGTAGTACCGAGCATCTCGGCGGCCCGGCCCATCGTGTAGGCGGGGAAGTCGTCATCGTCGAGACGGCCGAAGGAGTCGTCTGCAGTCATCGCACCTCTTTCGGAACGTGGAGGGGCCCTGGTGCCTATGGCACCAGGGCCCCGAAGGAACTGCTACACCATCTGCCGGCCCTGGAACTGCGCCGGCCTACTTGTTTCCGCGTGCCTGGCCCGACTGCTGCCCGAGGCGCGGGGATCGCGGTTGCTTGACCGGAGACCACCTCATATCTCGATGTCCTGCGGTACCCGGGCTCAGACTTCCGCCCGGGCGATCCTGATGGCGCCCAATCCCTCCGTTCATCCCTCGGATGATCAACTGCTTACTGCTGGTACTGCTCCACTCGGTACTCCTGGTACTGCTGGTGGCCTGTCCGAGCGCCACGCTCCGGCAGCCAGCCCCGTCGCCCATCCTGCAACCGCTCTGGCTTAGAACCCCACTGCCGAACCTCCCGGTGCGCGCGCCCGCAGCCGACGCCTTCACCGAGGTACCGCTCACTTACTTCACTGCTGGGTACTGCGAACCGCATTCACCTACGGGTACTGCACCACCACTGCGTTAACTGCGGTATTGCCTGCGGCGGCCCCTGATCAGTGCGGGCCACCCGGTCCGGTCGCCAGCCCCGTCGCCGCCATACAACCAACCTGGCTTCGGAACTCCACCACCGCACCGTCCTGCGCACTGCAACTACGGGTACTGCTGCCTGGCAGTTCGTCCCTGCCAGGCCCTTCTTGACTGGGTCACGAGAGAAACCATAACCACGCCACAGCGCAATGTCTACTCTGGCCGCCATAGATTTTCGCGTGCGCATCTCTTAGGTAATCGGATGCGATCGGGTTGACCGCTGCGGGGAGGGGCACAACGGCCGGGCAGGCAGGGCTGATACCGACAACAGAACCCTGAGCCCGCGATGACCACGCTGCACGCCGAGCGCACAGCCCTTCGCCCCCTGTCTGCCGCGGCCGAGGCGCGCCAGGCCGCCCGCACGCTCCTCGCAGCCCTCGGGCGGCCGGCCATCGGCCGGGAGCGGGCCGACACGGTCATCCTGAGCGTCTCCGAGCTCGTGACGAACACCCTGCGCCTCGCCGCCCACCCCGGAGCCGTCGAGGTCGCCGTGGCGGATCACAGCCCGCGGCTGCCGCGGGCGCAGACTCCCGACCTCGTCGATGGGACGGGTGGATTCGGCTGGCACATGGTCAACGACCTCGCCCACCACGTCACCGTCACGCCCGGGCCCCACGGCGGCAAGACCATCCACGCCTTCCTCCCCCGGTAAGGCCATCGGAACCAGTGGAGCAGGCAGAGCGATCATGATCATTTCGCGGTGATCCGGCAGCGCAAGCGATCTGCTCGCGTTGTGGGACTTCACCCGGCGTGGGGCGGGCCCGGAGAGATGGACATGCCGGTGGCCGGGTCCCCCGACCTATCGGGGGACCCGGCCACCGGCATGCAGCGCTTGGGGCTGCATTGGTGTCGCGGTGCTGCTACCAGCGGTACCAGCGGCCGCTGCCGTTCTTGGGACGGGCGACGAAGCCGACCAGCCACAGGACCAGAACGGCGATAGCGACCCACCAAAGAATCTTCACCGCGAAGCCCGCGCTGAAGAGGATCACTACCAGCAGAAGAACGAGAAGCAGGGGAACCATAGTTATCAACCTCCAAGGCACCGCGTGCCCGACCCCGTCCCAACCATGCATTCGATCTTATTTGTTTCTTATCCGTGCAGGTGGGCATGTGGGCGCGCCTGTTTACGCGTGATCGGGCGTCGGGGGGCAGCCGGCGTGCGGGGCCGCCTCGGGCCGCGTGCCGCACCCTCTGGACGCCGGTCGGCGTCCACTTGGCCTCTGTGAGTCTTGCGTCGTCCTGCGGACAACCTTCCGCCCCCATCGCCCCCGCGCCCATGCTTCCTCCGCAGCCGGGAGCGTAGTGAGTGCCATCACCCCGTCCGCGGAACCACACACCACCAGATAGGCCCAGAACGGCTCTACCAAGCCTTGCCGGGCCTCAGACCACTCGGCTGCCGCCGTCGTCCGCCGGATCGCCCCACTCCTCAACCGGCGGACCTGTGTACGAGGATGTGCGCCATGATCGGAGACAGAGAAGAGATGGTGGTCAGCGAGACCGCGCCCGACGGCACGACCGTCGTCCGCGTGTGCGGAGACCTCGACGACGACTCCAGCCCCGACTTCGCCCGAGCGCTGCTCGCGGCCGCGGGCAGCGGCTGCTCGCGCACGGTGGTCGACCTGTCGCAGGTCCAGTTCGCGGACTCAGCGGCCCTCCACGCCCTCCTAAACGCCCAGCAGGCCCACACCGCCGCCGGAGCCGTTCTGGTCCTCGTCGGCCCGGTGCAGACCGCGGTCCGCCGCCTGTTCGAGGTCACCAACACCCGGGCCGCCTTCTACTGGGCGGACAGCGTCCGGCAGGGGATGACATGCTGATCACCGCACCCCCACCCGGTTCGAATCCCATCTCCCAGGGCAGGCGATAACGCATGCATCCGCCCGCGACCGCCGACGGCAACCCCAGCCCCGAGAACAGCCATCCCGTGGCGCGGGCGATCGGCACCGCGGCAGCCGCCCGCCGGCGGGTGGCCGAGCTGCTCCGGGCCGCACGTGTCAGCACCGACAGCACCGCTGGCGCCGACGCCCTGTTGGTCACCTCAGAGCTCGTCACCAACGCGATCCGCCACGGCGGCGGCATCACCGCCTTCGACGCCGCCCTCGACGGGGACACCCTGCGCTTGGCCGTCAGCGACGCCAGCCCCCAGCACCCCGCGGCCCACTCCCCCGGCTGCGGGCAGCCCGGAGGATTCGGCTGGCCCCTCGTACGGCGCCTGACCGAACACATCGACATCACCACCCTGCCCGATGGCGGAAAGACGATCATCGCCGTTCAGCGACTCATGGCAACCCAGGCGTAAACGGGTCCGCGAACCCGAGCCGATCCGGCTGCTTCCGCTTCCCCCTGTGGGAGTCAGGGCGTGTCCCTGATCGCCGCCGACCGGGTCCTCAACCATCCACCCGGATGCCCCCTGCTGCTCACTAGCCGATACCCGGGGCGCAGTGTGGGGATCAGTCAGTGTGATCGCACGCCGCGCACGGGCTGTGCCGGTACCCCTTCGATCCCCCGGGCATGCTCGGCGGCCTGCGGGCACTGATCTGCGGGCTGGGTCGCGCGCGGGCCGGCGTCGGCGCGGGCCGGCGGGCACGCCAAGGCCTGAGGAGCGACGGGTCCGAATAGCAAGTCGCGTGTTCCGGTCGAGGTGAGCAGCTGCAGGAGCTGGGGGCGGGCGCCGTGGACCTGGACCGGGCCGCGGTCGCGGGCACGCATCAGCACGGTCAGGCCCGAGCAGTCGCAGAAGTCGACGCCCGCCATGTCCAGGAGCAGAGCGCGGCCGGGGCCGTGCCGTGCGGCATCGACGGCGGCCTGGAGCTGAGGGGCGGTATCGAGGTCGATCTCCCCACTGACGGTCAGCAGCGTGCTGCCGGGGAGAGCATGGGCGCGGATCCGCAAGATTGGTTCTGTCAACGTGTCACCTCCGCGCCCGAGGACAAGGCGAGATACTCGCGGATCTTGCCCCTCACCATCGGCCGAGCATCGCCCAGGGTGAACGGCAGCCCGGGGAACGCCTCGATGAGTTCGGGCGCGGACAGCGGCGGCCCGATCGGCACCGCGACCCTGCCCTGCTCGTTCTCCTCCCAGGCGTCGTCCAGCACAGCGCGCACGCGGCGCACCTGCCCGTTGACGACGTAGACCATGGCGCGCAGCAGGGAGCGTTTGTCCTGGGCGATGATGAACCACATCCTGTCGGCGTCCCGCTGGGCCGGGCTGTTCTCGTCACCCAGCTCGCCGTAGACGCGGCCATCGGGGCCCACTTTGTCGGTGTTGTCGCCCCGGTAGAGGATCAGGGCCAGGTCGGTGGCGCGCTCCCGGGCCCGGACCGTCTTGGGATCCAGCCGCAGCAGGGATGCGGCTTCCTTCACCCCGCCAGAGGCCAGCACCAGCGCGCGCATGACCGAGGCGTGCCGCAGGCCCAGCTCGTACTGCTGTTTCTCAATGTCGTGCAGCTCGTCGACAAGCTTCCACATACGGTCCCTCGAAATGGTCTGGATACAGTTCCTCTCCATTGCGGACTGTCCTCCTCCGCACCATCCCAGTCAATGACGTGGAAATGTCGGGATGCCATTGAGGCCGGACTCCGACGGGAACGGCCGCAGGCTCGCCGGTCGGCAAACCAATGACGGGGCCCGACGGCGGCACGGATCCAAAGGGCCGCGGTAGCACGCCGCGCCACGGCCCTGGTGATCCCGAGCAAGCCTTTCGCGATCGGCCCGTTTGCGAGGGCTGCCAGCGGTCATACGAGGTTTCGCAAGTCGTTTCCACCAAGAGGGAGTGATCAGCTGTGTCTGGTGAGCAGAAGGCCGAGGCGAAGGTCGAGCAGGCCAAGGGCAAGCTCAAGGAGACCGCCGGCCGCCTGACGGGCAACGAGCGACTGACCGCTGAGGGCCGCGCGGAGCAGGCCACGGGTGACGCCCGGCAGGCCAAGGAGAAGGTCAAGGACGTCTTCAAGCACTGATCGTCATGGGTTGGGGCCGGAACCGCACGGGCCGGTCACCGCCCAACCCCAGGGGACCGGCCCGTGATCCCGGGCAGCCCGGCGGCCGGGGGCCGCGGCGTTGCGCCCCGGCCCAGA
>NZ_JBIAPV010000019.1:13837-79517 GCF_042888445.1 Streptomyces sp. NPDC002886
GGGGGGCCCGGGGGTGGCCGCCGGGGGGCCCCCCCGGCCGGACCTTTTTTATTCAACGGCATAATATACCCCCTTTTGGGTGGGGGGGGGGGGGCCCCGCCCCCCGGGGGGGGGGGGCCCCCCCCCAACCCATGTGCACGCGCCGTTCATCCGGGTCAGCCGGCAGGCAGGGGCCGGCGCAGTTCGGCCCGGCCGAAGAGATGGCCGTCCGAGCTGAACGACGGCACAACAGCCCTGCGCCTCGACGGGCGAAAGTGGCCCTGTCCGTCGGCCGGCCATCACGCCGGTCCGGAGCTGTGGGAAGACGCTCCGGTGTTCAGCATCAACGGGCAGACCGTCCGTTGTGACGGCTCCACGGTCCACTCCACAGCCGCAGAAACCGAGGGCCGTGAGGCAAACGGTCCTGGGTAGGTTGCCTCAGTACTTGTTCGGCGGCAGGCGAAGGGACAGCACATGGAAGCGCAGCACAGCAACGGCGGCCTGCCGTCGGCGGTCGTGGACTGCGCGTTGTACGAGGACGGGAAGCGGATTCCCGGGCAGGTGAACCTGGGCAGGATCATGGAGCGGATCGAACCGGAGGCGGGACGGTTCGCGTGGATCGGCCTGTACGAGCCGAGTGAGGAGCAGCTGCAGGAGGTTGCTCAGGCGTTCGGTCTGCACCCGCTCGCGGTCGAGGATGCCGTTCACGCGCATCAGCGGCCGAAGCTGGAGCGCTACGGGGACATGCTGTTCCTGGTCTTGAAGACGATCGTCTACGTCGACCACGAGGAGGTCACCTCGACGAGCGAGATCGTCGACACCGGGGAGATCATGGTCTTCGCCGGTCCCGGGTACGCGATCACCGTCCGCCACGGCAGCGCCCCCTCTCTGGACGGTGTCCGGCAACAGCTCCAGGACGACCCGCAGCAGCTGGGATGCGGGCCCGCGGGCGTCCTGCACGCGGTCGCGGACATGGTCGTCGACCGCTACGTCGAGGTCGCCGATGCCTTCGCCGGTGACGTCGACACCCTGGAGAGCGAGGTCTTCTCCCCCGACCGCCCCGTCGACGCCAGCCGCATCTACCAGCTCAAGCGCGAACTCCTGGAATTCAAGCGCGCCGTCATGCCGTTGACATCAGCCCTGCAACGCCTCAGCGAGGGCACCATCCCCCAGATTCCGAAGGAGGTGGCCGCATACTTCCGGGATGTCGCCGACCACCACCAGCGGGTCAGTGAGCAGATCCTGTCCTTCGACGAGCTGATCACCGGGATGCTCAGCGCCAGCATCGCCCAGCTCGGCGTCCAGCAGAACGCCGACATGCGCCGCATCAGCGCCTGGGCGGCGTTGATCGCCGTCCCCACCATGATCGTCGGCGTGTACGGCATGAACTTCGAGCACATGCCCGAACTGAAATCCCCCTACGGCTACCCGGCCGTCTGGATCGTCATGGTGAGCGCCTGCACGGTCATCTACCGTGCCCTGCGCCGCAACAAATGGCTCTAGCACCTTCCCAGGCCGGCCAACAGCCAGCCAGAGGTCGAGAGCCCGGCTCTTCCTCGATCCGCGTCGACCTGCAGCCATCGGCGGGTCGCCCGCCCCGCAGGGAACAGCCGGCGCTCCTGGAAAGGGGGCAACTGTGGGAGTTCGCGACTGAGCTGCGGCCCCTGCTGGAGCAGACCGCCCGGGCCGGCTCCACCACGACCTGGCCTCAGATCCACAAGCGCATGCCGGGCCTGCCCCGTTTCCACGCCGACGACCAGTGCGTCCTCTTGTGGCTGGTCGACGAAGACGGCCGCAAGGGAGAATCGCTCCTGTCCGCGCTCGTCACGGTCGGAGACCGGCAAATGCACCCCCGCTTCCCCGCCGTGGCCGAACAGCTCGGCTGGAAGCCCCCGTCCGGTACGCGCCCGAACAGCTCGTGGAGCTACGAGGTCCTCAAAGTCCACCAGCACTGGCGCCACCGACGCTGACCCCCCGCGGACCCATGGCTCTGGGCAAGCCCGTCGTGCGGCCGGGCTTGCCCAAGGTCACCTTGGGCAAGCCCACTTGCCCGGACGCTCAGCTTCTTCGTCCTTCACCCCCCACACGGGATACGCCCGCCCGGTGCCATGGCAGTGGCGGCACGATCCGTCGCCTCCGCAGGAGCCGTGGGCGTTGATGTTGTCGACGGCATCGCGCAGGAGTCGGGTGAGGCCGTCGACGTGACCAGCGTGGAGGGCGAGCTGGTGGCGCTTGCCGACCATGATCTCCAGCGCGGTCCCGGGCGTGGCAGTGCTTAGTCCGTAGGTGATGTTGCGGGTGATCGTCGTGATCAGTTGGTGGAGCTGGCTCATCGTCTCCCCGCCTGACAGCTCCACTCGCGCGGTGAAGGCGATGTCGTCGGGCTGGGTGAGGGAGAGGAACGCGTCGGGGTGGTCGAAGGGTACGAGTCGGCCGACGGGCTCGCCGTGGGCCCCGTGGAAGGAGGCAAGGGCATGCCACATGTCTCCCGGGACGCTCGGCACGAGCCCGGCGTAGGACTGCTTGTTGCGTCTCATGGCTCCGGTGTACGGCCGCGAAGCGGCCTCTGCCGGCTCCGGGGCGCCGCGTCCCAGACGGTGCTGCCACGACCTTGGGAGGCGTCCCCTCCTGCGGCCCGGACGCTGGGCAAGCCCTCCATGGCGAGGGCTTGCCCAGCAGGGAACGTGACCGGTCAGCGCAGCCGAGCGTGACCGATCCGTCGCCCGCGATCGGTCAACCAGCACGTCAGCACAGTGACCGGTCCAAGCAACTCCCGCCAAGACGCTGCCCGGTCATCGGTCATCGGTCAGCCGGGCTCTCTCGGGGAAGACCGGGGTGGCCGTGACCGATTCCACCCGGGCCGGAGCGCCTCGGGCCCGGGTGGGCAAGCCGGTCTTCGGGACGGCTTGCCCAGTCACTCGGGCTTGCCCGGCAGCCGGCTCCGCCAGCGGGCGGGCGCGCCCGGTGCCGTCGCAGTGGAAGCACCGACTGGCCGCGGACGCCCTCCGGTCACCGATGCTGGCCGCGGCGTCACGCAGGATCTGGGTGAGGCCATAGACGTGGGCCCGGTGCAGGGCGCGGTCGTGGCGCATGCCCACCCGGATCTCCAGCGCCTCCCCTGTGCCGCGTAGCACGGCGGCGTACGGACGGGCTACGTCATCAGCTCGATGTGTGGGTGATCAGGATTCGCCGGGCAGACGAACAGATGCTGCCGGTAGCCGCTGCCTATCTGTATCCCGGTCGCGTTGTAGCCGCGGTGGCCGGGGTACGGTCCAGCACCTGGGTGGGGGTACGGAGACCAGCTCTTCCCGGCGTCGTCCCCTTCCTCAAACGTGGCGACCGTCATCAGGACCTCCATGCCGGTGCCGCACTCCGAACAGGGCAGCGGGCTCGGGTCGGTGGCGTTCCAAGCGGGCCAGCCGCCGACCTTCCAGCCGGGTGCGTTGGACAGCACGCAGTCGTAGTACGTGTCCGGGTCCATGTCCTCCTCTGCTGCCTGCGGCACGCTCCACTGCCTGAGCTGCTCCTGCAGTTGTTCGCTCAGTTCCAGATGGTCCGGGTACTCGGTGATCTGCTCCGGTTCGAGCACGCACGGGTCCGGTAGGTAGCTGTCGAACTGCACTGCGGGCGGCTCGGGGGTCGTGTCGAGGACGTCGGTGACGGCGGCTGCGGAACGCCAGAAGAGCAGGGTCCTGGGCATGATCGGATGGTCGAAGGGGCACCACAGAACCTGGAGAAGGTCCTTGCCCTCCGGTGGGCTCAGATCGGGCACATCTCGTGCGTACAGCTGCGCAATGGGCAGCATCGCTATGGGGCCGTCATACGACTGGACCGACAGCCTCACCGGATACGTCCGAGGGGGATGGATCCGATCGAGGGTCTCCAGTTCCTCCGGAGTCATGTCCCGGCCATGTGAGGCGGCAAAGATGCGCCGTTCCAGCCGCAGATCCGCCGGAGACCGGGATGGGTTGATGCCATCCACCACATGCGGTTCCTCGCAGTACGGCCAAGGTTCCCCCGCTGGCCACAGCAGTGGCCCGCCGATCGAGCTGTCGTGGCACGTCGGCACCCCAGGGCGGGGGTGCAGGCGGGTCGCCGTGCGGGCCAACGGGGCCAGTTGGGGAAAGACCGCGACAACATCGATCGGCCGTGGTGGAGTGACAGGCGTGACATTCATGTCCTCCATCTTGCCAATCGCGTCTGACAACACCCCCCGTGACCAGCCCGTTCACTCCCACCCGAGCCAGCAACAGGTCACGAGGCAGCTGCGGCTTCGCCCGGCAGCGCCGGGTGGCCGTGGCCGGCGCCGCTCTACCGGCAGGGCCCGGCCAGGGTGGGCTAGCCAGTCTTCGGGACGGCTTGCCCAGGCTCCCCGTGGGCTTGCCCATCGCCGATCAGCGGCCGACGGGCTCGGGGTAGCGCCGACGGCGCCGGTCCGGGTCGTCGACACCGGTCTCGTACCAGGGCTCGCCGCGCTGCAGCCGGGGCATGGTGTTCACCCACACCGCGACGGTGATGCCCTTCACGTCGGCGGTGAGCGCCCGCCGCCGGTTGTCGAGCAGGTGCTCCTCCTTGCCCGCCAGGACGACGTGGAGCAGCGGGAAGCGCTCAGAGCGGGTGTAGCGGTGGCGCTGCCAGAACGGGTACGTCACGCCGATGGTGCCGCGGGCTCCTTCCCAGACGCGGTGTCCGGCGTAGCGCTCGTAGTCCCAGACCTCGTTGGCGAGGCGGGCCTGGGACATGGTGCCGTTGTCGAGTTCGAAGAGGCGGACCTCGCTGGTCTGGGTGGGCACGGCGAGGACGGCGTCGGTGTTGAAGGACAGGCCGGTCTGCTTGATGGTGTGGTTGACCTCCACCTGCCAGTCGGTCAGGCAGGCGCGGTCTCCGGACAGGACCGTGTCGGTATAGGCGAGGATCATGTCCGTCACCGCGAGGCCATGGGGGCCTAGTCCGGCTCGAACGGCCTTCGCTCCGGTGCCGGCCTTCGGACGCGGCGGCAGCTCATTACCGGCGGCCAGAGCCTTCTGTCCCGCCACCTTAGGTCTTCCGTGCGGTCGCGACCCGTTTCGACAAGCGGGCCTACGTCTTCCACGGGACGGTCACCGTGGCCTGGATACGGCTCTGGCTGCGCAGGTGAGCCTCGCGCGCCGCTACTCCGGCATCCGTTCCGCATCACCCGGAACCCAGGGAAAGGGGACGTCGGGCCACCGTGTGGCGGCCCATGCGTCGAGGTCGACAGTGAGAACGGCATCCACGAAGGACTGCGGCGGCCGGTAGCCGTGGGCTGTGACGTAGTGCGTGATCAGGAACGGAGCGGCATAAGCAACGCCGGGCCTGCCCGGAATCCGTACCTCGCCGTTTCCTTCCGGAGCCTCATCCGCAAGACACAGGTCACACGCGTGCACCCCGAGGCAGACGTTCATCCACTGGACCTCCTGAACAGCCTTCAGCTTCTCCACGAACACCGTGGGGACCGCCCCCGTCGAGTACGGCTTGCCGGCTTCCAGCCAACCGATGTTCAGGCGGGTGTACGGCGGGCGATACCAGAGTGCGTAGACGCCCGACTCCCTGTCCGTGAACGCATCCTCGTCCTGGTAGTCGTACTCGCTGAGATCTTCGTAGAACACCCGCACATCATCGCCGCACCACTTCGCTTACGCCCAAGCGATTCCACGACCCATCGGACACGACCTAGTGCTCGGCGTCCATGTGGAGGCGGATGATGGTGCCGTGGTCGCGGGTGGAGCGGATCTCGACGAGGTCACAGAGCTGGTGGGCGAGCCAGAGCCCGCGGCCACCGATCTGGCCTTCGGAGGGCCGGGTGCGGCCGGCCATCACATCGCTGATGTAGCCGGCGTCGCGGAACTCGCACAGGAACGTGGCGTTCTGGGTCCAGGTACGCAAGGTTCCGTGGCCGCCGCCGTGGCGGATGCTGTTCGTCGCGATCTCCGTGACCGCGACCGCGAGCTGGGCCAGCCCGCCCTCGGGCACGCCCGCCTCGGACGCGCTCCGGGAGACCTTCGAGCGGATGAGGGCCAGGTCGCCGCGCGTGTAGCGGAGCTCGAAGGACGGGGCGCGGGGGCCGGCCAGGGCTTCGAACACGTAGTCCTCGCCCGCGAGGTAGTCCTCGTTAGGAGCGTTCTTGTCGTTGCGGCGGATCAGGGGGTGGCAGCGGGAGATCGCGGCCAGCGCTTCGGGGTCCTGGTCGGTGTCGTCGTAGGGGCACAGCATCGACCAAGCGGTACTGCGCGCGAAGGCCCTGTTCAGAAGCCATTCGTGGTAGCGCAGCTCCGCGAGGTGTGCGGGGTTGCGTGCCTGGCGCCAGGACGTCTCGCCGATACCCCGTACGGGACGGTTGCCCTCACCACGCTCGGTCATCCAGGTCGCCCAGGCCGCGACGAGCCGGCCCGGGTTGGGGCCTGCCGTTGCCGTGTCGATGAAGGTGACGGCTCCCTCGCCCGCGAGCTCGCCGCGCAGGAGGGCTGTCTTGGCGGAGGGAACGGCGACCACGACCGCTTCACCGCCCTCGAGGGCCTCGTGGATGAAGCCAAGGGTCCCGGAGAGGAATTCCTGCTCGCCGCGGTAGGGGTAGAGCTCGTGGCGGAAGGGGGCCGGGGCGGGGCCGGACGAGGCCGGAGGCACGGTCGTGGTCATGGCGTCAGCACCACCGGAACGCGTGAGCTCGCGTATCCCGCCAGGTTCCAGCACAGGCGTACCGTCTCGTTCGCGCCTGCCACGAAGATCCGGCGGTCCGGGAGGTGACGGCCCGCATCCACCAGCGCGTGCATGCCGGCGGCATCGATCATCTCCAGGGCATCGAACCGCAGCGTCATGGCCTGGCTGTGCGCGAGCGCGGCCCTGACGGCGGCGTTGAACGCGTCCGCGCCCTCCGAGTCGATCACGCCGTCCACGCTCCACTCGTCCGCGCCCGTACTGAACATCCGAAAAGCCGGACGCACCGCCCGTCTGCCCACCTCGTGCGGATGCACGCACGCCACCCGCTCCAGCGCCGGGGCCTCCCACAGCATCGGCCGGAACGCGCACACGACGATAGCGCCGCTCTCCGCCGCGAACGCATCGAGCCTCAGCTCCCAGTCCAGCAGCTCCTCGACTCCCCCGGGCGCCGTCGCAGGCGGACGCTCGGCGAGAACCCGCACCGAGCGGAATCCCTGACGGACAGCGGTACGGACTTCCCGGCGCGCCGCGGTCACCACCGATTCCGCAGCCGCGGAGCCCGGCAGATCGAGGACCACCGAGTTCGCGGGCACCCAGTCGCGGGAGAACGCAGCGCCACCCGAAGACCTGATCACCACGACCTTGTCCCCGTAGAGGGCACCGTCGGCCAGGTACGCGCGCATATCCGAGTAGTAGAGGGTGGCGGAGGGTTCCGTGAACCAGCAGACGTGGTCACCGAGCACGACCTCGTCCAGCGCCGCCAACGTCCGCGCCGTCCGCACCACACCCCCTACCAACCGTCGGGCCCGCCACTTCGGACCGGGTACAGCACCATACCCGGCGATCATGACACCAGCCGGAGAACGACCAGCAGTCGGACGTCTCACACCCTGCCACCTGCCCGGCCTACGAAGGATCAATCCTTCGCCGACTGCGGTTGCCGGCCCCTCCGCCGTTGTCCAGGCGCACCAGGCCGCCCGGGCGTTCGTTCAAGACTTCGGGCAGCCAGCCATCAGCCGGGACCAGACCGACACGGTCATCCTGATCGGCTCCGGGGCGGCGGCCCGGGGCAGGGTGGGCCGTGGAAGCGGCGGCGCGGCGCAGCTCGTGTCAGGCGTCGGGGTCGAGGCCTGCCTGGCGGGCCGCGTGACGGCGGACTTCCTCCGACGCTGGAATGCGTGGCTGTGGGAGCCGTACGAGGGGCAGGCCGTGGAACACGGTGCGGCAGGCCGTGACGAGCACCAGGATCAGGATCAGAGAGAAGGCCAGGTGAGCGGTCCGGTCTAAGCCGTAGTGCGCCGCGCCCCAGCCGGCCGCGGTGACCCCGGCGGCGAGGAGGAAGCCGTCCGAGGCGATCCGTTCCCGACGGCTCAACCTCATGCCCTGCCCCTCCGACGTGCCGCGTTCGACCCGTCGGAGCCTGCCACCGGCCACCGGCATCCATGCCGGATACGAGGGTGAGCCGCTGGAAGCACGTGCGGCCCGGCTGCGGGCCCGGCCCTAAGGCCCCCCTTGGCGAGAGACGGGGAGGACCTCCTCCTCCGCCAGCGCCAGGACTCCGACGCGCCTTCGCCCACGCCAACCGTCCACCACAGCCTCGCGAGCGCGGGTCCACCGGACTGGAGGAAGAAGTTGTGCGGCTCCTCGCAGTGCGGCCAGGGCTCTGTCGGCGGGCCAAAGCAGCGGCCCGCCGACAGAGCTGTCGTGCCATGTAGGGGATCCGGGGCGGGGGGCAGGCGCGTTGCTGTGCGCGCCAAGGGGGCCAGTTGAGGGACGAGATCTGCGACGTCGAAGGGTCGCGGTGGCGTGGTGTGACTCACCTTGACCCCCTTGGGCGTTAGCTGGCTGGAATTGGTTTCCGAGGTTGAGGGTCGGCCGATCGCCCAGAGCGCCTACGGGCCCGTCCTCGCCGAGGAGGACGTGATCGGCACCAAGGGTCCGAGCCCTCGCCTACCGGGGTGCCGCCCGCGACTTCCTCGACGTGTACGCCGCTTCCCGCCGCTGGACCACCCCCGACCTCGAAGAGTTCGGCCGCCGCCACGCACGAGGCCGGTTCAGCCCCCAAGACCTCCAGAGTCGCTTGGCCGGCGTCGACTGGATCCACGACGCAGAGTTCACGGCCTACGGCCTCGACGAAAGCTCCACGGCCGCCCTGCGGACCTGGGCACAGCTCTGTTTCGACGACCTCGCCCGCTGCCTGTACGAACACGACCCCGACGCCTGAGAACTGCTCCCGGTGCACGACAAGACGAAGCCGACGAAGCCCCGGACCAAAACGGCCCGGGGCGTGCTGCACTTAGGGGGTGTAGTACTGGATGGTCACGGACGGTGCCAGGGCGTTGCCTCTGCCGTCGACCGCCGCGGTCGCGGGGCCTGCCGCCGCTCGTGAGTAGCTGGATCCCCCACCGCCGCCGGCTCCGAAGAAGTCGGCGTCGTCACAGAAGGCGATGCTGCTTCCACCGCCGCCTCCCCCGACCCAGCCGTCGCCGCCCCGGCCGCCGCTGAGACTGAAGAGCAGGGATCCGCCGGGGCCGCCGAAGCCGGGAGTCCCGTTGCTTCCGGCCGGGAACGACCCGCAGCCACCCCAGGCGTCATGGTGGAACCCGATGCCCCCGGCGCCGCCGAGCGCCCCGTGCCTGCCGCCTTGCGCCGGGTAGTAGACCCCGCCCATGTACACGCCCCCGTTCACACCGTCCAACGGAGCAGCCGCCGCGTTCCCCCCGCGCGACCAGCTCCCCGGCGAGACGAGGGCCCGGCCCGATCCGCCGCCGCCTCCGGCGACGGTGATGCGGGGATCGGTGGCCGTGACGGCGGTCGGCGTGCAGCCCGGGTCGTGGCCGATGGCGCAGGTGCCGACGTAGCTGGCGCCGCCGGTGTTCTGCGGCGCCACGTAGACGTTGAGCGATTGCCCGGGCGCGACGGGCACGTTGTGCCCGACCACCTTCGCGCCGCTGCCGCCCGCGGCCTCCGCGCCGGCACCGCGGGCGCCGATGGCGACGATGTCGAGGAGCGTGACGCCGGCGGGAACGCGGAAACCCGCGTCGGACCCCTGCCGGGTGAAGCGAACGGTGTGCAGCGTCGCGGCCGACGCCGTCCCCGGAGAAGCGACCAACGCGCCGCCGACGAGCGCGAGCACACCCGTCACGGCCGCGACGGAGCGCCCGTGCCGGGGACGAATTCCAGACCCCGGACGGCGGGAGGCAGAAGACGGAACGAAGGAAAAGAGCCGATCCCGCACGATGCTCACCTGGCTTCCTCTGAAAGGACGTCACACCGGCCAATGACGCTACTTCGCCCCGCATCGCCGCGTACGAACTTCTCTGCCCCACAACCCCATCGGGTACCCAGGCGCCGCGCGCCGAACGGCGGCGAGGACATCGGGGCACCGCCGAAGCGTCATGGAGGGCAACGGCCGCCGGTAGAACCCGATGGAGGGGTGCGGGTCAGCCGGTCCTGCGCTCCCTGTTCCGGACAGCGGGCGCCGCGAGGCGTGGGCCTGGTGGACCTGCGAGACCTCCACCAGCCACCGCCTTTGCATGTATTCGGCCGCAGCCGCTACCAGGGCGTTGACGCAATGCCGCCTACGCGTGGCTTTTTCTCGCGAGGCGGAAGTATTTATTTGAGGTAAGTCAACGACGTCAACCATCTCGTGGTGAGGAGCTTGGTGGGACCTGGTCGGGGCGTCACGTGATGCTTCGTGAGCCGTCACATGACGCCCTGTGGGTCCGTCATGTGACGCCGTGTGAGTTTTGGTCGCCGACTCACAGGTGGAGTCACGTGACGCCACCTGCACGCGGCCGGGGATCTGGCGCAGGCCCGACGCGTCGCCCCGGAGCGGACACGGCACCTCCCGGGTACCCGGGAGACCATCCGCGGTCTGGTGCACACGTCCCGGCGAGACACGGACCGCCTTGGTGGGCTGGCTCGCTGGATCGGGCTGTGGCACTCATCGGTACTCACAGATTTGTGAGTGTTCCGGCCTCCCCAGAGCGTCAGGCTGGGTCTACCACCCGCTGACGACGATAGAGAGCACCCAGCATGAAGCCCGGCAAGACACGGACGATCGAGGAGCTCACAGCGCGGGCTCTGGCGTCCTACGACCAACGGCCGGACGCTTAGGCCGTGGCTCACCTGATCGACGACCTGATCACCGCCGGAAACGAGCTCCACGCCCACGTTTCCCAGATCCCCTCCAGCCCGCGCACCGAACTGGCGGGTGCTGCCCTGCTTGAGTGGACGTTCACCGTCGACGCTGGCCCTTCGGCCCACGGCGTTCACGCGAACTGGAATCATGCCCGCGGCCTCGCCCGGATCCTCAGGTCCATGGCCTCGAAGCTCGGCGAGCACTGGCCGATGACGCCACCCAGGTTGGACCGAGACCATGGCGGATGGCATTGGGAGCGTTACCCGTGCGCTCACTCTGCGGGCTGGCGTTCCGGTCGGCTGCCTGGCCTCGTAAGGCAGCTCCGAGCAACCGGAGAGCCGGCGTCTGCTCCCCCGCCGGGCGGGTGTCAGTGGAGGATGCAAGGCTTTGGCCTGCACCTGAGGGCCGCCCAAAGGAGCGGGCCGTGACGGGACATACCTGACCGCCGCCTGTCCTGGACGTGTGTGTCTTCGACCAGTCCGACAACGGGGAGTGCTCCTTCCGATGCCTGTACAGCCCACACGTCCCGAAATCAGTCCCGCGCCCGCATCGGACATAGAAGCCTTGCCGTTCACGCCTTCTCTCGCCAAAAGGGTGTTCAGGGACGTGACCTCCATGCACGTCTCCCGACCGGCCGCGCACGCGGCCGCGTCGGTGGTGCGGACAGTGCTGACGGAGATCGTCGACGGATGCAGGAGAGTGGCGGCTGAGCAGACGCGGACGAAGCTGCTTCCCGCGGACCTTGTCTCATCGATCAGCCGCAACGTCGAAGTCGAGGTGGGGTCCAAGTGGTACGCCCATAGTCCCACGTTCAGGGGCTTGAACGGTGTCACCTATGACGCCGAGGGAGTCATTGTGGACGCCAGGCGCAGGCAGTCGCGCAAGTTGAGTTCCATGGTCGGTGCTCACAGGTTCGAGGGCGAGGTCAAGAAACTGCTGCGATGCCAGGGGCTGAGGGCTGTCCCGGCGCTGGTCCGCGACCTGGACGGGCTCGCGAGCAACTTCCTGACCGACCTCGCCCGGGACGCGGTGATGGTCGTCCGTGAAGGCGGGGTGAAACGGTACGGCACGGTCGCCCTCGTCTTGCCAGGAGCACCGACCCCGTCCCCGTTCTCCAAGGAATCCATCCCGGCCCTGTACTCCCGCACGGGGGATGCCCGGACCGTCGGCAGGGACGACATCCTGGGTGCTACGACGATCCAGTTGTTCGGAGACATCCGACAGCGAGCCCTCACCGAGGCGCACGAGGCAACACGGGCCACTTCAACCGACTGACCGGCAGCCCCGGGCCATCCACTGCCAGAACCACGTCTCACCCCGCCCCTGTAGCTGCTGAGCAGGTGAGCCGCCTTCGGCGATCCTCTGGCGACCCACGACAGTAGTCGCTTCGGCGCTCACCTCCGGTTCGGCGAACAGCTCCTCGCCTGATCACCTGTCAAGATCGACATTCCCGCGTCTGGGACGCCTGCAATCAGTGTGGTGGACGAGCCGGCCTCCGGTGACTGGGCCCAGCGGTACACCGGCTCCAAGCAGGAAAACAGGACCTGC
The DNA here is from genome assembly GCF_042888445.1 of Streptomyces sp. NPDC002886. NCBI lineage: Bacteria > Bacillati > Actinomycetota > Actinomycetes > Kitasatosporales > Streptomycetaceae > Streptomyces > Streptomyces sp. NPDC002886. Next base: position 26,184 of record NZ_JBIAPV010000019.1, read on the forward strand.
GACGTTGGGCGCCGGGACTCGGGTGCCAGCCGGAGCGGGGGCGGCGGTCGCCTCCGGAGCGGCAGCGGGAGCGGGAGCGGGTGAGTGGGCGGCGGCGGTGGTGACGGCGTGGCCGATGCCCGCTCCCCCGGCGTGCGCATCCACGAGGATCCGGGCGACGTCGATGCCCTTGGCGTCGAGGCAGCCCAGGTCGACCGCAATGCCGGCCAGGCCGGGGAGGACAGGAACGCGTCGTGGCCCAGCCAGCCCGCCCGGCGCAACCCCATCCCCGGCCGACGCGACCGGACCACCCACCGTCCCACCACACCTCGGCACGGCGGCCTTCCCCACCAGCGTGCCCTCCCCCACCACGCCCGCTGACGGGCCGCCGCTCCACCCGGGGGTGGCTTTGCTCACGAAATCCGACTCGTGAACCAAGCCAATATGGATCAGGTACTCGGGTGCCGCGGACTCACGGGTGGGCCTGCTTCGACACCAGGGCCCGGGCCAGCACGCCGCAGATCACGAAGACGACGCCGAGGGACAGCCCGATCGCTCCGAGCACGCCGGCCGGCTGCCAGCTCTCCCCCGCCATCGAGTCCGCGGTGAAAGCCCCGACGAGAAGGATCACCGATCCGATGACGAAGGCCGCGCCAAGGCCCCACACGGCCCAGACCATGCTGGTGCGGCTGCGGGAGACACCGTCGTCCCAGCGTGCGCGGGCAGGGGTTGCGTTGCCAGAGGTGTTCATGGTGATGCTCCTGGGACCTGGACTGCTTCGGCGGTATGACCGCCCTGCGTACGCCCTCCGACATTCCCGTCGGGATGCCGGAGGGCTTACACCGAAGAGTGACCGGAGGATGCATCGAAACCGGGACGACGACGTATCGGCGTCCGCTCCGCCGAGTACCAGTGATGCGATCTAGCTCCGACACCTCCCGCAGCAGCCCGAGAACGACCTCGACGGCCTCACCACCCGCAGCCCGCACCGTCTCCGCACACTCCGGCCGACAGCAAGAGACCGGCTGACCTGGAAGGATCTGGCCACCGCCCCAACATCCTTCTAGGCTGTACACATGGAAGAAGCGCAGGACCGCGTTCCGCCCGTAACGGTGGAGAAGCAAGGGCAGCAAGTGATCGTCAGCATCGGCGGCGAGATGGACATCGACCGAGCCCCGCTGCTCCAAGATGCCCTGCATACCCTGATCACCCAGCCCGGCTGTCCGCCCGAAGTCGTCCTCGACCTGACGGAACTCACCTTCTGCGACTCATCCGGCCTCAACACCATCCTTCGGGCCCGCCTCACCGCCGAAGCACACGGCCGCCGCGTCACCCTCCACGCCCCCAACCAGCAAGTCACCAAACTCCTCGAACTCACCGGCACCGAACAGCTCTTCCACATCACTACGGACCCCGGCACGTCCGACTGACCGCCTTGCCGTGACCAGCGCCTGAGCAGCGGCGTACGAACACCTACCCAGCACCCCGTCCGAGTCATCCGCCCGGGACACCTCGACGCGAGCCCTGCGCCTGGCTCCTCAGGGGTGCTCACCGGGACCGGACAGACGGGCGGCGAGCGGGGTCGGGGAAAGGTCCGCGGTCTCTTCGCCCGCTTCCAGGAGGGTGTCGGCGGCGCCAACGATGAGAGGGTCCGGGATGCCCACCGCGTCAGGGTCCTTGTTCGCGTAGTCCAGTCGCCACAGCAGATGGCGCATGGCTTGGAGCCGCGCCCGGCGCTTGTCGTTGCTCTTGACGACGGTCCAGGGGGCGTCGTCCGTATCGGTGGCACGGAACATGGCGATCTTGGCCGCCGTGTAGTCGTCCCAGAGGTCGAGGGAGGCGAGGTCGGTCGGCGAGAGCTTCCACTGGCGGACCGGATCCACGCGGCGGATGGCGAAGCGGGTGCGCTGCTCCGCGCGCGAGACGGAGAACCAGAACTTGACCAGGTGGATTCCGTCCTCGACGAGCATCGTCTCGAAGGACGGGCACTGGGCCAGGAAGAGCCTGTACTCCTCGTCCGTGCAGAACTCCATGACCTTCTCCACGCCTGCGCGGTTGTACCAGGAGCGGTCGAAGAACACGATCTCGCCGGCGGCCGGGAGGTGGCCGACGTAGCGCTGGAAGTACCACTGGCCCGCTTCGCGCTCGGTGGGCTTGTCCAGGGCCACGACCCGGGCTCCGCGTGGGTTGAGGCGCTCTGTGAACCGCTGAATGGTGCCGCCCTTGCCCGCGGCGTCGCGGCCCTCGCACACCACCACGACCCGGGCACCGGTCTCCTTCACCCACTTCTGCAGCTTGAGCATCTCAATCTGCAGGATCCGCTTGGCACGCTCGTACTCCACCCGCCGGAGCCTCCGGTCGTAAGGGTGATTCTCGCGCCACGTCCGGATCGGCAGCCCCGCGCCATCGAGCAGGACGGGCTGTTCGGGTCGGCTCGCATCGACCCGAAGCCCGGCCAAGAGCTCTTCCGGTTGTCCCGTGTCCGCCTCATCGGTCATCCCCTACGCCGTCCCCTCGGGGGCCGCCACAGCGTGAACCGCCGAGCGCTGCCCATGCCCCGCCTACCCGTGGCCGGTCGTGCCAACCGGACCGCTCGCCCGGGCCTGGCACCCGCCCGGCCGCCTGTGCCCGATTCCCAGAGCAATGGACGGGTGCCGCCCGTTTGCGGGGCTGGATCCCGGCGAAAAGCCTGGATGAGGGAGCTCGTGGCAGTCAGTGAGTGGCGCGGGATCCCGAACGGGCCCGAGCCGCGTGGTGGCATCCCCCCGCCACCACGCGGCCGGCGCTCCCGCCGAGCCCGGCTCCGCCGCCCCTACGACTTCCCGTTGCCGGAGTCCGCCCCAGCCACCCGCAAGGAGACCTGTCATGCACAGTGCACCAACGGAGCCTGAACTTCCGGACCGCGTTCCGGAGAAGCGGGACGCAGTCACCCCGGACCTACCCCCCTTCGGCCCGAGTGCCCCCGACCTCCCGGGCGCGACCGGACGGCCCCAGCACAAGGGATCCGGGGAGGACGGGAGCGAGAAGGGCGAGCAGCCCGCAGCCGGGCCGGGCAACGCCAAGCCCCAAGAGCCGACCGACTGACGGCCGGAGGTCGGGGCCTGCTCGGCCGGTTCGCGGAGTGCACATCCACCCCTACGTGTGGGGCCCCGCTACTCGCTGCGGTCGGCGCGACCGGTTTGGTTCACGTCACGGCGCGGGCGCCTCAATGGCTTCCCGTACGGGAGGGCCTGGACCAGGTCCTCGACGAGGCGGCGGCGCTGACCAGTCGGAGGACACGTACGGGGAAACCGGCGTGCTCGAGGTCCCTCGCGTCCGCTCTCACCCGCCTCCGGGGAGCCGGCCGCCGTTCCTGGGGGTCTCGGGCACGTTCCTGCTACCGCGTCGCCCCTGAACTCCTGGTGCTACGAGGAGGAATGCGTGCGCGTCACGCGTCGGTGGCTGCGACCGTGAGCGGCACGTACGCGGTGATCGTCTTTCCATTGTGGCCGGCCGTGATCTCCGTATGGGAGGCGAGCCGGTTGACCAGCAGCCAGCCGAACCCTCCCGGTACCGCGACCGGAGTGCCCGGCGAGCGGGGAAGGACCGGGGACGCGTCGGACACCTCGATCGCCACCGCATCGGGGAGATGCCGAATGCCGAAGCCGGTCACGCCGCCCGCGTGCCGGATCGCATTGCTCACCAACTCCGCGACCACCGTCAGGACGTCGTCCACCAGCCGCTCCCCCGCACCACGGACGGACAGGGCCTCCCGGGCGACCTGACGGGCGTCCGCGCACCTGAGTCCGGCCATGCTCTGCGAGGTCCCTGGCATCATCGCTCCTCTCACCGCTCGTCTTCCCCCTCTGCTCCACGCCACCCACCCCGCCGACGGTTCCTCCTCGGGACCGCCGGCTTCATGGACACGACGGAGCAACCCAGGCCTCCGCCCGGAGCCCCAGACGCACGTCCCCGAGGCGCGGAACGGGTACCCGGCAACCACCTCGAAGACGTTCTGCTGGGGGTTCTCTAAGGCTGGAGGGCCTCGACCGCGGCCTCGATGGTGGGGTGGAAGGTGAAGAGCTGGTTGAGGCCGATGATGCGGAAGACGTGCATCAGGTCGGCATTCAGCCCGACGAGGGACAAGGGGGCGCGGGCCTTCTCCGCGCGGTGGTAGGCGCCGATGAGTACGGTGATGCCCGTGGAGTCGCAGTAGGCGAGCTCGGAGAGGTCGATCAGTACGGGGACGCCGGCACTGAAGGGAGTCTCCTCGATCACCCCGGTGAGCTCCGGTGCAGTGTGGTGGTCGAGCTCGCCGACCACTCCCAGTACGGTGGCGCCCCTCGGGTGGGAGCGCCGACTGGTGGTCAGGGTGCGGTGGGTCACCTGTTCTCCTGGGCTGGTAGCCGGGTATGGCGGTATGGGACGGACAGGGCGAGCAGGGCGGTGTCGTCGCTCACTCCCGATCCCAGATCGGTGAAGAGCTCGTGCACCGACGCCAGCAGGACGTCAGCTCCTCGGGCGGGCCGGGTGGCCAGATGACGGGCCAGCCCCTCCTCGCCGAGCATGCTGCCGTCCGCGGCACGGGCTTCGGTCAGCCCGTCGGTGTACAGCAGCAGGGCGTCGCCGGGCGCCAGGCGGGTGGTGGCCTGCGCGAAGTGCGGGTCGGGAAGGATGCCGACCAGCTGGCCGCCGGTGGTGGACACCGGTTCGACGGTGCCGTTCGCGCGCACCGCCAGGGCCGGGGGGTGTCCGCCGCCGGCCAGAGTGACCGTGAACGACCCGTCGGAGGCGGCGTCGAGCACGCCGAACACCGCAGTGCAGTAACGGGGGTTGTCGCCCTGGTGCTCGCCCTTGAGAACCGTGTCCAGGTTGGCCAGGACGGTACGGGGGTCCGGGTCGTAGATGGCTGCGGCGCGCAGGGTATAGCGGGTCAGCGAGGTCAGTGCGGCGGCCTCGGCGCCCTTGCCGCAGACGTCGCCGAGGAAGAACGCCCACCGGCCGTCGTCGAGGGGGAACAGGTCGTAGAAGTCGCCGCCGACCTCGTCGGCGGAGGCCGTGTGGTAAGCGGCGGCCGCCTGCAATCCGGGAACCGTGGGCAGGGCCGGCGGCAGCAGGGTGCGCTGGAGAGCGCGGGCCAGGCGTTCGGCGTCGGCCCGGCGCGCGCGTTCGGCGGCGACCATGTGCTGCGCGCTCAAGCGCAGTTCGAGCTCCTCCATGACGAGCGCGGCCAGCTCTTGGAGGGCTGCCAGCTGGTCGCCGGTGGGGTGGCGCGGGCGGGTGTCGAGCACGTTGACGGTGCCCAGTCGGTGGCCGTCGGACGTGGTGATCGCCGCGGCGGCGCAGAAACGCACTCCCGGCAGGCCCTGGACGGCGGGGCCGACGGTGGTGCGCGGGTCGGTGAGGGCGTCCGTGACCACGTACGGCCCCTCCTGCGGGAGGGAGCAGAGCACGCTCTGGTCACGGGGGACCTCCCTGACGCCCCCAAGGCCGTGGGCGGCCTTGAGCCACACCCAGTCGCTGTCCACGATCGCGACGGTCGCCATGGGGACGCCGAAGATACGGGCCGCGAGGGTCGCGATCCTGTCGAAGGCCGCGTCCGCAGAGGTGTCAAGGGCCGCGTAGCGGCGCACCGCCGCGAGCCTGCCCCGTTCGTCCGACCCCTCCTGCGCCGCCCCGTGGTGGAGGGTGTACTCGGTTGCCGTCACATGGCCTCCCGGCCCGCCTGGTTGGCCGTACCTCGTGGTCCCGGGCTCGGCTGTCCTATCCTACGGATCACGTCAACGGTCTCCCTCCGGATGGTCCGTCAGCCTTACGGGCCGCTGGGGGTCGCAAAGCCCACCACGGCACACGGAGTGGCAGCACAATGGATGCCGGCCGTCTACCCGGACATCGGCAGTTCGAACAACGAGGGGTGAGCAGTGACGCGTTCCGAGGATGCCGCGCGCGAGACGGCGGCGGCCGTCGGGGCCGGTGTGTTCGCCGCCGACGAGGCGGTCGGCCGGGATCTGGGCCGGGTGGACTGGCCGGCGGCCACCCCGCTCGGCAACCCCGATAACTGGCCTCAGAGCCTGAAGACGACCGTGAGCATCCTGCTGTCCTCGAAGTTCTCCATGTGGATGGCCTGGGGACCGGAACTCACCTTCTTCTGCAATGCCGCCTACCGGCGCGACACCCTGGGCCGGAAGTACCCGTGGGCGCTGGGACGGCCGGCGAGCGAGGTCTGGGCGGAGATCTGGGACGACATCGGCCCCCGCATCGACACGGTGCTCACCACCGGCGAGGCAACGTGGGACCAGGCCCTGCTGCTGTTCGTCGAGCGCTCCGGATACCCCGAGGAGAGCTACCACACGTTCTCCTACAGTCCGCTGCGCGACGACACAGGTGAGGTCGTCGGCATGCTCTGCGTGGTCAGCGAGGAGACAGAGCGCGTCATCGGCGAACGGCGGATGGCCACGCTGCGCGACCTCGGCTCCGACCCCAGCGTGGTGCGCACCGAGCAGGAGATGCTCGACTTCGCCCGGCTGCAGCTGAGCGGCAACCCGCACGATCTGCCCTTCACCCTGACCTACCTGTTCGAGGACGACGGCAGCGCCACGCTGGCCGCTGCCACCGGCATCGGGAACGATCACCCGGCCGCGGTGAAGCTCCTTCCGGCGGACTCCGAGACCCCGTGGCCGACGGCTGCCGCGGCCCGGGGAGAGTCCGCGGTACTGCCCCTGGACGGCGACGTGTTCGCGGACCTGCCGACCGGCGAGTGGGCCGAGGCGCCCCTGCAGGCCCTGGTGGTGCCGCTGCGTCAGCAGGGCGGCAATCCGTACGGTTTCATGGTGGTCGGTCTGAACCGGTACCGGGCCCTGGACGACGGGTACAGCGGCTTCGTGGAACTGGTCGCCGGTCACGTCGCCACCGGGGTGGCCAGCGCCCGCAGCTACCAGGCGCAGCAGCGGCGCGCGGAGGAACTCACGGAGCTGGACCTGGCGAAGACGGCTTTCTTCTCCAACATCAGCCACGAGTTCCGTACGCCGCTGACGCTGATCATGGGGCCTGTGGAGGAACTGCGGGACCGGCTCGCGGCCGTGGACGCGGGCGTGCACGAGGAGCTGGAGGTCATCCACCGCAACGGACTCCGGCTGGGCAAACTGGTCAACACCCTGCTGGACTTCTCCCGCATCGAGGCCGGCCGCATGCAGGCGTCCTACGAGCCGGTGAACCTGGCGGAGGTCACCGGTGAGCTCGCCAGCGTGTTCCGCTCCGCGGTCGACAAAGCGGGCCTGGGCTTCCGGGTCGACTGCTCTCCCCTGCCCGAGCCGGTCTTCATCGACCGCACCATGTGGGAGAAGGTCGTCCTCAACCTGCTCAGCAATGCGCTGAAGTTCACCTTCGACGGCTCGATCCGCGTCGCGGTGGACGCCGTGGACGGGGCGGCCGTGGTGACCGTCGACGACACCGGCATCGGTGTCGCGGCGGAGGAGATACCCCGGCTGTTCGAACGGTTCCACCGCATCGAGAACGCCCGCTCCCGCTCCAACGAGGGCAGCGGCATCGGCCTGGCCCTGGTCAAGGAACTGGTCGGGCTGCACGGCGGCGAGATCAGCGCCACATCCGCGGAGGGCCGGGGCACCCGGTTCACCATCCGGCTGCCCTTCGGGTCCTCGCACCTGCCCGCCGACGCCGTCCTCTCGGAGCCGGGCTCCGGGACGGGCCCCACCGCGACCGCCCCCTTCGTGCAGGAGGCCCTCCGCTGGCTGCCCCGCGACCACGGCCAGGCCTCGCCCGTCGAGGCCCGGATCCAGAACGTCGCGGATGCCGAAGCCGCCAGGACGTCCCCCGCTACGGCCCCAACGTCACGCCTCCTGGTCGCCGACGACAACTCCGACATGCGCGAGTACCTCGTACGCCTCCTGCACGGCGCCGGTTACCAGGTCGACGCGGTCACCGATGGCCGACAGGCTCTGGGGGCCATCCGCGCGAAGGCCTACGACCTGGTGGTCAGCGATGTCATGATGCCCCACCTGGACGGCCTCTCCCTGGTCACGGCGCTGCGGGCCGACCCCCGCACCGCCTCGGTTCCGGTGCTGCTGCTGTCCGCGCGGGCCGGACAGGAAGCATCCATCGAAGGCCTGCAGGCCGGCGCGGACGACTACCTCGTCAAGCCCTTCGCGGCCGCGGAACTCCTCGCCCGGGTGCGGGCGAACATCGAGCTGGCACGGCTGCGCGGCCACCACGTCCGCTGGCGGACCGCCCTGGTGGACTCCCTGCAGGAGGCCTTCTTCGTATGCGACGAGGACGGCGCGGTCATCGAGATCAACACCTCGTTCAGCGACATCCTCGGCTACGGACCGGAAGGCCTGCCCTACCGGCCCATCCACCCGTGGTGGCCCGACCCCGCCACCGACTCGGTGGCGCACCAGCAGGTCGAGGAGGCCTTCGCCCTGCTGCTCGGCAGCACGAAGGGCTCGTACACCATTCCGATCACCCACCGCGACGGACACAGGCTGTGGGTCACGGCCACCTTCAACCAGGTAGACGATCCCGACACCGGGCGCCGCGTGACCGTCGGCACCTTCCGGGACGTCACCGCCGAGCACTACGCCATCCAGCGCGAGAGCGCCCTGGCCGCCCTGGGCACGTGCCTGTCCCGGGCCACGAGCGTGCCCGAGGCTCTGGCCGGCGCACTGCAGGAACTGAAGAAGCTGTGGCGCGGCCGGTGGGTCGTGGCGGCGGTCTTCGAGCGGGGCGACGAACCCGCGCTGACGTCCACCGACGCGCGTCTGACCTGGTCGCAACTGCCCGCCGGACGACGGGAGGCGCTCGAGGAGCTACGCCGGGGGCCGGTCCTGACCCCGGTCGCCGACCCCACGGGGGCCGGCATCCTCCTGGAGTTCCCCGACGGGCCGCTCGCCCTGTGGATCGACCTGGGCGAGAACCGGCCGTTCACAGGCGAGGACGAACTGCTGCTGTCCCTCCTGGCCGGTCACCTCGCCCAAGGCCTCAACCGCGCCCACCAGATCGACCAGCAGCGCGAGACGGCCATCGCCCTGCAGCGCGCCATCCTCGGCCCCTCGCAGCTGCCCGCCGGTTTCGCCGTCCGCTACGAGCCCGCCACCCAGCCGCTGGAGGTCGGCGGTGACTGGTACGACACGGTCGCCCTGCCCGACGGCCGCATCGGCATCGTCGTCGGCGACTGCGTGGGACGGGGGCTCGAAGCCGCCAGCGTCATGGGTCAGCTGCGCAGCGCCTGTCGTGCCCTGCTGCTGCAGGACGCCAGTCCCGCCCAGACGCTGATGGCCCTGGACCAGTTCGCCGCCGGTGTGCCGGGCGCGGCCTGTACCACCGTCTTCTGCGGAGTCCTCAACGTCGACACCGGGCAGCTGACGTACTCCAGCGCCGGCCACCCGCCCGGCATCCTCGTCCGGCCCGAGGGCACCACCCGGCTCCTGGAGGACGGCCGCTCACTGCCCCTGGCCGTCCGGCCCGGAACCCGACGCCCCGAAGGCGCCTGCACCATACCGGCCCGCTCCACGCTGCTGCTGTACACCGACGGGCTCGTCGAACGCCGCCGCCGCCCGCTCAGCGCGGGCATCGACCAGGCCAGCAAGGCCCTCCAGGACGGCCGAGACACAGCGATCGACGACCTCGCCACCGACGTCATGTCGCGGCTGGCTCCCGTCGACGGCTACGACGACGACGTCGCCTTGCTGCTCTACCGCCACCCTGCCCCCCTGGAGATGTCCTTCCCCGCCGAATCCTCCCAGCTCGCGCCCGTACGCAAGACGCTGCGCGGATGGCTCGACCGGTGCGATCTGCCCTCCGCCACCGCGCAGGGCATTCTGGTCGCCGCGGGCGAGGCGTGCGCCAATGCCATCGAACACGGGCACCGTGACGCCGCCGGAGGCACCATTCAGTTCCGGGCCGAGGCGAACGTCAACGATCTGCACCTGACCATCGCCGACACCGGCCGCTGGAAGGCACCGGAGCCGGAGCTCAACACGCACCGCGGCCGCGGGATGGCCCTGATGCGTGCGCTGATGCAGCAGGTCACCATCACGTCCGGCCCGTCCGGAACCACCGTCGACATGCACACGAGGATCGCCTGATGACCACGCCCCTGACCCTCACCCTCGGACGGCGGCCCGACGGCGCCGCATTGCTCACCGCGGTCGGCGAGATCGACATGAGCAACACCCAGGAGCTGGCCGCCGCCCTGGCGGGCACGGTCGGCCCCCTGGTCCTCGACCTCACCGGTGTGGAGTACCTCGACAGCGCCGGCCTCAGCGTCCTCTTCCCGCACGCCGACCGCCTCGAACTCCTCGCCAATCCCCTCCTGGAGCCCGTCCTGACCATCTCCGGCCTCACCGACCTCACCACCGTCCACGGCATCTAGTGCCGTGACCGGAAAGGTCTACCGGGGCACGGCGCCCGGCACGGCTCGGCATCCGTTGCGGGCCGGTCAGGTGCCGAGAAGGAAGAGGCAGAACAGATGACCGTGAGGGTCGCGTAGGACGCGTACCCCCTCTCGAGGGTGGGGCTCCTCGACCGTCGCGCCCAGAGCGCGGGCCCGCTCGCTCTCCCCGTCGGAACGACGTCCCATGCGTCCGCACCGCGTCCTGGGCGCGGGGACCGGTCATGGCATCGCGAACGGAACATCCGGCCCGCGCTCGGCTCGCGTTGCCGGGGGCGCATGGTCGGCGTTGACTGGGTAGGCGGGGGGAGACTTTCCGGCGCCCGCCGGAAAGTGATCATCCACCTCTGGGGAGGACGCCCCGTGACGCAGGACGCGCAGCAGACCCCGTACACGACGAACAACGTCGGAATCCCGGTGGAGAGCGACGAGCACTCCCTCACCGTGGGATCGGACGGCCCGATCCTCCTCCAGGACCACTACCTGATCGAGAAGATGGCCCAGTTCAACCGCGAACGGGTACCCGAACGGGTGGTCCACGCGAAGGGCGCCGGGGCGTACGGCGTCTTCCAGGTGACGAACGACGTGAGCGCCTTCACCAAGGCCGACGTCTTCCAGCCCGGTCGCCGTACGAAGATGCTGGCCCGCTTCTCGACCGTCGCGGGGGAACAGGGCTCCCCGGACACCTGGCGGGACCCACGTGGATTCGCACTGAAGTTCTACACCGAACACGGGAACTACGACCTGGTCGGCAACAACACCCCGGTCTTCTTCGTACGCGACCCGAGCAAGTTCCAGGACTTCATCCGCTCGCAGAAGCGCCGCCCCGACAACGGACTGCGCGACCACGACATGCAGTGGGACTTCTGGACCCTGTCACCCGAGTCCGCGCACCAGGTCACCCTGCTGATGGGCGACCGCGGCATCCCCAAGAGCTACCGGCACATGAACGGCTACGGCTCCCACACCTACCTGTGGGTCAACGGCGCCGGCGAGAGGTCCTGGGTGAAATACCACTTCCACACGGACCAGGGCATCGACTTCCTCACCCAGGCCGACGCCGACCGGATCGCCGGCGAGGACCCCGACTACCACCGCCGAGACCTCACCGACTCGATCGCCGGCGGCCGGCCCCCGAGCTGGACGCTGTTCGTGCAGGTGATGCCCTTCGAGGACGCGCCCGGCTACCGGTTCAACCCGTTCGACCTGACCAAGGTGTGGCCGCACGCGGACTATCCGCTGATCGAGGTCGGGCGGATGACCCTGGACAAGAACCCGGACGACTACTTCGTCCACATCGAGCAGGCCGCCTTCGAGCCCTCGAACCTGGTGCCGGGCATCGGACCGTCACCGGACAAGATGCTCCTCGGGCGGCTCTTCTCCTACCCGGACGCGCACCGCTACCGGGTCGGCGCGAACTACACCCAGCTGCCCCCCAACCGGGCGCGCTCGCTGGTGTCCTCGTACGCGAAGGACGGTGCGATGCGCTTCGAGGCATCGAACGCGGCCCGCCCGTACGCGCCCAACTCCTACGGCGGCCCGGCCGCCGACACCGCCCGCTTCGGCGAGCCCGCGGGCTGGGCCTCCGCGGGCGAGATGGTCCGGGAGGCGTACGCGCTGCGCAGCCAGGACGACGACTGGGGCCAGCCGGGCACGCTGGTGCGCGAGGTGATGGACGACGCGGCGCGCGAGCGGCTCGTTTCCAACGTCGCCGGGCACCTGGCGGACGGCGTCAGCAAGCCCGTCCTGGAGCGGGCCCTCCAGTACTGGCGCTCCATCGACCAGGGGGTCGGCGACAAGATTGCCGCGCACTTCTGAGCCGCATCCTCGCGAGGAGTGGCCGCACGGCGGAGGGTCCGAACCCCAGGGGGTTCGGACCCTCCGCCGTGCGGCGGTCTCCGCTGCGGTCAGCAGTCGACGACGGCCTTCCGCCGGCGGCGGAGCCGGGTCCGGAGCCGGTCCAGCCGGGGGTGACGGGCGCGGCGTTCGTGGGCATGGCGGTCCAGCTCCTCGAGGAGGCGCTCGGAGCGCTTCTCGACGCTCAGTTCGTCCAGAACGCGGTCGGCCTCGGCGAGGAGCGCCCCGTAGAGCTGCCACTCGGCGGGATGGCGGTCGATCTGTCCAGGCAGCAGGGCGGCGAGCCGGCCGCGGCTGGTCCGGGCGGTTTCGAGCTCCTCGACGAGCCTGCCCTCGGCCTCCTCGGCGTTGGAGGTCACCTGGGCCGTGATCAGTTGCGCGAAGGACTCGACGGCCGCGGCAGTGTGCCCGTACAGGTCCCGGAGGGCCGCGGCCACCGGCGTAGGGAAGGCCGGTTCGTCGCCGTGCGCCCTCGCGAGGTCGGTGAGCGTACGGCAGGACACGCGCAGCACCACCGCGCAGATCTCCAGGGTGTCGAGGCCGGTGCGCAGGACGAGGCGGAAGAGGACGCCTTCGCGCACGCGGGGGTTCAGGCGCAGGCTGTCCTCGGCCTGACGCAGGGCGGCGTCGACTTCGGAGATGTCGTTGTCTAGCCGGCGGGCCTCGTGCAGCCGGGCCGCCGCCTTCTCCACGGTGGTGGCGTTCCCGGACTCGCTGCCGATGTGCACGAGCAGCCTGCCGATGCGGTCGGCGAGGTCGGTGATCGCGTCACTGGCCGGCCGGATCCAGACGGGCGGAACGAACAGGACGTTGAAGCCGAGGCCCACCGCGGCGCCGATCATGGTCTCCAGGACCCGGTCCCAGGCGGTGTCCGCGACCTGGGTCACTCCGAGGACGAGCATGGCGCTGATGGCGACTTCGGGGACGAACTCGCCGGCCCGCACGAGGCGTCCCACGACGAGCGAGGCGAGGATGATCAGGCCCAGGCTCCACCAGGTCAGGCCGACCAGGGCGCTGAACCCGATCGCTATCAGGACCCCGGCGACGACGGCGTTGACGCGCCGGACGCCGGTGGTGAGCGTGGAATAGAGCGTCACCTGGACCACGAGCAGCGCCGTCAGCGGCGCGGTGAGGGGCGCCGGTTCGCTACTGAGGCGCAGCGCGACGACGTAGGAGACGACGGCCGCCGCGGTCGAGCGGACGGCCTGGACGACGGCGGGCTCCCGGTGCCGCCGGACGAGTTCCAGAAGGGGGGCAAGTGCGTCTGACATGTACGGCCCCTGCCCCCGCATCGGGGAAACATCACCGCGGAGCGGATGGCCGTCGCCCGGCGGTCCGCCTGAGCCGGGGCGCCCCGTCGATCACGGCGGGCCCGGGATCGCCCCTACCGGTCACGGTCGTCGGGCTTTCGGTGGGCCCAGGGATGCCGCAGCCGGATCCAGACGTCCCGGGCCTGGCGCCCGGCCGCGGTGCGGCTGTGCGCCACGAGGCGCTCCGCCTCGCCCGAGGTCTCGACCATGGGGCCGGAGCCGCGCAGGGGTTTGCCCGCCGTCTCGTGCAGGAAGAGCGTCGAGACGAATCCGATCACTCCGGCGACCATCAGGTAGTAGGCCGGGACCATGTCGTTGCCCGTGGCCTCGACGAGCGCCGAGGTGAACAGCGGGGTCGTGCCGCCGAACAGCGAGACGGAGATGTTGAACGCGATGGACAGGGCCCCGTACCGAAGGCGGGTGGGGAAGAGCGCCGGCAGGGTGGAGGCCGCCGTGCCGGCGAAGCAGACGAGCAGCAGGCCCAGGATGGCGCAGCCGATGGCGGGCAGCAGGATGCCGCCCTCGCGGATGAGCAGGAACGCCGGTACGGCGAGCACGACCAGGGCGACGCTGCCGGTGAGGAACACCGGTCTGCGGCCCCAACGGTCCGAGGTGTGGCCCACCGCGGTGATGGTGAGCACCACGAGCAGCATGGTGGCCAGCACGAGGAGCTGGGCGGTCGTGTCGCTCTCGCCCAGGGTCACGGTCATGTACGTGGGCAGGTACGAGGTCACCATGTAGTTGGTGACGTTGTAGAGGAGCACCAGTCCCATGCAGATGAGGACGGCCTGCCAGTGCTGGGTGAAGATCTCCTTGAGGCGTCCCTTGCCGGACTCGCGGGCGGCCTCGGCGGGGTCCACGTCGTCTCCGGCCTCCGCCGCCACGTAGGCGGCCTCCTTCTTGAAGGCGGGCGTCTCCTCCAGTTTCAGGCGCATGTAGAGGCCGATCAGGCCGAGGGGGCCCGCCACGAAGAAGGGGATGCGCCAGCCCCAGTCCTGCAGGCCTTGCGTGCCGAGGGTCAGGGTCAGGATCGTGACCAGGCCCGAACCCAGGGCGTAGCCCACGAAAGTGCCGAAGTCGAGCCAGCTGCCGAGGAAGCCGCGCCGCCGGTCCGGTGCATACTCGGCGATGTACGTGGTGGCGCCCGCGTACTCGCCGCCGGTCGAGAAGCCCTGGACGAGGCGGCACAAGAGGAGGAGCAGCGGGGCGAGGAAGCCGACGGAGGCGTAGGTGGGCAAGAAGCCGACCGCGAAGGTGCTGGCCGCCATCATGATCATGGTGGCGGCCAGCACCTTCTGCCGGCCGATGCGGTCGCCGAGGGGTCCGAAGACCAGGCCGCCGAGCGGGCGGACGAGGAACGCCGCGGCGAACGTGGCGAACGTGGAGACGACCTGGGCGCCGGGCGAGCTGGACGGGAAGAAGACCTTGCCCATCGTGCCCGCGAGGTAGGCGTACACGCCGAAGTCGAACCACTCCATGGTGTTGCCCAGGGCGGCAGCGGTGACGGCGCGGCGGACCTGCGGCCGGTCGGCGACGGTCACGTCCTCGCTGCTGAGGGGCTTCTTCCGGCGCCGCAGGAGGGTACGGAGCATCCGGTCGGTCGCCGGGTGGCCGCTGCGGGGTGGTCTGTCGCCCGGTCCGGGGCCGGGCCCGGATCCGCGTGCCGGTCCTGCCATGCGCTGGGCCTCCTGGCTGGTCGCCGTTCCCGCCTCGTCACAGGTCTTCGATTCTGTGCTCCCCACCGCGGGGGCGCCCGTCGGGGGGACCCACCGGAGTGAAGGGCACGAGCGATCCGGGCCACTCCCGGGCCGACCCTCGCCAGAATCCCGCACCGACTACCGTTTGGCCTGTCGTACGGCCGCTTCGCGAGACGGGTGGAGAGCTCGTACGGGGTCAGGACGTGTTCACGCGCCCGCTTCCACGTAGTGCCGTAGGCAGCTGGATCGAGGTACTTCCCCGCCGCGTTGCGAAACAGGCGACCGTCCGGAGCCACCCCGAACCGTTCGTGTGCCCGCGGAGTGTCCGCACGAACGCCGGAGGAACGGGCACAGGACGCGTCGCGGTGGCAGCACGACGTTTCAGCGAATGAATTTCGTAGACCTCACCGCTGTCAGTCCAGTCCTTGCCCGCCGCCACGAGCGCATCGGGCGGATTCCCGCCCTCCGCCAACCGTTGCGAAACGGTCATGGATCGATCGCCGGGCCCGGGGCAATACTGCGAGCACACCACGGTGCCTTCTTTCCGTCGGTGATCGCTTGTCTTTCAGGGGGAATTGACGTGCGCACACCTCGTATTCGGAGAACGGGGGCGGCCGCCTCGGCAGCCGTCGCCGCCATCGCGCTCGCGGCGGGTCTCACCACACCCGTCGCCGCCGCGCCCAGGACCGGCAGCTCGGACGTCGGAGCGGGTCAGCAGCCCGCCGGACAGGGGGTCACCCAACTGACCCTGGTCACGGGAGACCGGGTCACCGTGGATGCCGAAGGCCGCCCGGTCGGCTTCGCCCCGGCCAAGGGCCGGGAGAAGATACCCGTGTCGGTCCGCCGGGACGCCGGCGGCAGCACTCTCGTCCCGCTCGACGCCCGCCGGCTGATCGAGTCGGGACGGCTCGATCCGCGCCTCTTCAACCTCACCGAGCTCTCCCGCCCCGAGTACCGCAAGGCCCGCGGTGACCAGCTGAAGCTGATCGTCCGCTACGACGGCGCCGCGGCGGCCGCCAAGTCGGCCCTGCGTTCCGCGGGCGGCCCGCGCGTGGACCGTACGTACGGCCTGCTCGACGCCGAGGCCGTGACCGCCACCCCGGTGAGTGCCGCCGTGCTCTGGGACGGACTCACCGGCCGCCGTGGCGGCTCCGCCCGTCTGGCCGCCCCCGCCGGCATCGCCTCGGTCTGGCTCGACGGCATCCGCACCGCCAGCCTGGACAAGAGCACGCGTCAGATCGGCGCCGACAAGGCCTGGGCCGCCGGCTACGACGGTACCGGTGTGAAGATCGCCATCCTCGACACCGGCATCGACACGGGCCACCCCGACCTCGCCGGCCGGGTCGCCGCCGCGGCGGACTTCTCCGAATCCGGCAGCACCGCGGACCGGTACGGCCACGGCACCCACGTCGCCTCCATCGCCGCCGGTACGGGGGCCAAGTCGGGAGGGAAGTACAAGGGCGTCGCGCCGGGAGCAAAGCTGCTCAACGGCAAGGTCCTCAATGACGACGGCTACGGCAGCGATTCCGGCATCCTGGCCGGCATCGAATGGGCCGTCGCGCAGGGCGCCCAGGTCGTGAACCTGAGCCTCGGCGGGCCCGACTCGCCGGAGACCGACCCGATCGAAGCCGCCGTGAACCAGCTCGCCGCCGACAAGGGCGTCCTCTTCGCCATCGCCGCGGGCAACGGAGGGAGGGGCGGGCCGGGCACGATCGACTCCCCCGGCAGCGCCGACGCCGCCCTCACCGTGGGCGCCGTCGACAAGTCCGACGTCCTCGCCGACTTCTCCGGCACGGGCCCCCGCACCGGCGACGGCGCAGTCAAACCCGATGTCACGGCCCCGGGCGTGGGCATCACGGCGGCCGCCGCCGTGGGCAGCGTCCTCGAACGCCAGGTCGGCCAGAACCCGGCGGGCTACCTCGCCCTCTCCGGCACCTCCATGGCCGCGCCGCACGCGGCCGGCGCCGCCGCCCTGCTCAAGCAGCAGCACCCGAAGTGGACCGGACCCCAGATCAAGGGCATCCTCACCGGCTCCACCAAACCCGGCCCCTACAACGCCTTCCAGCAGGGCAGCGGCCGCATCTCGGTCGACCAGGCGCTCGGCCAGTCGGTGGTCGCCGAACCCCTCGCGCTGGCCTTCGCCGAACAGCAGTGGCCGCACGAGGACGACGCCCCCGTCACCCGCAAGGTCACCTACCGCAACCTGGGCACCGCCCCGGTCACCCTGAAGCTGTCCGTCACCGCCACCGGACCCGACGGCAAGCCCGCCCCGGCCGGCTTCCTCGCCTTCGCCCGGCCGAGCGTCACCGTGCCCGCCGGCAAGACCGCGTCGGTGGACCTCACCCTCAACACCCGGCTCGGCGGCTCCGTCAACGGCCGGTACACCGGGCACGCGGTGGCGACCGCGGCCGGGCAGAGCGTCCGTACGGCGATCGTCGCCGATCGCGAGGTCGAGTCGTACGCGCTGACCATCCGCCACATCGGCCGGGACGGCAAGCGGCCCGCCAGCTACTTCAGCGCCCTCCAGGGGGTGAGCGGATTGGCCACCGGCAAGAGCTTCGCCAACCACGAGAGCTCCGGCTCCCAGACCGTCCGCGTCCCCAAGGGCAGCTACATGCTCGACTCGCACCTCTGGGCCGACCCGCAGAACGGAGAGGAGGGCCTCGACTGGATCTCCCAGCCCCGCCTCGACGTCACCCGCGCCACCACGGTCACCGTCGACGCGCGCACCGCCAAGCCCGTGGACATCAGGCTGCCCTCGGGCTCGCCCGCCGAGGCGGTCCTCACCCCCAGCTACGAATTGCGCGTCGGCAAGGTCGGCTACACCTTCGGATGGTGGCTGTTCTCCGGATCGCCCCTGCGCACCCACGGCCAAGGGCCCGAGCCCGCCGCCGGAACCAGTCTGACCCAGCGGTGGGACAAGCACGCGGTGTCCGAGAACGAGGAGTACCACGCCACGCTCGGCGGCCCGGTGCGCACACTGGCCACCGGCTACACCCGCCACCTGAAGGCCGCCGACCTGGCCACCGTCACCGTCGATCACGGATCCTCGGCCCCCGAGAAGGAAGGTGTCGTACGAACGGTCGGTCAGCTCCCGGGCAACGGCGGCCCCAGCTCCATGTGGACACCCAGGGCCCTGCCGAACACGGTGACGCTGCACCTCTCCTCGCTCGACGGCGTGAAGTGGGCGCTGTCCGCCTCCCAGTTCGGCGTGGACGCGAACGGCTACCAGATCGCCGAGACCTCGTACGCCACCGAACGTGCCTACACGGGCGGCCGCACGTACCAGGAACGCTTCAACACCGCCGCCGCCGGGCCCCGGGTGAACACCGCGGCGGGACTCGGCCTCTACCGCAAG
The DNA here is from genome assembly GCF_042888445.1 of Streptomyces sp. NPDC002886. NCBI lineage: Bacteria > Bacillati > Actinomycetota > Actinomycetes > Kitasatosporales > Streptomycetaceae > Streptomyces > Streptomyces sp. NPDC002886. The sequence continues at coordinate 44,769 of NZ_JBIAPV010000019.1, forward strand.
GGCGACCGGATCTGGGGCACGCTGCCGCTGCTCGCGGACGGCGCCGGGCACGACGGCATCGGCTTCCGCTCCAAGGGCAAGACCGTGCTCTATCGAAACGGGGTCGTCGTCGGCAACCAGGCGGCCGAACTGCGCGACGCCAAGCCCTTCGCCGTCGCGTCCGGTGAGGCCGCCTACAAACTGGTCGCCTCCACCACCCAGTCCGAGACCGTCAGCCGCACCTCGACCAAGGTGACCGCGACCTGGTGGTTCCGCTCCCACACCACCGCGACCGGCACTCCGACGCAACTTCCCGTCTCCGTAGTCCGGTTCGCCCCTGCGACCCGTCTCGACGGGACCGTCAACGGGGGCTACCCGTTCCGCGTCCCCGTCACCGTCGAGGGCCCGGCAGCAGGCAAGGGACTGAAGTCCCTGACGGTGTCCGTCTCCTACGACGACGGCTACACCTGGCAGATCCTGCCGGTCAAGGACGGGGCGGTCACCACGCAGACCCCGCCGTCGGGCGGCCACGCCTCCCTGCGCGGCACGGTGGTCGACACCGCGGGCAACAAGTCCGAGGTCACGATCCTGCGCGCGTACCTGACCGGCTGACCTGTCCCCGTACGACACGACGAACCCGGAGGCGGACGCCTCCGGGTTCGTCGTGCCCGCTGCCTGCCCCGGCCCACCCGCGCAGGTGCCCTGCGCCGTGTCACGGGTGTGACGTGCGCTCCGCAGGGAAGCTCTTGGTGGAGATCGGCGTCAAGAAGGATGGCCATGGGAACCCAGACGTTCACCATTCCCCCGGTGCGAAGCGGATTTCGCTGGCGCATCAACCCCCACCACTCCGCCGAGATGGACGCCGCCGCGAACGCATGGGCTTTCGGGCTGTTCAGCGACGACCCGCGCGTGCCGGCGCCGGTGCACGCCGACAACTACACGACGTGGGCGGCGCTGTGCTTTCCCGACGCGGACCCCGGTCTGCTGACCCGTTGGTGTCGCTTCAACGCGCTGTACACGGTCATCGAGAACAAGCAGGAGGCCCTGTACGAGACGAGCGGCGCCGGCAGCGCCGAACGGCTGTGGGAGCGTACGGTCACGCTGCTCTTCCGGCAGTCGCACGCCGACGACGTGTTCGCCGCCGGTGACTGGGGCGACGGACTGCCCCGGTGCAACCTGACGGCGGCCATGGCGATCGCCGAGACGCTGCCGGAGTCGCTGGCACGGTACTTCCTGCGGCGCATCGCGTACATGGCGCAGGCCCAGTACCAGGAGGACCACGCGATCCGGTCACCCCGCATGGGGTGGGGAGAGTACCTGGAGTACCGGCACATCAACTTCGGCGTCCCGCTGTTCACCGCGACCCTTCCCGCACTGCTGGAGCGAAACCTTTCCTCGGATGAATGGGAATCGCCCGGGCGGGTCCAGCTCGACCGGCTGACGGCGCATCACTGCTGCCTGGTCAACGACCTGTACTCGTTCCGGAAGGAACGGAACGACAGGAACGGGAAGAAGGCGCACGTTCAGGCCGTCTCGGTACTGCAACACGTGTACGGCCTGAACCTTCAGGAAGCACTGAACAGGCTCGTCGAGTCGATCGAGGAGACGGAACGGCAGTACGTGGCAGTGCGCTCGCGCTGGGCCCTCACGCCGCAAACCGACGAGTACTGCGACCGTCTGGAGGACATCTGCGCGGGGAACCTGCGGTATCACCAGACGTCGCCACGGTTCCACGGGGACGGCTTCGAGGGCGTGTTCACCGGTGGGGACCTACAGGTGACCGGAGGGCTATCCGCGATGCCGTAGCCGCGGTGGAACCCACCGTCACGAGGCCGCTCCCCGACGGGCCGCGTGACGGTGGCTTGCGGCGGGACCGGGGGCAGCAGGCGCAGGAACGGCATCTGCGGCCCCGAGCGGCCGGCGGAGGCTCCGCGCGGGCCGAGCTCGGCGGTTTCCAGGGGCAGGTGCGGGGCTTTGAGGTCGGTCCACGGGCCGGGGACGAAGGCCGTCCACCCCCGCCTGAACCTCAGCCACCGTTGTTCCGTTCTGCGGCACAACGGCGGTGCGGAACCACACCCAGTGTCTCTGGGCCTCCAGACGCTACAAGTGGCCTGGATGGACCCTCTGAAGAACGTAGGACCATACGAAGGGCTCGACCATCCCGTCCCTGGAACGTAAGGCCACCTATCTCGCTAAGTCAGAAGATCTGTGACCGTGCACCATAGGTAGCCCGGATGGACAACTTCGATGCTCGGCCTGAGGTGCGGAGCGTCATGGGTGCAGGGTGCGGTGGCGGGGAAGGTCACAGCAGTGCAGCGATGCCCTCCAGGTCCTCGGGCAGCCCGGCCGTGCGGAACCACAACCTGTTCCCGCCGATGCCGCCCGTCACCTCGTCGGTGTCTACGAAGGCACGCAACAGGTTGCGTTGGGCGGGGGTGAGCGGGTCGGTCGGGTCATAGCCACCGGCAAAGGCCTTCAAGAGGATCGGTCCACGTTCGTGGTCGGTCAGCGACGTGCCGCCGGCGGCCACGATGGTGAGCATCACTGGTTCCACCTCCTCGAAGTTCTCGGCCAGGGCGAGCGCGGAGCACAGCACGGTGAAGCGGAACCAACCGTCCAGTCCGGGCAGTGGCTCGGGGAACCAGCTGTCCGTCGTTCGCGGGTCCCGGAGGGCGTCGAGGAGGACAGTGAGAGCGCGTGGCCGATTGATTGGGGCGGGACCGAGAGCGGCGCAGACCCGCACAGCGGGGTCGGAGTCGGCTAGCAGGTCGGAGGTGTCAGCCCCCCACACGCCGAGCGCCCGCGCCACGCTCGCCCGCTCCCGTCGCCCCGCCACGAGGCCCAGGTGTGCCCGCAGCAGCGTGGCGGCCCGCGGTACCCGGTCGGCCATCCCCGGGGCACGGAGGAGTGGCACTGCGGCGCCGACTGCGGCCTCACGGACATGGGGATCGGGAGAGGAGAGGAACGGCTCGACAGCGTCGTACAGGGTGGGGCGAATCTTCCTGCACGCGTGCAGTGCGGCGAGCCCGTCCGGGTCCTGTTCGCGGCAGGTCTCGTCGTGCCAGGGCTTCCAGCCCCAGTTGCTTCGGTCGCGCAAGGGATCCTCCCCATAGGCAGCCGACTCGGCAACCTGTCCCAGCCAGACCAGCAGGGCGGCCCGCAAGGTGCGTGGCGGTCCCCCGTCCCACGGGAAGTGCCCCTCGTGCTCGGCGAGGCCCACGGGGTGGTCAAGGATCGCGGCGACGAACAGCGCCGCGGGGGCGGTGACGGTGTACAGCGAACCCTGGTGCAGCACGCCCATGTCCAACGCAGCCAACGCCTCGGACCGAATCTCGGGATCTTCATCCACGAGCGAGCACAGGGAGGCCGGTATGTCCTCGCCGGATCCGTAGGCATGCTGGAGCGACCCCCAGTCCGTCCCCGACAGCAGTTCACGGGCCGCTGCCGGCAACCCGCTCAGGATCCGTGTCATGCGGGCAATCTCGCTATCCGTCATGCACGCACCCTGCCAGCACCCACCGACAACGCCCTCTTCTCGGAACAGGGATGAACCCCCGGACGCCACCGTCCTGGCCATACGGAACGCTCAGCACGACAGCTCCAGTGCAGTGCCCAGTCATATGCGACTGATTCCCAATCGTTCTTGTCAAGGTCACGGAGTCCTGTGCGGACCTTGAGAGGATCTGAGCGGCGGAGTGGGCCGACTGCACCGAACTCGGTTGTCAGAGGTCTGTTGGACAATCCGTTCCGTCTCCCTGCACCGGAGCGGGGAGCCCCGCAGTGGCAAACTCGGTGTGGGTCTGAAGGGCATGAGGAGGACGGTTTGGAAGACCAACGGGCAGCGGATGATCTCACCCCGCGTCTTGATGAACTGGCGGCCGGACTCTCGGATCCGGATGGCGACCTCGACGACCTTGCAGAGATCGAAGGGGAGCTCGTAGCCGCCCGGCGGCGGGAGCTGATTCCTCACCTGGAACAACATCTCGCGGCAGCTGTGGAGGCGGGCAACTGGTACGCCCGTCATGTGCTCGCTCGGATTCTGGCCGAGACTGCCGGCCACACGTCCCTTGTCGCCCTGTTGCGGGCTTACTCCCGCAACCTGGGTGACGACCAGGACTCTCTCTCGACGACGCTCCATGTACTCGCGCAGGAGCACCCGGCCGCCGCACGCGAAATCCTCCTGCCGTGCGCCGTGAGTGACGATGAGGACCTTCGCAGGGCGGCGATCTGGCTGCTCGGCTTCGTCCCCGAACCAGCCGATCTCAACCTGCTGGCCCACGCCGCGCAGGACTCGGACGAAGGAATCCGCAGCGCGGTCGTGGGCACACTCGGGAGTCACGGGGCAGAGCCGGCGGCCGTCGAGCTGCTGTTGCACCTGCTGGACGATCCTTCCCCGCAGGTGCGCATCTCTGCCCTCAGCTCCCTCGGCTTCCTTCAGCAGCCCAGAACCCTGTTGAAGATCCGCTTGCTCGCGAACGACGACAACCCCCGCGTCCGAGCCTGGGTCGCGATCACTTTGGGCCGCTTTCCCGCCCTCGAGCGCGCAGACCCCGCGACCTCGACGGTGCTCGACCAGCTGGCAGCAGACGCTGACCCGTACGTTCGTGACCAGGCATCCGAGGCACGTCAGCGTAAGCCTCTCCGCAGCTGACGAGTGTGCCCTTCACGCGGCGCTGGCCAGGCTCAGTTGCGGTGGCTGGGCTGTCCGTTGCTCGCATCCGGTTGATGGTGCGGGTGCGGTCGGCTGCGAGGTCGTAGCGGCGGGCGGTGAGGATCTTCAGGTCCGCCGCGATCTCGTCCCATGCCTGCAAGGGCTGCAGGTCCCGGCGAATCCGTGCCTGGTCGGCGATGCCGTAGGCGTCCTTCGCGTCGGTCTTGCCGTCCCCGCGGTAGCCACGGGAGGCGTGGTGGACGGTTCGGCCAGGGATGTAGAGGAGCCGCTGGCCGTGGTTGGCCGGGAGGGCCATCAGCAGAGCCCCGCCGCCTGCGTTCAGGTCGATGGCCCAGGTCACCGGGCCGCCCTCGACGAGTGCGAGGACGTCGTCCATCAGCTCTAGGAGCTCGGGCTCGTTGTTGGGCACACGGCGCGAGAGCACCTTCGTCCCGTCTGGTCGGTCACCGTGCAGTGATGCGCGGCCTTGCCGGCATCCGTCCCCGCCCAGAGCTCGGGCACCCGAGTCTGCCTCGTCGTCCGGTTGACTGGTCCCTGCAGACGACCACGCCGACGTGTCCTTACGAAGCGATCTCTGTTCGCCTATCCCCATGAGTGGCCGTGTCGTCGCGGGGCACTGGGCCGCCAATCAATCAAAGCCACACGTACGGCATGAGCACTCGTAGCCACACCCAGGCCCCTGGGTCTCCCAATCGTACGAAGGACCGGAATCAACCCGCCAACAAGCTAAGGAGCAAGGTAGTTGGCCGGCCCCAAAGGACAACTCCGGTGCACACAAAACGAGCAGGTGTGCAGGCGATGTGGTCTGGGGCCGGCTGCTCGTCGCTCAGGGCAGTCAGGCCCAGGGGTCGTCGGACGATGCGGGCTCTTCGGGGTGGAGCATGCGGCGGACACAGTGCAGGAGCCCCGGCTCACCGCGGCCGGCGGCGGCCATCCAGGGCAGGGCGTCCATGGCGCGGGCGCGTTCTTCGGTAGCCAGCGTGTCGACAGTGGCGCGCAAAGTGTCTGGGGCGGGTTCGTCGGTGAGGCAGAGCCAGCCGATCGCGGCCGCAAGGCGGACTTCGGGAGCCTGTGCACGGTCCTGCCACAGCTCGCGGATCCATGCGGTGGCCGGCTGGTGCGGGTGGGCACGTGTGGACTCCGCGGTCGCGAGAACCAAGGCGGCCCGGGTCATGGGGTCCTGCTCCTTGGCGAACCGGCTGGCGAAAGCGCTTCGGACCGTACGTGCGGGGTCGGCCGCGGTGGCGAGAGCGTAGGAGACGTCGATGCGCATGGTGGGGTCGGAGCTGTCGAGGAGGGGCAGGAGGACGGGGGCTCCAGTGGTGATCGCGGCTCGGGCGGCGGCCACCGACCAGCCTGCCGGGTAGCCGGTCACCTCGACGCCGTAGTCGTCGTAGTCGTCGTGCTGGTGGCCGGAGCGGTGAAGGAGGAGTTCGTCGCGGGAGGCTACGCCGAAGTAGCGGGCGCGGGCCGGGGCGGCGAGACCGCCGAGGGCATCGGCGCGGTGTCGATGGTGGGGGTCGGCTGCGATCCGGATCAGGAACGGGACGGCGAGAGCGGCGGCGGCCCGGCTGTCGTCGGCGCACATGCCGATCAGGACACCCACCGAGTTACGTGCCGGCTCGTCTCCGGTGCGCAGCAGGCGAACGGCCTCTCGGGCGTTCTCCCCGTGAGGGAGGTTTCCCCAGGGAAGGCCGTCGAGAGCAGCTCCGTCAAGGGTCCCGGGCCGGATGGTCGCCAGGACAGCCCGGATGTCGAATGGGCCGCCTGAGAACGAGGTTGGATCCTCTCCGTCCACCAGTGCCCGACACATCGCGAACGTCGGATCGGTCCGCCAGTCCCCCACACCACACCATCCCACCGTCGATCCACAGGAATTCGATCATGCGTGATGCGGACGACGTGAAGCCACCGGGCAGTCAGGCCGCTGCATGCCGCAGATGACTCCGTGGCTCAGGGGAGCCGGCTCACCAGCGAAGGGGCAGTGTGGCTGGGTGCTCTCAGCGTCTTCGATCATCCGAGGGAGCCACCCCGCGACCGAAGCCCGTCAAATCAGTGAAGGCGGGCGAGCAGGATGCGGCCTCCCTCGTACACACCGCCGTCAACGGCGACGACTCGACCATCGGCGTACCGCAGCACATCCCGAACGTCCGCGGGTGCCACGCCGAAGTACTTCGTGAGCGTGCTGTGCCCGTGCACGAGTACATCGCCACCCAGCGTGCCCAGCATGGCGGATACCGGATCATCGGCGTGCGCGACCTCAGCGTCGCGGAACGCCCCTCGGTCGCTCATCCGCTCGCAGAACTCAAGCCACACGGCGGTGTCCGAGGAATGCAGTGCGGCGGACACGGCGGTGTTGACGTCCGCGATGGCCGATCCGAACTCCAGGTAGCGAGCGGTATCGGAGTGGATAAGGAGGTAGCCGTCCACTAGCGCGACTGCAGGCAGGTCGATCATCCAGGCGATGTGCTCCGGGGAGAGGCGACGTAGATCTTCCTCACAGCCGCCAAAACGGGCCCAGCCACCCCGAAATCCACCGGGCTCGTCCCACCCTGTGACGGCTGCGCCGCCGAAACGATGAGCGGCGAGCAGTTGCACCTCGTGGTTGCCCAGCAGCGCCCCTATTCGGCCACCGGCAGTCGAGGCCTCGTTGGCCAGTCTCCGGACATCATCGATGACGCCGATGCCGTCCGGACCGCGGTCGACGTAGTCACCGAGCAGCCACAGCTGTGCCTTGCCGCCTGACCACCGCCCCGTGCGGTCGACGAGTCCCGCGTCGCGGAGCACTTCTTGGAATTCGGACCGGTGTCCATGGATATCGGCAGCTACATAGAGAGGTGCACTCGAGGTCGTCACGGCCGGGACGCTACCAGTGGCTTGCCTGAGGCGGTGGGTATGTACCAGCCGCCACGGTTTCCCGCGCCCGCCGACAGAAGTTGCGCCGCGCGCCGTGACGCAGCCGCAGGAACTGCTCGGAGCCCGGCGGGCCAACTTGATTACCAGTACTGCAACGGCGTTTAGCGTGACTGGTAGCCAGGCTGGTCGTCGGGCTGGTTGTGGGTGGGGATCGTGGTGACGTCAGGTCGTGGGCGGCGGGTCTGGACGAGTTGCACGAGCGTTTCGTGCATCGGTCCTGCCGACCTAGATCGCCAACAGCATCACTTCTGTGGAGCAGCAATGCCGCGTGCTGTCGAATCCTTGCTCCCAGATGGCTCCATGAGGCGGGGAAGTGGGGCCGGGTTTGGTCCCGTACGTCGCGACGGTCGTGTGCCCTGCTGCTATCGCGTGCCGGACCAGCTCGGTCCCGAGGAAGCCGGCCCCGCCCCGCTCAGCCCGCCGGGCAGACAGGGAGTCCCGGCACCGGCTCGTCGTTGTCGCCCCCCGACAGGTAGACGGCATTGACCCAGCCGCCGTCCCCGTTCGCCTCGCGCAGGACCACCCGGGCCCACCAGTCGTTGTGGAAGGCTCCGTACGTGTGCGCCGGCCCCCGCTTCTGGCAGCGGAACGGGTGTGCGCCCTGGATGACCGTTCCGGCCAGAGGCTTCCCGGACGGGGAGTCCTGGTAGGGAGCGCCGCCCCGCTTGCCGACGGTGCAGCGGTACAGGTCGTTCTGCCCCGGCGAACAGCCGCCCGTGCCGTTCGGTACGGAGCCCGGCGGGTAGGGGTCCGCGGATCCGGTGGCCGTGGCGGCCGGATCCGTCCTCGTCGGCGCCGGTGCGGACGGCCCGGTGGGTGCGGCCCTGGAGGCGGACGTGCCCGGGGCCGAGGCCCCTGCCGGGCCCGAGGGCGTGCCCGAGGGCGTGCCCGCGGCCTGTGCGGCGGGCGCGGCGCCGGAGGGCTTGCCGTACTCCGGGCAGGTCCGCTCGTACGGCCAGTCCGGCAGGTACTGGCTCCATTCCGTGGCGGTGAAGTTCCGTGCGGCCAGACCGCACACGCGCGGGACGAGCTTCTCGGCGCGCGTGGTCCAACGCCGCAGGGGGCACACCTCGGAGGTGTTCTCCCCGCAGCCGGACCCGTCGTTGGTGAGCAGGGTGTCTCCCGTCCGCTGTGAGCGATGGGCCGACCATCGCCGACTCCGCAGCCCGATTCCTCATCCGGGGGTGTGGCCGTGCTGGCCACACCCCGGCTCGCCGCCCTGCGGGTCGGGGAGGCGGGCAGGGCTCTCTGACCGTCCGCCCTTGGGAGCGGCGGGTGCTCGGTGGTGTCAGGAGACGGTCTCGCCGAGGTAGGCGGCGCGGATGCGGGGATCGTCGAGGAGCTCGTGGGCCGGGGCGTGCATGGTGATCCGGCCCGTCTCCAGGACGTAGCCGCGGTCGGCGATCCTGAGGGCCTGGGCGGCGTTCTGCTCGACCAGGAGCACCGTGGTGCCCTGGGCGTTGATCTCCCTGATGATCTCGAAGATCTGGGCCACGATCAGCGGTGCCAGGCCCATCGACGGCTCGTCGAGGAGCAGCAGTTCGGGGCGGCCCATCAGGGCGCGTCCGATGGCGAGCATCTGCTGTTCCCCGCCGGAGAGGGTCCCGGCCTGCTGGGTGCGCCGCTCTGCCAGGCGGGGGAAGAGGGTGAACACCCGCTCCAGGTCCTCCTGCCGTGTCCGTTTGAAGCGGTAGGCGCCCATGTGGAGGTTCTCCAGGACCGTCATGTCGGCGAACACCCTGCGGCCCTCCGGCGAGTGGCCGATGCCCAGGCCCACGACCGCGTGGGAGGGGACGCCGTCGATGCGCTCCCCGCAGAACCTCACCGCTCCCGCGGCGGGTCGGTGCAGGCCGGAGATGGTGCGCAGGGTGGTGGTCTTGCCGGCGCCGTTGGCACCGAGCAGTGCGACCACCTCCCCCTCGCGGACGGCCATGTCGATGCCCCGCAGGGCGCTGATCGCGCCGTAGGACACGTGGAGGTCCGCGAGTTCCAGGATCGTCGGGGCCGTGGTGGGGAGCCTGTGCGCGAGGCGTGTCGCTACGGTCATCGGGTCCGTCCTTGCCGGGAATCCGTGTCGGGGGTGCCGAGGTAGGCCTCCACGACCGCCGGGTCGCGCTGCACCTCGGACGGCGGTCCGGAGGCGATGACCTTGCCGAAGTTGAGCACGGTCACCCGGTCGGCCACCGAGGTCACCAGGGGCATGTCGTGCTCGATCAGCAGCACGCTGATGTCGAGTTCCTGGTTGATACGGCGGATCAGCTCGGCCAGTTGCCGCTTCTCGGTGGGGTTGGTGCCCGCAGCCGGTTCGTCCAGGAGGAGCAGCCGGGGGCCGGTGGCCAGCGCCCTGGCGATCTCCAGTCGGCGCTGGTCGCCGTAGGAGAGGGAATCGGCCCTCTCCTCGGCCCGGTCCTCGAGGCCCACCCGTGCGAGCAGGCGCTGGGCCGTTCCCTCGGCTGCGCGTTCCTCCGCCTTCGCCCGGGGCAGGCCGAGCAGGATGCCCAGCGGTCCGGAACGGGTTCCGCTCTCCGCGGCGACCTTGACGTTCTCCAGGGCGGTCAGGGCGGAGAAGAGGCGGATGTTCTGGAAGGTGCGGGCCACGCCGAGCCGGTTGACGTGGTGGGGCTTGCGGCCGAGCAGGCTGTGTTCCGTACCGGCGTCGGTGCGCAGGAGCACGCGCCCTTCCTGTGGTGTGTAGGCACCAGTGAGCGAGTTGAACAAGGAGGTCTTGCCCGCGCCGTTGGGGCCGATCACGGCGTGGATCTCCCCCCTGCGTACGGTGAGGTCCACCGCACGGAGGGAGACCAGGCCGCCGAAGCGCAGGGTCACTCCCGACACCTGGAGGACCGGGGCTGAGGTGCCGGATGCAGGTGCCAATGCCGGTGCCGGCGGCGACGTGTGTTCCGTCAGTGTGATCGTCATGATGTCTCCCGCGTGCGGACGGTGCGCCTGCGGCGCTTGGCGGGCAGCAGTCCCTGCGGGCGGTAGATCATCATGACCACCAGCAGGGCGCCCAGGTACATGAACCGGTCCTTCTGGTCCACCACGTCCTTCAGGCCGTGCGGCAGATAGGCCAGCAGTGCGGCCCCCAGCAGGACGCCCGGGATGGAGCCCATCCCGCCGAAGATCACATAGGCGAGGACGAGCACCGAGTACAGCAGCGGGAAGTTCTCGGGGCTGATGAACCCGACCTTGCTGGCGTAGACGGCGCCGGCGATTCCGGAGGTCGAGGCGCCGATGGCGAAGGCCATCAGCTTGTACTTCACCGTGTCCACGCCGTGCGCGGCCGCGGCGACCTCGTCCTCGCGGATGGCCTCCCAGGTGCGTCCGATCTTGGAGCGCAGCAGCTTGCGGAAGAGCAGCACCAGGACCGTGATCAGGCCGATGAGCAGCCACAGGTAGTCCAGCGGGTCCAGGCCCCAGCGGTACTGCACGGGGCCGAGGTCCACGGAGAAGTGCGGGATGCCGAAGACGCCCTGGGAGCCGCCCGTCACCGATTCGGCGTTCTTGGCGATCAGGTAGATGATCTCGTGGAATCCGAGCGTGACGATGGCGAGGTAGTCGCCGCGCAGGCGCAGGGTCGGGGCGCCGAGCAGGATGCCCGCGAGCAGGCAGGTGACCATCGCCACGGGGATGGACAGGAACGGGTTCAGCTCGAACGGCGGCTTGACGGGCAGTTGTCCGCTCCAGAAGGCGGTGCTGTAGCCGCCGATCGCGAAGAACGCCACGAAGCCGAGGTCGAGCAGACCGGCCCATCCGATGACGACGTTGAGTCCGAGGGCGAGCAGGATGTAGATGCCGACCCAGTCGACCAGGACCTGGTTCGTGGACCGGTCGAACAGCAGGGGCAGGAACACCGCCGCGGCGATCCCGGCCACCACCAGCGCCACGCGCAGCCGGGGGCGGCTGTCGAGTGCCGGACGGATCCTGGCCAGCGGGGCGGCGACGGTCCTGGCACGGGAGGCCGCGGCACGGCGCGGCGCGGCGCCGAACTCGGCGACCGCCCAGAGGGCGACGGCGGCGGCGATCCAGACCCACAGCGCGGTTCCGGTGAAGGTCGTGCGCAGGGAGAGCAGCAGGTCGGCTCCGGATCCCTGCTCGCCGGTCATCACGGCGAGCAGGACGCCGACGGCGGTGAGGGCGCACAGCCTGCGCCAGCGCGGACGCTCGTACCAGCGGTGCCGGCGCAGGGCCGCCAGAGCCTCGGCGGAGGGTCGGGTGGGGCGGAAGGACTCCGTGGATTCCGTGGATCCCGTCGCCCCCGTGGACCCCGGGAGGTGCGCGGCCCGCCCCGGGGTGGCCACCCGCGTGTCGTCGATCGTGCTCATGCCGTCCTCCCGAGCTTCGCGCCGAGGATGCCGGTCGGGCGGACCATCAGCACGACGACCAGGACCGCGAAGGCCGCGACGTAGCGCCATTCCTCGCCGAACAGCGGCACGTTGTAGGTCTCGACCAGGCCGAGGAGCATTCCGCCCAGCATGGCGCCGCGAATGTTGCCGATGCCGCCGAGGACGGCCGCGGCGAAGGCCGTGATGCCGGGGATGAAGCCCATGGTGAACGAGACCTGACTGTTGAGCCCGAAGAGGAAGCCGGCGATTCCGCCGAGGACCCCGCCGATCACGAACGTGCGGGAGACGATCCTGTCGATGTCGACGCCCATCAGGCCGGCGGCCTCGGGGTCCTGTGCGACGGCCCGGATGGCGGAGCCCAGCCTGGTACGGCGCACCAGCAGGTCGAGGCCGACGATCATGGCCAGCGCGGCGACGATCAGCAGCAGCTTGACGACGTCGACCGGTGCCCCGAGAACGTGGAAGAGCACGCCGTTGTCGAAGAGCGCGGGCATGGCCTTGGGGTCGCGCCCGAAGAGCTTGCCCGCGAGGTTGTAGAGGAAGAACGAGGCGCCGATGGCACTGATGAGGAAGATCAGCGCGGGTGCGTTGCGCTTGCGCAGCGGCCGGTAGGCGACCTTCTCCAGACCGAAGGCGGTGCCCGCCCCGACCAGGCCGGAGACGACCAGCCCGAGGAGGACGAGCAGGACCGACACCAGCCCGGAGGGGTGGCCCGGGGCGACCTCGGTGAGCACGATCAGCGCTCCGAAGCCGCCCATCATGAACACCTCGCTGTGGGCGAAGTTGATCAGCTTGAGCACGCCGTAGACCAGGGTGTAGCCGATGGCGATCACGGAATACAGCGCGCCCAGCGCGAGGCCCGGGACCAGGTAGTCGCGGAATTCCAGGAGTGTCATCGCTCGTCAGCCCGCGCTCACCAGCGTGTCGACGTTGCCCTTGAGGGTGATCTGGCCGCCCTTGACCTCGCTGAGGTAGATGCCGTTGCCGGCGAACTCGCCGTTCTCCTTGAACGAGAACTGCCGCGTGAGGCCCTTGTAGTCGGCCTTCTTCACCTTCTCCAGAACGGCCTCGCGCCGCACGTCGCCGCCGTCGCCGCCGCCGAGTGCCTTGATCTGCTCGATGATGAGGTTTGCGGCGTCGTAGGACTCGGCCGCGTACAGGCCGGGCTGCGCCTTGTACTCCGTCTTGTAGTCCTCGGCGAACTGCTTGGTGCCCGGGTCGACGTTGGCGTCCAGGCACTGGCAGGTCAGCAGCCAGCCCTCGGCCGCGTCGCCGGCCAGCTCGGTGAACTTCTTGTCGTACGTCCCGTCGCTGGCGATCTTCGGCTTGTCGAAGCCGACGTCCTTGAGCTTCTTGGCGAACGGCGCCGCGTCCGAGTAGAGCCCGTTGTAGATCAGCGCGTCGGCGCCGGAGTGCTTCACGGCCGTGGCGGCGGCGGTGTAGTCGGGGGTCTTCGACGGGACGCTGGCCTTGACGACCTCGACGCCCGCGTCCTTGAGCTGCTTCTCGGCGACCTTGGAAAGGCCGACGCCGTAGTCGCTCTTGTCGTCGACGACGTAGACCTTCTTGGTCTTGAGCTGCCGCGTGAAGTAGGTGACCATCGCACCGCCCTGGGCGTTGTCGTTCGGGACGGAACGCACGAAGGAGCGGAAGCCGAGGTCGGGCAGGCTCGGGTTGCTGGCGTGGGAGACGGTGACCAGGCCGGCCTCCGAGTACAGCTGGCCCGAGGCCTTGGCCGCGCCGGAGAAGGCGGGGCCGACCAGACCGAGGACGCTTTCGTCGTCGATGAGCTTCTGCGCCGCGGCCGGGGACTGGTCCGGGGAGCCGGCGTCGTCGGACGCGGCGTACTCCACCTGGAAGGCGAGGTCGCCCCGGGCGTTGGCCTGCTTGACGGCCAGCTTGACGCCGTTCTCCATGTTCACGCCGATGGCGGAGCTCTCGCCCGTGAGCGGACCCTGGAAGCCGATCTTGTAGATCGCCTTTCCGTCGGCGGCGACGCCGGCGGCGCTTCCCTTGTTGCAGCCGGTCAGCGCGGTCGCGCCCGTGACGGCGAGTGCGGCGCACATGGACACCATCGACAACTTCTTGCGGTTCACTTCTGCTCCCTGTGACGGTCGTGGATCGACAGGGGTGGCTGCGCCCAACCCCCCGAACCACACGTTGATGGCGTGTGACTCGGGCACCGTATTCAGCGGTGGCCCGGCCGTCCCCGAGCACTTCCAGAGCCGATCAAGTCCGGGAGGACTTTTCAGGTCCAAGGGGTTGAAGAGGTCACCGCAGGTGGGCGTCCCCGCCAAGAGCTGGGACTGGAACGCCATCCAGCTCCCCTGACCGCCTCGTAGGGGCAAGATCCATCAGAACGTCTCCAGGCCCCGGTGCCATTGCCTTGGCACCGGGGCCTTCGGGGCAGCCACGTGGCGCGCACAGCACATGGGGCGCGGCCGACGTGGGAGACCGACCGTCTTCTGTGAATCAGTGCCGGGCCCGGCACTCCGACATGGCCCACGCGGCCACGCGGCGCGGACTGCGCATCAACCGAGCCGACGATGCCGCAGGCGGGCAGGTGGGCAGGCGGGCTTTCACAAAGTACTGCCGGGCACCTCCGCGGCACCGCCGGCCTGCACGGCCTCGACAACGTGCTGGTGGAACGCGGCGAGGCCACCGGGTGGCAGCGGGGTGGGGCTGCCGGTGAGGGTGTACCACTCCTCGGCGCCGGTGTACTGGATCCGTACCGAAGCCGTACTGTCCGGGCCGGCCTCGGTCGTCAGGGTGACGTCGCCGGTGATGACGCCGACCTCATCGGTCATCGCGCCGCCGGGGCCCGCCTTCACATGGTCGGTCAACGGGACCGAACCCTCCGGGACGGCACCGCGGTCGGGCTGCGGGGTGGTGTCGGGCTGGTGGTCGGTCATGAGCACGTCTCCAGCATCTCGGTCAGCTTCTTCTTCTCGCCCTCGGTCACCGTGAGCTGGTAGGTGGACTTCACGTTCGTCCACGCCGTGGCATGGGTGCACCAGTAGCCCTTGGCGGGGGGCTGCCAGTCCTCGGGGCCTTGGTCGCCCTTGGCACGGCTCGTCGCCGCGGACACCACGAGGAGCTGGGGGCGGGTCAGGTTGTTCGCGAACTCTTTGCGCCGCTGGTCGTAGACGGACACCCAGGTGCCGGAGACGGCCTTGCACGCGGCGTCACGCTTCACGCCATTGCCCGAGCACTCCAGGACTACTTCGCGGGTGTCGCAGCTGTCGCCCTGCCCGGTCCAATGCGTGAACTTCTCCCGGGAGTACCCCGTCATCGCCTTCTGCCCCGCCACCTTCAACCCGGAGAGCTGGGTAGAGGCAACCGCCGTCGACGACAGGCCCGGGAGCGCTGGCGCTCCCTGAGCACCCTGTGCTCCGCCCTTGCCCTGACCGGGCGGGGACGCCTTGTCGTCGCCGCCGGCCGACACCCCCGGATTGCGGGCCTCGAGACCTGCCGCCAGCAGAACAGCCGTCACCGTACGGACATCCACAGGTATCTGACGATGCATAACCACCTCAAACCATCTCGAAAACACCTCCGTGACTTTACCTAGCGCGCCTACCCCGCCAAGACCACCCCAGCACCCACCGAAAGAAGCCCGGTGTACCCGGCGCCCTTCTGGTCCCACGGGTCCGGACGGCGACGAGCTGTGTCACGCATCGGGGTCCATGTCGGCTTGGCGGGCCGCGTGACGCCTCACTTCCTCCGACGCGGGAATGCGCGGCTGCGGGAGCCGTACGAGGTTCAGGCCGTGGAACACGGTGCGGCAGCCCGTGACGACCACCAGGAGCAGGCTCAGCACGAAGGCCCAGTGCGCGGTCCGGTCGAAGCCGTAGTGAGCCGCACCCCAGCCAATAGCGGCGACCCCCGCGGCGAGGAGGAAGCCGTCCAAGGCGGTCCGTTCCCGACGGCTCAACCTCATGCCCTATCCCTCCGACGTGCCGTGTTCGACCTGTCGGAGCCTGCCACCGGCCACCATCGTCCATGCCGGAGGCGAGGGTGAGGCGCTGGAAGCGTGTGCGGGTCGCGCCGTGCGCTGCGCGCTTCGCTCTACGGCATCGCTCGCTGCAGCGAACGCGAGGGTCACAGGGCGAAGCCGCGTGGCAGCTGCTGTTCGCCAACCGGTGAAGAAGGTTTCGAAGCCCCACAGGACCCGCTCCGGTGCTGGACCGGTGCCCGCCCGTCGCTGTGTTGCGAGGCGGGCGCCGGATACTGGGGTGGTGATCAACAGACAGTTGCGTGTGGTGCTGGCCGAGGACTCGGTCATTCTGCGTGAGGGCATGGTCGAGTTGCTCGGGGCTCGCGGGTGCGAGGTGGTGGCCACTGCTGGTACCGGTCCCGAGCTGCTGGACGCCGTGGCCGTACACCGGCCGGACGTGGCGGTGGTGGATGTCCGCATGCCGCCCACCCATACCGATGAGGGCATCCGTGCCGCCCTTGAGATCCGTGCGCGGACCCCTGCGACCGGCATCCTGGTCTTTTCCCAGCACGTTGAGCACGCCTGGGCGTCCAGGCTGCTCGCGGAGGGTGCGGCGGGCATCGGTTACCTGCTCAAGGAGCGTGTCGCCCGCACCTCGGAGTTCGTGGACGCGTTGCACCGGGTGGCCGAAGGGGGTACGGCCCTCGATCCGGAGGTGGTCACCCAGTTGATGCGTGGTGGGCGGCGTGGCCGGGTGGATGCGTTGACGCCGCGTGAGCGCGAGGTGCTGGAGCTGATGGCGCAGGGCCACTCGAACCGTTCCGTGGCCGCCCTGCTCGTCGTGTCCGAGCGGGCGGTCGAGAAGCACGTGGCCGCGGTCTTCAGCAAGTTCGACCTGCCCGCGACGGGGAGCGAGAACCGGCGGGTCAAGGCGGTCCTGGCCTACCTGTCCGAGATTGCGGGATGATCCAGGACGTCACGGATGCGTCGGCAGCTCGGCAGTGATCGTGGTGGGCCCGCCGGGCGGGCTGTCGATCCGCAGGGAGCCGTCGACCGCGGCGAGCCGCTCGGCCAGACCCGCCAGACCGGTGCCGCCGCCGGCTTTTCCCCCGGTGCCGGGTGCCGCGCCGCCGCGGCCGTCGTCGTGCACGGTCAGGCGCACGCGTCCGCCGGCGGTGGCCGCCGTGAGCTCGGCCGAGCGGGCACCGCTGTGCTTGGCAATGTTGGCCAGCAGCTCGGCGGCGCAGAAGTAGAGGGCCTGTTCGACCACGGGATGGGGACGTGGTGACAGGTCCAGCCGCATGGTGACAGGGACCGGGCAGACGGCGGCGAGGCCCGGCAGGGCCCGGTCGAGGCCGTTTTCCAGGGCCACCGGGTGCAGGCCCTGGGTCAGCCGGCGCAGTTCGGTGATCGTCTCATCGGTCTGGCCGCGGGCCCGGCCCACCAGGGTGCGCAGCCGTTCGTGGTCCGGGGCGGTGGGTTCGAGGGCGTCGTCGGCCAGGGACAGGGTGATGGCCAGGGCGACGAGCCGTGCCTGGGTACCGTCGTGGAGATCACGCTCCAGGCGGCGGAGCCGGTCGGTGTTCTCCATGAGCAGGACGGCGCGGGCGGCCTCCAGTTCCCGGACACGCCGCTGGGCCCGTGCGGGGCTGAGCAGTTGCCGCGCGAGGTGGCGTTCCGCCCGGCTCAGCACCCGGACCGCAGCGGGCACCGCGAACAAGAGCACGGCGCCCAGCACCACACAGCTGGGATCCAGCCAGGTGACCGGCTGCGGGCCCGGCTCCAGCAGACGTTTCCAGAGCGGGAAACCGACCAGCCAGCCACAGCCGAGGGGAAGGAGCACGGCGCCGGCGAAGCCGACTACGCCGAGCGGCAACCGCAGCACCAGGTAGAGGAGTGTCCGCCACGCGACCGGGTCGGCCAGCACGGCACGGCCGCGGGCAAGCACACCGCCCGGGCGGGCAACCCCGGCCGGGGTCTCGACGTACTCACCCAACAACCGGTCCAGGAACCACCGGTGGAGTGTGCCCCAGCCGCGTGCGCCCAGCAGCGCGAGGGCTACGAACGGCAGGCCGAGCACGGTGAGCGAGAGCAGCGCGCCCGCGTACACGACGGCGACCGCGTACACGCCGCCGAGCAGCGCGAGCGGCAGGCCGGCCACGGCGAAGGCCCACTCCCCGGCCCGGACGGAGAGGTACCCGCGCGGCACGGCACCAGCACCAGCCGGCCCGCCGCAGGACTCCAGAGCCGAGCCGGTCTCCGTCCCGCTACCCGTCCCCGTACCCGCCCTGGTATCCGTGTCCGCCCCGGCACCCGTCCCCGCGCGCGCCGACGGCGCCGAGCTGCCGGCGCGGTCAGTCACGGCTGCCGCCCACCAGCTCCGCCGCCGGACCGCGGACCGCCCACACCCCCGTGGCCAGGATGCTCGGAACGGTCAGCAGCACCGCGCCCGCGACGATCCACCAGCAGTCGGCCGCCGGCACCTGCGGCAGCGCCGAACCGGTCACCGCCGTACTGAAAGCCGCCGACGCCGCGCCCGCCACCACCGCGCCGAGCAGCACCCCGACCGCCGCGGTCAGTCCGGCCTCGGTACTCAGCATGCGCAGCAACTGCGCCCGCGTCGCGCCGAGGAGCCGCAGCAGTGCGAACTCGCGTCGCCGGTCGGCGGTCACGGCGACCAGGGTGTTGATGGTGGACACGGCGGCGAAGCAGGTCAGCAGCGCCAGCTCCGCCTGGCGCAGCCAGACGTCCGTGGCGGAAGCGACCCCGCTTCCCGTGTGGCCCGAGGCATGCACGGCGGTGCTCGTCATGACGATCATGGTTCCAGAGAGCCCCACGAGCAGCGCCACGGGGACCACGGCGGAAGACAACCGCCGCGCGTAGCCGCGCAGGTTGGCATCGGCGAGCCAGCCTGCACCGGGTGCCACGGCCCGCAGCGGCCCACCCAGCGCGGCCGCCAAGGCACGCGCCGCAAGCGGCCCGGCAAGGCCCACCGCGACGAGCAGGACCAGCGAGGCGAGCAGTGTGGCCTGCCCGGCCTTGTCCACCTGCTCCGGCGGCCGCGTCGCGGCCAGCCGCAGCAGCAGGACACCCCCCGTCAGCGCCGCGGCACCGGCCAACAGACGTGCGACACCCGTACGGGCGTGCTCAGTCTCACTCGCGGTCAGCGCCGCCGCGGGCGCGATCCGCGACACACGCCAAGCTGCGACGGCCGAGGCGGCCAGACCGACGGCGAGTACGACCGCGACCGCTACCAGCGCCGGCAGAGGCGTCCCCGGCACGCGCAGGCCTGGCGCAGCCATCCCTTGCCCTTGCAAGGCGGTGAGGGCGAGTCGGCCCCCCACCGCACCGGCGGCCCACCCCGGCAGGGCCGTCAGCAGCGTGGTCGCCACCACCTGACCGCGTACCAGCCTGCGCGCCTGGCGCGGGGTCGCGGCGACGGTCCGCAGCAAGGCCAGCTCACGGGACTGCTGGCGTATCGCGAAGCCCAACGCGTTCACCACCACGAAGAAAGCGACCAGGACCGAGATCTCACCGAATGCCCCGGCGATCACCATCACTCCCGGCCCCGCCGTCTGCTCGCGCACAGCGCTGGAGGCCGTCACCTCAGCCGCGAACAGCCCGCCGAAGAGCGTCACCGTGGCGATGGCCAGGAACAGCGCGACCGCCAGGCCGACGAAGGAGGCCGGACGCCGGCGCATCTGCCCGAGGGCGATCGGAGTCATCTCCCTCACCCGCCCAGCCGGCTCAGGCGCTCGCTGATCCTGGTCGCGCTCGGGCGCTGCATCTCCTCCACGACCAGACCGTCGGCGAGCAGCAGTACCCGGTCCGCGTACGCGGCGGCGACCGGATCGTGCGTCACCATCACGCAGGTACCGCCATCGCGGTCCACCCCCTCGCGCAGCAGGGCGAGGATCTCGTGTCCGGTGGCCCTGTCCAGCGCGCCCGTCGGCTCGTCGGCGAACAGCACCCGGGGGCGGGAGACCAGAGCCCGCGCGATCGCCACCCGCTGCTGCTGCCCGCCCGACAACTGGCCGGGCCGGTGCCCCGCACGCCCCGCCAGCCCCACCCGCTCCAATGCCTCCAGCACCCGGCCCCGATCGGGCCGCTCACCAGCCAGCCGTCCGGGCAGCTCGACGTTCTGCGCCACCGTCATCGCGGGCATCAAGTTGAAGGCCTGGAACACGAACCCGACCCGGCTGCGCCGCAGCACGGCCAGCTTCCGCTCCGGGAGCCGCGACACCTCTGTACCGCCCCACCAGACCGAGCCCCGCGTGGGCCGGTCCATCCCCGCGAGACAGTGCAGCAACGTGGTCTTGCCGGACCCCGAAGGCCCCATCACCGCCGTGAACGTCCCGGACACCATGTCCACCGACACCCCGCGCAACGCCCGTACCACGGCGCCCGCGCGCCCGTACTCACGGTGCACGTCCTGCGCCCGGGCGGCAGTTCCCGCCCCGATCTCCGTCATCGTTTCAGCCATGCCCCCATCCTGGGAGGCCGCAGCCCGGAGATCGATCGTGCTCACCCCCGTCCTGGGGTTCGGAAAACCGAACCCCCACCCGGACCGGACAGACCCGCCCTGGCCCGGACTACGGGCCGTGCTGCGGCGCTCTACGTGCCCAACCAAGCCGATCAGAGCGGCTCTCTCGAAGAAGCCGGCCGGGTTCAGCGCGGCGGGCGAGGGGGCCAAGGCTCAGAGCTGCGCGGCGCCCGCCAGGGCGGACACGATCGCGATCGCCGGTCCCAAGACCGGCCCGGTGGCGGCATACGGCGCGCAGCTGTTCGTCGGCGCCAAACAGGCCATCAACGCCAAGGGCGGCGTCGACGGGAAGATGCTGGAGGGCAAGGAGTACGACGACGCCGCAGACCCGAGGCAGGCCGTTGCTGTGGCCAACAAGGTGGTCAACG
Organism: Streptomyces sp. NPDC002886; assembly: GCF_042888445.1. Taxonomy (NCBI): domain Bacteria; kingdom Bacillati; phylum Actinomycetota; class Actinomycetes; order Kitasatosporales; family Streptomycetaceae; genus Streptomyces; species Streptomyces sp. NPDC002886. The sequence continues at coordinate 65,530 of NZ_JBIAPV010000019.1, forward strand.
ACGGCGTGCGGTTCATTGTCGGCCACATCGCATCGTCCGCGACCCAGCCGGCCTCGGACATCTACGAGGACGAGGGCGTCATGATGATCACGCCCGGCGCCACCAGCCCCGAGATCACCGCCCGCAGCTATCAGCTCGCCTTCCGGACCATCGGACAGCGCCCAGGGCCGCGTGGCCGGGAACTCCATCGCCGACGACGTGAAGCCGAAGAGCGTCGCGGTTCTCCACGACCAGCAGCAGTACGGCAAGGGCCCGGCCGTCACCGTGAAACATTCCCTGGAGAGCAAGGGCGTGAAGGTGGCTGCGTTCGAGGACCTCCACGCCGGCGACAAGAACTTCTCCCCCGTCCTTCAGAAGTTGCAGCAGGCGGACATCGATTCCCGGGCACGGCTCCCCTCTCCAGCCCTGCGCCCAAACAGCACCGACCTCCGCCCGGGGTCCCGGCCGATGACAGACGGCGGGGTTTGCGGTCCGAGGCCGCGAGCAGGCGGCGCCGGTTTACTTGATCCGGACCGAGGCCATGCCGGACGGGCCGGCCTCGGTCGTCAGGGCGACGTTCGCATTTGTTCAAGAAAGGTGGAGCGGGGCCGTCCCAGGATGGGTGCTGCCCGGCCGCCGTCGGGCAGCACCTCGCGAAGGGACGCATTCCGTGTTCGACACGCGCAAGGCGACGCTCGGCTTCGTCGCGGCAGGAACGCTCGCGACCTCCACCCTGCTGGGCGCCGCACCCGCCGGGGCGGCCCCCACTCCCGCCGCGGACGCGAAGGCCCGGTTCGCCTCCTTCGAGGGCCGGCAGCTCGACATGTCCGGCGACTGGGGCGCCGCGAAGGTCTGCATGGTGTGGCGGACCCGCGGAGTCGTGGAGTGCTTCCGTACGGCCGCGCAGCAGGAAGCGAAGGCGGCCGAGCTCCGCGGAACCGCCACCACGCTGCAGGCCCTCGCCGCCTGTGCCACCGCTCTGGACCTGTACCAGTTCGCGGACAAGGGCGGCCGCAATCTCAAGTTCTACGACCGCGGGTACTGGCAGAACCTTGCCGACTACAACTTCAACAACTCCACGTCCTCCTACTGGACCGGGGCCTGCACGGCACACCTGGCGGAGAACAACGGCGGGGGCGGGTACTGGTACCCGGGCAACACCGGACCGAACCACATAGAGAACAGCATGAGGAGCGGCTGGGACAACCGGGTCAGCTCCATCAAGATCGACTGATCCCTCCGGGCAGGACCACACTGGTCACCTGCCCGGTCACCCGGTCGATCCCGGCCGGACCGGGCGGGGCGGCGCCCCGCTCCGACAGGAACTGCCGGGGCGGGCGCCCTGTCATCGCCTTGAACTCGCGGTTCATGTGCGCCTGGTCGCTGAATCCGCAGGTCGTGGCCACGTCGGCGAGCGGCCGGCCGCCGTGGTTCACGAGCCGCAGGGCCCGCTGGAAGCGGAGCACGCGCGCCGCGGTCTTCGGAGTCAGCCCGATCTGCTCGCGGAAGAGGTACTCGAGGCTGCGCCTGCCGCGACCGGTACGCCGGGCCAGCTCGGCTACGGGCAGGACGCCGCCACTGCCTGCCAGCTCGCCCCACGCGCGGCGCAGCGGCTCGGACGTGCGAGCCCCGCTCGACTCGGCCCAGCTGCGCAAGGTGATGTCCAGGAGGGCGAAGCGCGGGCCCCAACCGTCCGTCTCGTACAGGCCCTCGGCAAGCCAACCCGCTTCCGCCCCGAGAAATTCAACGGGGTCGGCCATCCGGTCGGCAAGGTCGCCCATCGGATGGGCGAGGAACACGAAGGCCGCCCACGGGGCGAGGAGTACCTCCACGCCCTCGACCCGGCCCGCGTGCTCACCGAAGGTGGGCCGCGTCTGGAGACCCGAGACCAGCAGACTGTACGGACGCGCGGGGGCGTCGGGCTGTGTGCCAAGCGTGACCCAGACCGGTGCGTCGAGATTGAAGACCAGGGATACGCAGGCGTCGGGGAGTTCCAGCCTCCGGCGCCCGTGTCCGAGGTCCATACGGTAGCCGCGGTACCCGCGGACACCGGGCCGCAGCCCAGGATGAGGCAGTGCGCGCACCACCTCCCACGACCCGTGGGGGCAGGCGTCCCGGGTGAAGGGGCGGGGTAAGAGCGGCGGGACGGTGGCCATGTCTAGCTCCTGTGGCCCCGAGCCCGGCGCGGCGGTACGCGGTCACCTCGGCGGGCAACGGGTCGTGGTGAAGCAGGTCCGCCCTCACTGGGTCGTGTTGGGCGTGGCGGTGCGCGCTCGGTGTCGCCCGTGCCGTGTGGAGCCGTGTAGCCCGGGACGAGGCACTCGAGGAGCCTACGTGGCGGGTGGCCTTCCGAGAGAAGGCCGTTCCGGCCAAGGTGGGTCTAGAAGCGGCCGCGGTTCCCGGCGTGAGCCGACGTACGGCTATCAGGCCGCCTTGCTTTCCGGGTCGGAAACCGTGTTCCGGCAGCCAACGGTGCGGGGCCACCTGCACACGACGCCGCCGCAGCCCGGCCAAGGGCAGGCTGTGACGTACAAGCTCGTGATCCGACACACGGCGGCGCGCCGCCGCGTCGGGCCGGGTCCGGGCGCTCCGCGGTTTACCGTCGGCGGAATGGACGGTGAACGCCAATGCCGGCTGCTGGCGGGCAACGCCTCCGACGCCGTGGACCGGCGGCCGGTTCTGCTGACGGGTCTGGGGTTCGCGGTGGGGAGCGCCGTCTGCTTCCTGAGGCGCCGACGCGATGGCCTGGTTGTACTCGGGGCGGCTACTGTCGGCTGGCCTGTTCACCGGAGCCGCTACGGCGTACGTGATGGAGCCGGCACCGGCCGGCGGCACCTCGCGGGCCGCGTTCGTCGCGACGGCCGCCAACATGGGCGGGCCGGGCTGTGGAATCCGATGGGCGATCTGGCGCTCGCCCATCGTGCAGCCTTGGAAGGGGCGGGGGGAGGCTCGTAGTTCGCGCATGCAGGGGTCATAGTGGTCGCGGTGCCAGGTGCTGGGGTCCGCGTATCCGCCTACCTCGCGGAGGGCGACGCGGACGGTCCCGACTGGCGACGGATCCTCGCGTTCCTGGAGGAGGAGAAGCAGCGTCGCATGCCCGGGGCCCGTAGTCCGGCGGCAGCCACCCCTTCTTCCGCCTCTCGATGGTCTTACGCATGTGCCAAGGCAGGTGCGGACTCCCTTGCACCAGAGCAGGTTCAGTCGTGGCCCGCGCAAGCCCGTACGGACAGTACACACAGGCATTACCTAAAACAGAGCTCAATTCGGCCCTGCTTTAGCTACAGTTGGCCCCGGGGAGGGTGGTCCGCCACCTTCTATGAACAACGGGAGGGCCATATATGCGCATCGTCGAGGGAACGCCGCAGGAGATCGTGGAGTACGAGCGCCTGACCGGCGCCACCCTCCACGCCACGCCAGCTGGGGACGCCACCGCACCACGTGAAGAGACCGCGGACACCGACACCGCGGGCGAAGTGGCAGCATCCGGTACCTCCGCCAGCCTGAGCCCTCAAGACCACGTTTCCCTCATGAAGTTCATCTACGGGCGCGCCGGCAAGAACGACCTGCGCACCTTCCTGGCCGAGCGGTTCATCATGCGACTGCTCGATGAGCAGGACATCGCCGTGGCCTTCGGTCGCTCCTCCAAGACCCTCGACGGCCTAGCCGACTACCTGATGATCCGTGACAACGGGCCCCAGCGCTACGGAGCCGTCGCATACCTTCGCCCGAGCAACGGAGGCCTGACCGTACGGCTCGGTCCTGACGACATCGAAGGGATCGGCGAAAAGGACAACGTCCTCATCCAGTACCGCAACGTCGCCCCCACCGACCCATACAAGATCAACTGCCCTCTCGCCGACGATGCCGCACTCGAACTCGCTCTCGCACTCGTCCGTGCCGCACTCAATATCGTGCGCGCCGAATGACCCCAGCCAACGCAGCTGCTCAGCAATTGCCCCCGAGAGACTTTCAGTAGCCGGTGAGCGGTGTTTGCGGGCGGGGCCCAGATGGTGCACCACCGGTTCCCACGCGGCGGTGCACTACCTGTGCCTGAACGGCAGGTAGCGACGCAACCAGGCAGACGTCGAGGTTGGCGAGTGCCTGTGTCGTCGTCCAGTGGTTGCGGGGACCTCAGCGACACCTCCGGCCTTCACCGCCTCGACCACGTGCTTGTGGAAGACGGCGAGGCCGCAGGGTGGAAGCGGGGTGGGACTACCGGTGAGGATGTACCACTCCTCGGCGCCGGTGTACTGGATCCGCACCTGGGCCGTGCCGGCCTCGGTGGTCACGCTGACATCACCGGTGATGGCACCAACCTCGTCCGTCATCGCCCCGCCCGGCCCGGTTGGTCATGAGGGGTAACGCCGTTCCGGCGAAGAGCAGGGCGATGGTGATCAGGGTAAGTCCGACGGGGTTGCGCGGGGTACGGCATTAGCGGTTGGTTCCCCACTTGCTTCGTTTGAAGACCGGCTCGTCGTCGTGATGCACAGACTTTCCCCCGGGTTGACATGTCCTTGGGCGTCGCCGCACACGGGCGCGGGTGGAAGGAGGGCTTGCAGAATTCGGTGTGTCCCCGGGGCACGCCGGGGCGACTGCGGCTACGGCTACGGCTACGGCTCGATCAGGCCGACGCGGATGGCGTAGCGGGTGAGCTCGACGCGGTCACGCAGGCCCAGTTTCTGAAGCAGGTTGGCGCGATGGCGTTCGACGGTCTTGGGGCTGATGACGAGGAGGTCGCCGATCTCCTTGGAGCTGTGGCCCTCGGCGACGAGTTTGAGGATCTCCTCCTCGCGCTCCGTAATCGCCCGCGCCGGCAGCGGGCCGCCGGCGCGGGCGCGGTCGAGGTAGGTGCGGATGAGAGTGCTCTCCGCACCTGGGTAGATGAAGGGTTCGTCGCGCAGCGCGGCGCGGCAGGCTTCGATGAGGTCGCGGTCGGCGACGGATTTGAGGACGTACCCGGAAGCTCCGGCGCGCAGGGCTTCGAAGAAGTACTGCTCGTTGTCGTACATGGTCAGCATCAGGATCCGCAGCCCCGGTTGGAGGCGGGCGAGTTCGCGGGCGGCCTGCAGGCCGGTCTGGCGGGGCATGGCGATGTCGAGAACGGCGAGGTCGAGGTCGAGGCTGCGGGCCTGGGCGACGGCTTCGGCGCCGTCGGCGGCCTCGGCTACCACGGTCAGATCGGGTTCGGCGTCCAGGATGAGACGCACGCCGCGGCGGACGAGGGTGTGATCGTCAGCGAGAAGGATGCGGGCGGGCCTTGTCTGCGGCTGGGTCATCGGGTGGCCTTCTCGGTACGAGTGATGTTGAGTCGGACCTGGGTACCGCCGTGCGGGCCGGCGCCGACGAGGAGTTCGGCGCCGATGAGCAGGGCGCGTTCACGCATCCCCTGGATGCCGGCGCCCTCGGGCGCCTCCCCGAGGCCGTGCCCGTTGTCGCGCACCAGCAGTCCGATGCCGCCTTGGGGCAGGGGCCGCAGGTGGACCTCGACGCGGGTGGCCCCGGAGTGGCGGGCGGCGTTGGTCAGTCCTTCTTGTGCGACGCGGTAGAGGACGAGTTCGGTGGCCGGGTCCAGGTGGGGCAGGCCGGGGGTGATGTGGGCGGTGACGCCCAGGCGCGGAGTGGTGAACTCGGCGGCCAGGGAGCGCAGCGCGCTGTGCAGGCCGAGTTCCTCCAGCACACCGGGGCGTAGTCGGCGGGCGATGCGGCGGATCTCGTCCAGGCTGGCGCGGGTGGTCTCCTGGGCTTGGTGCAGATCGGTGCGCACCGGCTCGGGGGCCCGGTCGGCAGCATATTTGAGCTGGAGGAGGACGGCGGTGAGGGTCTGGCCGATCTCGTCGTGGAGCTCCTGGGCGATGCGCTTGCGTTCGGCTTCCAGCGCGGTGAGCACCCGGCCACTGCTGGTGGCCCGCTCGGCTTCAAGGCGATCGAGCATGGCGTTGAAGGTCCGGGTGAGCGCGGCAACCTCACCGCCGCCGGTAACCGTTGGGCGGGTGGCGGGTTTGAGGAGGTCGGCGGCGGCCATGGCCCGGTTCAGTCGGGCGAGCGGGGCCAGCCCGACCTTGAGTAGGACCGCGTTGATGACCAGCATCGCGGCCAGTCCGCCGAGCAGCACGAGCGCCTCGCCGAACAGCACCGGCGTGGAAACGGTGACCGGGCCCAGCAGCAAGGCCACCGCGACGGACACAACGCCTGCGTTCAGGAGGAAGATCCGCCAGTACAACGACACGGCCACACGCCTTTCCAGCCGGTCCCCCAGCATCCGTCACGGCCACCCGGCCGCCCCGTCTCCCAGGTACTACGACCTGCAGCGGAACGCACTTCCCCGCCCCATCCTCACGCCGATGGAAGGCTGGTGTCCATCCGTGCCGGCACCCATATTTCGGACACGTGAAAAGTGGCACGATGGCCGGGCGAGCGGTCCTCTCCTGCCTGAGAACGAGTGTCCGCCGTAGCGGCATCACGTACGGAAACGAACAAGAGGGGGGACAGCTGTGCCTGCTCCACGGATGAGCACCACACCACTGCCCGGCATCGGGGTCCAGTACGACCTCACCACCCGCGAGCACCGCCACCTGTCGGTCGTCGCGCACCGCGACGGAACGCGGACCGTGAACCTCTACCGCGCGGACGACCCCGACGCCTGCGCGCAGTCCCTGCACCTGACGGGCCCGGAGACGGCCTCGCTGATCGACGCGCTGATGCCCGCCCACCACAGCCCGAACGTGCTGCACACCACCGACCTCGGCCTGGTGGCCGAACGGATCGAGCTGTCCGCCCACTCGCACTGGAACGGGCGGGTGCTGGGCGAGACGCGGATGCGGACCGAGACGGGCGTCTCGATCGTGGCCGTACTGCGCCGCGCGGAAGCCCGTCCCTCGCCCGCGCCCGACTTCCGCCTGGCGGGCGGGGACACCCTCATCGTGATCGGCACCCGCGAGGGCGTCGACTCCGCCGCCGCGATACTCGGACGGGAGTGACGCCCGTGCATTCCGCTGTCTTCCTCATCGAGTTCGGCGCGATCATCCTCGGCCTGGGCCTGCTCGGCCGGGTGGCCGGACGCCTGAAGTTCTCCCCCATCCCCCTCTACCTCCTGGCCGGTCTGGCCTTCGGCACCGGCGGACTGCTGCCCATGGGGGCCAGCGAGGAGTTCGTCGCGATCGGCGCCGAAATCGGCGTGATCCTCCTCCTGCTCATGCTCGGCCTGGAGTACACCGCTTCGGACTTGGTCTCCAACCTCAAGACCCAGTACCCGGCCGGGCTGGTCGACTTCGCCCTGAACGCGGTGCCCGGCGCGGTGGCAGCCCTGCTCATGGGCTGGGGCCCGGTGGCAGTCGTCGTCCTGGCCGGCGTCACGTGGATCTCCTCCTCCGGGGTCATCGCCAAGGTCATGGGAGACCTCGGCCGGGTCGGCAACCGAGAGACCCCGGTCATCCTGTCCATCCTGGTCCTCGAAGACCTCGCGATGGCGGTCTACCTGCCGATCATCACCGCCCTCCTCGCGGGCGTGAGCCTCGCCGCGGGCAGCGCGACCCTGGCCATCGCCCTCGGCGTCGCCGGCGCCGTCCTGTTCATCGCGGTCCGCTACGGACGCCACATCTCCCGCTTCGTCTCCAGCGACGACCCCGAGAAGCTCCTCCTCGTGGTCCTCGGCCTGACCCTGCTCGTCGCGGGCATCGCCCAGCAACTCCAAGTCTCGGCCGCGGTCGGCGCGTTCCTCGTCGGCATCGCCCTCTCCGGCGAGGTCGCGGAGGGCGCCCACACACTGCTCAGCCCGCTACGGGACCTGTTCGCGGCCGTGTTCTTCGTCTTCTTCGGCCTGCACACCGACCCCGCGAGCATCCCGCCGGTGTTGCTGCCCGCCCTCGCGCTCGCCCTGGTCACGGCGGGTACGAAGATCGCCACCGGGTACTGGGCTGCGAAGCGCGCCGGGATCGGGGTGAAGGGGCGCTGGCGGGCCGGCGGCACGCTGGTGGCGCGCGGCGAGTTCTCCATCGTCATCGCGGGTCTTGCTGTGTCGGCGGGGATCGAGCCCGCGATGGGCCCGCTGGCCACCGCATACGTGCTGATCCTTGTCGTGATCGGTCCGCTGACCGCCCGCTACACCGAACCCGTGGCCACCTGGGTCAGCCGCCGCCATACCCCGCCGGAGTCGGCCGCCCCGGCTGCGGTGCCCGCGCAGCCGGGCCTCAAGGACCAGGCCCAGGATCCGGTCGGACGCGCGTGAGTGAGGGCTCTTGGCCGGCGGGCACCAGCAGAGAGACCATGCTGCTGCTCGCCGCCCGCCGGCACTTCGGCCTCCCCGCGGACGCGCGCCTGCGATGACAGCTGCGGGTTCGTGCGGCCGGACACGGTGCGCGACGGGACGTGGTCGCCAAGAACGCACGGTGCGTCTGCACGATCTCCGCGTCGATCGAGCAGGTGACCCTTCACTTCCCTGGTCACGAATGCCGATGGGTGCAGCCTCCGGCCGCGCAGGACATCACTGGCACCCTCTTGACGGCGGCGCACGAGACGCGTCAAGCCGCCGTCAGGGGCACGTCAGCGTGCGCCGTCGGTGATCCGGAAGCGCAGGCGGCAGATGACGGCGTCGGTGTCGCGGCGGACGGCGTGGGCGACGACGGAGCCGCGCTGGTTCTGGAGCATCCGCTGCCACAGGTGGGCGGGTTCGGTCTCCGGGATGAGCACGGTGACCTGCGCCTCCGGGTGGGTTTCCGCAAGCGTGCGGACGTACGCGGACACCGGGCGGCCGAGCGAGCGGGTGTCCGAGGCCACCTCGATGAGCTCGACTCCGGGGTTCCACAACTCCCAGTCCCTGCTCAGCGCTTCGGCCGTCTTCCGGTCCTCGTCCGCGGGGTGGGTGACGGTGACGGCGAGGACTTCGTCGCCGAGGGAACGGGCCGCGGTGAGGGCCTGGCAGGTCAGCTTCGAGAGCCCGGAGACGGGCACCACGACGAGTGACCGGGAACGGTGCGGCGGCTGCGGGACACGGCCGAGTTCGAGGCGTTCGCCGATCTCGGAGTAGGTGCGGTGGATCTTCTCGAAGCCGAGGACGATGAGCGGCAGGGCGAGGACGATCAGCCAGGCTCCCTCGGTGAACTTGGTGGCGGTCACGACCACCGCGGAGACACCGGTCAGCAGCGCACCGAAGCCGTTGAGGGCCGCTTTGGCCTGCCAGCCCTTCGGGCGCTCGCCGTTCCAGTGCAGGACCATCCCGACCTGGCAGATGGTGAAGCCGACGAACACGCCGATCGCGAAGAGCGGGACGAGGGTGTTGGTGTCGCCGCCCGAGAAGACCAGCAGTGCGGCGGATACGACGGCCAGCGTGAGGACGCCGTGCCGGTGGACCTGGCGGTCGGCCTTGAGGGCGAAGAAGTGCGGCAGGTGGTTGTCACGTGCCAGCAGGCTCATCAGGACGGGGAGCCCGCCGAAGGAGGTGTTCGCGGCGAGCGCGAGCAGCACCATGGTGGCGAACTGGACCACGTAGAAAGCCGCGTTGTGGCCGAAGGATGCGTCCGCGAGCTGGGCGAGGACGGTCACGCCCTCGACCGGCTGGAGGTGGAAGCGGCCGATGAGGATCGACAGGCCGATCAGCATGACGCCGAGGAGGGCGCCGAGGGCGACCTCGGTGCGCTGCGCGCGGCGGGCGGCCGGGGCGCGGAAGGACGGTACGGCGTTGGCGACGGCCTCGACGCCCGTCAGGGCCGAGCAGCCGGCGGCGAAGGCCTTGAGGAGCAGGAGCGCGCCGACGGTGGTGGCGCCCTCGCCGAGCGCGGAGGCGTGTCCGGCAGCGGAGGCGGTGCTGACCGGGCCGTCGCGGAAGAGGCCGACGGTGATCATCGCCAGGATGGAGCCGACGAAGAGCGCGGTCGGTACGAGGAAGGCCTTGGCGGAGTCGACGACCCCGCGCAGGTTCACGGCGGTGACCAGGATCAGGACCGCGAGGCAGATCCAGACCCGCTCTCCGTGCAGCCCCGGGAAGGCCGAGGTCAGGGCGGCCACGCCGGCGGTGACGGACACCGCGACGTTGAGGACGTAGTCGAGGATGAGCGAGGCCGCGGCGACGAGGCTGGTGCGCCGGCCGAGGTGCCGCTTGGCGACCGCGTACGAGCCGCCGCCGTCCGGGAAGGCGGCGATCACCTGCCGGTAGGAGGCCACCAGTACGGCCAGGAGCGCGGCGATCGCCAGGGTGACGGGAAGCGTGAAGCCCATCCCGTACGCGCCGGCCGCGGCCAGCACAAGCACGATCGACTCCGGCCCGTACGCGACGGACGCCATCGCGTCGAGGGACAGGGCGGCGAGACCTTGGAGTGCCGTCAGTTTGTGCCGGTCGCCGGCCACGGTCGCGCCCGTATCAGGAGGCTGCTCCTGGCTCGGCCCCTGAACCGTCGTGGTCGCTTTTCCTAGCTGTATGGCCATGACGCCGTTCCCTCCGAGTGAGCAAAGTCAGCACAGCGTCGAGGGCGTACGAGACGGCCGCCAGCACCCTTGCCGCGTTCCATACGCCCACCCCGCGCTTCTTCACGTGTTTCATACGCGCAGGCGACGGAGGCGTATGAGGTCCATCAAGAGGTGCTGTCGCGCGTTGCCCCGGCTCCGTGGAGGGGCACGCTTGTGAGGGGCGACACCGGCCCGACCGGAACACACGAGGAGAGCAGCCTCATGGACGCGGAGAACGTGGTCGGCTTGGTCATCTCCCTGGCACTGCTCGGTACCTCGCCGTCGCGCTGATCAGGCCCGACAAGTTCTGACGGCACTCTGCATCAAGATCGACTCGTCCGGACGGGAGGCTTCACATGTCCGGGTACTGGTTCCGTTTCCGCGATCACATCGCTCTGACCGCGGGCCTCGTGGCCCCCTTCCTGGTCGCGCTCGTGCTCGCGCCCTTCCGCGCGGACCTCTCGTCGACGAACGCAGCGCTGGTCTTGGTCGTAGCGGTGGTCGCGGTCGCCGCGCTCGGCACACGGGCGGCCGGAGCGCTGGCCGCGCTCTCGGCGGCGGCCTGGTTCGACTTCTTCCTCACCGAGCCTTATCAGCGGTTCGCCATCACCGACCGCGCCGATGTCGAGACGGCGGTCCTGCTACTCGCCGTCGGCCTGATCGTCTCGCAGCTTGCCGTACGCGCCCGTCGCCTCCAGGCAGTCGTGGTCACCGACACCGCGCACCTGTCGAGCCTCCAGGGGACCGTCCGGCTGGCCGAGGACGGCGGCTCCCCCGAGGACGTCGTCGAGTACGTACGGCGCGAACTGGTCGGGCTCCTGGGGCTGCGGAGCTGCCGCTTCGAGTACGGGGCCCTGATGGGCAACCTGCCCCGGCTCGAACACGGCGGCGGTCTGTGGGCGCGCCGCGGGACCCGTATCACTCAATACGCGGACTGGCCCGAGGGTGAGACGGAGCTGCGCGCCGTCGGCGGCGGGCACTACTACGGCCGCTTCCTCCTCGAACCGCACCCCGGCCGCCCTCTGCCCACCGAGGAAGCCCGGCTGGTGGCCGTCGCGCTGGCCGCACAGGCCGGCGCCGCCCTCGACTCTGCCGGCCTGTCCCACCAGGGCTGACCGCTCGTAGGTGCACCGCCGCGTAAGGGCGGCGTCAAGGGTTCCCCTCCTGCCGTAAGGACCCCGTCAAGGCGTCTTAACACCCGGGTGAAGACACGGTTGTCTCGTCGTCATCGGCCATCTGGCCGATTCATTTCTTCCCTTCTTCACTCAGGAGCTCACGATGGCCGATCTGGCCTTCGTCGTCACCACGGTCGCGGTGTTCGCGCTGGTGGCTCTCATCGCCCGAGGGGTGGCCAAGCTGTGACCGTCGAGAACATCGTCGGCCTCGTCGTGGCCGTCTCGCTGCTGGGTTATCTGATCCTCGCCCTTGTGTACCCGGAGAGGTTCTGAGCATGAGCCCCGTTACCGCTGGTGTGCTCCAGCTGCTCGCGCTGATCGGCGCGCTCGCGCTGGCCTACCGTCCGCTCGGCGATTACATGGCCCGGGTCTACTCCTCCGAGAAGCACTACAAGCCGGAGAAGTGGATCTACAAGGCCATCGGCGCCAACCCCAACGCCGAGATGCGCTGGCCCGCCTACCTGCGCGGCGTCCTCGCCTTCTCCGCCGTGAGCGTCCTCTTCCTCTACGGCCTGCAGCGGGCGCAGGGGATCCTGCCCGGCTCGCTCGGCTTCTCCGCGATCGACCCGGACCAGTCCTTCAACACCGGCGCCTCCTTCGTCGCGAACACCAACTGGCAGTCGTACTACGGCGAGCAGGCCATGGGTCACGTCGTACAGACCGGCGGCCTGGCGGTGCAGAACTTCGTGTCCGCCGCCGTGGGCATGGCCGTGGCGGTGGCCCTCGTACGGGGCTTCGCGCGCTCACGCACCGGGGAGCTCGGCAACTTCTGGTCGGACCTGATCCGCGGCACCGTCCGCATCCTGCTTCCCCTCTCCGTGATAGGCGCGCTCGTCCTCGTCGCGTGCGGTGTCATCCAGAACTTCGCCGGCATCCATGAGGTCGGCCAGTTCATGGGCGGCACCCAGCAGTGGAACGGCGGGGCGGTCGCCTCGCAGGAGGTCATCAAGGAGCTGGGCACGAACGGCGGCGGCTACTTCAACGCCAACTCCGCCCACCCCTTCGAGAACCCGACCCCCTTCTCGAACCTCTTCGAGATCTTCCTGATCCTGGTCATCCCCTTCGCGATGACCCGCACCTTCGGCCGCATGGTCGGAAACCTGCGTCAGGGCTACGCGATCCTCGCGACCATGGGCATCATCTGGATCGTCTTCACCGGTCTGATGATGTGGACCGAGTTCAACCACCACGGCCCGGCGCTCGACGCGGCCGGTGGGGCGATGGAGGGCAAGGAGACCCGGTACGGCATCGCCGCCTCCTCGATCTTCTCGGTCGCGACCACGCTCACTTCCACGGGTGCGGTCAACTCCTTCCACTCCTCCTACACAGGCCTCGGCGGCGGGATCCAGATGCTGGGCATGCAGCTCGGCGAGATCGCGCCCGGCGGCGTCGGCTCCGGGCTCTACGGCATGCTGATCATGGCGATCATCGCGGTGTTCATCGCCGGCCTGATGGTCGGCCGCACCCCCGAGTACCTCGGCAAGAAGATCGGCACCCGCCAGATCAAGTTCGCCGCCTGCTACATCCTCATCACCCCGGCCCTCGTGCTCGGCTTCACCGCCGCCGCCATGGCCTTGCCCACGCCGGGCAACTCGATGACGAACTCCGGGGCGCACGGCTTCTCCGAGATCCTCTACGCCTACACCTCGGGCGCCAACAACAACGGCTCGGCCTTCGCGGGCCTGAACGCCGACACCCAGTGGTTCAACAGCACCATCGGCATCGCCATGCTGCTGGGCCGCTTCCTGCCCATGGTGTTCGTCCTCGCCCTGGCCGGCTCGCTGGCCGAGCAGAAGCCGGTCCCCGAGACAGCAGGAACGCTGCGCACCGACAAGCCGCTCTACGCGGGCCTGCTCGTCGGCACGATCGTCATCATCACCGGTCTGACCTACTTCCCGGCCCTGGCGCTGGGTCCGCTCGCCGAAGGGCTCGCATCATGAGCACCGCCACGCCCACCAGGGCTCCGCACCAGGACGTGCCCACCGGCCACAAGCCGGACGGCGGGCGCGTGGGCGGCGGCCTCTTCGACCCGAAGCAGCTGCTGAAGTCCTTCCCGGACGCCGTCCGCAAGCTCGACCCGCGCATCATGATCAAGTCGCCGGTCATGTTCGTCGTCCTGATCGGCTCGGTCGTCACCACCGTCCTGGCGATCAAGGACGCGACCGACTGGTTCGGCTGGGCCATCACAGCCTGGCTGTGGCTGACCACCATCTTCGCCAACCTCGCCGAAGCCGTCGCGGAGGGCCGGGGCAAGGCCCAGGCCGAGACCCTGCGCAAGGCCAAGACCGACACCGTCGCCCGTCGCCTGAACGGCTCGGCGGAGGAGCAGGTGCCCGGCACGGAGCTCCGTATCGGCGACCTGGTCGTGTGCGAGGCCGGGGACGTCATCCCCGGCGA
>NZ_JBIAPV010000020.1:0-75943 GCF_042888445.1 Streptomyces sp. NPDC002886
TCGCCGGGGATGACGTCCCCGGCCTCGCACACGACCAGGTCGCCGATACGGAGCTCCGTGCCGGGCACCTGCTCCTCCGCCGAGCCGTTCAGGCGGCGGGCGACGGTGTCGGTCTTGGCCTTGCGCAGGGTCTCGGCCTGGGCCTTGCCCCGGCCCTCCGCGACGGCTTCGGCGAGGTTGGCGAAGATCGTGGTCAGCCACAGCCAGGCGGTGATCGCCCAGCCGAAGAGGTTGCCGGGGTCGGAGATCGCCAGGACGGTGGTCAGTGCGGAGCCGATGAGCACCACGAACATGACGGGCGACTTGACCATCACCCGGGGATCGAGCTTGCGCACCGCGTCCGGGAAGGACTTCAGCAGCTGCTTCGGGTCGAAGATGCCGCCGCCGATCTTGGCCTTCTCGGGCTTGTGACCGCTGGGCAGGTCCCCGTGCGGGGCTCGGGTGGGGGTGGCGGTGCTCATGAGGCGAGCCCTTCGGCGAGCGGGCCCAGCGCCAGGGCCGGGAAGTAGGTGAGGCCGGTGACGATGAGGATCGTGCCGACGAGCAGGAAGGCGAACAGCGGCTTCTCGGTGCGCAGGGTGCCCGCGGTGGCGGGGACCGGCTGCTGTTCGGCGAGCGACCCGGCCAGGGCCAGGACGAACACCATCGGCAGGAAGCGGCCGAGCAGCATCGCCAGACCGGTGGTCGTGTTGAACCACTGGGTGTTGGCGTTCAGGCCCGCGAAGGCCGAGCCGTTGTTGTTGCCGGCCGAGGTGTAGGCGTAGAGGATCTCGGAGAAGCCGTGGGCGCCGCCGTTGGACATCGAGGTGACGGGGGTCGGCAGGGCCATCGCCAGCGCCGTGAAGCCGAGCACGAGGGCCGGGGTGATGAGGATGTAGCAGGCGGCGAACTTGATCTGGCGGGTGCCGATCTTCTTGCCGAGGTACTCGGGGGTGCGGCCGACCATCAGGCCGGCGATGAACACCGCGATGATCGCCATGATCAGCATGCCGTAGAGCCCGGAGCCGACGCCGCCGGGCGCGATCTCGCCGAGCTGCATGCCCAGCATCTGGATGCCGCCGCCCAGTCCCGTGTACGAGGAGTGGAAGGAGTTGACCGCACCGGTCGAGGTCAGCGTCGTGGCGACCGAGAAGATCGCGGAGGCGCCGATTCCGAAGCGGGCCTCCTTGCCCTCCATCGCACCGCCCGCGGCCTGGAGCGCCGGGCCGTGGTGGCCGAATTCGGTCCACATCATCAGGGCGGTGAAACCGAGCCAGATGGTGACCATCGTGGCGAGGATCGCGTAGCCCTGGCGGACCGAGCCGATCATCTGCCCGAAGGTGCGGGTCAGGGAGAAGGGGATGAGCAGGATCAGGAAGACCTCGAAGAGGTTCGAGAAGGGGGTCGGGTTCTCGAAGGGGTGGGCGGAGTTGGCGTTGAAGTAGCCGCCGCCGTTCGTGCCCAGCTCCTTGATGGCCTCCTGCGAGGCGACCGCGCCGCCGTTCCACTGCTGCTTCACGCCCAGGAACTGACCGACCTCGTGGATGCCGGAGAAGTTCTGGATGACCCCGCAGGCCACCAGCACGACGGCGGCGATCAGCGACAGCGGGAGCAGGATGCGGACGGTGCCGCGGACCAGGTCGGACCAGAAGTTGCCGAGCTCCCCGGTGCGCGAGCGCGCGAAGCCCCGTACGAGGGCCACCGCCACGGCCATGCCCACGGCGGCCGAGAGGAAGTTCTGCACGGCCAGGCCGCCGGTCTGCACGAGCGGGCCCATGGCCTGCTCGCCGGCGTACGACTGCCAGTTCGTGTTGGCCACGAAGGAGGCGGCCGTGTTGAAGGCCTGGTCCGGCTTGATGGAGACGAAGCCGAGCGAGCCGGGCAGGTGGCCCTGCAGGCGCTGGAGCAGGTAGAGGAAGAGGACACTCACCGCCGAGAAGGCGAGGACCGAGCGCAGGTACGCCGGCCAGCGCATCTCGGCGTTCGGGTTGGCGCCGACGGCCTTGTAGATCCACTTCTCGGGGGCGTAGTGCTTCTTCGAGGAGTAGACGCGGGCCATGTAATCGCCCAGGGGGCGATAGGCGAGGGCCAGGGCCGCGAGGAGCGCGAGCAGCTGGAGCACCCCGGCGAGGACGGGACTCATCGGCGCTAGAACCTCTCCGGGAAGACGAGGGCGACGACGAGGTACCCCAGCAGGGCTACGGCGACCACCAGGCCGACGACGTTTTCGGCGTTCACAGCTTGGCCACCCCCTTGGCGACGAGGACCACCAGCGCGAAGACCGCGATCGTGATGACGACGAAGGCCAGATCGGCCATCGTGAGCTCCCGGAGGGTTCGTGGGCGGGCGTTTTTCGGACACCTCTGAGTGGAACGCCTTTTCGGCTCCTCACAGGCTTCCTTGACGGGGCCCATACGCCCGTTGGCGCGGCCTTGACGGGTCCCTAACGCGGGTGGGCACGGCGTGCGCTCAGGCTCAGCAGGTGTAAACCGATATGCCTGGTATGTGACTATTCGTGGACCTTGGGTGGAAGATCGAATTCCGAAGTGTGGAAATTCAGTTCCGGCATGCGGTATTCGCGTTATGCTCCGGCCGTCCGTACACGGAACACGCGCACGGAACACGCACACGGAACACGCGCACAGCGAACCCCTGCCAGGAGGAATGCCATGTCCGAGACCCGTACCGAGACCCGTACCGAGACCCGTGTCGCCCTGATCACCGGCTCCTCCTCCGGCATCGGCGCCGGCATCGCCCGCCGGCTGGCCGCGGCCGGCATCCGCGTGGTCCTGAACTCGGCGCGCAGCGAGAGCGCGGGCAAGGCGCTCGCCGCCGAACTGCCCGACGCCGTCTACGTACGGGGCGACGTCGCGGACGCCGACGACGCGCGGCGGATCGTCCGGACGGCGGTCGACACCTACGGACGCCTCGACATCCTGGTCAACAACGCGGGCGTCACCCGGTTCATCCCCCTCGGCGACCTGGACGCGGCCGACGCCGACGCCTGGCGCGAGATCTTCGAGGTCAACGTCATCGGCACCTGGCAGATGATCGCCGCCGCCACCCCCTTCCTCCGGGACTCCGGTGCGGGCTCGATCATCAACATCTCCTCGGTCTCCGCGACCCGCGCGCTGGGCAGCTCGATTCCCTACGCCGTCAGCAAGTCCGCGGTCAACCACATGACCCGGCTGCTGGCCTCCCAGCTCGGACCCGCCGTCCGGGTGAACGCGATCGCGCCCGGCCTGATCGACACCCCCTGGTACGAGGGCGAGGACCAGGTCTGGGAGAGCTCGAGGGAGTGGATCACCGAGAACACCCCGCTGCGCCGCGTGGGCACCCCCGAGGACGTGGCCGAGGCCGCGCTCTACCTGGTCGACGCCGCCTACACGACCGGCGACGTGCTCACCGTCGACGGCGGCCGGCACGTCGTGTGAGGCCGCCCCGCCCCCGGGCCCCCGCCATCCCCACCGGATTCCACATCGTGGACAACTACCCTCGGAATATGAACGCAGAAGCCGACGCACGCGACGCCGCCGCACTCGCCCTCTCCGCAAAGGCCACGGTGAAGGCCGACGACCGCAGTCACGTCTTCCACTCCTGGTCGGCCCAAGAGCTCATCGACCCGCTGGCCGTGGCCGGTGCCGAGGGTTCCTACTTCTGGGACTACGACGGCAACCGCTTCCTCGACTTCTCCAGCGCCCTCGTCTACACGAACATCGGCTACCAGCACCCCAAGGTGGCCGCGGCCATCGCCGAGCAGGCCGGCAAGCTCTGCACCGTCGCGCCCGGCTTCGCCGTCGACGTGCGCTCCGAGGCCGCCCGGCTGATCGCCGAGCGCACCCCGGGCGACCTCGACAAGATCTTCTTCACCAACGCGGGCGCCGAGGCCGTGGAGAACGCCGTCCGCATGGCCAGGGTGCACACCGGCCGCGCCAAGGTGCTCTCCGCCTACCGCTCGTACCACGGCGCCACCTCCACCGCGATCAACCTCACCGGGGACGCGCGCCGCTTCGGCAACGACACCGCCACCGCCGGCGTCGTGCACTTCTGGGGCCCCTTCGCCTACCGCTCGCCCTTCTACGCGGCCACCCCCGCCGAGGAGTGCGAGCGCGCGCTGCGCCACCTCGAGGACACCATCGTGTTCGAGGGCCCCCAGTCCATCGCCGCGATCATCCTGGAGACCGTCGGCGGCGCTCCCGGCGTGCTGGTGCACCCCGACGGCTACCTGGCCGGGGTCCGCGCGCTCTGCGACCGCTTCGGCATCGTCTTCATCCTCGACGAGATCATGGTCGGCTTCGGCCGCACCGGTAAGTGGTTCGCCTCCGAGCACTGGGACGTCACCCCCGACCTCATCTGCTTCGCCAAGGGCGTCACCAGCGGCTACGTCCCCCTCGGCGGGGTCGCCATCTCGGCCGCCATCGCCGAGACCTTCGCCCGCCGGCCCTACCCGGGCGGGCTGACGTACTCCGGGCACGTGCTGGCCTGCGCCGCCGCCGTCGCGACGATCAACGTGATGGAGGAGGAGGGCACCGTGGAGCAGTCCGCCCGCACCGGCGCGGAGCTGCTCGGGCCGGGCCTCGCCGCCATCGCGGAGCGCCACCCGTCCGTCGGGGAGGTGCGCGGGCTGGGCACGTTCTGGGCCCTGGAGCTCGTACGGAACAAGGAGACGCGCGAGCCGCTGGTCCCGTACAACGCCGCCGGCGCGGACAACGCGCCGATGGCCGAGTTCGGTGCGGCCCTGAAGAAGGCCGGACTGTGGCCGCTGCTCGCCGGGAACCGCATCCACGTCGCGCCGCCCTGCAACGTGTCGGCCGAGGACGTGGAGAAGGGGCTGCGGATCATCGACGAGGCCCTGACGGTGGCCGACGCGCACACGGTCTGAGCTGCGCAGATCGTACGGTTGCCCAAGCCGTGGGTGCCTGTTCTCGGAGGATCCGCTCTCTTACGAACGGCATGGAGACGTGCTGGAATCAACAGGCACCTACGGACCGGGATGCACGTCAGTCCCGGGGCGGTCCACGCGAGGAATCGGCGTGACCGAACGGCGGGGGGCGGGCTGCGCGTCCGCCGGACGCCGGGCGTACGGGATCCAGACCACCGGACTCCGTGTTCCCGAGTACCCGAAGGAAGACAGCGCATGAGCAAGCACATCCTCGCCCAGAACCAGTACGGCAAGGCCGAGAACCGCATCGTCAAGGTCACCCGCAAGGGCAGCGACGGTTCCTGGCACGAGATCCGCGACCTCAACGTCTCCGTCGCGCTGCGCGGCGAGTTCCGCGACGTCCACCTCACCGGTGACAACGCCAACTGCCTCCCCACGGACACCACCAAGAACACGGTGTACGCCTTCTCCAAGGAGCACGGCGTCGCCTCCCCCGAGGCCTTCGGCATCCTGCTCGCCAAGCACTTCGTCTCCTCCCAGGCCCCGATCCGCGAGGCGCAGATCCGCGTCGAGGAGTACGCCTGGGAGCGGATCCCGGTCCCGACGCGCAAGGAGCAGCACTCCTTCGCCCTCAAGGGCACCGAGGTGCGCACCGCGCAGATCACGTACAGCGAGACCACCGGTCTCCAGGTGATCTCGGGTCTGAAGGACCTGACCGTGATGAACTCGACCAACTCCGAGTTCCACGGCTTCATCAAGGACAAGTACACGACGCTGCAGGAGGCGTACGACCGCATCCTGGCGACCAAGGTCACGGCGCGCTGGGCGCACTCGGCGCTCGCCGCCGACGACGCCGAGTACGACTGGGACCAGTCGTACAAGAAGGTCCGCAAGAACATGCTGGAAGCCTTCGCGGAGACCTACTCGTACTCCCTGCAGCAGACCCTGAACCAGATGGCCGAGCGCGTGCTCGACAACTGCCCCAAGGTCAACGAGGTGCGCCTCAACCTCCCCAACAAGCACCACTTCCTCGTCGACCTGGAGCCCTTCGGCCTCAAGAACGACAACGAGGTCTACTTCGCGGCCGACCGCATGTACGGCCTCATCGAGGGCACCGTGCACCGCGACGGCGTGCAGCCGGTGATCGCGACGAGCGACTGGATCGTGGCCTGACGGCCGCTCCGCACCCACGGTAGGTCGGCCCGGACCGCGTCGCGGGGTCCGGGCCGTTCCGCGTCCTCACGCGGAGGCGCCCTCCGGGGACTGCTCGGGCCGTCCCACGAGCAGGTTCCAGCGCCCGGAGCGCCCCGTCAGCGCCGTCACGGACTCCGGTCGTACGTCGAGCCGCCAGAAGGCCGCCGGGGGCAGCTCCAGGGCCCACACCACGGCCGCCCGCACGACGCCCTGCCCGACCACCGCCCGGTGCGTCCCCGGCGCCAGGGCGCCCAGGTGCGCGCCGACCCGCGCGATCAGGGCCTCCACCGACTCCCCGCCGCCCGGGGGCGCGTACGCGGTGTCGGCCATCCACCGCCGCAGCCCCTCGGGATCCTCCGCGGCCACGTCGTCCATGGCCCGGCCGGCCCACGCGCCGTGATTCTGCCCGCTCAGCCCCTCGTGCCCCGGGCAGGGGTCCGCGTACGGGAAGCGGTGCCGGCGGCCCGCCTCGTCCAGCGGGGGGTTCACGAGCAGGACTCGTACGATGGTGGGGTGCACCGTCCGATTGTCCGGGGGTTTCGCACCCCGTTCAACCACCGGCCACCTGCCGAGCGTGCGCATGACCATCAACCCGGCGAGCGTCTTTCCTTCAGGGCAAAACCCTTGCAAAGGAAGAACATTGACCATGCGTTCGGCCGTCCGCGCCTCCGCCCGTGCCTCCGTCCTCGTGCTCTGCACGGCACTCGCCGCGTCCGTCGCGCTCCCGGCGCAGGCCCTCTCGATCAGCAGCGTCCGGCCCCAGGCCGAGACCGCGCCGCTGTTCGACGACGAGGCCGGTGGGGACGCCAACGCCGATGACCCGTCGATCTGGCGCAACGCCGCCGACCCGGGCCGCAGCCTGGTGATCGCGACCGCCAAGCAGGGGGGCTTGCGGGTCTACGACCTGGAGGCCCGGCAGGTGCAGTCGCTGCCCGCCCCGGCCGGACCGGACGCCGACGACGCTCCCGGCCGCTTCAACAACGTCGACCTGGTCAACGGCCTGCGGCTGGGCCGCGGCCGCGCCGATGTCGCGGTGGTCAGCGACCGGGGCAACGACCGCCTGCGGATCTACCGGATCGACCGCGACCGGCCCGGCGGCCCGCTCACCGACGTCACCGACCCGGCCGCGCGCCCGGTCTTCTCCGCCGACCAGGCCGAGATCAACGAGCAGAAGACCGCCTACGGCCTGGCCACCTGGACGGACCGGAAGACCGGCCGGTCCTACGCGGTGGTCAGCCAGCGCAACCGCACCCGGATCGCCCTGCTGGAACTGGTCGCCACCCCCGCCGGCACGGTCGGCTACCGGCAGGTGCGCACGCTCGACCTGCCGTCCTCCTTCCGCCTGCCGAACGGCGCCGCCTGGAAGCCCTGCGCCGAGCCGGGCGAGCTGCCGCAGGTCGAGGGCATGGTCGTCGACCCCGCGGACGGCACCCTGTACGCGGGGCAGGAGGACGTCGGCATCTGGCGCATCGACGCGGGCCTCACCGGCACGCCGAAGCTGATCGACAAGGTGCGCGAGTACGGCGTCCCCGGCACCTACGACGCGCAGACCGAGGAGTGCGCGCCCGGCGCCGATCCCGGCTACGGCGGCAAGCGCCTGAAGGCCGACGTCGAGGGCCTGACCCTGATCACCGAAGCCGGCGGTGACGGCTACCTGCTCGCCTCCAGCCAGGGCGACGACACGTTCGTCGCCTACGACCGCGAGCGCGACGAGCGCAACGCGTTCGAGGGCGCCTTCCGGATCACAGCGGCCTCCGCCACCCTCGACGGTTCCGAGGTCTGTGACGGCGCCGCCGCCCTCAACGCGCCCCTCGGCAGGCGCTACCCCCGCGGCCTTCTGGTCGTCCAGGACGGCCGGGAGACCCCCGGCGACGGCGACCGCGAGGCGACCGGCTTCAAGTTCGTCGATCTCGGCAAGGTGGTCGACGCCATCGGATGAGACGGAGCCCTCCTGATACGGCCCTGTAAGGCCGTCATAAAGAGCGGTACCGTAACGGACGACAAGACGACGGTATGACGGAAGTCCGGTTGAAAATCCGGCACGGTCGCGCCACTGTGAATCCTCCCGGAGGGGGAGGAAAGTCAGACCCGCCACCGTCGTCGCAAGCACCACTGACCGGGACGCGTGTTCCCTCTGGAGGTTCCTGCCATGGCCGACTCCGCCGTGCCCACGACTGCCGCACCCCTGGCCGTCGCACCCATCTCGCTTTCCGCTCTGGCCCCTTGGGCGCTGTTCGCCGGCGTCCTGATGCTGGTCCTGCTCTACCTCGTCGGCGCCGAGCAGGGCGCCACCGCGATCTTCGAAGGCGACACCATCCACGAGTGGATGCACGACGGTCGCCATCTCCTCGGCTTCCCCTGCCACTGATCCACCGATCCGCAAGGGACCGACAACTCCATGAACACCATTTCCCCCCGCGCGCTCCTCGTCCGGGGCATGCTCGCCGGCCTGCTGGCGGGCGTGGCCGCGTTCCTCGTCGCGTACCTCCTGGGCGAGTCCCAGGTGGACGCGGCGATCGCCATCGAGGAAGCCGGATCCCACGATCACGGTGACGCCGAGGCGGCCCCGGTCAGCCGGGCCCTGCAGGCCACGGCCGGTCTGGGCACCGGAACCCTGCTCTACGGCATCGCGCTCGGCGGCATCGCCGCGCTCGTCTACTGCTACGCCCTGGGCCGGATCGGCCGCTTCGGCCCCCGGGCCACGGCACTGCTGGTGTCCGGCGGTCTGTTCGTCACCGTCTCCCTGGTGCCGTTCTTCAAGTACCCCGCCAACCCGCCGGCCGTCGGAGACCCCGAGACCACGGTCCAGCGGACCACGCTCTACGTCCTGATGCTCGCGCTCGGCCTGCTGCTCGCGGCGGCCGCGCTGATCCTGGGCCGGCGCCTCGCGCCGCGCCTGGGCAACTGGAACGCCTCGGTCGTCGCCGCGCTCGCCTTCGTGGTGGCCGTCGGCATCGCCTACGCGCTGCTTCCGGGCATCAACGAGGTGCCGAAGGGCTTCCCGGCGGCGCTCGTCTGGCAGTTCCGGCTCGCCTCGCTCGCCATTCAGGCCGCGATGTGGACCACTTTCGGCCTGGCTTTCGGATTTCTTGCCGAACGGGCCCTTGCCCCCGCCCTCACTCCCAAGGAGGCTGTACAGCCTGCGAGTTGACGTCTTGCGTGCGAGTGACTGAAAGGCTGGTGGCGGCGCGGTGACGATGGCGACCCGAGAGCTCGGGGACCACCGAAGACCCAAGGGCCGCCGTGAGGGGCCGCGACGCCCCCACCTGCCGCACCTGCTCCGCCAGCCTCGGCTGCCGACCCGGCAGCAGTGGCGGAGCGTGCGGGAGTGGCGGGGCTGGACGGGCGCCGCCCCGTTCTGGCTCAACGCGGTGCTCCTGCTGCTGACGCCGTTCACCACCGTCACCCTGCTCGCGCAGGTCGGCATCATCGCGGGCCTGACCGCCATCGGCGGCCTGGCCCGCCACCTCTGGTCGGGTGACTACGGCCATGCGGCCATCCACTCCGCCGCCGTACTCATGGGTGCGGCGGCGGTGACGGTCGTGGTGGTCTGACGACCCCGCGCTCCCGGCCGCGGCGGCCCGGGGCGCACCCCGGCGACGGCACCGTCCGCTCCGGCCGTACGGTCGCCGCGTACCTCACGACGGGGGAGCGTCCGCTCCGGGACGAGGCGTGCCCGTCCTGAAGATCCGGTCCAGGTGGTGGGCCAGGACCGCGACGGCCGACTCGGGGCCGCGCTGGCCGACCAGGATGCTCGTGCCCATGGTCGCGGCCATGGCCAGCAGGCTGATCGCCTCGATGCGCGCGTCGACGTCCGGGTCGGCCAGGCCGGATTCCTGGGCCTGGCCGATCAGCCCGGCCACCGCGTTCTCGGCGGCGTCGGGGTTGTCGATGAAGGGCTGGGCGGCGAGGGCCTCGTCGGTCACGGACAGGATCGAGTAAGAGCTGTAGAGCAGGTGGAAGGTGCGGCCGTCCTCGTCGGTCGGCAGCGAGGCCAGGAGCAGCGCCTCGATCGTGGCGCGCGGGCCGGGGGCGGGGCCGGCGGCGGCCAAGCGGGCGCCGACCCGGGCGGTGAAGCGGTCGGTCAGGTGCTGGAGCCCGTAGAAGAGCAGCTTCTCCTTGGTCTGGAAGTAGTACTGGACCAGGCGCAGGGAGACTCCGGCCTCGGCGGCCACGTCGCGCATTCCGACCGCGTGCAGCCCGCGCCGTCCGGCGACGCGGATGAGTGCCTCGGCGATCTCGGTACGGCGTTCCTCGTGGTCCACGCGTTTCGGCATGTTCTGGTGTCTCCGCCCGTCGGTGCCGGTGGGTGATGAGCCCGCGGCTCTTTTTCATGGTACCGCCGTATCAACATCATGGTACGGTCGTATCACGAAGAACGGATCCCCGGTCCTCCAGGAGGTGCCCCCGTGCCCGACAACAAGCCCCGTGTACGCCGCGACATCGGCCACTACGTGAGCGACGAGCTGCGCGACCGCTACTTCGCGGCTTGCGACGCCCTCTACGCGAAGGGGGCGCCCGCCCGCTCCGAGACGGACGTGGAGACGAGCTTCGGGACCACGCACGTCTACCGGTACGGCCCCACGAACCCGGCGGCGGAGTCCCGTACGCCGATCGTCCTGATCCACGGTTCGGGCGGCTGCTCGGCCCAGTGGTACCCCAACACCGTCGCCCTCAGTGCCGACCGGCCCGTCTACGCCCTCGACACCCCCGGCGACCCGGGCCGCAGCGTCCAGCGCGAGGTGATGTGGCAGCCCGAGCGCGCGGCCCAGTGGATGGACGAGGCCCTCGACGCGCTCGGCCTGGACCACGTCCACCTGGTCGGGTCCTCCTACGGCGGCTGGCTGGTCATCAACCAGGTGCACCTGCGCCCCGGCCGGCTCGCCTCGGTCACCGCCCTGGACCCGGGCGGCCTGGAGAAGGTGGGGCTGCGCTTCTTCGTGTGGATCTTCGCCAGCCTCTTCGCGACCTTCGCCCCCAAGGCGCTGCGCCCGCGCCTGGCCAAGTGGCTGGAGCAGCCGGTCCTGATCGACCCCGAACTGCGCACGATGATCCAGCGGGGCGTCCGCGCCTTCCGGATCAAGCGGCCCGCCCCGCTGCCGCTGTCGGACGCGGAACTGGGCTCGATCCGCACGCCGTTCTACCTGATCATGGGCAAGCGGAGCCTGCTCGTACACCCCAAGCGCCAGCTGGAGCGGGTGCCGCGGCTGATCCCCGGAGCCCGCGCCGAGATCGTCGCCGCGACCGGGCACGGCCCGCAGATCGACCACCCCGAGCTGGTCAACGCCCGGATGCTCAGCTTCATGGAGGACGTCGACTCCCTCGACCCGGCCGCGCACGAGGCCGCGTAGCGCAGGCCGCGCGCCGCTCAGCCCGTCCGGAAGCGGAGCCGGTACTCCGTCGGCGTGGTGCCGAGCGTGCGGCGGAAGGCCCGTACGAGGGTGTCGGCGGTGCCGAACCCGCAGGCGGAGGCGATCCGGTCGAGCGTGGCATCGGTGGCTTCGAGCTGGCCCCGCGCCAGTTCCACGCGGGCCGACTCGATGTAGGCGGCCGGGGTCGTGCCCAGCTCGGACTTGAAGATCCGGGCCAACTGCCGCTCGCTGACGTGCGCGTGTGCGGCGAGCTCGGCCAGGCCGATCCGGCCGCCGAGGCGCCGCCTGATGAAGTGCCGCAGCTCCTCGCCGCGCCGCGTCGCGGAGGGCGGCTCCAGCGGGACGCTGAACTGGCTCTGCCCGCTCGGCCGCTTCAGGTACATCACGAGCTGCCGCGCCACGCGCAGCGCGACGCCCTCGCCGAAGTCCTCGGCCACCAGGGCGAGCGAGAGGTCAAGGCAGGCGCTGATCCCGGCGCCGGTCCACACCTCGCCCTCCCGGATGAACACCGGGTCGGCGTCCACCTCGACCTCCGGGTACTCGGCGGCGAGCTGCTCCGCGGTGGACCAGTGGGTGGTGGCCCGCTTGCCGTCGAGCAGCCCGGCCGCGGCCAGCAGGTGCGCGCCCACGCAGACGGAGGCGACCCGGCGGGAGCGCGCGGCGAGCGTCCGCACCCGGTCGACGACCTCCGGGTCGGTGAGGGCGCGGACGCGGCGCTCGGCGTCCAGCTCGACGGCGCCGGGCACCAGGAGCGTGTCGATGCTCCGCGCGGCGGCCTCGGAGAAGGTCAGGTCCGGCAGGATGCGCACCCCGGCCGAGGTGGTGACGGGGTCGAGGGTCCGCGCGGCCAGGACGACCCGGTAGCCGGCCGCGTCGTCCGTCTCCCGCGGGACCAGGGAGAACACCTCCGGCGGTCCGGTGACGTCGAGCAGGTCGACGCCCTCGAAGAGGACGATCACGACCAGCCGTGCGAGGGGCTCCAGGGGTGCGCACTCCGTGGAATCGAGGTCCAGCCGGTGTCCGTAGGTCTCCATGAGGTCTCCATGACGTCTCCGTGGGTGCTTCTCGGCGGGCGCTCACGAGCGGATGTGTGCATCGCTAACGTGAAGCGTAATCGATGATTACGAAATGCCGTGAGGTGGCTCTCCCGGGCCCTATGTCTCCCAGGTCGAATCTGTTAGCGCTGCTACCATCGACGCCATGTCAACGGCCCGAGATCGCATTCTGGACGCCACCGCGGAGCTGCTCGCCACCAAGGAGGCGCCGGCGATCTCCACCCGGGCCATCTGCGACCGGGCCAAGGTCGGCATGCCCGAGATCTACCGACAGTTCGGTGACAAGGAGGGGCTGCTCACCGCCGTCGCCGACCTCGGCTTCGAGCGTTTCCTCGCCAACAAGCGGCGCAATCCGCAGACCGGCGATCCGGTGGCCGACCTGCGCACGGCCTGGGACAGCCACGTCGCCTTCGCGCTCGGCAACCCCCACCTCTACCGGCTGATGTTCAC
The DNA here is from genome assembly GCF_042888445.1 of Streptomyces sp. NPDC002886. NCBI lineage: Bacteria > Bacillati > Actinomycetota > Actinomycetes > Kitasatosporales > Streptomycetaceae > Streptomyces > Streptomyces sp. NPDC002886. Next base: position 12,933 of record NZ_JBIAPV010000020.1, read on the forward strand.
CCCGGCGGGCGCGGCCAAGCCGCAGGCGATCGCGGAGGCGCAGGCCCTGCTCCTGACGGCCGTGGAACGCTGCCGCGCGGCGGGCCGGCTGCGGACGACCCCGGCGCTGGCGGGCCGGTCGATCCTCTCGGCGAACGTGGGCGTCTGCCTCATGGCGCTGTCCTTCCCCGAGCTGTACGGGGGCCTGGACATCTCCCAGTCGGTACGTGACGCGGTGATCGGGAAGGTCACCGGCGACGAGCGGGAGGACACGAGGATCGGCGCCGCCACCGTCCTGGCCCAGGCGCTGGTCGACACCCTCACGGGGGCGACCCCGCCGGACGCCTAGGACGTCTCTTGCGGCCCTGCCGGTGGTCGGCGATGATCTGGGCTTTCCGTCGGTCGGGGGGCGTTGTCGGTGAGTGGTTGGGTCTTTCTGGTCGCGGTGGTCGCGCTGGTGGTGTTCTGCGTCGCGCTCGGGATCTACGCCCATGCGAGCCCGCTGCTGAAGCGGGGCGTCCGGCACTCTGCCGTCTGCGTCGACGTGGGGCAGGTCGCGGGGGGTTCGATGATCCTGCTGGAGTACACCCCGGTGGGCTCCCCCGCACGCCGGTACACCGTGGGCCCGTTCGTCTTCCCGCCGGTCCGGGTCGGGGGCCGGATCGACGTGATCTACGACCCCAAGCGTCCGCAGGAGGTGAGCCTGCCGGACCGCCTGCCCCGCGGCACCCGCGGGCTGGTCGTCACCAGCGTCGTGTCCGGCGCCGTGCTCGCGGCCTGCGTCCTGCGGATCGTGCTGGCCGTACAGGGCTGAGCGCCGCCGCCGCGCCCGGCCCGCACCCGTCTGGTGGAGCGCCTGGGGGAGGCCGGCGCGGAGTTCGCCGCCCCGTGGAGCCGCACGCGGCCGCCCGTCCGCCACCACGGCCGCATGCCGTAAACCACCCCTGGCCGCAAACCATCCCAAAGTGCACCCAACCGGCTCTGATGTTCAGATGGGGCGATGTCCGGCGCCGCCCCCCGCTGAATGGAGCGACTGATGGCCAACCTCCCCTTCGAGGGCCTCCCCTTCGAGGACACGACCGACTTCGAGAACGCCGACCGTGGATTCATCGGCGCCCTCGTGCCCGCCGTGGTCAAGGACGCCGATGGCAGCACCGTGTGGGACAACGACGCGTACGCCTTCCTGAAGGCCGAGTGCCCCGACACCGCGCACCCCAGTCTGTGGCGGCAGGCGCAGCTCACCGTGAAACAGGGCCTGTACGAGGTCACCGAGGGCATCTACCAAGTACGGGGCCTCGACCTCTCGAACATGACCCTCGTCGAGGGCGACCGCGGGGTCGTCGTCATCGACCCGCTCATCTCCGCCGAGACCGCCGCCGCCGCGCTCGCGCTGTACCGCGAGCACCGCGGCGACCGCCCGGTCACCGGCCTGATCTACACCCACTCGCACGGCGACCACTTCGGCGGTGCCCGCGGCGTGCTTCCGAGCGGCGGCGAGGAGGGCGTACCGATCCTCGCGCCCGAGGGCTTCCTGGAGCACGCGGTCAGCGAGAACGTCTACGCCGGCAACGCCATGACCCGCCGCGCCGTCTTCATGTACGGAGACCAGCTGCCCAAGGCCCCCGACGGCCACATCGGTGCCGGCCTGGGCATGACCACCTCCACCGGCAGCATCGGTCTCGTCCCGCCCACCGTGGACATCACCGCCACCGGTCAGGAGGAGACGGTCGACGGAGTACGGATCGTCTTCCAGCTGACCCCCGGCACCGAGGCGCCGTCCGAGATGAACTTCCTCTTCCCGGACAAGCGGGCGCTGTGCCTGGCGGAGAACGCCACGCACAACATGCACAACATCCTGACCCTGCGGGGCGCCGTCGTCCGCGACTCCCGCATCTGGTCGCGCTACCTCGACGAGGCCATCGAGTACTTCGGCGAGGACTACGACGTGGCCTTCGCCTCCCACCACTGGCCCACCTGGGGCAGGGAGAACGTCGTCGCGTTCCTCACCACGCAGCGCGACCTGTACGCGTACATGCACGACCAGACCCTGCGTCTGCTCAACGACGGCCTCACCGGACCGGAGATCGCCGAGGAACTGCACCTGCCGCCCGCCCTGGAGAACTCCTGGCACGTGCGCGGCTATTACGGCTCCCTCTCGCACAACGTCAAGGCGATCTACCAGCGGTACCTCGGCTGGTTCAACGGCAACGCCGCCACCCTCTGGGAGCACCCGCCCGTCGAACTCGCCAAGCGCTACGTCGACTCCATGGGCGGCCCCGAGCAGACGCTCACCAAGGCCCGCGCCTACGCGGACTCCGGTGACCTGCGTTTCGCGGCCACCCTCCTCAACCACCTGGTCTTCGCCGATCCCGGCCGCACGGACGCCAAGGAGACCCTCGCGGGCGTCTACGACCGGCTCGGCCACGGCGCGGAGAACGGCCCCTGGCGCAACTTCTACCTCACTTCCGCCATGGAACTGCGGCACGGTGAGAACGCGGCCAAGGTCGACACGGCCACCCCGGAGATGCTGATGGCCCTGACCACCGAGATGCTCCTCGACTCGATCGCCATCCGGATCGACGGCCCCCGGGCCTGGGACGAGGACCTCACCATTGACCTCGTCCTCACCGACGAGGACCGCCGCCACCGCCTCACCCTGCACAACGGCGCCCTCACCCACCGCACGGTCACCGACCCCCGCACCCCGGCCGGTCTGACCCTCACCCTCACCAAGCCGCAGCTGCTGGCCGTCCTCGCGGGCCGGGCCCCGGACTCCCTCTCCACCGAGGGATCCCCGGCCCTCCTCAGCCGCCTGTTCTCCTACGTCACGAAGCCCGACCCGGCGTTCCCGATCGTCACTCCGTGACGGGGATCAGGCCGCGCGGCAGAGGTCCGCGGGGCTGAGGGCGCTGCTGGTGCCCACGGTGGCCGCGGCCTTCGAGCGGTGCTGCGCGAAGACGACGAGGCGCAGCACCGCGAACCGCGCGACGCCGGTGAGCGCGGAGGCGGACAGGTAGACGACCTGTTCGCGCAGGGCACTGGGCGACGCCTCGACCTGCCGCAGGACGAGCACCGCCGCGCAGGTGACCGCGTACGCGGCCGCGGCGGATCCGGCCGACTGTGCGTGCTGGCGCCAGGTCGCCCGCCGGCCCGCACCGAAAGTGAAGCGGGCGTGCAGCTCGGTGGCCAGGAGCGTGGAGACGGCGGTGACCAGGGCGTTGGCCAGCACCCAGGGAATCGAGGAGCCGAGGGCCGCGACGGCGAAGCTGGAGGCCATCCCCACGCCTCCGCCGCAGAGTACGAAGCGGGCGAAGGCGGTGAAGGCCGCGAAGGCGCCGGATGCTGCTGCCGCTTGCTCCTGACGCTGCGCCGTCTCCATGGTCCAGCCCCCTCCGATGGTGATTCCGCGAACGCCCGGACCGCGCGGTGCGCCGTAGTGGTGCCATGGTGGCACATGTATGGCACCATTGCGAGCATTTATGGCACCAAGCCCGCAGATCGTGGTGCCACCCACAGCTCAGGCGAGGGCCGCGACGGTCAGGGCCAGGGCCGAGCCGGCGAAGACCACGGTGTGGCGGACGTTCTGCAGGACCCGGGTCCAGGAGGGGAAGGCGCCTTCGGCGGCCTGGAGGAACGCGGGGACGTCGACGCGCAGCAGCTCCGGGTCGCCCTTGCGCCGGAAGGCGGCCCGTACGGACTTCACCGCGCCGAGCTGGCTCTGCAGGATCAGGATGTTCGCGAGGAGCGCGAGCGTGGAGAAGATCCAGGTCAGCGTGGTGCCGAGCGGGCTGCCGGCCAGGTTGAGGGTGGCGGCGGCGAGGCTCGCGGCGGCGAAGGCGCCCGAGGCCCACCACTCGTGCCCGCTGGCGTCGAAGCGGAGCTTGTTCTCCTCCAGCACCTCCGGGCGGACGCCCTGGCGCCGCAGCTCGGCGACGGCGGCGGCCTTGGCGACGGCGCCGAAGCGGTGGCGCAGGAGCGGGATCGACACGAAGGCGGCGGCGACGAGGATCTGGGCGACGGCGGAGAGCGTGTTCGTGTTCATGGTCTTCTCCCTCTCGGTGGCGGACTTTTACTAAGTTCAAGTCCCGGCGCCGAGAACTGTAGGACTCGACTTGAACGCTGTGCAAGTGCCTTCTTGAACTTTGTGCAAGAAGGCGGTCCGTCGCCTATCGTGAAGCCATGCCACGCGACACGCTCACCCGCGAACAGATCGTCCGGACCGCCGTCGAGCTGCTCGACACCGAAGGCCTGGAAGGCCTCAACATGCGCGCCCTGGGCAAGCGGCTGAACTCGGCCGCCACGGCCGTCTACTGGCACGTCAAGAACAAGGACGATCTGCTCACCCTGGCCGGGGACCAGGTGTGGGACGAGGTCCGGCTGCCCGACCTCGACGCGGTCGACTGGCGCGCCGCCGCCACCGCCATGGCGGGCGACCTGTACGGGATGTTCACCCGCCACCCCTGGCTGGTGCAGGCCTTCGCCACCCACCTCTTCCACGGCGTCGGCAAGGCCCGCCACGACGACCACACCCTCGCCGTCTACGAGAGCGCCGGCTTCACCGGCCCCCAGGCGGACCGGGCCGCCGCCTCCGTCTTCACGTACGTCCTCGGCAATGCGGCGCCGGCCGCCGCCACCGCTTCGCTCACCCGTCGGATCGAGCGCGAGGGCGGCGACCCCGAGGAGGTGTTCGGGGCCGTGATGAAGGAGGCGGTCGAGGCCGCCTCCCGTTTCCCCCGCCTCAAGGCCCGGGTCGACCCGGGCGCCGCCATCCCTTCCCCGTCGGCTCCCCCCGCGCGCTCCGACTACGCCGATGCCCCGCAGGACACCTTCGCCTTCGGCCTCCAGGCGCTGCTGGACGGCCTCGCGGCACAGATTTCGGGCGCTCCCGCCGCTGCGTGACCCACGTCACAAGGGGTTTCCGTCAGGAATCGGTTCGCTGTCCCGCTCAAGTCACCGAGAGCCCAGCGAACCGACAGGAGCATCACATGAAGCACCGCATCGTCGTCCTCGGCGCCGGCTATGCCGGGACCTACGTGGCCGGGAACCTGGCCCGTCGGCTGTCCCCGGCGGACACCGAGATCACCGTGGTCAACGCCGAGCCGGACTTCGTCGAGCGGCTGCGGCTGCACCAGGTCGCGGCCGGCCAGGAGATCGAGACGCAGAAGCTCGCCGACATCTTCGCGGGCACCGGGATCCGGCTGCGCCTGGCCCGGGTCACCGCCCTCGACCCCGAGCGCCGGGTCGTCACCGTGGCCGACACCGACGGTGGCGCGGACGAGCTCGGCTACGACACGCTCCTCTACGCGCTCGGCAGCCACGGTGACGACCGCGGTGTGCCCGGCGTGGCCGGGCACGCCTTCGACGTCACCACCCGGCCCTCGGCCCTGCGCCTGCGCGAGCGGCTGGACGGCCTGAGCGGGCGGGACGGGGGCGGGAGCGTGCTGGTCGTCGGCGACGGACTGACCGGCATCGAGACCGCCACCGAGATCGCCGAATCCCGGCCCGGCCTGTCGGTGACGCTGGTCGCCCGCGGCGAGCTGGGTGCTCCGCTCTCCGCCGGCGCCCGCAGCCACCTGCGCCAGGCCTGCGACCGGCTGGGCATCACGGTCCTGGAGCACACCAGCGTCGAAGCCGTCGAAGCGACGCGAGTGCTGTGCGCCGACGGCACCGCCCTGGCGTCCGACGCGACCGTGTGGACGGCCGGGTTCGCGGTCGACCCCATCGCCTCCGCCGCCGGGTTGGAGGTCACCGAGAGCGGTCGGATCGTCGTCGACCGCACCATGCGATCGCTCTCGCACCCGAACGTCTACGCCGCCGGCGACAGCGTCTTCACGGTCGGCGAGAACGGCCGGCCGCTGCCGATGTCCTGCGCTTCGGCCGGCTTCACCGGGATGCAGGCCATGAAGGCCATCGTGGGCCGTTTGACCGGCAGCAAGATCGGACACGTCAAGCTGGGCTACCCGGGCAACCACATCAGCCTCGGGCGGCAGGACGGGATCGTGCAGCTGGTCGACCACGAAGCGCAGGCGAAGCCGAAGTACATGGGCGGCCGGAAGGCCGCGCGGATCAAGGCGGGCATTCTCAAGATGTCGCTGTGGACCAACTCGCACCCGACCTTCTGCATGCCCACGCGCAAGCGCCACCTGGCCGCCGCACCCGGCGCATCCACCGAGGACGCGGCCCCGTACGCGCCGGATGCCCCCGCCGGGAAGGCGGTCGCGTAGCCGCCTAGGGTGGCCCGCATGGACAGCATGGGCGTTGATCGCTTCGACACCAGTCGGTTCGAGGCCAGCCGCAACCGGCTGGCCGCGCTGGCGTACCGCCTGCTGGGATCCGCCGCCGATGCCCAAGACGCCGTGCAGGACGCGTACTTGCACTGGCAGGCCGCCGACCGGCAGCTGATCAGGGTGCCGGAAGCCTGGCTGACCAAGGTGGTCACCCACCTGTGCCTCGACCGGCTCCGCTCGGCGCAGGCCCGCCGCGAACACACCGCCGGCGCCTGGTTCCCCGAACCGCTCCTCGACGGCGACCCGATGCTCGGCCCGGCCGAGACCTACGAGCAGCGCGAATCGGTCTCCCTGGCCGTGCTGACCGTCATGGAACGCCTGTCACCCGTCGAGCGGGCCGTCTACATCCTGCGCGAGGCCTTCTCCTACCCGCACACCGAGATCGCCGAGATCCTCGACATCACCGAGTCCGCGAGCCAGCAGCACCTCCACCGCGCCCGGACCAGAGTCACCGCCACGCGCCGGGGCGGCGCCCGCGAGGTCGACCCGGCTTCGGCGCGCAGGATCGTGGAGGAGTTCCTGACCGCCGCCACCTCCGGCCGCACCGAACGGCTGGTGGCGCTGCTCACCGACGACGTGGTCGCGCTCTCCGACGGCGCCGGGCTGGCCGCGAAGCTGCTGCGGTACGACACCCCGCGTCGCGTCGCCTCCTTCCTGCGGGGCGGCTTCACGTCCACGCCCGCGAAGCAGCGGCTCGCGGGCGGCGCGTGCGCCATCCACTACGCGGTCGTCAACGGCGCCCCCGCCCTCCTCTTCGTCCGCGGCGACCAGCTCCTGGGCGCCGTGACCTTCGAGGTCGCCGAGGACAAGATCGCGGCCGTACGCGGCATCGCCGCCCCGGCCCGCCTCCTGCGGCTCGCGGAAGCCTGGCAGCGGCACGAACGGGACGCGGCGCTCATCACCGGGTGGTGACGTGCGCGGGGGATCCGCCCGTCAGATTCCGGACAGCGCGGTCACCAGGTGCCGTACGAGAACGGGTCGGGCGGGCCCACCTCCATGCCGAGTTCGGCTGCCGCCAGGGCGTAGTCCCCTTCGTCGAGGGGGAGGGCGAGCAACTCGCCCAGTTCGCCCACCAGCTGCGCGGTCTCCGGGAAGCGCGCGTGCCACTCCCCGTGCGTCCGCGGGGACGACGGCTGCGGTGCGTCGCCGGTCTCGATGCTCTGCTTCAGGTGGTCGGCCAGAACCGCCAGCCAGTCGCCGATCTCCGACTGGGCCATCCCGGTGGTCGTGCGGACGGCGGAGCCGTGCGGGTTCGACGGTTCGCGGCGCAGCACGACGCGGGCCGCCCGGACGTCGGCGGGCCCGTGCCCGACCAGCAGGTCGGCTTCCAGCTGGACCCTGCCCACGGGCGGGGGGAATCCTGTCAGTAGTCGGAGAAGTTCCAGAACATGCCCACCTCGGTGTCCGAGAGGACGATCAGGCCGTAGTCCTCCGAGTAGACGCTCAGCGGGCTGTACGCCCAGCTCGACTCCGTGAAGTCGAGCGTGCCGCGTACGTGGCCGGGCTTCTGGACGTTGGTGTGATAGCCGGCCTCGTCCCCGTAGCGCGCGAGGACCGTACGTGCCATCACCCGCAACTCCTCCTCGGTCTCCGTGAAGCGCCTGAGGCTGGACAGGGTGCAGCAGTCGTCCGTGAGGGCCAGGAGCAGGGTCTCGGCGCTGTCCCGGTCGATCTCCTGGAGACGCTCCGTGACGTACTCCGGAGGGTGGGCGACGAAGGGGTACGTGGGGTACCCCTCGCGGCGCGGATTCTCTGCCGCGTCGTCGAGACCCGCCCAGCCCCGCGGGTCCGGGACCCGGGCCATCAGCGCGAGGACGTCGAGGACCCAGTCCTCGTGGCGGCGCGGGCCCGTGGCGTCGTACGGGTACGCGTCCTCGAACAGGTGGCGCACCGCGGCTTCCCAGGAGGTCTGGTCGACGGACATGTACTGGCGCCTTTCTCGGAGGGGCACGACACCCCTAGGGCTGGTAGGGCATCGACGTCATGACGGTGAACGGCGGGTTGCGGCTGCTGTCGTACCGGATGCGCGTGTCGACGCCGGTCACATCGGACGCCTTGGCGCCCAGGCCACCCTGTTTGTACCCGGAATCCGGATCGTTCGGGTCCGTCGGCTGCTTGGTCACGCTGCGGCCGCTGGTCTCCCCGTCGGGCACCTTCGCGTAGAACGGCTGGACGGCGCCGTCGGCCGGCGGTGGCGGGCCCTTGATCCATGCCTCGATCTCGGCCTTGTTGTGATTGAGGTTGTACTCGGTCAGGTCCTCCGCCCGCTGGTAGTTCGGGAAGGCGGAGGCCGCGCCCGGATACGGCTTGCCGTACGGCCATGCCGGCGTCGTCCCCTTCGTCTGCTGGTCGCGCAGGCGCTGCGCCACCCCGAGGTGCACGTCGTAGCCTGAGCCGGGAGTCGTGGCCTGAGCGGTGAGTCGTGGCTTGAGCCGCGACCAGCGTCCTCATCGGCGTCTCCCGATACCACCGACCGAGAGGGAGACGACCACCGTGGAGTGGGTGCTCGGCGTCGCCGGAATCACCGCCGGGCTGCTGATCGCGCTGGTGACGGCGCCGGTCGGGGTGTCGGGGGCCGTGTTCCTGCTGCCGGTGCAGCTCAGCGTGTTCGGCGTTCCCAACCCCGCCGTCACCCCGACGAACCTCCTCTACAACGTGGTCGCCGGGCCCGGAGCCCTGCTCCGCTACCACCGCGACGGCGCCCTGGGAGGACCGCTCGTGCGGCGCATGGTGCTCGGCACCCTGCCCGGCGTGGTCGCCGGCGCGGTGATCCGCGTGTTCGCCGTACCGGGACCGGCCGCCTTCCGCCTGCTGGTGGCCGCCCTGATGCTGCCCCTCGGCGTCTGGCTCTGCGCGCGCACCCTGCGCCCCGTACCGGCGGAGGACGGGCCGCCGCCCTCGCCGCGCACCGTGACGGGCCTCGCCCTGGCCGTCGGGGTGGTCGGCGGGATCTACGGAATCGGCGGCGGCTCCATCCTCGGGCCGCTCCTCGTCGGCCGGGGCATGCCGGTCGCCCGGGTCGCGCCCGCGGCCCTCGCCTCGACCTTCGCGACCTCCCTGGTCGGCGCCGCCACGTACGCGCTGCTGTCCCTGACCGGGCGGGCCGACATCGCGCCCCACTGGTACCTGGGGCTGGCCTGCGGCCTGGGCGGACTGATCGGGGGCTACCTCGGCGCCCGCCTCCAGCCCCGGCTGCCGGAGAAGGGGCTGCGCCTCCTCCTCGGCTCGCTGGCCGCCGGGCTCGGCGCCGTGTACGCGGTCGACGCGCTCGTCTGATCCCGGCCTCGCCCCCGCCGTTAGGGTCGGCGGCATGACCGTCGCCCGCTCCATCGCCCTGTTCGTCGTCGCCGCGCTCTTCGAGATCGGCGGCGCCTGGCTGGTCTGGCAGGGCATCCGCGAGCACAAGGGCTGGATCTGGGTCGGCGCCGGCGTCATCGCGCTGGGGCTCTACGGGGTGGTGGCCACCTTCCAGTCCGACGGGAACTTCGGCCGCATCCTCGCCGCCTACGGCGGGATCTTCGTCGCCGGGTCCATCGCCTGGGGCATGGTCGCCGACGGCTACCGTCCCGACCGCTACGACGTCGTCGGCGCCCTGCTCTGCCTCGCCGGCATGGCCGTGATCATGTACGCGCCCCGCAGCCACTGACGGCGCGAACCCCCGCCGGCGGCCCGGTGGAGGCCGCGCTCACGGTGGGGTGAGGAACCCCGTCACGAGGTCGGCGGTCTCCTCCGGATGGGTCAGCAGTCCGCCGTGGGCCGCCCCGCCCACCTCCGCGAACCGCCCGTCGGGCAGTGCGTCGGCAGCGGCACGGCCCGTGTGGGGCGGGAAGTACAGGTCGTGCTCGAACGCCACCACCAGCGCCGGCACCCGGATCCCGGCGAGCGCCGCCATCCGGTCCGGGTCGCGCAGCCACCCCCACGACGCGGCGGCCTGGCCGGCCTCGCCGTCGTGGGAGGTCCACACCGCTTCCTGCCCGCCCAGGAGCTCCCGCCAGACGGCCACCTGCTCCGCGTCATCGCGCAGCACCAGCGGAGGCAGCGTGCTCAGCAGCGTCTGCAGCGCCGCGTAGGCGGGCGGCAGGTGCCCCAGTAGGCCGACCAGCTCCGCCTCCGCCTCCACCACCGCGTCCAGCAGCCCCCGGAGCGGCCCGGCCCCGCCCATCAGCACCAGCGAGCCGACCAGGTCGGGCCGCGTACGGGCGAGGAGTTCGGCGGTGAAGCTGCCCAGCGAGTACCCGACCACGGCGGCGTCCACGAGGCCCAGGTGATCCATCAGCCCCGCGAGGTCACCGGCGAGATCGGCCATCGCGTACGGCGCGGGCGGAGCGTCCGACGGTGCCACGCCCCGGGCGGCGTACGTCACCACTTCGAACCCCGCCGCGACCAACGCACCGCGCAGCCCGCACAGTTCCCACGTCACCGGCGGCATCCCCGTACCGCCCGAGAGGACCACGGGTCGGCCCCGCCCGGTCCGTTCGTACGCGATCCGCACCCCGCCCACGACCACCGACTCCATGGCACCGCCCCCTGATCCGGACCCCGCCTACCCGGGCAGAGTGCCCGTCGGCGCCGACGGAGTCCATGGCCGGGCCGGGACGCGGGGCGCTGCCTTCGCGCCCGGAGGGCCAATCGAACCCCGGTACGATCTCAACTTCTTGATCCAATAGGGGGAATTGATGGCGACCGCCGACCATGCCGTGCTGAGTCCACTGGGGCCGAACGATCCACGGGAGATCGCCGGTTACCGGCTGCTCGCGCGGATCGGTGAAGGCGGCATGGGATCGGTCTACCTCTCCCGGACCCGCGGCAACCAGCCGGTCGCCCTGAAGGTCATCCGCCGCGAGTTCGCCCAAGACCAGGACTTCCGGGCCCGGTTCGAGCACGAGGTCCAGGCGGCCCGCCGGGTGCAGGGGTACCACATCGTGCCGGTCGTGGACCACGACACCAGCGGCGAACAGCCCTGGCTGGCCGGAGCGTACGTACCGGGACTGGCACTGGACGACGCGCTCGCGGCGTACGGACCGCTCCCGATGCCCGCCGTGTTCCACCTGATCGGCTGCACCGCACAGGCCCTGCATTCCGTACACGCCGCATCGGTGATCCACCGCGACCTGAAGCCCAGCAACATCCTGCTGAGTTCGAACGGTCCCTGGGTGATCGACTTCGGCATCGCGCGCGCCACCGACGTCACCCAGCTCACGCGCAGCGGCGGGTTCATCGGGACGCCGCAGTACATGTCGCCCGAGCACGCCCTGGGCCGCCCGGTCACCCCGGCGACCGACATCTTCGCGCTGGGCCTGATCGCCGCGGTCGTGGCCACCGGCCGGCACCCGTACGGTGACGGCGCGGGACTCTCGATCGCGGCCTCGATCGCCAACACCCCCCAGCAGGCGCCGGACTTGAGCGAGTACCCCGATCCGCTACGGCCCCTGCTGGAGCGGTGCCTGACGGCCGATCCCGCCCAGCGACCCGCGCCGGCCGAGCTGGCGGAGTGGTGCCAGCGGGTGGCGGGGCGGCCGCTGCGCGACTTCGGGGGCTGGCTCCCCGCCGAGCTCACGGCGGAGATCGCGCGGCGGGAGCAGCTGGCACAGGTGCCCCCGCAGCCGCAGCCGCAGCCGCAGACCCCGCCGGTCCCCTCGTACCACCCGACCTACGTGCCGACGCAGGCGTCGTCGGGCCCGGCCCCACAGCCGTACACGCCGACGCGGGCGTCGGGCCCGGTGCACGACCCGATGCAGGGCGCACCCCACCCCCGGGCGGCGATGTACGCGGCGCCCACCACCACTGCTCCGGCCCCCGCTCCCACCATCGCGCCCGCCTCCGCGCGGCGCGGTGGCGGCCGCGTTCCCCTGATCGTCGGCGCGGGCATCCTGGCCGTCGCCCTGGCCGCGGGCGGCACCTGGTACCTGACGCGCGCCGAGGACAAGGGAGCGGCCGAGGGCAAGGGCGGGGACAAGGCGGTGGACCAGCCGAACGCGTCGCCCGCGGTGCAGAGCCAGGCTCCGACGTCCGCGGCCCCCTCGGCTCCTGCCGCCCCCGCCTACACGGTGGTGTTCCAGGCCAAGCCGTTGAAGCTCCTGGCTCCCAGGGAGTTCGGCAAGTACAACGACGTCGACCTCGACTTCCCCAAGGTGGCGCCCTTCGGGGAGATGGGAAGCAGCAACCGGGAGCTGCAGATGGGCTTCGACGCCGTCGAGAGCGGAACGCCCTTCGGCAAGAGCAAGGGCCCCACCCCCGAGCAGTGCGCGACCGGCGCCGACACGGACCCGATTCCCGACCGGCTGGACGGGGCTGCCCTGACCGGAGCGGACAGCACCATCGTTCAGGGCGATCTGCTCTGCACGGTCACCTCCAAGGGCAACCTGGCGATGGTGAAGATCGTCGGCATCGAGCCCTCGCCCGACAAGCTGCACGACATCCCGACCTACCGCACCGAAGTGACGCTCTGGAAGCGCCGGTCGTAGCCGTACCGGTCGGGGCGTCGGCCGCGTCAGCCGCGGGTGGCGCGGCGGCCGAAGGCGAACCAGAGGCCCAGCAGCACCCCGCCGCCCACGGCGACGGCGGTGGTGACCGTGCCGGAGGCGAGGCTCGCGGTGACGACGACGGCCAGCGCGTACGCCACGGGCAGCAGCACGTTCAGGTTGGTGGCGGCTGTCTTCGGACCTTGTGACATGGGTGGGTCCCCCTGCTCGATTGGTCGGTCGTACCCGGCCGCGCGTCGTGTGCGCGGCGAGCGGATTGGTCGTGGAGCGCGTAGTTCCGGAAGGATCATCTCACCTGGCAGTGGTTGCCGTGAGCGGTTCGAAGGGGGGCGGGTCGCACCGATGGCCGAGATCCGCCCCTGACTGACCGGTCGTCATATCAAGTCTGCTCAGGGCCGGTTCGCCGCGTCGGCCATCTGCGGGCCCGCCAGCCGGGCGAAGAGTCCGTGCGTGTCCGCCATGAGCTCCTCGTACGTGCCCTGCTGGACGACCCGGCCCCGGTCCATGACCACGATGCGGTCCGCGTCGACCACGGTGGACAGCCGGTGCGCGATGACGATCCGGGTGGCGTTCAGGCGGCGCGTGCTCTCGGCGACCAGTCCCTGCGTGGGATTGTCGAGGGCGCTGGTCGCCTCGTCGAAGAAGACCAGGCGCGGCCGTGCCACCAGGGCGCGGGCGATCATCAGGCGCTGGCGCTGGCCGCCGGAGAGCGTGTTGGTGCCCTCGGAGAGCACGGTGTTCATGCTCATCGGCATGGCCCGGATGTCGTCGGCCAGGCCCGTCATCTCGGCGGCCGCCCAGGCGTCGTCGAGGGTGTGGCCGCCGGAGCCGACGATGTTGGCGAGGATGTCGCCGGCCTGGAGCGAGCCGTTCTGCAGCACCACGCCGCACTGCCGGCGGACCGCCGAGACGTCCAGTTCGGCGAGGTCCTGGCCGTCGTACAGCAGGCTGCCGGACATGGGGGTCTCGAAGCCCAGCAGCAGTCGCAGCAGGGTGGACTTGCCGCTGCCGGAGGCTCCGACGACGGCGATGAACTCGCCCGGCAGCACGGTGAGGCTGACGTCGTCGAGGACGAGCGGGCCGTCCTGGCCGTAGCGGAACGACAGGTGTGAGACGGCGATCCGGCCGGACAGGTCGCCGGGGTCGACCTTGGTGCCGTCGTTCTCCGGCTCCGCTTCGAGGATGGGCTTCAGCCGCTCCAGCATCGGCACGGTGCCCACGGCGGTCACGGCGGAGGCGGTGAACTGCAGGCCCGCCGAGAGCAGCAGGTTGAAGGCTGCGAAGAACGGCAGGAAGGTGGCGAGCGGGACCTCCCCGTGCAGGGGGCCCGCGGTCACCCCGAAGACGACCGCCGAACACACCAGGGGGAAACCGGCGTTGAAGGTGGTCACGCTGTTCTGCACCCGGCGGACGCGGGCGGACAGGCCGTGGCCGCGGGCGGCCAGCCGGGTCCACTCGGCGAAGGCCCGCTCCTCGGCGGCGGCCACCCGTAGCTTCGGCATGGCGGTGAGCATCTGGAAGACCATCGCGGACATCGCCTGCTCGTGCGTGTACTCGCGCCGGGCCCAGCGCAGTTGGAGCCGCCCGGCCGCGGCGGCGAACAGTACGCCGACGGCGGTGAGACCGGCGGCGACCAGGGCCAGGGTCAGGTCGTACCAGAAGACGAGGGCCAGGTTGGCGAGGCCGGTCAGCAGGGCCAGGGTGGCCGTGGTGAGCATCCCGGACAGGAGTTCCTGGGCGGCGGTGACACCGAGCACGGTGGTGCCCAGTTCGCCGGTGGAATAGCGGGTGAAGAACGCGGCCGGCAGGGACAGCAGCCGGTTCCACAGCCCGGCCTGCATGGCGGCGCCGGTGCGGCTCTCCAGCCGTAGGACGGCGAGGTTCTGTACGACGGACAGCGCGGCGGTCACCAGGCCCGAGCCGATGACGACCAGGGACCCCTGCACGATCAGGTTCCGGTCGGCGTCCGCCACGAACTCGCCGAGCACCTTGCCGGTCATGACCGGGATGATCAGGCCGATCAGGGCGACGAATACGCCGGTGAGGGCGAGCCGGGCCAGGTCCCGGCCGTGCCCCAGGGAGGGCGAGAGGCCGAAGCGCAGCAGGCTGGGGACGTCGCGCACGGCCGTGGGCAGCGGCCGGTACAGCACGACGGCGGCGGGGCGCAGCCGGGCGGCCGTACCGGCGTCGAGCAGGGACACCCGGCCCTCGTCGACGAGTACGTAGCCCTGGCCGAGGGGCAGCAGCGCGACGGGCCGGCCCGTGACGTGGTAGCCGAGCACCGGCCCCACGTCGCGGGTCCACCAGCGGTCCTCCAGCCGGATGCCCCGGGTGCGGAAGCCGGAGGCCAGTGCGATGGCCCGCAGGTCTTGGGCGGCGCTGCGGCGGCCCGGGCCGGGGCTCCGGACCGGGGGGCGGACCGAGAAGCCCTGCCGGGAGGCGACCAGCCGGACGGCGGCGAGCATCGGCTCGTCGTCGGCGACGTCGGCGAGCTTCAGGCGCGTGCCGGTGTCGTGCAGCACCGCGTCGAAGGTGCGGACGGCGGACGACAGCACCTTCCCGTCCTGGGCGCGGCGCGCGGCGAGTTCGGCGCGCTCGCGGGCCCGCTGGACGGCGATGCGGTGGTCGACGGTGGTGCGCAGCCGGGCGGAGTGCTCTGTCAGCGCGTGCGTCAGCCGGCCCTCGCGGTAGACGGAGAGGAGGGAGGCGGTGGTGAGGCGGGCGTCTCCGCGGGCCCGGACCCAGTCCTGCTCGGTCAGGATGAGCTCCGCGCCGGGGCCGACGGGCTCCAGTGCGCCGGTCTCCTCTTCCCCCTCCGCGTCGGCGCCCTCGGTGGCCGGGTCGCCCGGGTCGAGGAGGCCGGACTCCACGCGGACGAACTGCACCCCGTCGACGGAGCGGGCCACGTCGCCCTTGCCGAGTTCGGTGCCGTCGGTGGTGCTCAGGGAGGTGAACTGGCGGGGCGCGAGGGCGCCGGGGAGCGCGTCGGCGAGGGCGGTGAGCCCGGAGGTCAGGCCGGCGAGGAGCCGGGCGTGGTCGAGTGCGGCAGGGGGCTCGCCGACCGTCCGGGGCAGTGTGGCCCGGCCCTGGCGGATCTGGTCGAGGAGGGACAGCGGCAGCCGGGTGAGCCGGGCGTCGAGCACGGGCCGGGCGATGACGGTGTGGCGGCTCTCGCCGCCGGTGCCGCACACCACGAGCATGCCGGCCTCGGCGCGGCACAGGAAGTAGCGCCGGCCGTGTTCCCCACCGTCGCCGCCGTCCGCTCCGCGGTCCACGGCGAACAGGTCGGCCGCGCCGGATTCCACGTACAGCAGGGTGGTGGGGTCGTCGAGGCAGAAGGTCCGGGCGGGGGCGGCCGCGGGGGAGCCCGCGGCGGAAGGAGTGCTCACAACGTGTCCTTCTCCTCGGAGCGGCTGGCGTCGAACAGGGCGGCGTAACTGCCCTGGGCGGCGACCAGTTCCTCGTGCGTGCCGCGTTCGGCGATGACGCCCCGGTCGAGCACGATGATCTCGTCGGCGTCGCGTACGGTCGACAGCCGGTGGGCGATGATCAGGCAGGCGCAGCCGCGGCGGCGCAGGTTGTCCATGACGGTGCGCTCGGTCGCCGGGTCGAGCGCGCTGGTGGCCTCGTCGAGGACGAGCAGGGTGGGGCGGGAGGCGAGCGCGCGGGCGAGTTCCAGGCGCTGGCGCTGGCCGCCGCTGAAGTTGCTGCCCTGTTCGCACACCCTGGCGTTGATGCCGCCGGGCCGGGACATGACCTCGTCGAAGACGGCGGCGTCCTGGAGGGCGGCGAGGACGACCTCGTCGGGCACGGTGTCGTCCCACAGGGTCAGGTTGTCGCGGACCGTGCCGGCGAAGAGCGCGATGTCCTGGTCGACGTAGGCCATGGAGGCGGCGAGGACGGTACGGGGGATCTCCTCGCGGGGCTGTCCGCTGATGAGTATCTGTCCCGAGCGCGGCTCGTACAGGCCGGTCACGAGCCGGCCCACGGTGGACTTGCCGCTGCCGGAGCCGCCGACGATCGCGGTGCGGGAGCCGGGGGTGACGGTGAGGCTGAGCGTGGTGACGACGGGGTCGGAGAGCGGGCCGTAGCCGAAGGTGACGTTGTCCAGGGTGAGTTCGCCGTCGAGCCGGTTGGCCGGGAGGTCGTGCCGGTGGGCGGGGACGTCGTCCGGCAGGCCGTCCGGCAGACCGCCCGTTCCGGCCGCCGCGGGCTGGAAGCCCCGGGCCTGCGGGTACTTCTCCACGTCGTGGATGCGCTTGAGGTCGGCGTTCATCTCCTGGAGCCGGCTGCCCAGGTTGGTGAGCTGGGTGACGGGGCGGCTGAGCGCCGCCAGCAGGGTCTGGAAGGTGACCAGGATGCCGACGCTGAGGGTGCCGTCGGCCACCCGCAGGCCGCCGACGAGCAGCATGACGCCGATGTTGACGACGGCCAGCAGGGGCGGCAGGACCGTCAGCATCGCGGTGGTCTGCCCGAGCCGCTGCTGGGCGGTGGTGACCTTGGCGAGGAAGCCGGCCCAGCGGGTGAAGGCGTCGGGCTCGGCGCCGGTCGCCTTGACGGACTCGATGGTGGACAGGGTCGCGAAGGTGGTGCCGATCAGGTTGCCGCGGTCGGCGCGCAGCGCGTCCACGGCGTCCTTGCGGGTGCGCGAGACCAGTTGCAGGACCAGCACGTTGAAGGCGGCGGTGGCCAGGCCCAGCAGGCCGAGCAGGACGTCGTAGCGGACCATCAGGGCGCCGTAGAAGACGACGAGCACGCTGTTGATGGTGGTGGCGGCGACGTCGCGCGAGAGGATCATCGCGACGGTGTCGTTGCTCGCGACGCGTCGGGCGACCTCGGCCGGGCGGCGCTGCAGGAAGAACTCGATGGGCAGCCGCAGCAGATGGCGGAAGAAGCGCGCCGACGCCACCAGTCCGGTACGGATCTCCATGCGCAGCAGGTAGTGCTGCTGCACGGAGGTCAGGACGAAGACCATCACGGCCGTCACGAGCATCGCCAGGACCAGCGGCAGCACGGCCGTGGGCGAGTCGGAGACGAGCACCCGGTCGAGGAAGACCCGCGAGTAGGCGGCGCCGATGATGCCCGGCACCACCAGCAGCAGGCTGGCCAGCAGCACCAGGGGCAGGGCGCGCCCGGACGGCAGGCGGCGGTCCAGGAGGGCGGCGGCGGTGCTGCTGCGGCGGCCGCCGGGCGTGAAGTCGGGGCCGCGTTCGAAGGTGAGGACGATGCCGGTGTACCCGGAGTCGAACTCGGACCACTCCATCAGACGGGGGCCGCTGGCCGGGTCGTTGACGGCGACCTGGGTGCGGCCGAACCGGGTGGTGATGCCCTCGACCACCATGAAGTGCTGGAACGCCCAGAAGATCATGACCGGCCCGACCCGGAGCTTCTCCTCCAGCTGGTGGGTCTCCGCCTGGAAGCCCTTGGCGACGAGCCCGAACGAGCGGGCCGCGGCCAGCACGGAACTCGCGCGGGCGCCGTCCCGGGAGACGCCGCACAGGGCGCGCAGCTCCTCCAGCGGGACGTGCCGTCCGTAGTGGGCGAGGATCATCGACAGACTGGCCGCGCCGCACTCCACCGATTCCATCTGCAGGACGGTGGGCACCCGGTGCGCGCGGCGCCGGGCCCAGCGGCGGCTCCGGGCCGCGGTGCGCTTGGTGCGGCGGGCGTCCCGGCGGGAGGCGGCGGCCACGGGGGGCCGGATCTTCGTGTCGCTCATGGCTGCCGTTTCCTCAGCTTGGCGTCGGTTGTCTCGGCGTCGGCGGCGTCGGGGCCACCGCTCAGCGCCCCAGCACCAGGTCGAACGGCGACTGCGTGCGCAGCTCGATGGAGGCGGACACGGAGGTCTGCGAGCTGAGCCGGATGGGCGGAGGCTTGGCGGAGCTCCAGGCGTAGCCGGAGGCGGAGCCCGCTGCGGGGATCAGGTCGACGGTGACCAGGCGCGGCGCCTGGTCCTGCTCGAAGCTCTGGGCCGCCAGCTCGCCGCCGACGATCGCCGCGAGGCCCTCGCGGGTCAGCGGGTACGGGTCGACACGGGTGACCGTGCCGCGCAGCAGGCCGAACACGGCCGGGGGAGCGGTCGACACGTTCAGGTCGACGGGGCGGCCGGGCACGAGGCGGGCGGCCCGGTCGGCGGGTACGAAGACGAGCGCGACGAGGCGGTCGCCGGGCAGGTCGGTGCGCTCGACGGTGGCGACGGTGGCCCCGGCCGGGACGAACTGGCCGGTGGTGAGCGGGGCGCTGATGACCTTGCCGGCGAACGGGCTGGTGATCGTGTGGATCTTCCCGGCCTCGTCGGCGAGGCGGGCGACCGGCTGCCCGGCGCGGACCTCGTCGGCCGGGCGGACCAGGAGGTCCTGCGCCATGCCGGTGTACGGGCTCTGGACCTGACTGGTGCCGCCGGGGTGGGTCAGGACGCCCGGGGCGGCGACGGTGACGTCGAGCCGGGCGACCACCGCCCACACGCAGGCCCCGGCCATCACGATGAGTACGACGAAGACGGCGATCCAGCCGCGCGGGGCCGCGAGCATGACGGCGGCGTCGAGCTCGTCCGGCTCCCGCTTGCGCTGCAGCGCCTGGTAGCGGAATTTCACGGCGTCGTCTCCCCTCTCGCGGACCCGGCCGGGCGGCTGCCCAGGACGAGCTCGCCGACGGTGCCCTCCAGCAGCGGGTCCCGGCCGGTGGCGGCGGCGAAGGCGCTGGTGTCGCCGCCGCCGAGCCCGCACACGGCCAGGCCCATCGCGGTGGCCACCAGGTAGACGGTCTGGTAGAGCACGCCGACGTGCTTGAGGATCAGCGGGTAGGCGACCGTCTCGTACTTCCACATGACGCGGCCGAAGCGGGCCGCCACCAGGAGCACGACCTGCGGGTCGTCCTCCATCATCGAGCCGCCGCGGGCCTCCTTGACCAGGGTCGCGGTGGCCGGTCCCGGCGCGCTGACGAACTCCAGCTCGTGCCGGTCGGGCGCGTACCGGTACAGCCCCGGCTCCAGCCCCTCGCAACGCGTGACCAGCGGGTAGACCTCCAGCTCGTGCACGGCTCCGCCGCTGGGCAGCGGGCGGTCGGCGAGCTCCTGGCCGTCGCTTCCGGTGAAGGTGCGGCGGATGCGGACGGTCCGGTAGAGCAGCTCGGCGAGCTGGTCCAGGGTCAGCGGGTGCTCCTGGTCGTGCCCGCGGGTGGAGGTGCGCCGCTCGATGGCCTCGGTGAGGGTGAGGTCCCGGGCGGCGATCGCGTCGAGGTCGGGCACGGGCAGTGCCACGCGCGGCCCGTCGGAGGCGGGGGCCGCGACCGGCTCGGGGCCGAAGAGGTCCGCGTGCCGGTAGGTGCCGCCGTAGCCGGGCGCGGAGGCCGGGACGCGGGTCCGGGCGTGGAAGGCCAAGTCGACCGGATCCCACTGGAGGCTGCCGCGCTCCTCGGCCTGCGGGTCGGCGTCGGGGTCGCCGGGGGCCAGTGCGCCGGCGGTGGCGAGCAGCCGCACCAGCGGGGCGGGGACCTCCTCGGTCCAGGTGGTCAGCAGCGGGAGCAGTGCGGTGGCGCCGGCGGCCAGCTCCACGGCCAGCGGGCTGCCGGGGGCGCGCAGCGCGAGGGTGCCTTCGGCGGGTGTCAGCAGGGCGTGCCGGCTCAGCCGTACGGGGCCTCGCGGGGCGGGCTTGAGGGTGGTGGAGCCGCGGCCGACGGGCACCAGGCGGGCGACGGGAGCGCCGTCCGGGCCGGCCACCGCGTGTTCGAGGAGGCCCGCGGCTTCGAGCCGGGAGCGCAGCATCTGCCAGCGCAGCAGGCCCATTTCGCCGTCGTGGGCCACGACGAGCGCGCTGATCGCGGCCTCGTCCCGGTCGCCCTCGCCGTAGGCGCGCAGCGCGGCCTGGGCGCCCGGGGTGATGGCGCCCAGGCGCACGGCGCCGAGGCGGGTGGCGATCGCGCCGTCCTGGAAGGTGCCGCCCCGGGCCAGCCGGCTGGTCAGGGTGTACGTGGCGGACACCGCGGAGGCCGGCGCGGCCTCGTCCGGGAGTGTGCTCGTACTGGTCATGGCTCCAGCCCTGATGAGGCGCGGGCCGGGTCGTGCCCCGGCCCGCGGGTGTGACGGAGGATCAGGATCCGGTCCCCGCGCGGTGGTCGCGCGGGGCGCTTCAGACGATGCGGAGCGCCTCAGAAGAAGACGTTCCAGGTGTTCAGGTCGGCCTCGGCGAGCGGCTCCGCGAGGCGGCCCATGCGGACAGGAGCCTCGTAGAGCCGGCCGGGGCCCAGCCGCCGCCAGAAGTGGCGCAGGCCCGGGGCGATGACCTTGACGACGTTGAGCTCCAGGTCGGGGCGCGTCTGGTCGACGACGATGACCTCGGAGCCGGCCTCCTTGATCCGCTCGACCTGCTCGCGGATGCGGTCGGAGAGGTCGAACCCGGCCCGCGGGCCGACCTTGGTGGCGGGCAGCTCCGGGTCCGGCAGCAGCCAGGGCTCCGCGGCGACGGTGGCCGTCTTCAGCCAGGTCAGGGTCTCCAGGTCGCCGACGAGGTAGGAGGTGTTCCCGTCGGCGTCGCGGTTCTCGATCATCGGCAGGAACTGGTTGAGTTCGGTGAGCGCGCGGAAGGCGGCGACGCGCGGGTCCGGGTGGGCGCCGAAGCCGACCATGATGTCCTCGACGCTGTGGCGGCGGCGCGAAGCGGCCACGTACACCGGCATGCCGAGATCGGTGGTGAGGTCCATCATCCACAGGTCGCGGTTCATGGCGCCGTAGTAGGTGCGCAGCTGGTCCACGTACGGGTCTTCGAGCGAGTCCATGTCGAAGGCCGGGAGGCGCAGCCGGTTGTACCACCACACGGCGACGGCGTCGCGCTCGGTGAGCTCGCACAGGCCCTGGAGGATCGCTTCCTCGAGGGAGTTGCCGGCGGCCGTGCCGTTGGAGTCGGCGATGCAGAAGAAGTGCTCCTGGAGGTCCGGGTGGCCGTACCAGGAGTAGGCGGCCGGGATCAGGCGCTCTTCGTCGTGGGTGAGGGACCAGCCGCCGGTCCAGTCGATCGGGACGTCCTCGGGGAACCGGTCCGGCACCTTGTGCAGGCGGTTGGCGGGGTCCTGGTTCCAGGTGTCGCGGGCGGCGACCTGCGCTTCGGAGAAGTGCAGCAGGGAGGCGGGGTGGACGACCGTGGCGGGGTCGAGGTCGCGGTAGGCGGCGCGCCGCACGGCCTCGTCGCCGCGCCAGACGCCGGCGTAGCGCTCGATGGCCTCGCAGACGGCGCTGACCTTCGCCTGGATCTCGGAGCGGCCCTTGCCGCCGCTCTGGCCGCGCAGGTTGCGGCGCAGCAGGTCCATGCTGTCGTTGACCATCGCGAAGTTGTGGCCCGCGGCGTAGCTGTAGGTCAGCGTGTTGGACTCGGGCGTGTGCGAGACCAGCTTGGTGATGGCGCCGAGGTGCGGGCTGATGTGCCGCTCCAGGCGGGCGAGGGTGGCCTCGGGGCTGGTGACGCGGTAGCCGCCGTCGCTGGTGTGGCTGGCGTCGCCGGAGGCCAGGACGATCTTGGGGCTGCGCTCGCTGACCAGGGTCGGGTCGCCGCAGGAACGGCACTGGGGCTGGCGGATCAGCGGGTGCCGGTCGGTGGTGAGGGTGGAGAGGTCGAGGGTGACCATCTGCCCGCACAGGGCGCCGGGTTCGCCGGTGGCGGCGATCCGGGCGGCCTCGGCGGCGATCAGGCCCGCGGCGGCCAGCGGTCCGGCGGGGATGGAGGCGCGGGCCGGGTGGCGGGGCACGGAGTCGCCGCGCTTGCCGGCCAGGTAGCGCTCCAGCTGGCGGTTGCCGGCCAGGCGCTGGGCCAGACAGGTCCAGCAGCCGGTGTGGTCCGGGTCGAGGTACGGGCCGATCCAGGGCGAGATGCCACCGGTGCGGGCCAGCAGCCACGGCTTGGCCGCCGCCAACTGCCGCTCGTTGCGGGCTTCGAGGGCCGGGTCGAGGTAGTCGTCGACGAGGACGACGGAGATGCCCTCTTCGGGCACGGTGTCGAAGTCGCCTGTGAGGGCGGTCAGTCCGAGCGCCCGCAGCGCCGCGAGGACCGGCTCGGGGTCGATCCCCGCGGTCGTGGCGACCGTGACGGGCGCGGTGGCGAGGGTGGCGGCGGGGTCGATGCCCAGGGCGTCCCAGTACGCGAGGGTGGCCTCCGGCAGGTCGGGCCGGCCCTCGGCCAGGTGCCCGGCGGCGCCGAAGCGGGTGAGTGCCGCGAGGACGGTGGGGATGGGCAGCGTGCCGGCGAGGGCCTGCACGATCTCCATGACGGTCTTGCGGCCGTCCAGGTGCGGGAGCACGGCCGCGGCCGCCTTGCCGGGCACCAGGTAGTCCTGGCCCTCCGCGTAGAGGAAGACCCGCTCGCCCTCCACCACCTCGACGTGGAAATGGGCCTTGAGGCGCGGCTTTTCCATCTGTCCCCCTTGGTTCTCGCGGTCAGCCCTGACGTGGCATCACAGCGGCAACCCAAACACGGGGCCGATCCCGGGTAAATGCTTCACCTGATACGCAGGAAGGCCTTCGAATACGTAGCCCGGCGGGGTGTTCCATACGTACCAGGACACACGCGGGACGCGCGGTGGCGCGCACGGAATCGAACCGTCCGGTTGCCATGTAAGAAGCTGGCCCAACTGCACTGTCACTACTGCCCCTTTGGCTTGATCTGCCCCCGACGGAATGCGACATTGACCCCATGCATTCACCCAACGGGGATCTGTACCACCGCGAGCGTGAGATGGGCCTCCTTCAGGGTGCCGTCGGTGAACTGGCACTGGGGCGACCGACGGTGGCCACCATTCACGGGTCCCACGGAATCGGGAAGTCCGCGCTGCTGAACGCGGTGCCCCGGCTGCTGCCCCCCGGGACCCTGGTGCTGCGGGCGCGCTGCCATCCGAGCGAGAGTCAGTTCCCCTACAGCATGGTGAGCCAGCTGTTCGACCCGGTGCTCGGCGGCGCCGGCGGCCACGGCGCGCCCGGAAGCACGCCCGGAAGCGCGCCCGGACCCGGGCTCGGAGAGGCCGGGCCCACCCACGAGGCCCTGCTGGGCCTGCTGCGGACCACCCGCTCCCTCGCCGTCGACCGGCCGGTGGCCATCCTCGTCGACGACCTCACCAACGCCGACCCGCACTCGCTGCGCTGGTTCTCGTACATCGCCCGGCGGCTCGACGACCTGCCGGTGCTGATGGTGGCCACGCTCCCCGCCTCGGCCGCCGCCCAGGTGGCGGAGCAGCTCGGGCCCCTGCCGTACCTGATGCGGCTGTGGCCGGAGCCGCTGTGTCCGACCTGTACGACCGAGCTGGTCGACCGCGCCTTCGACAGCCCCGTGGACCAGGAGCTGGCGGCGCTCTGCCACACCCTCGCGCACGGAAACCCGCTCGTGCTGCACGACCTGGTGACCCGGCTGCGGCGCACCCACGTGCCGCCCGGCTCGCCCGACCCCGACCAGGTGCTGCCGATCGGGGCGCAGGCCCTCTCGGAAACCGTGCTGGCCTGGCTCGGCGAGGACGACCCGTGCGCGAGCGAACTGCTCACGCAGCTGGCCGTCCTGGGCCCCGACACCGACCCGGCCGTGTGCGCCGCGCTCTCCAAGCACGGCGAGGTGCACGACCAGCAGGCCCGCGAAACGCTCGTACGGGCCGGGCTCCTGGAAGCCGGTGTGCCCGGCCGCTTCACGCACACGGCCGTCCGGCCCGCGGTCCTCGCCCGGGTCTCGGCGCACGAGCGGCTGGTGCTGCACGGGCGCGCCGCGGCTGTACTGGCACGGCTCGGCGCCCCGGCCCGGCAGACCGCGGACCAGCTGATCCTGGCGGGCTGCGACTGGGGGATCGACGTACTGAGGGGCGCGGGCATCCAGGCCTCCGGGGTCGGCGACCACGAGTCCGCGGCCCGCTACCTGCGCCGTGCGCTCACCCTGCTGGAGCAGCGCGAAGCGCCCGCGGAGGAGGGCGACGAGAGCGCGGCGAAGGAGGCCCGCGAGCGTGAAGAATCGTTTCTTGATCTGACGGTGCGGCTCGGCGCCGTCGAACTCCACCGCGACCTCGACGCCTGCGCCCGGCAGGCCGCCGCAGCGGCCGACAGCCCGCTGGGTACGGTCCGGCGCGCCGAGGCCCTGGCCCGGCTCGCCTCCCCCGTGCTCGTCTCCCGGGTCGAAGGCGCCCACCCGTTCGTCCGGGTCTGCGGCGAACTGGCGGCCCTGCCCGCGCCGCCGCGCGAACACCTGCTGCGGCTCACCGCACAGACCCTGCTCACCGGACACCGCTCCGGCCTGCGCCGGGCCGCCCGGCTCGCCGCCGCCGACCCCGGCGACCCGGCCGCGCACGTCTTCGCCGGGGCGCTCGCCGCGGCCGCCGCCGCCAGCGGACGGCTCGGCACCGCGCGCCGGATGGCCCTGCGGGTCGCGGCCGGCCCGGCCGGCGCGGAGGGGACGGCGCCCGCGTCGGCGGCCGGCCCGGTGGGCGCGGCCCTGGCCCTGACCTGGACCGGCGACCTCGACGGGGCCGCGGCCCTCGCCGACCGGCTCATCAGCATGTCGCGCGCCTCGGACGACCTCGCCACCACCCTGCTCGGCCACCTCGTGCGCAGCGAGGTCCGCCACCGCCGGGACGAGCACGCCGACGCGCACGCCGACGCCGAGGCCGCGCTGCACCTGGCCCGCAGGCTGAACGCCCCCGCCCTGGCCGTCGCGGCCGTCGCGGCCGGGGCCCGCGCCCTCGTGGGCCTGGGCCGGGCCACCGAAGCGGCCGCCCTGCTGACCGGCGAACCGGCGGCCGGGGACGCCCACCCGTTCATCAAGGCGCTGTCCCTCCAGGCCCAGGGCACCGTCGCCGCCGCCCTGGGCGATCACACCACCGCCGTACGCCTGTTACTCGACTGCGGGCACCGGCTCGCGCTGCGCGGCATCACCCACCCCGGCTGCGTGACCTGGCGGGCCCAGGCGGCCGCCTCGTACGAGGCCCTGGGCGAAGAGGCCGCCTCGGCCACGATCCTGGACGGCGCGCCCCGGCAGCGCGGCGCCATGCCGCCGCCCCGGCCGGGACGGGAACGCACCCTGCTGAGCCCGGCGGAGCAACGGGTGGCCGAGCTGGTGGTGCGGGGCAGCTCCAGCCTGCAGGTCGCGGAGAAGCTGTTCCTCAGCAAGCGCACCGTCGACACCCACCTGGGCCGCATCTACCGCAAGCTCGGCATCCACAGCCGGCACGAACTGGCGGGCGCGATCGGCGAGGAACTGCCGGTGTGACGAAGCCCGGTGGGCGGAGCCCGGTCGGCGGAGCCTCCGAGCCCCGCCCACCAGGCGACGCGACCCCTAGGCGCGTGCCGCCTCCGCGGACCGGCCGGACCGGCCTATGCCCAGTCGGGGAGCGGTCGTCAGGTACAGCCCCGTCGCCGCGTCGTGGCCGCCGAGGTCGTGCTGCCCGGCGGACATCCGCTCGGCCAGGACGTCGGCGGGCAGCGGACCGGCGCCACCCGCCCGCCGCGCGTCGTCGAGGTCCAGCACCCCGGCGGTGAGCGCCGCGAACGCCTCGCTGTCCGGCGCGGAGCGCATCGGGTCCGGGCTCTCCCGGGGGGCCATCAGCTCGGGGTGGCGGCCGCGGGCGAGGCGCTGGGCGAGCCAGAAGTACGTGGACTTGCCGCGGTACTGCTCGTAGAACCCGGCCACCATCGAGAACATGCGGGCGTACGCGTTGCGGTAGAGCGCCTCGTAGAAGGCCAGCGCCTCGTCCTCGGTCACGTCGCCCGCCTCGGTCGCCGTGATCGACGCGGCGGCGAGCATGCCGCTGTACATGCCGAGGTGGACGCCGGTCGACAGCAGGGGGTCCAGGAAGCACGCGGAGTCGCCGGCGAGGAAGTAGCCGGGCCCGCAGAAGCTGTCCGCCGTGTACGAGAAGTCCTGCTCGACGCGCACGTGGTGCTGGAAGGCGCCGTCCGACACCAGCTCGCGCACGGTCTCCGATTCCTCGACGGCGTCCAGGAACAGGGCCTCCACGCCCGCCGCGCCCGCCGGGTAGCGCTGCTTTCGCTTGAGGAAGTGGTCCTGGTGGGTGACGAAGCCGACGCTGTACACGTCGTCCTTGAGCGGGATGACCCAGTACCAGCCCTCGGGGGCGGAGATGACGTTGATGCCGCCGCGGGGAGTGCGCGGCAGCAGCGTGCCGCCCTGGTAGTAGCCCCAGACGGCCACGTTGCGGAACACGTCGTGGGGCGTGCGGTTGTCGAGGTGGCGCACCGACAGCAGGCCGGCCCGGCCGGTCGCGTCGATCACGTGGTCGGCGCGGGTGGTGTGCTCCCGGCCTTCGTGGGTCCACTCGACGCCCGCCGCGCGGCCGTCCTCGAAGAGCACCTTGCGGGCCTGGGCCCCCTCGACGACCTCGACGCCCTGGGAGGCGGCGTGGCGCAGCAGGACGTCGTCGAAGTCCGCGCGGTCGACCTGCCAGGAGGTCTGGGCGTTGGTGCCGAAGATCTCGGGCCAGTCGACGACCCAGTCGCGCTCGGCGCCCCAGCGCAGCAGCAGGCCTTCCTTGACCTGATAGCCGCGTGCTTCCACCTTCTCCAGCGCGCCGGCCAGCTCGATGATGGACCGGCAGGAGGTCGCCACGGATTCCCCGACGTGGTAGCGCGGGAAATGGGCACGCTCCAGCAGTCTCACGCGCTTGCCCTGGCGGGCCAGCAGCGCCGCGGCAATGGAGCCGGCCGGCCCACCGCCCATGACCACGATCTCGGATGCCATCGCTTTCGCCTTTCCCGTTCCCCGACGGAATTCCACCGCATTCCGTGCGTCACGCGCGAACGCGGGAATTCTCCGCAGCGGATGTCTCGCATCTCGCAGCGGATTTTTCGCATCGGATTTCTTCGGCCGAAGCGACCTTCGCACGAGGAGCGGCACGAATGAACAGGCGGGGATGCGCAGCGAGGGGATTACGTATCCGGCGGATTGCGTAATCGGCGGTCGGTGAGGGGTTCTGGGCCGAAGGAGACGGCCTAGGCGGAGCCGAAGCCGTCCGTCACGCCGAACACCGCTCCCCAGGGATCGGCCAGCAGTCCCGGGGCGAGGACACGGGCGCCCGCCGCGGAGGCGAGGCGCTCGAAGGCGCCGGTGTCGGCCACCCCGAACCGCGGCACCCAGCGCGCGTCGGCCGTCTCCGCCGTCTTCTCGGTCTGGGGCCGGGCGCCGCAGACCTCCCGGTAGAAATCGCCCGACTCGTCGGGCCGCGGCGTGTGCAGGGCGGCGCCGGTCAGCGCGCCGGCCTCGTCGACGACCACCACGCCCTCGTCGTGGGCGCCCCGCCACAGCCCGAAGGCCGCGCCCAGGGGGTCGACGGCGAGGCTGAGGCGGCCGTTGCCGCCGGCCGGGACGCCCGCCACCACCACGCGGGCGCCGTGCCGCTCGGCCCGCCGTCCCGCGCCGTCGAGGTCCTTCGCCGCGAGGTACACGGTCCACGCGGAGCCGAAGCGCGGGCCGGCCGGGCTCGGTCCGAGGCCGCCGACGATCTCGCCGCCGAGCAGCACCAGGTGGTAGCCCCGGCCGCCCTCGGGCCGGAACTCCCAGCCGAAGAGGGCCGCGTAGAAGTCCTTGGCACCGGTGGGGTCGACGCCTACGTGGTCGATCCAGCAAGGAGTTCCGTCAACGTACGAGGTGCGGCGGGGCACGGCGCTGTTCCCTTCGGGGTGGTCGCGGTCAGTCGTCCGTCGAGCAGGTCGGCGGCCTCTTCGGCGGCGCCCGACTCGGGCAGCAGAAGGCGCATCCGGGGGGTGGCGTTGAAGGCGGGGTCCACCGAGGCGTCCGGGGGCCACACCGAGGCGGCGAAGTGCCAGTCCTCCAGCCGGGACCGCTGCGCGCCCCTGCTGCAGAGCCGGACCAGCGTGGCCGGGCCGAGCCGTTCGCGGATGTCCGCCGTGGCGGTCAGCCGCTCCGGGCGGACCATCACGGACGTGCCCGTGAGCGGCGAGCAGACGGTTCGTACGTCGGTGCCGGGGCCGTCGGTGAGGCCGGCGGCGCGGGCGGCCTCCAGGGCGGGTCCGCGCAGTTCGAGGGGCAGTTGGTAGGGCAGTGTCTCCCCGGTGACGCGGTCGACGATCAGGTACTGGCCGGAAACCATGCGCCACCCGCGTGCACCCAGGGCGAGTGCCACGGAGTTGCGCGGCGAACCGATGCCGCCGACCAGCGCCACCACGGCGGCGCCCTTGGCCAGTACGGCGGCCTGGACGACCGCGTACGGGTGCTGCATGACGGCGAAGGGCGGCAGGACTGGCGGGATTCCGCCTATGCCGTGGTAGGCCCAGCGGCGTAGCACGCGCCCCTCGGCGTCGAGCACGCGCACCTCGCGCCCCACCTGGCCCACCCCGGTCTGGGAGGCGAAATGCAGGCTCACCGCGCTCCGTACCGGCTCCGCCCGTTCCTCGAGCAGGTGCCGGCCGAAGTGAAAGGCGAGGTCGGACTGCTCGACCAGCCCCATTACTTGGAGGATCATCCCAAAGAACTCGAGCGTGAATATCGGCATGTGTCCCCGCCCCCCGATTTATTTCCCTTGATCACTTTATACGGGCACCGACAGGCCCATTAAGTGACTAACAGGCCAACAGGTGATCCAGCAGCAGCGGCGCGACCGCCCAAGGCTGTTCGAGAAAGGGCAGATGACCTGCGTCGGGAACCACGTGCGCACGGCAGCGGGGCACCACCCGGGACAGCAAAGCGGCGTTGGCGTGGAATGCGGGCATATCGGCGCTGCCGGTTAGTGCGAACGTACAGGCCGTGATGCGCGCCAGGTCCTCCCCGGAGTGCACGTGCGAGCTGAGCCCCGCCATCGCCCCGCTGTCCAGCTCGGCCCAGGAGTGGCGGGCCACGACGGACCGCAGCTCGGCGCGGAGCACCGGATGGGCCTCGGTGCCCCGGAAGATGTCCGGCGGCGCCGCCATCCACAGATCGGCCAGCAGCTCGGCCGCCTCCGCCCCGCGCATCCGGCGCAGCATCAGCATCTCGATGTACCGCTTGCGGGCCGCCGGGTCGGGCGGTCCGCCGGCCGGGGTCGGCGCCCCCACGACGAGGCGGTCGACCTCGTCCGGGTAGGCGAGTGCCATCTCCAGCGCGACGGTCGAGCCGAAGGACAGGCCCACCCACCGCCGGGCCTCCTGCTCCCGGGCCAACCCCATGACACGCGCGGCGAGTTCCGGCATGGTCAGCCCGGGGCGCAGCGCCTCGGAGCCGCCGTGCCCCGGCAGGTCCACGCCGACGTGGCGCAGCCCCGGGAGCAGCCGCCACAAGGGCCGCCACAGGGTGGCGTCCATGGTGTAGCCGTGCACCCACAGCACGGTGGGGCCGCTGCCGTAGGTCAGGGTGCGCAGTCCCTCGTACGCGCCCTCCCGCTCGCCGGGCAGCGGGTCGCGGGAGAGGTGGCGCCGGTCGGTCGCGGTCCCGGTCACGGTGCCTCCCCCTCACCGAGCTCGGCGAAGCCCGCGCAGAACTCCCGGTACGCGACGACGGCCGCGTCGGCCGCGTCGTAGCGGGGCGTCACCCGGGGGTTGAGGTGCTCCCAGACGGCGATGTCCTCGGTGAGGGCCCGCTCGCTGCCGGCGACCAGCATGGGCAGCTGGTTCTCGCGGCCTTCGCGCACGCCGACGGCGACCCGGGCGACACAGCCCCCGCGCCCGTCGGGCACGGCGCCGGTGACGATGACGTGCACCTCGTCGGCGGGCCCGAACTCGGTGACGACGACACCGGGGCTGTAGGCGCGCGCGTGGAAGCGCGGAACGTACGGCTTCGCCGCCCCCGCCGCCCCCGCGCCGCCGCGGCCGGCCCAGGGCGAGGCCGACATCGGGAATTCCCCGTCCATCACCAACTCGCCGTGCACGCCGGTCGAATGCCGCATGCCACGGATCCGGTGGACCTTGTGCAGAGCGGTGAAGTGGTCGGTGTCGAAGGCGTTCTCGACGATGAGGTCCGCGGCAGCGGCCACGGGCCGCTCCACCGCCTTGACCAGCGGCATCGAGCCGGCCAGTTCCTTGAGCACGGTGCGCAGCCCGCGGTCGTCGTCCGGCCCGTCGGTGAGGCGTACG
Organism: Streptomyces sp. NPDC002886; assembly: GCF_042888445.1. NCBI lineage: Bacteria > Bacillati > Actinomycetota > Actinomycetes > Kitasatosporales > Streptomycetaceae > Streptomyces > Streptomyces sp. NPDC002886. The sequence goes on from NZ_JBIAPV010000020.1 coordinate 43,712, forward strand.
AAGACGGCGTCGCCGCATGCGACGACCTCGTGCTCGCGCACCCAGGGCCGGCTGCCCTCGCCCGAGGGCTGCCCCAGCCCGATGCGCCGCCCGTGGAAGGGGCACACCAGGCAGCCGCCCTCGAGCCGGCCGCCGTAGCCGAGATGGGCGCCGCGGTGCGGGCAGTCGGCATCGAGGACGCGCAGGCGGTCCTCCGTGCGCACGGCCACCAGACGGCGTCCGCCGATGTCCAACGCGGTCACCTCGCCGTCCAGTTCGGACGCGAAGGCGGCCAGGTACCACCCCGAGTGGACGTTCACGGTCACTGCTTTCCCGCCTCCAGAACTTCTTGTGCGGCGCGCCGCCCGTCGGCGTACGCGCCCTGCAGCCACGGCAGTGCCCGCCCGGTCACGGCGGCCTCTCCCGCGAAGAACAGCCGCCCGCCGGGCCCGTGCAGGGGACGGGCCCAGTCCCGGGCCGCCCGGTCCGTGCCGGGTCCCGGCGCGCAGAACGCCCCGCCGCTGTACGGGTCCGCGGCCCAGTCGGCGGTCTCGGCGTCCACGACCGCCACGCCCCTGGTCCACGGCAGCGCCACGGCCAGCAGCCCGGCGAGGTGAGCCGCGGACCCGGCCGCCTCCCGGACGCAGGCGGCCGCGGCGGACTTGGCGACGATCAGCACCTCGGGGCGGCCCTGCCGGCAGGAGACGAACCCGCCGACGCCGTCCGCGTCGAACACGGCGGCCGTTTCGGGGGCCGGGCCGGCCAGGGTCACCACGGCGCAGAAGCCGTCGCCGGGTACGAGCGTCCGCGCGGCGGCGGTCTTCTCGGGGCCGAGCCCGTCGATGGTGAGCAGGCCGCCGGCGACCACGGCGGGCGGTACGGCGAGGACCGCCCGCTCCGCGGCGAGTTCGCCGTCACCGGTGACGATGCGCACGCCGCCTTCGGGGTCGGCCGCGATCCGGTGGACGGGGGTGCCGGTGCGCACGTCCAGCCCCTCGGCGAGGGTGTGGGGCAGCAGGTCCAGGCCGCCGGGCACGGTGAACTCGCCGTGGCCGCCCCCGTCCTGGCGCACCGCCGCCGCCACCCCGGCGGCGTCGAGCAGGTCGGGGTCCGCGGCCCAGGTCTGGCGCAGCCACTCGCGGGCGGTGGCCGCTTCTGCGGGCGCGGCGCCGCTCGCCGCCAGCCAGTCGCCGACGCTGAGCCCGCCGCCGGGGCCGCCCGGGGCCGGGGCGTAGCCGGCGAGCCTGCCCTCCAGCAGCCACGGCGGGTTCGCCCCGCGGGCGAGGAGCCCCATGGGGCGGGCGACGCGTCCGGTCACGACGTACGCCGCCGACGGGCGGGGCGCGGCGGGCAGCCGGCCGAGGACGGTGTGGGCCGGGTTCCGGTCGCCGTGCACGACCTGTGCGCCGAGTTCGAGCGCCGGGCCGCCGTCGGCCGGGCGGAAGGTGCGGACCCGGCCGCCGATCCGGGGCCGGGCCTCCAGGACGAGGGCGTCGACGCCGGCCTGCGCCAGGCGTTGGGCACAGGCCAGCCCGGCGACCCCGGCTCCGATCACGACCACCTCAGGCACGCGCGTCCTCCCGTACGGCCGTTTCCCGTACGTCGGCCCCTCGTACGTCGGTCTCCCGTCCGCCGGCCTCCCGTTCCTCCGCGCCCAGTTCCACGGGCAGAGCGGTGAGGCGGCGGGGGATCAGGGACGGCGCCCAGCGCGGGTCCGGGCCGGCGATGACGGCTTCGGGGAAGCGGCGGACGATCCTGCCGAGCAGCACCGCGCCGGACTGCTTGACCAGGCGGGCGGCCAGACAGAAGTGCGGGCCGCCGCCGAAGGCGAGGTGCGGGTTGGGCCGCCGGTCCCACACCAGGCTGCCGGGGTCGGCGAAGACGGCGGGGTCCCGGTTGGCGGCGGCGAGCACCGCGAGGACCCGCTGCCCGGCCGGGATGCGCCCGCCGGGGAGCGCGGCGTCGCGCACGGTGACGCGGGCGGTGAAGGGGATCGGTGCTTCGAGGCGCAGCAGTTCGTCGACGGCCGTCTCGGCCGCGTCCTGGCCGGCGGCGCGCAGGGCGGCGCGTACGCCGGGGCGCGGCAGCAGCCAGTACAGGGCGTTGCCGACGGCCTCGGCCAGCGGCTGCCAGCCTCCTACGACGGTCAGGCCGAGGACTCCCCGCATCTCCTGCCGGGTCAGCCGGGTGTCGGCGGCGAGCCGGCCGAGCGGGCAGTGCGGGTCCACCCGGTCGGTGTGGGCGTCGAGGAACCGGGTCAGCTCGCCCATGGCGGCGCGGCCCAGGGCCGCGATGTGCGGCGGGGCGAGCGGATCGAGGTTGACGGACGCGGCGCGGGCCAGTGCGGCCAGCGTCTCCCGCGCGTCTTCGGGCAGGCCGAACAGCCGGGCCAGTACGGCGGTGGCCAGCGGCGCGCCCAGCTCCTCCACGGCGTCGAGGGGAATGCCGCGCTCCACGGCCCGGTCGAGCAGGGCGTCGGCGTCGGCGGCGATCGCGTCGGCCACGGAGGCCAGGGCGGCCGGGCCCAGCAGCAGGGCGCCGGGGGCGCGCAGCCGGGTGTGGTCGACGCCGTCCGTGGTCAGCATGGACACCGGCAGGTCGTCGTCCCGGGACCGCTCGCGCTGCCCCGAGGCCGCGGAGAAGGCCGGGTCCTTGAGCAGGGCCGTGCAGTCGGCGTGCCCGGTGACCAGCCACATGCCGGTCGTCGGGTCGCGGTGCACGGGGTCGTGGGCCCGTAGCCACGCGTAGGCCGGGTACGGGTCGATCCGCCCGGCGGGGCTGAAGGGGTGGGCGAGGTGGGCGGGGAGCCCGGCGGCCTTGGTCATGTACGCGTTCTCCTCATCACTGCTCGGCTCCACTGCTCGGCACCACTGCTCAGCGCACCCGCGGGCCGCGCCAGCCGAAGGTCAGCCCGGTCGCCAGCAGGCCGCCGACGGCCCAGAGGGCCAGGACCAGGGCGATGCGGCCCAGCTCCCAGGAGCCGGCCGGCTCGACGGCGGTGAAGGAGTCCGGCAGGAACACCGAGCGGAAGCCCTGGGCCATCCACTTCACGGGGAACAGGGCGGCGGTGTTCTGCATCCACAGCGGCAGGTTCTCGAAGGGGTAGAAGACGCCCGAGATGAACTGCAGCACCATGAAGACGGGTGTGACCACGGCCGCGGCGGACCGGCTGTTGGGGATCAGCGCGCTGTAGGCGGTGCCGGCCAGGGCGCAGGCCGCCGTGCCCAGGGCGAGGCACCACGCGAGGGTGCTCCACCGCTCGGCGGTCTGCGGCAGGGGCAGCCCGAACGCGGTCACGGCGATGCCGATGAGCAGGGCCGTCTCCAGCACGGTGGTGACCACCACGCGGACGAGCTTGCCCACGAAGTACGCCGACTTGGGCATCGGCGTCAGGGCCAGGCGGCGGATGGTGCCGGTGTCCCGCTCGATGGCCACGTTGATGGCCAGGCCGGAGAACGCGGTGCTCATGACGCCCGCCGCGATCACCCCGGCCATGAAGACCTGCCGGAAGTCCGTGTCGGTGCCCTCGACCTTCCCCTCGAAGATCGAGCCGAAGACGACGAGCAGGATCACCGGGAAGAACAGGGTGAACACCAGGGACTGCTTGTTGCGGAAGAACGCTCTCAGTTCCACCGACGACCGCGCCGCGCAGGCCCGCGCGTACCCTCGCGCACCGCGCGCGGCAGGGCGTGCGGACACGGGCTCGGCCTGGCTGATCGCCCTGGTACCGGATAAGTCCGGCGTCCCGGACCTGATTTCGGGCACGATCGCGGTCATGCGGCGGTCTCCCTGCTCTCCCTGTCGATCAGACTCAGGTAGATCTCTTCGAGGGTGGGCCGGTGCACGCGCAGGTCCGGGAGTTCCAGCGAGCCCGCCTCGCGTGCCCAGGGCAGCAGCAGGCTCAGCGCGTGCGAGGGCGCGGCGGTGCGCAGCGTCACGGTCCCGGGGCCGGAGCGCACCACCTCGGTGCCGGGCGGCAGCGCGGGCAGCGCGACGCCGGCCAGCGCTTCGCCGCGGCGGAAGGAGACGGTGGCGGGCGTCTGGTCGCGCCCGCCGAACGAGGCCAGCGGCCCGTACTCGACGAGCCGGCCGCCCACCACGACGCCGGCCCGCTGGGCCAGTTCCTCCGCCTCGTCGAGGTAGTGCGTGGTCAGGACGGTCGTACGGCCGCGGTCGGCGAAGTAGCGGACGAGCTCCCACGCCTCGCGGCGGGCCACCGGGTCCAGCCCCGTGGTCGGCTCGTCCAGGAAGATCAGTTCGGGGTCGCCGATGACCCCGACCGCGACGTCCAGACGGCGTTGCTGGCCACCGGAGAGCGCGGTGGCCTGGCGGGAGTGGAAGGAGCCGAGCCCCACCATCTCCAGCACCTCGCCGACCGGCAGCGGGGCCGGATACATGGCGGCGAAATGCCTGACGACTTCTTTCACGGTCAGATCCGAGTAGGCGCCCGCCGTCTGCGGCACCACGCCTATTCTGGCCCGCCATTCCCGCGGATCCTCGGCCGGATCATGGCCGAGGACCCGCACTTCTCCACCGGTGCGTCTGCGCACTCCCGTCAGAATGTCGACGGTCGTGGTCTTTCCGGCGCCATTGGGCCCGAGCAGTGCGAACACTTCGCCGCGATGAATATCGAGGCTGATGTCGCGTACTGCCTGGACGTCGCCGTATCGCTTGGAAAGTCCGCGCACGGAAACGGGGTGTTCCGTCAGCGCATTGGGCATGCGACGCTCCAGCGGAGTGGGAAGGGTTGCGGGCACCGCACCTGTCAGGTGCAGCAGCAGCAGGGGCAGCAGCAGTAGTTGCAGGCGTCGAGCACGCCGGCGGCGACGTCGGACAGGTCACCCTCGCTGAGCTCGACGGCGTCGACCGTCGGGGTGGCGGGGATGTGGAACTCGTAGCGGCCGGTCTCCAGGCCCGTCTCCCACAGGTCGACCTGGACGTCCAGGTTGCCCTGCTCGTGGCCGTCGGGGGCCTGGGTGACGATGACGACCTGGGCATCCGCCGGGAGTTCGAGGCCGGCCTCGGCGAGCGCGGTCCGCGGCTCGGAGGCGAGCTTGGCGGAGAACGCCTCGTCGGACCAGGCGCTGATGAGAACCCGGGTGTATGAGTTCACGAACTCAGCGCGCTGCTGCGGGTCGAGTGCCATGTGGACTCTCCATTCCATGCGATTGCTGCGGATTCGATGCGGTCGTCGTGTCGGCGACAACAAAAGATTCACACGGCGGGAACCACCCGCCAAGACGCAATGAAACGTAATCCGAAGGCTGCCGGACGATGAGTATCCGGCCGCTTCAATAAGCATTGAGCCTGTTCTTTCCGGGAGTTACTGTGGCCCAACCACCCGCGCCCGCAGGCCCGGCTGCCCTGCGTGCGTAGGCATGCTCTCACGCAGATCGCCGTACGGAGCCTGCCGGAAGCACAACCGGGGTATTTCCTGCGGTGATTACGGAATTGCCGACAGCCGGTACGTAGCGCGGGACCGGATTGCGTAGAGGGCGTACGTACATCGGATCAAGTCATCCACGGAGGTTCACGTGACAGCCACCACCGCACCGGCGGGCACCGTCCCACCGGGGCCGGACACCCCTGTGGACATGGCACTCATGCGTGCCGACCCGCTGGCCTTCGTGACCGGAATGAACCGGCGCTACGGCGACATCACCAGCCACGTCGGCGACGGTGAGCGGGTGGTCATGCTGCACCGGCCCGAGCTGGCCCGGCACGTACTGAAGGACAACACCGCCAACTACACGAAGGCCGGCACCCCCGACGACGCGATGCTGCGGCCCCTCCTCGGAAACGGGCTGCTGACCAGCAACGGAGCCGATTGGGCCCGTCAGCGCAAGCAGTGCGCCCCCGCCTTCCGGCGCACCGAGGTCGCCACCTTCGACCGCATCATCACCGAGGAGACCGAAGCCCTCCTGGCGCGCTGGCAGCCGGCCGTGCGGGACGGCAGCGCCCTCCCCGTCGAACACCACCTGACCTCGCTGACCCTGGCGATCCTCACCCGGGCCGTGCTCGGCGTGGACATGGGCGCGGCCGGCGAGGGCTTCGGGCGCGCAGTCGACGCGGCCAACCGGTTCATGGGGCACTACGTACCGACCCCCGACCCGGACCCGGCGGACACGGCGCTGCGCCGCAAGGGATACGTACAGGCGCGCATGTTCCTCCAGTTGATCACCCGCACCGTCATCGCCTCCCGCCGGGCGGTCGCCGGCGCACAGCCCCCCGCGCACGGGTCCGCGTCCCTGCTCGACGCGATGATCGGCGAGCTGGACGACGAGGAACTGCGCGACCAGGTGCTCACCCTGGTCATGGCGGGCCACGAGACCACGGCCAAGGCCCTGACGTGGACCCTGTACCTGCTCGACCAGCACCCGGAGGAAGCCGACAAGGTCCGGGCGGAGCTCGACTCCGTCCTCGGGGACCGCACCCCCACCGCGGCCGACCTGCCCGACCTGGTGCACTGCCGGCGCGCGATCGAGGAGGCCATGCGCCTCTACCCGCCGGTGTGGCTGATCTCCCGGCGCGCCAAGGGCCCCGACACCGTGGGCGGTTACGAGATCCCCGCCGGGACGCTGGTGTGCGTCAGCCAGTGGGTGCTGCACCGGCACCCCGATCACTGGGACCGGCCCGATGCGTACGTACCCGGCCGCTTCGAGGACGCCGACCTGCCCAGCCACCTCTACCTGCCCTTCGGCGGGGGCGAGCGCGTCTGCATCGGACAGCACCTGGCCCTGATCGAGGCCACGCTGGTCCTGGCCGTCCTGATGCGCGCGACCCGTCTCGAACTGGAGCCGGGCTTCCCGGTGGAGCCGGAGGCCCTGGTGACCCTGCGCCCCAAGCACGGCATGCGGATGACTGCGAGGGCCCGATGACCACGTCCCCGATCACCACGTCCTCGATCACCACGTCCTCGATCGCCGAGTCCCCGATGACCACCGCCCCCCTGACGGGCGGCGCCCGCCCGGTCGGCGGCTCCTACGATCCCGCCGCCACCACGGCCGGTGGGCTCAGCGGCGAACTGGCCCGGCTGGAGGCCCAGGCCGAGCTGTCGTTCGGCGCCGAGCTGCGGATCCTGCGCGAGGCGGGGCTGGACGCGCACGCCGGCCCGTTCCTCGAGATCGGCGCCGGTTCCGGGGCGGTCACCCGCAGGCTGCGCGCCGCCCTGCCCGACCTCGCCCACACCGCCGTCGACATCGACGGCGACCTGCTGGCCCACGCCGCCGGCTGCGGGGCCGAACTCCTCGTCGCCGACGGCGCGGCCCTGCCGCTGCCCGACGACTCGGCCGGCTTCGTGCTGCTGCGCTACGTACTCCAGCACCTGGCCGACCCGCAGGCCGTACTCGCCGAGGCGCTGCGCGTGCTGCGGCCCGGCGGGCGGATCGCCGTGACCGAGGTCGACGCCTCCTGCTGGGGCCTGGCCGAGCCCGCGTACCCCGAACTGGCCGGGATCCACGGCAAGCTGGCCCGGGCCCAGACATCGGCGGGCGGAGACCGGACCGTCGGACGCCGCCTGACCAGGCTGCTGCGCGGCGCGGGCTACGAGGACGTGGCCCTGCGCCCGTTCGCCACCACCAACGACGACCACCCCGTCGAGGCCTTCGCCCCGCACCTGGGACCCGGCCGCCTCCAGCCGCTCGTGGCTGCCGGGGTGGTGAGCCTGGGCGAGTTCGCGCTGGCCGCCGACCGCTGGAACCGCTTCCGCACCGACCCGGACGCGTACGTGATGCTGCTCGGCTTCACCGCCACGGGCACCGCCCCCCACTGACCCGGCCCGCACGGCCGCCCCGATCCGATTGGACCCCCCATGAATCCGAGCCTCAAGATCTTCCTGACGATCTTCTGCTACATCAGCGCCGTGATGGGCGTCGTGACAGCCGTCCTGCACGCGAGCGACCAGCCCGCCCAGACCACCGCGGCCGTCATCGCCGGCGGCCTCGGCGTGGTCTTCCTGTTCGCCGGCATCGCCCTCAGCCGCCGCCCCCGGCACTGACGGCAGCGGACACCGCATGTTTCCCCTCGACTCCGTCGGCCACTTCTTCCTCGGTGCGGCCGTCGTCCTCGCCGTGTCCCGGGCCGCCGGCGGCCTCGCCGTCCGGGTGGGCCAGCCGCGCGTGATGGGCGAGGTGGTCGCGGGCATCGCCCTCGGCCCCTCGCTCCTGGGCGCGCTCGCCCCCGAGGCGGCGGCGTGGCTGTTCCCGGAGGCCGTGCTGCCCATGTTCTCCGGGCTCGCGCAGATCGGCCTGGCGGTGTTCATGTTCTTCACCGGGCAGGAGCTCTGCTCGATGCGGGTGCGGGGCACCGCCCGGGAGGGGCTCCTGGTCAGCCAGGCATCCCTGATCATTCCGTTCGCCGGAGGCGCGCTGGCCGCCCTGCCGCTCGCGGACCGCTACACGCCCGAGGGCATGCCGGAGTCCGTCTTCGTCCTGTTCATCGGATGCGCGATCAGCATCACGGCGTTCCCGGTGCTGGCCCGCATGCTGGAGGACCTGGGCCTCTCCCGCACCCGCCCCGGCCGGCTGAGCCTGTTCGCCGCCGCCGTCGGTGACGGGGGCAGCTGGCTGGCGCTCTCGGCGATCCTCGCGCTGTCCCAGGGCTCGGACCACCGGGACGCGGCCGTACGCGCGCTGATCGTGGTGGTCGTCGTCGCCGTCTACCTGGGGCCGGTGCGCAGGGTGGCGGCCCGGTGGTTCGCGCGCAAGGGCGGGACCACCGACCTCGCCACCCTCCGGGTCGTGCTCGTCATCGCGATCGCCGCCTCCGCGGCGCTGACCGCCGCCCTCGGCGTGCACCAGCTCATCGGCGCGTTCCTGGTGGGCCTGGTGTGGCCGGCCGGGAACCCGTTCGCCGTCGCCGCCGCCGAGCCGCTGGCCACCACGTCCAAGACCGTACTGCTGCCCTTCTTCTTCCTGGGCTTCGGGCTCGGAGTGGACCTGTCGGCCCTGGACCTGTCCTCGGGCGGGGGGCCGGCGCTGCCGGCCCTGCTGTCGGTGGCCGTCCTCGGAAAGATCGGCGGCGCGGGTCTGGCCGCGCGCTACGCGGGCCTGCCCTGGCGGGAGTCGTTCACTCTGGGCGTGCTGCTGAACACCCGCGGACTGACCGAACTGGTCGTCCTGCGCATCGGCTACGAGGCGGGCATCATCGACGCCCCGCTCCTCGCGGTCCTCACGGCCATCGCCCTGATCACCACCCTGATGACCGCCCCCCTGCTCAAACTGGCGCCCCCGCCACCTCCGGCCCCGGCCCCGGACACCCCACACCCCGCGACCGCGACCCACTGACCACCCCGGGGACAGCCGGAGACCGTCAGAGCCGGTCAGAGCCGGAACAGCACTCCGCGCCAGGTCCAGCCCGCGTCGAGGACCGCCTGGCGCAGGGGGTCCTTCATCTCCCGGGTCTCGAAGCGGAAGGTCTCGACCCTGTGCTCGCGCCCGTCGGGCCCCGTCTCCTTCCCCCACACCCGGTACACCGCGTTCGCCGGCCCGCGGGAGCGCTGCCCGAGGACGTGCTCGCTCAGCGAGACCTCCCACTGCTCGTCCACGGCCCGTACCTCGTGCTTCGCCGCGTCCAGCCGCATCCGGGTCCAGAGCCGCACGCGCAGGTGAGGGAGCCGGCACTCGGCCACCAGGTCGCCCTCCTTCGGGGTTCCGTTGCGCACGGCGAAGGGGACGCCCGGCCCGTTGAGCGCCAGGAGCGCCGACCGGACCTCGAGGGGCGTACGCGGTGCGACACCCTCGTCGGGACGCCGGGTGCCGAAGTACTGGTCCAGGAGGCCCATCGCTAGGCCCCCGCCACGGTGTCCGGGCGAACCGTGCGCACGAACTCCTGGAAGTCCCCCAAGACCTCGTCGTGCTGGGCCGCCGTGGCGGTCAGGGCCAGCCGGATCACCGCCCGCCTGCGCGGGTCCCGGACGTCCGCGAAGGTCAGGAACACCTGTGACTGGACGAGGTCGTGCCGCACGTCGCCGACGACGGCCGAGAAGATCAGCCGCTGGGTCAGGGCGGGCGCCTCCGCGTTCCCGACCTCGCGGCGCCCGGCCACCACGACCGGGTCGACGGACTCGCGCAGGCGCTGCGCCGACTCGTCGGCGAGTTCGGCCAGGGTCGCCGAATCCTTCGGGACCTCACCGGAGACGGTGATGTTGGCGGTGAATCCGCCGTCCGTGTCGGGACGCACCGCGGCGAAGGCCACCCCGGGGACGTCGACGCCCTCCGGGGGCGCGGCCGGGAGCCAGCCTTCCGGTAGGCGGAACTCGATCGGTACCGGCAGTGCCATGGGCATGGTGGGCCCTCCTTACGCGGGGAAGTACATCAGAACCAGCCGCCGACGGTGTCCTTGACCGAGCCCGCGGCATTGCCGAGCGCGTCTACCCCGTCCCCGACCGCGTCACCCACCGCGTCGGCCGCGTCGCCGACGCTCTCGGCCACCTTGTCCGGGTCGACCGTGAACTCCATGCCCACGGATCCGCCCAGGGCGGGGGAGAGCCCCACCTTGCCGCCGATCTTGTACACGCCCTCGTCGTTCTTCTCCCAGCCCCATTTGGCCTCCGCACCGGGACCGGCCCACCCCTCGGCCGTGGCACCGAAACCGATGCCGGCGACCTCGGCGCCTCCGGCGACGGAGGCCTTCGCCCCGGCGAACGCCTTCGCGCTGCCGACGACGCCGTCCTTGCCCGCCTTGATGCCGGCGCTCGCCTCCGCGCCGGCGAAGCCCTCGGCCCGCCCGTAGACGCCGGCGTACGGACCGTACTCGGCCCGGCCCTCGGCGAGCCCGCGGAGCCCCGCGGACGCCTCGGCCTTGGCGTTCAGGCCCGCGTCGGTGAAACCGAAGTTCGCGCTGGCCCGGGCGCCTCCGTAGGCGTCGGCGACCCCGGAGAGCTTCCAGTCCCCGTTGGTCGTCGACCCTTGGGCGTTGAGGTGGAAGAGGTCGGCGGCGGCCTTGACCGAGCCCTCCTTGCCGTACTTGGGGCCGGTGACCTTGAACTCGGCCCCGGGCCCCTTCGCCGAGGCCGAGCCCTCGGACGACCATCCGTCGGTCTTCGTCGGGACCTCGTCCGCCCCGGGTGCCCCGGCCTTCCCGAGGTCACCCTCGGGGTGGGCGTTGAACCCGTTGAAGGTGGCGTCGTTCCCCTTGCCGAAGGCGTCCTTGTTGCTGTCCACGACGGCGGCGCTCAAAGCGGTCTTGACGGTCTGGTCGGCCCCGGAGACGGCCTTCACGCGGTCATCGATGTGCTGCTGCCAGGTGGCCACGGCTTCGCGGATGAGTGTCTGGCCGTCGGGATCGTGGTGGTACGCGCTGCGCTCGGCGGGCGTGAGCCTGGCGTAGTCGAAGCCGATGCGCCCCTGCTCGGACACGGTCATGCCGGCGGCTATCGCGTCGTCGCGGGCGCTCTCGAGCTTCTGCTTCAGATCGGTGAACAGGTCGTGGGCGTCCCGCAGCAGGCTCGCGATCGCCTTGGCCTGGCTCTGGGCCGCGGCGTACTCGTAGCGGGTGGCCGCGAACTTGGTCTGCGCGGCCCCGGCGCTCACGCCGGTCCAGTCCGGGCCCACGGTGATCTTCTGGACGGTGTCGCCGTAGCGGATCTCGACCTTGTGCAACTCGGCTGCCATGGCCTCCCACTGGGAGGCGGCCGTCGTCAGCAGGCCCAGGTCCGTGGTCATGACTTCGTGGTAGGTCGGCACCGAAGCCCCTACAGGGTGTTCAGTTTGGACTGGGACAGCAGCTGGTCGCCCACGCCGGTGTCATTGCGCACGAAGAGCCCCGAGGCGCCGCGCAGCGCGTTCTTCTCGGCTGCCAGCCGGCCCATCAGGGCTCTCACCTGCTGGTCCCACGTGTCCGCGACCGTCTTCAGGCCCGCGGCGGTCTCCCAGCCGGCGAAGCCCTTGTGCGCGGAGCCGGTGGAGTCGTCCGCGTGCTCCGCGGCCTTCTTCGTGTCCGGCTCCAGCTCGTTCTCGATGGTGCCGGCCGCCGCCTTCTTCTCCGCCGGAGTCGACGCGAAGTCCGGTTTCCCGCCGCCCGGCCCCGAAGGCTCCGGCGGGATGCCGTTCAACCGCGTACCCACTTGCCCGTCCGCGCCGCCCGCAGAATCCCCGGCCATGGTGTCCCCCCGTATCGGCAGAGTGCGATCTTAGGATGAACGCCATCCCGCTCCGCAAGCCTCGGGGTGTTCCGGTCGCGGGACCACCGTCCTGGACGGGCGCGTTCGCCTCAGGCCGAGTCCGACGGTGTGGACGCTTCCGCGGCGCGGCGGTACTCCGCGTTGATGCGCTGGGCTTCTTCGAGCTGGTCCTCGAGGATGACGATGCGGCAGGCCGACTCGATGGGGGTTCCCTGGTCGACGAGTTCGCGGGCTCGGGCAGCGATGCGCAGCTGGTACCGGGAGTAGCGCCGGTGTCCGCCGGCGGAGCGGAGCGGAGTGATGAGACGGGCTTCGCCGAGCGCCCGGAGGAATCCCTGCGTGGTGCCGAGCATGTCCGCGGCCCGGCCCATGGTGTAGGCGGGGTAGTCGTCGTCGTCGAGACGGCCGAACGAGTCGTCTGCTGTCATTGAACCTCTCTCGTGGAACGCGTGGAGGGGCCCTGGCGCCTATGGCACCAGGGCCCCGAAGGAACTACTACACCATCTGTCGGCCCTGATACTGCGCCGACCCTGTGATTCCGCCGACCCGGCCGAGATGATGCCGGGGGTGCGGGGATCGCGATTGCTTGACCGGAGACCACCTCGCTATCGATGTCCTGCGGTACCCGGGCTCAGGCTGCCGCCCGGGCGATCCTGATGGTGCTCGGCTCCTCCGTTCTTCCCTCGGTGATCAACTGCTCATTCATGCACTGCTGGTGATGCGTACTGCCGGTGATGCCGGGTGGCCTGCGGGAGCGCCACTCCTCTTCGGCAGCCAGCCCCGTCGCCCATCGTGCGTCTGCTCTGGCTTGGAACCCCACTGCCGAACTTCCCGGTGCGCGCGTCCGCAGCCGACGCCTTCACCGAGGTGCTGCTCTCATTGACTGCACTGCTGGGTACTGCGCACTGCACTTACGGGTACTGCACCTACGGGTACTGCCACCGCATGGATCGCGGTACTTCTCGCGGCGGCCCCTGATCACTGCGGGCCGCCCGGTCCGGTCGTCAGTCCCGTCGCCGTCCTGCAACCGCTCTGGCTTCGACACTCCACAACCGCACCGCACTGCTGCACTGCGATAGCTCGTACTGCGGGTACCACTGCCCGGCAGTTCGTTTCTGCCGGGCCTTGCTGTCTCTCTGGGCTACGAGAAAAACCATAACCACGCCACGGCCCAATGTCTACTCCAGCCGCGATAGATTTTCGTTCGGCCGGCGAAGAGGTAATCGGTCGCCCCCGCTCCGCGGTGACCCTGCGTGGATACGCCGCCGATCGGGTGGCACCGGTTCAGATCAGGGCGTGCGGGTACTGCGCGGCGCGCTGCTGGAAGGCCAGGACCGCCGGATTCTGGACGGTGCCGCCGCGGATCTCGATCGCCCGGCGAATGGTGTGGTCGCCGTCCCAGCCGGCCGGCCCCTCGAGGACCGACCGCAGGAAGGGAATCAGCGCCTCGCTGTTCTCCCAGGTGGCGGCGTCCCACAGGTAGGAGGGGCTGTGGTCCACGGCGTAGTAGTGGACCTGGTCGCCGACGGTGAACATCGGCGCGTCGAAGGTGGTGGCCCGGGCCCAGGCGAAACCCATGCCCTCGTCGCAGGAGACGTCGATGACGAGGGTGCCGGGCGCGAGCTTCGGGAGGTCCTCCTCGATCAGGAACATCAACGGCGCCGCGGTGTCCTGGAGCACGCAGTTCACGATGATGTCGTGCCCGGCGAGGAAGTCGGCCAGCGGCTCCGGACCGTCCTCGGTGACCACGATGCTGCGCCGCGGGTCGAGGGTGTCGTCGGCCTCGTCGTGATCGAAGTGCACGATCCGTGCCGAGTGGATCGGCGAGCTGACGGCGGCGATGCCGCGGGCGGTCAGCACATCCACATCGTGAACGCCCAGCGCGCTGAGCGCGGTCACCGCGCCGCGGGCCGTGGCGCCGAAGCCGATGACCACCGCACGCCGCCGGCGCCCGTAGTCACCGGTCGCCCCGGTCAGTTGCATGGCGTGCAGCACCGACGAGTACCCGGCCAGCTCGTTGTTCTTGTGGAAGACGTGGAGGCTGAATCCCCCGTCCCGGGTCCAGTGGTTCATCGCCTCGAAGGCGATCACCGTGAGCTTGCGGTCGATGGCGGCCTGGGTGACCTTCTCGTCCTGCACGCAGTGCGGCCACCCCCACAGCACCTGCCCGTCCCGCAGGTCCTCCAGGTCTTCGTGCAGCGGTTTGGCCAGCAGGATGACGTCGCACTCCGCGATCAGTTCCTCGCGCGAGCGGAAACCGGCGACCCACGGGGCGAGTTGAGCGTCCGAGACGCCGAAGTGATCGCCGTAACCGGTCTGCAGGTAGATGTGGGGCTGGAGGTCGGCATCGATGCGTTCGAAGTGCGCCGGGTGGATCGGCAGACGGTGTTCGTTCTCTTTGCGGGTCTGCGACATGATTCCGAGCTTGAGCTGCTGCATGATGGGTCTACTCCAGCGACGATAGATTTTCAGGCGTTCGAGGATCAGGTAATCGGCGATCTGCGCCCACTGGCCGGGCGCCGGGCAAGAAGCCCCGTACGCGGGAGGGCCCGTACGCGGGAGGGCCCGACCGGCACGTGCCGGTCGGGCCCTCTTCGCCGTCCGGGCGCCGGCTCGTACCGGTCGGGTCGCTCAGACCGCCGCGGGGGCGCCGAGCATCGCGGACGCGTGCTGGACCGGGCTGAGGGGGCGCGCGGGCGCGGCGGCCCGGGGGATCCCGCGGCAGGTGAAGCCGAGCTGGGTCATGGCCCGCAGGACTTCACCGATGCTGAAATCGCGCCTGTCCTGGCGGGTGAGGACCTGACCGACCTGCTTCACGGGGTAGACGCGGCGGCCGATGATCACGGAGTCGCCGACGACCTCCTCGGGCTTGACGTCCTTCATCGATTCCAGGACGCCGCTCTTGGTCAGCTCGAACGGGAAGCGGGCGATGACACAGCGCATGTTGCCTCACAGGAAGAAGGGGAGGGGGGCGGTTCTGCGGTGATGAGGCCGATCAGCGGGCGAGGGCGAGGAGATGAACCGCGGGGGTCGCCGGGTCGGCTGTGAGGGAGCGGAACTCCATCCGGACCAGCGTCACGACGTGCCGCCTGCAGAGATGGGTCAGTCTTCTGATCACGTGGTGGTCAGGCCGCCGCATCGAAGGTGGACTGACGCGCACTTGCGCGGCGTGCGGCCGAAACGGGCCGGCGCTTGCCGCGGGAGGCCGTACCGCGCTTGGCACGTTCGACGACCGGTGCGGTGATGGTGACGGGGATGCCGGAGGGTGCCTGGGCGCCGGTGATCCGGTTGAGGGCTTCGTCGCCGGAGCGGACCTGGGTGGTCTGGGGGCTGATTCCGGCGGCTTGCATGAGGCGGGTCATGTCGCGGCGCTGGTTGGGGGTGACCAGGGTGACGACGCTGCCGGACTCGCCGGCGCGGGCGGTGCGGCCGCCGCGGTGGAGGTAGTCCTTGGGGTCGGTCGGCGGGTCCACGTTGACGACGAGGTCGAGGTTGTCCACGTGGATGCCGCGGGCGGCGACGTTCGTGGCGACCAGGACGGTGACGTGTCCGGTCTTGAACTGGGCCAGGGTCCGGGTGCGCTGGGGCTGGGACTTTCCGCCGTGCAGGGCCGCGGCGCGGACCCCGCTGTCGAGGAGGTCCTGGGTGAGGCGGTCCACGGCGTGCTTGGTGTCCAGGAACATGATCACGCGGCCGTCGCGGGCGGCGATCTCCGTCGTCGTCCGCTGCTTGTCGGCGCCGTGGACGTGCAGGACGTGGTGCTCCATGGTCGTCACCGCGCCCTGCGAGGGGTCGACGGAGTGCACGACGGGGTCGGTCAGGTAGCGGCGGACCAGCAGGTCGACGTTGCGGTCCAGGGTGGCGGAGAACAGCATTCGCTGGCCCTCGGGGCGCACCTGGTCGAGGAGCGCGGTGACCTGGGGCATGAACCCCATGTCGGCCATCTGGTCGGCCTCGTCCAGGACGGTGATCCCGACCTGGTTCAGCCGGCAGTCGCCGCGGTCGATGAGGTCCTTCAGGCGACCCGGCGTCGCCACCACGACGTCGGCGCCGCCCCGTAGCGCGTGGGCCTGGCGGCCGATGGGCATGCCGCCGACGACGGTGGCCAGGCGGAGCTTCACGGCACGTGCGTACGGGGTGAGCGCGTCCGTCACCTGCTGGGCGAGTTCGCGGGTCGGTACGAGGATCAGCGCGAGCGGCTGGTGGGGTTCGGCGCGCTGTCCGGCGGTGCGGGCCAGCAGGGCGAGGCCGAAGGCGAGGGTCTTGCCGGAGCCGGTGCGGCCACGGCCGAGGACGTCGCGGCCCGCGAGGGTGTTGGGCAGGGTGGCGCCCTGGATCGGGAAGGGCACGGTCACTCCCTGCGCGCCGAGGGCGGCCAGCAGCTCGGCCGGCATGTCGAGATCGGCGAAGGCTTCGACGGCGGGCAGCGCGGGCGTGATCGTCTTCGGCGGCGCGAACTCCCCCTGAAGTGCGGCGGGGCGTCGGCCCGAGCCGCCCGAGCGGTTCGATCCGCCCGAGCCGCCCGAGCCCGAGCGGCTCGGACCTGCGGAACGGCTCCGAGCCGGGGCGCCGAATCGGCCGCCCCGCTCCGAACCGGCGCTCGCGCCGAAAGCGGAGCCACTGGTGCGGCCGCGGGTACTGGACGAGCGTTCGTTCCTACGTGTGGGGTTCATGAGAAACCTTCCTTGACACGGCACGCATCAAGGAATTCCCACAGCGGAAGATCGGCGCGGGGAATTGCGAGAACGGACCGAATGGAATGCGGAGGCGGATCCGCCCGCGAGAAATATGCACGGGGACGGGCGCTGCAACGAGGGTTGCGGTCGCGTCATACGGACGCGAAACTGGAGAAAAGAACTCGGGTGTGGCTACGGGGCTGCGGCATCCCGTGCCGGGTCCCGCGGGTGGACGCACCGCGGGAGATGTGCAGCTGGGGCCCGCACCCCGAGGGATGCGGGCCCCAGCTGCGAAACGCGAAACGCGATTCTGCGTCAGGCGGGAACGATGTTCTCCGCCGTCGGGCCCTTCTGGCCCGGCGCGATGTCGAAGGTGACCTTCTGGCCTTCGAGCAGCTCGCGGAAGCCCTGGGCGGCGATGTTCGAGAAGTGGGCGAACACGTCAGGGCCGCCGTCTTCCTGCTCGATGAAGCCGAAACCCTTTGCCGCGTTGAACCACTTCACGGTGCCGGCAGCCATGTCATATCTCCTTGGGGCAGTACACCAGCGTCCGCACTGTGCGGAGACCGTGTCGCCGCGATGATGCCCCGCCCGGAAAATGACCGGAAATATGAAGCGCCGCCATGCGGCGCGGAGGCCGACCGGAGGTGCTTTAAGTTTTTTGGGTACCAAAACTGCAACCGAGATCGACACTAGCACGTCGCAGTGGAACGCAGGGGGCGAATAAATTCAACCCTTGCGCCGCGGTAAAAACTCTCCTCGCGGTGCCCGTTAAATTCTCAGACCGCCGGGACAGATATTGATTCACCCCGAGCGCAGTGTCGTGAGGCCGCGGGCAGGGTACGAGGGGTCTCTCATTCCGTGTACGGCAGCCAGGCGTTGTCGTTCGCGTTGTACCAGTAGTCGTGGCCGGTGTTCAGGGCGACCGTGCGGAACGGGCGGCCGTGGTCGTCGATGCGGGTGGTGCCCTTGCGGTCGCCGCTGCTCCAGGCCAGCTCCAGGTACCAGCTGACGTCCTGACCGAGGGTGGCGGCGTCGATGTTCAGCACCTGCGGGTCGGTGTCGGAGACCTTGTACGGGAAGTCGGTCGAGCCCGTCGACCGCTCGCCCTCCTTGCCGGGTACGGCCTTGGCCCTCGGGGAGGCGTCGTCCAGGTCCACGGCGAAGGACGCCGGCACCAGCGCGCCGCCGCAGCCGGAGCCCATGGTGTAGGCGTTCCAGCCGGGAGCCTTGCGGCCGCTCACGACATGGACGTACAGCGCGTGCAGGACCGCGGGCTTGCCCTCGGTGCCCTGGACGGTCAGCTGCATGCGCAAGTGCCCCGCAGGGACGGCGCGCAGGGCCCGGGCCCACCCTTCGGTCGCCTGCCGGGCGGGGGGCGGGGGGACCGTGCCGGGAGCCTTGTCCAGGGCGAACCACTGGTCGCAGGGGCTGTCCCAGTTGTCCGGCAGGACGTTGACCGTGAAGGGGGCGGTGGAGGAGGCCCCTTCCTTGGCGCCGGCCGGCGAGGTGGAAGCGGACGTTGCCGAGGCGGACGCGGACGGTGCCGAAGGGGACGACGCTCCGGGGCTGACCGGGGGCGCGGAATCGCCCGTGGCCGCGGGAGTCGGTGACGACGCCCCGCCGGACGGCACGGCCGGGCCCCCGGCCGCCCGCTCGCGCGAGGACGACTGGACGGCGCCGTGGCGCGCGTCCCCATCACCCGTGCCTCCCATGGCTGAGACGGCGGCGGCGGTCCCCGCCACCGCGGCGGTGGCCACGGCGGCCGCAACGGCGAGCAGCAGCCGAGACCGCCGGGCCTTCGGTACGGAGGCCCGGGCGGGGCCCGGCTGGACGAGGACGGCGGGGGTGGGTGCGGGTGCCTCCGCCTCCGCAGATGCCGATGCCGATGCCGGCGCGGGGGCAGGGGTAGGCAGCGGGGCGGGTGCCTCCGCAGCGGCAGGTCCGGGCGTCGGAGCGGACCCGTCTGCGGCCGCCGGCGCCGGCGCGGGGTCGGTCTCCGCCTGCGGCCGCGCCTCCGCAGCCTCCCCGGCCACCACGACCGCTGCCGGGTCCGCCGCTCCTGCCCCCGGGGCCTGCCCCTCGGTCACCCCTCGCCGCCGTTCCACCAGCGCCAGCAGCCACTGCCGGTGCAGCGCGACCAGTTCCTCGGCCGAGGCACCGCAGACCCGGGCGAACCGCTCCACCGGGGCGTAGTCCGTGGGCACCGCCGCGCCGCTGCAATAGCGGTGCAGCGTCGAGTTGCTGGAGTGCAGACGCTTCGCGAGGGTGCCGTAGCTGCGCCCCGAACTCTCCTTGAATCCGCGCATCAACTCCGCGAACCGCTCCGTCTCCGTGGCCATTCCACCCTCCCCCTCATCCCGGAAGCACGTTCCAGGCTCGCCCGATCGCCCAGGTGAGAGGGGTCGGGAGCGTTCCAGGGTTCCTACTATCCCGGTCCGGACGCCACTGGAACGAAACCGCCCCCACAGTTGCGACATCAACCCGCCGGTCCACCGGTCGGATCGGCGGCCGGATACGGCGGTCGCAACGGGAGGGTCCCCACCCGCCCCACCCGCCCCACCGGCCGCTCCCGGCAGCAGCCGACCGGATCACCGGCCAAACCCAACGTCTCGTCAGACGGAGAACGAAATCTCCGCCTGACGACCGCACCCACACGGAGAGTTCCTCATGCGTACCTACCGACTCCACCTCCGCACCACCGCCCTGGCCACCGTCACCGCCGGTCTCGCTCTGGCCCTGACCGCCTGCGGCGGCTCGGACAGCGCCGGCGGCCCGACCACGAACCCCGCCGCGACCAAGAGCGCGGACCAGCAGGTCTCGACCGGGACCGTGACGCCGTCCGGCGAGGGCGCCTCCGCCGCCCCGTCCGCCGGCAAGGCCACCGGAACCGGCACGGCCACCGCCACCCCGGCGAAGGCCGGTTCGGGCGGCAAGAACAAGGGGGACACCACGGGTGACTCCTACGCCTACACCCACCCCTGCTCGGCGGGGAACCTGACCGTCAAGGTCACTTCCCCGGCGGGCGCTCCGGCCACCGTCCGCGTCATCACCGTGACCAACAACGGCTCCACCTCCTGCGGTCTGGACTACTTCCCCACCGTCGGCTTCAGCGCCAAGGGCGCCGCGCTCGGCCTCCAGGCCACCGCCCCCGGCGGTCTGGGCGGCGCCCCGGCGTACCCGGTGCGCCCCGGCGCCACCGCCTACGCGGCGGTGAACCTCAACCCGTCGGGTGGCAACGGCCCCGTGGCCGACGAGATCAACATCCTGGCCGACAAGGAGCACATGCCGAACGCGGACGGCGTCAGCCTCAAGCTGACCAAGCCGGGCAGTGTCTCCCACCCGAAGGTCGGCCTGTACCGCAGCAACTCCCGCGACGCGCTGGGCGCCTTCTGAGAGGTCTCGGTCATCGAGCCCGCCGCGTGTCACCCGTACGGCGGATAGGTACGGGTGACCATTCCGGCAGCTCGGCACCGGATGACCCAGCGGCGGCCGTAGGCGCGGGCGCCGGCACCTCGGTGGCAGGACGGGCCGGAGAAGGGTCCACTGGTCGAGGGTGCGCACGCTCGCAAAGAACCAAACGGGCGCACCTCCACCCCCGACCTCCACCCTCGACCGACCCCATCGAAGCCGCGGAAGGCACCCGACATGGCCGACAGCCACCACCACATGCTGCTGATCAGCTTCGCGAGCGCCCCGGCCGCCCGGCCGGCGTACGAGGAGGCGGTCGGTCTTCCGGGGCTGCAGCAGGCCGCCGTCCTGGAGCGGTCACCCGAAGGGCTCCTCGACGTTCCGGAGAGCCACGTCGCCGGGGCGGGCGTGACCACGGCGGGTGCGGGCCTGGCCGGCGGCCTCCTCGGCCTGCTGGGCGGCCCCATCGGCGTCTTCATCGGCGCGGCCGCCGGGGTGGCCCTGGGCAACGCGGCGGAAGAGGGCTGGGCACAGGAAGGCGGCGCCGGCATGATCATGTTGAGCAGCCGGGTCGAGGACGGGGCGGCGCTGCTCATCGTCGACCTGCGCGAGTCGGATCCGCAGCCGGCCGACGACCTCGCCCGCCGACACGGCGGAACCCTGCAGCGCCTCACCGCGAAGGAGTTCGCCACCCAGGTCCGCGCCGCCGAACGGGCCGCCGGCTAGGCCGTCTCTTTCGGATCTCGCCGGGCCGAGCGGCTACGGGCTACCGAGCAGCCTTGTGCGACACGGAGGCGGCCGGCTCGGGAATGCGCCAGACGATGCGGACCTGTTCTTCGAGGGGAAGCGAAGGGCCGCCGACGTAGATGCACGTGATGAGGTAGATGACGGCCAGCCGGTACGCCTCCGGCTCGATGTCCTCGACTGCCTCGACGGTCGCCCGGCTGAGCCTGTTCACCTGCCGGACGACACGCGGCTCGGTCTCGAGGGAGCCGAGCTCGGCGACGATGCTCGGTTCCAGATCCGTTTCCTCGCGCAGGGCCAGGATCGAGCGCCGTACGAGGTCCGGTTCGGCTTCGATGCGGTCGAGGATGCGCGCGAGCACATAGGCATGGATGACGTCCGCTTCGATGCTGCCGTGTTCCTCGGGTTCCTCCCCCGTGCAACTGGCGCACCCGTTGCACTCGACGGGTTGGGCGAGGTCGTCCTCCGGACCCTGGTCGGCCTGCCGGGTGGACATGAAGCAGGCGGCCACCCACATGACCTCGGACCGGTTCAACTCGAGCTCCTCCGCGGTCCACAGATCGGGGTCTCGGAGCTCACCGCTGCTCCGTTCCTCCGGTGTCGGAAGCTCGGAGCGCATCAGCGACTCCAGGGTGACCCAGGCCGGCTCCCAATCCTGCGCGCTGAGCAGCAGCGTCGCCACCGCGTCTCCCGGGCGCTTCCAGAAGATGAGGTCGTCGTCCTCGCCGTTGACGAAGTGCAAGACGTGGTCCGCCGGGTCGAATTCCGTTCCGGACATCTCCGCGAGGTGGGTGAGGAAGGCCTGCCGGCCCCGATAGCGCCCGACGTAGCGGCGGGCCTGGGCGACGAAGGAGTCCATCGTGCTGTCGTCCAGGACCGCGTTGGGGCTCACGCCGATGAAGCGGAGCGGGTGGAAGGGGCCGTAGCGGCGGAGTTGCTGGGTGGCGTTCGCCCAGTACAGGCCCTTGGTGTCGGGGTCGTACACCGCGCAGTACACGGGGACGTTGCCGTCTGCCCACGTCTCGCCGTGCCGGTCGACGGGCACCGCGTAGCCGTTCGCCCGGCGCCAGCTTTCCCCGCCCTTGACCTGGACCTTGATCGTGTCGCTCGTGACCTCACCGTCCTCGGTGAAGGTGACGTAGAGATCCTCGCCGAAGTCGTTCTGCCCGGATATCTCCTGAACGATGTGGTCGTGCTCCTCAAGCAGCGTGCGCAGCGCGTTCACCGCGGCCTGGCCCACGCGCCGCCCTGTGGGGATCTTCGGCATTGCCACCTTCTCCAGAGGTCCCTGGTCCGCCCCGACGGACCGTGACGGCCCCGCCGTCCCTCACCCTGCACCACGCCTCTGACATCGAACTGTCAACTGCCCGTCGTTACCCCTGAGGTAATCGTCTTCTCCGGCGCCCTCGAAGAGGCTTGATCCATCGAAGCGATCAAACGATCGAGCGATCACGAACGGGGAACGACATGACCATGCGGCGGTACACGCGCACCGGAGTGTTCGCGGCGGCCACTCTCCTCGCAGGTTTCACCATCGGTGCCGCGCCGGCCACCGCCACCGCCGAGGGTGGCGAGTGCGCCGAGGTCCGCGCGAAGGTGGACCGGCTCGAAGGGCGGATCACCCCGAACGCCTGCGCCTTCATGAAGCGGCAGATCGTCTTCGGCGAGGCCCCCAGCCTGCGGACCTACCTGGACATCTTCGACGAGGAGGCCAGCCTCTGGGAGGCCGGCGGCAAGCCCCAGCGCGGCCACGAGGTGATCGGCGCCTCGATCGGCAACTCGCTCCGCCTCGTGCCGGACCTCCGCTACCGCGGCACGGACGTGGTCGCCGACGGCGCCGTGATGATGTTCGGCCAGCAGAACACGGTCACCCTCAAGGGCCACAAGGTCAACTACCCGCAGATCGCCCGCAACGTCCTCGGCGATGACGGCAAGACCCTCCAGGCCCGCCGCTACTACGACCGCTACGAGCTGGTCCAGGTCCTGCCCGAGTCTCAGCGGCCCCGCCCCCTCTTCGCCGGCATCGCCGACCCGGCCGGCCCCGGCCCGCGACGCGGAGCGGCCCCCGACCGGTTCCACGCCCAGGAAATCCCTGCCCGCCTCGCCGCCTGGAACAGCGGGGACGCCGCAGCGCTGGCCGCCCGTACGGGCAACGCCAAGCTGGCCGGGCCCGGCCTGGACCGGCCGCTGACCACCCAGGAGGGCAAGACCGCCTATCTACGGCGGCTGTTCGAGAACGCCGACGTCGAGTTCAAGGCGGGCCAGGTCGCCTTCGGCCGCACCACCACCTACGTCGAGTGGCACGGCACGATGACCGGCCCCAAGGGCACCGACATCCCCTTCGGGATCGTCGAGCGCATCGGCCCGAAGGGCGAGTGGGAGCTCTACTTCGACACCCTGCCGGTGATCGCGGACGCGGACGAGATCCGCGGCCTGTTCAAGACGCTCGCGAGCTAGGCGCGGTGCGGCCGTGCACCGGCCGCTCCCCGGCGGCGGGGAAGGCGGCGCCCAGACAATGAAGAAGGCCCAGGTCGTTGACCTGGGCCTTCTTACAAGAGCGGATGACGGGAATCGAACCCGCGCTATAAGCTTGGGAATCAACGGTGCTCGGGCTGCTCATGTGGTCTCTGACCTGCAGAAACCCTCCCCAGGGTGTGCGTTTGGAGATGCCTTCGGAGCCCGGTGTTGTCCGCTGTTCACCGCTCCGAAGGGCACGGATGGGGCACGTGCCGGGAAGGCGCTGCTACGAGCGCGTTCTGTGGGTGCTGCGAAGGCGGTGACGGTCCGAAGGGATGCGGCCGGGAGCCGACGCCTGCGGCCGTAACCACTGCGCAAGTGGCTCAGGTCGAGCCGCAGGCGGGCTAACGCCGGTCCAGTAGACCCCCCTGCAGGGCCAGTACGACCGCGCGCGTGCGGTCGCTGACGTTCAGCTTGGCGAAGATGCGGAGCAGATGGGTCTTCACCGTGGCCTCGGAGATGACCAAGCGCTTGCCGATCTCCGGATTGGACAGGCCGTCCGCGACAGCACTCAACACGTCCACCTCGCGCGCGGTGAGCGTCACCGGCGAGGGCTGCCGCATCTTGGCCACCAGACGCTGCGCGACGCGTGGGGCCAGGACGGTCTCGCCCCGGGACGCTGAGTGAATGGCCTCGACGAGCTGGTCGCGAGTCGCGTCCTTGAGGAGGTAGCCGGTGGCGCCCGCCTCTACCGCATGCTCGATCTCGGTGTCGGTTTCGTAGGTGGTCAGGATCAGCACGCGAGTACCGGGACGGCCCGCGACGATCTCGGCGGTGGCACCCACCCCGTCGAGCACCGGCATCCGCAGATCCAGCAGCGCCAGGTCGGGATGCAGTCGGTCGACCAGCTCGACCGCCTCCCGGCCGTCGCTCGCTTCGCCGACGATGTCGATGGTGGGCTCGGAGGCCAGCAGCGCGACCAGGCCGGCGCGCATCACCGCGTGGTCGTCGGCCAGGATGATGCGGAGCACGTCTGCCGATGTTGTCATGTCACACCTGACCGTTCGTGGGAAGCATGGCGAGGATGCGGGTGCCGTCTCCAACCGAGCTGGTGACGGTGAGTTCTCCGCCGAGTTCGGCGAGGCGTTTGCGCATGCCGTTGAGTCCGAAGCCTCGGGACTCCTCGACCACGAAGCCCCGCCCGTCGTCGATGATTTCCAGCTCGATGCCGAACGGCCGCCGTGCCAGGACGACATCCACCGCGGAGGCTGCCGCGTGCTTGCGGATGTTGGCGAGGGACTCCTGAGTGCAGCGGAGCAGCGCGATCCGAGTCGGTTGGTCGCACTCGATGTCCGGCAGGTCTGCGGTGACGGTAACCCCGGTGTCCTCGGTGAACCGGTCCAGGGTCCGCCGCAGGGTTCTGGCCGCCGAGCCGGGAGCCACGCCGCTCTGAGGGGCCGAGCCGACGAGGACACGGGCCTCGGCGAGGTTGTCGCGGGCGGTCTGTTCGATGGACTGCAACTGCTGCGCGCTCCTCTCCGCATCGGTTTCGAGGCCGGAGCGGGCCGCCTCCGCCAGCGCGATGATGGAGGCGAAGCCCTGCGCGAGGGTGTCGTGGATCTCCCGTGCGAGGCGCTCGCGCTCCTCTGCGGCGCCCTGGAGCCGGTGTGCCTCGGCCAGGCTGAGCTGGGTGCTTTTCAACTCAGTGCGCAGCTGGGCGCGTTCGTCGCGCAGTTCAAGGGCCCGGGGCGTCAGTACGGCGATCAGGACGCTCACCGCGTAGACAGCGAACGAAGAGATGGCGTTGGTGGTGAGGACCTCGGCGTTCAGGCCCTCCCGCAGGCTGCCGCCGACCGTGATGGCCACGGCGCCGAGCCCGCTGTAGACGATCGAGGACCGCAGACTGTTCACGAAGATGACGAACTGTGGGAGCGCCAGCGTGTACAGCACCCCGAAGCCGTCGCGGAGGTAGGCGAGTCCGCCCAGGACGGGGACCAGTAAGGCTAGATAGGCGTACGCGCCGAGCACCGGATTGCCGGGGCGTCTGCGAACGAGCCCGTAACAGATGCCGAGGAGTGCCAGCAGCCCCAGCGACCCGTAACCGGTCGGGCGGGGGGTGTCTCCCACGATGGTGATCACGGCCAGCAGGCCGATGATCACCCAGGACATGACGTCCCACCAGTGGAGCATCCATATCCAGAACGGGTCCCCGCGCTGCGGACGTTGAAGCATGATCGTCAGACTACGTTCTCGAATGGACGGGGAGCCGGGGTGGTGATCTGCGCCGTAGGGGACGACCGGGTCGGCCGGAGCGGCCACCATGCCCGCTCGCCGAGAAGAAGCAGGAGAGACGGCAGGACCATGAGCCGGATGACCACGGCGTCCAGCAGTACGGCCACCGCCAGACAGAAGCCCATCTGCTTCATCTCGGTGAGGTGCAGGGCGACGAAGGCGCCGAACACCGTCACCATCACGATCGCCGCGCTGGTGACCACCTTGGCCGACCGGGTGATTCCGTCCAGCACCGCCTCGCGGGCTGACATTCCGTTGTGCATGGCCTCTTGGATCCGGCTGACCACGAATACCTGGTAGTCCATCGACAGGCCGAAGAGAATCACGAAGAGGAACAGGGGCACCCGGGACGCGATCGCGCCGAGGGAGTCGAAGGCCAGCAGGTCCTCCGCCCACGTCCCCTGGAAGAACACGACCAGCAGGCCGAGCGATGCCCCGGCGGACAGCAGATTGAGTACGACGCCGATCAGACCGATGACCACCGAGCGGAACGCCCACACGGTCATCCCGAAGGTGACCAGCAGCAGGAACCCGATGACCAGCGGGAGCTTGCTCTTCTCGTGATGCACGTAGTCGCGGCCCCGGGCCACGTCACCGCTCACCCCTGTCTCCACGCCGGACAGCATGCCGACCGTGGCGGGCACATGGTCCTTACGGAGATGCCCGAGCGACTCGGTCGCTTCGGCGGAGGGCGCGGGATACGGGACGGCCAGCTCCAGCACACTGATCCGGCCGTCGGCCGACGTACGCACCTGCGGCTCGGCGGTCCTGGCGAACAGAGGATCGGCCTGCGCTCGCCGGCCGAGATCCGCCAGAGCCTGCCTCACCTCCGGGGCCCGGTCCGGGGTGGAGCGGGCGACGACCTCATGCTTGACCAGAAGCTCCGGAAAGGCTGCGTTCAGCCGGTCGTAGACCTGCATGGCCGGGATGTCGCGCGAGAAGGTGTCCTTGCCCGGGTCGATGAGCTTCATGCCGAGCGCGGGCGCCGCCAGGGCGAGCATGACGAGCACCGATACGCTCAGGGTGACGGCGGGACGCTTCTGCGCGGGCCGCAGCAGGGCGCCGAACACCCGGCCCGTTTCGGCCGCCGCCCGCTGCGTACGGACCGGTTTGCCGCGGCTCGCCCGGCGGGCGGCCTTGCGGGCCGAACGGCGCTCGGACCGGCGCCCGATCGTCGCGAGGAGTGCGGGAAGTACGGTCAGGGAACTGACCATGGCGACCGCCACGACCAGGATGGTCCCCGTCGCCAGCGAGGAAAAGATGACGTCCCCGGCCAGATACAAGGTGGCGGTGGAGGCGATCACGGCGAGGCCGGAGACCACGATGGACCGGCCCGCGGTCGCCGCCGCCAGCTCCACCAGGGCTTCCGAGCCGAGCCGGCCACCGGCACGGGCCCGTTCCTCGCGTTCACGCTTGAGGTAGAAGAGCGCGTAGTCGACTCCCACGGCCAGGCCGATGAGCAGGGTCATGTTGGTCCCGACACCGGGGTCGGGGAGGCCGTGGGACGCGATCATGGACAGCCCCAGGGCGCCGGCGATCGAGGAGAGCGCGAGCAGCAGCGGCACACTGGCCATGACCACCGATCCGAAGACGATCAGCAGGGTGATGAGCGTGACCGGCAGCGTGATGCGCTCGGAGAGCGCGAGGTCCTTCCCGCGCTGATCATTGACTCCTTTGCTGATGGAGGGGGAGCCGGTCTCCTCCACGACCAGGTCGGGGTGGTCGTCGCGTACCTTCGCCGTTTGTTCGAGGAGCGGGACGACGTTCTTCTTGCCGTCCAGCTCGGGGCCCTTCAGGACCACCGAGACCCTGAGCACCTTGCCGTCCTTGGAGCGGACCGGGGCCGCCACGCTGTCCACCTCGGGCAGCTTCCGCATCCGCGCGGTGAGGTCCCGGGCCGCGAAGTCGGCTGCGGCCATGTCCGGAGGTCCGGACTTGGCGTAGAAGATGATCTGCTCGGTGGGCCTGCGCTGCAGGCCCCCTTCGGCTGCCATCGCTTCGGCGCGCCCCGCCTCACCGACCCGGAAGTCCTCGACACCGGCTTCGTTGGTACCGACCGCGATGCCGACGCCGAGGCACAGGATGACGAACACGAACCAGCCGGCGATCGCACGCCATGCGTGCTGCGCGCTCCAACGGGCTATCTGCACAGGGAGTTGACTCATACCGGAGATCCTGGTCGGCGGGGTGCGCAGCCCGACACGCCCGGCCGGTTGAACCTGCCGTCCACCGGTCGGTGGACGGCAGGAGAGCGCGCTACCGCTGTCAACGTCCTTGCAACCGCCCGGTAGCAGCCCGCCGAGCAGGCCGGTCAGGGGGGAAGGGGTGCGTGAGCGGTGCGGAACACCCGACCAGGCAGGGACAACGAAGAAGGCCCAGGTCATTGACCTGGGCCTTCTTGCGAGAGCGGATGACGGGAATCGAACCCGCGCTATAAGCTTGGGAAGCTCATGTTCTACCATTAAACTACATCCGCGTAGTCGTCCAGTTGCCTGGAGCGCTATCGTTTCTCACCCTACCCCATGATCGTCCCCTGGTGAATTCGTCCCGGGACTGGTGTCGCGTGTGGGGTGCACGGAGGGGCGTGGGGGCGGGAGTTGGGGCGTACCTTGTGTGTGCGGAGCGGCGGCTGGAGTGGGTCTTGTTCATCCCCTAATGTGGCGATTCATCGCAGTACGGCTGGTTGGGGAAAGGGACTCGATGGAGCACACCGTCGTCCGTTGTGCCGAAGGGCACGTATTCAGCACCGCTTCGTTCCCGCTGCAGCACCTCGGTGCCGGCCGGATCGGGCCGGGGCGGCTGTTGCGGTGTCCGCGCTGTGCGCGGCTGCGGCACGCCGTGCCCGTGGGAGCGGCGCCGAAGCGGTAGACACGAGGGAGAACAGCGGCGCGCGGGATTCCGCCTCGATTGGGGCGGCCCGCGCGCTCTGCGTATCCTCGGGACGTGCTTCTCTCTGATAAAGACATCCGGGCCGAGATCGACAGCGGACGGGTTCGCATCGACCCCTTCGACGAGTCGATGGTGCAGCCCTCCAGCATCGATGTACGTCTCGACCGGTTCTTCCGGGTCTTCGAGAATCACCGGTACGCGCACATCGACCCCGCGGTCGAGCAGTCCGATCTCACCCGGATGGTCGAGCCCGAGGGTGACGAGGCGTTCATCCTCCACCCGGGTGAGTTCGTGCTCGCGTCGACCTACGAGGTCATCTCGCTGCCCGACGACATCGCCTCCAGACTGGAGGGGAAGTCCAGTCTCGGCCGGCTGGGGCTGGTGACCCATTCGACCGCCGGGTTCATCGACCCGGGGTTCTCCGGGCACGTGACGCTGGAGCTGTCGAACCTCGCCACGCTGCCGATCAAGCTCTGGCCGGGTATGAAGATCGGGCAGCTGTGTCTGTTCCGGCTCAGCTCGCCCGCGGAGTTCCCGTACGGGAGCGAGCGGTACGGATCGCGGTACCAGGGCCAGCGCGGCCCGACGGCTTCGCGGTCCTTCCAGAAC
Source organism: Streptomyces sp. NPDC002886 (assembly GCF_042888445.1). Taxonomy (NCBI): domain Bacteria; kingdom Bacillati; phylum Actinomycetota; class Actinomycetes; order Kitasatosporales; family Streptomycetaceae; genus Streptomyces; species Streptomyces sp. NPDC002886. The sequence goes on from NZ_JBIAPV010000020.1 coordinate 72,890, forward strand.
TTCCACCGGACCCAGGTGAGGCACGAGGCATGAGCGACGTAGTGAGTGGCGGAGTGCGTGAGAACCTTGACTACGAGGGATTCGGGCGGGCCGTGCGCGAGCTGGCGCAGACCGTCGCCGACGACGGCTACGAGCCCGACGTCATCCTGAGCATCGCCCGCGGCGGCGTCTTCGTCGCCGGTGGTCTGGCGTACGCGCTCGACTGCAAGAACATCCACCTCGTGAACGTGGAGTTCTACACCGGGGTGGGGACCACGCTGGAGATGCCGGTCATGCTGGCGCCCGTGCCCGAGGCGATCGATTTCACCGACAAGAAGGTGCTGATCGCCGACGACGTCGCCGACACCGGCAAGACGCTCAAGCTGGTGCACGACTTCTGCCTCGGGCACGTCGCCGAGGTCCGGTCCGCGGTGATCTACGAGAAGTCCCACTCGCTCGTGAAGTGCGAGTACGTGTGGAAGAAGACCGACGAGTGGATCGAGTTCCCGTGGTCCACGCAGCCGCCCGTGGTGACGCGTGAGGGACAGGTTCTCGACGCCTGAGATCCGTCCGGAGACGTGAGAGCGACGCGAGAGGGGCCCGCCGCGCGGTGTGCGTGCGGCGGGCCCCTCTCGCGTTCTGCGCGCGTGTGTGCGTGCGCTTAGATCGTGCCCAGCTTGATGATCGACAGCAGGGCGATCAGCTGGATCGCCGACGCGCCCAGGGCCTTCGGCCACGGCAGGTCGTGCGATTTGCTGATCAGGGAGGCGAAGAGCGCGCCGGCCGCCACCCAGGTGACCCAGCCCAGGATCTGGACGAGCATGTTGTCGCCGCTCAGGAACATGGCGAACAGCAGGCGCGGTACGTCCGTCAGGCTCATGACCAGCATCGACAGGCCCACCGTCGGCTGCCACGCCCCGTCGCCGCCCAGCTGGCGGGCCAGCGTGTGGGTCACGGCGCCGAGGATCAGGCCGCAGATCACGAAGGCCACGCCCGCCGAGAGGACGATCGGGACGGCCTGGGAGAAGGGGCTGTCGATGACGTCCTTGCGGGCGTCGTCGAGGCCGAAGACCGCGAGCGTGCCGTAGAGGAAGGTCACGATCAGCGCCGGCCCCCAGACGGCGTAGTCGCGCATCTGCAGGAAGGTCTGGCCCGGGCGGATCACGATGCCCCGGAGCAGTTCCTTCCACGGCAGCCGCGGACCGCTGGGGGCGGCGGCCTGGGCCGCGCCCGCCTGGTAGGTCGCGCCCTGGTTGTAGGAGTACGGGTCCTCGCCGATGGCGAAGGCCTGGGTGTACCCCGGTGAGTCACCCGGGCCGCCGGCTCCCTGGGCGGGGGGATGACCGGGGTCGTAGCCGTAGCCGGGGCCGGGGCCGTATCCCTGGCCGCCGCCCTGGCCGCCGTGCGGGTCGAAGTACTCGGGCTCGCCTTGGCCCCCGGAAGCGGCCTGCTGCGGCCACTGCTGGGGTGAGTAGGGCTGCTGGCCGTACGGCGGCGGCGCCTGGGGCGCCTGCTGCTGACCGTACGGCTGCTGCCGCGGAGGTTGTTGCGGGGTGCGGTTGTTGTCCCGGCCGCGTCCGATCCTGAATCCAGCCACGTGATCGAAAGTACCCGCTCCGGAGCGGGTGGATGGCCGGGGCGGCGGAAGAAGTCCCCTTTGCGGCTGAGCTGTGACATCCCCTAGGGGGTACCTGGAGGGGCTTCTCAGGGTGGGTTACGTGGCTGCGCGGCAGTCTGCCGATGGCTGTTACATCTCCGACGGAATACGGACATACCGGGTCCGTAGCTTCGTTGACGTAGCCACCGCCACGAAGCACGAACGAGCACGAGATGAGCCCCGTCATGCGTAGCCCGCACCGTCGTACCACCCTCCGTACCGCCGCCGTCGTGGCCGGTGCGGCCGCCGTCCTCGCCCTTCCGGTGGGTTCCGCCTTCGCGGATTCCCCGGCCGTACCCGACCAGCCGGTCCTGCCCGGCGTCGAGCAGCCGTCCGTGGACCCGCAGCAGCCGCAGGTGGACCCGACCGTCCCGCCGACCACGCCCCCGACCACGCCGCCGACCACGCCTCCGACCACGCCGCCCACCACCCCGCCGGTGCAGCCCTCCGCCCGGGCCTACGTGACGACCGTGAAGCTGGCCGACGGATCGATCGCCCGGGTCTACAAGATCGGCGAGGGCCACTTCGAGGCCGACATCTTCGTCGGCGGCAACAAGCTGGCCACCCTGGTCAGCAAGGACGGCAAGGCCGCCGGTGGGCAGAACAACGGGCTGCACGTGGTCCTCCAGCCGAACGGCACCGTCACCTCGTGGGTCGAGGGCGCGACCAAGCCGGTCGAGAAGCCGAAGCCGAAGCCGAAGCCGGTGGAGGAGAACTCCGTCCAGGTCGCCATGCCCGACGGGCGCAACGCGCGGCTGATCGACGGCCCGAACGGCAAGCGCGTCGAGCTCTCGATGCCGAACGGGAACCTTCTCGGGACGATCGACCTGAAGCACCCGACCGCGACGAACGACGGCTGGACGTACAAGCTCGTCCAGGACGGGAAGCGCGTGAAGTTCGTCGTCATCGACGGCAAGAACGGCGGGAACAGCTGGGTCTACGACTTCGCCAGCGGCAAGCTGATCGAGACGTACAAGGTCGACAGGGGCGGCAAGGACGCGAAGCCCGTCGCCAAGCCCGTCGCCAAGCCCGTCGAGAAGAAGGCCGTCGAGCGGGTCGTGCCGAAGGGCGGCGTGAAGGCCGGTGCGGAGGGTGTCGTGCCGGTGTCCGCCGATGCCGACAGCACGCTGCTGCTCGCCGCCGGCGGGGGCATGGCGGCGGTGGGCGCCGCGGGCCTCGGCTTCGCGATGCTGCGCCGCAGCCGGTCGTCCAACCAGTCCTGACCCCGGACCGGACCGACCGACCGACCGACAGACCGCCAACACCGGAGCGGCCCCCCCCCCGGGGGGGGGGGGCCCGCCGGGGGGGGGGGGGGCCCCGGGGGCCCCCCCCCCACCCCCGGCCGGCCGCCTCGGCGCCCCCGGGGGGTCCCCCCGCCCCCCCCCCCACCGCCCGGGGGCGTCCGCCGTGGGCGGGGC
>NZ_JBIAPV010000021.1:0-48116 GCF_042888445.1 Streptomyces sp. NPDC002886
TTTAGGCGCCCTGCCTCCGACTCCGACAGGGTGCGGGGTGCTCTAGCGCCACAAATCACGTTTTACGTCCAGGCCAACACCCCACCCCGCCCCCGTCCCCGACCCCGGTACGCAGCCTGAGCCATTTCAGCCGTCCGGCGTTTGAGGACCGGGGTCTGGGGCGGAGCCCCAGGGGTCCGGGCGCAGCCCGGGACCTCTTTGCTTTTAGCCCGTCCGGCGTTTGAGGACCGGGGTCCGGGCAGCGCCCGGGGAACGGTGGAAGGGCGGGTAGGGGAACTCCGCCCCGCAGGGCCCACCCAGTCGCACCCGCCCACCGGACCCCGCGCCGGGACGGCGGTGGCGAGCACCCCGACCGGCCACCGCCGGACGGAGTCCGGCGCAGCGCGGCGCGTCAAGGAGGGGCGGCCCGCCAGGGACGCATCGTGCGAGCGGTGCCTGGGAGGGGCGGGGCTCAGTGGCAGATGGCGAGCGCGTCCAGCGCCACCGCCCCCTGCCCCCGCGGCAGCACCATCAGCGGGTTGATGTCCAGCTCCGACAGCTCGTCGCCCAGTTCCATCGCCATCCGCTGGACCCGGAGGATGACCTCCACCAGCGCGTCGACGTCGGCGGGGGGCGCCCCCCGTACGCCCTCCAGCAGTGCGTGCCCGCGCAGCTCCCCGAGCATCGCCCGCGCCTGGTCCTCGCCGAAGGGCGGCACCCGTACGGCCACGTCGTGCAGCACCTCCACCAGGACTCCGCCCAGGCCCACCGTGACGGTCGGGCCGAAGAGGTCGTCCTGGGTGACCCCGACGACCATCTCGACTCCGCGTTCCACCATCTGGCACACGAGGATCCCGTCCAGCGGGACGTTCTCGTAGCGGGCGATGTCCGTCAGTTCGCGGTAGGCGTCCCGGATCTGGCTGGCCGAGGTCAGGCCGATCTTGACCAGTCCCAGTTCCGTCTTGTGCGCGAGCTGGGGCCCCGAGGCCTTCATGACGACCGGGTATCCGACGAGTCCGGCCGCCCGTACGGCCGCTGCGGCGCTGGTCACCAATTGCTCGCGGGGCACCCGGATCCCGTAGGCGCGCAGGAGTTGCTTCGCCGCGTGCTCGCTGAGCTGCTGGCCCGGGCGCATGAGGGCCTGGGCCTTGCGGAAGGAGGGGGAGGTGGTGCGGGGGGCGTCCTCGAAGGGGGAGCGGTAGGCGGCGGTGAAGCGGTGGTGGCCCAGGTAGGCGCGGACGGCGGTGATGCAGTTGCCGAAGGTGCGGAAGGTCGCGACCCGGGAGGAGCCGAGGAGGGTGGTGCGGTAGGCCTCCTCCGTGCCGACCGGGGAGCCCCAGATCACGCAGATCAGCTTGTCGGTCTGCTCGGCGGCGTCCACCAGGTCCTGGGCCAGTTTGTCGCTCATCGGGGGGAAGGGGCCCGTGATCGGACAGATCAGGACTCCTACGGAGGGGTCCGCGAGGATGGCGTCGATGATCTTGCGGCCGCGCCAGTCGCCCACCGGGTGGCCGCCGTTGTCCACGGGGTTGGAGACGCCCAGGTACTCCGGGATCCACTGGTGCAGTTCGTCCTGCTTGGCCTGCGAGAGGGTGGGGATGCTGAGGCCCGCCTCGGTGGCCAGGTCGGAGAAGTGGGCGCCGGTGCCGCCGGAGATGGAGTAGACGACCACTCCGTCAGCGAGGGGCTTGCGGGCGCGCGCCAGGAGGGCCGCGGTGTCCTGGAGTTCGTCGAGGCCGTCGACCCGGATGACGCCGAACTGGCGCATGGCGGCGTCCACGACGGTGTCCGCGCCGGTGAGCTTCCCGGTGTGGGAGGCGGCCATGCGGGCGCCGGTCTCGGTGCGGCCGACCTTGACGGCGACGACGGGGACGCCGTTGCGGGCGGCGCGGTCGGCGGCCAGGAGGAACTGCCGGCCGTCCTTGAGGCCTTCGACGTAGCAGGCGATGGCTCCGACCTCGGGCTGCTCGGCGAAGTAGGAGATGAAGTCGGAGGTTTCGAGGTCGGCCTCGTTGCCGGTGGGCGCCCAGTGGGAGAGGCGGATGCCCAGCTCCTGGAGGGTGTAGACCGGCCGGCCCTGGTGGCCGGACTGGGTGATGAGCGCGATGGCCGGGCCGTCGAGGTCATCGCGGAACTTCTCGAAGGCGTTGAGGTTCGTGTTGGGGCCGAGCAGGCGCAGGCCGGAGCGCCGTACGGCGGCGCCCAGGCGGGCCTGTGCGGCGGCGCCCTCGTCGCCGGTCTCGGCGAAGCCGGAGGCGAAGGCGACGGCGAACTTGACCTTGGCTTCGGCCAGTTGCTCCACGATGGGGAGCGGGTCGGCGACCAGGAGGACGGCGAGGTCCACCTGTTCGGGCAGGTCGGCCACGGAGGCGTGGCAGGGCAGCCCGAAGACCGTGGCCCGGGTGGGGTGCACGGGGTGCAGCCGGGCACCTACGCGTTCCGCCCAGGCGATGAGCTGGCGGGTGATGCCGGTGTTCGGTCTGCCGTCGGCGTCCGAGGCGCCGATGACCGCCACGGACTCGGGCCGGAAGAACCGGTCCAGGTCGGGGGCGTCGGCGTGCAGGGGTCGACCGCTGACGTCCAGCGCGACCGTGTCCTCGGCGGACGGGGCCGCTGTGGAGTGGACGGCCGTCCTGGGGGTCTCCCCGCAGGCCTCGACACGTGCGCGGAAGTCGGTGGTGAGGGTGCCGTGAGTAGATCCAAGCATCGTTCCGCCCGCTCCTGCTCGATGAACCTCGACGAATCTCAATAACTGACGCGTAGTCAGATTACTGAACTGACGTGCCGTCAGGAACAGGGATGCACAGGAAAGCTGGTGGAGGTGATGTGTGGAACGCCCACGGCCCGGCTTCCGGGGTGCGGTGTACGGGCGTTCAGGGAACGGTCTCAGATTGCCGGGGGCCGGTCCAGACCAGTATTCGGCCGAGGTCAGAGGGCGTGTGGGCCGCGCCGCTCACCGGGTGCTCACCACTCGCGGGGGGCGATGAGCTCCTCTATGTCCGCGTCCGGGAATCCGTAGGCGGAGGCCACGAACGCGAAGTCCTCGGCTATCTCCTCGCGCGCCACGGTCTCGATCTCGCTCCCGGCGGCCTCGAACTCCGCTTCCAGCAGGTTGAACTCCTCGGTCGCCGCCCCCGTCAGCACGTACAGCGCGGCCAGGTGCGGGGGCTGCTCGGCCTCGATGCGCGCGCAGAGGCGGAGCAGGATCTCCCGGCCCTTGTCGAGGACGTGATCCGGGTAGTACGCGTCCGCGTAGAGCGGCTTCAGGAAGGAACGGCCCGCCGCTTGCTGGTTCGTGATCGACACGATGTCCCCCGTGGTTCCGCCGGATCCGTGGGCGGTCGGTCCGTCCGTTCGTCCGGCATTCCGATGGTCCACCAGACCACTGACAACGGGTCTCGACGAGGAGTCCCCTCGGCCGGATGCCTGCACGCGCACCCCGGCCTAGGTGCGGACCCTCCGGGCGATGGACTTGGCGATCTTCTCCGCGTCCAGGGCCAGTTCGCGGAGGTTGCCGCTGATCGGGTTGGTGAAGCCGGTGAAGTACAGGCCCGGGGCGCCGGGCGGGGTCGTGGCGCCGTGCGTGCGGGGGCGGCCGCGGTCGTCCAGTACGTCGAGGCCGTCGAGCAGGCCCTCCAGGGCGCGGCGGTAGCCGGTGGCCGCGATGACGGCGTCCGGGGTGATCCGGGAGCCGTCCGCGAGGACCACCTCGGCTCCGTCGAAGGAGTCGACGGCCGCCACGGGCTCCACCCGGCCCGTGCGGACCGCGTCGATCAGGCCGACGTCCTGGATCGGGATCGCCCCCTGCTTGACCCTGCTGTACAGGCCGGTGGTGGGGCGCGGGAGTCCGTACGCGGACAGGTCCGGGACCGAGGCCCTGCCGACGATCGCGCCGAGCCGGTCGACCAGCCGGACGGGCAGGCGCCGGACCAGGATCCCGGTCCGCTGGGAGGGCCAGCCCGCGGTGGAGCGGCGCAGGATGTGCGGGGCCGTGCGCACCGCGAGCCGCACGCGGGAGGCGCCGCCTTCGGCGAGGTCGACGGCGATCTCGGCACCCGTGTTGCCGACGCCGACGACGAGGACGTCCCGGCCGGCGTAGGGGGCCGGATTCCGGTACTCGGCCGCGTGCGCGAGGGGGCCCGGATAGGCGTCCCGACCGGGCCAGTCGGGCACGAAGGGGGTGTGGTTGAAGCCCGTCGCGATCACGACCGCCCGCGCCGCCATGACGCGGCCGCCGGTGGCGTGCAGGGTCCAGCCGGGGGCGCCGGTGCCGTCGGGGCCGGAGTCCGCGGAGGGCTCGATGTGGGTCACCTCGATGCCGGTGGCGATCTCCAGCTCGTGGAACTCGGCGTACTTCTCGAGGTACCGGACCACGTTCTCGCGCGCCACCCAGCGTCCGAAGCGGCGCGGTATGGACAGGCCGGGCAGGGCGGAGAGGCGGCGCGTGGTGTGCAGGTGGAGGCGGTCATAGTGCCTCCGCCACGAAGCGCCGACCGACTCGGACTTCTCCACGACCACCGCACGGACCCCGCGGGCGCGCAGCGCGGCGGCGACGGCGAGGCCGCCGGGGCCGGCGCCGATCACGTAGACCGGGCGGGGCTGGGTGGACAGGTCGGGTGCTGCGGGGACTCCGGGCATGAGGTGTGAGCGTATCGCCGTACGGGGGCGGTGGGTCTCGGACGAGGAGGGAATCGGTTGCGGATCGATTACGGGGAGTGGTGGGGCCGCGCCGTGGGAGCCCGGGGTGCGGGAGCCGGGGCGCGGGGCCCCGGGGGTGGGGACTTGTGGGATGGGGCGGGATCCGGTGAACTGACGGTACGTCAGGTCAGTGGATGGTGTGCCCCGGAGGAGTGGTGTCGTGAGTACTGGAGCCGGTACGGCTGCGCGGTTCGACCTGCCGGAGATCGACGATTTCACGCGGCCCTACTGGGACGCGGCGGCACAGGGCCGGCTGCTGCTGCGCCGCTGCGGGGAATGCGGCAAGGCGCACCACTACCCGCGGGAGTTCTGCCCGGCCTGCTGGGCGGGGGAGGACCGCGTGACGTGGGAGACGGCGAGCGGGCGGGCCACGCTGTACACCTGGTCGGTGATCCACCGGAACGACCTGCCGCCCTTCGGGGAGCGGGTGCCGTACGTGGCGGCGGTGGTGGACCTGGCGGAGGGCCCGCGCATGATGACCGAGGTCGTGGGTGCGCCGGGGCCGGAGCTGCGGGTGGGCATGGACCTGGTGGTGACCTTCCGCGAGGCGGCGGAGGGGATCTGGGTGGCGGTCTTCACCCCGGCGGAGCCGGCGGCCTGAGGGCCGCCGGCGCGATCGCCGGGCACGGCCGCCGCGACGGCCGCCGCCGGGCCGCCGCCGCCTTGGACCCGGGGTGTCACGGCCACAGGAGGTGGTGGGTCCAGGGGGTGGTGGGCGTACGGGTGTAGTGGAGGCGGGTGTGGAGGCGGGCGGCGTCCCCCTGGAAGAACTCGATCTCCGTGGGGGCGAGGACGTACCGGGTCCAGGTCGGCGCCGGGGCATCCGGCTCCGCACCGGCCCGCTCCCAGGACCGCGCCGCCGCGGCGACCAGCTCCTCCCGGGAGGCCAGCACCTCGCTCTGCCGCCCCGTCAGCGCCGCCGCCAGCGCCCCGCGGGTGCGGGCCGCGAGGTCGGCCCGGCTCTCCACCGCGTCGCAGGCGGTGACCCGTCCCCGAATGCGGATCTGGCGGGCCACGGCAGGCCAGTAGAAGCCCAGCGCCGCGTCCGGCCGCCCGGCGAGCTGGCGGCCCTTCGCGCTGGTGGCGTGCGAGGCGAAGTGCAGGCCGCGCTCGTCGGCGTCGTGCAGCATCAGCGTCCGTACGTCGGGCCGCCCGTCCGCGTCCACCGTCGCCAGGCTCATCGTGTGCGGCTCGGGCTGCCCCGCCTTGGCGGCGTGCGTGAACCACTCCCGGAACAGTTCGAGCGGATCGGCCGGCGCGGTGGCCGGGTCGAAGGAGGGCAGCGGGCCGTCCCAGACGCGCAGGGAGTGCAGGGTGGTGTGGAAGTCGCCCAGGTCGCTCGGGTCGCTCATGTCGTTCGGCTCACTCGTCATTTCCCAATCGAACACCACGCGGCTCGGCCGTCACTACGATGTGTGCGTTTTACGTGCTTTACGTGAGTCGTGAGGGTGGGGAGACATGGGAATGGACAAGCGGGTCGGCGTCATACGAAGAGCCCTGGTGGCACTGCTCGTTGCCGGAGTCGCGGTGGCCTGCGGGCCCGCGTCGGGGGGTGGCGGGGCCCCGGCCGTCCCGTCGGGCTCCGCACCGGCCACCTCCGCACCGGCCACCTCCGCACCGGCGAGCTCCGCGCCGGCGAGCTCGCCCCCCGCCAGTTCGTCCCCGCCGACCTCCGCGGCGCCGACACCGGCTCCGACGAAGGCCCCGCCGCAGACCCGGACCCCGGCTCCCGCCGATGCGAAGCCGGCTCCGAAGCCCAGCCGCAGCACGGCGAAGCCGCCGGTCGCGAGCAAGACGCCGCAGGAACCTCCGAGCGGGGTCTGCGAGATCGTCTCCAACGCCGGGAACTGCTACAAGGCCGGTCAGTTCTGCCGCAAGGCCGACGTCGGACGCTCCACCCACGCCGCGAACGGGCGGATGATCTACTGCCGCATGGACGGCGCGCAGCCCCGCTGGCAGTACTAGGAACGCAGGGCGCACTGCGCGACGGGGGCGCTCCGCCCGGCCGTAGAGGTCGGGTGGAGCGCCCCCGTCAGGGCGTCACCGGATCAGTCGAGGACGTCCGGGATGGGCTCGGTGGTGGCGCTGCGCTGCAGCGACGACGTGGTGGCCGGGCCGGCGGCCCAGTCGATGAGCTTGATCGCGTCCGCGTAGCGCTCCTCGTCCTTCAGCAGGACGCCGATGACGGTCTTGCCGTTGCGGGTCGCGGCGAAGACGATGCACTTGCCCGCGGCCGTGCCGGTGCCGGTCTTGACGCCGATGGCGCCCGGGATCCCGTACCCGGTGGGACGGGGCTGGATCAGCAGGTTGGTGTTCTTCCACGTGGCGACGGTGGACGTGCCGCCACTGCTGTACGCGGTGGTCTTCACGATCGCCTTGAAGTTCGTGTAGCGCATCGCGGCGCGGGTGAGCTTCGCGAGGTCGCGCGCGGTGATGTGGTTGTTGCCGCGCGAGATGCCGTCGAAGGTGTCGTAGTGGGTGTTCGTCATCCCAAGGTCTTTCGCCTTGGTGTTCATCTTCGAGATGAAGCTCTGGACGCGTGCCGCCCGCGTCGAGCCCTGTCCGAAGGTGTCGGCGAGCGCGTAGGCGGCGTCGCAGCCCGAGGGCAGCATCATCGCGTACAGCAGCTGGCGGACGGTGGGCTTGGCGCCGGCCTTCAGGTAGGCCGAACTCGCGCCCTCCCGGGCGACGTAGTTCAGGTGCTCCTGCTGGATCGTGACCTTCTTGTCGAGGTCGAGGCCCGTCCTGGTGAGGACGACCAGGGCCGTCATGATCTTCGTGGTGCTGGCCCCCTCACGCTTGACGTCGCCCAGCTTGCTGGTGAGCGTGGCGCCCGTGGAGGCGTTCATCACGAAGGCGGAGGCGGCGGTGGTCGGCGGCGCGGAGGCGGCCTGGGCCGGTGAGGCGACCGTCAGGAGGGCGCCGGTGGCGACGGTGACGGCGAGAGCGGCGCGCGAGCGCCGCAGCAGGTTCGATATCAAGTCAGTTCCCGTGATGGCTGGAGGTTCCCCGAGCGGGCCGCGGACACCTGGGCGCCGGACCCTCCGGGAGCTTACGCAGCCGGACCGGAAAGGAGGCCGGTCGCGTCCGGGATTGAGGGTGCCCGGGGAACGGAACAGCCGCCCGCGGCCGAGGGGATGGACCGTTGTGGGGGTTTCGCGGTGTTTTGCGTACACGGCCCGCGTGCCCGCCTCGCTGCGGGGATGCGGGGGCCGCGGGGGATGCGGAACGGGGGCGCCCCGCCCGGCCGGAGAGGTCGGGTGGAGCGCCCCCGTGGATGTCACGACATCAGGGCGTCACCGCATCAGTCGAGGACGTCCGGAGTGCGATCGATGCTGCGCTTGGCCGGGGCACCGGCGGCCGGGCCGAGGGCCCAGTCGGTGAGCTTGATCGCGTCCGGGTAGCGGTCGTCGGACTTCAGCAGGACACCGATGATCGTCTTGCCGTTGCGGGTCACGGAGAAGACGAGGCACTGGCCCGCTGCCGTGCCGGAACCGGTCTTGACGCCGATGGCGCCGGGGGTCTGGTAGGCGTGTCCGGGCTTGATCAGCAGGTTGGTGTTGGTCCACGTGGCGTCCGTGGAGGTGCCGTCGCTGCTGTAGGAGGTGGTCTTCACGACCGACTTGAAGGTGGTGCCCTTCATCGCGGCGCGGGTGAGCTTCGCGAGGTCGCGGGCGGTGGACTGGCCCTTCCCCGCGGGCGAGATGCCGTCGAAGCTGTCGTAGGTGGTGTTGGCCATACCGAGGGTCTTCGCCTTGGCGTTCATCTTCGCGATGAAGTCCGCGACGCGGGCCGCCCTGGTCGTGCCCGAGCCGAAGGTGTCGGCGAGCGCGTAGGCGGCGTCGCAGCCCGAGGGCAGCATCAGCGCGTACAGGAGCCGGCGGACGGTCGGGGTGGCGCCGGCCTTCAGGTGGGCCGAGCTGCCGCCCTCCCGGTAGACGTAGTCCAGGTACTCCTGCTGGACGGTGACCCGCTTGTTCAGGTCGATGCCCGGCGTGGTGAGGACGACGTAGGCCGTCATGATCTTCGTGGTGCTGGCGACCTCGCGCTTGGTGTCCCCCAGCTTGCTGGAGAGCGTGGTCCCCGTGGTGCCGTCCATCACGAAGGCCGAGGCGGCCAGGGTCGGCGGCCCGGAAACGGCCTGGGCGGGCGAGGCGACCGTCAGGATGGCGCCGGTCGCGACGGTGATGGCGAGAGCGGCGCGCGAGCGCCGCAGCAGGTTCGATATCAAGTCAGTTCCCCGTGATGGCTGGAAGTTTCCCCGAAGAGGGCCGTGGGCACCGAGGTGCCCGGCCCGTCCGGGAGCTTACGCAGCCGCACCGACAGGACGATCAGTCGCGTCCCAGGATCACGGTGCCCGACGAGCAGAACCAGCCGCCCGTGCCCGAGGCGATGGCCACCTGTGGGAGGGTTCCGCCGCGTTTGCGTACTTGGCCCTCGCCCGCCTCGCCGCGGAGTTGGCGTACCGCTTCGACGAGGAGGAAGAGGCCGCGCATGCCGGGGTGGCAGGCGGAGAGTCCGCCGCCGTCCGTATTGACCGGGAATTCGCCGTCCCGCAGGAGGCGGCCTTTCTCCACGAACGCACCGCCTTCGCCCTTCGCGCAGAAGCCGAGGTCCTCCAGGGTGACGAGCGTCATATAGGTGAAGGCGTCGTAGATTTCGGCGAGGTCCACGTCCGCCGGGGTGAGCCCGGCGCGGGCGAAGGCCTGGCGGCCCGAGACCGCCGCCGGGGAGACGGTGAAGTCTTCCCACTCCGACATCGTGGTGTGCGAGACGGCGGTGCCGGAGCCGAGGATCCAGACGGGCTCCTTGGCCGTGTCCGGCACGTAGTCCTCCGCGGCCAGCAGGACCGCGCAGCCGCCGTCCGAGCGGATGCAGCAGTTCAGCTTCGTGAAGGGGTCCGCGATCATCCCGGAGGACAGGACGTCGTCGACCGTGATGGGGTCGCGGAACATCGCGTCCGGGTTGGTGGCGGCGTTCGCCCGTGCCTGGACGGCGACTTCGGCGAGCTGCTCCAGCGTCGTGCCGTACTCGTGCATGTGGCGGCGCGCGGCCATCGCGTACTTGGAGACGAGGGTGTGCCCGTACGGGACCTCGAACTGCAGCGGTCCCCGCGCCCCGAAGGAGAGGTTCGAGGTGCGGCGGCGGGCCTTGATGTCGGCGCGCGCGGTGGATCCGTAGACGAGGAGGACCGCGTTGGCGTGGCCGGCCGCGATGGCGTCGGCGGCGTGGGCGGCCATGACCTCCCAGGTGGAGCCGCCGACCGAGGTGGAGTCGACCCAGGTGGGGCGCAGGCCCAGGTACTCGGCGACCTCCACGGGCGCCAGGATGCCGAGGCCGGCCGAGGCGAAGCCGTCGATCACCGAGCGGTCCAGGCCGGAGTCGGCCAGGGCCCGGCGGGCGGCCTGTGCGTGCAGGGCGTACGGGGTGGGGCCGTCCACCCGGCCGCAGTCCGAGAGGGCGACACCGACGACGGCGACCCGCCGGCGGGGCGGGGCCTGATGGCCGGCGGTGGCGGTGGTGGCGGGTGCGGAGAGAGGTCCAGGCATGCCCTGACGGTACAACTGACGAACCGTCAGATGCTAGAGGGTCCGGATGGGTTGAGTGGGCCGCGGCGCCCTCCTATGCTGCGCCGCGTGATGGAGGCCGCTGAGGTGCTGTCCGTGCTGGAGCTGCTGCGCGGGGCGGGGGTGGACGTCTGGGTCGGGGGCGGGTGGGGGATCGATGCGCTCCTGGGGCGCCGGACCCGGGATCACCGCGACCTGGACCTGATGCACCGGCGGGAGCATGAGCCCGCCCTGCTGGCGGCCCTCGCGGGGGCGGGGTTCACGGAGACCGTGGACTGGCGCCCCGTGCGGTTCGTCTTCGCGCACGCCGACGGCCGGGAGATCGACCTCCATCCCCTGGTCTTCGCGGCCGACGGCTCGGCGGTCCAGGCGTCGCTGGAGCCGGAACGCCCCTTCCGCTACCCCGCCTCGTGCTTCGTGACGGGCGCGATCGCGGGGGTCGCCGTCCCGTGCCTGTCCGCCGAGCAGCAGGTGTACTTCCACCAGGGCTACGAGCCCACCGACCGCGACCGGCGGGACATGGCCCAACTCCGGCGGGCCTTCGGGGTCACCACCCACTTCTGAGGCGGTGGCTCCGTGGCGGCCGGGCGGGGCCCCGCCCCCTCCGCTCCGGCGATCGGCTTCGGGGTGGTCCGCCCCCTGTGCTTATGGCGCCGCTCGCCCTAACATGACGGCCCGTCAGATACGGGGAGGAGCCCGACGATGGATGCCGCCTTCACCGCGGAGCAGGACGAGATACGGCGTACCCTGCGCGAGATCCTGGGCAAACGCTGCGGCCCGGACGAGGTCAAGGCCGCCGTCCGCACCGCCGCCGGACACGACCGCGAGTTGTGGCAGCAGCTCGCCCGCCGGCTGGGGCTGCCGGGCATCGCCGTGGCCGAGGAGTACGGGGGCGTCGGCTGCGCCCCCGCCGACCTGGTCCTGGCCTGCGAGGAGACCGGGCGGGCGCTGCTGCCCTCACCGCTGCTGGCCACCGCCGTGCTCGCCGTGCCGCTGGTCACCGCCCTGGGCACCGGCGACCAGCGCTCCGCCCTCCTGCCGCCGCTCGCGGCGGGCGGGCTCACCGGCGCGCTCGCCGTACCCGGCCCCGCGCTGGCCACCGCCCTCGCCCTGACCGGGGACAACGCCCCGGGCGAATGGGCCGGTGGCGGCCGGGCCGGCGGGGTGCAGGCCCGCGCCGTGGACGGCGGCTGGCGACTGTACGGGGAGGTGGCCCAGGTGCTCGACGGTCACAGCGCCTCGCTGCTGCTGGTCGCCGCGCACACGGGAGGCTTCGCCCGCAGCCGCACCCTGCTGTTCCTCGTCCGGGAGGACGCGCCCGGCCTCGTACGGACCCGGCAGACCACCCTGGACGAGACCCGCCCGCAGGGCCGCATCCAACTCCGTGACGTCGAAGCCGAGTTGTTGGGTGGCGAAGACGCCGACGTGGCCGGGGCCCTCGCCGCCACCGGGCGCGGCGCCGCCGCCGCCCTGGCCGCCGAGGCGGTCGGCGCGGCCGCGCAGGCGCTCGCCCGCACCGTGGAGTACGTGCGGCAGCGCGAGCAGTTCGGCCGGGCCATCGGCTCGTTCCAGGCGGTCAAGCACCGCCTCGCGGACCTCTACGTACAGGTCCAGGCGGCCCGCTCCGCCGCCTACTACGCCGCCTGGGACCCGGAACAGGGCGGGCTCGCCCTGGCCCAGGCCCTCGAGGCGCTGCGGATCACCGCCGGGGAGGCCATCCAGCTGCACGGCGGCATCGGCTTCACCTGGGAGCACGACGCGCACCTCTACTTCAAGCGGGCGGCCGCCGACGAACTGCTCTTCGGCCCCGTCCACCGGCTGCGCGCCCACGCCGCGGAAGCCGCCGGGCTGTTCGCGCCCCTCGCGCCCGCGCCCGTACAAGCCCCCGCCCCCGCCCCACGGAACGAGAAGGTGGCCGTCTGATGGCGCCCGGAGTCAAGCTGATGCAGAAGGTCTCCTCGACCATGCTGTTCGCCAAGATCGCACCGCACTTCATCCCCGCCATGGACAAGGCGGTGCACAAGCTGACCCGCGGCAAGGTCATCCTCAGCGCCCAGATGCTCCCCGGCGTGATCCTCACCGCCAAGGGAGCCAAGACCGGCGAACCGCGCACCACCCCGCTCGCGTGCATGCCGGAGCAGGACGGGGCGAGCTGGATCCTGATCGGCTCGAACTTCGGCCGCCCCGGACACCCGGCGTGGACCGGGAACCTGCTCAAGAACCCTGATGCAGACGTGAGTTGGAAGGGTCAGGACATCGCCGTACGCGCCCGCCTGCTGGCGGGTGAGGAACGCGCGGCGGCGTGGCAGGCGGTACTGAAGTTCTGGCCGCCGTACGCGGCGTACCAGGCGCGCATCGAGCGCGAGATCCGGTTGTTCCGCCTGGAGCGTCGCTGATCGCGGCGGAAGTCCCGTGAGGCCGGGGTCCGGTGAGGCCGGGGTCCCATGAGGGCGAGGCCCCGCAAGGGCGAAGCCTCGCAAGGGCGAAGGCCCGTAAGACCGAAGCCCCGTGAGGCCGAAGGGGCGGCGGACCCGGTGGGGGTCCGCCGCTTACTTCGTGGGCTTCTTGCCCGTGATGCCCAGGTGGACCAGGAGCGCCAGGTTCGGCTTCAGTTCCGCCTGCTTGACGCCCCAGGTCTGGAACCCCTTCTGGTGCGAGGCGACCGCCGCCAGCATGGCGACCAGCGAACCGGCCATCGCCGCCGGACTCACGTCCTTGTCGACCTTGCCCTTGGCCTGGAGCTCCTTCATCGACTCCGTGAGGGAGTTGGTGACGGAGTTCAGGATCTTCATGCGGATCTTGTAGAACCGCTTGTCTCCCTCGGCCGCGCCGAGGTCGACGACCCGCAGGATTGCGTCGTTGCGCCGCCAGAACTCCAGGAAGCCGTCCACGAGTTCCTCGGCCGCCGCCCAGCCCGCCTTGCCGACCCACGCGCGCCCCTCGACCAGTGAGGTCAACTGGGCGCCCTCGTTGGCCATGCGCTCCGCGATCTCCAGGACGGCGCCTTCGACGTCCGGGAAGTACTGGTAGAAGGTCGCGGGGGAGGTACCGGCCTTGCGGGCGACGTCGATCACCTTGACGTCGCGGTACGGCGAGGAGCTGAGCATCTCGCTGAGGCAGTCGAGCAGCTTCTGCCTCGTCGCCTGACCGCGCCGGCCGGCAACGCGACCGTCGACGGTGCGTACTTGTCCTGTCATGCCGTCAGCTTACCGAGGGGTGATCGGCGCGCGATTCGGCCGCCTGCAAATGGGGTTACGGGACGCCTGGCCTGGGCGTACGCCGCTCCCGACCCGTCACGGCGACCGATTCCGGCCGCGTGGGGGCCCCGGGCGCGCCGTCCGGCTTCGGAGCCTATCCCCCGAATAGTCTTATCAACAGGCTGTGGACAAGTTTTCGGGCACATCATGATCCGGAGGACATGGCTGGGCGAGCGAGGCAGAACGTGCGCGGACGGTGCACACCCTTGCACACCCCCGCACAACGGAAGGAACCGGGCTCATGGCCGCATTCGCGGAAGGCTCACCCTGCTGGGTCGACGCCTCGCTGCCGGACGTGGAAGCCGGCAAGCGCTTCTACGGTGAGCTCTTCGGGTGGACCTTCGCCGACAGTGCGGGAGCCGAGTACGGCCACTACACCCAGGCCTACAGCCGCGGCCGCAATGTCGCCGCCCTCGCCCCCAAGCCCGACGGGCGCATGCCGACCGTCTGGGGGATCTACCTCTACACCACCGACGCGTACGCCTGCGCCCAGCGCATCCGCGCCGCCGGCGGCCAGATGGTGATGGACCCGATGCCGGTCGGCCCCTACGGGACCGCCGCGATGGCCGCCGACCCCGGCGGGGCCGTCTTCGGGCTGTGGCAGCCCGGCACCCACCACGGCTTCGACGCCCAGAACGAGCCCTACACGTACTGCTGGTCCGAGGTGTACACCCGGGCCCGCGATGCCGTGGACGTCTTCTACGCCAAGGTCTTCGGCTACGTCCCCGAGGACCAGAACGACGACGTGTCGGGCATCGAGTACCGCGTCTGGTCCCCGCCCGGCAAGGCGCCCGGCTCGGAGACCGCCGTCCTGGGGCGCAGCCTGATCACCGACGCCTTCCCGGAGATCATGCCCGCGCACTTCCTCGCGTACTTCGCCGTGCCGGACTGCGACCAGTCCGTGGCGATGGTGCAGCGCCTCGGCGGCCGGGTGACCGCCGACCCCTTCGACACTCCGTACGGGCGCATCGCGGTGGTCGCGGACAACCAGGGGGCGGTCTTCGGCCTGCTCTCGGAGCCGCGGACCAGGACGGGCCGCTAAGCCGTCTGTCCTGGTCCCGGTCCCGGTCCCGTCCCGTACGGGCTACGGCTTCACGGTGACGTCGTCCCGGCGGCTCTCGGCGTCGAAGTGCTTGCCGTCGGCGTCGCGGTAGCGGGCGATCCAGGCGCCGGTGCCCTCGGCGGTGAAGGCGTGGGAGAAGGCCCCGTCGTCGGTGGTCACCGAGTGGCCCTTGTAGACGTACTCCTGGCTGCCGGCGGGCTGGAAGTAGAACAGCACGAGCTGGCCGCCGTAGGCCTCCTCCGGGGTCCCGTGCCGCAGGGTGCCCTTGACGGAGAAGGTCTCGCCCTCGCGCAGCGGCTCCGGACCCGCGTTGAACTTCGTGAACTCCGTCGCCGTCCGGGTCAGCCGCACCGGCTCGGTGACGGAGCCCTGCATGCGCGCCGCCGCGGCGTAGCGGAGTCGCCAGTAGCCGTCCGCCTCGCCCGGCAGGGTTTGCTCGAAGCGGGCGGAGACCAGGTCGACGGTGAACACGTCGCGGGTCTTCCAGTCCGTCTTGCCGTCGGCCGAGTACTGCACCTCGACGAGGGTCGGGGCCGGGCTGAGCGGCTTGTGCGCGAGCCCTCCGCCGAAGGTCACGCCGTCGGCGCCGATCGTCGTCTTGACGTCCGTGAAGTAGCTGACCTCGACGACCTCGACCTTGGTGGCCGCGCTGACGTACCGCAGCCACGGGGACCTGCCGCCCGCCCACGTGGTCTTCACCGGGCCGCGGTGGACCGTCGTCAGCTGCCGCTCGAACCGGCCGTCCGCCGTCGTCTTCGGCTCACCAGTGAGGTCCGCGAGCATCGGCGTGCCCTCGGGGACGGGCTTCTGCGTGCCGTCCGCGGCGGTCCTGAGGGCTTGGCCCGTGATCGTGGTGGTGGCTCCGTAGCGGGCCTTGATCTTCCGGGACTCGGGGTCGAGGACGATCTCGGCCTTCTGGCGGACCGCGCGGGCGGTCTCGCTGCCGCTTCCGGGGCTCAGGTCCGGGGTTTCCGGGACGTCGACGCGCACATCGGTGTGGTCCTCCGTGCCCTGGAAGGTGAACGGAGCGGACACGTGGCCCCGCGCGTCGGTGGTGGCCTCCTGCGAGGTGCGGTCACCGGAGATGAGGACCTTGGTGTTCTTCAGCGGTGCGGTCGCCCCGGTGCGCGGGTCGAGGGTGGTGACGTCCGCGGACACGGTGGTCCCGAGCTTGTCGAGGGACACCCCGTCCGCCGCGTCCACGTTGCCGACCACCGAGCGCAGCCGGTAGTCGAAGTCCCCGCAGACGACGGGCTCGGCGGCGGAGCCGAGTTCGAGCGTGTACATCCCGAGGTCGGCCGGCTTGAGCGGCTCCGAGACCAGCTGGAAGTCGGGGAAGACGCCGTCCGGGTCGGTCACCTTGCGGAACGTGTCGACGGAGGCCACGCGCAGCCCCGTCTTCTTGTCCCGCAGGTGGACGACGAGGCCTTCGGGCACGCCCGTCCCGTCCTGCGCGCTGTGGACGCTGAGGGATCCGTCCTGCTTGGCGTACATGTCCGGCGGGCAGACGGGGGGCGCGGGTGCCGCGGGGACGGCGGCGGATTCGGGGGAAGGATCGACGTCGGGGGCGGACGCACCCGGTGCGCCGGACCCACCGGGCCCCTCGGCCGCGGCGTGCACCGACCCCGGCACGGCCAGGCCCCCCCAGCAGCGCAGTGGCGGCGACTACGGCTGAAGTCAAACGGTGACGCACGGATCCCCCCGGACCTTGAACGAGACGAGCTGAACGGGGGCTTAGACCCATGGCACCCGCGATGGGTTGTACGCCTTTCCCTACGCCTTTCCGCGGGCCCCTCCGCACGCCCTTTCCGTACGGATTGCGGGTTCACCGCGATCTCGGCCCGAAGCCCCGGCCCCGGCTCGCCCGCCGTGCCGGGGCCGGACCAGGCGCGGGCCTGACAGAATCGGGGGTGCGCGACCCGGGCGGCCCCCGGGGGTGAGACGCTGCACGGGGCAGGGCCCCGCGGCGGCTCGCGCGCATCCGGTGACGTGACGGCGATGACGGCGACGCCACCGGCGACGGCTGGAAGAGCGGGGACCGCGTGGGACCCCGTACGGGGATGGGTGTGGAGGCGAGTGGTGGAGCAGCTGACGCAGCACGACCCGAGACGGATCGGCCCCTTCGAGGTGCTGGGACGGCTCGGGGCCGGCGGCATGGGGCTGGTCTATCTCGCCCGGTCGGCGTCCGGACGCCGGGTGGCGATCAAGACGGTGCGCACCGAACTCGCCGAGGACCAGCTGTTCCGGGTCCGTTTCACCCGTGAGGTGGAGGCGGCCCGCGCCGTCTCCGGCTTCTACACCGCGGCCGTGGTCGACGCCGACCCGCGCGCGGCCGTGCCGTGGCTGGCGACCGCGTACGTACCGGCGCCCTCCCTGGAGGAGATCGTCCACGAGTGCGGGCCCATGCCCGCCCAGGCCGTACGGTGGCTCGCCGCCGGCATCGCCGAGGCGCTCCAGTCGATCCACGGGGCGGGCCTGGTCCACCGCGACCTGAAGCCCTCCAACGTGCTCGTCGTCGAGGACGGCCCGCGCGTGATCGACTTCGGCATCGCCAGCGGGGTCTCCAACACCCGCCTGACCATGACGAACGTCGCCGTCGGCACCCCCGCGTACATGTCGCCGGAGCAGGCCAAGGACTCGCGCAGCGTCAAGGGCGCCAGCGACGTGTTCTCGCTCGGCTCCACGCTGGTCTTCGCCGCCACCGGGCATCCGCCGTACCACGGGGCGAACCCGGTGGAGACGGTCTTCATGCTGCTGCGCGAGGGCCCCAACCTGGACGGGCTCCCCGACGAGCTCCGCCCGCTGATCGACTCCTGCATGCAGATGGACGCCACGCAGCGGCCGACCCCGGCCGACCTGCAGGCGCAGCTGGCCCCGCACCTCTTCGAGGGCGGCGACGAGAGCGGTACCGCCTCGGCGTGGCTGCCCGAGCGGGCCGTCGCGATGATCGAGGCCCGGCGGGCCGGCCACCGCAACGCGGCCGCCGCCGCTGCCGCCGCAGCCGCGGCGGTGCCGAGGCCGGCGTTTCCCCGGGCCGGGATCTCCGCGCCCATCGAGAGCGCCGGTCCGGCCGCCGGCCACGCGTCCGGTCCCGCCTCGGGGCCCGCCACGCACCGCCGCCAGCGCGGCGGAGCCGACCCCTGGACCGACCCGCGCACCGGCCAGGCCGTCCCGCAGCGCCCCGAGCACCCGCCGATGGCGCCCTCGGGCGAGCCCGTGCGGCTCGGCGGCTCCCCGGTGCCGATCGGCCCCGGCCCGCAGGCCTCCGCCTCCGCGCCGGCCGCCCACGCCGCCGCCTCGGACTCCGCGACCGGCTGGATCCGGCCGCCCGCCGGCACCCCGGTGGCGGGCCCCGCGCCCTCGGTCCTCGTACCGAACCCGGGCCCGGCCCCCGACAGCGGCCGGTGGCGGCCCTGGCGGTTCCGGATGTCCAACGAGGTCTGGGGCACCCCGACCGTCGCCGGCGACCTGCTCTACGTCACCTCCTTCGAGGTGCACGCCCTGGACGTGGCCAGCGGCCGCCGCCAGTTCAAGACCCGCGACGTCGCCTGGTCCATGGCCGTCTCCGACGGGCGCATCCACGCCTCCGACGGCCCCTCCCTCTACGCCCTGGACGCCACCGACGGCTCCGAGCGCTGGCGGCTGTCCGCCGACGCCTGGGTGTACGCGCTGCGCGCCGAGCGGGGCACCGTCGTCACCGCCACGCGCGGAGGCGGCGTACAGGCCTGGGAGTCGTCCAGCGGGCACAAGCTGTGGGAACTGACCGGCGCGCAGAGCGAGTTCGAGACCACCGAGGCGGCTCCCGTCCTGCACGACGGCACGGTCTACGTGTGGCAGGACGCCCGGCTGCGCGCCCTCGACGCCCGCTCCGGCCGGGAGTCCTGGTCCTACCCGATCGGCGACTCGGCCTCCTGCGGGAACGTGCCCGTACGGGTCACCCCCGCCCCCGACGGCAACGTCTACGTGGCCGCCGGCACCCGGGTGATCTCCATCGACCGGGCCTCGGGCCGGGTCCGCTGGCACTTCGAGGCCCCCGCCGTGTTCCTCGCGCCCCCGGCCTTCGCCCCCGGCGCGGCCGTCACGGGCGGCGGGGTCTACCTCGCGGACTACCTGGGCACCGTCTACGCCCTGGACGCGGCCACCGGCAAGGACCGCTGGCGCATCGCCACCGAACCCCGCCAGTCCGCCGACCCGGTCCTGGTCGCCGCCGGCAACGTCCACCTGGCCGCGGGCAGCGCCGTCTACACGCTCGACGCGGTCACCGGGACCCCGAAGTGGCGGTTCGCGGCGGGCGGGGAGATCACCGGTTCCCCGGCGGTCGCGGACGGCCGCGTGCACTTCGGATCCGCCGACCACTGCCTGTACACCCTCGACGCGTCGGGTGGCCAGCTCCGCTGGAAGCTGGCCACGGGCGGGGAGATCACCGGAGCCCCGGTGGCCGAGGCGGGCGTGGTCTACGCATGCAGCAAGGACCGCTGCGTCTACGCACTGGACGCCGCCAAGGGCACGGGAACCCGTACGGGAGGATGACGCGGCTCAGCTGCCGTCTGAGCTGCGGCTGAGCCGTTCGGGGGCCCGGTCGCGGCCCGGTCGCGGCCCCCTCGGGGTCGCGCACCGCACCGGGAGTGACAGGATGGACCCCATGAGCAACGTATTCTTCGACATCAACATCGACGGCAAGCCCGCCGGTCGCATCGTCTTCAACCTCTTCGACGAGGTCGTCCCGAAGACCGCCCAGAACTTCCGCGAGCTGTGCACGGGCCAGAACGGCTTCGGCTACGCCGGCTCCGGCTTCCACCGCGTCATCCCGCAGTTCATGCTGCAGGGCGGTGACTTCACCAACCACAACGGCACGGGCGGCAAGAGCATCTACGGCGAGAAGTTCGCCGACGAGAACTTCACCCTGAAGCACGACCGTCCGTACCTGCTGTCGATGGCGAACGCCGGCAAGAACACCAACGGCTCGCAGTTCTTCATCACCACCGTCGTCACCGGCTGGCTCGACGGCAAGCACGTCGTCTTCGGTGAGGTCACCGAGGGCAAGGAGATCGTCGACGCGATCGAGAAGCTCGGTTCCCCCTCGGGCTCCACGCGCAGCAAGATCGAGATCGCGGCTTCCGGCGTCGTCGAGGCCTGATCTCCACCCCGCCCGCAACGGCTGGCCGGCCCCGCCCCCTCAGGGGGACGGGGCCGCCGTCATGTCAGGAGGCCGGGGCCGCCGGGCGGGCGGCGGAGGGCCCCATGACGGCGCGCACCTCGGCACTGCTCTCGGCCAGGCCGCGCAGGACCGCTTCCATGGTGGCGGAGGACTGCTTACGAGTGGTCCTTCGGCGGAGGCGGCCAGGCCGACGGGGCCGGGGGATGGGCGGGGTCCTCGACCGGCTCCGGGGCGGGCTCCGTGTAGGGCGGCTCCGGGGCCGTCTCCCGGGTGACCCGGTCGCGGCGGCGGGGCCGGCCGCTCATCACGGCCGCCGCGAGGATGAGCAGGGCGCCCGCGCCGAAGGCGTTGGCGAGACCGTCGCCGAGTCCCTCGCCGTCGCCGCCGCCGACCGAGAGGCTCCCCGCGGCCTGCCCTTGGCGGACCATCCAGAGCACGGCGAAGCCGAGGACGACGACCCCGGAGAAGGCCATCAGCAGCCGGGAGCGCAGCACGACGGCGACCAGCGCGAGCACGGCGGCGAAGAGGAACGGCAGCAGCAGCGAGCCCAGCAGGGCGGCCTTGTCGTCGGTGATCCCGGCGGAGTCGAAGAGTTCCTCGATGCGGTAATCGCGTCCGTGACGGCCGTCGTACCAGGCGCGGAAGGGGCTCCAGACGGCGGCCGTCGCTCCGATCAGACCCATGATCGAGCCGAGTACGTTGCGGATCATGCCCGGCCCTCCGGGGGGAGTGGGTCTGGATCTCGATCCCGACGCTACGCCCGCCCCCGGAGTCCCGCACGCGGAGTCCCGCCCCGGCCGCTACGAGGGCAGCGCCGGCGGGAAGACCCGTACGACCGGCGCGCCGGCCAGCAGGGACGCCGTACGGGACAGGGCTTCGGTCAGGTGCGGGGAGGCCAGGTGGGCCTCCCAGGAGGCGGCGTCCGCCCACTCCTCCAGGACGACCCAGGTGCCCGGAGCGGTCGGGTCCTCGTACGCGCGGTAGGAGACGTTCCCGGCTTCCGCCCGGGTCGGCGCGACCAGGGACAGGGCCTGGGAGCGGACCTCCTCCTCCAGACCGGGCCGGGCCTGGAGGCGGGCGATCGCGGTGATGACGCCGGCGGCATCGGCGGTGGTGTCGGCGGTGGTGGTGGTCTCGTCGGTCATGCGGTGTCCCCCCGGAGAGCGGCCGAGCGCGTTCGCGGCTCGTGGCGGTCACCGTACCGGTGCGCTTTCCACCGCCTGATAGCGTGCCGCCGGTTGTCCAACGGGGAGGGGTTCGGGCCATGGTGGTCACGGGGCGGCGGGTCAGGCTCACGGCGGTACTGGTGGGCGTGGTGCTCGCGTTGACGGGGTTCTCGTCGACGGGCGGCAGCGGCGGCAAGAGCAAGAGCAAGAGCAGCGGGGGCGGATGCTCCAGCTCCAAGAGCAAGTCGAAGAAGAAGAGCTACAGCGGCACGGGCGGCAGCGGCAGCGGCTCCACGGCGACACCCACGGCCACGGCGACCGAGACCCGGCCGCTCGCGCACGCCGAGGTCGTCACCTGCGCCGGGCCGTCGGTGGCGAAGGCCACCGTCAAGGTCACCTCCGACGCGACGTCCGGGTACACCTTCCGCGTCCCGCTGGTCTTCGAAGGAGCCTCCGGCCGGATCGACTCCGGCTCCGTGGACCTCACGCTGAAGGCGGGCGAGAGCCGGACGGTCGACCTGCCGATGACGAGCGCGGCCCAGGCGGGCGACGTCCGGCGCTGCACCCTCGGCCCGGTCCGGACCCTCTCGACCGCGTCGCCGACCCCGACCTCCACGTCCGGGTCGGGGACCTCGGGGTCCACCACAGGAGGCAGCACCGGCGGCAAGACGCCGACCAAGCCGAAGCCCAGGTCCACGCGGAAGACGCGCTAGCGGCGCCGGGCCGGCCCCGCACTACGGGGCCGGGCCCGGTCCCTCAGCGGATCCGCGGCTCCGGTCCCGCCCCGCTCCGCCGGCCGGCGAACAGTTCCGCCTGCCGTTCGGGCGGGAGGTTCCCCAGGGCCACCAGCCCCGGAGCCTGGGCCAGTGCCTGCTGGAGGGTGGCCTGCTTCGCCGCCCACAGGGACCGTACGGTGCCCTGCACGGCCTCCGTCGGGAAGCCGGCCAGCGTCTGCGCCGCCCGCAGGGCCGCCGGGAGCAGCGCCTCGGGCTCGGCCAGCTCCGAGACCAGACCGATCTCGTACGCCCGCCGCGCGGAGAGCCGCTCCGCCGTGCCCATCAGGGACATCCGGGCGGCTTCGCCGAAGGGCATGCGCTGCGCCATGTAGATCGCCTCGTACGCGCTGACCATGCCGTAGCTGGTGTGCGGGTCGAAGTAGGTCGCGGACGCGGAGGAGATGATGAACTCCGATTCGCCCAGCAGGTAGAACGCCCCGCCGCAGGCCATGCCGTTGACGGCGGCGACCACCGGCTTCCACAGGTCGTTCGCCTTCGGCCCGATGGCGACGAGCGGGTCGTCCACCGAGTACGGCGAGGACGGCTGCGGCACCTCCACGCCCCGGTCGATCCCGGTGCAGAAGGCAGCCCGCCCGGCGCCCGTCAGCACGATCGCCCGTACGTCGTCCTCGTAGCGGAACTCCCGCCACACGGAGGCCAGTTCGGCGGCCGTCGCCAGATCGATCGCGTTGTGCTTGCGCTCCCGGTCCAGGGTGACGACCGCGACCCCGGTGGTCTTGTCCCGCTCCACCCGCAGTCCGGGTGCCCGGCCGGCGACCGTCACGACTTCTCCAGCACCCAGCGCGGCACCGCGATCCCGCCCGTCTCGGTGAACACCACCTGGACCCGCGCCCCGATGCGCAGCCGCGCCGGGTCCATCGAGTCCAGCGGGGCGTCGGCGGAGGTGACCAGGTTCCCGACGAGGCGGATCTGCGGGGCGTCGGCCAGCTCCACGAGGATCACGTTGTACGGGGCCTGCGCGGCGTACGCGGGCAGCAGCGGCGGGTGCGGCCGTACGTACGACCAGATCCGGCCCCGGCCGCTCATCCGGCGCCATTCGGAGTCGAAGGACCGGCAGTGCGGGCAGCAGGGGCGGGGCGGGAAGCGCAGTTTCCCGCAGTCGGGCGCCGCGCAGGCCTGGATGCGGAGTTCGCCCTGGGCGGCGTACTCCCAGAAGGGCGCGCCGTCCCCGTCGGGGACGGGGAGGAGCAGCTCGTCCGCGGGAGTGGTCGTGGTCTGCGTCGTCATGGATTCCTCGGCTCCTCAGGATCGCAGCAGGATGGCGGACGTGGGGACACCCTCACCGGCGGTGACCAGGCAGGTCGCGGCGTCGGGCACCTGGGCGGTGGAGATCCCGCGGAGCTGCTTGACGCCCTCGTTGATCAGGTTGAAGCCGTGCACGTAGGCCTCGCTGAGGCCGCCGCCGCCGGTGTTGATGGGGAGCCGGCCGCCCATCTCCAGGGCCCCGCCCTCGGTGAAGGCGGCCCCCTCGCCGCGCCCGCAGAAGCCGTAGCCCTCCAGGGAGAGCGGGATCAGCGGGGTGAAGGCGTCGTAGATCTGGGCGACGTCCACGTCCTGGGGGCCGAAGTCGGCCTGCTTCCACAGGTGTCGGGCGGCGGTCCAGGCGGGGCCGGACAGCGGGTCGTCGTTCCAGTAGTTGACCATGCCGTGGTGCTGGGAGGGCAGGCCCTGGGCGACGGAGTGGACGTAGACGGGCTTCTGGCGGCAGTCGCGGGCGCGCTCGGCGCTGACGATGACGCAGGCCAGCGCGCCGTCGGTCTCCAGGCAGTTGTCGAAGAGGCAGAGCGGGTCGCTGATCATGCGGGCGGTCATGTACATCTCGCGGGTCAGCGGGCGTTCGTACATCATCGCGGCCGGGTTCTCGTTGGCCCGGTTGCGGCAGGCCATCGCGACGTTGAAGAGGTGGTCGCGGGTGGCGCCGTACTCGTGCATGTAGCGGCGGGCCAGCATGCCGATCTCGTCGGCGGGCCGCAGCAGGCCGAAGGGGCGCGTCCACTGGCCGGGGGTGGGGAGCTGGACGGCCGTGTTCTTCCACGGCCGCGGCCCCGAGCCGCGCTTGCGCGAACGCCAGGCCACGCCGACGCTCGCCTGGCCGGTGGCGACGGCGGCGGCCAGGTGGCCGACGGTGGCGCAGGAACCGCCGCCGCCGTAGCCGATCTTGGAGAAGAAGGTGACGTCGCCGGCGCCGATGGCCTTGGCGACCTCCACCTCGTCGGTCTCCTCCATCGTGTAGGAGGAGAAGGCGTCGACCTCGGACGGGTCTATGCCCGCGTCGTCGAGCGCCGCGAGAATGGCCCGGCAGGCCAGTTCCTTTTCGGACTGCGGCAGTTGTTTGGCAAAGGCGGTCTGCCCGATGCCGACTATCGCCGTAGCGTCCTTGAGCGTTGCCGCCATCGCCACCTCCGGGGTGCACCAGTACTGACAGCCGCGAAGGCTACAGCTAATCTGACGGATAGTCAGCTACTGGTGTTGCAGGGAAGGGCGGACGATGACCGAGGACGAGGACGAGCGCGGGCGCGGGATCGTGAACACGGCGACCGCTACGGACACGGCGACCGCTACGGACACGGCGACCGCGACGGACACGGCGACCGCGACGGACGTCACGGAGGAAGCGACGGCCACGCCCGAGGAAGCGACGGCCACGCCGGAGGACGGCCGGGCCGATCTCGCCTGGACCAGCATCGGCGGACTCGTCCGGCACGCCGCCGCGCGCTACGTCGGCCGCGAGGCCGTCGTCGACGGGCGGGTCCGGATCGACTACGCGCAGCTCGGCGAGCGCGTCGAGCGGGCAGCCGCCGCCTGCATGGCCGCCGGCGTGGAACCGGGGGACCGGGTCGCCGTCTGGGCGCCCAACACCCTCGAATGGATCGTCTCCGCCCTCGGCGCCGTCTCCGCCGGAGCCGTCCTCGTCCCCCTCAACACCCGTTTCAAGGGCTCCGAAGCCGCCTACGTCCTCCAGCGCAGCCGCGCCCGGCTCCTCTTCGTCACCGGCACCTTCCTCGGTACCTCCTACGTCGCCTCCCTGCGCCGCGCCGCCGCCGAGGGCGAGGGTTCCGGGCCGCTGCCCGGCCTGCCCCACCTGGAACAGGTCGTCGTCCTGTCCGAGGACGCCCCGGATTCCTTCCGCACCTGGAAGGAGTTCCTGACCGGCGGCGACTCCGTATCCGCCGAATCCGTGCGCGCCCGTACGGACGCGATCCCCGCCACCGCCCCCTCGGACATCATCTTCACCTCCGGCACCACGGGCAGCCCCAAGGGCGCCGTCATCTCCCACGCCCAGTCCCTGCGCTGCTACGAGGTGTGGAGCGAGCTCGCCGGTCTGCGCGAGGGGGACCGCTACCTGATCGTGAACCCCTTCTTCCACACCTTCGGCTACAAGGCCGGGGTCATCGCCTGCCTGATGCGCGGGGCCACGATGGTCCCCCAGCCCGTCTTCAACGTGGACACCGTCCTCGCCAACATCGCGGCCGAGCGGATCTCCGTACTCCCCGGCCCGCCCACGCTCCACCAGTCCCTCCTGGACCACCCCCAGCGCGACCACCACGACCTCTCCGCCCTGCGCCTGGTCGTCACCGGAGCGGCCGTCGTCCCGCTCCAGCTCGTGGAACGGCTGCGCGGCGAGCTGCACATCGGCACCGTCCTCACCGCGTACGGGCTCTCCGAGGCGAGCGGCATCGTCACCATGTGCCGTCGCGGCGACCCGGCGGAGATCATCGCGTCGACCTCGGGCCGGGCCATCCCCGGGACGGAGGTCAGGATCGTGGACGCGGACGGCGGGTCCCAGCCCACGGGCCGGGCCGGGGAGGTGTGGGTGCGCGGCCACAATGTCATGCGCGGCTACTTCGAGGACCCGGCCGAGACCGCCGAGGCCATCACCCCCGAGGGCTGGCTCCGTACCGGGGACGTCGGCGTCCTCGACGCCGCCGGGAACCTGCGCATCACCGACCGGATCAAGGACATGTTCATCGTCGGCGGCTTCAACGCCTATCCCGCCGAGATCGAGCAACTCCTGGGCCTGCACCCGGACATCGCTGACGTCGCGGTGGTCGGCGTCCCCGATCCGCGCCTGGGCGAGGTCGGCAAGGCGTACGCGGTCCGCCGCCCGGGAGCGGTCCTCACGGCCGACGACCTGATCGCGTGGTCACGCCGGGAGATGGCCAACTACAAGGTCCCGCGCGAGGTGGAGTTCGTATCCGAACTCCCGCGCAACGCGAGCGGCAAGGTCCTCAAACGCGAACTCCGCACCCGCTGACGCCGCGAAGAGCTGCGCGACCGCGAGTTCCACGGTCACCCCGTGGCTCGCCCGCCGGGAGGCGGAGAGGGGCGCGATCGCGCGCCGCACCTGACGGAGAGCGTCGGCCGGTGGTGGGAGGAGTTGGCGTACGAAGACGCGCCGTCGCCGTTCCGGTGGTGGTGGGGCACGGAGGCGGAGAGCCGGGCCGCCTGCACGAGGTCAGAACATGGCTGGCCGCCCGGACCCGTGCATGACCTCGCGGGGGCGCCGGTCGGCTACGCGGGCACGCTGACGGGTCAGTCGCCCTCCCCGGAGCGCGTGGCGATGCGGCGGCCCGCCGCTTCGCGCTTCGAGAGGCGGGCGTGCTCGCGGTCGGCCCAGCGGCGCACCCGGTCGGGGTCCAGTGGGGCGCCGTGGCCGACGTGGAGCCGGCTGGGGGCGAGGTCGAGCATCTCGCGCAGGCTGACGAGGTTGCGCCACGGGTCGTCGTGGAAAGGCGGGTTGGCCGGCTTGCCCGGGATGAGGCCCATGAAGGAGTTGGCGACCAGGTCGCCGGCGACGAGGTCCCCGTCGTCGGTGAGCACGGAGACCGACCCGGCGGTGTGTCCGGGGGTGGGCATGATGCGGCCCGCGATCCCGAAGTCCTCCAGGGAGGTCTCGCCGCGGATCAGGACCTGGGGTTCGACGGGCTCGGCCCGGACGTGCAGCTCCTTGTTCCGGTCCATGATCCGGCCCATCGGGCCGGTGGGCAGGTACGGCTCGCGCACCCGGCCGCTGCGGTACGGGCCGAGGTCGGCGATGTGCCCGGCGACGGGAGCACCGGTGAGACGGTGCAGTTCGGCGGCGGACCCGAAGTGGTCGATGTGCCCGTGCGTGAGGACGATCAGCGAGACGTCGCGGGGGTCCACTCCGTGCTCGGTGATCCGGTCGTGGATCTTCCGCCCGCTGCCGGGTGTCCCGGCGTCGACGATCACGGGCCTGCGCCCCAGGATCAGGTAGGCGTTGATCGCGGTACGGCCCATGACGGGGATGGGGATGACCTTCGTACGGGACACGGTGTCCTCCGTGAGGCGAGGTGAGGCGAGGCGACGCGACTGGGGCGCTGCGGGCATGCGGGCATGCCGGGGATCCGCCGGGGTGTCGGCGGATGGGTCGGGCGGGTGGAGGAGAAGAGGGACTAACGGAACCGGCGCCGGTACTCCGCGGGTGTGGTCCCCAGCCGGCGCTGGAAGGAGCGGTGCAAGGTCTCCACCGAGCCGAGCCCGCTGGCCGCCGCGACCTCGGGGAGGCCGTCGTCGCCCTCCTCCAGCAGCCGCCGGGCGGCTTCCAGGCGGGCGGATTCGACGTAGGCGGCCGGCGTGCTGTCCGTACGCAGCCGGAACAGCCGGGAGAAGTGCCGCACGCTCAGGTGCAGTCGAGCGGCCAGGGCCTCCGCGGCGAGGTCCTCGGTGAGGTGGTCGGCGATCCACACGCGCAGGTCGTCGATCCGGTCGCCGGACGTGGCCGGAGCGGAGAGCGGAACACTGAACTGGCTCTGCCCGCCAGAGCGTTTGACGTACATGACCATCATCCGCGCGGTGGCCAGGGCAAGGGCCTGGCCGTGGTCCTCGGCGACCATCGCCAGCGCCATGTCCAGCCCCGAGGTGACACCGGCGCAGGTCCACACGCTCCCGGACCGGATGAAGATCGGGTCGGGATCCACCGCGACCGCGGGATGGTCGGCGGCCAGCCGTGCGGCGGTGAGCCAGTGCGTGGTCGCGGAGCGTCCGTCCAGCAGGCCCGCGGCGGCCAGCAGGTGCGCTCCCGCGCAGATCGACCCGGTCCTGCCCGCCGGAGGCGCCGCGGCACGCAGCCAGTCGGTGACCACGCCGTCGATCACCGGTTCCACCCGGTCGCCCACCAGGTCGACCGCACCGGCCACGAGCAGGGTGTCGACCCGGCCGTGCACCTCGTCCAGGGCCAGGTCCGCCAGCAGCCGGACCCCACTGGAGGTGGCCACCGCCCCGCCGTCGGCGGTGGCGATCTGAACGAGATAGCCGGAGCTGTCACTGCTTCCACTGCTGTTGCCGCTGTTACTGGCGGCGACCCGTGTGGCGACGGAGAACACCTCGGCCGGGCCGGTGACGTCGAGCAGTTCGGTACCGGGGAAGGCCACGATGACGACTCTGTGCGGTACGGGCATGCGCTGATCCTTGCGCCCCGCCGTGATGGCCGCAATGACGAGGTTCTGTCAGATTCGGACACGGCTGGTCCGATCGGTCGGATCTGACGGTGGGTCGCGCCGGGACACTCCGGGCGGCCGTGGAGCCGGGGCTAGGAATGGGTCGCCCCCCATCCATGAGCCTCGAGCCCGACCTCAGGAGCCCCCATGCGCCCCATCAGAACAGCCACTCTCGGCACGGCCACCGCACTGGTCGCCCTCCTCGCCTGCGCCCCCTTCGGCTCCGCCCACGAGAACGACAAGGGCAACGGCAACGGCAACGACAAGGGCCAGGTCATCACCCTCACCGGCCGGCTAGCGGAGCAGTCGCGCTTCCCCGTCAACCCCGGCGGCGCCGCGGCCCAGGGCGACCGGACCGTCTTCCGCTCGCTCCTCTTCGGCAAGGACGGCAGCCAGGTCGGCGAGACCGGCGGAACCTGCACGACCACCCGGGTCGACAACGGCGGAGCCGAGGCCTGCGTCGTCACCTACAGCCTCCCGGGCGGCCAGATCGCCGCCCAGGGCATGGTCTTCGGCCACCTCGTCCCGGGCCCTCCGCCCGCGTTCGACAACGCGATCACCGGCGGCACCGGAAAGTACGACCGGGCCCGTGGCTCGATCCACGCCGAGACGATCGCTCCGGGCGAGCGGCGCTTCACGATCGACCTCGAGCGCTGACGCTCCCTGAGCACCGCATCCCCTGCACTTGGCCCCGGGCGTCGGACTGCGGAAGGCGCGCTCGCAGTCCGGGCAGATCACGAAGGGGTCCGGCGGTACGAAGGCAGGCGCGCGGGGCACCGGTACCAGCGACGGTGGCAACTGGGCCGTGAGCCGGTGGGCGATCAGCCCGGCCGGGTTGCGCAGCCCCACCGGCAGCTTCGCCGCGAGGGAGGCCACCATGGCCTGCACCCCCGCCCCGCGCTCCAGCCAGGCCTCGACCCCGCCCGCGAGGTACCGTACGTCCCGCTCCCCGAGCAACAGCCGCGGATCGACCCGCCGCAACTCCGCGAGCACCTCACACGCGAGCCGCCGCCGCCCGGGGTCGTCCGGCACCCGTGGCGCGGGCAAGCGCCCGGCGGGCGCGGATGGCCCCACCTCCACCTCCACCTCCACCTCCACGTCCGCCGGCGCGGCGGGCTCCGGCACGGCCTCGACCGGCGGCGCAGGCGCCTCCGTGTCCATCGGCGCCGGGGGAGGGGGTACGGGCAAGGGTTCCTCGGCCGCGGTGCCGGCGGGGCCGTGCCCACGACGCGCCGCCACGACAACGGCGGCCCGGGGGTGGTTGTAGGACACCGTACGGGTGACGATCCGCCCACCCGGCAGGCTCTCCAGGGACCGGTCGAGGTACCCGAACGCCATCAGCTCCCGGAGCCCGTTGGAGATGGAGGTCTCCCCGAGCGGCAACCGCCTGACCAGGTCCTTGATGCCGATGGGAGTCCCGCTCGGCAGCGACTGGATGTAGATCCCCAGGATCCGTGCGACCGCCGACATCTCGGGATGCTGAATGAGGTCGTTGCTCACGACGGTGAACCGCGCGGTGAGCCGGACGTTGGCGTGCCGAACGCCGTATGCCGCGCGCGAGGGCGCGGTAAAGTGCACTGAAGCCATGGGGAAGGGCTACTTCCTCGTTGGTCAGGCCCTCGATCGGGATTCGCTGTCCCGGCGGGGGCCGTCTCATTCTCTGAGTTGTCGGGGCGAGCATATGCCAGACAACCACCGCGAAATCCAACCCAGTTGGCCGATTCACCCGTGTGAGTGAGCGGCCTCCCGGCGGGAGGCTGGAGGGGTCTGGGAGGGGTTCTTTCCCCAGTACTCAGACCAAAAGAAGCATCGCGCCCCACCGGGTCCCGGCCGGCCGGGACCCGGTAGGTTCGGTCTCCAGAACCCAAGTTCGAGACAGGCGGGACCCTCGTGATCATCGCGGAAGAGGCCGAGTTCGACCCCCGGGAGATCTTCGAGCTCTACGACTCGGTCGACTGGCAGGGCTACACCCGCGACCCCGAAAAGCTGTACCGGGGCCTGGCCAACTCGCACCTGGTCATCACCGCCAGGGACGAGTCCGGCGCACTCCTGGGACTGGCCCGCACGCTCTCCGACGACGAGGCCATCTGCTACGTACAGGACCTGCTGGTCAACCCCAAGTACCACCGTCAGGGCATAGGCCGGAACCTCATGGAGCACTTGAAGCAGCGGTACGCACACTGCCGCTTCTTCCTCCTCTCGACCGACCACGAGTCAACCCCGGAAGGCCCCCGCAACCACGCCTTCTACCGCTCCCTCGGCTTCCTCTCCTACGAGGAAAAGAAAATGTCGGCCTTCGGCCTCCCACGGGACCGTTGAGCCCCCGTGCATTGCTGGGCGGTCATGCTGTCGCGTGGTGGGAGTCCAGAGTCGTGAGTTCGGCCTCGGACAGGCGCAGGCTGCCGGCGGCCACGTTCTGCGCGAGGTGGTCGGGGTCGCCCGTGCCGGGGATGGCCAGGACGTGGGGGCCCTGGTGCAGGGTCCACGCGAGCCGGATCTGGGCTGTGCTCACCTGGTGGGCGCGGGCTATGGCGTGCAGTTCCTGACCGTCGTCAGTGGTCGCACCGCCCTCGCGTCCGGTTCCGGCGATCGAGTAGAACGGCACGAACGCGATGTGCTGATCACCGCAGATGCGGAGGAGCTCCCCCTGGTCGGGGGATGCGCCGATGCCGTACATGTTCTGGACGCAGACCACCGGTGCGATGGATTGGGCCTCGGCGAGATGGTGGGGGCGGATGTTGGACAGGCCCAGGTGACGGATGAGCCCGGCCTCGCGCAGGTCGGCGAGCGCGCCGAAGCGTTCGGCGACGGAATCGGTGCCCACGATGCGCAGGTTCACCACGTCGAGGTGGTCGCGGCCCAACTGGCGCAGGTTCTCCTCGACTTGGCCGCGCAGTTGCTTCGGGGTCGCGTGCGGCAGCCAGTTGCCGGCCGGATCACGGCCCGGTCCGACCTTGGTGGCGATGACGAGGTCGTCCGGGTAGGGGGCCAGTGCGCGGTTGATCAGTTCGTTGGCGGAGCGCAGCGGTGAGAAGTAGAACGCGGCGGTGTCGATGTGGTTCACACCGAACTCGACCGCACGGCGCAGCACGCCGACCGCCTGGTCACGGTCGCGCGGGGCGGAATCGGCCGCGAACGCCGGGCCGTGCTGCGGCAAGCGCATCGCGCCGAACCCGACCCGGTTGACCGTCAGGTCGCCGAGCTCGAAGGTGCCCGATGCCGCCGCTGTGATCGTCTGTGAGGTCATGGCGAGATGATCCGTGCACGGTAGGCTGGCCCGCCATTGATTCACATATGGGTGAATCCATTGAGGGGCGGTCATCCTGGCGGCGCTGGCGTTCTCGGCGAGGGACCTGGCGCGGGTCCGGTTCGCCGTCTCGCCCATGTGGGAGATCGCGCCGAGCTTCCGACTGCTGAGGTCGCACACCACGCATTCCGTCCACCGGTCCTGGGTCGAGCAGGTACGGCCACGACTGGTGGCCGCCGGGCTGGACCGGGGCTGGCTCCGCGAGCTGATCCCGCCCACCGGCTACGTTCCCGACTTCCTCAATCCCGCTCCCACCGGGCCGGCCCCTGCGCCGATGGACGAGTGGGACGCGATCCGGGCCTCGCCCGCCGACCGGGTACGCCAGGACCTCGATCACCTGGCCCGCCACCAGGGAGCCCTCGGTCCCCGACTACGGAGCCTGCATGCCGACCCGCGGACCCGCTTGGCCGACATGACGGAAGAGATCGAGGCGTACTGGGAGCTGGCCCTCGCTCCCTACTGGGCACGGATCCGGGCCGTACTGGACGCGGACATCTTCTACCGGACCCGCATGGTCGCCGAGCAGGGCGCGGGCCGTCTCCTCAACGACCTGCACACGTCGGTGACCTGGGACGACCACGCGCTCCGGATGGCCGGCCGAAAGCAGCCGCTGACCCGTGCGGCATCGGGCACGGGACTGCTGCTGATCCCCTCGGCCTTCACCGGGCCGGCCCTGCGCACCCGAACGACGCTGCCGGATCCGCCCCAACTCGTCTATCCGGCACGGGGCATCGGCACCCTGTGGGCTGCGCGACCCGCCACCCGGGCCGGAGCCCTCGCCGCCGTACTCGGCCGCTCCCGCGCACTCCTGCTGACCGACTTGGACAGCCCGGCCTCCACGACGCAGCTGGCCCACCGCACCGGTCTCTCGCCCGCCGCGGTATCCCGCTATCTGACCGCACTACACAACGCGGGCCTGCTCAGCGCCCACCGCGCCGGCCGCTCCGTGCTCTACGCCCGCACCGCGGCGGCCGAGACCCTCCTCCAAGCCGCCTCCACCTGAGACGTGGTGCCTGGGGGGATGCGGTGGGAATCCGGTCCGACCGGGGTCCGACCGGGGCCGGCATCCGCCATCCCGATGCGGACGATGCCCGGGGCTCGTGCGGTCAGCCCGTGAAGGGTTCCAGGGCGAAGCGGCCCCAGGTGACGAAGGTGGCCAGGAGGACGTAGGCCAGGTCCACCGCCATGTACGTCGGCTCGTGGCGGCGGTAGCGGGTGAGGGTGGCGCCCAGCATGAGCAGGACCAGGCCGAGGGCGGCCAAGGGGACCAGGACCGGTGCGGTATTCAAGGCGGCCGGGAGGATCAGGGCCGTGGCGGCCAGCATCTCCACGGCTCCGATGGCCTTCACCGAGCCGGGGATGAAGTCCTCGACCCACTTCGCGCTGGCGCCGCTCGCGGCGATCTTCTCCTTCGGCGTGAACACCTTGAAGGCGCCGCCCAGGAGGTACGCGACGGCGAGCAGGACGGTGACGATCCAGAGTGCGATGTTCATGGGAGTACTCGGTCCTTGTGGGAGGGGCGGAGCCCGGTGCCGGGGCCGGAGCCGTGGTGCGCGGGGGTCAGTGCTGGAGGGTGCCGGGCTGGTAGTCGCCGGCCGGGGTCTGGACCATGACGTTGCCGCGGTTGAAGGCGTTGATGAGCGCGATCTGGGTCACCAGGGCGGCGAGCTGCTCGTCGTCGAAGTGCTTGGCGGCGTTCGCCCAGACCTCGTCGCTGACCCCGCCGGCCGCGTCCGCGATGCGGGTGGCCTCCTCGGTCAGGAGCAGGGCCGCGCGCTCGGCTTCGGTGTACACCGTCGCCTCGCGCCAGGCCGCGACCAGGTGGAGGCGTACCGCGGTCTCGCCCGCGGCCGCCGCGTCCTTGGTGTGCATGTCGATGCATCCTGCGCAGCCGTTGATCTGGCTGGCGCGGAGCATCACCAGTTCGCGGGTCGAGGCCGGCAGGTTCGACTCCCCGAGCGCCTTGGACGCGGCGATGATGTGCTTCCACGCCTTGACGGCGACCGGGTCGGCGAAGAGGTTCAGGCGAGCGGTCATGGTGGATTCCTTTGCTGTGGAGGGGCGTTCGGCGTGTGTGCTTCGTTGTGCTCCCTCTAAGACACGGCACCCCCGCGCCCTGTGACAGCAGGGTGGTGTGACCCGGGTCACGGGCTCTTTTCATGATCGATTGGTCGAGTCCCTCGGATAACCTGCCCGACGGCGCGCAGCGAATCGGGGGAGGGTTTCGTGCAGGGATCAGTGGACGTGACAGACGTGGCGGACGCGGCGAGGTATCGGCCGTTGCTGTTCTCCATCGCCTACGGGATGACCGGGTCGGTGGGTGACGCGGAGGACATCGTCCAGGACGCGTTCCTCGGGCTCACCAAGGCGCGGCAGGCCGGGACCGGGATCGCCGCGCCGAAGGCGTACCTGACCACGTCGGTGACGCGGCTGGGGATCAACCACCTGAGCTCGGCCCGCGTGCGGCGGGAGACGTACGTGGGGGAGTGG
This sequence comes from Streptomyces sp. NPDC002886, assembly GCF_042888445.1. NCBI lineage: Bacteria > Bacillati > Actinomycetota > Actinomycetes > Kitasatosporales > Streptomycetaceae > Streptomyces > Streptomyces sp. NPDC002886. The sequence continues at coordinate 33,941 of NZ_JBIAPV010000021.1, forward strand.
CTGCCCGAGCCCGTCGTCGTGTCCGACGAACGGCCGGGCCCGGCCGAGCACGCCGAGCTGGCCGACTCCCTGTCGATGGCGTTCCTCGTCCTGCTGGAGGCCCTGTCCCCGGTGGAGCGCGCGGTGTTCATGCTGCGCGAGGTGTTCGGGTACGCGTACCCGGAGGTGGCCCGGGCCACCGGCAAGTCCGAGGCGAACTGCCGCCAGATCTTCGCCCGCGCGAGGAAGCACATCGCCGCCGCGGGCACGAAGACCCCGGCCCGGCGGGCGGAGGGCGAGGAGCTCGCCCGTACGTTCTTCGAGGCCGCGGCGGGCGGTGAGTTGGACGCCCTGCTCGACATGCTCGCGCCCGACGTGGTCTACCACGGGGACGGCGGCGGCAAGGCCCGCGCCGTCGCGCGGTCGGTGACCGATCCGCACCGCGTCGGACAGCTGCTCATCGGCGGACTCCGCCGGCTCCGCTCGCTCGGTGCCTCGCTGCGGCCGGCCCTGATCAACGGCCGGCCGGGCGCCCTGATCGTCGACGCCGAGGGGCGGGTCGCCAGCGTGGTCGAGCTGGACATCGCCGATGGCGTGGTCCGGGCGCTCCACACCGTGTCCAACCCCGACAAGCTCGGCCACCTGGGCCCGGTCTCCGACATCGGCCGCCTGCCGGAGAGGGAGTAGCGGTACGGCTCAGGCCGGTCGGCGGGCCAGGACCAGTCGCCAGCTCGGCGTGCCGTCCGGGCGGCGGGCGAAGTGGTCCAGGGGGAGCGTCTCCACCGTGAACCCGGCGGCGCGCAGGTCCGTACGGACCCCGCCCAGCGGGAAGGTGCGGTAGTACATGACGAACGGCGGGCGCCAGACGGCGTTGCGCAGGCGCATCGCCGCGTCGAAGCCGGACAGGGCCCACCACGCCGGGCGGCTCGGCGGGATCGGGGCGCCGATCGGGAAGGCGAACACACCGCCGGGGCGCAGCGCCGCGTGGACCCCGGAGAAGACCGCGGGGCGCTCCGCCGGGAGGAAGTGGCCGAAGGCGCCGAAGCTGACGGCCAGGTCGTACGAGTCCCCGAGCGCGGCGGGCAGGGAGCGCGCGTCGGCGCGCAGGAGGTCCACCCGCTCCTCGGGGTGGGCGAGTCCGGCCTCGGCGAGCATGCCCGAGCTCAGGTCCACCCCGGTCACCCGGCCCCGGCACAGCCGCCGCAGCATGCCGAGGCCCGCGCCCGTGCCGCAGCACACGTCGAGTCCGGCGTCGAAGGGGCCTTCGTGGCGGGCGAGCGTCTCCTCGACCGCGTCGAGCATCCGGTCGGGGGTGCGGAAGGGGGTCCGGTCGAACTTCGGGGCCAGGAGGTCGTAGCCCCGCTCGACGGAGGACAGGGCCTGTACGGCCAGTTCGCGGAGGGTCGGGCCCTGGGAGGTGAACACACGGTCAGCCTAGTCAGCGACGGCGCGGCCGCCCGGCATTTCGGGCCCTTCGGCCCCGGGCAAAACGGGCATCCCGTGACGTAGGGTGAATCGAAGCGTTTTGCCAACCCTTGGGGATTCCGTGGCCAATGCCATACGAAGTGAGGTGCCGGGCCGGAGCATGGATCGGGGCATGATCCACGGCGTCGGCGTCGGCGTCGGCGTCGGCCACGGGAACGGCCACGGGAACGGGAACGGCAGTGGTGGTGGGAGCGGCACCGCCCTGGAGAAGACCCTGCGGATCACCGAGGCGCTGGCCGCGTTCGGCGGCCCGCACCGGCTCGCGGAACTGTCCGCCGCCGCCGGGATACCCAAATCCAGCACCTACCGCATCCTGGTCTCCCTCGTCGAGCAGGGCTACGCCGTCACCGACGGCGAGGGCAGCTACGGCGTCGGCCTGCGGCTGCGCACCCTGGCCGCCGAGATCTCCGCCGACCGGCCCGAGGGCATCGTCGAGCTGCTCGAATTCCTCCAGAAGTGCACCGGCCAGGCCGTTCACCTGGCCCTGCGCAGCGGCAACGCCCTCACGTACATCCGCAAGATCGAGAGCGTCGGGTCCCACCGGACCTCCGCGCGCGTCGGCATGCGCGTCCCCCTGCACGCCACCGCGATCGGCAAGGCCGTACTGGCGCACCTGCCGCCCGAGGAGATCGAGGGCGTCCTGCGGCCCCTCACCGGCCGGGAGGGCCTCGCGGACGAACTGCGGACGGTCCGGGAGCTCGGCTACGCCGTCGACGACGCGGAGCACGAGCGCTCGGTCCGCTGCCTGGGCGCGCCGGTCTTCGACCGTGCGGGCCTGCCGGTGGGCGGGGTCAGCCTGACCACCGCCGCCTCGTTGAACACGCGGGCGGAGCTGGAGCGGTTCTCGCCGGCGCTGCTGGAGGCCGCGCGGGGCGTCCAGCGGCTGCTCCAGCTCGGCGGCTGAGCCCTCCCGCCGCGCCGACGCCCCCACCGACGCCGCGCCGACGCCCCGCCAATGCCCCACCGACGCCCCGCCGATCGCGCGCACGCGCACGTGCGGCGGCCGCGGTGGTCCCCCTCCTGGCCACCGCGGCCGCCGTTCCCCCGTGCACCCCGTTGGTCCCCCGTGACCCCCGGTCCCCCGTGGTACGTCCTGCGGTACGGCCCGGATCCCCCGTTCCCCCGTGTTCCCGGGCCGTACGCGTCTGTGAGTCCTGAGGCCTACGCCCCCACCTACAGGCCGCCGCCGGCCGCGTGGTTGTCCATCGTCACGATGTCCTCGCCCGCGGCGTGGTTGTCGAGCGGCTTGATCTCCACGCCCGCGGCGTGGTTGTCCAGAGGTTTGATGTCGACATCCGAAAGCTGGTTGTCGAGCGGACCGGTTTCGCCGTCGGCCGGCTTGATGTTCTCGTTCGTCGTCATCGGTTCTCCTGATGGGTGGGTGGGTCCCGTTCGGCGATTCCCCCGCGGACCGCCGAACGGGTCGTCCTCCGGTCGACCCGGGAGTGCCCCCCGACACGTCGAGTCGATGAACCCCATCCTGGCGGGTGGTGATAAACGAACGATGAACGCCTCGTTCAGCAAGGCGTCAGGCATGGCTCAGGCGGCGATCTCCGCCGCCAACAGCGCCTGCACCTCGGCCAGTTCCGGCGACTTGAGCTGCGTGAACACCACCTCGGCGTCCCGCCAGCACACCCGCGCCCGGTCCCGCTGCCCCAACTGGCGCAGGGCCCGGCCGAGCACGGTCAGCACCCGGGCACGATTCCACTCGCCGCCGATCCCCCGCAGGGCGATGGCCTGTTCGGCGTGCGAGGCGGCCAGCGTGGGCCGGCGCGCCGCCAGGTGAACCTTGGCGAGCCGGAAGTGCGTCACGCCCTCCCACAGGGGCTGTCGGTTCTCGTGGAACAGCGCCAGCGCGTCGTTGAGTTGGGAGTGCGCCTCGGTGAGCCGGTCGGCCTGTGTGAGGGCGATGCCCAGCGCGTAGCGGCCGTTGGCCAGGCGCAGGGTGAGTCCCATCCGGTCGTAGATGGCGATGCCCTGCTGGGCGAGGTCGATCGCGCTGGAGAGCCGGCCCTGCTCCACGTGGATACGGGAGAGGTTGCACAGGGCGCTCGCTTCGCCGACGTGGTTCCCGTCGGCGCGGAAGTTCGCGATGGCCTCCAGCAGGTACCGTTCGCCGTCGTCGTAGCGGCCCTCGTAGATCGCGATGATGCCCCGGTCGTTGGGCGCCCAGCAGCTGGGCAGCACGTCCCCGGCCGTACGGGCGAGCGACGTGGCCCGGCTGGCCTCGGCGTCGGCCTCGGCGAAGCGGCCCGCGACCAGGTGGGTGTTGGTGAGCGTGGTACGGGCGCGCCCCTCGGCGTACGGGTCCTTCGCGGCCTCGGCGGCTTCGCACAGCGCGGCGGCGGCCGACTCGTACTGCTTGGAGTTGGCCCCCGACTCGGCGAGGTCCTTGGCCGCCCACAGCAGGTCCACGGCCCGGCGCAGCAAGTCCTGACGCCCGGTCGTGCGTACGGCGGCCTGCCGCGCGCAGGCGAGGAGCGGGTCGGCCTCGGCGTACAGCCAGTCCTGCGCGGAGTGCGGCTCGGTGAAGCGCAGGCCGGGGTGGCGCGTGGCCGAGAGGTGGGCCACGAGCCGGTCTCCGGGCCGCTCCAGGGCGTACACCCCGGCGGCGGTGGCCAGGTAGAAGTCCAGCAGCCGGTCGAGGGCGCCGTCGCACCCGCTCGGCGGCTGCTCGTCGCGCTCGGCGCAGGCGCGCGCGTAGAGGCGTACGAGGTCGTGGAAGCGGTAGCGGCCGGGCGCGGCCGATTCGAGGAGGGAGCAGTCCACTAAGGCTTCGAGCAGGTCCTCGGTGGCGTGCTCCGGCAGGTCGAGCACGGCCGCCGCGGCCGCCAGGGAGATGTCCGGCCCGTCGGGCAGCCCCAGCAGCCGGAACGCGCGCTGCTGTGCGGGCTCCAACTGTCCGTAGCCCAGCTCGAAGGTGGCCTTGACGGCGAGGTCGCCGGCCTGGAGCTCGTCCAGGCGGCGGCGCTCGTCGGCGAGCTTGGCGGCGAGTACGGAGACGGTCCACGTGCGGCGGGCGGCGAGCCGGGAGGCGGCGATGCGGATGGCCAGCGGCAGGAACCCGCAGGCGCCCACCACGTCGAGGGCGGCCTGGCGCTCGGCGCCGACCCGCTCGGCCCCGACGATCCGGGTGAACAGCTGGAGCGCCTCGTCGGGACTCATCACGTCGAGGTCGACGAGGTGCGCGCCGGCCAGGCCCGCCATCCGGACGCGGCTGGTGACGAGGGCGGCGCAGCCCGCGGTGCCCGGCAGCAGCGGGCGGACCTGTGCCGCGTCGCGGGCGTTGTCGAGGAGGACCAGGACGCGGCGGCCGTCGAGGGTGGAGCGGTAGAGCGCGGCCCGTTCGGCGGGTGAGTCCGGGATCGAGGCGTCGGGGGTGCCGAGGGCGCGCAGGAAGGAGCCGAGGACGGCCTCGGGCTCTGCGGGGCGGGCCTCGGTGCCCTGGAGGTCGACGTAGAGCTGCCCGTCGGGGAAGTGCGGGCGGGCGGCGTGCGCGACGTGCACGGCGAGGGTGGTCTTGCCGACGCCCCCGATGCCGGCGAGGGCGGAGACCGCCATCACCTGACCCTCGGCGCCGGAGAGGATCGCGCCGAGGTCCCTGACGAAGCTGGAGCGACCGGTGAAGTCGGAGACGGTGGCGGGCAATTGGGCGGGCCTCACGTGTGCGGGGACGGCCGCCGGGGCCGGGTCCTCGGCTCGGGCGAGTTCGGAGTCGGCCCGCAGGATGCGCTGTTGGAGCGCGGCGAGTTCGGGGCGCGGGTCCACGCCGAGTTCGTCGGCGAGCAGCCGGCGGGTGTCGGCGTACACGGCGAGGGCCTCGGCCTGGCGGCCGCTGCGGTAGAGGGCGAGCATCAGCAGCTCGCGCAGCCGCTCCCGCAGGGGGTGGGCGGCGGTGAGCGCGGTGAGCTCGGAGACGGCCTCGGCGTGGTGGCCGAGCTCCAGGTCCAGGTCGAGGCGGGTCTCCAGCAGCTGGAGGCGCCACTCGGCGAGCCGGGTGCGCTCGGTGTCGGCGTGCGGCCCGGGTACGCCGGCCAGCGGTTCGCCGTCCCAGACGTCCAGGGCGCGGGCGAGCAGCGTACGGGCGAGGGCGCGGTCGCCCTTGCCGGCGGGGGTGGGGACGGGGGGAGAGGCGGGGGTGCCGGGGGTGCTGGGGGTGCTGTGCGTGCCGTGCGCAACGGCCGAGGGCTTTCCGGTGCCGTCGGCCTTCGGCCGGCCGGCGCGTGCGGCCTCGGCGTCGGCGGCGAGGGCCCGGGCGATGCCGAGGTCGAGGGCCTCGGGGTGGGGCAGGCGGATCGCGTAGCCGCCGGACTCGCTGACGAGGAGCCCGGGTTCGAGGATCTTGCGCAGGCGGGAGGCGTACGTACGGATGGTCGCGAGGGCCTGCTGCGGCGGGTCCTCGCCCCAGATGGCGTCGATGAGCTCGGGCGCGGTCGCGGTGCGGCCCTCGCGGAGCAGGAGCACCGCGAGCAGCGCCCGCTGCTGCGGGGTCCCGGAGCTCAGCGCCTCGCCGCCGCGCCAGGCCCGGATGGGGCCGAGCACGGAGAACCGGTTGCCGCCGGTGGCGGCGGTCGTGGCGGGGGCTGTGGGGGCGGGGGTGGCGGCGGGGGGCGGGGTCGCGTCGACGGCCTCGGCGGCGCGGGCTTCCACGGCGGGCGCCGCTTCGCCGGCGGGGTCTGCTCCGGGGCCTGTTCCGGGGCCGGCTCCGGGGCCTGATCCTGCTCCGACGCCTGCTCCGACGCCGGTTCCGACTCCGGTTCCGGCTACGGCTCCGACTCCGGCGGCTGCGGCAATGGCGGTGTCACCGGACTCGGGGTGGTTCCGCTGGTGCGGGATGGCCGGTGTGCCGTCCATCTGGTCTCCCCCCTGCCTTCCATAGGTGTAAGGGCCAGTCTGCCCTGTGTTGCGCGTACACGTCAGTCCGTAGTGGACCCAGTCCATACGGATCCGGCGGCCGGTCCGTGCGGATCCGGTGCCGGGTCCGTGTGGATCCGGTGCCGGTCGGTGCCGGTCGGTGCGGATCCCGCGGCCCGGTCCGTACCGATCCCGCATCCGTCCCTGTTCAACTAGCTGACGGTTCGTCAGATTGACGCTACCGTGAGGACATGGAGACCTTCCCGAAGATCATCTCGGTGGACGACCACACGGTTGAGCCCCCCAACGTCTGGCGGGACCGGCTCCCGTCCAAGTACCACGACGTCGGCCCCCGCGTCGTCCGCGCCCCCCTGAAGGAAATGACCTTCCTGGGAGGCAAGTTCGCCCCCGTCATGGGGGCCAAGGGCGACGACGGACCGATAGGCGACTGGTGGGTGTACGAGGACCTGCACCGACCCCTCACCCGCCTCGACACGGCCGTCGGCTACAGCCGCGACGAGATCAAGCTCGAAGTCATTACCTACGAGCAGATGCGCCCGGGCTCCTTCTCGGTTCCCGACCGGCTCGCCGACATGGACGTCAACCACGTCCAGTCGGCCCTCTGCTTCCCGACCTTCCCGCGCTTTTGCGGTCAGACCTTCACCGAGGCCAAGGACCGCGAACTCGGCCTGCTCGGCGTGCGCGCCTACAACGACTGGATGGTGGAGGAGTGGTGCGGCCCCGAAGCCGCCGGCCGTCTCATCCCGCTCACCCTCATCCCGCTCTGGGACGCCCGCCTGGCCGCCGCCGAGGTCCGTCGCAACGCCGCGCGCGGGGTCCGCGCGGTCGCCTTCTCGGAGATCCCGCCCCACCTCGGGCTCCCCTCCATCCACACGGACGAGTGGGACCCCTTCCTGGAGGCGTGCAACGAGACCGGCACGGTCATCGCCATGCACATCGGCTCCTCCTCGCGCATGCCCTCCACCTCGGCGGACGCACCGCCGGCCGTCGGATCGACCATCACCTTCGCCAACTGCTGTTTCTCGATGGTGGACTGGCTGATGAGCGGCAAGTTCGAGCGCTTCCCGAACCTCAAGATCATGTACGCGGAGGGCCAGATCGGCTGGATCCCGTACATCCTGGAGCGCGCGAACGTGGTCTGGGAGGAGAACCGCGGCTGGGGCGGCGTCGCCGACAAGGTGCTGCGCCCGCCGTCGGAGCTCTTCGCGGAGCACGTCTTCGGCTGCTTCTTCGACGACGCCTTCGGCCTGAAGAACCTGGACTCCATCGGCGTCGCCAACGTCCTCTACGAGACCGACTACCCCCACTCCGACTCCACATGGCCCAAATCCCGTGAGGTCGGCGAGTCCCAGATGGGTCACCTGTCCCCGGACGTGGTGGACCGGATCGTGCGCGGCAACGCGATCGATCTGCTGAGCCTGACCCCGGAAGGCCTCTGGCCGGGGGCGTAGCGGGTGGCGGTCGGCGTGTGGCGGGCGGCGGCCCCGGGGATCTCCCAGGGGCCGCCGCCTTCTCCGTGGTGTGCGCGCGCTGCGGCCTCACCCGAGTGCTACTTAAGGACTAGATCCGGATCCCACTCCATGGCGTGATGTGCCGGTGAGCTTCCCTCGCGAGACTGAGGTCATCACCAAGATCCCTCCACGCCAAAGGAGCAGCACGATGTCCGACCAGATCGCGAAGGCCCCGCGCACCGTCGTACCGGCGCTCCGGGTGTGGGGTGCGCAGGCCACCCGCCCGGTCCTGGCGCTTCCCGCGGGGCTCGCCGGCCTCGCCCTGGGCCTGACCGGCCAAGGGCGGCGGGCCGCCCGGCTCCAGACGCGGGCCTCCGGGGTCCCGGGCTGGACGCTCCCGCGCACGGCGGCCCGCACCCTGCTGGGCCTGCCCCTGGACATAGCCGCCCTGGTCCTGGGCGCCTATGCGGTGTTCAACACCGTCCGCAATCTCGGCTACCCCCTCTGGTACGGCGACACCGACTACCACCAGGCCTGGGGCGGCCCGACCCTGACCGGCGTCTGGCTGGTGCACGCCTTCGGCTGGCTGGCCTGCTTGTACGCCATCGGCTGGATCCTCCGGGCGATAGGCCGCGGGCAGCAGGCGATCACGCGACGGGTCGTCGTCGGAGCCGCCGCCGGGTGACCTGCGCCCCTGCCCGACCTGACGGGCCCGGTCGAACCGGCCGCGGAGGCCGGCCCGGCCGTCGGAGTCCGCGGTGGGTGAGGCGCCGTCAAGGGCTGGGGAGAGTGTCAGCCTTGCGGGGGCCGTCACAGGCAGGGCATGCTTCGCCGGAGCAAAGGGGGAGGGTGTCTGTGGTGGACAAGCGGACCGTGGTGACCGCGGTGCTCTGCGCGGCGGTGGCGCTGGGCGCGTCCGCGGCCATGACGAAGGTGGTCCCGGCCGACGACGGCAAGGCCCGCGGCTCCGGGAAGGCGGCCCCTAGGGCGACGTCGGCACCGACGTCGGCGCCCGCTCGGCCGTCGTCCGCTCAGCCATCACGTCCGTCGGGGTCGCCGTCGCCGCCGGCATCGCAGTCGCAATCATCGGGGCAGGCTCGGCGGTCCGATGGCCGGACCCCCGGGGCGTCGGTCTCGCCCGCCACGCCGGGTGGGCCCGTGGCCTTCGCCGGGGCGCTGTTCGAGGGCGATGCGACCGACGATCACTACTGTTCGGCGACCGTCGTGCACAGCCCCGGGCGGAACCTGATCGCCACCGCCGGCCACTGTTTGCTCGCCGGCCGGGCCGGCGAAGGCGGAGCCTCCTTCGCACCCGCGTACGCGGACGGGCGGGCCCCGTACGGCACCTGGAAGATCGCCGAGGTGTTCGAGGACCCGCGCTGGTCGGACGGGACCAACGACGACTACGACCTGGCTTTCGCCCGCCTCGCTCCCGACGACGCGGGGCGCAACGTCGAGGACGTCACCGGCGCCGCCGTCCTGGACACCACGGGCCGCACGGACGAGCAGGTCACGGTGACGGGCTACCCGTCGCACCGCAAGGACCCGCGCACCTGCGAGTCCCGTGCGGTACGGATCAGCACCACCGAACAGCGCTTCGACTGCGCGGATTTCCCCACCGGTACGAGCGGCAGCGCGTGGATCGCGACGGACGGAAAGATCATCGGCGTCCTGACCGGAGGCGACACGGACGACGTCTCGACGAGCACGATCCTGACCGGCTACGCGGCGGATCTGTACGCACGGGCGACGGCCGGCTAGGGAGGGGGCGCCGGAGGGGGGACCAGCAGATGAGCCGGTACTACGACCTCGGCGCGGAGACCCTCTGGAACCCCTCGAACGGCGCTGCCCGCTTCTTCGGCCGCCAAGCGGCCCTCTTCGAGGCGGAACTCGGCCTCGCGGCGGGCATCGGCCCGATGGAGAACGACGGGTGCCGGATCGACCTGGCCGCGTCAGGCGAGCAGCCCCAGGTGGACCGGCTCGGTGGGGGCCTCGTCGAGCAGCTCGGCGAGGCGCGGCGGCCATAGCGGTTCGCCGAGGGTGGCGAGGTTCTGCGGGGACAGCCACCGCCAGTGGGCCCCGGCGTACTCCGGTACCGGATCGCGGTGGGGGCCGGTGGTCACGTAGATGTGCTCGTACTGGCGCACCGGGATGCCCGTGTGGGTGAAGTCGTGCTCCCAGGTGCAGAGCAGCCGCTCCGGTTCCAGGTCCGTCCAGCCCGTCTCCTCCCGCAACTCCCGCCGCACGCACTCCTCGGGCGTCTCCCCGGGATCGATGCCGCCGCCGGGCGGCAGCCAGTGGATGCCGACTTCCACGTTGTTCTCGCGGAAGAGGAACACGGATCCGGCGGGGTTGAGGACGACGATTCTGGCTGCCTGCCGCGGAGTTCGAGGTGAAGGGTGCATCAGACCAGCGTACGACGGGGGGTGTGGGGGGTGGGAGAGGTCGGATGCGAGTGAGGAGCGGGGGTGGGGAGAGGCGCGGGGAGGTGCGGAGGGCGCGGGCCCCGGGGGTCAGGCGTGTTGGGGCGTCGGCGGACCGTCCCAGGCCGGGGAGCGCTTCTGGGTGAAGGCGCGGGCCCCTTCAGTGGCGGCGGTGGTGGCGAACACGGGGGTGCTGAGAGGGTCTTGGACGGAGAAGGCGGCGTGGTCGTCCAAACCGCGGGTGTTCTGGACGATCTGCTTCGTGATGTGGACGGCGTGGGGGGAGTGCTCCTGGATGCGGGCGCTCAGGGCGAGGGCCGCTTCGAGGGCCTGGCCCGCGGGGGTGAGGCGGTTGACCAGGCCGTAGCGGGCCGCGTCGGCGGCGGGCAGGGGGGCCGCGGTCAGGAGCATCTCCATGGCCACGTGGTACGGCAGTCGGCCGGGCAGACGGATCGCTCCGCCTTCGGCGGCGATCAGGCCGCGGGCCACCTCGGGCAGGGCGAAGAACGCGGTGTCCGCAGCGGTGATCAGGTCGCAGGCGAGTGCCAGCTCGAAGCCGCCGGCAACGGCCGCACCCTCGACGGCGGCGATGAGCGGCTTGCGCGGCCGGGCCCGGGTCAGCCCCGCCAGCCCGCGCCCGGCGACGACGGGGACGCCTTCGGCGGGGAAGGCCTTGAGGTCCATGCCGGAGCAGAAGTGGCCGTCCGCGCCGGTGAGGATGCCGACGGCCAGCGACGGATCCTCTTCCAGCCGGGTCAGGGCCGCGTCCAGGGCCTCGGCGAGGGGTCGGTCGACGGCGTTGCGGACGTGCGGCCTGTTGAGGGTCATGAGCAGGACGCCGGGGGTGGGTTCGGTCGTCAGTACGGCGGGGTCGGGCATGTGGGTGCTCCTGGGGGGGGGCGAGAGGGAGGGAGGGAGGGAGGGAGGGAGGGAGGGAGTGTGGCTGCTGAGGTGCTGAGGTGCTGAGGCTGAGGTGCTGAGGTGCTCGGGTGGCCTGGTGGTTCTGGGGGAGTTCAGTTCCGTACCACCGGCAGCGCGGCCAGTCCGCGCATGACGCGGGTCGGCCGCCAGGGCAGTTCGTTGACGGACTTGGCCAGTGCGACGCTGCCCAGGCGCTGGAGGAGGAGCGGGAGCGCGACGGCGCCTTCCAGGCGGGCCAAGGCGGCGCCGATGCAGAAGTGGGGCCCGTAGCCGAAGGCCAGGTGATCATTGGGCGTCCGGCCGAGATCGAGCCGGTCCGGCTCGAGGAAACGGTCGCCGTCCCGGTTCGCCGAGCCGATGAGCAGGCTGACGATGTCCCCCTCGCCGATCCGCTGTCCGTGGAGGGTGATCGATTCTGCTGCGCAGCGGAAGGTGGCGTCCCGCACGGGGGAGTCGTAGCGCAGGAGCTCTTCCACGGCGGTGGTGACGAGGTCGGGTGCCGTCACGCCCGTCCCACCCGTCCCACCCGTCACACCCGTTACCTCCGTGAGCCGAGTGGCCTCGGCGGGGTTGTGGAGCAGGGCGAGGGTGCCGTTTCCGATGAGGTTCATGGTGGTGTCGTGTCCGACCAGGAGGAGGAGGTACGCGGTGGACCGCAGCTCCTCTTCGGTCATCGCGCCGCTTTCGTCGCTGGCCCGTACGAGAGCGCCCAGCAGGTCCACTCCGCTCTGCTCGTCGCCCGTACGTTTCGTGGCGACGAGCCGGTCGAGCAGCGCGTGCAGCGCGCCTTCCACCCGTGCCGGATCCAGACCGGGAGCGGGCGCGATGGTGGCCATGAGGGTGTCGCGGGTCTCCGCGTTGTCCAACTCGTCGGGGACGCCGAGGATCGCGCAGATCATCCGGAAGGTGAGGGGCGCGGCGAAGTCCCCGATCACGTCCACGTGGACGTGGCCCTCCACGCGGTCGAGGAGCTGGTGTGCGGTGGATGCGATGAAAGGTTCCAGCTGGGCGATGCGGCGGGGCACGAAGGCCGTGTTCACCAGGGTCCGCAGTCGGGTGTGGTCCGGCGGATCGGCATGGACGAGATGCCGGTTCAGCCCGGCCGGCCCCGCCACGTAGCCGGGCACCCGCCCCGGGTCCTTGCTCAGCCGCTCGTCGGTGAGCAGCGCCCGGACGTCCTCGTAGCGGGAGACCTGCCACACGGTGGGGCGTCCCTCTCGGCGCTCCGCACGGACGGGCGCATGGCGGCGCAGCCAGGCGAAGTAGGGATACGGGTCCCGAACCCGCGCGGCCAACAGGTCGGGGGGCGGGGTGGAAGAGGGCGGGGTGGAGAGGGGCACTGATGCTCCGGAATCGGCAATCGACAAGGACGCCGGTTCAACGGGCACGTGTGGGAGGAGGATGCGGATCTAGGGGATCTGGGGTATCTGGGGGATCCGGGGGATCTACGGGTTGAGGCTCAGGTGTCGTCCAGGGGGCGGCTCTTGTGCCAGGCCCCTCTCTGAGGGCTTCGAGTTCGAAGCGGGGGAAGTGCTCACCCCACGTGCCGCGGTACCCGCTCTCCCCGTACGTCCGCGCGACCTCGTCGAAGCAGCGCACGACTGCGCGAGCCACGGTGCCGATGCTTTGTTGGCTCGACCAGATTTCGGTTCCGGCGTTGTCGTGCATGCTGCCGTCGGCCAGTTCCAGCACCCGAATCCACACGTCGGTGCCCTCGCGGTAGAGGATCCAGCGGAACGCGGTGGGCTCCGCCTCGAACTGCACGCGCACCTCGGCTTCACCGGCGACGAGCCGGGCCACCGCCGTCAGCAGGTCCTCGGGGGCCGTGGAGATGTACGAGGCCTCGATCTCGGCTTCCGCCTGATGATCGGAGATGGCGCAGTCGGCCCATCCCGGCCCGCTGAGGGTCCAAACGAGCTGCATGTCAGCCGCCATGACCGGCTTCCTGGCCGAGGAAGTGCCGGACATCGGCCGCTAGAGCGGACATCTGGGCGCCGGCTTCCAGCCAGGTGGTGACGGATGCCTCCCAGCTGCCGACGGACGCGCGCCACGGACGCAGGGTCCAGGTCAGCCCGACATGACCGCCCGAGCGGAAGACCGCTCTGACCGTGAGATCGCGGTCGATGGCCTGCCAGACACGCTCTCCGTCCCAGCCCCGGAAGTCCTCGGAGAGCTTCTCCAGGAAGGGAGCCAGGCCGGCACTCCAGTTCCAGGCTGCCACGCCGTCCAGGCGAGCGTTCAGACCGGCCGCGCAAGCCTCGATGGCGTAGTGGACGCAGTCTCCGTCCTCATCGAAGAGGTCACAGAACTTCACGGAGACAGCCCGGTCGTCCTGGCAGCGGACGGTCAGTTCAGTTGGTTCGTGCAGGGCGGCACCGAGGTAGTTCATCCCAGGAACGGTAGGTCAAGGAGATGGCTGCCGTCACTGTGATTGCAGGTCAGACGGGTCGGGCAGGTCGGGCGGGTCAGTGGTCAGCGAGATGGACCTGCACTCACTGACCACCGCTGCGGACTCCGAAGACATGAGCGACCCACTGATTCATCCGGGTTCCGAAGTCCGTTGGTGAGGCGATGTCCGAGGCCGGGAGAGCACCTCCGTGGGTGAGGCCGTCGATGAAGTCCACGTCGGCCCAGCCACCCCGGAACAGCACAACCGACAGCTCGGCCCCTCCCGGACCCGAGATGACCACGCCAAGCGAGTCGGGGTCCTTGGCCCGAGCCCTGTCGGCCTCTAGGGGCTGCGGCCACGACGCCTCGGCATCCCTCCAGGTCACCTGGCCCACCTCGAGGCCGGCCGACGTCCAGCCCACCGTCTGGGCAGCCAGAACTGCCGCCACCTCATCAAGATCCACGACCCTGTCCATGCGGTGATCATCTCGCATGGCCCGCGGTCGTTCTCGGAATCCGCTGGCAACCGTTCCTGCTTCTGACCTGCGCAGCAGTCGGTGGGCTTGTGCTGCGGTCCGGTCGGTGGCGTTGACATGGTCCGGGGGGAGCCCGGCAGTCCAGTGTCCTTTCGGTGCGGGCCGGTCCCTCAAGGGC
>NZ_JBIAPV010000022.1:0-15403 GCF_042888445.1 Streptomyces sp. NPDC002886
GGGGGGGGGGCGGGGGCCGCCGGCCCGGGGGTGGCGCGCCCCTGGCGGCCGGGGGGGGGGGGGGCGGGGGGGGGGGGGGGGGGGGGGGGGGGGGGGGGGGGGGGGGGGGGGGGGGGGGGGGGGGGGGGGGGGGTGTGGGGGGGGGGGGGGGGGGGGGGGGGGGGGGGGGGGGGGGGGGTTTGCCCCCCCGCGGGGGGGGGGGGGGGGGGGGGGGGGGGGGGGGGGGGCCCGCGCCGGCCCCCCCACGGCAGGACCCCCGGAAGCCCGCGGGCCCGGAAATCGATACCGGGGGCATCCGCGCGTCTGCCAGGCTGGCCCGATGCACGCTCCCCTTCCGATCGACCTGGACACGTGGCCGCGCCGGCAGCACTTCGAGCACTACCGGCGGCTCGTTCCGTGCACGTACTCGATGACGGTGGAGCTCGACGTCACCGCCTTCGCGGCGGCGTTGCGCGCATCGCGGCGCAAGACCTACGTCGCGCAGATCTGGGCGCTCTCGACGGTCGTCAACCGGCACGAGGAGTTCAGGATGTGCCTGACCGCGTCGGGCGAACCCGCCGTCTGGCCCGTCGTGCACCCGGCCTTCACGGTCTTCAACACGGAGCGCGAGACGTTCGCGACCGTGTGGGCACCCCACGACCCCGACTTCGGCGCGTTCCACGAGGTGGCCGCCGCCCTGCTGGCGGAGCACGGCCGCGCCACCGAGTTCTTCCCCCAAGGGGAGCCTCCGGCCGACGCGTTCGACGTGTCGAGCCTGCCCTGGGCATCCTTCACCGGGTTCAACCTCACCATCGGGGACAACTGGGACCACCTGGCGCCGGTCTTCACCCTCGGCCGTTACACCGAGCGGGACGGCCGGACCCTGCTCCCCCTCGCCGTACAGGTGCACCACGCCGCCGCGGACGGCTTCCACACGGCACGGCTGGTCGACGAGGTGCGGGCCCTCTTCGCGGACCCGGCCTGGCTGGAGCAGTAGGGCCCCGGAGCGAGGTCATCGCTCCGGGGCCCTCCCCGTACCCGGGTTCCCCGCCGGTCCCCCGGGCTGGCGCGGCTACGCCATGTGGCAGGCCACCTCACGGGAGGCGACCGTCCGCAGCAGCGGCCGTTCGGTGCGGCAGATCTCCTGCGCCACCGGGCACCTGGGGTGGAAGGTGCAGCCCGGGGGCGGGGCGGCCGGACTCGGCGGGTCGCCGAGCAGCACGATCCGCTCGCGCCGCCGTTCCGCCGCCGGGTCGGGCAGCGGAACGGCGGACAACAGCGCCCTGGTGTACGGGTGCTGGGGGTTCTCGTAGAGCGACTTCTTGTCGCCCGTCTCCACGATCCGGCCTAGGTACATGACGGCGACCCGGTCGCTGACCCGCTTGACGATCGAGAGGTCGTGCGCGATGAACACGTAGGCCAGGCCCAGTTCGGCGCGCAGCCGCTCCATCAGGTTGACGATCTGCGCCTGGACGGAGACGTCGAGGGCCGAGACCGGTTCGTCGGCGACGATCAGCCGGGGGTTGGTGGCCAGCGACCGGGCGATGCCGATGCGCTGCGCCTGGCCGCCGGAGAACTCGTGCGGATAGCGGTCGATGTGCTCCGGGATCAGTCCGACGAGCTCCATCAGTTCGGCCGCCCGGCGGCGGGCGTCCGCCGCGCCCGCCCCCTGGACCAGCAGCGGGTCGGAGATGATCCGGGCCACCGTCTGGCGGGGGTTGAGGGAGGAATGCGGGTCCTGGAAGACCATCTGGAGGTTCCGGCGCAGCGGGCGCAGGGCGCGCTGGGACAGCCGGCTGATGTCCCTGCCGTCGAACTCCACGCTTCCGGAGGTCGGTTCCAGCAGCCGGACCAGCATCCGCCCGGTGGTGGACTTGCCGCAGCCCGACTCCCCTACGAGGCCCAGGGTCCGGCCGGCCTCCAGGTCGAAGGAGACCCCGTCGACGGCGCGCACGGGCGCCCCCCGGCGCCCGGTCGCGGTGCGTCTGCCGGGGAAGGCCATCGTGAGGTCGCGCACGCGCAGCAGCGGGGGCGGGGTCCCGGCCTCGCCGCGGGCCGCCGGTACCCGGGCGGTGCGGGGGCCCGTTTCGTTCGCCGTGGTCATCGGGCCACCTCCCGGACGGGGCCCGCGAAGTGGCAGGCCGCCTCGCGTCCGGCGTCGCCGTACGGTCTGAGCTCGGGCCGCACCGTGGCGCAGCGCTCCCGGTCCTCCTCGCCGCCCGCGGCGGACACCACGCAGCGCGGGGCGAAGGCGCACCCCGGGGCCGGGGCGAGCAGCGAGGGCGGGGAGCCGGGGATGGCCCGCAGCGGCTCGTCGTCGCCGTCGTCCAGCCGGGGCAGGGAGTCCAGGAGGCCCCGGGTGTAGGGGTGGGCCGGGTCGGCGAACAGATCGTCCACCGGGGCCTGTTCGGCGGCCCGGCCGCCGTACATGACGAGTACCTCGTGGGCGACCCGGGCGACCACGCCCAGATCGTGGGTGATCATGACGACGCCGAGTCCGCGGTCCTGCTGGAGCCCGGCGATCAGTTCCAGGATCTGTGCCTGCACGGTGACGTCGAGCGCGGTGGTGGGCTCGTCGGCGATGAGCAGGTCGGGCTCGCAGGCCAGCGCCATGGCGATCATCGCGCGCTGGCGCATGCCGCCGGAGAACTGGTGCGGGTACTCCCCGGCCCGGCGGGCGGGTTCGGGGATGCCGACCTCGCCGAGCATGTCGACGGCGCGCCGCTTCGCGGCGGCCCGGCCGGCCCGGAAGTGGACCCGGAAGTGCTCGGAGATCTGCTCGCCGACCGTGTAGTAGGGGTGCAGGCTGGACAGCGGGTCCTGGAAGATCATGGCCATCTTGCGGCCGCGCAGCTTGGAGAGCTCCTTCTCGGACTTGGTGGTCAGCTCCTGTCCGTCGAGCGCGATGGAGCCGCTGATCTCGGCGCCCCGGTGCAGGCCCATGACGGCGAGGGAGGTGACGGACTTGCCCGAGCCGGACTCGCCGACGATGCCGAGCGTGCGGCCGGCCTCGACGGTGAAGTCGATGGAGTCGACGGCTCGTACGGTGCCGCGCGGGGTGGTGAACGTGACCTGCAGGTCCCGCACTTGGAGCAGGGGTGGGGCGGTCGGAGGGGTCATCAGTACCTCACCCTCGGGTCGATGACGGCGTACAGGAGGTCGACGGCGAGGTTCGCGACGACGATGAAGAAGGCGGCCAGCAGCGTGACCCCGAGCACCACGGGCTGGTCCGAGCTGACCAGGGCCCCGTAGAACAGCCTGCCGATGCCCGGGAGTCCGAAGATGGACTCGGTGATGACGGCGCCGGCGAGCAGGCCGCCGAGGTCCATGCCGAAGATGGTGAGGATCGGGGTCATCCCGGAGCGCAGTCCGTGTTTGACCACGACGGTGCGCTCGGGCATTCCCTTGGCGCGGGCGGTACGGATGTACGGCTCGGCCATCGCCTCGATCATCGAACCGCGGCTCTGGCGGGCGTACATGGCGGCGTAGAGCAGGGCGAGCGCGGTCCAGGGCAGGAGCAGGTTGCTCGCCCAGGCCAGCGGGTTGTCGCTGAAGGCCTGGTAGGCGGGGTAGGGCAGGAGCCCGGCGACGCGGATGACTCCGTAGATGAGCATCACGGAGGTGAAGTACACGGGCAGGGAGGCGGCGGCGACGGCCCCGACCATGAGCACCTTGTCCGTGGCGGTGTCCTTGCGCAGGGCTGCGGTGACTCCCGCGCCGAGGCCGAGGACGAGCCAGAGGGCGGCTGCGCCGACCGCCAGGGAGGCGGAGACCGGGAGCCGGTCCATCAGCAGGTCCCACACGGGCAGGGAGTTCTCGTAGGAGTAGCCCAGGCAGGGGAAGTCGCACTGGACGGCGTACTGGCCGGTGCCGAGGGTGCGTCCGGTGAAGATCCCGGTGAGGAACTCGCCGAACTGCCGCCACAGCGGCCGGTCGAGGCCGAGGTAGGCGCGTACGTCGGCCAGCCGCTCGGCGCTGCAGGTCTTGCCGCAGGCGGCCGCGGCCGGGTCGGAGGGCAGGACGTAGAAGATGAGGAAGGTGACGGCGGCGATGGCCAGCAGGACACCGGCGAGGGCGAGGAGGCGGCGCGCGAGGTAGAGGATCACGTCCGGCCGCCCCTCGGGTCGAGGATGTCGCGCAGGGCGTCGCCGAGCAGGGTGAAGGCGAGGACCGCGAGGAAGAGGAAGAGGCTCGGGATGACGAAGTACATGGGGTCGGTCTCGTAGAAGGCCACGGACTCGGCGATCATCTGGCCCCAGGAGGGGGTGGGCGGGCGCACGCCCACGCCGAGGTAGCTGAGCGCGGCCTCGGTGCTGATCATGCCGGGGATGAGCAGGGTGGTGTAGGCGATGACCGGGCCGGAGACCCCCGGGAGGATGTCCCGGGTCAGGATCCGCCAGGAGCTCGCCCCGCCGACGCGGGCGGCGTCCACGTACTCGCGGTGCTTGAGCGAGAGGGCCTGGCCGCGGACGACGCGGGCGACGCCGGGCCAGCCGAAGACGCCGATGACGACGGTCATGAGGACGATGCGGTTGACGTCCTTGGCCACCGACAGCATCGCGATCATGAAGATGAGGGACGGGAAGGACATCGTCAGGTCCATCAGGCGGGACAGGACGGTGTCGGTGCGGCCGCCGAAGTAGCCGGCGGCGATTCCGGCGGCGGTGCCCGCGATGACCACGATGGCGGTGGCCGCGAAGGCGATGAGCAGCGAGACCTGGGCGCCGTTGACGACGCGGGCGAACAGGTCGCGGCCGCTGACGGGTTCCACGCCGAGCCAGTGGTCTGGGCTGATCCCGCCGAAGGAGCCCAGTGGCTGGCCGCCGAGGTAGGGGTCGATGGCGGACTTGTCGAACTCGTCCGGTGACCAGCCGCCGAGCTCACCCAGCCAGGGGGCGGTGACGGCCATCAGGACGAAGAGCAGGACGACGCAGAGACTGACGCGGACGGCGGGGCGGCGGCGGAGTTCCCGCCGGGCGAGCTGCCAGGGGCTGCTGCCCGGGGGGACGGTCCCGGCCGGTGCGCCGTCCGGGGCTGCCGGTCGGGCGGCGCCCGGTCCGGCAGCGCCCGGTGCGGTGGTGGTCATGGTGTCAGGGGCCCCCGCGTCCTCAGCCCTGGCTCTTCGACGGGTCCTTGAGGCCGACGGTGGCGTAGTCGATCTGGCCGACCCAGACGGGGTGTCCGAAGGCTCCCGCGATGTTGGTGCCGACGAGCAGCGGCTTGCGCTCCAGCAGGAGGGGGATGGCCGGGGACTTCTTCATGATCTCGGCGTCGAGGTCGATCCAGGCCTGGTTGGCCTGCTTGGCGTCGGCCATGGCGTTGATCTCGTCGATCCGCTTCATCGTGGCGTCGTCGCGGAACTGGGCGTTGTTGCCCTGGTTGCCCTTCTCCTTGATGGTGCGTCCGTCGAAGACGAAGGGGATCCAGGTGGAGCCGGAGGGGTAGTCGGGGCACCAGCCGGCGAGCGACATGTCGGGGGTGGTGGAGAGGTCGCCGATGACGTCGTAGTAGGCGCCCGGGTCGACGGTGTCGATGACGACCTCGACGCCGGCACGGGCCAGGCCCTGCTGAAGGGCCTCCGCCTTGCCCTTGTCTCCGGTGGAGACGGAGAGCGAGACCTTCAGGGTCTCCTTGCCGGCCGCCTTGAGGAGTTCCTTGGCCTTGGCGGGGTCCCCGGAGGGGGCGATCTTGAGCGTGTCGGCCTGCTTGCCGCCGGACATGGCCGGGGGCAGGTAGGCGGTGGCGATCTCGTTGAGGGCGGGCCCGCCGCCCGCGGTGATCACGGCCTCCTTGTCCACGGCGTACTGCATGGCCTCGCGGACCTTGGGGTCGTTGAAGGGGGCGCGGGAGTTGTTGAGGTGGAGCATCTCCGTACAGCCCTGGGACTCGGCGAGCAGCCGCGACTTGATGTCCGCCTTGGGCAGCACCTTGGGGGCGCTCTCGGGCCGCATGTCGGACCACTGGACGGAGGAGGCGTCGGCGCCCTCCCCGGCGATGATCCGGTCGTCGATCTGGCCGCCCTTGAGGCCCATGACGACCACGAACTTGTCCGGGTAGGCCTTGCGGACGGTGTCGGTCTTCGGGTCCCAGTGCTCGTTGCGGACCAGGACGAGCTTCTTGTCGCGGTCGTACGACTCGATCTTGTACGGGCCGGAGGAGAACGGGCGGGCGTCGTACTGCGTGCCCTTCTCCTGGGACTCGGGGACCGGGGCGAAGGTGGGGAGGGTCGCGGTCGCGGAGAACTCGGCGACGGGCCGCTTCAGTTCGAAGACGATCGTGCGGTCGTCGGGGGTCTTGACGGAGTCGAGGTGCTTGCCCTGGAGCGGGCCCTTGTAGCCCTCGGTGCCGGCGAGGTACTGGGCCGCGTAGTCGGGGCCGCCGGTGAGGTCGGGGGCCATGGAGCGCTCGACGTTGTACTTGATGTCCTGGGCCTTGATGGGCGAGCCGTCCTCGTACTTCACGCCTTCCTTCAGGGTGAAGGTCCAGGTCTTGCCGCCGTTGGACGGGGTCCCGAGGTCGGTGGCGAGGTCGGGGACGAGCTCGCTGCCCGCCTTGCCCGGCTCGGCCTTGAAGGTGACCAGGGTGCGGTAGAGGAGGCGGGTGCCGAGGTCCATCGTCGGCATGACCCAGTTGCGGGCGGGGTCGAGGTGGGCGAAGTCCTGGTTGGACAGGACGGTGAGGGTGCCGCCCTTGACGGGTGTGCCGCCGAGGATCTTCCCGTCGTTGGCGGAGGCGGGGTTGGAGGCGCCGGCCCCTGCGGCGGAGCCCTTCTTGGGGTCGGAGCAGCCCGAGGCGCCGAGTGCGAGTGCGGCCACCAGAGCGGTGGCGAGGGCGAGTTGGGTGCGCTTGGTCATGGGTCACTCCAGTGAAGGGCCGCGCTCTATGATGTGACCGGTAACATAGTAATGTGAAATTGTACTGACAAGGGGTTGGACCCCGGTGGGACCCACCGTTATCCAGCCGTATCCAAATCAGTGCGGGCAGCGGGGTGTTCGGCCGCCCTCCTATGCTGCCGCCATGGATCCGATACGACTGCCCGAGCTCGGCCACCTCCCGGCGGTACTGGAAGGGCTGGCGCGGAACACCGCCCTGCCCGAGGAGCTGGCGGCGCGGCTCCTGCCGTACGCCATGGCGCCGCTCCGGCTGGCGCTCCGGAAGGGGTTCGCGCCGGGCCCGGCCCTGTGCGAGGCCTTCCTGGCGCGCGGGGAGGCCGAGGCGCTGGCGCACGTCCGTGCGCTGCCGCCGGAGTTCGCCGCGCGGCTCGCGGCCGATCCGGATCCGGAGGTACGTGCGGTGCGCGCGGGGCGGGAGTCCGCGCGCGCGGGCCGGCAGGAGCGGTTCGCCGCCGACGCGGCAGCCGCCGTACGGGTGGCCCTCGCGGGGCGGCCCGATCTGCCGGCCGGGCTCCTGGCCGCCCTGGCCGCCGACGGCGACGCCGGGGTGCGGGGGGCGGCGGCCTCGCGCGGGGCGCGGCTGCCGCAGGAGCTGCTCCGGGGGCTGCTGACGGACGCCGACCCCAAGGTGCGTTCGGCCGCCTGCAGACACCGGCCGCCGCGCGACCTGCACGCCGGGCTGCTGGCCGACCCGGTGACGCGCGAGCGTGTCGTACGACACCTCGAACTGGACCCGGACACCGCCGCCGGGCTGGCCGCCGACCCCGACGAGGAGGTGCGCGTGCAGCTCGCGGCCCATCCGGCGCTGCCGGCGGAGCTGCGGGACGCGCTGGCCCGGGACCCGAGTCCTGCCGTGCGGGGGAAGATCTTCGTCCGCGATGACACCCCGACCGCGCTCCGGACGGAGATCCACGCGTGGCTGACCGCCGGAGCCCTCCGGGCCGAGGAGGACTGGCATGCGGCGGAAGAGGAAGACGTCTTCTGTGAAATCAGCCTCACCTTCCTGGAGTTGGACTCCTACCCCTGGGTCACGGACGACCCCGCCCCGCACGCGAACTCGCCCTACGTCGGCATGCGGCGTGCCGCGGCGCGCAGCGGGCGGCTGCCGGCCGCCGTCCTGAAGGGGATGCTCGCCGACGAGGATCCGACGGTCCGCTTCGCCGCCCTGCGCGGCACTCCCGATGTGGACCTGGCGCTCGCCGAGGACATCGAGCGGCGCCACGTCCCGATGAAGGGGTCCCCGCAGCGCCCCGCGGACCACGTCGCCTTTCCGCCCGGGACGCTCCGCCGCTTCGCCACCGACCCGGAGGCACGGATGCGCGTACTGGCCCTGCGCGACCCCGAGTTGCCCGCGGAGCTGCGCGACCGGCTGGCGGCGGACCAGGACGATGCCGTCCGGCGGGCCGTCGCCGAGGACCCCCGCACGGATGCCCGCACCCTGCTGCGCCTGCTCGGTGACGGGTCGGCCTTCGTCGCCCAGGCGACCGCCGCCTCGCCTTCCCTGCCCCCGGAGGCGATGCGCGCCGTACTCGACCGGGCCGCCGAAGAGCGGCGCGGCTCCACTCCGGGAGCGGCGTCGGGCTGGGAGTAGGGGCGGGCCGGGGCGAGCCGGGCCGGACCGGGCCGGGCCGGGACCGGTTCGACTCGGCCGACCGGTCCGGCCGTTCGCGGTCAGCCGGCCGAGCCCAGGGGGGTCGTGCCCAGGCGGGTCTTGGGGCGGCCCACCGGTTCGTCGCGGCCCTGGGCCCAGAGGGAGCGGACATGGCCCAGGTGGCGGGTCATGCAGGCTTCGGCCGCCTCCGCGTCGCCGCTGAGCATCAGGTCCAGGAGCTCGATGTGCTCCTCGGCGGAGGAGACCAGCTTGCCGGCCTCGTCCAGGCCCGTCAGGCCGTACAGCCGGGAACGCTTGCGCAGGTCGCCGACGGTTTCCACCAGGCGGTCGTTGCCCGAGAGGCCCAGGAGGGTGAGGTGGAAGCGGCGGTCGGCCTCCAGGTAGCCGATGAGGTTGTGCTCGCGCGCGCTGGTGACGATCTCCTGCGCGATGGGGCGCAGGGCCTCCAGGGACTCGGGCGTGGCGATCTTCGTGATCCGGCCGATGGTCGGGACCTCGATCATCGTGCGCAGCTCGGTGTACTGGTCCAGATCGCGCTCGCTGACCTCCGTGATGCGGAAGCCCTTGTTGCGGACCGGTTCCACCAGGCCCTCGCGGGCCAGGTCGAGCATGGCCTCGCGCACCGGGGTGGCCGAGACGCCGAGCTCGGCCGCGAGGCCGGGCGCGGAGTAGACGCTCCCGGGGCGCAGTTCACCCGCTATCAGGGCTGCCCGCAGGGCGTGGCCGACCTGGTCGCGGAGCCGTTCCTGGGCCTTGATGAGACTGTGCTGCTTCAGGTCACCCATTGCATTTCCTCCGAGACCGCTCACACCATCGGCGTGCGGAGGAACAGCGTACAATGTCACGTTGCGCTCGCTCCTCAGTGGACACCGCTTCCGGCCGCCTCGAACAGGGCGACCGCCACAGCGAGATCTTCCCAGGCCATGCCCACACTCTTGAAGAGCTGTGGACAACTCGCCGTCCCCGGACCCGGCATCCGGCCCGCGACCAGGTCGGCCAGGGTGCCGCTGATGTGCCCGGCGCCGATGGCCCCTTCCGCCTCCGGGACCAGCAGGTCCCCCGCCTCGCGCAGGGCCGCCGCACGCGACTCCACGTACACGGCCGCCCGCCGGACCAGCGCCGTGTCCACCTCCCGGGCCTCCGGCTCGTGCGAGCCGACCGCGACCACGGTGGCTCCCGGCGCGATCAGCCGCCCGTCGAAGAGGGGTTCGCGGGAGGTGGTGCAGCAGATCACCAGGTCGGCGTCGGCCACCTCCGCCGCCACCCCCGGCCGGGCGGGCACGCCCAGCCCCCGCGCGTGCGCGGCCAGCGCCCGCGCGCCGGCGGCGCCGGCCGCGGACCCCGCACGGGCCACGACCACCACCTCCGCCAGCTGCCGCATCGCGTGCACGGCTTCGAGGTGCCCGTACGCCTGGGGGCCCGAGCCGAACAGCAGCAGCCGCAGCGGGCGCCCGGCCGGGGCCAGGTGGCGCAGCGCGAGCGCCGAGACGGCCGGGGTGCGCAGCGTGGTCAGCGCCGCCCCGTCGAGCAGGGCGACCGGCCGCAGGGTGGGCCCGTCCAGGAGGAGGTAGGACCCGGTGATCCGGGGCAGCCCGAGCGCCGGGTTCCCCGGGGCCACCCCGGCGATCTTCACACCGGCGTAGGCCCCGGTGGCGGCCGGCATCAGCAGCAGTTCCCCGCCGCCGGGCACCGGCAGGGCGCTGCGCGGCGGGCAGGTCTCCGGGTCCAGCCCGCCGCGCAGCACTCCGGCCAGCGCGTCCGCGGCGTCGGCCGGGGTCAGCAGCCCGGCCATCTCGGCGCCCGACAGCTGGGGGATCACAGCAGGAACCCCGCGCCGAGCGCGTCCTGCGGGTCCACGCTGAAGAGGTGCTCGCCCGTGCGGTACGCCGTTCCGGTGACCTCCGTGACCACGCCCTGCGGCACCCGCTCGGCGACGCGGCCCGTGAACACCGTGCCCACGACCGACTCGTGCAGCAGGTCCTCCCCCTCCCCCAGCCGCCCGTCCTCGGCCAGCAGCGCGAGCCGCGCCGAGGTGCCGGAGCCGCAGGGCGAGCGGTCGATCTGCCCGTCGGCGAAGACGGTGACGTTGCGCTGGTGCGGACCGAAGGGGGTGTCGGGAAGCTCCTCGTACAGGGTGACCCCGTACACCCCGGAGAGCAGGGGCCCGTCCGGATGCCAGGTCCCGGGGTGGGTGGCGAGGGCGGCCCGGATCTCCTTGCCCACCCGCACGAGCGCGGGCAGCGAGGCCGGGGTCACCTCGAGGCCGAGGTCCCGGGCGGGCAGGGAGGCGTAGCAGGCCCCGCCGTGCGCGATGTCCACCTCGGCCATGCCGAGGGTGGTGGCGACGGGCACCTTGCGGGCGGCGGCGCGGGCCGGGACGTTGCGGAAGGTGACCCCGGTGGTGCGGCCCGCCGTGCGGTGCACGGTCGCGGCGACCCGCCCCGAGGGCACGTCGATCCGTACCTGGACGTCCCCGTCGTCCGGGGCGGCGACCCGGCCGGTGTCCACGGCCCATACGCCCAGGGCCATGGTGCCGTGGCCGCAGGCGGTGGAGTAGCCGTCCTTGTGCCAGAACAGCACCCCGAAGTGGGCCCCGTCGTCGTCGGGCGGGACCACGAAGCCCCCGTACATCCCGGCGTGCCCGCGCGGCTCCTGCACCAGGAGCCGCCGTACGTCGTCCAGGGGGCCGCGCCGGGGGGCCGTGCCCGAGCCCCCCGGTCCGATGGCGGTGGCGCAGCGCTCGGCGACGGTGTCCCCGGGCACGGCCGGCCCGCCGCCGGAGGTGAGGTCGACGATCCGGAAGGGTTCGCCGGCGGTGTGGTAGTCCACGGTTCGTACGGCGGTCACAACAGGAACCCTCCGGGGAACGGGTCGGACGGGTCGAGGAAGTACTGGGCGGTGCCGGTGATCCAGGCCCGCCCGGTGACCGTGGGCACGAGGGCCGGACGGCCTGCGACCGTGGTCTCGCCGATGAGCCGGCCGGTGAACTCGGTCCCGATGAAGGACTCGTTGACGAAGTCCGTGTCCAGGGGCAGGAGTCCGCGGGCGTGCAGCTGCGCCATCCGCGCGCTGGTTCCCGTACCGCACGGGGAGCGGTCGAACCAGCCGGGGTGGATGGCCATCGCGTGCCGGGAGCGGCGGGCGTCGGAGCCGGGGGCCGCGAGGTAGACGTGCTTGAGCCCGGCGATGGAGGGGTTCTCCGGGTGAACGGGCCGGTCCGGCGAGGCGTTGACCGCCTCCATGACGGCCAGGCCGGCGGCGAGCAGGTCGCCCTTGCGCTCCCGGTCGAAGGGGAGACCGAGCGCGTCGAGTTCGACGAAGGCGTAGAAGTTGCCGCCGTAGGCGAGGTCGTAGGTGACCGTGCCGTATCCGGGGACCTCGGCCTTGAGGTCGAGGCCGACGCAGAAGGCGGGGACGTTGGTGAAGGTGGCGGCGGTGGCCGCCCCGTCCTCGACCCGGACGTCGACGCTGACGAGCCCGGCCGGGGTGTCCAGCCGGACGGTGGTGACCGGCTCGACGACGGGCACCATGCCCGTCTCGACCAGGACGGTGGCGACCCCGATGGTGCCGTGCCCGCACATGGGGAGCAGGCCCGACACCTCGATGTAGAGGACGCCGAAGTCGGCGTCGGGGCGGGTCGGGGGCTGCAGGATGGCGCCGCTCATCGCGGAGTGGCCGCGCGGTTCGTACATGAGCAGGGTCCGGAGGTGGTCCAGGTGCTCGATGAAGTGGAGCCGCTTGTCGGCCATGGTGGCGCCGGGGATCACCCCGACTCCCCCGGTGATCACCCGGGTGGGCATGCCCTCGGTGTGCGAGTCCACCGCGTGATAGACGTTTCGCGTGCGCATCAAGTCCCCCTCGGACTTTTCGACTTCTCGGCTCTGGGACTGAGTTAGCTGAGGCCCTCGGCGAGCGCCTTCTCGGTGGCGGCGCGGACGCCGGCCTCGATCTCGCCGGTGAGCGGGAAGCGCGGCGGGCGGGTGGGACCGCCGGGGCGGCCGGCCAGGTCCATGGAGAGCTTGATGGCCTGGACGAACTCGGTCTTGGAGTCCCAGCGCAGCAGCGAGTGCAGGGACTTGTAGAGCGGCAGGGCGGTGTCGAGGTCTCCCGCGACGGCGGCGCGGTAGAGGGTGGCACAGGCCTGCGGGAGCGCGTTGGGGTAGCCGGCGATCCAGCCGACGGCGCCGGCCAGGGCCAGTTCGAGCAGCACGTCGTCGGCGCCGATCAACAGGTCGAGTCCCGGCGCGAGTTCGGCGATCTCGTACGCCCGCCGGACGTCCCCGCTGAACTCCTTGACGGCCACGATGGATCCGTCGCCGTGCAGCCGGGCCAGCAGGGACGGGACGAGGTCCACCTTGGTGTCGATGGGGTTGTTGTAGGCGACCACGGGCACGCCGGCGCGGGCGACCTCGGCGTAGTGGGCGCGCACGGCGTCCGCGTCGGCCCGGAAGGCGTTCGGCGGCAGCAGGAGCACGGATCCGCAGCCGGCCTCGGCGGCCTGCTCGGCCCAGCGGCGGGATTCGGCGCTGCCGTAGGCGGCGACGCCGGGCATCACGCGGGCGCCGTCGCCGGCGGCCTCGACGGCGGTACGGACGACGGCGGCGCGCTCCTCGTCGGTGAGGGTCTGGTACTCGCCGAGGGAACCGTTGGGGACGACGCCGTCGCAGCCGTTGGCGATCAGCCAGGCCACGTGTTCGGCGTAGGCGTCGTGGTCGACGCTCAGGTCTTCCCGCAGGGGCAGCGTGGTGGCGACCATGATGCCGTGCCAGGGGCGGGTGCGGGTGTCCGTACCGGCGGGCGCGGGGGTGTGCGCGTGGGTCATGAGAAGGCTCCCTAGGGTGATGTGTGACATTTTACTAGTGGGTATGGCGTGGCCACAAGAGGTGCGGCCGCCCTGTCGGCGGTCCCGTCAGGGAAGTTCGGGGGGAAGTGCGGCGAGGTGGCGGAGCGGAACCGGGCAGGACAACGGCCTGCGGTCGGGTGCGGGGTCGGTCCCGGCGAGGGCGGCCACGGCCGGTCCGCACATCCGGCCCTGGCACCAGCCCATTCCGGCCCGGGTGAGGAGTTTGACCGTCCGGGCGTCCCGTGCCCCCAGGTCTTCGACGGCCTCCCGGATCCGGCCCGCCGGGACCTCCTCGCAGCGGCACACGTCGGTGTCCTCGCGCAGCCAGCCGGTCCAGCCGGGGCCCGGACGGTGCGCGCCGGCCATCGCGGCGGCGAAGGCGCGCAGCCTCGTACGGGTCCGGGCCAGGCGCGCCGGAACCGGCCGGCCCGCCACCGAACGCGCGGCGATCTCCCCCTCGGCCAGGGCCAGCTGGGCTCCCCCGATGCCGCCGGTCTCCCCGGCGGCCCAGATCCCGGAGACGGAGGTGCGCTGCTCGGCGTCCAGCTCCAGGGCGACGGTGGCGTCCGGGCTCGGGAGGGTCGCGCAGCCCAGACCGGTGGCCAGCTCCAGCTGCGGCACGAGCCCGTGGCCGACGGCCACGGCGTCGCAGGGGATGCGGCGCGCCGTACCGGGCAGCGGGCGCCAGTCGCGGTCCAGGCGGGCCACGGTGACGGCCTCGACCCGGTCCGTGCCGTGGGCCTCGGTGACGGCGTGCCGGGTGAGCAGACGGACCCCGTGCCGGACCAGGGCCCCGCCGTACGTGGCGCCTTCGGCGAGCTTGCCGGGGTTGCGGAGCAGAGCGGGCACGTGGGCGGCGTAGCCGGTGTACGCCGAGGCCTCCACGACGGCCGGCACCCGGGCTCCGGCGGCGGCGAGCGAGCCGGCCACGGCGAGCAGCAGGGGCCCGCTCCCGGCGACCACGACCCGGCTGCCCGGAAGCACGAGCCCGCCCTTGAGCATGGCCTGCGCCCCGCCGGCCCCGACGACCCCGGGCAGGGTCCAGCCGGGGAAGGGCAGCTGGCGCTCGTAGGCACCGGTGGCGAGCAGCACCCCGCGGGCACGGACCGTGGCGGGGGCCTCGTCGGGCCCGGCGACGGCGTGCAGGGTCCAGGCGGCGCCCGGGATCACCGTCCAGACGTGGTGCCGGGGAAGGTACGCGATCCGGCCGGCCGACACGTGGGCGCGCAGGGCGGCTTCGCGCGAGGCGAAGTCCGGCCATCCGTGGTGCAGCGCCTCGGGGCGGGCCGCGCCGAGTCCGGGCGCGGGGTGCCGGAAGTACTGCCCGCCGGGCCGCTCCCCCGCGTCGAGCAGGACGACGCGCAGGCCCAGGCCGGCGGCGGTGACCGCGGCGGCGAGACCGGCGGGGCCGGCGCCGACGACGGCGAGGTCGGACGGGAAGTCAGACGGCGAGGTCGTCACGGCCGGTCCCTTCCTGGGTGGTGACGTGGTCGCCCGGGCGGGCGGGAACGAGGCACGCGCGCTGGTTCGGGCGGCCGTTGACGGTGACGAGGCAGTCGTAGCAACTGCCGATCCCGCAGAACGCTCCGCGGGGGGCCGCGGTCTCGCGGGTCGTGCGCCAGGCGAGGATGCCGGCGGACCAGAGGACGGCGGCGATGCTCTGTCCGGACTGGGCCGTCAGTTCGCGGTCGTCGAAGCGGAGGCTCCACGTCTCGGCGGGGGCGCCGCCCACCAGGTCGCGGGGCGACCTCCGCCGGCCCCTCGTAGCTTCGCTCATCGCTTCCGTTCCTCCTCGGTTCCTGACTCGCGTCTCGGCACGCTTTCCGCACCACGATTGCCCTGCGGGGCTGGGTCCCCTACCCACCCTTCCACCGTTCCCCGGGCCAGCCCGGACCCGGCCCTCAAACGCCGGACGGGCTGGAAGGGGTCCCGGGCTGCGCCCGGACCCCCTGGGGCTCCGCCCCAGACCCCGGCCCTCAACCGCCGGACGGCTGAAATGGCTCAGGCTGCGTACCGGGGTCGGGGACGGGGGCGGGGTGGGGTGTTGGCCTGGACGTAAAACGTGATTTGTGGCGC
>NZ_JBIAPV010000023.1:0-5871 GCF_042888445.1 Streptomyces sp. NPDC002886
CGTACGCCCAGTACGCGAGCGCCCCGACAGCACGCCCAGGCACGGCACCAGACGCCGCGGACTCGGCCGACAAGATCCGAAAGAGACGACCTAGGACTCGGGCGGGGCGGGGCGCGTCGCACGGCCATAACACCGGGGGAGGGGCCGACCGGCAGCTCCCGCGGGAGCGTTCGGATTCCTACGGTGTCGCTGACCCCCACCGAACCGAGGAGATCCCCCATGCTCAAGCGACACGCCCGCGCGGCGTGTACCGCCCTGGCCGCCGGGCTGCTGCTCGCCGCCACCGGCGCCGTTGCCGCCGCCGCCCCCGCGGACTCCACCGACACCGCGCGCCCGCAGAAGTCCGCCTCCGCCACGCTGCGCACCGCCGACGCTCCTCCCGAGCTGCTCGCCGCCCTGCGGCGCGACCTCGGCCTGACCCCCACACAGGCCGAGGCCCGCCTGGCCCACGAGGCCGAGGCCGGGGCCACCGCCGCCCGGCTGCAGGCCCGGCTCGGCGCGGCCTTCGCCGGAGCCTGGCTCGACGGCGCCGACGCGGGGACGCTGACCGTGGCCACCACCCGGGCCGCCGACACCGCCTCGATACGGGCCACCGGGGCCCGGGCGAAGCTGGTCGGCCGCTCCCTGGCCGACCTGGACACCGCGAAGGCCGCGCTGGACCGGGCCGCCACCGCCGGGACCCCGGTCCGCTACGTCGACCCGCGCGGCAACACCCTGGTCGTGGAGGAGACCCGGCCCGGGGCGGCGGCCGCCCTGCTGGCGGCCACCGGGACCGACGCGGCACTGGTCACGGTGGTCCGCACCGCCGAGGCCCCGCGCCCGCTGTACGACCTGCGCGGCGGGGACGCGTACTACATGAACGGCAGCGGCCGCTGCTCGGTGGGCTTCCCGATCACCAAGGGCACGGTGAACGGCTTCGCCACCGCCGGGCACTGCGGGCGGGCCGGCACCACCACCAGCGGGTTCAACCAGGTCGCCCAGGGCTCCTTCCAGGCGTCCGTATTCCCCGGGAACGACATGGCCTGGGTGGCGGCGAACGCCAACTGGACCTCCACCCCGTACGTCAAGGGCAGCGGCGGGGCGAACGTGCAGGTCACCGGCTCGGTACTGCAACCCGTCGGGGCCTCGGTGTGCCGCTCCGGCTCCACCACGGGCTGGCACTGCGGGACTATCCAGCAGCACAACACCAGCGTCACGTACCCCGAGGGCACCATCTCCGGAGTCACCCGGACCACCGTCTGCGCCGAGCCCGGTGACTCCGGCGGCTCCTACATCTCCGGCAGCCAGGCCCAGGGCGTGACCTCGGGAGGCTCCGGCAACTGCTCCAGCGGCGGGACCACCTTCTTCCAGCCGCTGAACCCGATCCTGTCCGCCTACGGCCTGACCCTCAAGGTCACGGGAACTGACCCGGGCCCCGGCCCCGGCCCCGGTGACCCCGAGCCCGGCGGCACCTGGAAGGCCGGCTCCGTCTACGCCGCCGGCGCCACCGTCACGTACGGCGGCGCGAGCTACCGCTGCATCCAGGGGCACCAGGCCCAGACGGGCTGGGAGCCGCCGGTGGTCCCGGCGCTCTGGCAGCGGCTGTAGGGCACGCGGCACGTGAACGGGCGCCGTGGCTGCCGAGGGGGGAGCCACGGCGCCACCCGTCGGCGCGGTCTCGTCCGGGACGGATCGGGCGGCCGGTCCGGGACGGATCAGCGGCCCTTCCGGGACGGATCGTCGGCCCGCCCGGGACGGATCAAGGGGCAGCGGGCCCGCTCTTCACGGTGGTCCAGCTCCCGCCCTTCACCGCGTACACCGTCAGCTGACGGTTGACCGTGTCGCCGTACGCGTCGAAGGCCACGCGCCCGGTGACGCCGTCGAAGGCCAGCCGCGACACGGCCTGCGGCATCTTCGCCCGGGCGTCCGCGGGGAGGGCTCCGCCGTTGGCCTCCACCACGGCCTTCACGGCCTCGATGACGGCCCAGGTGGCGTCGTACGCGTAAGGACCGTAGGAACCGGCCGCCTCCGGGTAGCCCGCCTCCTGGTACCGCGTGAGGAAGTCCGGTCCGTTCTTCAGGTCCTCGGCAGGGACGCCGATGCCCGTGGCGAGGTCACCCTCGGCCTTCGTGTTCGTCGTCAGGAACTGCTGGTCGAAGATGCCGTCGCCGCCCATCAGGGGGATGGTCACGCCCGCCTCCTTGAGCTGCCGGGAGAGCGGCGCGGCGGCGTCGTAGTAGCCGCCGAAGTACACGGCGTCGGCGCCGGAGGACCGGATCTGGGCGGCCAGGTAGGAGAAGTCGCCTTGCGCGGGGTCGATCTGGTCCGTACCCACGACGGTCCCGCCGAGCTTCGCGAACGCGGCCCCGACTCCGGAAGCGAGGCCGGTGCCGTAGGCGCTGCCGTCGCCGATGACGTAGAGCTTCCTCTTCCCGGCCTCGCCGTGGAGGTACCGGGCGGCGAACGGGCCCTGGTCGACGTCCGTGGCGACGGTTCGGAAGTAGGTGTCGTACGGGCGGGACTTGGAGCCCTTGGCCCAGTCGGGGCCCAGCGTCAGCACGGGGTCGGTGTTGGCCGGTGACACGTTGACGAGGTTCGCCCGTCCGAGCGGCTCCGCCATGGTCTTGGCGACCGACGAGGTGAGCGGCCCCACCACACCGAGCACCTTCGCGTCGTCGATGAACCGAGCGGCGTTGGGCCCGCCCTTGGCGGGGGCGGCCTCGTCGTCCAGCGCTTTGATCTCGAAGGTCACACCGGGTACGTGCCCGGTGCGGTTGGAGGTCGTGGCCGCCAGGTCGGCGGAGTTCTTCATGCCGACGCCCATGGCCGACAGCCCGCCGCTGAGCGGCGCGTCCAGCCCGATGACCACCGTGACGGTCGAGGACGTGGAGCCGCCGCCGGTACCCCCGCCGCCGTGCGAGGTGTCACGGGTCAACTTCCAGGTCAGGACGGAGCCGGCCGCGAGCGTGACCATGGCCACCCCCAGAACGGCCGCGCGCCGTGTCAGGACGCGCCGACGGGCGGAAGCCCCCTCCTCCCGCCCCTGCTGGTCGCCCCAGCCGAGCGAGATCACGTCCTCGGCCGGAGGGACGGCGACGGGCGGGGTGGTCGGCCGCTCCGGCACGGGCCGAGGAAGGGTGCCGGGCGTGTGCGCCGGTTCCTCGGCCGTGGGCGTCGGCAGCGGTGAAGCGGGTTCCGATTCCCGCTCGGTCGGCGTCGGGGTCGGGGCGTGCTCGGTCACCGCCTCCGAGACGGGCGCCGTCTCCGGGACGGGTGGCGTCTGCGGGACGGGCGGCGCCTCCGGCTCGCGCGGGACGGCCTCCGAGACCGTGTCCGCCCCGGACCGGTCCGACCGCAGCGCGGCCGCCAGCAGCTCCGTGGCCTCGGCCGCGCCGACGCGTCGCGCCGGGTCCTTCGTGAGGAGCGCGTCCAGTACGGGTGCCAGCGGGCCGGCGTGGACCGGCGGCCGGTGGGGGCGGGTGAAGACGGCCACGGCAAGGGCGTGGAGCCCGTCGGCCTCGAACGGCGGGCGTCCCTCGATGGCGTGGTAGAGGGTGGCGCCAAGGGCCCACAAGTCGTTCGCGGGGGTCGGGTGCTTGCCCTCCAGCTGCTCCGGGGGCATGTAGTGCGGGGTGCCGATGACGGTTCCGCTCCGGCTGAGCTTGGTCGTGGCGTCCGCGAGGTGGGCGATGCCGAAGTCGGTGAGGACGACGCGGTCCTTGGTCAGGAGCACGTTGTCCGGCTTGATGTCACGGTGGATGATCCGTGCGCCGTGCGCTTCGGTGAGCGCGCCGAGCAGAGCGGCCCCTATCTCCGCCACGCGCCGCGCGGGCAGCCGGCCCTGCCGGCGGATGGCCGCGGCGAGGGACTCCCCCCGGATGAACTCCATGACGATGACGGGGGAGCCGTTGTGCTCGACCACGTCGTGGATGGTGATGATCCCGGGATGGCTGAGAGTGACCGCCGCGCGGGCCTCACCAGTGAAACGCCTGAGCAGCGTCGCACGGTCGCCGTCGTCCATTCCCGCCGGGAAGAGGATCTCCTTGACGGCGACCTCGCGTCCGAAGAGCTGCTGGTCGAGGCCTCGCCAGACCCGGCCCATGCCCCCCTGGCCGATGGGTTCGACCAGTTGGTACCGGCCGGCGATGAGTTCGGGTTTCTGCTCGGTCACGCGCACACTCTAGGACCTGTTGGACCGGTCGGGTGACGGAACCGTGGCTTGATCCAGCGCCCCGGCCGCCCCGGCCCGCCGGTGCCGCCTCCCGACCCGGGATCAGACGGTGCGTCACCGGGCCATGGCCGCAGTGGCCATCCGTTCCCCGGCCCGGCCGCCCCGCGAGGCGGTACGGGCTCCCGGGCACGCGGCGGCGGTGCCCCCGTGCGCCGCCCGGAGTCCCATCCCGCTCAGATCTCGCCGCGCCAGGCACCCGTCGCGACCCCACGCGATTCGATGAAGAGCTTGAACCGTTTCAGGTCACCCGCCACCTGACGCTTGACGAAGCCGAGCTTGTCGGCGGCCGCCTCGGCCAGGCCGTCCGGTGCCCAGTTCATGTGCAGGACGACCTTCGTGGTGGTCGCGTCGATCGGCTGGAAGGTGACGAGCCCGGCCTGGCGGGCCTCACCGTCGACCGTCATCCACGCGACACGCCGGTCCGGGAGCTGTTCGGTGATCTGGGCGTCGAACTCGCGCTGCACACCGTTCACGTTCGTCACCCAGTGGGTGAGCGTGTCCGTGCGCTGGACGATCCGTTCGACCCCCTCCATGAAGGCGGGGAAGTCCTCGAACTGCGTCCACTGGTTGTAGGCCGTGCGTACGGGGACGTTGACCTCGACGTGCTCCTCGACGTGCGACATGCGCACTCCTTCCGTGTCGTCAGCAGCCCGCACCCGCAGGTGCGGGTCGTCCGTCAGGACGTCTGGTAGGCGCGACTACCCGAGCTCGACGGGCCCATGCGCCTCCCCCGGTGAGGGTTCGCGCCACATGGGCCAGAGGGTGGGCCCGCCCTGCGGGAGGCTGAGTTCGGAGGTGACGCGGAAGCCGAGCCGTTCGTAGAAGGGGACGTTGGCGGCCTTGCTCGACTCCAGGTAGGCGGGTAGCCCGAGCCTGTCGCAGTCGGTCAACTGCTGACGCAGCAGTGCCGATCCGACCCCCGCCCCCTGGAGGCCCGGGTCCGTTCCCACGGACGGCAGGTACCAGTGGGGAGCGTCCGGATGGGCGCCGTGCATGAGGTTCTGGACCTCACCGGCCCGCGACATCCCACGGAGACCGAAGACGCGTACGTACTGGGGGAGTGCCGCCAGCTCTCCCGGCGCGGAGGTCTTCCAGCGCCCGGGCCCCGACCACAACGCGGCCGCCAGCAACCGCCCGTCGCCTGTCGCGGCGACCCGGACCCCGCCCGCGCGGGGTCGTACCTGGCGCTGGGCGAGCTCGAAGTAGCGGGCGATCCGGCGTTCCCGGTCGGCCGGGGCGGGGATCATCCACGCCATGACGGGGTCGTCGGAGAAGGCGCGGGCCAGCAGGGCGGCGACCGCCCCGGACTCGGAGGACCGGGCGAACCGGATGCCGTACCCGGCGATGGGCAGTGTCGTGCGGGTGCTCATGGGGCCACGCTAGGCAGCGGTCCGGGGCTTCCCCGGCCGTGCACGACGGACACGCCGAACGGACCACCCGCTCCGCCACCCGGCTCCGCCACCGGGCCCTGCGGCCCGGACCGCGTGAACGACAGCCTTCACCGGCCTGCGACCTTCGATCCGGGGGCCGTGGAGCCGCCTCGCCTTCCTCCGAGAGGGGTACGAGCAGGCACGGAGGGTGAGATCCGGTCCTTGTGGCGGTGACCCGCCCCACAGGGCCTAGGTCACATACGAGGCGGGATAGTAGTCCTTAAACGTCCC
>NZ_JBIAPV010000024.1:0-5822 GCF_042888445.1 Streptomyces sp. NPDC002886
TCAAGGAACGGACGCTTCCTTTGTACTCACCCTCTCGGGCTTTCCTCCGGGCGCTTCCTTCGTTCTTGTGTCTCCGACTCTATCAGACTCTTTCGTGTCCGATTCCCAGTCAGCGGGATTCGCTTTCCAGTTCTTCGCTTTCGCGTTTCCCTTTCCGGCGAGACCGACTCTATCAGAAGTTTTCCACCGGATTTCCCGGCTTCAGATTCCTGGATGAGGAGTCGAGGGTGCCCACTCTGAATTGCTTCTTTGGGGGCTGGCTGCCGAACTTGTCCAGTTCCAGGCAACCGTTTGACTCTACATGACGCCCCCTGCAGCGTCAAAATGGGCGCGACACGACGGGCATCCTCGGTGTAGGGACCCCCTACCCGAAGCCCAGCAGCCGGCTCCAACCCTCCACAGCACCAGCTCCACCACACGCCCACAGGACACCCGCGGCTCCCCGGAAGGTGCCGGCGAGGGCGACTGCTGCCCTCCAGCGGTCGAGGTGTTGGCGCTCTTATGGATGTCAGACAGCGGCTGGGGCGGGTCCTGTCAGCCGCCACGGTGTGGCGGGCAGTCCCGGCCGACCCAAATGCGGGTTGCTCAGCCCTGCCAGTGACTCGCGCAGCGATGTCCCCTACCCGGCGACAGGAAGTACCGCCCCGAACGGTGGCCGACAGATCAACCGCAAGGCACCAGGGCCAGCAGTGTCCGCCGGAGGCCGGGGGAGTTTGGCGATCAGCTCGCCGCGGGAGCGTCCGCGGCCCCGATCGTCGAGACGACGAGGACTTCGCCGGCCCGACCGGGCTGGGCAAGCCCTCCACCCCGACGTCCTCCCAGCCCGACGAAGGCAACGAGCTCGCATGCGCACTGAAAAGGACGCTCGCTGGGGAGGGCCTCGCACCACAGTGGCGACGGGCACGACTACACCTGCTCCTGATACACCCTGACCTCCGCCGGCCTGAGTTTGTGGACCGTCGCCCAGGCCGCCCGCTCGGTCATTTCTCGAGCCCACTCCCCGAGATCGGCTCCGGCATCGTGGATGAACCACGAGTGACTATCGGCGTCGGAGTGTCCGGGACGTCGAAGAGCCGCCGGCCACATCGACCTGCCGCTCATCGACAAGGACGTGATCCTGGAGTCGCTCTACGACTCCCTCGGCGTAGGTGACCACGCCGGGCGCCACCGGCTGAGTCGGGCCGCCGACGACGTCCTGTTGACCCGCGCGGCCGACGGCGGGCGAGCCGTACTCGTGAACTGGTGGCACCACGACACCGCACCCGGCCGGCTCCAACAGCTTGACGCCCACCTGGTCCAGGTGTTCTGCGACTGTCCCGCCCCCCGTTACCGCCTTCGTTGCTCCGCAATGGGGCCTCCGGCCTTCGGGTTCGGCATGGCTTCCCCCCTTGTTGTTGATGATCCGGGGGGGGTGTCACCGGGCCCGGAGACGTCGACGGATCGCTGATGACGGGCTTGAGCACCGGCTTACCCGAGTCGGAAGAGCTCTCCGTAACGTGGGTGCGGCAGCTCTGTGCCGAGGCAAGGCCGGACGAAGGCGTGATGGAGGGGCCTGCGTGTGATCGACGGCCTGGACGTCGGCAAGGGCGAACACCACGCCACCGCCTTCACCCCGGCTGGGAAGTAGGCCTTCGACAAGCGGTTACCCAACGCCGAACCCAACCTCCGCGAGCTGTTCGCCAAACTGAAGGCCAAGCACGGAACGGTGCTGGTTGTGGTCGACCAGCCGGCCTCGATCGGGGCCCTGCCGCTGGCCGTCGCGAGGGACATAGGCTGCCCCGTCGCCTACCGTCCGGGCCTCACGATGCGGCGGATCGCCGACCTCTACCCGGGCGAGGCCAAGACCGAGACGGTCGCCGAGCTGGAGATGATCGTCGGGTTCGACGACGACCTGGCCGGCGAAGCGACCAGGGTCGCGAACCGGCTGCACGGCCTGCTCACGCAGATCCATCTATCGTTGCAGCGGGTGCTCGGGCCGCGGTTGCAGCACCCGGCCGTCCTGGCTCCGTTGGAGCGGTTCGGGTCTCCGGCTCAGATCCGCAAGGCTGGCCGACGCCGTCTGGTGACGCTGTTACGGCCGAAGGCGCCGCGGATGACCGAGCGGCTGGTCGAGAAGATCACCGTTCCGGGGACCGAGGCGCCCACGCTGATCGTCCCGAGCCTGGCCGGGTCCCTGACAGCCGTGCTTGACCAGCGGAAACTGCTGGCCGGGCGGATCGAGGAACTGCTGGAGGTCCACCCTCTTTCACAGGTCCTGAGGTCGATGCCGGGAGTCGGCGTCAGGACCGGAGCACGCATCCTGATCGAGGTCGGCGACGGCAGCACCTTCCCGACCGCGGCCACCTCGCCGCCTACGCAGGGCTCGCCCCCGCGCCCCGCAGTACCGGGTCCTCGATCCGCGGCGAACTGCCCTTCAGGAGAGGAAACAAGCAGCTCAAACAGACTTTCTTCCTCTCCGCGTTCGCCGCTCTGGGAGACCCGGCATCGCGGATCTACTACGACAAGAAGGTCGCGCAGGCAAGCACCACACCCAGGCTCTGCTCTGCCTCGCCCGACGACGAACCGACGTGCTTTTCGCGATGCTCCGGGACAGAACCTTCCACGAACCGCAGCCTGTTGGGGCCGGCGCTCCGCAGACTTAGACCATGGTCAGGAGGTGATCCGTGGGGCCGTAGTCGATCTTCCAGTCGGCATAGACCCCCACTGCGCCGTCGTTCTGGCACCGCAGCCCGACGGTCACCCAGCGGACCGACCCGTTGTCGGTCAGGGAGAACGCGACCGCGGTCTCGAACTCCTCGCTCCCGCACGGGCAGCAGGCCTCGCCCGGATCCGCGTCCTCCCAGAACTCCTCGCTATCCGCGATGAACGCGCGGACGCCGCAACCAGCGCACACCCGCTCGGCTCCGCCCTCGACATCGTCAACGAGCACGAAGAACACGCGCCCGCTGCACCCGCCGCAGACGGAAGGAACGATCTTCACCGGACGGCCGTCGGCGGTCTTCCGAAGAAACACCGCGAGATCCGCAGAGAAACCCTCGCCAACCTGATCATCAGCATGCACAGGCGCATCGTTCCAGACGCCCGAATCAGCACCCATCCACCTTGACCAAAGGCATCTGGGCACCCCTCGTCGCCGAACGCTTCCGCACCCGTAGGCGCCATCCAGGCCACCTCGACCAGCACCTCACCGGCGAACAGATCCACGAACGCATCGCCGCCCGGGCATCCCGCCCCGGCCCACTCTCACTGGGCGGCCCTGTGTCGGCGTACACATGAAGATGCTCAGCTTGGTACACGCGAACCTGCACCACTCGTCATGCCGGAGCGCATCCGGTCGGTGGCCCGATGTCCTGGTTCCAAAGTCGCTGTCGAGATGGGTCCATCGGCCGATGCCCGTCCCGACCACCGAGGTGATCATGAAGGTTGTCCGGTCGAGCTGAGGAGGAGCCATGCGTGTGGAGCAGGTGAACTGGGTCGACATCCCCGCCGGGGTGCTACGTCGGGGTACACCCGTCGACGAGGTGACGGCAGTGGCCCGCCGCTATAGGGACACCGGGGTGCCGGTGGAGTGGTACATGAAGGAAGCTCCGCGCGCGGAGATCCACGTCCCGGCGTTCCGGATCGCCCGCACTCCGGTCACGGTCGGCCAGTGGACACGTTTCGCGGCGGCCACAGGGAGCCCGGTCCCACAGACGCCGGCGGACCACCCAGTCGTTGGGGTCGCCTGGGAGACGGCGACGGCCTATTGCCGGTGGCTCGCGGAACGGGTCGGCCTGGATGTACGGCTGCCCACGGAGGACGAGTGGGAGCGCGCCGCGCGGGGCGACGACGGCAGGGAGTTCCCCTGGGGCGAGGAGTACCGTACCGGCCTGGCCAATCTGGTGGACCTCGGCATCGGCGCCACGATGCCGGTCGGCTCGTTTCCCGACGGAGCCAGCCCCTTCGGTGTGCTGGACATGGCGGGTAACACCGACGAGTGGACCTCTACCCTCTACGCTCCCTACCCTGGCGCGCCCACCGAGGTGCCGAGCACCGAGGGCTGGGCCTTCGACCCGCACATCACCCGAGGCGGCGCCTTCCGCCACGACCGGGACCTGGCCCGGTGCGCCCGACGGCACGGCGCCTATGAACCGGATCTTGAAGCGATCGGTGTGGGTTTCCGCCTGGCGGCACCGGCCGCGTAGAACCGGACACCGGGGCCCCGGACCGCAGATCGACGGCACGCACTGAATCCGAATGCGGCCGGCGCCCCGCATCTGCGATAGTCCCGCGCTGTGAATAGTGACGAGCTCGTGGTGCGGCGTGCCATCGGATCCGATGCGGCCGCCATGGCCGAGACCTGGCTGCGTTCCTTCAAGACCGCGTTGCCGACCGTGCGTCTTGCGCACGGCGAAGACGAGGTGCGGGACTGGTTCGCCGCCGTGGTCGTGCCGCACTACGAGACCTGGATAGCAGTTGCCGATGGCACCGTAGCGGGGCTCCTCGTACTCGACGGCGAGGAACTGGAACAGCTCTACCTGGAGCCGTCCTGGCGCAGAAAGGGCCTGGGCGACCGGCTCATCGCCCTGGCCAAGCAGCGGCGGCCGGATCGGCTGGGACTGTGGACGTTCCAGGTCAATGGTCCGGCGCAACGGTTCTACGAGCGACACGGATTCACCGCGGTCGAACGTACCGACGGCCGGCGCAACGAGGAGCACGAGCCCGACGTCCGCTACGTCTGGCACTTCCAGGAGTAAGACGTCTACTTCTTAAGGCACGTGCCGGTTCGAACTGCGCGGGGATGGTGGTGTGGTGTTGTTGACGTGGATCGCCGAGGTGGCGGACGAGCCCCTGCTCTTGGAGCCGGCTGACCGACGGATGGAACGAGAGACCAACACCTGGCGGCTGGGTGCCGACGACGAGGACCGGAGGGCCTCCTCCGTCGCCGAAGTGGTCACCGCCTTCGAGCGGACCGCTGCGGCCCTCCGGGTACGCATTCGAGAACTGTGCTTCCCCGGGCCGGCGACGTTCTACGTGTGGCACGACCAGCAGGCCGGGCAACTCCGGTGCTCCACCTGCTCTCTGTCCCCGGACGCCTTGCCGTTCGGCGGTGCCTACACCGTTTCCGACGACCTGAGTCCGATCGTGGCGGAGTTTCTGGCCGACAGTGAGCCCGGCGTCGTCGCCTGGTCGGACCTGCACGAGGACGCGCGCTGGGAACAGGCCTGCACTGAGCCGGAGAAAGCGCCCCTTCGTGTCTGGGTCAGCCGCGTCGGTGCCGCGTCCCACTGACTGGAGCTGCCCGCTCGGTGAATACGCGGGCCCCCTGCCTCAGCGGAACTCGTGGACCACCTCGATCACACCGACGATGTGATCGTTGAAGTCATCCAACTCCTCTGCGGGAACCCACAGTTCGAGGATCGTCCGCCCGCCGGCCTGCTGGACGGGATAGCGGCTCAAGAACTCCGACTCCACGTCGAATCGGGTAACGAAGCCGACGCCGCTGTGCTTGACGTTCCAGTCCCTCGCGATCTTGATCGCGTAATCCTCGTTGAGGACCGGGTAGAAGATCGGCTGCTCGGGGAGCCGAGGGGGCCAGGCACGCCAGTCGAGCTCGCGGACCAGGTCCAGCTCCTCGGGGCCGGTGGGGCGCCACAGGGTGGTCGTTGCTCGCTGGCTGCTGGTCATGTGAATCGCTCTCTGGATATGGGGAGGCCCGCCGGCACGTGGCACGGCCACTCTCAACACCCCGTAAACGCAGAAAAGCCCCGTACCAGTTCCCTGGTACGGGGCTTTCCACAATGATTGTTCGGCGGCGTCCTACTCTCCCACAGGGTCCCCCC
>NZ_JBIAPV010000025.1:0-2505 GCF_042888445.1 Streptomyces sp. NPDC002886
CTTCAGAACTAACACAGTGGACGCGAGCAACTGAGGACAAGCCCTCGGCCTATTAGTACCAGTCAGCTCCACCCGTTACCGGGCTTCCACATCTGGCCTATCAACCCAGTCGTCTACTGGGAGCCTTACCCTCTCAAGGAGGTGGGAATACTCATCTTGAAGCAGGCTTCCCGCTTAGATGCTTTCAGCGGTTATCCCTCCCGAACGTAGCCAACCAGCCATGCCCTTGGCAGGACAACTGGCACACCAGAGGTTCGTCCGTCCCGGTCCTCTCGTACTAGGGACAGCCCTTCTCAATATTCCTACGCGCACAGCGGATAGGGACCGAACTGTCTCACGACGTTCTAAACCCAGCTCGCGTACCGCTTTAATGGGCGAACAGCCCAACCCTTGGGACCGACTCCAGCCCCAGGATGCGACGAGCCGACATCGAGGTGCCAAACCATCCCGTCGATATGGACTCTTGGGGAAGATCAGCCTGTTATCCCCGGGGTACCTTTTATCCGTTGAGCGACGGCGCTTCCACAAGCCACCGCCGGATCACTAGTCCCGACTTTCGTCCCTGCTCGACCCGTCGGTCTCACAGTCAAGCTCCCTTGTGCACTTACACTCAACACCTGATTGCCAACCAGGCTGAGGGAACCTTTGGGCGCCTCCGTTACTTTTTGGGAGGCAACCGCCCCAGTTAAACTACCCATCAGACACTGTCCCTGATCCGGATCACGGACCGAGGTTAGACATCCAGCACGACCAGAGTGGTATTTCAACGACGACTCCACAACCACTGGCGTGGCCGCTTCAAAGTCTCCCACCTATCCTACACAAGCCGAACCGAACACCAATATCAAACTATAGTAAAGGTCCCGGGGTCTTTCCGTCCTGCTGCGCGAAACGAGCATCTTTACTCGTAGTGCAATTTCACCGGGCCTATGGTTGAGACAGTCGAGAAGTCGTTACGCCATTCGTGCAGGTCGGAACTTACCCGACAAGGAATTTCGCTACCTTAGGATGGTTATAGTTACCACCGCCGTTTACTGGCGCTTAAGTTCTCAGCTTCGCCACACCGAAATGTGACTAACCGGTCCCCTTAACGTTCCAGCACCGGGCAGGCGTCAGTCCGTATACATCGCCTTACGGCTTCGCACGGACCTGTGTTTTTAGTAAACAGTCGCTTCTCGCTGGTCTCTGCGGCCACCCCCAGCTCACGGAGTAAATCCGATCACCAGTGATGGCCCCCCTTCTCCCGAAGTTACGGGGGCATTTTGCCGAGTTCCTTAACCATAGTTCACCCGAACGCCTCGGTATTCTCTACCTGACCACCTGAGTCGGTTTAGGGTACGGGCCGCCATGAAACTCGCTAGAGGCTTTTCTCGACAGCATAGGATCATCCACTTCACCACAATCGGCTCGGCATCAGGTCTCAGCCTTATATGAGGGACGGATTTGCCTACCCCTCGGCCTACACCCTTACCCCGGGACTACCACCGCCCGGGCTGGACTACCTTCCTGCGTCACCCCATCGCTTACCTACTACAAGTCTGGGTCACCGGCTCCACCACTTTCCTTTCCCCGAAGGGTCCGGAACGGCTTCACGGGCTTAGCATCGCCTGATTCGATATTGGGCGTTTCAAAGCGGGTACCGGAATATCAACCGGTTGTCCATCGACTACGCCTGTCGGCCTCGCCTTAGGTCCCGACTTACCCTGGGCAGATCAGCTTGACCCAGGAACCCTTAGTCAATCGGCGCACAC
This sequence comes from Streptomyces sp. NPDC002886, assembly GCF_042888445.1. NCBI lineage: Bacteria > Bacillati > Actinomycetota > Actinomycetes > Kitasatosporales > Streptomycetaceae > Streptomyces > Streptomyces sp. NPDC002886. Next base: position 1,752 of record NZ_JBIAPV010000025.1, read on the forward strand.
GTTTCTCACGTGTGTATCGCTACTCATGCCTGCATTCTCACTCGTGAACCGTCCACAACTAGCTTCCGCTGCTGCTTCACCCGGCACACGACGCTCCCCTACCCATCACAGCGGGCGTTGGCCCTATTGCTGCAATGACACGACTTCGGCGGTACGCTTGAGCCCCGCTACATTGTCGGCGCGGAATCACTTGACCAGTGAGCTATTACGCACTCTTTCAAGGGTGGCTGCTTCTAAGCCAACCTCCTGGTTGTCTCTGCGACTCCACATCCTTTCCCACTTAGCGTACGCTTAGGGGCCTTAGTCGATGCTCTGGGCTGTTTCCCTCTCGACCATGGAGCTTATCCCCCACAGTCTCACTGCCACGCTCTCACTTACCGGCATTCGGAGTTTGGCTAAGGTCAGTAACCCGGTAGGGCCCATCGCCTATCCAGTGCTCTACCTCCGGCAAGAAACACGTGACGCTGCACCTAAATGCATTTCGGGGAGAACCAGCTATCACGGAGTTTGATTGGCCTTTCACCCCTAACCACAGGTCATCCCCCAGGTTTTCAACCCTGGTGGGTTCGGTCCTCCACGAAGTCTTACCTCCGCTTCAACCTGCCCATGGCTAGATCACTCCGCTTCGGGTCTAGAGCGTGCAACTCAATCGCCCTATTCGGACTCGCTTTCGCTACGGCTTCCCCACACGGGTTAACCTCGCTACACACCGCTAACTCGCAGGCTCATTCTTCAAAAGGCACGCAGTCACGAC
>NZ_JBIAPV010000026.1:0-2215 GCF_042888445.1 Streptomyces sp. NPDC002886
CCGACCGTCCCTGGCTGATCAGGTGCGGTTCGCGGGGAGTTCGAAGACGAGGTCGATTCCGTTGGTCTCGTTGCCCCGCTCGGCGACGCGGGTGAAGCCGAAGCCCGCGATGGTGGCCAGGGAGGCCGTGTTGTCGGATCGGATCGTGGCTCGGACGGTCCTGACATCGGGTTCTTCGGCGGCCCTCGCCAGGAGGGCGGTCAGCATGGCACGGGCGTAGCCCTGGCGGCGGTAGGTGGGCACGACGCCGTAGCCGACTTCGACCACGCCCGCCTCGTCCGGCGGACCGTGGAACCCCGCGTCGCCTATGACCGTTCCGTCCGGCTCCGACACTGCCGCCCGGGTGGTCCAGGGCGCGGCGGACGGGTCCTTGGCGTGTTGGTCGGCTCGGTATCCGAAGATCCAGCGGGCACGGTCGGATACGAAGTACTCGTCCAGGGCCACCCCGGCCTCGGCGCTGCCGGCCGCGAGGTCGCCGTCGGCGAGAGCCCGCAGGGCCTTTGCGTTGAGCTTGACGAAGCGGACGCGTTTGGGGAGAAGTTCATTGCTCATCGCGGCGATGCTCACCCAGCGCACGAAGGCTGTCTACCGCTTTTCAGCCCGCCGCCTTCTCCTCCTTCCGACGCACCAGCTCGTTGATCCAGGCGGGCGCATACGGCGAAGTACAGCCGGGCGGCGTCGGATAGTCCTTCAGAACCTCCAGGCGCTCGCCGATGGCGAGTGCGCGGGCGCGGTACTCGGCATGCTCGATGCCGATCTGGGCCAGGCAATGGTTCATCGCCCACTGCAGGCGGTCAGGAGCGTCCTTCATCTCCGCCTCGATGACGTCGAGCAGTCCCGCGAGATCGAGACCATCGGGCTTCTTCGCCACCCGCTCGGTGGTCAGCGCCCATCCGGCACTCGCAACCACGGGATCGGGATCGGCGAACCACACCAGCCGCAGCTCCTCCGCGTGCGGGCTCTTCTTCACCACGTAGTTCACGAGCCAGTCGTGCACCTTGGGCGTGCGCGCGTCGCGCAGCATGGCGTCCAGCTCGTCCCGCCCGAAGGCCTTCGGGCGGCAGATCAGGACGGCCAGCAGCCTCGCGGCCGTGTCACCCGTCTCCCAGAGTCGCTGGGACAGTTCCTGCTGCGTCTTCAACCGCTTCGCGACCGCGCGCAGCTTGCCTAGATTCACACCGTGATCGTCACCGTGCTTCTCGTTCACCGCCCGGACCTTCGGGTCCTCCAGCGCAGCCAGCTCGGCCATCACCTCGACCACCTCAGCCACCACCGTCTCCTCTCCCTCACGCACGAGACAACCCACCAGGGAGAACGATGGCAGGATCCACCGGCATGGGGATTGAACAAGCGGATCGGCCCGTCGCCGTAGTCAGCGGGTCCACGTCGGGGATCGGGGAAGCCGTCGCTCGAAGGCTGGCAGCGGACGGGATGCGGGTCGTCGTGCACTCGCGGCGCAGCGTGGAGGCCGGGGAGGCGCTCGCGGCGGAGCTCGGTGGGGCGTACGTGCGGGCGGATCTGGCCGTGGAGGAAGAGGCTCGCGGGCTCATCGAGGCGGCACTCGACCGGTTCGGCCGGCTGGACGTGCTGGTGAACAACGCGGGCATCAGCTGGCCGATCCCGCACGACGACCTGGCCGCCGCAACGCCGGCGGACTGGCGGCAGCTGCTGGAAGTGAACCTGATCGCACCATGGGTCCTGTGCACGGCAGCCCTTCCGGCACTGCGCCGATCCCCCACGGGCGGCAGCATCGTGAACATCACCAGCCACGCCGGGGTACGTCCCAAGGGCTCATCGGTCCCGTACGCAGCGAGCAAGGCCGCCCTGAACCATGTGACCCGACTGCTCGCAGCCGCACTCGGCCCAGAGGTCCGAGTCAACGCGATCGCTCCCGGCCTGGTGGACACACCGATGACCAAGGACTGGGCTCAGGCACATGAGTTGTGGCGAGATCGCGCACCCATGCACCGCCCGGCTCAGCCCGCCGACGTGGCCGACCTGGTGGCATCAGTGATCGCCAGCACCTACCTCACCGGCGAAGTCATCGTGCTGGACGGAGGATTGAACCTCACCTGAACCGATCCGGCGGCCATCCCCCTCCACTAGTTCGCCTAGTTCGCCTAGTGCGCCTAGTTCGCCTAGTTCAGTTAGTTCGCCTAGTGCGCCTAGTTCGCCTAGTTCAGTTAGTTCGCCTAGTTCAGCCAGGGACGGTCGT
>NZ_JBIAPV010000028.1:0-1367 GCF_042888445.1 Streptomyces sp. NPDC002886
ACGATTTCGATGAGCTTGGTGGGGTTGGAGTCGAGGTCCACCATGTTCCCGGCCTCCTTGGCGGCCGAGGTTCCGGTGTTCATCGCCACGCCCACGTCGGCCTGGGCCAGGGCCGGGGCGTCGTTCGTGCCGTCGCCCGTCATCGCGACGAGCTTTCCGCCGGCCTGTTCCCGCTTGATGAGGGCCATCTTGTCCTCGGGGGTGGCCTCGGCGAGGAAGTCGTCGACGCCCGCCTCCTCGGCGATGGCCTTGGCGGTCAGCGGGTTGTCGCCGGTGATCATGATGGTCTTGATGCCCATGCGCCGCAGCTCGTCGAAGCGTTCGCGCATGCCCTCCTTGACCACGTCCTTCAGGTGGATGACACCCAGGACCCGGGCGCCCTTGTCGTCCTCCAGCGCGACGAGCAGCGGGGTGCCGCCGGCTCCGGAGATCTCGTCGACCTTGGCCCGCGCGTCCGGGGCGACCGTACCGCCCTGTTCGCCGACCCAGGCGATGATCGAACCGGCCGCGCCCTTACGGACCTTGCGGCCGTCCACGTCCACGCCCGACATGCGGGTCTGCGCGGTGAAGGGGATCCATTCGGCGTCCACCAGCTCGCCCTGGTGGCGTTCGCGCAGGCCGTACTTCTCCTTCGCGAGGACCACGATCGAGCGGCCCTCGGGGGTTTCGTCGGCCAGCGAGGAGAGCTGGGCGGCGTCGGCCAGTTCGGCGGCGATGGCGCCCGTGACGGGGACGAACTCGGAGGCCTGGCGGTTGCCCAGGGTGATGGTGCCGGTCTTGTCGAGGAGCAGGGTCGAGACGTCGCCCGCCGCTTCCACCGCGCGCCCCGACATGGCCAGGACGTTGCGCTGCACCAGGCGGTCCATGCCCGCGATGCCGATGGCGGAGAGGAGCGCGCCGATGGTGGTCGGAATCAGGCAGACCAGCAGTGCGGTCAGCACGATCATCGACTGCTTGGCGTGCGCGTAGATCGCGAAGGGCTGGAGCGTGACGACGGCGAGCAGGAAGACGATCGTCAGCGAGGCGAGCAGGATGTTGAGCGCGATCTCGTTGGGGGTCTTCTGCCGGGCCGCCCCCTCGACCAGGTTGATCATGCGGTCGATGAAGGTCTCGCCGGGCTTCGTCGTGATCTTGATGACGATGCGGTCGGAGAGCACCTTCGTCCCGCCGGTCACGGCCGACCGGTCGCCGCCCGACTCGCGGATGACCGGGGCCGATTCGCCCGTGATGGCGGACTCGTCCACGGACGCGACGCCTTCGACGACGTCACCGTCGCCGGGGATGACGTCCCCGGCCTCGCACACGACCAGGTCGCCGATACGGAGCTCCGTGCCGGGCACCTGCTCCTCCGCCGAGCCGTTCAGGCG